>CP011020.1:1085000-2312500 GCA_001023535.1 Pseudomonas chlororaphis
TTCCTTCTGCAGCAGGTCCAGCGCCGCCAGGCCGGCCGCGCAGGCCACCGGATGCGCCGAGTAGGTGTAGCCATGGGGGAATTCCACGGCGTACTCGGGCGTCGGCTGATTCATGAAGGTCTGGTAGATCTCGGAACTGACAATCACCGCGCCCATGGGGATCGCGCCGTTGGTGACTTGCTTGGCGATGCACATAAGGTCCGGTGTCACGCCAAAGCTATCGGCACCGAACATCGAACCGGTGCGGCCGAATCCGGTGATCACTTCGTCGAACACCAGCAGGATGCTGTGCTGGTCGCAGATTTCCCGCAGGCGCTTGAGGTAACCCTCAGGCGGCACCAACACGCCAGCCGAACCCGCCATTGGCTCGACGAACACCGCCGCAATGTTGGAAGCGTCATGCAATTCGATCAGCTTCAGCAGCTCATCGGCCAGGGCGACACCGCCCCCCTTGGGCATGCCACGGGAATAGGCATTGCTGGCCAGTAAGGTGTGCGGCAGGTGATCGACGTCGATCATTGCCTGGCCGAACAGCTTGCGGTTGCCGCTGACACCGCCAAGGCTGGTGCCGGCGATGTTCACGCCGTGATAGCCACGGGCACGGCCGATCATCTTGGTCTTGGTGGCTTGCCCCTTGAGGCGCCAGTAGGCCCGGACCATTTTCACCGCGGTGTCGGCGCACTCCGAACCGGAGTCGGTAAAGAACACATGGTTGAGGTTGCCGGGGGTCAGGCTGGTGATTTTTTCCGCCAACTGAAACGACAGCGGGTGGCCGTACTGGAACCCCGGCGAGTAATCGAGGGTACCCAGTTGTTTGGCGACCGCGTCCTGGATTTCCTTGCGGGTGTGCCCGGCACCGCAGGTCCACAGGCCCGACAGCGAGTCGTAGACCTTACGGCCCTTGTCGTCGACCAGCCAACTGCCCTCAGCCGCCACGATCAGGCGAGGGTCGCGCTGGAAGTTACGGTTGGCGGTGTAGGGCATCCAGTGAGCATCGAGCTTGAGCTGACTGGCCAGGGAACCGGCTGCGTGTTCGGGCATGTTCATCGACAAAACCTCTCAGGACAAAGGCGACAGGGATCAAAAGGCGTTCTTGCGGCTAAGTTGCCACGGCGATAAAGTCGGTGAAATGCAACTTTTCTAACTTTCAGTCAGCAGACTACTAAACTATGAGCGTCCGCCGCCCCGACCCACTGGCCCAGGTCAGCGACTTCGACATCCGCCTGTTGCGCATTTTCCGCAGCGTGGTGGAGTGCGGTGGATTCTCCGCCGCCGAAACGGTGCTTGGCATTGGCCGCTCGGCCATCAGCCAACAGATGAGCGACCTGGAGCAGCGCCTGGGCCTGCGTCTGTGCCAGCGTGGGCGCGCGGGTTTTTCGCTGACGGAAGAAGGCCGCGAGGTGTATCAGTCGGCGTTGCAGCTATTAAGTGCGCTGGAAAGCTTCCGCACCGAGGTCAACGGCCTGCACCAGCACCTGCGTGGCGAACTGACCATCGGCCTGACCGACAACCTCGTCACCCTGCCCCACATGCGTATCACTCATGCACTGGCCCAATTGAAAGAACGCGGACCCGACGTGCAGATCCAGATTCGCATGATCGCCCCGAATGAAGTCGAGCAAGGCGTACTCGACGGTCGCCTGCACGTCGGCGTGGTTCCCCAGGCCAGCGCCCTGTCCGGGTTGGAATATCAGCCGCTCTACAGCGAACGGTCGCTGCTGTATTGCGCCGTGGGGCATCCGTTGTTCTATGTGGATGACAAGCAGCTCGACGACACTCGCCTCAACAGCCAGGACGCCATCGCGCCCACCTTCCGCCTGCCGGCCGACATCCAGGCTCACTACCAGGCGCTCAACTGCACGGCCAGTGCGTCGGATCGCGAAGGCATGGCGTTCCTGATCCTGACCGGACGCTACATCGGCTACCTGCCGGATCACTACGCCAACCTCTGGGTCCAGCAAGGTCGGTTGCGAGCCCTGAAAGCTAAAACCCGCTTCTATGACCTGAGCCTGGCGTCGGTCACGCGCAAGGGGCGGCGGCCTCATCTGGTGCTGGAGAGTTTTCTCGAAAGCCTCGCGGCAACGCGCTGAGCCCGGATCGCCAAACGGCTTTAAATGAGGGTGGCACTTGTCTGATCGCCGCCGGTGCGTTATCAACGCATTTGCTTGCCCCACAGACCCAGCCCGGAAACGTCCATGACCTTTGAAGTCCCCGCCCACGGTGGCAAGCCCACCAGTCGCATTCGTCAGAAGAACGAAGAGACCATTCTCAAGGCCGCTGAAGATGAATTCGCCCGCCACGGGTTCAAGGGCACCAGCATGAATGCCATTGCCTTGAAGGCCGGGCTGCCCAAGGCAAACCTGCATTATTACTTCACCAATAAACTTGGCCTGTACGTGGCGGTGCTGAGCAACATCATCGAATTGTGGGACAGCACCTTCAATCACCTCACCGCCGAAGATGATCCGGCCGAGGCCTTGACCCGCTACATTCGCGCCAAGATGGAGTTCTCCCGTCGCCAGCCCCAAGCCTCGCGCTTGTTTGCCATGGAGGTGATCAGCGGTGGCGAGTGTCTGACCGAGTACTTCAACCAGGATTATCGCGCCTGGTTCGGCGGCCGCGCTGCCGTGTTCCAGGCCTGGATCGACGCCGGCAAGATGGACCCCGTCGACCCGGTGCACCTCATTTTCCTGCTGTGGGGCAGTACCCAGCATTACGCCGACTTCGCCACCCAGATCTGCCGCGTGACCGGGCGCAGCAAATTGACCAAGCAGGACATGATCGAAGCTGGCGACAACCTGATCCGTATCATTCTCAAGGGCTGCGGCCTGACACCAGCCATTTAAGATTGCTCATGCCTTTTACCCTTGCCGGTTTTTGCGAATACCGCGAAGAAATTCGCAAGAGCCGCTTCATCACCTTCGCCGCCCCCATCACCTGCCCCGCCGATGCCCAGGCCTTTATCGAGCAGCACAGCGACCTGGACGCCACGCACAACTGCTGGGCCTGGAAGCTCGGCGATCAATACCGCAGCAACGACGACGGCGAACCGGGCGGTACGGCCGGGCGGCCGATATTGGCCGCCATCGAAGCGCAAGCTTGCGATCAGGTGGTGGTGCTGGTCATCCGCTGGTACGGCGGGATCCAACTGGGCACCGGCGGACTGGCGCGGGCGTACGGTGGTGGCGCCAACAAGTGTTTGCAAAACGCTGACAAGATCGAACTGATCAGCCGCGTGGCGCTGCGCTGCGCCTGCGGCTTTGCAGAATTGCCCCTGGTGAAGCTGCGGGTCGCCGAGTGCGGCGGACTGGTGACCGAGGAGCAATTCACCGCCAACGGCGTGGCCCTGCAACTGGCCGTCGGCGAAGCGCAGATCCCGCTATTGCAAAAGCAATTGGCGGACCTGAGCCGTGGACGGATTCTGCTGGAGCGTTGAGCACGAAGGCGAATCCCCCGCCGCAAAAACTTGCCCACATCCACTGTGCATCCGACTGTGGATAACCTGAGCACATCCCTCTGTAACCCTTCTGTCACGCGGGTTTTAGAGGGTTGCTCAGTTTTTGTCCAACCCTTCATCCAGTTGATAAATCCGCCAGCAAAACAGTTGCTTGCGGTGGTTTATCACCTTTGGGAGAAAGCCGCGCGGCGCTTATGCCCGCGCGTCTCGCTTGCGCACAATTACTGTGGAGCAAGCTGTGGATAACCCGTTCATGGGTCTTCAGGTGCCAATAACGGCATGGCTCGCAGGGGCTTGATCATTTTTTAACCACTGGCCACGAATAGGCAAGACCTGCATCAGGCCCCATGCCAGTTCAAAGAACAGAAATACCCAGACGATGGCACTGGCCCCATGGAGCAGTGCATAAAGCATCCACGTTGCAAACAGCAACCGCCCCGCCGCGTCATACCGCCCATACGTCGGCTGCGGGTCGCGGATCCGCAACACCGACCACACACAGACAATCGAACCCAGCAGGTTCGCCATCAACAGGTGCGCGGGCGCAAACGCCGGCAACTCACCCGGCAGATCGAGTGCCTGAGCGAGGCTCGTCAGCGCGCCATGCAGGATGGCAAACGTCCAGGGCGTGGCGAAGGCGGCGGTCACGATCAGGTCGTACCAGGCGCCGCCGCGCACCACGCGGCGGTACTGCGTTGGGGTCCACATAACAATGCTCCAGATAATCAAGGAGCGAACAGGCTAAAGCTTGGGGTATGCTCCAGGGTCAAGCCCTTCTGGAGACCCTCATGCGCATCGGTGAACTCGCCCAGGCCTGCGCCGTCAGCCGCGATACGCTGCGCTTTTATGAGCAGCGCGGCCTGATCGCGGCGGGCCGCAGCGCCAATGGTTATCGCGATTATCCCGACGACATGGTGCAACTGGTGCTCTACATCAAGACGGCCCAGCGCCTGGGCTTTACTCTGGGCGAGATCGGCCATAGCGTCGCCGCCCTGTGGCGCGTACCGGATCCGGGCAACGCCATCACGCAATTGCTACAGGACAAACTGACCCTGATCGAAACCCGCATGACCGAACTCGACGCGTTGCGTCACGAGCTGAAACAACGGCTCGGGCAACGTTGTCCATTAAATCCGTGACCTTTTTTCTTTCAAGGATGCCCTCATGAATTCGGCAAAAAACGCATTGATCATCGGTGCCTCCCGGGGCTTGGGCCTCGGCCTGGTGAAGGTGTTGCTGGACGATGGCTGGAACGTGACCGCCACCGTGCGCAACCCGCAGAACGCCGGGGCGTTGAAGGCGTTGGGTCCGGTTCGGATCGAAAAGCTCGACATGGACGACCAGCAAGCGGTCATCGCCCTGAGCCAGCAGCTCAAGGGTGAAACCTTCGACCTGCTGTTCGTCAATGCCGGCGTCAAGGGCCCGGACAACCAGAGCCCCGGCGGCGCGACGCTGGCTGAAGTCGGCCAGTTGTTCTTCACCAACGCGGTGGCACCGATCAACCTGGCGCAGCGCTTCGTCGGCCAGATCCGCGATGGCAGCGGCGTGCTGGCGTTCATGAGTTCGGTGCTGGGCAGCGTGACCATGCCCGACGCCCCGGAACTGGCGCTTTACAAGGCCAGCAAGGCGGCTCTCAACTCCATGACCAACAGCTTTGTCAGCCAACTGGGCGACCAGACGTTGACCGTACTGTCGCTGCACCCTGGCTGGGTGAAGACCGACATGGGCGGTGAAGGGGCAGACATCGATGTCCAGACCAGCACCCGCGGCTTGATCGACCAGGTCAACGCCTTCGCCGGCAAGGGCGGGCATCACTTCGTCAACTACAAGGGCGAGACGATTCCCTGGTAAACCTTGTGGGAGCGAGCTTGCTCGCTCCCACAAGGGGCCGGGGTAAGGCACTGGTCACGGACGACTGAACCTGAGTAAACTCCCCACTTCGCCCCCGACGGCGACCCTGGATCAGCAGACAGGGCATCACTGAGCTGGCTAACCTGAACCCACTTTCAGAGGAGCCGGCCACCATGCCTGCGACCCGTACCTGGTTAAAAAACCCCCTCGCCATTTTTACGGCCAACGACCTCGATGCCCGTGGCGGCCTCGTCCTGCAGGACGGTGTGATCGTCGAACGGCTGGGCCTCGGCCAGCAGCCCGCCCAACCCTGTGACACGGTCTTCGACGCTCGCGAGCACGTGATCCTGCCCGGCCTGATCAACACCCATCACCACTTCTATCAGACGCTGACACGGGCCTGGGCGCCGGTGGTGAACCAGCCGTTGTTTCCATGGTTGAAGACCCTCTACCCGGTGTGGGCGAGGCTGACCCCGGAAAAACTCGCCCTGGCAAGCAAAGTGGCGCTGGCCGAGCTGCTGCTGTCAGGCTGCACCACCGCCGCCGACCATCACTACCTGTTTCCCGACGGCCTGGAAAACGCCATCGACGTGCAAGTGCAGAGCGTGCGCGAACTGGGCATGCGCGCCATGCTCACGCGCGGTTCCATGAGCCTGGGCGAAGCCGACGGTGGCCTGCCGCCGCAACAGACCGTGCAGCAGGGCGAGGTCATTCTCGAAGACAGCCAGCGCCTGATCGATCGCTACCACGAACGCAACGACGGCGCGCAGATCCAGATTGCCCTGGCGCCCTGCTCGCCGTTCTCGGTCACACCCGACATCATGCGCGCCAGCGCCGAGATGGCGGAAAAGCTCGACGTGCGCCTGCACACGCACCTGGCCGAAACCCTCGACGAAGAAGCGTTCTGCCTGCAACGTTTCGGCCTGCGCACGGTGGATTACCTGGACAGTGTCGGCTGGCTCGGCCCGCGCACCTGGCTGGCCCACGGCATTCATTTCAACCCGGATGAGGTCGCCCGTCTCGGCGCCGCCGGCACCGGCATCTGCCATTGCCCAAGCTCCAACATGCGCCTGGCGTCGGGCATCTGTCCCACCCTGGAACTGACCGCCGCCGGCGCTCCGCTGGGCCTGGGGGTCGACGGTTCGGCCTCCAACGATGCCTCGAACATGCTGCTCGAAGCCCGCCAGGCGCTGTACATCCAGCGCCTGCGCTACGGCGCGCCGGCGATCACACCTGAGCGCGTCCTCGGCTGGGCCACCCGTGGCTCGGCGCAATTGCTCGGACGCAGCGACATCGGTGAGCTGGCCGTCGGCAAGCAGGCCGACCTGGCGCTGTTCAAGCTCGATGAGTTGCGTTTCTCCGGCAGCCACGACCCGATCTCGGCCCTGCTGCTGTGCGGTGCCGACCGGGCCGATCGAGTGATGATCGCCGGCCGTTGGCGGGTCATCGATGGCCAAGTCGAGGGGCTGGACCTGAAGGGGTTGATCGCCGATCACAGCCAAGCGGCGCGGGAGCTGATTGCGGGAAGCTGACCAGACGCCCCTCCCATGTAGGAGCGGGCTTGCTCGCGATAGCGGTCGGTCAGTCGACATCGATGCTGGCGGCACCGACGCTTTCGCGAGCAAGCCCGCTCCTACCTCTGGCGCTACGCACGATTTACAGACCGAGCAACGACAACATCACGAACGTCGCGAACAGCACGAAGTGGGTCATGCCTTCGATGGCATTGGTTTCGCCATCGTTGAGGTTGATCGCGCTGACGATCAGGGTGATGAAGATCATCACCGTCTGCACCGGAGTCATTGCCATCTGGAAGGGCTGGCCGGTGTAGAGGGCCATGGCCTCCATCACCGGCACCGTGAGAATCACCGTGGACAGCGAAGCCCCCAGGGCGATGTTCACCACCGACTGCATGCGATTGGCGAGCGCCGCGCGCAGGGCAGTGAGAATTTCCGGTGCGGCGGAGATGGCGGCCACCAGGATGGCCGTGACCACCGGCGGCGCTCCGGTCCCTTCCAACCCCAGGTCGATGGCCTTGGACATGACTTCCGCCAGCGCGCCGATCACCACCACACCAAACACCAGCGCCGCGATGGAGAACGCCAGGCTGACGGGTTTCGGTTCATCTTCCACCGGCTCTTTCCGGCGGCGTTTTTCCGGGTAGCTGTAGCTGAAGAAGTAACTGTGGGGGCCGACCTGCATGCGCAGGAACAAGGTGTACAACACCAGCATCGCGCCAATGGTAAAGGCCGAATAAGTCTTCCAGCTTTCCCGGGGGATGAACTCCGGCACCACCATCGACACGCCCATGGCGGTGAGGATCATCACGCTGTAGGTGCGCGCCGAGTCGTCGTTGTAGACCTGCTCGCCATGCTTGATCCCGCCCATCAGTGCCGCGAGCCCGAGGATACCGTTGATGTCGAGCATCACCGCCGAGTAGATCGTGTCCCGCACCAGCGTCGGCGAAGCCTGGTTGCTCATCATGATCGCCAGGATCACCACTTCCACCAGCACCGCCGATAACGTCAGGATCATCGTGCCGTAGGGGTCACCGACCTTTTCCGCCAACAGCTCGGCGTGATGGGCCACGCGCATGGACGCGGCGACGATGAAGCCAATCAGCGCCAACGCGCCGATCAATGCCACCATCTGTCCGCTGCCCAACAGCCAGTGCTCCAGCGGATAAGCCACGAACGCGGCGAGCAGCGCCAGCAACAGGAGTTTTTCTTGCTTGATCAACGTGAGCATCGCTGGCCTATCACCGTGCACGGGGTCATGAGCTACTAGACTGTGGGAGGCCGTGAACGTTTCCTTGGGGTGTGGCGGCGGCGAATCTCACCGCACAGTGGATCAGCCGGTCAGGTTTTAGCCGACATTGCGCCCGGCCCCTGTAGAATGCCGCCATTGATTCGCTGATGAGAAAAAACCATGTACGACTGGCTCAACGCCTTGCCCAAGGCTGAACTGCACTTGCACCTGGAAGGTTCGCTGGAGCCCGAGCTGCTGTTCGCCCTGGCCGAACGCAACAAGATCGCCCTGCCTTGGAGCGACGTGGACACCCTGCGCAAGGCCTATGCCTTCAACAATCTGCAGGAGTTTCTCGACCTGTATTACCAGGGCGCCGATGTGCTGCGCACGTCCCAGGACTTCTACGACCTGACGTGGGCCTACCTGCTGCGTTGCAAGGCGCAGAACGTGATCCACACCGAACCGTTCTTCGATCCGCAGACCCACACCGACCGCGGCGTCCCGTTCGAAGTGGTGCTCAACGGCATCGCCGCCGCCCTCAAGGACGGTGAGCAGCAACTGGGGATCACCAGCGGCCTGATCCTGAGCTTCCTGCGCCACCTCAGTGAAGAACAAGCGCAAAAAACCCTCGACCAGGCGCTGCCGTTTCGCGACGCCTTCGTCGCCGTGGGCCTGGACAGTTCGGAAATGGGCCATCCGCCGAGCAAGTTCCAGCGGGTCTTCGACCGGGCTCGCCACGAAGGCTTCCTGACCGTCGCCCATGCCGGTGAAGAAGGCCCGCCCGAGTACATCTGGGAAGCCCTGGACCTGTTGAAGATCCAGCGCATCGACCATGGTGTGCGGGCCATCGAGGATGAGCGGCTGATGCAACGGATCATCGACGAGCAGATCCCGCTGACGGTATGCCCATTGTCCAACACCAAGTTGTGCGTGTTCGACGACATGTCGCAGCACAACATCCTCGACATGCTGGAGCGGGGCGTGAAGGTGACAGTGAACTCCGACGACCCGGCGTACTTCGGTGGCTACGTCACCGAGAACTTCCACGCGCTGCACACCCACCTGGGCATGACCCAGGACCAGGCCACTCGCCTGGCGCAGAACAGCCTGGACGCGCGGTTGATCAAACCTTAAGCCTGACGCCTCGCCTCCTGTGGGAGCGGGCTTGCTCGCGAATGCGTGGTGTCAGCAAACACATATGTCACTGACATACCGCATTCGCGGGCAAGCCCGCTCCCACAGGAGGACGGTGTTTAGCCTGCTGAACCCTCGCTCAACTCCTCCAATGTCTTGCCTCGGGTTTCCATTCCGAACAGCCAGACCACTGCGGCCGCCACGGCGAAACACAAGGCGCCCAGGGCGAAGACGCCGCCCTGGCCGGTGATGGGGAATACCAGGCCGGTCACCAACGGCCCCAGCAACGAACCGATACGACCGATCGCGGAAGCAAAGCCCGAGCCCGTGGCCCGTGCCGAGGTGGGGTATAGCTCCGGGGTGTAGGTATAGAGCACCGCCCACATGCCGAACAGGAAAAACTGCATCAGCAGCCCCGTCCCGATCAGCAGCCCGACGTTGCCGCCAAACACCGCGCTCTGGCCATAGAGAAACGCCATCGCCCCGCCGCCCAGCAATGTGATAACGCACACGGGCTTGCGTCCCCAACGCTCCACCAGCCATGCCGCGACGAGAAAACCGGGAATCCCGCCCAGGGAAATCAGCACGGTGTAATACACCGACTGGGTCACTGCGAACCCCGACTGCTGCAACAGCGCGCTGAGCCAGGACGTCAGGCCATAGAAACCAAGCAGGGCAAAGAACCAGACGCTCCAGATCATCATCGTGCGTTGGCGATACTGCGGCGACCAGATCTGTGCCAGGGCCGAGAAGAAACCGCCCGGCACGCTCACCTGCCTGGGCAGTCGGATGGGCGCCGGCAGGTCCGCGCGCCCCAGCGAGGCCCGGACCTTGTCTTCGATCCGCCGCAGGACCGCGTCCGCTTCAGCGCCTCGACCGGCCTGCTCCAGCCAGCGCGGAGATTCGGGTATGAAGAAGCGGATCGCCAGGACGAACACTGCCGGTATCGCCAGCACCAGGAAGATGTCGCGCCAGCCGATCACCGGCAACAGGAAGTACGACAGCACACCCGCCGCCACGAAGCCCAGCGGCCAGAAGCCATCCATCAAGGCGATGTAGCGCCCTCGGCGCTGGGCCGGGATCAGCTCGGAAAGCATCGACTGGGCAATCGGAAACTCCATGCCCATGCCAATGCCCAACAGCACGCGAAACAGCGTCAGCGTCTCGATGTCCTGGGCCGTGGAGCACAGGTAACTGGCGACACCCCACAACACGATGCTCCACTGGAACACCGGCTTGCGCCCGAACCGGTCGGCCAGCATCCCCGACAACGACGCCCCGACCACCATGCCGAAGAAACTCGAACTGGCGAGCAGGCCGGCCTGGGCCGTGCTCAGGCCGAACTCGGTTTTGATCGAGCCGAGCAGGAACGTCATCATCGCCAGGTCCATGGAGTCGAAGAAAAACGCCAGGGCAATGATGATGAAGATCACCCGGTGATAACCACTGATGGGTAACCGCTCCAGGCGTTCCGCCGCGCTGTAACCTTGAATGTCCATGCTGCCTCTCCAATCCGATGATTCCCCGGACCGAGTGTGCGCGAACCCTGCGCGAAGCGACGGCTGGATGCGACCTGCCAGCAGCCCTGAGCGACTTGCCGGCGGCGCTCCTAGAGCGCCATTTCCAGGCTTTCCTGCTTGGCGAACCGGTGGATCTCCTGCTGGCCGAGCGCAGTCACGTGCAACGCGCGCGAATCGTTGGGCAGGCTCAGCCAGCCCGATTGCATGAACAGTTGCAGCAAGGCCGCCCCCAATGCGCCCCCCAGGTGCGGGCGACGCTCGCTCCAATCGGGGCAGGCGCAGGCGATGTGGGCGTTGCGATGGGCCAGCGCCTGGATGAACAGGCCGCGGCCGGCCAGTTGATTGGCGCCCTTGAGGGTGACCGTCACCCGCTGGTCGCACTGCTCGACCCAACCGTCATCCAGCAGGCGCTGGTACAGGTCGGCTGCCAGGGTGCCGCCCAGGTGATCGTCACACAGCCGGGCGCGCATCAGCGAGACGGGCGCCGACGGCGCCTGGGTCAGCTTGACGCCACGCTTGAAGACCTCCGGGATCTGCCGTGGCGTACTGACCAGGGTCGCGCTGGCCAGGGCTTCGACGGCCGCACCGATCTCGGGCGCAGCCAGGCGAAAGAATCGTTTGCGACCGCGAACCTCGACGTTCAGCAGGCCACCGGCGCACAGGCGCCCCAGATGAGCACTGGCCGAGGACGGCGACAGTCCGGCGAGCAAGGCCAATTCTTCGGCCTGCCGGGCCGTGCCGTCCATCAAGGCCCACATCATTGCGCTGCGCTTGGGGTCGGCCAGCAGCGTGGCGATGTGGCTGATGCAAGGTGCATGTTCCATGTATTCACTCCCTGTTGAATCATTCGTCTACTGCTCTGGCGCCTATCGACCAGCAATGGGACCGCTGCAAGCGGCGCGATACGGCGCCGGCTCGGGCGGCCGCTAGTATAAGCGTGGCGATCGAGGTTTCCTGCCCTCCGGAAACCTTTGGAGGCGATTGAGCATGCGGGAAATGTCTCTATTTGCCCGCGACTATTGGTTCGCCACTGACGCGTGTGGGAATTGTGCCGCCACCCGGCCGCAGCGGGCCTGGAGCATCTCTCGCAAAAGGTTGATGGGTTTGCTCAACTGCGCCCGGTGGGCACACAGCAGATTGAGCGGGGCCCGTTCGCATTGCAGGTGCGGCAGAAGGATTTTCAGGCGCCCGGACAGCACGTCGGTGGAAACATCCAGCCACGACTTATAGGCGATCCCGGCACCCGCCACGGCCCAGCGCCGCACCACATCGGCGTCATCGCTGAAGCGGTCGCCGCTGACCGTGAGGCTCACGTCCCGCTTGCCGTCATGAAAGCACCAGTGGTCATGGACGCGGGTGCCAAGCATGTACAGCAGGCAGTTGTGCTGGGCCAGTTGCTCCAGGTGCTGGGGTTCCCCCGCGCGCGCCAGGTAGTCTGGGGAAGCGCAGAGCACCCGACGGTTTTCCGGTGCGACGGGCAGCGCCACCAGGCTCGAATCCTCCGGCTCGCCATAGCGCAGCGCGATGTCCACCGGTTGCTTGAACAGGTCGGCAATGCGATCGCCCAACAACAGCCGCACTGTCAGCCCCGGGTGCTCACGCTGGAAGGCATCCAGCCACGGCAGCAGCAGGTTGCGGCCCAGGTCCGAGGGCGCGGACAACTGCAACACTCCGCTGACCTGATCCTGGCCGCTGGTCAACAGCCGTCGTCCTTCGTCGAGGCTGCTCAAGGCCGCGCGGGCGTATTCGAGAAAACCTTCCCCTTCGGCAGTCAGGCGCAGGCTGCGGGTGGAACGGGCCAGCAACCGCGCGCCCAGGTGCTGCTCGATTCGCTTCAACGCGGCGCTGGCCACGGCCGCCGACAGGTCCATGACCCGGGCCGCCGCAGAAAGGCTGCCCAAGTCCGCTGCACGGACAAACAGCTGCAAGTCATCGAATCGAAGCATGACGGCTCCATTATCAAAAAATCATTGAAAGACCCTGTTCTTTTAGCCGGTTTTATCTCGCCGATAAATAGCTAACCATGGCTGCATTGTCACTGACCTCACGGAGCCGCTCATGAAAGCCATTGCCTACTACCATTCGTTGCCCATCACCGACCCTCAATCGCTGCAGGACATCGAGCTGCCGGCCCCCGTCGCCGGGCCCCGGGACCTATTGGTGGAAGTGAAGGCCATCTCGGTCAACCCGGTGGACACCAAGGTTCGCCAGAACGTCCAGCCCGAAGGCGGCGAGGCCAAGGTGCTGGGCTGGGATGTGGCCGGCGTGGTCACGGCCGTGGGCAGCGAGGTCACGTTGTTCAAGGTGGGCGACAAGGTCTTCTACGCCGGCTCGATCGCCCGGGCCGGCGGCAACAGCGAGTTGCACGCAGTGGATGAGCGCATCGTCGGCCACATGCCCAAGACCCTCGGTTTCGCCGAAGCGGCCGCCTTGCCCCTGACCGCCATTACCGCCTGGGAGTTGCTGTTCGAACGACTGCACATCCCCCAAGGCCAGGACGATCAGGGCCAGAGCCTGCTGATCGTTGGCGCGGCGGGTGGCGTGGGTTCGATCCTGACCCAACTGGCCCATCAACTCACCGGGCTGAAGGTCATCGGCACCGCGTCCCGCCCACAGACTCAAGCGTGGGTACGGGACCTGGGCGCCGACCTGGTGATCGACCACAGCCAGCCGCTGAGCGTGGAATTGAAGAAGGCCGGCCACGGACCAGTGACCCACGTCGCCAGCCTGACCCAGACCGACCAGCACCTGGACCAGTTGGTCGACGCACTGGCGCCCCAGGGCAAACTGGCGCTGATCGATGATCCCAAGGCACTGGACGTGGCCAAGCTCAAGCGCAAGAGCCTGTCACTGCATTGGGAGTTCATGTACACCCGTTCGCTGTTCGAGACGCCCGACATGATCGAACAACACTCGCTGCTCAACCGGGTCGCCGAGCTGATCGATGCCGGCACGCTGAAGACCACCGTCGGCGAACATTTCGGCACCATCAACGCCGAGAACCTGCGGCGCGCCCATGGGTTGCTGGAGAGCGGCAAGTCCAAGGGCAAGATCGTACTCGAAGGGTTCTGACCGCGCGGGCCTGGGGTGGCGAGGGAGCGAATGCCCTCGCCACCCTCCCTTCATCGTGCCGTCAGTCCGAGACTTGACCGTTGTCACATTTGCGATCGCATTCCGGTCTACACTCGAGGCCTTTGCAACGCAATCTTTTACGTGAGGAGGTCAGCAATGAAGATCCTGATAAAAGAAGTGGCAAAATCCCAATGGCAGGTGCGCCTCGACCAGCACGTCGTGACGTTCCGCACCGAGGCCGAAGCCCAGGCCTTCGCCAATACCCTGCAAGCGCGAATCCACGCGCCGCATCATTTCCCCGAACAGCAGCAACGCGCGGCCGGCTGAATCAGACCTTGCCGGCGGCCTGGGCCAGTGCCCGGGTATTTTGCAGGCGCCGGGTCAGCATGGCTGCGCTGACCACCAACAGCCCGCAAAGGCTGATCACCAATGCCATGGGCACGGCGGTGCCGTCATGCAGCGCCGCCACCAGCGCGGCAGACCCGGCTGCCACGGAAAACTGCAGGCAGCCTAACAGAGCCGAAGCGCTGCCGGCCCGGGCGCCCTGCCCGGTCATGGCGCAGGCCGAGGCATTGGGTAGGATGCACCCCAGGCTGGCGATGCAGATGAACAGTGGGATCAGAAGCGGCCACAACTGCTCGGGCTGCAACGCGCTCACCGCCAGCAGGCTCAACCCCGCCAACAGGTAAACCCATACGGCGCGGGCCAGCAAGAACGCCGGGCCGCGCTTGGCCAACAACCGGGCGTTGACCTGGGCGACCAGGATGAAGCCGGCCGCATTGGTGCCGAACAGCCAGCCGAAGTGTTCGGCAGGCACCCCATACAACTTGATGAAAACGAACGGCGAGCCGGCGATGTAGGCAAACATCCCAGCGATGGCGATCCCACCCGTCAAGGCATGACCCAAGTAGATCGGGTCGGTCAGCAGCCGCATGTATTGGCGCAGTGCCCCTGACAGCGGTTGTCGAGGCACATGGTCCGGCAGGCTTTCCGGCAACCACAAGGCCACGGCCGTCGCCGCCAGCGCGCTGAACAGAGTCAGGGCGATGAAGATCGATTGCCAGCCATGCAGGTTCACCAGCAAGCCGCCGAGCATCGGCGCCAGGATCGGCGCCAGGCCCATCACCAGCATCAGTTGCGAGAACACCTTGGCCGAGCCCACCGCGTCGCATTTGTCGCTCACCACCGCCCGGGAAATCACCATGCCGGCGCAACCGCCCAGGGCCTGGACGAAACGGGCAGCGATCAGCCATTCGAGGTTCGGCGCATAGGCACACGCCAGGGACGCCAGGGTGAACAAGCCGACGCCGGCCAGCAGGGGAATGCGTCGCCCGAAGCGATCCGCCACCGGGCCATAGCCCAGTTGCCCGATGGACAACCCAAGGAAATAGGCGGCCAAGGTCAGTTGAATGTGTTTTTCGTCCGTACCGAAGGCGGTCGCCATGGCCGGGAAGGCGGGCAGGTAAAAGTCGATCGCCAAGGGACCGAAAGCGCTCAAGGCGCCAAGAATCAGAATGATGCGAAGGTTCATCGGGCGTCCAGGTCAGGCGTCAGTCGGCAGCCCGACAGTTTAGCCCTGCCGGGCGCGCTTGAACATTCCGATAGGTCGCTAACGATTAAAAAACTTCAGGCGGCACTGACCTCGTACCCCTCCTCCTTGATGGCCTCGACCACTGCGGCGGCTGGCAGCGAACTCTGGACCTGGACCGTCTTCGCGCTCAGGTCGACCTGCACGTCGGCGGCCGGATCGCGGGCCTGCACAGCCTGAGTGATGGCTTTGACACAGTGGCCGCAGGACATGCCCTGGACATTGAATACTTGCATGGGATGACTCCTTGGATTGAGGTTGCCAGCAGTTTCAAGCTTGCCCTCATGGCAAGGTCAAGTTCCAGGGAAAACTGCCGGGCTGGCAATCGGCAACGGCCTCAGCCAAGCTGCACACATCAAGGATTCCACACCGGAGGTTCAGCCATGCGCTGGTCAGCGTTCAGCCTGTTTTGCATGCTCGGTTTTTCAGCGGTGGTGCCCCAGGCATCGGCCGACGACTACGGCGTGCTGATCATTTCCCGCGAGCGCCTGGAAGTGGCGACGTCCTGCGAAATCGGCATCTATATCCAGGATCAGCTCTCGGCTCGACTGTTCCAGGAACAAAGCACCTCGTTCAACCTGCCGGCCGGCCGATTCTCCCTGCGCCTGAAACTGCTGCCAGGCCAGGCACCGGGGTGCAACCCGGGCATGCTCGCGCCGGGCTCCCAGGAAATCGTGCTCAAGGCCGGCGACATCCTCAAGTACCGCATCGCCATGAACGAGCAAGGCATGTACCTCAAGCAGGCCGCGTTGGGTTACTGAGCCGTCATCGCGCCCACCTGAGCAGGGCTGCATTTCGGTGGCGCTTGACCTTGCCAGCATGGCAAGGTTGATCCTGTAGTCATTCACTACAGGGAGCCAGACCGATGTCCGAATCCAGCACCTTCGACCTGCCGATCAGCGGCATGACCTGCGCCAGTTGCGCCGGGCGGGTCGAGCGGGCCTTGAGCAAGGTGGCGGGCGTGAACAGCGTCAGCGTCAACCTCGCCAACGAACGCGCCCATCTCGAATTGAACGGCCAGGTTGACCCGCAGATCCTCGTCGATGCGGTCAGGCGTGCCGGCTATGAGGCCGAGGTCAGGCCCGTCGAGCCATCCGCCGAAGTGCAACGCCAACGCCTGGACCATGAACGCCTGGCATTGGTGCTGGCGATCCTGCTGGCCTTGCCGCTGGTGTTGCCGATGTTGCTGCAGCCGCTTGGCGTGCACTGGATGTTGCCAGCCTGGGTGCAGTTCGCCCTGGCGACTCCGGTCCAGTTCATCTTCGGGGCGCGTTTTTATGTCGCCGCCTTCAAGGCCGTGCGCGCCGGCGCCGGCAACATGGACCTGCTGGTCGCCCTGGGCACCAGCGCCGGCTACGGCTTGAGCCTTTACGAGTGGGCCAGCGCCCGCCCCGGCAGCCTGCCGCACCTGTACTTCGAAGCCTCGGCGGTGGTGATAGCCCTGGTACTGCTGGGCAAGTACCTGGAAAGCCGCGCCAAGCGACAGACCGCCAGCGCCATCCGCGCCCTCGAAGCCTTGCGACCGGAGCGGGCGATCCAGGTGGTCGACGGCCAGGAGCGCGACGTCGCCATCAGCGCCTTGCGCTTGAATGACCTGGTGCTGGTCAAGCCCGGCGAGCGCTTCCCGGTGGACGGTGAAGTGCTGCAAGGCCAGAGTCACGCCGACGAAGCCCTGATCAGCGGTGAGAGCCTGCCGGTGCCCAAACAGCCCGGCGACAAGGTCACCGGTGGCGCCATCAATGGCGAGGGCCGACTGTTGGTGCGCACCCAGGCACTGGGTGCCGAAACCGTCCTGGCGCGCATCATTCGCCTGGTGGAGGACGCCCAGGCCGCCAAGGCACCGATCCAGAAACTGGTGGACAAGGTCAGCCAGGTCTTCGTGCCGGTGGTGCTGGTGCTGGCCTTGGCCACGCTGGTCGGCTGGTGGTGGTACGGTGCGCCGCTGGAAGTCGCCGTGATCAATGCCGTGGCAGTGCTGGTGATCGCCTGTCCCTGTGCCCTGGGCCTGGCGACGCCGACCGCGATCATGGCCGGCACCGGCGTGGCTGCGCGCCACGGGATCCTGATCAAGGATGCCGAAGCGTTGGAGCGTGCCCACGAAGTCGACACCGTGGTGTTCGACAAGACCGGCACCCTGACCTCGGGCACCCCGCGCATCGTGCACTTCAGTGCCCTGGAGGGTAACGAAGACACGCTGCTGCAGTGGGCCGGCGCGTTGCAACGCGGCAGCGAGCATCCCCTGGCCAAGGCGGTGCTGGACGCCTGCGGCGAACGCGACTTGAGCGTGCCGGACATCAACGACAGCCAGTCCCTGACCGGCCGCGGCATTGCCGGCAGCCTCGACGGACGTCGCCTGGCATTGGGTAACCGGCGCCTGCTGGAAGAACGGGGCCTGGACCCCGGCACGCTGGCCGAGTCGGCGCAAGCGTGGGAAAGCGAAGGCCGCACGTTGTCCTGGCTGATCGAGCAAGCCCCGACGCCACGGGTATTGGGCCTGTTCGCTTTCGGCGACTCGCTCAAGCCCGGCGCCCTGGCTGCCGTCCAGGCCCTGGTTAAGCGCCACATCGCCAGTCACCTGCTCACCGGTGACAACCAGGGCAGCGCCCGGGTGGTGGCTCAAGCGCTGGGCATCGCCAACGTGCATGCCGAGGTGCTGCCGGCGGACAAATCCGCCATCGTCCAACAATTGAAAGACCGTTCGGTGGTGGCAATGGTCGGCGACGGCATCAACGACGCCCCTGCGCTGGCCGCCGCGGACATCGGCATTGCCATGGGTGGCGGCACCGATGTGGCCATGCACGCGGCTGGCATCACCCTGATGCGCGGCGACCCGCGACTGGTGCCGGCAGCGCTGGACATCAGCCGCAAGACCTACGCCAAGATCCGCCAGAACCTGTTCTGGGCGTTCGTCTACAACCTGATCGGCATTCCCCTGGCGGCATTCGGCCTGCTCAACCCGGTGCTGGCCGGCGCGGCGATGGCACTGTCGAGCGTCAGCGTGGTGAGCAATGCGTTACTGTTGAAATTCTGGAGACCCGAGCCGTTGGAGGACAAGCGATGAACATCGGCCAAGCAGCCCGGCAGAGCGGCCTGAGTGCGAAGATGATCCGGTACTACGAATCCATCGGCCTGCTCAAGGCGGCCCATCGTACCGACAGTGGCTACCGGATCTACGGCGCCGAAGACCTGCATACGCTGGCGTTCATCAAGCGCTCGCGGGACCTGGGGTTTTCACTGGAAGAGGTCGGCAAACTGCTGACCCTCTGGCAGGACCGCCAACGGGCCAGCGCTGATGTGAAGGCCCTGGCCCGGCAGCACATCGACGAACTGAACCAGAAAATCCGCGAACTGGCCGAACTGCGCGACACCCTCCAGGACCTGGTGGACCACTGCCACGGCGACCACCGCCCGGACTGCCCGATCCTCAAGGAACTGGCGTCGGGGTGCTGCGCCCGACCCGCCTGAGTGCCCGCCCCCGGGGAATGGAAAAATTGCCCTCGGCACACCGTTCCTTGTGGGAGCGGGCTCGCCCGCGAAGGCGTCATTCCAGCCAGCTCACCTATCGCCTGACACAGCGCTTTCGCGGGCAAGCCCGCTCCCACAGTGGGTCTTCGGGGGACGGAAGAATTGCGCTCGGCACACCGCTCCTTGTGGGAGCGGGCTTGCCCGCGAAGGCGCCATTCCAGCCAGCTCACCTATCGCCTGGCACAGCGCTTTCGCAGGGCAAGCCCGCTCCCACAGGGTTCACTCACCGGGCCGGGCTTATTGCATCCAGGGCGGAGGCGGTTCTTCGGTTTTGCCGGGGGGGGCATCGTCGGCGGTGCGGGCGGCCTGGCGGCGTTGCTCATCCAGGCGGGCGGCCTCGATCTCGCGCATGACCCCACCCACATCCGCCAGTTCTTCAGGCTCGTCGAACTCGCCGGTCAACACGCTGGCCGGGTGCAAGGTGCCGGACTCATACAACGCCCACATCTCCTTCGCGTATCGGGTGCGCTTGAGTTCCGGGGCGAACCGGCCGAAGTAGGACGCCATGTTGCCCACGTCTCGCTCCAGCATGCTGAAAGCATGGTTGTTGCCCGCGGCATCCACGGCCTGCGGCAGGTCGATGATCACAGGCCCGGTCGGCGTAAGCAGCACGTTGAACTCGGACAGGTCACCGTGCACCAGCCCGGTACACAACATCAGCACGATCTGGGAAATCAGGAACGCGTGATACTCACGGGCCTGATCCGGCTCCAGCACCACATCGTTCAAACGTGGCGCCGCATCGCCGTACTCATCGGCCACCAGCTCCATCAGCAGCACGCCTTCGAGAAAGTCATACGGCTTGGGGACTCGCACACCGGAGTTCGCCAGCCGGAACAGCGCCGCCACCTCGGCGTTCTGCCAGGCGTCCTCGGTCTCCTTGCGCCCGAACTTCGAGCCCTTGGCCATGGCCCTGGCCTGCCGGCTGTTACGCACCTTGCGGCCTTCCTGGTATTCGGCCGCCTGACGAAAACTTCGCTTGTTCGCCTCCTTGTAGACTTTGGCGCAACGTAACTCGTTGCCGCAGCGCACCACATAAACAGCTGCTTCTTTACCACTCATGAGTGGGCGCAGCACTTCGTCGACCAGACCGTCCTCGATCAGGGGTTCAATGCGTTTTGGAGTCTTCATCAGCTTTTATTGTGGGTCCTTTATTACCGAACACGCGAATGACAGTCGTTATACGGCAATCCTCGCTCCACGGGGAGGGGTTGCCGACCTATGAACCTGCGATGCACACACTGTGCCGGATCGCATCGAACGTGCCGAATCATAGCCGACGCCGAGCGCGGCGCCGGTAACGGGAGGCGAAGGTATTTGCTACAAGCGCTGACAACCGCATCCATGGCCAGCGCCGGCGTCAATGCTTGAACAACTCCCCGGGGGTGAAACCAAACATTCCCTTGAAGGCGGCAATGAAGGCGGAGGTCGAATCATAGCCACAAGACAACGCCGCGCTGGTGACACTGTCGCCTTTCTCCAGCGCCCCCAGGGACGACAGCAAGCGCATGCGCTGGCGCCAGGCACGGAAACTCAGGCCGGTTTCCCGCTGGAACAAACGCATCAGGGTTTTTTCCGACGTCCCCAGGCGTTCCGCCCAGGCTTGCAGCGTGACGCCTTGCTCGGGCTGCTCGATCAGTTCGTTGCACAGCGCCAACAGGCGGGCATGACGGGGCAACGGCAGGGAAAACCCCACTTCCGGCAGCGTCGCCAACTGGTCGAGCAACACCTGCACCAGGCGTTCTTCCTGGCTATCGCCCTGGGGGTAATCGGCCGGGAACTGGCAGAACACCTTGATCAACTCCCGCGCCAGCGGCGTGACCTCCAAGACCCGACACCGCCCGTCCGCCCAGGGGCAGGCCTGGCGGTGGACATACAGGCTGCGCATTTCCGCCCGGGTGGACGTCACCACCTGATGCTCCAGATCAGCCGGGATCCAGATGCCCCGCTGGGGTGGCGCGAAGAAACTGCCCGCGGCCGTGTGTACGCCAAGAACACCACTGATGGCGTAGGAAAACTGCACCCAGTCATGCCGATGGGCCTGGGTCCAGGACCCGGCGCTCAGGCTTTCGACACGGGCATAGAGCGGCCGCGGCAGTTGAGTCAGGTCGGGGATGCGCCGCTCGAGTTGCTGGTGTCCGTTAGTCGGCATTGATTGGCCTTATGTCGCAAGACGACTGTTTGCGACGACGTTAGGCTAAGTCGACTTTTCTTACAACTTGCGGTGCCCTATGCATATTTTCCGACACCTCAAACGGATAGTGACCGACTGGTTCCTCTGCGGCATGGTCCTCGCCACGCTGCTGGCCTATTTCTTTCCTACGTTCGGTGCCACCGGCGGCGCCATGCATGCCGAATGGGTCGTCAACATCGGCATCTTCGTGGTGTTTTTCCTGCATGGGGTCAACCTGTCCGGCGAGCAGATCCGCCACGGCCTGAAAAACACCCGGCTGCATCTGATGGTGCAAGGTTTTACCTTTGGCGTGTTCCCGCTGATCTGGCTGATCAGTCACTGGCTGGTGGGCAGTCACGTCCCGGCGCTGCTGATGCTGGGCTTCCTGTACCTGTGCGCCCTGCCCTCGACCATTTCCTCGTCGGTGGCCCTGACCGGTAGCGCCGGCGGCAACGTGCCCGCGGCGATTCTCAACGCGAGCCTGTCCAGCGTACTGGGGGTGGTGCTGACGCCCTTGCTGGTCAGCCTGGTGGTTGGGCGCGGCGCCGGGGGCATCGACCTCGGCTCGACCCTGCTCGACCTGTGCCTGATGTTGCTGCTGCCGCTGGTGCTCGGGCAGGTCCTGCGGCGTTGGCTGGCGGGGTTCTTTGGCCGCTACAAACGCTACACCAACGTCATCGACAAACTGGTGATCCTGCTGCTGGTGTACGCGGCGTTCTGCAACTCGATGGTCTCCGGGATCTGGCAGCAGCAAGGCAACGGCCTGCTGCTCAGCGCGGCATTGGGCAGTGCCATCCTGCTGGCGATCATCCTGTGGATGACCACCCGCACCGCCCGCGCCTTGCGGTTCAGCAATGCCGATGAAATTGCCGCAGTGTTCTGCGCCAGCAAGAAATCCCTCGCCGCCGGGGTGCCGATGGCCGCGTTGATCTTTGGCAACAACCCCGGCCTGGGCCTGATCCTGCTGCCGATCATGATCTACCACCCGCTGCAGTTGATCGTCTGCTCGATCTTCGCCGAGCGCTACGCCAGCCGCCGACGGGCGCAGGTCGTCCAGGCGAACGAGGCGGCCCTCAGCGCTCGATGATCGCCGTCACCCCCTGGCCGGCCGCCGCGCAGATGGAGATCAGCCCGCGGCCGCGCCCGGCGGCATCCAGCAACTTGGCGAGGTTGGCGACGATGCGTCCACCCGTGGCGGCGAACGGATGCCCGGCGGCCAATGAGCTGCCCTTCACGTTCAAGCGGCTGCGGTCGATGGCGCCCAGCGGGACCTCGAGGCCCAGGCGGCTCTTGCAGTAGTCCGGGTCTTCCCAGGCCTTCAAGGTGCACAACACCTGGGCGGCGAATGCTTCATGGATCTCGTAGTAATCGAAATCCTGCAGGGTCAGGCCGTTGCGCGCCAGCAACCGCGGCACCGCGTAGACCGGCGCCATCAACAACCCTTCGGCACCATGGACGAAATCCACCGCCGCCGTTTCGCCATCGCGCAGGTACGCCAGGATCGGCAGGCCCTGCGCCTTGGCCCATTCTTCGCTTCCCAACAGCACCAGCGAGGCGCCATCGGTCAACGGCGTGGAATTGCCTGCTGTCAGGGTGCCCTTGGCGCTCTTCTCGAAAGCCGGTTTGAGCGAGGCGAGTTTTTCCGGGGTCAGGTCGGGGCGCAGGTTGTTGTCCCGGGTCAGGCCGAGAAACGGCGTCATCAAGTCGTTCTGCCAACCTTCGGCGTAGGACGCAGCCATTTTCTGATGGCTTTCCAGGGCCAACTGATCCTGCGCCTCCCGAGGGATCTGCCAGGTCTGGGCCATCAACTCGCAGTGCTCGCCCATGCTCAGGCCGGTGCGCGGTTCGTTGATGCGCGGCAGGTCGGGCAGCAGGTGCTGGGGCCGCACTTGCAGGAAGGCCTTGATCTTATCGGCGGTGGTCTTGGCACGATTGGCTTGCAGCAGGATCCTGCGCAGCCCCTCATTGACCGCAATCGGAGCGTCGGAGGTGGTGTCCACGCCGCCGGCAATGGCGCTGTCGATCTGTCCGAGGGCAATCTTGTTGGCCACCAGCAACACCGTTTCCAGGCCGGTGCCGCAGGCCTGCTGTACATCGTAGGCCGGCGTGGTGGGCGACAGCCGCGAGCCCAGCACGCATTCGCGGGTCAGGTTCATGTCCCGGGAATGCTTGAGCACCGCGCCGGCGGCGACTTCGCCAATGTGCAGGCCATGCAGGTTGTAGCGCTCGATCAGTCCCTCGAGCGCGGCGGTCAGCATCGCCTGGTTGCTGGCGGTGGCATAGGGCCCATTGGAGCGGGCGAACGGAATGCGGTTACCACCGATAATCGCGACGCGGCGTAGCTGTGTCATGAAGAACTCCCCGTGTAGGTTCGAATGCGCAAATGGCCTGAAAAAAACGCCGCTCCCTGCGCAAGCTTAGGCTTTATCTCGGCGATCGAACGACTGATTGCCAATCATGGTCCACACTTGGAACCTCATCAGCCGGAGTGTGTTCCATGTCTGACCGCTATATCGACTTCGCCAATTCACCTGTTGGCCTGCGTCTGGTCGGGGCCCTCGGCCTGCCCTCGCCGGTGCGCCTGGAGCGCTGGCAGGCTGGGCGGCTGCGACCGATCGAGGGCGCGTTGCTGCTGGGCGGCGGGCCGTTGACCGAGCAGGTCGGCACGTTCGCCAAACGCCTGACCGACGCCATTTTCGTCTACGGTGGCGAACCGAGCCTGGCCACCGAGTGGATCCCCGGCCACGGCCCGAAAATCAAGGCGGTGGTGTATGACGCCAGCCACCTGGTGCAGGCCGACCAGCTCAAGCAACTGCGCGAATTTTTCCAGCCCTTGATGAAAAATCTCGACCGCAGCGCCCACGTAGTCATCCTCGGTCGCGCCCCGGAACGGCTCAGCGACCCGTTCGCCGCCAGTGCCCAGCGTGCGCTGGAGGGTTTCAGCCGGTCCCTGGCCAAGGAGTTGCGCCACGGCGGGACACTGCAACTGCTGTACGTTGGCGACGGGGCCGAGGCACAGCTAGAAGGTGCGTTGCGCTTCTTCCTGTCGCCCAAGAGTGCCTTCGTGTCCGGGCAGGTCGTTCGCCTCAATGCTTGCGACACCCAGGTCCAGGATTGGACAAGGCCGCTCACCGGGCTCAAGGCACTGGTCACCGGGGCTGCCCGCGGGATCGGCGCCGCCATCGCCGAAACCCTGGCCCGCGATGGCGCCGACGTGATCCTGCTGGACATGCCGCAGGCCAAGGCCGACCTCGACGCCCTGGCCGCACGTCTGAGCGGGCGCAGCCTGACCCTGGATATCTGCGCCGAAGACGCGCCTTCGCAATTGATCGAACACTTGCCCGACGGCGTCGACATCGTGGTGCACAACGCCGGCATTACCCGCGACAAGACCCTCGCCAACATGACCCCGGAATTCTGGGACGCGGTCCTGGCCGTCAACCTCAACGCTCCGCAGGTGCTGACCAAGGCCCTGCTCGACAGCGGCACCCTGCGGGACAATGGCCGGGTCATCCTGCTGGCGTCCATCAGCGGCATCGCCGGCAATCGCGGGCAGACCAACTATGCCGCGAGCAAGGCCGGCCTGATCGGCCTGGCGCAGGCCTGGGCGCCTACGCTGCAGGCGCGGGGCATCAGTATCAACGCCGTGGCACCGGGCTTCATTGAAACGCGCATGACCGCCGAGATCCCTTTCACCCTGCGCGAAGCCGGGCGGCGCATGAGCTCCCTGGGCCAGGGCGGCCTGCCCCAGGATGTCGCCGAAACCGTGGCGTGGCTGGCGCAACCCGGCACGGGCGCTGTCACCGGGCAGGCCGTGCGGGTGTGCGGGCAAAGCCTGCTGGGAGCATGACATGACGATCCAATGGCACGAGGTCAGCGGCGCACCGTCGATGACCGCGCTCTACGTGAAAGCGGCGACGCGGCGCAAGATCAGCGGCAAGACCTTGCCGGAACAAGGGCTGCGCCAGGTGCTCCAGGTCGACCCGCAGCGACTGGCAGCCTATCGCAAGGTCTGCGGCTTCGCCGAGAACGGGTTGCTGCCGCCGACGTATCCCCACGTCCTGGCGTTCGCCTTGCAAATGCAGTTGCTTACCGACCGGGACTTTCCGTTTCCGTTGTTGGGCTTGATCCATTTGAACAACCGCATCCGTGTGCTGCGGCCCATGGGCGGCGTCAACCAGGTGCGGGCCAGCGTCAATGTCGAGAACCTGCAACCTCACCCCAAAGGCGCGGTGTTCGACCTGGTCACCCGCCTGGAGGATCAACTGGGGCTATTGTGGCAAGCCCACAGCCAGATGCTGTGCAGGGGTGTCGAACTGGATGGGACACCGCTGGCCGACACGCCCGCCAACAGCCTGGCATTGATGGAGGTGGCGCACTGGCGCGCGCCGGCCGACATTGGCCGGCAGTACGCCAAGGTGTCGGGCGACTACAACCCGATTCACCTGAGCGCCGCCAGCGCCAAACTGTTCGGCTTCCCGACTGCCATCGCCCATGGCCTGTGGAACAAAGCCAGGACCCTGGCCGCCCTGGATCAACACCTGCCCGAGGCCAACCTCGAGATCGAGGTGGCCTTCAAAAAACCCGTACGCCTGCCCAGTGAAGTGACACTGCTGGCGAGTGCGGCAGGGTCCAGCGGGGACTTGCGGTTGATGGGGGCAGGGGATCTGGAACACATGGTGGGAGGCTGGCGGCCGGCGGGCTGAAAGGTGACCGCGAGGCCGCCTTCGCGAGCAAGCTCGCTCCCACATGGGACGGAGGCTGTCCGGGATTCTGCGGCTGGCACCCATCCCCCTGTGGGAGCGAGCTTGCTCGCGAAGACGTCGGCCCATCCAACGTCAACGCCTCAGGCAGGCCCGCTCCCAGAAATGGACTGCGCCAAACTGGCTATCGCGGCGGATAGGTCGACAGGATCCGCCCCACCGTCTCCCGTACCGCGGTGTTACGGTCCGTCGGGTTCGGCGAGTCGCTCAGGATCTGCTCGTCACTGCCCCGCCACACCAGCTTGCCGTCCTTGCCATCGAGCAGGTCGATCTGCACGGTGCCGACCTTGTAGCTGATGTTGCGGGTTTCGTTGTACATCGGCCCGCCCCAATAGCCGTTCCAGGGGCCGCCCCAACCACCGCCATAGTTCGTGGTCACCTGCTGCTGGCGATCCTCGACGATCAGGTAAGCCTGGACCAACACATCCGCCCGACCACCTGCCGCCACCGGGCGCAGGCCGCGCTGGTCGAGTTGATCGGCAACGGCCTGACGGATGCGTTGTTCGGTCAGGTCGCTCTTGATGCGCGGGTCATCGGGGCGGTATTGCAGCGCCGGCTCTTTCCAACTCCAACTGCGGTACGCCGCGAAATCGCGGCTGGTGTCGAAGTCGTGATTGACCTGGTTGGAGGCACAGGCGCCCAGCAGCAGGGCAAAAGACAGTAAGGCAAGACGGTGCAACATGGTTTTTCTCCGTTGCAGGATCAACTGGGCGGATACGCCGACATGGCTTTTTCCACCGCTTCGCGGATAGCGTCCGTGCGTGCACCCTGGCTGCCGCGCTGGCTGGTTTCGGCGCTGGCGCTCCAGACCGGCTGGCCATTGCGCGCGTCGAACAGCTCGACACGCACGACCACCACCTGCTCCTGGTACGTGCGCACCACCGGCACCGTGTGATACATGCCGTACCCAGGGCCATAGCCGGGGCCGTAGCGGTTGTAGCCGCCGTAGTAGCCGGTGTCGTAGTCATCGCGTACCTGGCGCAGGCGGGTTTCCAGGCGCAGGTCGGCGCTGACGAAGAGGTCGGCCGGCCGATTGTCATGCAGCGGGCGCAGGCCGCGCTGGTCCAGCGCGTTACTCACTGCCTCGGCCACCTGGGCCGAGTCCGCCCACGCAGTGCCCGGCGGCAGTTGCCCGTTGCGCCAGGCCCAACTGCGGTAGCGCCCGTAGTCCCGAGGCGGCGCGGGGTACGCACTGCGGTCGAACACCTGGGCGGCTTCCGGTGGTGCCGGCGGCAGCGGGTTGGAAGTGGCGACATACGGGTTGCTGCCCTGGCAGGCCGCCAGCCCCAGGCACAGCACCAATACCCCTGAACGACCTTTCATGTTGCTCTCCAGTGCCGCTGGATCAGCGCGGACGGCAGATCCAGTGCAGATAACGTCCCAATCCGGCAAACGCGGGATGGCGACGGTGGGCCAGCTCCATTTCCAACAACTGCGCCAGCTCCACGCGCCCTTGGAATTCCACGGGCATGTAGTCATGGAAAACCCGCACGCCACTCTGGTTTTCGACCTGCCACAGGCCTTCAAGTTGCGCCGCCAACGCGCGCGGATCAAGGGGTTGTTGCGGTGTCAGGCTCTGTTTTTCGCCGGCCATGTCATTTTTGCGCAACTTGCGGAAATGCCCCTTGAGCAGGTTGCGATAGACCAGCGCATCGCGGTTGTAGAACGCCAGGGACAACCAGCCGCCCGGCGCCGTGAGCTGATGCAGCACCGGCAGGATGGCATGGGGCTCGGCCAGCCATTCGAGCACCGCATGGCACAGCACCAGGTCGTAGGGCTCGGTGAGCTGGCCAAGCAGATCCTGCCACGGCGCCTGGATGAACGTTGCCTGCTGCCCCGCCACGGCGAAGCGTTGGCGGGCACCTTCGAGCATGGGCTCGGCCGGCTCGGCGAGGGTCACCTGGTGACCGCGCTCGGCCAGCCACAGCGACATATGGCCCAGACCCGCGCCGATATCCAGCACCCGCAGCGGGCGATCCGGCAAGGTTTCCAACAGATCGGCCTGAAGCACCGCCAGGCGGATCGCGCCCTTGGCCCCGCCGTAGATTTTCTCGGCAAACCGCGTGGCCAACTGGTCGAAATGACGGTCGCTCATTGGCCGAACCGCCGCTCGCTGTCGGCCAGCTTGTTGCGCACCACGGCGTCCATGTCCAGGCCCAATTCGCTGCACAACAGCAACAGGTACAACACGATGTCACCGACTTCCTGCCCGGCATGGGCCAGGGTGTCTGCCGGCAACTGGCGGGACTGATCCTCGGTCAGCCACTGGAAAATCTCCACCAGCTCGGCCATTTCCACGCTGGCGGCCATGGCGAGGTTCTTCGGGCTGTGGAAGCGCCGCCAATCGTTACGGTCACGAATGGCGTGCAGGCGTTCGGTCAGTTCAACAAGGTTCATCGGGCTCTCCTGAATGCGCATAGCTTCGGGGGGATGACCGGGGAAGGCAAGCCTCTCGGTGCGCGTGGCAATTTGCCCCATAATCGAACCATCGCGACGCCAACAGCTCCTACAATCAGACACAGTTCAACCCGGATCCCCTTCATCAGGATGCACACATGCAGGTAGAAAGCTTTTTCGAATGGCTCGGCCAAGCGCTCGGTTCGGTGATCCGCTTCATCGTCGACCTGCTCAGCGGCCTGTTCAACACCCTGGCCCACGCCGGCGGCAACTTCGTCGACGGCCTGGCGCGCACCTTGGGCATGGACACCTCGATCATCAGCATCATCGCGCTGATCATCGGGTTGATGATGCTGTATTCGGCGATCCGCGCCTTTATGCGGGCCTCGATCATCATGGGGATTATCTGGTTGGTATTGGGGTTGTGGTTGTTGAGTTGGATCATTCACTGAGGTCGCACGAGCCTATGCAGGAGCACAGTTGTGGCGAGGGGATTTATCCCCGCTGGGCTGCGCAGCAGCCCCAAACCCAGGCCATGCGGTACATCAGGTAAACCGCGTTAGTCGGATTTACGACTGCTTCGCAGCCGAACGGGGATAAATCCCCTCGCCACAAAAAACGGGCCTGCGAAGTGCGGCGTGCTTCGCAGGGACTGGAAACGATCATCCAGAGAACCCGCTACAATTGCGCTCCATCAAGGAGCCCGCATGTCCCACCTGATCACCGACTGGCGCGACCGCCTTACCCATCGCCGGGTCTGGGCGCTGGCGGCGCCGATGATTCTCTCGAACATTTCCGTGCCGCTGGTGGCGCTGGTGGACAGTACGGTCATCGGCCATTTGCCCCATGCCCATCAGCTGGGCGCGGTGGCGGTCGGGGCGAGTCTGTATACCGTGCTGGCGTGGGCCATGGGTTTCCTGCGCATGGGCTCCACCGGGTTCGCCGCCCAGGCCGCCGGACGTGGCGATGGCGCGGCGCTGCGGCAGGTGCTGGTGCAAGGCCTGTTGCTGGCGATGGGGCTGGCGGTGGTGCTCGGCGCCGTCGGCGTACCGCTGAGTGGCGTGGCGTTGCACTTCATGCAGCCATCGGCCGAACTCGACCAATTGACCCGCGACTTTTTCCACACCCGGCTCTTCGGCCTACCGGCGGCGCTGGCCAGCTATGCATTGGTGGGCTGGTTCCTCGGTGCCCAGAATGCCCGAGCGCCGCTGGCGATCCTGCTGGTGACCAACCTGGTGAACATCGCCCTGAACCTGTGGTTCGTGATCGGCCTGGACTGGGGCGTGGCCGGTTCGGCCCGGGCCTCGGTGATTGCCGAGTGGACCGGTGCGCTGGTCGGCCTGGCCCTGGCACGCAAGACTCTGCGGGCCTGGCCCGGACAGGTGGCCTGGGCAGCCTTGGGGCGGTGGCAGAGCTGGCGCCCGCTGCTGGCGGTGAACCGGGACATTTTCATTCGCAGCCTGGCGCTGCAAGCGGTGTTCTTCCTGATCACCGTGCAAGGCGCGCGGCTAGGGGACGCGACCGTGGCAGCCAATGCCCTGCTGCTCAACGGCCTGCTGCTGACCGCCCACGCCCTGGACGGCCTCGCCCACGCGGTGGAAGCTTTGTGCGGGCATGCCATCGGCGCCCGCGATCGCCTCGCCCTGCGCCGTTCGCTGGTGGTGGCCTGCGGCTGGTCGCTGATTGCAAGCCTTGGGTTCGCGCTGCTGTTCCTGCTCGCCGGCCACCTGTTCATCGCGATGCAAACCGACATTCCCGACGTGCGCGCCACCGCCGACCAGTATCTGCCTTACCTGGCGGCCCTGCCGCTGATTGCGGTCTGGAGCTACCTGCTCGACGGGCTGTTCATCGGCGCCACCCGCGCCCGGGAAATGCGCAACGGCATGCTGCTGACGCTGTTGCTGGTACTGCCTGTCGCCTGGGCGCTGCAAGGCTTGGGCAACCACGGGTTGTGGATCACCTTCCTGCTGTTCATGGCCTTGCGCAGCCTGACCCTCGGGGCCATCGCCTGGCATCTGCAACGGCGCGATCAATGGCTGGGCAGCCCCAGCCCATGACATTTCACCCCGGACCGCCCTGCCATGCCCGGCGTAGCTGATCGAGGTATTCCCGTGGCGACCGGCCTTCCAACTTCGGCACCGGCCGGGCATCGGGGTGTTGCAAGCGCAGCCACAACCAGTCATCGAGCAACGCCTGTTCGGTGAACCCCAGCCCCATCCCCTCCTGGAAGCGCTTCCAGAGCAGGTGATAATCACGCCCGATGGCGCGCGACCAGCGCCAGGCGTGGCGCTCCAGCAGGCATTGCTGGAGTTGGCATTGCTGCCGATCACTGAGGCTGTGTTCGTTCTCCAGCGCCGTCACCGGCAACCCGGGATTGGTCAGTTGCTGCCAGCCCAGGCTGCCGATGGCGCGGTCGGCCCAGGTGCCACCGAACCAGCGCACCTGGCTGATGGGCCCCAGCCAGCAACTGAGTTCCTGCGGGTCGCAACCGTCGAAAAAATAGCTGGCGGTGTGCGGGTTGTAATAGTTCAGCAACGCTTTGTGGTGCAGGCCCAAGGTCACCGTCAGCATCCGCCGCAGATGCGCCAGCAGTTGTTCCGCCGACGCACTGCTGATCAACACCAGCCCCGGCCAGGCCTGCGGATCCAGATGACAGAGACTGACCAACCCACCCGCTCGCCGAAGATCCAGCAACAGTGGGCTGTGCTCCCCGAGGCCGTGCAACTCGGTGTCGTCGAACAGCACCTCGGCCTGAACCCCCGCGAACTGTTCTTGCAGGCGCCACGTCGCGTCGGGCGCACTCGGTACGTCGAGCAGCAACCAATGGGACCCGGCCAGGGTGCCGGCGCTCACGGCGCGATACCCGCGCCGGGCTGGGTGAGCAACCGGCAGGTGCACAACGCCTCGGCGCAATGGCTGAAACTGCCGCCGCCGGGTAGCAGGCACAACAAGACCAGCGGCTCGGCACTGCGGATCGCCGACAGGAGCATCGGGTCGGCAACCGCCGGCCCCGGTGCGCGGCCGGCGATCGGGGCGGCCGCAGGCTCAACCGGCGCAGCCAACGCGGGGCCGTCGAGAAAGGCACTGATCAACGGACGATCCGGATCGCCTTCGATAAAACTCACCAACACCTCGGTGCCCTCGCGCAACTCGTCCGCCCCCGCCAGCAACTCGGGCGCCAACGGCAGCCAACAATGGCTGGAACGGGCGCCCTCGCCCTGGTAGACCCAGTCGAACTGCACCGCCACGCGTCCGGCTTCTTGCATCACCGGCTCATCCACCGCGACCACCCAACCCCGTTGCCGGCTCGCCATGCGCGGCTTCGTCGCCCGCAGGGCTGTCTGCCACGGCGCGCCCTGGGGGATGGCCTTGAACTGGTTGCCATACACCCCCGCCTGGCCGCGGTGCTCGACGCCGGTCAGCAGCCAGCAGCGGTTCCAGCCCTCCAGGGGATGCGCTGCCAGCGTCACCGCTCGGCCAACGTGCAGGTTCTTCAGGTCGCTGCGCCCCCGGGCAACCTGTGCGCCCGGCAGCGTGCTCTGCACACTGAAGGCCCGGACGCCCGGCGCTGGCCGGTGGTCGCCATAAACCGCCTCGCCCACCAACGGGAAACGGTCTGGACTGTCGGTGAAAACCAGGCAATGTCCGTCCGGGGTCTGTTCGAAATGAAAATGGATGCCGGCTTGCGCGCACAGCCGTTGGAGAAATTGCAGGTCCGACTCCCGGTATTGGGTGCAGAAGTCTTGCGCAGGGTAGTCGCCGCTCAGGTCCAGGCACAGGTGCCGGCCGCCGATGCCATGTTCCCGGAGCACCTGGCGCAGGATCTGCGGCACCGAGCGAGCAACGAACACCCGTTGGCTGAAGCGCTGCGCCAGGCAAGCCAGCTTCGGCCCGATACGCACCCGGCAGCCGGCGCCCGGAGGCTGTTCGAGCAGTTCGTGCAATTGCCCATGAATGCCTCGACCCGGCGCGCCGAAGCTCAGCCACACGTTGCGGTACAGCAGCCCGGCCAAGTCCACGGGGGCGTCGGGGAGCAACAATTGCGCCTCATAGGCGAAGGGTTCGCTGATGGCTTCGCTGCCCGTGAAGGCCACGACGACCAAGGGTTCGGGCAGACCGGCTATCTCCAGACGAAAGGCTGACTCGCGGGCTGGATCGGACATCGGCGTTTCTCTACAGGAGGGGCGGCCGAGGATTCTCGCCGAGAGCCATGGTCGAGTAGAGGGCTGAAGTACAAGTTAGGAAAGGGACTACACGAAATTAGGACTACGCCGGTTATGTGCGCCGATGCGCGGAAATAACACAGGCACAAACAAAAATGCCCTTCAGGACTGTCCGAAAACTCCCGCAGTATGCGATGCAGTTTCTGACAGAGCGAAGGGCATTTGCCGTCCAGTTGAAAATGGCGCCGGAGCCCCTGTGGCGAGGGGATTTATCCCCGTTGGGCTGCGAAGCGGCCCCAGAACCCAGTCTGTGGAGCAACAGGCAAATCTCGTTAGCCGGTTTTACGGCTGCTTCGCAGCCGAACGGGGATAAATCCCCTCGCCACAGGTTCGGTGGACGCTCAGGCCCCCATCAAGAAGACAGATACGACGAACGCGTCAGGCCCAGGCGCAAGGCGTCGAGGAACTGGGTGCGCTCGGCAGCGCTGATCCGGGCGCTGGCGCACTTGTCGCGGTAGTGAGTCATCAACTCTTCCGGCGACAGGTGCACGTAGCGCAGCATGTCCTCGATGGTGTCGTGGGTCTCGATACCGGCGTGGTACACACTGCCGTCGGCGTTCTGGTAAATGTTCACCGAGTCGGTGTCACCGAACAGGTTGTGCATGTCGCCCAGGATTTCCTGGTAGGCGCCCACCAGGAAGATGCCCAGCAGGTAGTCTTCGCCCGTGTTGAGGGCATGCACCGGCAGGCTGGTCTCGATGCTCTGCTCGTCGACGTACTGCTTGATCTTGCCATCGGAGTCGCAGGTCAGGTCTTGCAGCACGGCACGGCGCATCGGCTCTTCGTCGAGGCGATGCAACGGCAGGATCGGCAATACCTGGCCGATGGCCCAGGTGTCCGGCAGGCTCTGGAACACCGAGAAGTTGCAGATGTACTTGTCGGCCAGCTTGTCGTTGAGTTCGTCCAGCACCTGGCGGTGGGACCGCTGGCGAGCCTTCAGCGAATTGTGCAGGCGCCGGCAAACGGCGAAGTAGCACTGCTCGGCCAGGGCTTTCTCGGCCAGGGTCAACTTGCCGTCGGCGTACTGCGCGGCCACGTCGCTCATGTAGTGGGTGGCACGCCAGTAGGTCTCGGTGACCATCTCGATGTCAGTCGGCCCCAACAGGTCCACCAGCCATTGCACGGTTTCCGGCAGCTCCAGCTTGTTGTCGATCACCGGCACGTCGTCGTTGTGCTTCTCGACGTCGGTCACCTGCACCACCAGCATGGCGTGGTGGGCGGTCAGCGACCGGCCGCTTTCGGAGAAAATGTGCGGATGCGGCAGGCCCTGGGCGTCGCAGAACTCCTTGAGCATGCCGACCACGACACCGGCGTAGTCGTCCATGTCGTAGTTGATCGAACTGGCATTGCGCGAGTGGGTGCCGTCGTAGTCCACGCCCAGACCACCGCCCACGTCGATGTGGTCCACCGGCAGGCCAAGGTTGCGCAGCTCGCCGTAGTAGCGGATCGCTTCCTTGAAGCCGTGCTGGTAGTCCGCCAGGTTGGCGATTTGCGAACCCATGTGGAAGTGCAACAGGCGGATGCCCTGGTCCAGGCCCGCGGCGCGGAAGCGCTCGACCACCGACAACAGTTGCGCGGCCGACAGGCCGAACTTGGATTTCTCGCCGCCGGTATCGGCCCACTTGCTCGATGCCAGGGACGACAGGCGCACCCGCAGGCCGACCTGTGGCTTGACCTTGAGCGAGGTCGCCTCTTCGATCACCAGGCCGACTTCGGACTCTTTCTCGATGACGATGAAAACGTTGTGGCCCAGTTTCTGGCCCATCAGCGCCAGGCGGATGAACTCACGGTCCTTGTAGCCGTTGCAGACGATGGTCCCGCCCTTCGGCGCCAGCGCCAGCACCGCCAGCAGCTCCGGCTTGGAACCGGCTTCCAGGCCGATGGAAACATTCTGGGTGGCGATGATGTTCTCGATCACCGCTTCCTGCTGGTTGACCTTGATCGGGTAGAGCGCGGTGTATTGGCTCTGGTATTCCAGCCGCGCGATGTTGCTGTCGAACGCACCGGTGAGCTGGCGCACGCGGTCTTGCAGAATGTCGGGGAAGCGCACCAGCAAGGGCAGCGAGAGGCCGCTCTGGCGCAGTTGCTCGACTTGCTCGAACAGGTCGATGGGCGAGCTGCCGGGACCGTTCGGACGGACTTCGACGCGACCGGCGTCATTGATCGCGAAATACCCGGCCCCCCAATGGCGAATCCCGTAAACACTGCGGCTGTCCGCAACTGTCCATTGGCTGCCATCGTCTTTGCGTGTGCGTCGTACGGACATCGAAGTCCCCTATAAAGAAGTCAAAATGCACCATCCGGTCGGAGGCTGGGGCAGTCTAGAGAGTGAAAATGACGAATTGTCTGTCAGCAGGGTAGACCCTGCTGGCAGCGCTGAGTTTAGGCTCTGTCTGAAAAGCCTTGATACTCGTTCATGCTGCGTTGAAAACCGGCTCGGAATGCTCATTTACTCCAGTAAACTCCGCTTCCTCGCCGGTTTTCGCCTTGCCTGACCTTCGTCTCAAGACTTTTCAAACAGAGCCTGGAAACCCGTTCAGAACAGGCTCTGTGAAAACCATGCGGGCGACCGCGAACCGTACGTTCGGATCAAGCCGAGGGTGGTTTTCACAGAGGCTGCTAGCCGCCGGATTTCTTGGCCTTGAAACCGTGCTTGACCAATTCGGCCAGCAACAGCTCGACGTGATCGCCCTGGATCTCGATGACGCCGTCCTTCAACGCGCCACCGGTGCCACAGCGTTTCTTCAACGTCGTCGCCAATTCCTTGAGCGCGTCTTCGGCCAACGGCACACCGGTGATCGTGGTCACCGTCTTGCCGCCGCGACCCTTGCTTTCGCGGCGCACGCGGGCAATGCCATCACCGGCAGGGATGACGGTCTGTTTGCAGATGCAGGCATCCACCGGTTGACGGCAATCAGGGCAATGACGACCGGCGTCGGTAGAAAATACCAGGCCGCCCAAGGCGGCGAAGGATGCGGCTTTTTTGGCCACCGGCAATCCTCTCGGGAGGACAAAGACTGGTCGAGAGAGCAATGCCTCGACCGCGAAGCCCCACTCAGGCAGGGGCAGCGCTACTGGACCGCAGACGTCGGTTCAGCTTGAAAAGTCGCGCAGTGTAACGGCAAAAAGCCGACTTGCTAAGGGCCAATCGGCGCCAATTTATAGCTTCTTTGCGACGCCATCGCCGTGGGCGCGCAAATAGCGCTCCAACGCCGCCAGCGAGTCCGGGCAGTAAGGCTTGCGGCGGATTTCATCCAGCACCTGGTCGATGGGCAGAAACCGCGCTTCGAGCACTTCCTCCGGTTGCAGCACCAGGGGGCCGTCCCACACCGCCGAGAACGCCGAGCACCACAGCCGGCTACCGGTGTCCTCGAAATAGAAGTGGTCGTGGGCGGTCAGCGCGACGCCGCTCACGCCCAGTTCCTCGGCCAGCTCCCGGGCGGCCGATTCGGTGTAGGTCTCGTGGGCCTGCACCATGCCGCCCGCCGCCACGTCCCAGAACCCCGGGTAGATCGCCTTGCTCAACGTGCGCCGGTGAACACACAGTTCACCGGCCGAGTTGAACAACAGGATGTAGGTGCCGCGCCCGATCAGCCCGCGCTCACGCAGGTCCGAGCGCACCAGGCTGCCCAGCAGGTTGTCGTGTTCATCGACCCAGGCGATCAGCTCGGCATCCGAGGCCTCTCGGTGGGCGACCTCCCGGGCGCTTTCGCTCATCGATCAGCCCTGGTTCAGCAGTTGCCGCAGGTCGATGACCGCTGCGTTGGCCCGGGAAATGTAGTTGGCCATCACCAGCGAATGGTTCGCCAACACGCCGAAGCCGCTGCCATTGAGGATCATCGGGCTCCAGACCGGTTCCTGGGACGCTTCCAGTTCACGAATGATCTGCCGGACGCTGACGGTGGCGTTCTTCTTCGCCAGCACGTCGGCGAAGTCCACTTCGATGGCCCGCAACAAATGCGACAGCGCCCATGCCTGGCCGCGCGCCTCGTAGAACACGTTGTCGATTTGCATCCATGGGGTCTCGACGACTTCTTCATCCACCTGCGGCACCTGGCCCGGCGCCGGAATTTCGGTTTTCAACGACGTGTTGAGCTTGACCCGGCCCACGCTGGCCGACAGGCGCTGGGACAACGAACCCAGGCGAGTGCCGACATCCCCCAGCCAGTTGTTCAGGTTGTCGGCACGGGCGTAGAACAGCGCGCTCTTCTGGGCCGGATCGGACAGGCGTGCCTGGTAGCGGCTCAGGGAATTGATGCCTTCCTGGTACTCCGACTCACTGGAGGGCAGCACCCAACTGCGGTTATCGAAGTTGAAGCGCGGCTCGGCCTTGGCCAGATCGGCGTCTTCGGCGGACTGTGACTGGGAACGGGCGAAGTCCTTGCGCAAGGCGCGGCTCAGGTCGCGAACCTGCACCAGCACGCCGTATTCCCAGCTCGGCATGTTGTCCATCCACAGGCCCGGCGGGAAACGGTCGTTGGAAATGTAGCCGCCCGGTTTGGTCAGCAAGGTGCCGGCCACGGTCTTGAGGGTCTCGACGGTGGTGTAGCCCACCACCATTTGCCGGCCGTCCCGCTCGGCTGCCGCCTGGGCGTTCTGCTGCACCGGGAACAGCGCCGGCTCCTGGCTCCAATACCAACCCAGGGCGATGGTCACCAGCAGGTACAGGCCGACCAGCGTCGCCAGTGCCCGACTGAACAACAGCCCACCCAGGTAGCTGCGGGTGTCCGATTTCGGTTCGGCGGCACGTTCAGGCGCGCTGCCCGCGCGGTTTTTCCAGTCCAGCATGGCGATATCCCTTCAATCACTTGAGTTCTCGGTTCGACCACAACCCTACGCCATCGTGCCTGATTTGAAACGCGATAATGTGGCGGCCAATCAGGCCTGCCCTGGCAGGGTCGTCGAGCAGCCACTATAAATGAAGCGCCGCCGTCGGTCTTCGAAACTGGCCGGTCATTAACTGAATGTCGCGGTTGGACAGATTATTGACGTATGACACTGATGCAAGGGAAAAGAGGTGCTAGCATAGAGCCACCAGTCGACCTCAGCATGCAGCCTAACTAGTAGTCAGGATATGACCGAGCCAGAAGACCCCAGCCGCGAGCGCCTCAAGCATCACTTTGCCCAGCGGGTAATTCACCAGGCTCGTCAGATCCTGGAGATCTGGCAGCGCCTGCAGCGCAGCGAGTGGTCCAGCACCGATCTTTCCGAGCTCAGCGAAGCCAATCTGCGGCTGCTGCGTTTTGCCGAACGCTTCGAACAACCCGAACACACCCAGCTCGCCCAAGGCATCAGTCAGTCGTTGCAGGCAGTGGATGCCAACCGCGGACGCCTGAGCAGCCACCTGATCACCGAAATCAACCGCCTGATGCAGCGCCTGTCGCGCACCGGCCTGCGCCATGGCGACCAACTCGAACAGACCTTCCTGCCGCCGCTGCGCAAACCCATCTATGTACTGCTGCAAGACCACGACCGCGCCGAGCGCCTGGCCAAGCAATTGGAATTCTTCGGTCTCAGTGCCCAGGCCCTGGACAGCGTCGCGGCATTTCGGGCGACGATGGTCGAGCGCCTGCCGGCGGCGATTGTCATGGACGTGGATTTCAGCGGCCCCGGCGCCGGCCTGAAACTGGCCGCCGAAGCCCAGGAAGGCCTGGACCAGCCGCTGCCGCTGCTGTTCTTCAGTTTGCTGGAAACCGACACGCCGACCCGCCTGGCGGCCGTGCGGGCCGGCGGGCAGGAGTTCCTCACCGGCACGCTCGAAGCGTCGAGCCTGCTGGAAAAAATCGAAGTGCTGACCTGCGTCGCCCAGTACGAGCCCTACAAAGTGCTGATCATCGATGACTCCCGCGCCCAGGCCCTGCACACCGAACGCCTGCTCAACAGTGCCGGCATCGTCACCCGCACGCTGATCGAGCCGATCCAGGCCATGGCCGAGCTGGCGGACTTCCAGCCCGACCTGATCATCCTCGACATGTACATGCCCGCCTGCACCGGCACCGAGTTGGCCAAGGTGATCCGCCACAACGACCGCTACGTCAGCGTGCCGATCATCTACCTGTCCGCCGAAGACGACCTGGACAAGCAGCTCGATGCCATGAGCGAAGGCGGCGACGACTTCCTGACCAAACCGATCAAGCCCCGCCACCTGATCACCACCGTGCGCAACCGCGCGGCACGGGCGCGCAACCTCAAGGCGCGGATGGTGCGCGACAGCCTTACCGGGCTGTACAACCACACGCACATCCTGCAGTTGCTCGAAGATTGCAGTTTCCGCGCCCGCCGGGAAGGCAAGCCGCTGAGTTTCGCCATGCTCGACATCGACCACTTCAAGCGGGTCAATGACAGCCATGGCCACCCCATGGGCGACCGGGTGATCAAGAGCCTGGCGCTGTTTCTCAAGCAGCGTCTGCGCAAGACCGATTTCATCGGCCGCTACGGGGGCGAAGAGTTCGCCATCGTCATGCCCGACACCGACATCGAGGCGGCCTGCAAGGTGCTGGATGAAATCCGCCAGCGCTTTGCCGAAATCCACTACCCGGCCCAGCCCCACGACTTGTGGTGCACCTTCAGCGCCGGCGTGGTGGAGATGAGCGATGACTCCGACAGCCTGATGATGGCGAGCCAGGCGGACGAGGCGCTGTACCGGGCCAAGCACGCCGGACGCAACCGCGTGCAGGCGGCCAGGCAAAGTGCCACTTTTTCATCGGAATCCACCGATTCGGTCATAAACCTGTAACTCAAACGCAATAACTTCAAGCACTTACGATTCTGCCCTTGGTAGACCCTTGATGCGCCTGAAGCTGCTGACCAATCTCAATACCCTTCTTTTAGTTGCTGTGTGCCTGGGCCTGGGTGCCACGTTGTGGTGGTCGCAGATCGCCCTGGAGCGACCCTATCTGTTGATGGAGCGTTACCTGGGCCTGTCGCGGCAGTTTCAGGGCGAGGTGACACGCAACATCGAGGAGTACCTGAACAGCGGCGATGCCTTGCGCCTGAGCGCCGCGACCCAGGCCTTGGAAACCCTGCAAAAGGAACTCGATGCGTTCCCGCCGGAGCTGGCCCAGACCCTGCGCCCGAGCCTGTCCAACCTCGACAGCTTCAGCAAGACCGACCTGCTGGGCGCCGGCAAGCTGGCCGGCGACCCCCAGGCCCTGTTGCTCCAGGCCGAACGTGAATTGAGCGCCAACCTCGACCAGCTCGCCCGATACGCCCAAGGCGCGCCCGCCTACCTGCCACCGCTGTTCGCCGCGTCGCAGCATCTGGGCCGGCTGTCCCTCACCCGGGACAAGCTGGTCAGCAGCGGTCGCAGTGAAATGGCCGCCGACGTCGAACGGGAACTGCAGAGCATCCGCACCCAGGCCGCCCAGCTCGATGGCTTGCCACTGCTCGGCGTGACGGCCAGCAGCGAAACCGCCGGCGATGATTTCGCTGCGCTGATGGGCCTGGAGACCCAGGAAAAAACCGCCGCCGAAGATGCCGGCATCGCTCTCAAACGCGAACTCAACAGCCTGCTTGGCCGCTACCCGGCGGAGCTGTCGCGCACTCGGGAACTGATCCAGAAACGCACCGAGTTGAGCAACGCCACGCACCTCAAGACCGCTGACGTGCAGCAGGCCATCGATGCCATGGAGCCTGCGGTGCGGGCCCAGCACGGGCGGATCCAGGGCGAGGTGCGCTTGATCCAGGGCGTGATGATCGGCCTGATCCTGCTGATCGCGTTGCTCATCGACACCTTGCAGCGACGTCTCGCCCGGACCCTGACCCACCTGGCGCCCGCTTTGTCGACCTGGGCGGAGGGCGATTTCAGCCGCGACATCCGGGTGGGCGCCAGCAACCGCGAACTGCAGGACATCGAAGCGTCGCTCAATCGCCTGCGCGCCTACCTGGTGGACCTGGTGGGCACCATTCGCGTGAACGCCGAACAAGTGGCCGACAGCAGCCGGACCCTGGCGGAACTGAGCGGCGAGCTGCACAGCGGCGCCGAGGACCAGGCCGACGACACGGCGCTGATCCGAGACTCCCTCAGCGAATTGGAGGCGACGATCCAGCAAGTCGCCGGCGACGCTAGCCAGGCCGCCGACGCCAGCCGTAGCGCCGGCCACGCGGTGGAACAAGGACAGAAAGTCATCGGCCTGAGCCTCACCGGTTTGCATGCGCTGGTGGGGGAAGTGCAGGACAACGCGCAAATGATCGAGCAACTGGCCGAGGAGTCGGCCACCATCGGCGGCGTGCTGACGGTGATTCGCTCCATCGCCGACCAGACCAACCTGCTGGCCCTCAACGCCGCCATCGAAGCGGCCCGCGCCGGAGAAATGGGCCGTGGCTTCGCGGTGGTGGCCGAAGAGGTTCGCTCCCTGGCCCAACGCACAGCCGGCGCCACCGCCGAGATCCAGACCCTGATCGCCCGCTTGCAACAGGCCGCACGCCAGTCGGTGGACGGCATGCGCGCCCAGGTCGAACACGCCGAAGCCACCGCCAACCAGGCCCAGGCCGCCGACGGTGCGCTGGATGAAATCGTCGGCGCCATCCAGACCATCGCCGACACCGCCGTGCGCATCGCTGACGTCACCGCCCAGCAGAGCGGCGCCGTCAGCGAAATCCGCGACCACAGCGAACGCATCCACCAACTGGGCGGCGACAACCTGCTGCGCATCGGCCAGGGCCGGGAACAAGGCGACAATCTGCTGGTACTGGGCGGACGCTTGCACACGGCGGTGCAAGCATTCCGGGTCTAACCCCCTATCCCACAATCATTCAGGTTGGCCCAGAATTAACGTCCGCCACCAACCCACTGTGGGAGCGGGCTTGCCCGCGAAAGCGCTGGGTCAGCTTGCGACAATATTGGATGTACCGACCCCTTCGCGGGCAAGCCCGCTCCCACAAGGTTCAGTGCGGGCTTTCCGGCTGCAGATGACCGGATCCTGGGGCATGGTCATAAATTTCGCGCAAACATCGGTCATCGTGCTGGCTATTGCAGAGAACTGGACAGTCATTAAGGCTTTGCGGCATAGTCGCCGGGTTCTGACACCTGCGCACGGATAACAAGGAACAGCAGATGGCAACCCTTTTGGTCCTGCACGGACCCAACCTGAACCTGCTTGGCACCCGCGAACCTGGCGTCTACGGCGCCGTGACACTGGCGCAGATCAACCAGGACCTGGAGCAGCGGGCCCGCGCCGCCGGCCATCATCTGCTCTACCTGCAAAGCAATGCCGAATATGAATTGATCGATCGCATCCATGCCGCGCGTGGCGAAGGCGTGGACTTCATTCTGATCAATCCAGCAGCTTTTACACACACAAGTGTCGCATTACGTGACGCGCTGCTGGCGGTGAGCATCCCATTCATCGAAGTGCATTTGTCCAACGTGCATAAACGCGAACCTTTCCGCCATCACTCTTACTTCTCCGATGTAGCGGTGGGAGTGATCTGCGGCCTTGGCGCCAGCGGTTACCGATTGGCCCTGGAGGCTGCCCTGGAGCAGCTTGAACAACAAGCTACACGCCCCTGACCGACCCTTGGGAGTTGATGATTCATGGATATCCGTAAAGTTAAGAAACTGATCGAATTGCTGGAAGAGTCCGGCATCGACGAGCTGGAGATCAAGGAAGGCGAAGAGTCCGTACGCATCAGCCGCCACAGCAAGACGCCAGCCCAGCAGTTCTATGCCCCGGCACCGATGCAAGCACCCGCCGCCGCCCCTGCGCCAGCCGCACCGGCAGCCGCCACCGCCGCTGCTCCAGCCGCTGCCGCCGCTCCGGCACTCAACGGCACCGTCGCTCGTTCGCCCATGGTAGGCACGTTCTACCGCAAGTCTTCGCCAACCTCGCCGTCCTTCGTTGAAGTGGGCCAGACCGTGAAGAAAGGCGACACCCTGTGCATCGTCGAAGCCATGAAGATGATGAACCACATCGAAGCTGAAACCAGCGGTGTGATCGAGTCCATCCTCGTCGAAGACGGCCAGCCGGTTGAGTACGACCAACCGCTGTTCACCATCGTTTGAACCGCGGAGAGCCTTTGATGACTGCGAAGTTGGAAAAAGTCCTGATCGCAAACCGCGGTGAGATCGCCCTGCGGATTCTGCGAGCCTGCAAGGAGATGGGCATCAAGACCGTCGCCGTTTACTCCAAGGCCGACAAAGAACTGATGCACCTGGGCCTGGCAGACGAATCCGTCTGCATCGGTCCGGCGTCGGCTGCGCACTCCTACCTGCACATCCCGGCGATCATCGCCGCTGCCGAAGTGACCGGCGCCACCGCCATTCACCCAGGCTACGGCTTCCTGGCGGAAAACGCCGACTTCGCCGAACAGGTCGAGAACTCCGGTTTTGCCTTCATCGGTCCGAAAGCCGACACCATCCGCCTGATGGGCGACAAGGTATCGGCCAAGCACGCCATGATCGCTGCCGGCGTACCGACCGTTCCGGGTTCCGACGGCCCGTTGCCTGAAGACGAAGAAACCGCTCTGCGCATCGGTCGCGAAGTGGGCTACCCGGTGATCATCAAGGCCGCTGGCGGCGGCGGCGGTCGCGGCATGCGCGTGGTACACAAGGAAGAAGACCTGATTTCCTCGGCGAAACTGACCCGCTCCGAAGCCGGCGCGGCGTTCGGCAACCCGATGGTCTACCTGGAAAAATTCCTCACCAACCCACGCCACGTCGAAGTCCAGGTGTTGTCCGACGGCCAAGGCCAGGCCATCCACCTGGGCGACCGCGATTGCTCGCTGCAACGTCGTCACCAGAAGGTACTCGAAGAAGCGCCAGCACCGGGCATCGACGAGCAGGCGCGCCAGGAAGTCCTGGCACGTTGCGTCAAGGCCTGCATCGACATCGGCTACCGCGGCGCCGGCACCTTCGAGTTCCTCTACGAGAACGGTCGTTTCTACTTCATCGAAATGAACACCCGTGTTCAGGTGGAGCACCCGGTTTCGGAGATGGTCACCGGTATCGACATCGTCAAGGAAATGCTCAGCATTGCCGCCGGCAACAAGCTGTCGTTCACCCAGGATGACGTGGTCATCCGCGGTCACGCACTGGAATGCCGGATCAACGCCGAAGACCCGAAAACCTTCATGCCAAGCCCAGGCACGGTCAAGCATTTCCACGCCCCGGGCGGCAATGGCGTTCGCGTCGACTCGCACCTGTACAGCGGTTATGCCGTTCCGCCGAACTACGATTCGTTGATCGGTAAGCTGATCACCTACGGTGCGACCCGCGACGAAGCCATGGCGCGCATGCGCAATGCCCTGGACGAAATCGTGGTGGACGGGATCAAGACCAACATCCCGCTGCACCGTGATCTGGTCCGTGACGAAGGCTTCTGCGAAGGCGGCGTCAACATCCATTACCTGGAACACAAGCTGGCCCACCAGGCTTGATGCTTCGAGTGATGTAAAGGACCCCGGCCCATTGGCCGGGGTCTTTTTTTGCCTGCCGATCGCTCAGCTCAGCAGCACCGTCGCGAAGGCCTGCGCTTCGACTTCCGCCGGCGTCGCCAGCCGCCCCTGCCCCGTGCTGATGGCACCGCTGGGATTGGCGACCAGGGGTTCGTTGCGCACGCGCCGCATGAACCCGCGGGCTCGCGCCGAAACCGGATCGGCGCTCTTCTTCGCCCGCGCCAGCACCGGGATGTAGTAACGCTCGACCTGGCCGCGCGAGGTCTTGAAGACCGATGTCACGCCATTGCGCAGGTCCAGCGCCAGACCGTAAGTGTTGCCAAAACAGGACGAGTACGACCAGTGATCCCACGTCGGTTGCAGGCCTTCGCGCCGCATCGCCGACCGGACCCGCCCGCCAATGTCAGTGCCGGTCAGCCAATCCCCGCCCACCAGGGTGGCACGAACCTCTTGCGCCGTCGTGCCCAGGCGCTGCATGACGTCCCGCAGGCTGCGCTCGATCAGCGCGCGGATGTTGTGATCGAAGTGAATGACGGCTCCGGTCCGGGTGGCCGGGCTGTACAACGCCGCGATCACGCAGGTCTGCGCGTTCAACGAGAACAGATAATTGTCCGCGACCGCCTCGCTGTAGCGCGCCACCAGCGCCTCGCCCTGCAACGCCCCCCTTGAGACATCCGGGAAGACATGACCGGGAAACGCCTCGCGCAAATCCCTCACGTGCCCGAGGACAAGCACCTCATCATTACCCCCACGCAGGCCGACTTCGTTACGTACCCATTTACCGTTCCCCAGCCGTCGGATGGGCACGTTGTACAAGGCGCCGGGGCGGCGGGCGTCCACCAGGCACAAACCGCCGAAATAGGTATTTTCCTTCACCTGGTAGTACCGACCCTGGTGGCGCACGTAGTAGAGGCTGCGCGGCTGCGAGGCGCTGGCCGGACTGCGATAGGTCCCGTTGAAAATTCCCTCCTTGGTCACGTACTCCAGGTGGTCAGGGGCCTTGCCCACCGCCTGTTTCGGCTTGAAGCGGATGGGCTGGAGCACCGGCCCGGCGTCCCTGGCCATCCGCGGGGGCAAGCCCGCCAGGCGCTGGGCGGACAGTGACAGCGGCCTGACCACCCGCTGGAGGCTGCTGGCCGCCCGCCCCAGCAATGCCACCAGGGTTGTAACGCCCAAGGCGGCGAACAAGGCGCCCCAGGAGGCCATCAACCAATGGCCCAACGCCCGTTCCGTATCCCCTTTCCCGTGAGACTCGGCTGCCTGCTTGACGCTGCTGGCGATCACGACTGCATCCAACAGCAAGCCCAAAGGTGGGTACACCAGGCACATAGGCGCCGACACGAACAGTAATCCCTTGATGACCTGTTGCCGGATCACCTCGGCGCGACTGCGGGTGACCGCTTCCACATCGGCGACAGCACGCTCGATGCAGGCATCGAACTCCGTCCGAACATCGCTTACCCGATTGAACTCGCGCAATGTATCCACGCTCACGGTGCCCGCCGCCAACGCCACCAGGGTGCGCCTGACCGCAGCGCGGGCGCCGAGGGCAACCCGCTCCAGCAGGTAATCGTGCAGGCGGGCAACGACGGCACCGGAGAAATCCTGGTAACGACGGAACGCGATACCGTCCGCAGAATCCGGCGTGTACAGCCAATACACGCCCCTTGGCTGGAAATAGGCGAACACATACACGCCGATCACGACCTGCCCGCCGAGGGTAAACCGGATCATCCCCTCCTGCTGCACGGCGGCCCCCGAATACCCCGGACCGACTGCCGGCGCCGGCTCGCCCAGCCGAGTGACCTGCCGGGTGAGCCACCAGAATTGCTCGGCATTCAACTGGGACTGTCCCATGGCGACACGCAGGTCGCGATCCATTCGGGTCAGCAGCAAATTGCGGTAGGCCATGCGGCGGGCGGTGTATTGCGCCGCCTCGGTATCGAGAAACCGGGCGCGGGTGTCCCGCCCATAGTGCTCCCCCACATACGCCCCACGCAGGTAAACCGCCAGGTCCGCGCTGCGCACTTGCCGCAGGTCCTGGCCGACCGATGAGCGCACGCCTTTTCGAGGGTCGTCGATTCCGCCGTTGTCGTCATACCCGTAGATGGCCAGGTCCAGCAGACTGGCGGTTATCGTCGCGCCTGTCAGCCCAGGCCTGTAGTCGATCAGCACCGTGGCCGGATCGACCGGCGCCTGCACGCCCTTGCTGCGCATGTACGGGGCAATCGCCTGGGTGACGACCCGCTTGGCGAAGTCCATGAAGACTTCGTAGCCGGCCATCTGCTCGATGAACACGCGCTGATGAACCCGCAACTCCTGGTTCAAGCTGCTGAGGTTGCGCCGGGAATCGAGCGACATCGCCGCGTACCAACGGGGCGACTCGTCCTGCTCCACCTGGGCCAGGTGGTTGTCCACGCCCCTGGCGACGCTGTCTTGCAGGCATTCGCTGAGACCGCTCACCGCCCGCCTGGGGTCGCGGCTTGAATCCCAGACCGTCGGCTTGTCCATCACGCGGCTGAAATACTCGCGGGCCGCGTCCCGATCCGTCGGGGAGATCCTCTGCAACAGGTACTCTCGGCCGGCCTCGTCGCGCGTCCACGCCCCCACCTCGACGCTCACGGCCCACAGCGAAGGCAGCTCGATCCACTCCTGGCCGTCCGGTTTTCCGGGGGCGTACAACAGCACATCGCCTTGCAGGTCCTGACGATGAAACAAGAGCACATCGTCACACCGCAAGGCATTGGGCAGCACCAGGCCACTCGCCCGCAGGGGGCCGGTCTCGCGGCCCCACAGGGCCTGGACCGCTTCATGGCTGGCCACCTGCAAATGACCGGCACAGCGGGCAACGAACGCACTTTGCTGCAGCCGCGCCAGGACCCAATCGAACAAAGCGTCCTGCAGGTCCCTTCGTCCATGGCGCTCCACCAGCGCTTGCCGATACCCGGCAGGTGCATCGACGTCCGCCAGCAACTGGCTGATGAACGACGGCGTCAGCGCCTGGTTGCGCAGCATCGCGCCGTTCTCCACCAGGAACACCGTGAGGGCGTCCGGCCTGATCGGACCCGACGCCAGCAGTTGACTGAGACTGTGGACGCGCACCGGCTGGCCCATCACGCTTCGCCATTGCACCTGCACGCGAATGCTGTCGGGTTCGACCGTCATATCCAGTTCACGCCTGACGTAATCCTTGGCCAGTCGCCGGGCGAAGGCTTGCAACGAACCCAGTTCATCGAGCAAGCCATCCACCAGCGCCTCGGCCTGGGAGGTCTGCTCCTCAAGCGCCTCCAGTCGCTGACGCTCGTCCTCGCCCAGCCCGCGCAACCACTCCGGCAGTTGCGCACGCGCGAGCGCCTCGAGCGGCTGACGCTGCGTGGCGCTCGCCAACCCGGCCAGCTCGCCGAACCGGCGCCAGTCCTGCTCGAACACTTCGAGCCTTTCGCGCAACGCTTCGACGCCAAGGACAGCCAACGGCTGCGGTTGCAACAGCGCCTCGACGTCGCTCAGGTGCCCCTCGAGCCGCTGCCTGACCGCCGCCACCAAGGGCTCATCGCCCCCGACCATTGACCAATGCCGGCGCAGATAATCCCGATAGTGCGCGATGAAACTCGACGCGACGCTCTCTATCACTTGCGCGATCCGTTCCTGGCGCTCGGCCGAAAATCCTCGGTCGGCCCCACCCGGCCAGCGGTACGGCGCCTCGGCCTCATCGTCCGGGGCCACGGGCACCACCTCGATCATCCGTCGCAGCACCGTGTCGATCAGGGTGTCGATGAAATGCGGGTCGATGTTGCCGTCGTGATAGTGGGTGCGCAGTTGCACCAGCAGGTACTCTTCCAGCACGTCCAGCACGCCCATCCGGGCTTGCAGTCGCGCCTCGATGACGGCCTGCCATTGAGCCAGTCTTTCCAGCACGACATGAGCCGCCGCCTCTGGCGGGGAAGAAAGCGGCCCCGCGCCGATCACAGTGTTTTGTCGCTTGGCGGTGTTGTCCATCACAGACCTCCCTGTTGTGTGGACCGGCACCTTATCCGCCGCACCCGACGCCCAGGGCATACATATATATATCGAAACACCCACCCGACGCTGCTCGACTCGCTTATCCACTTTGGGGGCGACCTGGCGTACACTGCGCGCCTTTGCAGCCCCACGCTGCCCCCTGTATTTTTTTTCCAAAGGTGCCCGCCATGCCTTGGCTGCAAGTACGCCTGGCCATCAGCCCGGAACAAGCCGAAACCTACGAAGACGCGTTTCTCGAAGTAGGCGCCGTATCGGTAACCTTCATGGACGCCGAAGACCAGCCGATCTTCGAGCCGGAACTCAACACCACGCCGCTGTGGTCGCACACCCACCTGCTGGCGTTGTTCGAAGGCGGCACCGAGGCGGCCAGCGTGCTGGCCCACCTCGAACTGCTGACCGGCAGCCCGTTGCCCGAGCATCACAGCGAAGTGATCGAGGACCAGGACTGGGAACGCAGCTGGATGGACAACTTCCAGCCGATGCGCTTCGGCCAGCGCCTGTGGATCGTGCCCAGCTGGCATGCCGCGCCGCAACCGGACGCCGTCAACCTGCTGCTGGACCCGGGCCTGGCGTTCGGTACCGGCACCCACCCAACCACCGCGCTGTGCCTGGAATGGCTCGACGGCCAGGACCTCAAGGGCTGCGACGTGCTCGACTTCGGCTGCGGCTCGGGGATCCTGGCCATTGCCGCGCTGCTGCTGGGCGCCCGTGAGGCGGTCGGTACCGACATCGACGTCCAGGCCCTGGAAGCGTCCCGCGACAACGCCGGGCGCAACCACATTGCCGAAGAACGGTTCCCGCTGTACCTGCCGCAAGACCTGCCGCCAGCGCAGGCCGACGTGCTGGTGGCCAATATCCTGGCCGGACCGCTGGTCTCCCTGGCGCCGCAACTGTCGAGCCTGGTCAAGCCGGGCGGACGCCTGGCACTGTCGGGCATCCTCGCCGAACAGGGCGAAGAAGTCGCTGCCGCCTATGCCGAGGACTTCGACCTCGACCCGATCGCCAATCGCGATGGCTGGGTGCGCATCACCGGACGTCGGCGCTAGAATGGCCGCCTGTATCAACCGGATTGCCGCATGACTGACAGCTTCGTCACCCAGTGTCCGCATTGCCACACCAGCTTTCGCGTCAACCATGCTCAACTGAGCGTGGCCCGCGGGGTGGTTCGCTGTGGCTCGTGCCTGCAAGTGTTCAATGCCGCTCGCCAGTTGCTCGAACAGCGGGCCGCCCGGGAAGCCGCGCCGCCCCTGGTGCCGGTCGCCAGGCCGGCCGCCGAAGCGCCGCCGCGAGCCATCAGCCAGAAACAATGGACCGCCGCCGAGCTCGACCTCGATGACCTGGACAAGGAACTGGCGCGCCTGGAGCGGCGCGACAATCGGGCGCCGGGCACCGCCGGACGCCGTCGCGAAGACAACCTGAGCGCGCAGCGCGAACCGCTGGCCGACGAACAGGCCGACTGGTCCGACAGCCTGTACAGCGATCCGCCCGACGAGCGCGCCGAAGCCGTGCTCCTGACGCCTGCCGAGCCTTTCGAACCCCACGAGCCGGCCCGGCCGCCGCGCACCGAACCGTCGCTGTCCCTGGCGCTGGAACCCCTGGAACCGGACGACGAACCCGTCGCCCCCCTGCGCCTGGCGCCGCACGACGAGCCCGAGGAACACCTCGAGCGCCTGTCCGCCACCGACGATCACGATCACGATCACGACGAAGAGCCGGCGCAACCGGTCCCGCTGCGCAAGTCGCGCGAACGCCAGGAGCCCGGCATACGCGCCGAAGACCTCCAGGACCTGGACGACGACCCGTTGCAACTGGACTGGCGCAAGCGCCGCTCGCCGTGGGGACGACGCCTGCTGTGGGGCTTGCTGATCCTGCTGGCCGCCGCGGCCCTGGGTGGCCAGTACATCGCCTATCACTTCGAGGAACTGGCCCGCCAGGACCAGTACCGGCCATGGTTCCTGCAAATCTGCCCGACCCTGGGCTGCGACGTTCCGTCCAAGGTCGACATCGCCAAGATCAAGAGCAGCAACCTGGTGGTGCGCAGCCATCCGGAGTTCAGCGGCGCCCTGGTGGTGGACGCGATCATCTACAATCGCGCGCCCTTCTCCCAGCCGTTCCCGCTGCTGGAGCTGCGTTTCGCCGACCTGAACGGGCACCTGATCGCCAGTCGCCGCTTCAAGCCGGGGGAATACCTGGGCGGCGATCTCGAAGGCCGCGGCGAAATGCCGCCCCAGACACCCATCCACATCGCGCTGGACATCCTCGACCCAGGATCCAAGGCGGTGAACTACAGCCTGAGCTTCCATTCCCCCGAGTGAAGCCGCGCCAGGGCCGGCCGATTGACGGCAGCTTTCTGACTCAACCGACCCAGACCAAACCGCTGGCGATAACAAAATAGCTGTTCAGATTTTATCCAATTCGATCTTTATCCAGTCATCGAGAGCGGGTATCATGCCAACCCTTTTTCGAAGTCTCATGATCCGGCCCCACTTCAGGGAAGTCCTATGTCGGCGGTACGCATCGGCCCATATACATTGCAGAACGGCCTGGTTCTCGCCCCGATGGCGGGCGTCACCGACCAGCCCTTTCGTCAGCTGTGCAAGCGACTGGGTGCCGGCCTGGTGGTGTCGGAAATGGTCACCAGCGACATGAGTTTGTGGAACACCCGCAAATCGCGTCTGCGCATGATCCACGAAGGCGATCCCGAGCCCCGCTCGGTACAGATCGCCGGTGGCGACGCTCAGATGCTGGCGGAGGCGGCCCGGGCCAACGTGGCGCTGGGCGCGCAGATCATCGACATCAACATGGGCTGCCCGGCGAAGAAGGTCTGCAACAAGGCCGCCGGTTCCGCGCTGTTGAAGGATGAAGCCCTGGTGACCGAGATCCTGCAGGCCGTTGTCGGCGCAGTCGATGTGCCGGTGACCCTGAAGATCCGTACCGGGTGGGACCGGGACAACAAGAACGGCCTGACGGTGGCGAAGATCGCCGAACAGGCAGGTATCACGGCGCTGGCAGTGCATGGCCGCACCCGCGCCGACCTGTACACCGGCGAAGCCGAGTACGACACCATCGCCGCGATCAAGCAGGCGGTGTCGATACCGGTCTTTGCCAATGGCGATGTCGATTCGCCCGAGAAGGCCCGGTACGTGCTGGACGCGACCGGTGCCGATGGCCTGTTGATCGGCCGGGCCGCCCAGGGGCGGCCATGGATTTTTCGTGAGATCGAACACTTCCTGCGCACCGGCGAAAAGCTCGCTGCGCCGCAATTGTCCGAGGTGGAACGTATTCTGCTAGAGCATCTGGCCGCGCTGCATGCCTTCTACGGTGAAGTCATGGGCGTCCGCATCGCTCGCAAGCATGTGGGCTGGTATCTCGCAACCCTGCCGGGCGCCAGGGAGTTTCGCGCCCGCTTCAATCGTTTGGATGGTACGCAAGCACAATGCGCCGACGTTCAGGCTTTCTTCGCTGAGCGTTACAAGAGCCTGACAGGGGACGAAGGGGTGGCCGCATGACGATGATGACCGAGACTTTAGTGAGTGGAACAACACCCGTGAGCGACAACGTGAATTTGAAACAGCACCTGAACACGCCCAGCGAAGAAGGCCAGACCCTTCGCGGAAGTGTCGAGAAGGCGCTGCACAATTATTTCGCCCACCTTGAGGGCGCTGCCGTCACGGATGTGTATAACCTGGTGCTTTCCGAAGTCGAGGCACCGCTGCTCGAAAGCGTGATGAACTACGTCAAGGGCAACCAGACCAAGGCCAGCGAGCTGCTCGGACTGAACCGCGGCACCCTGCGCAAGAAACTCAAGCAGTACGATCTGCTGTAAGCATTCAATCAAACCAGAAAGGCGCCCGCGTAAAAAACGGTCGCCTTTTTTGCTGACTTCCCTTGCTTGTGATGGAAATTGAAATGACCGACCAGACCACCCGCCTGCCGATCCGCCGCGCCTTGATCAGCGTCTCCGACAAGACCGGGATCCTCGAATTCGCCCGCGAGCTGCAACAGCTGGGCGTCGAGATTCTTTCCACCGGCGGGACCTTCAAGCTGCTGCAGGACAACGGCGTCGCCGCAGTGGAAGTCGCGGACTACACCGGTTTTGCGGAAATGATGGACGGTCGCGTCAAGACCCTGCACCCGAAAATCCACGGCGGGATCCTCGGCCGCCGCGGCATCGACGACGCCATCATGAACGAGCACGGCATCAAGCCGATCGACCTGGTGGCGGTCAACCTCTACCCGTTCGAAGCCACCATCAACAAGCCTGGCTGCGACCTGCCGACCGCCATCGAGAACATCGACATCGGCGGCCCGACCATGGTCCGCTCGGCGGCCAAGAACCACAAGGACGTCGCCATCGTCGTCAACGCCAGCGACTACGCCAGCGTCCTGGAAAACCTCAAGGCCGGTGGCCTGACCTACGCCCAGCGTTTCGACCTGATGCTCAAGGCGTTTGAACACACCGCCGCCTACGACGGCATGATCGCCAACTACATGGGCACCGTGAACCAGGCCGCCGAAACTCTTTCGACCGAAGGTCGCAGCGAATTCCCGCGCACCTTCAACACCCAGTTCATCAAGGCCCAGGAAATGCGCTACGGCGAGAACCCGCACCAGAGCGCGGCGTTCTACGTGGAAGCCAAGCCTGCCGAAGTCGGCATCGCCACCGCGACCCAGTTGCAAGGCAAGGAACTGTCGTTCAACAACGTGGCCGACACCGACGCCGCATTGGAATGCGTGAAGAGCTTCGTCAAGCCCGCCTGCGTCATCGTCAAGCACGCCAACCCGTGCGGCGTGGCCGTGAGCCCGGACGCCGAGGGCGGCATCCGCCAGGCCTACGAACTGGCCTACGCCACCGACACCGAGTCGGCCTTCGGCGGCATCATCGCCTTCAACCGCGAACTGGACGCCGAGACGGCCAAGGCCATCGTCGAGCGCCAGTTCGTCGAAGTGATCATCGCCCCGTCGGTGAGCGAGCAAGCACGCGCCATCGTGGCCGCCAAGGCCAACGTACGCCTGCTGGCCTGCGGCCAATGGTCGGCGGATCGCGCCCCGGCCTGGGACTACAAGCGTGTCAACGGCGGCCTGCTGGTGCAAAGCCGTGACATCGGCATGATCGGCAGCGCAGACCTGAAGGTCGTGACCCAGCGCGCGCCGAGCGAACAGGAAATCAACGACCTGATCTTCGCCTGGAAAGTGGCCAAGTACGTCAAGTCCAACGCCATCGTCTACGCCAAGAACCGCCAGACCATCGGTGTCGGCGCCGGCCAGATGAGCCGCGTGAACTCGGCCCGCATCGCCGCGATCAAGGCCGAGCACGCAGGCCTTCAGGTCCAGGGCGCGGTCATGGCCTCCGATGCATTCTTCCCGTTCCGCGACGGCATCGACAACGCGGCCAAGGTCGGTATCACCGCCGTAATCCAGCCGGGTGGCTCGATGCGAGACAACGAAGTGATTGCGGCGGCGGATGAAGCCGGCATCGCCATGGTCTTTACTGGTATGCGCCACTTCCGTCACTAACATGACAACGGCCGCACTGAAGCCGGCATCTGCTGCGTTGGAGCCGACCTCGATGATGCTCATTGCCAAAAGGCAACTCCGCTCATCGAGGCCGACTCCGCCTTGCATCTAACGGCTTCATTGCGACCTCCTACGGCGTGAAACGCTTTAGGCTCCAAAACAGAATCAGCTTCATCCGAGGTTTTTGAAATGAATGTTTTGATCATTGGCAGCGGTGGCCGTGAACACGCCCTGGCCTGGAAAGTGGCCCAGGATCCCCGCGTGCAGAAGGTGTTCGTGGCGCCGGGCAACGCCGGCACCGCCATCGAAGCCAAGTGCGAAAACGTCGCCATCGACGTGCTGGCCCTGGAACAACTGGCCGATTTCGCCGAGAAGAACGTAGCGCTGACCATCGTCGGCCCGGAAGTGCCACTGGTCGCCGGTGTGGTCGATCTGTTCCGCGCTCGCGGCCTGGACTGCTTCGGCCCGACCGCGGGCGCCGCCCAGCTGGAAGGCTCCAAAGCGTTCACCAAGGATTTCCTGGCGCGTCACAAGATCCCGACCGCCGACTACCAGAACTTCACCGAGATCGAACCGGCCCTGGCGTACCTGCGCGAGAAAGGCGCGCCGATCGTGATCAAGGCCGATGGCCTGGCCGCCGGTAAAGGTGTGATCGTTGCCATGACCCTGGGCGAAGCCGAAGACGCCGTGCGCGACATGTTGGCCGGCAACGCCTTCGGCGACGCCGGTTCCCGCGTGGTGATCGAAGAGTTCCTCGACGGCGAGGAAGCCAGCTTCATCGTCATGGTCGACGGCAAGAACGTCTTGCCCATGGCCACCAGCCAGGACCACAAGCGTGTCGGCGATGGCGACAGCGGCCCGAACACCGGTGGCATGGGCGCCTACTCCCCGGCCCCGGTGGTCACCGCCCAAGTGCACCAGCGCGTCATGGACCAGGTGATCTGGCCGACCGTGCGCGGCATGGCCGAGGAAGGCAATGTCTACACAGGTTTCCTCTATGCCGGCCTGATGATCGACAAGGCTGGTAACCCAAAAGTCATCGAATTCAACTGCCGTTTCGGCGATCCTGAGACCCAACCGGTGATGTTGCGCCTGCAATCGAGCCTGGTGCTGCTGGTCGAAGCCGCGCTGGCCCAGGCGCTGGACAAGGTCGAAGCCCAGTGGGATCCACGCCCGAGCGTGGGTGTCGTGCTGGCCGCCGGCGGTTACCCGGGCGACTACGCCAAGGGCAGCGCCATCCAGGGCCTGGACGCCGCCGCCCGGTTGGAAGGCAAGGTCTTCCACGCCGGCACGGCGCTGAAGGATGGCCAGGTGGTCACCGCCGGCGGTCGCGTCCTGTGCGCCACCGCCATGGGCGCCAGTGTCGACGACGCTCAGCAGCAGGCTTACCGCCTGGCCGCCGAGATCGACTGGGAAGGTTGCTTCTACCGCAAGGACATTGGCTACCGTGCCATTGCCCGCGAGCGTGGCGAAAATCTGGAATAACCCGGCTATTGAGTCCGGCAAGGGTCTGTGGCCCTTGCCGGACTGTTCCGGCGCCGCGCATAGTTATAATCTGGCATCAACCTACGAAGGGATTTCGCCGTGCGCTGGCTCAGGATTGCCATAGGCTTTACCGTCACCCTGCTGACACTGCTCTGCATGCTCCCGGCCCAGGCCGCGCCAGGCAGTGGATGGGCGGTATTGCTCGACGAACAGGGCGACCTCAAGCTGAGCGACATCCGCTCTGCCCGCTACACCAATCAATTCAGTCCCATCGACCTCGACCGCCTCAAGGCCGCCGAAGCCGGCGGGGCATTGTGGCTGCGCTTCCGCCTGGCCCCCGACAAGCACGAACAGATCCTGCGAGTCTTCGCCCCCGACCTGTCGCGCCTCAATCTCTACGTGCTCGACGGCGACACCCTGGTGGACCAACAAACCACCGGCAATGAGCTGCCGCGCAACGAACACCCCGTGCCCAGCAGCGATTTCATGCTGGCGCTGCCCCACAGCGACAAGCCCCTGGACGTCTACCTGCGCCTGGCTTCGCGCCATGAGCTGCGCCCCTACGTCACCCTGCAACCGGCCGTCCTGGCCGCGGCCGACCAGAACCAGACGCTGATCTATGGCTTGCTGTTCGGCTGCATCGCCATGCTGATCCTGCATAACCTCACCCGGTACGCCTACACCCGTTCGCGCAGTTGCCTGTGGCTGGCCGCGTGCGAAGGCCTGCTGATGCTCAGCCTGTTGCTGTTGCTGAACCTGGCCGGGCCGTGGCTGCCGGACTGGCCGGAGGTCCAGACCCCGGGGGCCTACCTGGCCTTGCTGCTGACCGCCCCTTGCGGGCTGATGTTCGCCTACCGGTTCTTCGCCCCATTGGGGCCGCATCCGTTGAATCGGCTGCTGCTGGGCGACATCGTGTTCACCGTGCTGTGCAGCCTGTTGCTGCTGTTCGTCAACACGCTGCCGCTCAATATCATGACCTACGGGCTGGTGGCCCTGGCCGGCCTGAGCATGCTGTTCGTCAGCGCCTGGCACTGGCAGAAGGGCTACCGGCCGGCCCGGCTGTTCGTCGCGGCCATGGTGGTCTTCAACCTGGGCACGCTGATCATCCTCCCGGCGCTGCAAGGGCTCACGGAAGTCCCGCCCCAGGGCCTGATCATCACCCTGCTGGTCTTCATCTGCATCAGCGGCCTGTTGATGAGCGTCGCCCTGGGCGAGCGCCAGCGTTCGATCAACGAAAGCCGCTTCAGCATCAGCCGCGACCTGGCGGCCAGCAACGCCGAGATCAACGCCAAGGCCGAGTTCCTGGCGAAGATCAGCCACGAGATCCGCACGCCCATGAACGGCGTGCTCGGCATGACCGAGCTGCTGCTGGGCACGCCGCTGTCGGTCAAGCAGCGCGACTACGTGCAGACGATCCACAGCGCCGGTAACGAGCTGCTGACCCTGATCAACGAGATCCTCGACATCTCCCGCCTCGAATCCGGGCAAATCGAACTGGATGACGTGCAGTTCGACCTCAACGCGCTGATCGAGGATTGCCTGAGCATCTTCCGCGCCAAGGCCGAACAGCAGAACGTCGAGCTGATCAGCTTCATCCAGCCCCAGGTGCCGCGCGTGATCAGCGGCGACCCGACGCGGTTGCGCCAGGCGCTGCTGAGCCTGTTGGAAAACGCCTTGAAAAAGACCGACGAGGGCGAAGTCTTGATCGTCGTGGCCCTCGACGAGCGCAGCGACCAACCGCGCCTGCGCATTGCAGTGCAAGACAGCGGCTCGCCCATGGACGCGCAAGAGCGCGACACGCTGATGCACGCCGAATTGCACAGCAAGAACTTCCTCTCGGCCACGCGCCTGGGCGGCAACCTGGGCCTGGTGATCGCGCGCCAGTTGATCATCCTGATGCACGGCGAGTTCGGCATCAAAAGCGGCAGCAACCAGGGCAGCACCTTGTGGCTGACCTTGCCGCTGGACCCTGATCGCCTCGAACACCCGACGTCCGACCTCGACGGCCCGCTGCAAGGGGCCCGGGTGCTGATCGTCGACGACAACGACACCTGCCGCAAGGTGCTGGTGCAGCAGTGCAGCGCCTGGGGCCTGAACGTCAGCGCCGTGCCATCGGGCAAGGAAGCCCTGGCGTTGCTGCGCACCAAGGCGCACCTGCGCGACTATTTCGACGTGGTGCTGCTGGACCAGAACATGCCGGGCATGACCGGCATGCAACTGGCGGCCAAGATCAAGGAAGACCCGAGCCTGAACCACGACATCCTGCTGATCATGCTCACCGGCATCAGCAACGCACCGAGCAAGATCGTGGCGCGCAACAGCGGGGTCAAGCGCATCCTCGCCAAACCGGTGGCCGGCTACACCCTCAAGACCACCCTGGCCGACGAACTGAACCAGCGCAACCGGGGCCAGGCGACGCACCCGCCAGCCAACACCGGCCCTACCGCGCCGGTGATCGTACCCAGCGACTTCCGTATCCTGGTGGCCGAGGACAACAGTATTTCCACCAAGGTCATCCGGGGCATGCTCGGCAAGCTCAACCTGCAACCCGACACCGCCAGCAATGGCGAGGAAGCCCTCAAGGCCATGAAGGCGCAGCGCTACGACCTGGTCCTGATGGACTGCGAAATGCCGATCCTCGACGGGTTCTCCGCCACCCAGCAGCTGCGCGCCTGGGAAGTCGGCAACCAGCGGACCCGCACGCCGGTGGTGGCGCTCACCGCGCACATCCTCGCCGAACACAAGGAACGCGCGCGCCAGGCCGGGATGGACGGGCACATGGCCAAGCCGGTGGAACTGTCGCAGTTGCGCGAGTTGATCGAGCACTGGGTGGCCCAGCGCGACCAGCAGAACCGCACGGCGCAGACGACCTGAGCCGACAGACGGCAAAACGCCTGTTAGACTCGCGTCGTCTCCCTTCGCCTGAGCCTCGACCATGCTCCACGTGCTGTTCAGCGTTTACCTGAAGATGCTGGTGCTCTACAGCCCCTTCTTCGTGCTCTCGTGCTTCATCGGCCTGACGCGTGGCTATTCGCGCAAGGAACAGCGGCGCCTGGCCTGGAAGGTCGCGACCGCGACGTTGGTGTCCAGCGTGTTGCTGTACCTGTTCGGGCGAGTGATCTTCAGTGTCTTCGGCATCACCGTGGATGCCTTCCGTATCGGCGCCGGCAGCGTGCTGTTCATCTCGGCGCTGGGCATGGCCCAGGGCAAATCGGCGGTGCAGACCGACAATGTCCAGCAGGACGTGACCATCGTCCCGCTGACCATTCCATTGACCGTCGGCCCCGGCACCATCGGCGCCCTGCTGGTGATGGGCGTGAGCCAGCCACACTGGGACGACAAACTCATGGCCATCATCAGCATCGCCCTGGCCAGTTTCACCGTCGGCGTCGTGCTTTACCTGTCCAGCCGCATCGAGCGGATCCTCGGCGACCAGGGCCTGCAAATCGTCAGCCGCCTGATGGGCTTGTTCGTTTGTGCGTTGGCCGCGCAGATTATCTTCACCGGCGTCAGGGGCTATCTGGTCCCCTGACGGCCGCGCCCGCGCAAGCGATCAATCCACCGGGTGAGTGGCCACCGCCTTCGAGGCGCTGGCCAGGGCCTTGAGCGTTGCACTGCCCTGGGGGTCCCGCCAGGCGAGCAATACCTGCACCAACGTCGAGACGGCATACCTTCGCGCCTCTGCGAACGCCAGTTGCAGGTTATTGCGCACGGAGGCATCGCGAGCGTTCGCGTCACGCAGGATCACGCTGTGCCCGCTGTCCGGATCAATGATCACCAGGTGTTCCTCGACCAGGCTCAGCATCAGCCTGTCCGGCTCATCCACCTCCCAGACCAGGCTGACGGGACGCTTCGCCGGGGTATCCGGCAAATGCCAGCCGTCGAGGATGACTGACTCGAGTTTCAACCAGAGCGCCTTGGTCAACCGGCAACCGGTCGCCCCCTGCCCCATGCGCAAGACCAGGGTAGTGACATCGTCCGGCAACAGCGGCAAAACCTCATCGACCTTCATCGCCCCCTCGACAACCAACACCTCGGCATTGCGCTGGACATAATCGAGCGGCCCGGCGCTCGCCCGGTCGGGATAGGTCAACAACCGGCGATCCTTGTCTTCGTGCAGCAATACGTTGCGCCGCTGACGAGTGCCCAGCACGGCAAACGACTCGGGTATCGCGGCCCGCGGCACGCGGATCATCCGGCCGGTTTCAACCACCAGCCACTTCAGGCTGTCGTCAGTCTCGATCGACAACAGCGCGGCGTGGGGCTGGCCGTCCACCAATCGCCTGAGGTTTGCGGACAGCTCGCCCACCTGAGTGGCGACCCAGGCCTGGGTGACGCCGCAGATCATCGCCGGCTCCCGGTCACGCAAACGCATCACCACGCCGTCGAATGTGACACCCCGCAACCCCGTTCCCTCGACGGTGAGCCCGGCAAACTGACACGGCGCCCATTCGCGCGTTGCCACGGGCAGCGCGCCCGCCTGCAACAGCTTCGCCCCTTCGGCAAACGCGACCTCCAGGCCCTGCGGGTCGATAAAGCTCTGGCGCTGGACTTCGCCACTGGCCACGTCGAATAACCAGGCCGCCTCGCTGTCCGGGGTCATGCCCAACAGGCGCACCTCCCGGCCCGAGCCCAGATCGGCCAGCACCAGCCGACCACCGAGGTACCAGGCGCACAACGCCGCGTCGCCGCTGGCGTTGCGCAACCCGACGATGGCCAGGCGTTCGGCCGCGTAGTGCCGGGCCAGCGGCGCCAAGGCCTGCCACCAACGCGGGTGGTCCTTGAGCCACGCATCGCTGACACCGCCCAACGTCAGTTGGCCCTGTTCCGTCAGGTTGAAGAACAGGCCCTGCGAGGTCAGCGCCACGTAGCCACTCTCGACGGCGACGACATGTTCGAGGTTTTCCGGCTGAATCCAGGCCTGCGACCGCTGCCCCGTCGCCGAGCGCTGCTGGCGGCACAGCGTCTGGTCGAGCGCGTAGTAGATGACAAACACGTCATCGTCGCCGGCCGGCGTGAGCAGGGTCATGTCGGTCATGTGCTTGATCGAGTCGTTCCAACCGCGATAGCGGTGCCCGGGGCTCGTCGAGGGACGGATGATCAACCGGTCGCTGCGGCGCACCCAGGCCATGTCGCGCCAATGGGTGCGGATTTTCCAGCACACCGACACGAACGCCGCCGGCTGCCAGTCGACATTCACGAATGCTTGGTCACCGCTGTCCGGCGCGAAGGCGTGATAGCTGCCGAGCACCTGCGACCAGTCGGCCAGCGTGTCACGGGCGCTGAGCAGCGCTTCCAGCGCGTTGTCCCGGTCGCGGATGATCGAGCTCAGCACCAGTTGCCCGTCATGAATCACATAGACCAGCACATCGCTGGCCCGGTCCTGGCGGGTGATTTGCTGCTCCACGTGAATCACCCCCTGGGCGTCAGCCTCGATGCGGGTGATCCGCATGGCGCCGGCGGCCACGCCGGTATTGACCAGCAAACGATACCGGTGGCTGAGCAGCCCGGTCGCGGCATCGACCTGCCATATCAGGAAGTTCTCCGGCTCGTAGAACCAGGCGTAGCCGCCTGCCACCGCGCCCAGCAACGCGTCCTCGGCCTCCAGCACATCCTCGTCGCGGATGTAGAGGAAACGGTCCTGCCCTGCGTCGTACCAGGCCGTGGTGGTGCGCGGTTCGTCGGGTTTCTCGAACGGAATCGGGTAATGGCGCACCTGCGTGTACGGCATCACCAGGCGATGGGCGCGGGCCATGGCCTTGAGGTGCGCCTGCAACGCCTGCCGGTCCATGCCCGGCGGCACGTCCTGTTCCACCAAGGCCAGTTCACGCTCGCCCAGCACAAACTGGAACACCTGGTCGTTGCGCAGTCGCAGCAACGTCTGGTGACGACCGGCCCCGGAGAACGTGACCGATACGCCCCCCACGAACAGTTTCCCGGAAGGCTCAATGCGTACGTCGCTTTCCTCGGCCCAGACTGCCTCGAGCACCCAACTCGAGGTGCGGGCCCCTGGCGACTCGAGGGTCAGGCTCACGCCGGGATTGAGCGCCACGGTGCACCGCTGGCCGCCCCCCTGGATCCGGTAGGTCACGGTGTCGCGCCAGGCCGGCGGGATGACCGGCACCGCCAGCGAGCGCTCGACGGCGTCGAGCAGCACGTCGATCACCGTAGGCCGGTAGGCCGGCACCGTCAGGCGATGGAGGATGTACTCGCTGGGAAACGAATAGAAGGAAAACAGGAACAGCCATTGCCCCTCAGCGTTCTTTTTCTCCAGGCGCCGCGCCACATCGAACCCGAGGTCATGGCGCAGCGTGGCGAAAGGCAGCGCCTTGTATTCATAGCCGTAGCAAGTTTGCGGCGTGCACGGCAGGACCAGGGCTTGTCCGGCCGGCACCGTGAACGGGACGCGCTCCGGCAGTGCCAGTTCTCGGCGAATGTCGATCGCCCGCGCGTAATCGGCATCAAACGTCGGCACACCGAAATGGTCTCGCAGCGGGTACAGTTTCGGGCCGTCCAGCCTCAGTTCGCCGCTCGCCAGGTCCAGCGCCTGGACGATCAGCGACGCCCGCGGCAGCCAGGCACGGTGGGTCGCCTCGTACCGATAGGCCTGGAGATGGGCCTTCGCCACGTCATCGAAAAACAGCCCGACCTGCCGGGCCTCTTCGGCAATGCCGGCGAAGCCCTGGGCCAGTGCGGCCACGCCCACCGCCAGGCCACCCAGGATGACGGCGGTGCCACCGAGCACCGCGCCAGCGGTGGCACCGGCGGCATAAGCCCCCACCGACAACAGCAGCCCGGCGGAGTCGAACGCCAGTTGCGTGCCGAACTGGGCACGGGCCACCTCGTCCTGGGCGGTGACCAACTGGTAGATGTCGAAGCCGACATTCGCCAGTTGCAGCAGCCCACTGGTCGCTTCACTGATGCTGCCGCCCACGGCGGCCTTGACCACAGGCGCCACGGTGTCGGCGATCAACCGATCCTCGGCCAGTGCCTGCCGGACCAGGCCGACGAGGCCGGCGATGTCAGCCACATTACCGTGCACCAGTTGCGCATAGTTGACATAGGCATGCAGGCGAACCGCCAGGGACAGCGGCCGGTCGGGCCCTTCCTGGGCCCTCAGCGCGTTCATCAGCGCCTGCACGGCGAAGCCGGCGTTCAGGGTGTGGACGCCGCCCACTTCGGTGGGATCGACCGGCACGGCGGGCCGGTTGGCCAGGGAGGTAAAACATTCCGCCAGATACTGTTTGATCCGCGGCAGGCGAGCGTCCTCCGTGCGGACCTGCACCAGGTGCTCGGCGCTCGACGGATCGATGAAACTCATGCGATAGGCGCCCACCGTCGTCACCTCCAGGGTGTCGAACAGCGGCACCAGCCCGGGCGCCAATCGATTGGCCTGCCGCAGGTCGGACGTCACCTGTGCCATCTGCCGCGCCCAGCCGTGACCGTCCAGCGCCAACAGGCAACTGCCCAGGCGCGGGTTGCTCATCAGCGACTGCCCACGGGCCGAGGCCAGCCGCTGCCTGACCGGGGGTTTCGACTGCTCCGGCAAGCCGCCCGGTTGCAGCAGGTCGACGACTCGCACCGCCCCCGGCAATGCCAGCCTGGACACCCGGGCGCCGTCCAGCTCGATCAGGTCGAACGTCGGCAATGCCGCATCGCCATAGGCCGCGTATTGGCCGGCCATGCCCTGTTGGACGAAGAACCGGTTCAACGCCTGCCCGAACCGCGCCGGGTGCTCGAACTCGAACACGCCAAAATTGGGATCGTAGAAGTGATAAGTGCCTTGCTCGCCCTCGAAGGTTTTGGCCACCAGCATCGCGTGGTTATCGGAATTGAGCATCAGCGTGCTGGTGGCGGTCCGGGCCTTGAGAATCCGCACCACCTCGTCCAGGCTCGAACGCGCCAGGGCGCTGCCGACGTCGCCGACCTGTACGTCGCGCAAGGACTCCAGGCTGTTGAGGAAGGTCACCGAGTCGCTGCCCTCGGGTTCGAGCACCCCGAGGTAGAACCGCCCGCGCAAGGTATAGGCCGCCGACGCGCCTTCTGTCAGGGCGGCAGCCATGGCCAGGGCCAGCGGGTAGCACCGCCCGCCCACCCTATCGCCCGAGCCCTGGAGCAGCAGGTCCTGGGGCACGAGTTTGATCGCGGCGTTGTCGAAAACATCGAGGACATTGCCCAGGCGCTCGGCGATCCGATCGCGATATTCCAGCTTGGCCACCTGCTGGATCCGTGCCGCCAGGCGGCCCCACTGGCGCAACGTCATCGGTTGCTCCAGGGCGTTTTTCTTCAAGTCCAAGGCCGTTTCACCATGGGCCGGCGGATCCACCGGGTGGCCCAGCCCGGCGAGAAATGCCGGTGCCTGGTGCTGGTACAGCAAGCGCTCGATCGTCGCGTAACGGCCGGCGGTGCCCAGTTCGACGAGGCTGTTGGCCAGGTTCTCGACCTGCGGCCGCAGCGCGTCGAAGCTGCGGTTGTCCAGGGATTTGGCCCCCACCAATGCACCGAGCTGCAAGCGTTGCAGCGGGCTCAACTGGGCGAATTCGAAAGCTCCTTTGGCAAACCGCCCCAGCAGTTCGTCGATGGACAACTGGCGGGTCTGCGAATCGCCCAACGAGGCGGGGGGCAATACAACCGCGTCCTGGGCCCGGATCGCCTGGCGCTCATCGAAGCTAAGGGGGATGGCCTTGTTGAACGTCACCGCGCCGTCATAGCCCTGGCTCAGCCTGTTCACGAACGGCTCGCCCAGCTCATCGGCCAGGTGCTGCAACAACTCGGTCGATAACACGTGCCGGCCCTCGACCAGCGGCCAGCCATCGTCGAACTCCAGCGTCCGGTGCTGCAGCAGTTGCTTGAGGTCCCCCTGATAGCGGGCCTTGAATCGCCCGTCCTGCCAGCGCTGTTGTTCATCGGCAAGCCATTGCACGGTGTCGTTCTGGTTCTCTTTCCAGGAATGGTCCAGCTCTTCCTCGGTGGCCAGGTTGACCGTGTCGGCGGCGTCGATGGTCATCTGCCTGCGCCACTCCAGGGCCGTTCGCGGGGTCAGGTTCGCTCGCTCGTAGTCCGTCATGCCGTCGCGCATGGCGGCCGGCCCGGTGAGGTAGATCGTCACCTCGCTCTGCGGGCGGAGACCATCGCTGTAGTAGGTGGCGGCGGCGTGAGCCAGGAGCGACACCGCCAACTCATCTTCCGCCGTCAGCTCATGCAAGGGGCCGAACACTTGTGTCGCGACCTGGGTCGCCAGTGCGATCAAGCCCTCGACATCGGTCAGGCCGGTGTTCTGTTCATCGGCCAGGCGCGCGGTGGCCTCGACGATTTCATAGTTGAGCCGGAACCGCTCGATCACCGCTTCGAGCATGGCCGAGCCGGGGTGGGCCATCAGGAACGCATTGCTCAGGGTGTGTCGCTGGGCAACCGCCCGCAGCCCGTCCAGGGGCGCCAGGCGCTCCAGCGGAGTACGGAACACCTGCTTGAGCTCGGGTCGGCTGGCGGCAAACCGTTCCAGTGCGGCACGGTACTGCGCCGGAATCTGGTTGGAATAGCCGGTGTAGCGATCGCGTATGGCCTGGCGGCCCGGCATCCACTCGGGGTTGTGATCCAGCAACAGTTGCAACACCCCCAGGCGCGCGTCGGTCTTGAACGCCCGGATGTCCACCTCGCCGAGTTGATCCAGCAGCGGCGGCAGGCTATCGACGTCGGCGTATCGCCCCCCTTCGGTGAACAACGCCTCGACCCGCACGATATCGGACGCTGCCGCGAAATTACCGCGCAGGCTGATCTCGCGCTGGTAGAGCCCTTGCAGTTGCAGCGACACCTCACCACTGCCCAGGTCACGCAAGATCACGCCGCTTTCGCCCAAAGCCGCGACACTCTGTTGATTGGCCCGCTTCAAGGCACGCAGTCGTGCTTCATCCTGGCCATAGGCGCGAACCAGCAAATCGATGCGCGCAGCGTCGGCGCTGGTGCCCTTTGCCACCGCTTGGGTGATATGTGCGTACATCTGCTGCTTGAGGACGATGGCGCGTTCTTCATAGCGATCACCCAGTTCGATCGCATCGGTAATGACGTCCCCACCATCGAGCATGGCATGGGCCTTGGCTGCTTCGACGATGATCCGGTTGGTTTCATAAGCCAGCAATGCATCGCTGTCGTACCAGAGCCTGAGCGAGTGCCCCTGGGGCGCCATCACCTGCTGCCAGAGGTTGATGTAGTCGCGCTGGATGGCACCGACGCCGCCCCCCAGCCAGGCAAAATGCAGGTGCTTCGGCACCTCGGTGGCGGGCTGTTTCAATTGTTCCAGGCTGCTGTGCAGGCGCGCCTCGAACCCTTCCACACGGCGGTAGATGTGCGTCAGGCTGCCGAGGTTTTCTTCCGCGCTCGCCGGCGGCGACGGCTCCGAGGCCCGGCGCTGGCGACGGTTGCCGCCCAACGCGCCCAGCGCCTGCTTGAGCAACCCCAAGGGCTCGAGCATCTGCGGGCTGTCCAGCGAAGCGATGCAACCGGTGTAATAACGCAACACGGCATCATATTGATCGGTGCCCTGGTAGGCCGCCAAGGCATGTTCAAGGTCTTTCAACTTGAACACATTCAGGAAACTGACAAAATCCTCGGCCATTGAATCATTGGCGCCACTCATAAAGTAAATACTTCCCTGTATCGTTCATCCACCGTCAGCCGCCATTGAATAACCGCCTGCATGAACAAGCGGTTATTCAAGGCCGACGCAAAACTGTTAGTTATGAAGTGCGAGGATGATCAGGCCAACCGGCGCCGACTGAACCGTTGACGCAAGACTTGCCGACGATGTTCGCCAAGATACTCTTCGATCTCGCCCCGAAACTCTTCATAGCGGGCCGGATTGAATGTCACGAACGACTTGCCGCGAAAAATATCCCGCGCCGAAGCCTGCCAATTCACAAAAAGAACACCGCCGTTGCTGGAAGTGCCGTGCTGGCGTATCGACGTCGACGAGGCAATGAGCACGCCATTGGCCAATTGTTCGCAGGGGATGACCGACAGGCGCGCGCCTTCGGCGGTCTTGACCTGACCGTTGTACAAGGCGAGGGTCTTGTCGTCTTTCTTCAGGCCTTCGAGGGTGGTGTCCACCACGGCACCGAGCACCGAGACCGCCGGGACGCTGGCCTTCACGCCATCGATGATGCCCTTGACGATATCGCTGATCACGTAATCCATGTCCACCCGGGTCGAACGCTCGGAGTAGCGGGTATAGCCGTCATCGGCGATGAAGCAGCCGAGGTCGCGCAGGCACTGGATGAAAGCGTCATACCAGGCCAGAGTGTTCTTGCCGGTGGGGACTTCATAGTTGGCTTCCATGATTGCCATGGTCATCAGGTTTTCCATGATCGCCATGTTGTTGAGCGACATGTTGTGGCCATAGCCCAGCAGCGCGTCGCCCAGCATCAGCGCATCCAGCGCCCGGGTCGGGTTGTCATCGTGCTGCACGCCGACGCTGCGACGCATGCGTCGGCTGGTGGAAGCCAGGGGTTTGCGCCGGTTCAAGCGGCCCCTGATCAATTCAATGCTATGGGCAATGTCGAGTTCACTTTCCAACGTATTCATACAATATCCTTATTGAGTTGATGACCGCTCCTGCGGTTCAGCGACAATCTAGTTCAGTCATTTAAAAAACCACAACTCCAGCTGATTACAACGTATGTAGATCAATTATTGTTTTGACCGCTCATATTTACTCTCAAATAAAACCCTCCCATCATTTCAAACAATGCGGAGGCTGCGCTATAAAAAACATCGCAACCTACTCACGTTGTTATTTGTACTGGAGCAAACTTCATGAGCCCTGCAACTTTCTCGGGACTGGTCACAGGCCCGAACTTATTTTCTTATATCGGCGCTTTGCACCTGCAAGAGCACGATGACCTTGCCGACTGCCACAATATCGCGACGAAATCGGCGGACCTGGCCCACCACCGCTATCTCGCCGCCAAAGACTGGTTCGAAGAATACGTGCGCACCCTCTGGTTCCTCGGGTGGTCGCTGTACGGCGACGCCATCAACACCCGCACGGCCCATGTCGTCGCCGGTTCCGTGGCGGACTTCCTGGTACAGAGCGCGGCCGCGATGAAAGATGTACGCCAGGCGAATGCGATGATCGACACGCTGGACAACTTGCAGTCCGATCACGGGGCCCTGTCATCCTTCGATGGCGAAACCCGCCAGGGAGAAACCTTCCAGGTCATCCCGGCGCGATACGACGCACAGGGCCACCTGAACATCGCCCTTTACAAACTCGAACTGAAGGTTGAAACCAGGCGCAGCCGGTTCCTGTTCTGGCAATGGGAGAAACGCTCGGCAACGATCGTCCAGCAACGGGCCTTCCTGCAACTGGACAGGCGCGAATTCGAGGCCAAGCGGACCTTGATGAAAAAGCACCTGGAGGCCCACCGCATGCGCCGGTTTACCTTGAAGAAAACCGCCCCATGAAGCGGCCGGGCATCAAGCGATTGCGCCGGCCATTGGCTCACGCGCCGGGCTTTTCGCCATACCAGCGCGGCGTGTACACCCATTCGCCGCCCCCGCTGCGCGGGAACACACAGGTGGTGGAGGAACCGATCAGCACCATGGTGCGCATGTCCACCTGGTCCGGGGTCAACTGCCCCAGCGTCGTGACCCGCAGGGTCTGGCCCGGGCGGCCGATGTCACGGCCCAGCACCACCGGGGTCTGCGCGGTGCGATGCTGCGCGACGATCTCCAGCGCCCGCCCCAGTTGCCAGGGCCGGGATCGGGAAATCGGGTTGTAGAACGCCAGGGCCAGGTCCGCTTCGGCCGCCAGGTCCAGGCGCTTTTCGATGATCGACCACGGCTTGAGGTTGTCCGACAGCGACATCACGCAGAAGTCATGGCCCAGCGGCGCGCCCGCCTGGGCGGCCGTCGCCAGCGAGGCCGAGACCCCGGGAAGGATCTGCAGGTCGACCGCGTGCCAGCGGGCATCCGTTGCCTCGTGCAACGCTTCGAGGACGGCGGCGGCCATGGCGAACACGCCCGGATCGCCGGAAGAGACCACCACCACGGAACGCCCCTGGGCTGCCAGTTCGAAGGCGTGGCGGGCGCGCTGCATTTCTTCGCGGTTGTCGGTGCAGTGCTGCACCTGGTCGGCCCGGAAAGGGCCGGCCATGCGCACGTAGGTTTCGTAGCCCAGCACATCGGTGGCGCGATCGAGCTCGGCGCGCACCGCCGGCACCATCAACTCGGCAGCGCCGGGGCCCAGGCCGATCACCGCCAGACGCCCGCGCGGGCGACCGATTCGCTGCGGGTCGACGGGCTGCTCGGCCACCGCGACGGCACGTTCGCCCCACACCCGGACCGACGCCGGCTGACCGAGGGTTGCCCCCAGCCATGGGCCAATATCGCCCTCGGCCGGCGCAAACCGCAGCGGTACATTCAGGGCTGCCGCCGCGTCATGCAATTCGCCACGGGCCATGTCGCTGTCCGCCGCCAGCAGGCAGGCCAGCGACTGCACCGCCAGGCCAGCCTCCTCCAAGGTCTCGGCGATGGCCGGTGACGCGCCCGCCGCCAGCGCGACCACGACCGTGCGCGGGTAGATGCGCAACTCGTCCGCCGCCGGCATTCCCGCGGCGCTGTCGACGCGAATCGCCAACCGTGCCTGTGGGTGCTGGGGCAACTGTGCCGGGTCCAGCCACGGCGCGGCCCCGTCGATACGCACCGACGCCCCGGCCAGCAGGTCGGACACGAAGCGCTTGCCCTGCTCCAGGTCGCCGAGGTGATAGCCGCTTGGCGGATTGAGCAGGCAGGTGCCGAAACGCAGTTCGCCGCTGGTGGTGATCGCCGGTGCCACTTGCAGCGCCTGGGCGATTTCCCGGGCCATGACATTGACCCCGCCCAGGCCACCCAACAGTGGCACCACGGCACTGCCATCCTCGGCCACCGCCAGCACGGGCGGCTCCTGGCCTTTTTCCAGCAGCAGCGGCGCCAGGGTGCGAATGACGATGCCGGCGGCGCACAGGGCGATGATCGGCGTGCCCTGTTGATAGAACGCGCGCAGGGTCGCGCCGAACTCGGCGTAGGAACGGTCCGCCCCTTCGACCCGCCCGGCCAGGCCATGGATCAGGGCGTGCGGGTAGCACTGCTGCAGACGCCGGGCCGTGGCGAGGCTGCCCGGCCCCAGGATGATGATGGCGGGAGCGCTGGACGTCATCAACCCTGCCACCGTTCGCCCGGCACGATGATCAACGAGAAGTACGGCGAGGACATCGGTTCGACGTCATCCAGCGGCACGATCTTCTGGTTGGCCATGGTCGCCCGCTCGACATACAGCGCCCGCCCATCGAGGCCCAGTTCCTGGAGCACCTGGCGGACCTTGGGGAAGTTGCGCCCCAGCTTCATGATCACCGCCGCATCGGCGTCAGCCAGGCGGCGCTTGAGTTCTTCATGGGGCAACACGCCGGAGAGCACCGACAGGCTCTGGTTGCGGTACACCAGCGGCGCGCCGAGCACCGAGGCACCACCCAGCATCGAGCACACGCCCGGAATGACCTCGGCGTCGTAGCGCTCGGCCAGGCGATCGTGCAAGTACATGTAGGAGCCGTAGAAGAACGGATCGCCCTCGCAGATCACCGCCACGTCGCGGCCGGCATCCAAGTGCACGGCCAGCTGTTCAGCGGCGGTGTCGTAGAAGTCGGCGATGACCTGTTCGTAGGACAGCGGCGCCGGCAACGCTTCGGTGGTCACCGGGTAGACCAGCGGCAGTAGGGTTTGCGCGTCCTGCAAATGGGCTTCGATGATGCCGAAGGCGTTGCCTTTCTTGCCCTTGGCGACGAAGTACGCCACCACCGGCGACTCGCGCAGCAGGCGCAGGGCCTTGACGGTAATCAGTTCCGGGTCACCGGGCCCCACGCCGAGGCCGATCAGACGTCCAGGCTGCTGCATCATTCAACCTCCGTGGCGAGGGCGTTGACGGCGGCCGCGGCCATGGCGCTGCCGCCCAGCCGGCCCTGCATGATCACGAACGGTACGCCGCGACTGTTGGCCGCCAGCATTGCCTTGGACTCGGCAGCGCCGACGAAGCCCACCGGGAAGCCCAGGATCAGCGCCGGTTTCGGGGCGCCGGCGTCGAGCATTTCCAGCAGGTAGAACAGCGCGGTCGGCGCATTGCCGATGACCACGACGCTGCCTTCCAGATGTGGCCGCCACAGTTCCAGGGCGGCGGCAGACCGGGTGTTGCCCAGTTCGAGGGCCAGCGCCGGCACGCGTTCGTCACGCAAGGTGCAGATCACCGGGTTGTTGGCGGGCAGGCGGGCACGGGTCACGCCTTCGCTGACCATCCGCGCATCGCAGAGGATCGGCGCACCGGCGGCCAGCGCCTGGCGTCCGGCCGTGCCGGCACCTTCGGAAAACTGCAGACCGTCGACGGCTTCGACCATGCCGCAGGCGTGGATCACCCGCACCGCGAGTTTCTCCAGGTCGGCCGGAATGCGCGCCAGGTTGGCCTCGGCGCGGATGATCGCGAAGGAGTTGCGATAGATCTCCTGACCGTCGCGGATGTAATCAAGCATCAAGGGGGCTCCGGGGGCGAGCGGCGAGCCAGTGGCCGACCGCTTCAATAGTCAGATTGTGCGCCTGCAACGCGCCGAAACCCGGCAGCGTGGCGTCGCGAAGATACAGGTCGTAGCGACCGGGGGCGACCGCCAGCAAGGTGACGGGCGCGGTGTGGGCCGCCGCGCAGGAACGCGGGCACCCGGACAGGTGAACCTTCAAGCTCCGGCCATGGTGTTGCAGCCACCCGGCCAACTGCCGGGCATCGTCCTTGGTGTCGGCCAACGCCTTGCCGCAGCCGCTGGAACCGGTGCAGGCGATCAGTTGTGCCAGGGGTTGGTCCACCGCGTTCAGCAGGCCCAACCCTGCGAGACGCGCCAGCACCTCGTCCGCGCCCTGGCGACGGACATTGGGCAGCAGAAGGCTTTGCCAGGGCGTGAAGCGCAGCGTGCCGTCCCCTCGCTCCCGGGCCAATTGCGCCGCGCCGCGCAACATGCCGGTGTCGAGCCGGCCGAGGGGCGCTGCAGCGCCGACATAGCAGCGTTCGTCGTGCTGGGCGTGAATGCCGATGTGCAGGCCATCGCTGGACGCCCCTCGCCGCCAGCCGCTGCACGGGTGCAACGAGATGCGGCGAGCCAGTCGCTGGATGAATTCAGCGTGGGGACATTCGGCCAGCAGATGACGCATGCGTATCTGGTCCGGGCGCGCCAGGTCGAGGAACAGCTCCAGCACCGCCACCACCAGGCCGTGCCCTTCGGCCAGGGGCACGGCGCCGGCCGGTTCGTCCCGGGGCGAACCGGCCAGCCCGAACGCCAGCCAAGGTTCGTCGCCGCGTACCCAGGCCGACAGCCACAGGTCATGATGGTGATCGAGCATCGCCAGCGCCTCGCCGCCGTCCAGTTGCACGGCGAACTTGGCCGACAGCTCCGGGAAGCGTTCGTGGGTTTGCAGGGTGACGAGAATCTCGGCGGCCAGCGCACGGGTATCGAACAGCGCCTGTCGATCGATGCCGGCCGTGGGGCTGAGCATCAGGTTGCGCACGTCGTCGCCGGCCGGTTTGCGTGGGCCAAGGCCGGCGGCGAGCAAGCACTCGATCAGGGCGGCGTGCTCGGCACCGATTCCGCGGATCTGCAGGTTGGCCCGGTTGGTCGCCTCGATCACCCCACCGGCGAACCGCTCGGCCGCCGCCGCCACGGCCTCGGCCTGGTCGGCCTGGATGGCGCCGCCGTCGAGCTTGATCCGGCAGATCCCACCGTCCAGCGCCTGGACGACGCGCAGCAACCCCGGACAACCCGAGGGACGCATGACGCTGGAGGATGGATGTTCGTTCAAGGGACAACCGGTCAATGAGACACGCCGCATCGGCGAAGGAGCGCCATTATGCCTGCTTTGCCGGGGGGCATGAAAAGCTTGCCGGTCGGATTGTGCGCCGCGGCGTCAAGAATCCGGGCGTTCGGGCTGAGGCATCGCGGTTGAAGGTGCCGCCGTCTTCGCGGGCAAGCCCGCTCCCACAATGTTATTTGGCAGACTCGATATGTGTGTGTCCGCCACAGATCCCGTGTGGGAGCGAGCTTGCTCGCGAAGGCGGGCTGGCTGAGACGCTGATGTCGGATGGCAAGCCTTGCTCCCACGGGTTCGCATGCTGATCAGGGCGCGCGGTATGATGGCGGCCCGGTTTGCGGGGGCGAGACTTCGCCGACCCCATCCACCTGATTCGAGGAACAGAGATGACCCCCTGGCTGACCGTAGTGGGCATCGGTGAAGACGGCTTCAAGGGCCTGGGCCGCACGGCTCGCCATGCGCTGCTGCGGGCTTCGCACATTGTCGGCAGCCCTCGCCAGCTGGCGCTGTTGCCGGTGTGCATCCGCGGCGAACGGGCATCGTGGCCCAACCCGTTTTCCCTGGACTCACTGCTGGCGCGACAGGGCGAGCCGGTGTGCGTGCTCGCCAGTGGCGACCCCATGTTCTATGGCGTCGGCGCCAGCCTGTCCAGGCAGGTCCCGGGGGATCAGATGCTGATCATCCCGGCACCGTCTTCCTGCTCACTGGCGGCGGCGCGCATGGGTTGGCCGCTGCAAGAGGTGGTCACCCTGTCGCTGGTGGCGCGGCCCCTGGCGGCGCTCAATGCGCACCTGTCCACCGGCGTCAGGCTGCTGCTGCTGAGCAATGACCGCCACAGCCCCGCCGCCGTGGCGGCCTTGCTGCGCGAACGTGGGTTCGGCGCCAGCCGCATGAGCGTGCTGGAACACCTCGGCGGCGCGGCGGAACGGCGCATCGACGCCACTGCCGACCAATGGCCCGACGCGGCGGTTGCAGACCTCAACCTGATCGCCCTCGAATGCCAGGCAGAGCCGTCGGCGTTGCGCCTGTCGCGCCTGGCCGGGTTGCCGGACAGCGCCTTCGAGCACGACGGCCAGTTGACCAAGCGTGATGTGCGCGCCGTGACCCTGGCACGCCTGGCCCCCACGCCGGGTGAGTTGCTCTGGGATGTCGGCGCCGGCAGCGGTTCCATCGGTATCGAATGGATGCGCGCCCACCCCAGCTGTCGGGCCCTGGCGATTGAAGCCGACGAAGGCCGCCAAGGCTTGATCGAACGCAACCGCGACCGCCTCGGCGTGCCGGGCCTGCACCTGATCCGCGGCCGGGCCCCGCAAGCGCTGGAAGGACTGGAGCGCCCGGACGCGGTGTTCATCGGCGGCGGTGTCACCCGCGAAGGCGTGCTCGATGCCTGCTGGGCGCAACTCAAGCCCGGCGGTCGGCTCGTGGCGAACGCCGTGACGCTGCAAAGCGAGATGACCCTCATGGACTTTCGTGAACGCCACGGCGGCGAACTGACCCGGCTCCACATCGCCCAGGCCCAGCCACTGGGCGAGTTCGACACCTGGCGCCAGGCGTTGCCGATTACCTTGCTGGACCTGACGAAACCCCTCGATGCGTGACGAAACCGCCGAACAACCCGCGCCCCTGCGCAGCGGCCTGACCACCGGCAGTTGCGCCACGGCCACCAGCCTGGCGGCCGCTCGATTACTGCTGCGCGGCACCGAAGCCGATGCCGTGGACATCGTACTGCCCAAAGGCAAGCAGGTGCAGATGCGCCTGGAGTTCTGCCGGCTGACCGAACAAGGCGCCGAAGCCGGGACGATCAAGGACGCCGGCGATGACCCGGACGTGACCCACGGCGCCCTATTGTTTTCCCAGGTGCGCTTGATCGCCGAGCCCGGTGTACGTTTCATCGCCGGCCGCGGCGTCGGCACCGTGACGCGGCCGGGGCTGGTGCTGGCCGTCGGGGAGCCGGCGATCAACCCGGTGCCGCGCAAAATGATCAGCGATCACCTCGGCCGACTGGCCGAAGAGACCGGCTACACCGCCGGTTTCGAAGTCACGGTCAATGTCGAGGGCGGTGAAGCCCTGGCGCTGAAAACCATGAACCCGCGGCTGGGGATCCTGGGCGGCCTGTCGATCCTCGGCACCAGCGGCATCGTCCGGCCGTTCTCCTGCGCGGCCTACATCGCCTCGATCCACCAGGGCATCGACGTGGCGAAGACCAACGGCTACCTGCACATCGCCGCCTGCACCGGCAATGCCAGCGAAGACACCATGCGCCGGGTCTACCAGTTGCCGGAAATCGCCCTGATCGAAATGGGCGATTTCGTCGGCGCGGTGCTCAAGCACGTGCGCAAGGTCCCGGTGGACAGGCTCAGCCTCTGCGGCGGCTTTGGCAAAATCAGCAAGCTCGCCGCCGGCCACATGGACCTGCACAGCCGTCATTCGAGCATCGACCTGCCGCAACTGGCGGGTTGGGCCGCGGCGATCGGTGCCGACGAGGCCTTGCAGCAGGGCATCCGCGCCGCCAACACCAGCCAGCAAGCCCTGGCGATGGCCAGCGCGGCCGGCATCGCCCTTGGCGACGCCGTGTGCGAACACGCCCTGGCCTTCGCCCGCAGCGTGGTGCCGGCGCAGGTTCAAGTCGAAGTCTTTGCCATCGATCGCCAGGGCGGGATCGTCGGCCACGCCGGAGCCTTTACATGAAACGCATCCTGCTGCTGGGCGGCGTCACCGAAGCCCTGGCGATCGCTCGCACCCTCGGCCCGTCCCACATCTACAGCCTGGCGGGCGTGGGTCGCGTGCCCACCGACCTGGCGTGCCAGGTACGCGTCGGCGGCTACGGCGGTGCGCAAGGCCTGGCGCAATTCATCCGCGAGCAAGGTATCGACCTGCTGCTGGATGCGACGCACCCCTACGCCGCGCAAATCAGCCACAACGCCGCCCAGGCGGCACGCACCTGCGCCATTGCGTGCTGGGCCCTGCGCCGTCCGGCCTGGCAACCCCAGGCCGGCGATGACTGGCGCGAAGTGGCCGACTGGGCCGAACTGACCCAGGCCCTGCAACCCTTCCAGCGCCCACTGTTCACCCTCGGCCGCGAACCGCTGCAACATCTGCACGAAATTCCCCCCGGACAATTCTGGACCCTGCGCGCCCTGGACGTGTACCCCGGCAACGAACGCTGCGAAGTCATCGGCGCCCGCGGGCCGTTCCACATTCAAGGCGAGCGCGAACTGTTCGAGCGACGGCAGATTGATGTACTGGTCAGCAAGAACAGCGGCAGCACCGCCACCGAACCCAAGCTGGAAGTGGCGCGCGAGCGTGGAGTGCCGGTGCTGGTGTTGAAGCGGCCGGTGTTGCCGGAGGTGGATCGGGTGTTCGAGACGGCAGATCAGGTGCTGCAGGGGCTGCGGCATTTGGTCGGACTATAAACACACAATTGTCGCGCCAAGTGTGATCCGGAGTTCGCGAAAATTCTGCTGGATGAAGCCGCTACTCTATTTTTGAACGGAGAGCAGGAGATGGCGAGGATGATCCTTCGCAATGTCTTCATTGCTATCTGAACCCTGTGGCGAGGGAGCTTGCTCCCGCTGGGCTGCGCAGCAGCCCCAAGCAGGCGAACGTTCTTTTCCTGATAGACCGCGGTGTTCAATTTCAGGGCCGCTTCGCGCCCCAGCGGGAGCAAGCTCCCTCGCCACAACAGCATGCACTTACAAAACTATTGCTACTGTTAATGCAAACCCTGCGACCCTACACCGCACATGGCTTTTTTACTTATCTCCCCCGATCAGGCTAAATACCGCCACCTGATCGCCCAACCGAGCGGATTCGCCCATGTCCCGACAACGGCTTGCATTTGCCTGGATCGCCTGCTTCGCAGTGCTGTTCAACATGCTTGCCATGCCGCTTTCCGGCAATGCGGGGGCGAAAGCGGAGGCCCCGGTCGAGCAGCTGTTGTGGGGCAGCTTCTGCTCCTCCAGCGGCACCAAGATGATGGCGATTTCCCTGGGCAAGCTTGAACAGGCCACGCCACGCAACGACGATCACTCGACCATGCAGCATTGCTGGTGCTGCGCAGGTTCGACGGTCCTGACGGCTCTGAGCGGGCATGTCCCGCAGTTGTACCTGGACGCGCAACCGGCCCACCGCACCGCCTCCCAACGCCCGCTCGACAGCCCCACGCCGCGCCAGCAATGGCCGAACCTCAACCCCCGCGCTTCACCCCTGGTGTGATGGCTGTGCACGACAACACCGTGTCCTGAATCATTCCGGAGAATCACCATGTTGAACCGTCTTATCCTGCTGGCTGCCCTGCTGCTTCCCGTTGGCCTTGCCCAGGCTCATCAATACAAGGCTGGCGAACTCGAGATCGCCCACCCCTGGTCCCAGGAACTGCCGCCCAACGCGCCGACCGTGGCCGCGTATTTCGTGATCCACAACGCAGGCGCAAGCGCGGACACCCTGCTGGGCGTCGATTCGCCGATCGCCGGCAAGGCCGAGCTTCACGAGCATGTGAAGCAAGACGACCTGATGAAGATGCAACCGGTGCCCAGCGTCACCATCGCCCCTGGCGCGACCGTTACGTTCGCCCCGATGGCTTATCACGTGATGCTGCTGGACCTGAAGGACCGCAGCCTGCTGACCGACGGCAAACGCTTTGCCATGACCCTGCATTTCGAGAAAGCCGGGGATGTCACGGTCGACGTGGCGGTGCAGAAGAAAGCCCCGGACGGGACTAAAACCGAAGCCCACACGCACTGATCGCACCGCCCATGCCCTTGTCCCGCGCCAGGCATCCCATGCCCCGTCGTCAGCCCATGAGCCTGACACGCGGCAGCTGGATCAGCCTGTTCGCCATGCTGATGATCTTTATCGGTCCACTGGTTTCCCAGTCGATGCCGATGGATCAGCGCATGCCTTCCTCCATGACCATGAGCATGGACATGGACATGTCGGCGAGCGCCCACGCCGGGCATGAAGCCCCCGCCGCCGAACACTGCCCGCCGCAAAGCGAGCATCACGCGCTGTGGGAGAAATGCGGCTATTGCAACCTGCTGTCCAACTGCCCGGCGCTGCCTGGCGGCCACGGTTTCAGCGTCTTCGACACGCCGCCGGCCCTGACCTTCACCAGCCCGTCCCCCCGCCTGGGCCATGCCCGGCCGTCGTTCTTCCCGGGTGCTCGCACCCGCGCACCACCCCTCGCAGCGTAAGCCCGACACCTCACCAACCGGTCGCACAAGAGCCACAGGCCACCCGACCGTGTCGTCTACGTCTGTTCGATGGAATCATCATGTCCAGGTTTTCTGCCGGCATCGCTTTGGGCTCCGCCCAGGCCAACTGCCCCCCGAATGAGCCACGGGTTCGTTTACCCTCCACAGTCGCCGCCCTGTGCGGCTTGCTACTGACCCCTCACGCCCTGGCCGATGAGCACGATCATCATCAAGGCCAGGTTGAAGAACTGAGCCCGACGGTCATCACCGCCATTGCGCCCAGCTCACCCCTGACCGTCGTCACCAACCCCAAGGACCCACGCCAGCCCGTACCGGCCAGCGACGGCGGTGACTACCTCAAGACCATTCCCGGCTTCGCTCTGGTGCGCAACGGCGGCACCAACGGTGACCCAGTGTTGCGCGGCATGTTCGGCTCACGGCTGAATATCCTCACCAACGGCAGCATGCTGCTGGGGGCCTGCCCCGGTCGGATGGACGCGCCGACGTCCTACATCTCGCCGGAAACCTACGACAAGCTCACAGTGATCAAGGGCCCGCAGACGGTGCTCTGGGGCCCTGGTTCGTCCGCCGGGACCATCCTGTTCGACCGCGAGCCGGAGCAGTTCGGCGAACTGGGCACCCGGGTCAACGCCAGCGTGCTGGCCGGTTCCAACGGTCGCTTCGACAAAGTGCTGGACGCCGCGGCGGGCGGGTCGCTGGGCTACGTACGGGTGATCGGCAACACCGCCCATTCGGACGACTACCGCGATGGCAACAACGACACGGTGCCGTCGCGCTACGACAAGTGGAACGGCGACGTCACCCTGGGCTGGACACCCGACGCCGATACCCTGCTGGAGCTGACCGCCGGCAAGGGCGACGGCGAAGCGCGCTACGCCGGGCGCGGCATGGATGGCTCGCAGTTCAAGCGCGAAAGCCTCGGGCTGCGTTTCGAACGCTCGAACCTGGGCGAGGTGCTGGACAAGGTCGAGGCCCAGGTCTACTACAACTACGCCGACCATGTGATGGACAACTACACGCTGCGCACGCCGTCCGGCACCGGGATGATGGCCGGGCCCATGGCCTCCAACGTCGACCGGCGCACCCTCGGCGCGCGCATCAAGGCCACCTGGCGCTGGGCCGATGTGCAACTGATCAGCGGCCTCGACGCCCAGGTCAACGAACATCGCCAACGCAGCAGCATGGGCGTCGACACCTACAAAGAGCTACCACGCACCAAGGATGCCGACTTCCACAACTACGGCGCGTTCAGCGAGCTGACCTGGTACGCCGCCGACCGCGACAGGTTGGTCACCGGCGCCCGCCTTGACCGGGCCTCGGCCAAGGATTACCGGCAGAGCATCGGCTCCGGCATGATGGCCCGGCCCAATCCCACCGCCGACGACACCCGCGCCGACTCCCTGCCCAGCGGCTTCGTCCGCTACGAGCACGACCTGGCGGACAGCCCGACGACGGTTTACGCCGGCCTGGGGCATGCACAGCGTTTCCCGGACTACTGGGAGCTGTTCTCGGCGAACGCCGGCCCCAGCGGTTCACGCAACGCCTTCGACGCGATCAAGCCGGAGAAGACCACCCAACTGGATGTCGGCCTGCAATACAAGACCGAGACCCTCGAAGCCTGGGCCTCGGCGTATGTCGGGCAGGTGCGCGACTACATCCTGTTCGACTACACGCCCGGCATGATGGGCAGCACCTCCCGGGCCGAGAACATCGACGCGCGGATCATGGGCGGTGAGCTCGGCGCGGCCTATCAGTTGACCGAGCGCTGGAAGGCCGATGCGACACTGGCCTACGCCTGGGGCAAGAACAGCAGCGACGGCAGCGCCCTGGCGCAAATGCCGCCGTTGGATGCCCGCCTGGGCCTGACCTACAGCGCCGACCGCTGGAGCGCCGGTGCGCTGTGGCGCGTGGTGGCGGCGCAGCACCGGGTTGATGAGAACAAGGGCAACGTGGTGGGCAAGGACTACGGCACCAGCTCAGGGTTCGGGGTCTTCTCCCTCAACGGCGCCTATCGCATCAATCAACACTGGAAGGTCAGCAGCGGCGTCGACAACCTGTTCGGCAAAGCCTATGCCGAGCACCTGAACCTGGCCGGCAACGCCGGGTTCGGCTACCCGGCCAGCGACCCGCAAGCCATCAACGAACCGGGGCGCACGCTCTGGACCAAGGTGGATATGAGTTTCTAACCAGCACCGGAGATCTGTCAGCAAGGACACCACTGTGGGAGCGAGCTTGCTCGCGATAGCGAAGGTACATCCAACATCGATGCAAGCTGAACCATTGCTAATCGCGAGCAAGCTCGCTCCCACGGGGTTCGTTTCCACCTTGACTGACCGCCCAACATAACAATCCAATTTGCCCCGCGGAGCGCTTTTTCATGAGCCAACCGAAACCGAATTTCTACAACCTGGCCTGGCGCTGGCATTTCTATGCCGGGCTGTTCGTGGCGCCGTTCATGGTGATGCTGGCCCTGACCGGCATCATTTACCTGTTCAAGCCACAACTCGATCCACTGATGTACGGCAGCCTGTTGAACGTGCCGGCCGGACACCACACCCTGGCGGCGGATGACCTGCTCAAGCAGGTTCGCCAGGCCTACCCCGAGGGCCAGGTCAAACAGTACCTGCCACCGATCAACGCCGAGCGCAGCGCGCAATTCGTGGTGATCGACAAGGGCCGCGAACTGAACGTGTTCATCGACCCTTACCATGGCGACGTCCTCGGCGAACAGGATGCCAAGAACAACCTGCAGGCCATGGCGCGGGCCATTCACGGCGAGTTGCTGATCGGCACCGTCGGTGACCGTCTGGTGGAAATGGCCGCCGGCTGGGGGGTGGTGCTGGTGGTCTCGGGCTTGTTCCTGTGGTGGCCGCGCGGGCAGTCGTCGGCCGGCGTGCTGTGGCCTCGCTGGAACGCCCGCGGCCGCTTGTTCTGGCGCGACCTGCATGTGGTCATCGGTTTCTGGGGCGCGGCCTTGCTGTTGGTGATGCTGCTCAGCGGCATGACCTGGACCGGCTTCTGGGGCAAGCAATACGCCGATCTCTGGAACCGCTTCCCGGCGGCGATGTGGAACGACGTCCCCAAGTCCGACGTCGAGGCGGGCAGCCTCAACAACGCCCACCGCCAGACCGTGCCCTGGGCCATGGAAAACACCCCGATGCCGATGTCCGGCGACCACGCCGAACACATGAACCACGGCGGCGCCCACGAAGGCCCCGCCGCACCGACCGTCAGCCTGCAAGCGGTGCAGGACATCGCCCGCGAGCGCAACGTGGAACCGGGCTACAGCATCACCCTGCCGACCACATCGACCGGCGTGTTCACCATCGCCGTGTTCGCCGATGACCCGCGCAACGACGCGACGCTGCATGTCGACCAATACACCGGCAAGGTCTTGGCCGATGTGCGCTGGGCCCACTACAGCGTGGTCGCCCGCGCCACCGAGACCGGCGTGATGCTGCACGAGGGCAAGATGTTCGGCCCGGTGAACCAGATCCTCGTGCTGCTGATTTGCCTGATGATCCTGCTCAGTGCCGTCAGTGGCCTGGTGATCTGGTGGAAGCGCCGGCCACAGGGCAAGTTCGGCGTGCCGCCCTTGCGTCACGAGCTGCCGACCTGGAAGACCGGGGTCTTCATCATGCTCGCCCTGGCGGTGGTGTTTCCGCTGGTGGGCGCCTCGCTGGTGGTGGTGTGGCTGCTGGATCGGCTGGTGGTGCGCGCCAATCGCCGGGCTGAGGTGGCTTCATCTTCAAGTTGAAGACACCGCGTTAACGGAAGGCGGCGCGAAACCTCTACAATCGCGCCGCCTGTCCAAGCTGAACACAGGTCAACTGTGGGAGCGGGCTTGCTCGCGAAGGCTTTGTGTCTGTCATATCAATGTTGAATGTACCGACGTCTTCGCGAGCAAGCTCGCTCCCACAATGGAACGGTGTCGCCCCCAAAACTTCGAGTGAACAAATGACCTCGCTGACCCTCTCCCACCTCGCCTGGACGCCCCTGGGCCATGGCCACTGCCATCACCAGTTCCAGCTGCGTGACGTCACGTTGCACGTGGCGGCCGGGGAGTTCGTCGGCTTGATCGGGCCCAACGGCAGCGGCAAGACCAGCCTGCTGCGCTGCGCGTATCGCTTCAGTCGGCCGGAACACGGCGAGGTCACGCTGGCGCATCACAACGTCTGGCAGCAATCCTCACGCTGGTGCGCCCAACGCATCGCCGTGGTGCTGCAAGAGTTTCCCGACGCCTTCGGCCTGAGCGTGGCGGAAGTCGTCGCCATGGGCCGCATGCCCCACAAGGGCCTGTTCGACGGCGACAGCCACGAGGATCGGCGCCTGGTCCTCGCCGCGCTGGCCTCGGCGGGGCTCGAAGGCTTCGAGGACCACGGATTCGCCACGCTGTCGGGCGGTGAAAAGCAGCGGGTGATCCTGGCCCGCGCCCTGGCCCAGCAGCCGCAACTGCTGATCCTCGATGAGCCGACCAACCACCTCGACCCGCATTACCAACTGCAATTGCTGCAACTGATCAAGGGGCTGGGCATCGGCACCCTCGCCAGCCTCCATGACCTGAACCTGGCCGCCGCGTTCTGCGACCGGCTGTACGTGATCGATCACGGTCGCGTCGTCGCCAGCGGCACACCCGCACAAGTGCTGACCGTGGAGCTACTGCGCGACGTGTTCGGCATCGACGCCCTGGTGGACGAACACCCTTTGTCCGGCTACCCACGAATCACTTGGATAACCCAACCATGACCTCGCGTTTTCTGCTGTTGCTCGCGCTGCTGCTGGGCAGCGCCCCGGCCCTGGCCGACGCCACCCACTACCCGTTGACGATCCAGAGTTGCGACCGCCAGGTGGTGTTCGACCAAGCCCCCCGGCATGCCGTCAGCCACGACATCAACATGACCCAGATGATGCTCGCCCTGGGCCTCAAGCCCCGCATGGTCGGCTACAGCGGTATCAGCGGCTGGAAGTCGGTGACCCCCGAAATGGCGAAGATCCTCGACGGCCTGCCGGAACTGGCGGCCAAGTACCCGTCGGTGGAAACCCTGCTCAATGCCGACGTGGATTTCTTTTTCGCCGGCTGGGACTACGGCATGCGCGTGGGCGGCGACCTGACGCCGCAGACGCTGCAACCGCTGGGCATCAACGTGTACGAGCTGACCGAGTCCTGCGCGTTCGTGATGAAGCGCCCCGCCGCGTCGTTGGACGACACCTACAACGACCTGCGCAATCTGGGCAGGATCTTCGATGTGCAGGATCGCGCCAACCAATTGATCGCCTCGATGCAGGCCCAGGTGGCCGACATCCGCCAGCACCTGCCCACCCGGCAACCCCGTGTGTTCCTGTACGACAGCGGCGAAGACCGGGCCATGACCTCCGGGCGCCTGGGCATGCCCCAGGCGCTGATCGAAGCGGCCGGCGGGCGCAACATCCTCGACGACCTGGAGACCAGTTGGACCCGGGTGAACTGGGAGAACGTGGTCGAGCGCAACCCCGAGGTCATCGTGATCGTCGACTACGGCGAAGTCAGCGCGCAGCAGAAGGAACAGTTCCTGCTGAACCACCCGGCCCTGCAATCGGTGGACGCCATCAAGCAGCGGCGCTTCATCGTGATCCCCTACGTCCAGGCCACGCCGGGCATCGATAACGTACTGGCGGTACGAACCCTGGCGCAGGGCTTTCACGCCCAATGAACAGCCGTCGCTATGGCGCACTACTGATCGCCCTCGGGGCGCTGCTGCTGGTGTCGTGCGTGGTGTCCCTGGGCTTCGGCCCGGCGCGGGTGCCCGTGGCGGTGGTCTGGGACATCCTGCTGAACAAGGCCTTCGGCGTAGGCAGCGTGCATTGGACCGCTGGCCAGGAACACATCGTCTGGCTGATCCGCGTGCCGCGCCTGCTGCTCGGCGCCCTGGTGGGCGCGGGGCTGGCGTTGATCGGCGCGGTGCTGCAAGCGGTCACGCGCAACCCGCTGGCCGACCCGCACCTGCTGGGGGTCACGTCCGGGGCGACCCTGGGGGCGGTCATCGTCGTGCTGCATGTCGGTGAACTCATCGGCCTGTTGACCTTGCCCCTTGCCGCGTTCATCGGCGCGTTGCTGAGCATGCTGCTGGTGCTGGCGATCGCCAGCCGACAGGGGCGCCTGGAAAGCGATCGCTTGCTGCTGTGCGGCGTGGCCGTGTCCTTCGTGATGATGGCGGCGGCCAACCTGCTGCTGTTCCTGGGTGACCACCGCGCCAGTTCCGCGGTGATGTTCTGGATGCTCGGCGGCCTGGGCCTGGCGCGCTGGGAACTGCTCGCCGTGCCGGCCGCCAGCGTGCTGCTGGGGCTGGTGTTGCTGCTGGGCATGGCCCGACCGCTGAACGCCCTGATGGCCGGCGAACAGACCGCCGTGACCCTGGGCCTGAACGCCGCGAAAGTGCGACTGTGGATCTTCCTGATCGCCTCGCTGATGACCGGGGTGCTGGTGTCCATCAGCGGTTCGATTGGCTTCGTCGGGCTGATGGTCCCGCACATCGCCCGGCGCCTGGTGGGCGCCGAGCATCGCCGCCTGCTGCCCGCTTGCGTGCTGCTGGGCAGCCTGTTCCTGGTGTGGGTGGACGTGGCCGCCCGCACCTTGATCGCCCCCGAGGACCTGCCGATCGGCGTTGCCACCGCGGCCATCGGCGGGCTGTTCTTCATTGGGTTGATGCGCCGGCGCTGAACCCTCCTCCTTCCCCGGCTTGCACAGTGGCCTGTGGGAGCGAGCTTGCTCGCGATGGCGGTGGATCAGCTAGCAGAGATGTGACTGACACTCCGCTATCGCGAGCAAGCTCGCTCCCACAAAGGCTGCAATGCTTCGCCCCAACGTGGCGCATCTGATCGCACCCGCGTCCACACAGCGCTCATTCGTGGTGCGCCCGCTCATTTTTCCCTCTGCACCGCCCCGTATTCCCAAGCCTTTTCCCGACCGGGCACACCCCTTGCAAAAGCACCTTCAGCGTCCGCATCTGCCAACCAAGAAAATCCATAAGTCCACGGAGATCGCACCATGAAGCGTCGTAGCTTGATCAAGGCTTTTACACTCTCGGCAAGCATTGCCGCGATGGGCATGGCCTGGACCGTCCAGGCCGCCGAGACCATCAAGGTCGGCATCCTGCATTCGCTGTCCGGCACCATGGCGATCTCCGAGACGTCCCTCAAGGACATGGCCCTGATGACCATCGACGAGATCAACGCCAAGGGTGGAGTCAACGGCAAGAAGCTCGAGGCGGTGGTGGTGGACCCGGCGTCGAACTGGCCGCTGTTCGCGGAAAAGGGCCGCCAGTTGCTGACCCAGGACAAGGTCGCCGTGGTGTTCGGCTGCTGGACCTCGGTGTCGCGCAAATCGGTGTTGCCGGTGTTCGAGGAGCTCAACGGCCTGCTGTTCTACCCCGTGCAGTACGAAGGCGAAGAGATGTCGCCGAACGTGTTCTACACCGGCGCCGCGCCGAACCAGCAGGCGATTCCGGCCGTGGAATACCTGATGAGCGAAGAAGGCGGCAGCGCCAAGCGCTACTTCCTGTTGGGCACCGACTACGTCTACCCGCGCACCACCAACAAGATCCTGCGCGCGTTCCTGCATTCCAAGGGTGTGGCGGACAAGGACATCGAAGAGGTCTACACCCCGTTCGGCCACAGCGACTACCAGACCATCGTCGCCAACATCAAGAAATTCTCGGCCGGCGGCAAGACCGCCGTCATCTCCACGGTCAATGGCGACTCCAACGTGCCCTTCTACAAGGAACTGGCGAACCAGGGCCTGAAGGCCACCGACGTGCCGGTCGTGGCGTTCTCGGTGGGCGAGGAAGAACTGCGCGGCATCGACACCAAGCCGTTGGTGGGCAACCTGGCGGCGTGGAACTACTTCGAATCCGTGGATAACCCGGCGAACAAGAAATTCGTCGAAGCCTGGAAAGCCTACGCCAAGGCCAAGAACCTGCCGGGCGCCGACAAGGCGGTGACCAACGACCCGATGGAAGCCACTTACGTCGGCATCCACATGTGGGCCCAAGCGGTGGAAAAAGCCAAGTCCACCGATGTCGACAAAGTGCGTGAAGCCCTGGCCGGCCAGACCTTCGCCGCCCCGTCGGGCTACACCCTGACCATGGACAAGACCAACCACCACCTGCACAAGCCGGTGATGATCGGCGAGATCCAGGCCGACGGTCAGTTCAACGTGGTCTGGCAGACCGAAGGCCCGATCCGCGCCCAACCGTGGAGCCCGTTCATCCCCGGCAACGACAAGAAGCCCGACTATGCGGTGAAGAGTAACTGAGCCCATGGGTGTCGGCCCCAATCCCCGGGCCGACACACAACCCCTGTGGGAGCGAGCTTGCTCGCGATAGCGATGGATCAGCCAGAAGAACAGTGACTGACACACCGCTATCGCGAGCAAGCTCGCTCCCACAAAAAGCACTGCGCAAGGCCTAGCATATGCCCACCGCCCTTTACCGCCTCATCCTCGCCCTGGTGCTGCTGTTGCCAGTGGCCGCCCACGCCGGTGACGCCGAAGACTTCGTCGCCGCCAACCCGACCCAGCAGGCCAGGCTCCTGGAAGACTGGGCCGCACAACCCGCGCCCGGACGCGTCGAGTTGATCAACGCCTTGGCGCAAGGCCAGTTGACGATCGACGGCCAGCCCAAGACCCTGCGCCTGAACAACCGCTTGCGCGGGCTGATCGAAACCGCCCTGGCCAGCCACCAACTGCTGGCCATCGATGCACGCCTGCGCCTGGGCGCCGCCCAACAACTGCAAAAAAGCGCGCGCCCGGCCCAACTGGCGTTTCTCGACCGGCAACTGGCCGGCGAGCAGGACGAAGCGGTGCACGCCGCCCTGAGCCTGGCCCTGGCGAACCTGCAACTGGTGGACACCAACCCGAACGTGCGCCTGGCCGCCGTCCGGTTGCTGGGTGAAACCGGCGACCCGCTGGCCCGCACGCGGCTCGAAGGGCTGCTGGAGCCCGGCGTCGAAACCGATGCCAACGTGCGCACCGCCGCCGAAACCAGCCTGGCCCAGGTCAAGCGCAAGCTGCTGGTGGGCGAGTTGCTGGGCCAGGCGTTCAGCGGCATGTCCCTGGGCTCGATCCTGTTGCTCGCCGCCCTCGGCCTGGCGATCACCTTCGGCCTGCTGGGGGTGATCAACATGGCCCATGGCGAGATGCTGATGCTCGGCGCCTATTCCACCTACGTGGTGCAGATCCTGTTCCAGCGCTTCGCCCCCAATGCCATCGAGTTCTACCCGCTGATCGCCCTGCCGGTGGCGTTCTTCATCACCGCCTCCATTGGCATGGCACTGGAGCGCACGGTGATCCGCCACCTCTATGGGCGCCCACTGGAGACCCTGCTCGCCACTTGGGGCATCAGCCTGATGCTGATCCAACTGGTGCGCCTCGTGTTCGGCGCGCAGAACGTCGAAGTGGCCAACCCGGCCTGGCTGTCGGGCGGGATCCAGGTGTTGCCGAACCTGGTGCTGCCGTACAACCGCATCGTGATCATCGCCTTCGCGCTGTTCGTGGTGGCGCTGACCTGGCTGCTGTTGAACAAGACACGCCTGGGCCTGAACGTGCGCGCCGTGACCCAGAACCGCAACATGGCCGCTTGCTGCGGCGTGCCCACCGGCCGCGTGGACATGCTCGCCTTTGGCCTCGGCTCGGGCATCGCCGGACTCGGTGGCGTGGCCCTGAGCCAGATCGGCAACGTCGGCCCGGACCTGGGCCAGGGCTACATCATCGACTCGTTCCTGGTGGTGGTGCTCGGCGGTGTCGGCCAGTTGGCCGGTAGCGTATTCGCCGCGTTCGGCCTGGGCATCGCCAACAAGATTCTCGAACCGCAGATCGGCGCCGTGCTCGGCAAGATCCTCATCCTGGCGTTGATCATTCTGTTCATCCAGAAGCGTCCGCAAGGCCTCTTCGCGCTCAAAGGACGGGTAATCGACTGATGAACCAGCCCCTGATGCTCACGGCCGCGCAAAAGGCCGGCCCCAAAGTCACCCTGGCCCTCGGCGTGCTGATCCTGGCAGCCCTGCTGAGCCTGCCGTTGTTGTCGCTATTGGCGACGGACCACCCGCTGCACGTCTCGGCCTACACCCTGACGCTGGTGGGCAAGATCCTCTGCTACGCCATCGTCGCCCTGGCGCTGGACCTGGTCTGGGGCTACGCCGGCCTGCTGTCCCTGGGCCACGGCCTGTTCTTCGCCCTGGGCGGCTATGCCATGGGCATGTACCTGATGCGCCAGGCCGCCGGCGACGGCTTGCCGGCCTTCATGACGTTCCTGTCGTGGAGCGAGCTGCCCTGGTACTGGGCCGGCACCGACAGCTTCCTCTGGGCCCTGTGCCTGGTGGTGCTGGCGCCGGGCCTGCTGGCGCTGGTGTTCGGCTTCTTCGCCTTTCGTTCAAGGATCAAGGGCGTTCACTTCTCGATCATGACCCAGGCGCTGACGTTCGCCGGAATGCTGCTGTTTTTCCGCAACGAAACCGGTTTTGGCGGCAACAACGGCTTCACCAACTTTCGCACGATCCTGGGCTTTGGCATCACCGAACCGGGAACCCGGGCAGTGCTGTTCCTGGCCACCGTGCTGTTGCTGGTGGCCAGCCTGTTCATCGGCTGGCGCCTGGCCCGCAGCAAGTTCGGCCGGGTGCTGACGGCCCTGCGGGATGCCGAGAACCGCCTGATGTTCTGCGGCTACGATCCCCGCGGCTTCAAGCTGTTCGTCTGGGTGCTGAGCGCGGTGCTGTGCGGCCTGGCCGGTGCGCTGTACGTGCCCCAGGTGGGCATCATCAACCCCAGCGAGATGTCCCCGACCAACTCCATCGAAGCCGCCGTGTGGGTCGCCCTCGGCGGACGCGGCACGCTGATCGGCCCGTTGCTGGGCGCCGGCGTGGTCAATGGCATGAAGAGCTGGTTCACGGTGGCGTTCCCCGAATACTGGCTGTTCTTCCTCGGCGCGTTGTTCATCCTCGTGACCCTGTATCTGCCCAAGGGCGTGATCGGGTTGCTGAAGAAAAGGGGCGAATCATGAGAATCACACCCACGGCCGAGTTCATGCTCGAACCCGTCCTCGACCCCTCGCTCGAGGCCAACCGGGACTCGGGCAGCAGCCGCGACGCCATCGGCCTCGGCCAGGCCGCCGGCAAGGGCCTGAACACCCGCCACGGGACGATCCTGACCCTGGAAGACATCAGCGTCAGCTTCGACGGCTTCAAGGCCTTGAACGACCTGAACCTGTACATCGGCGTCGGCGAGTTGCGCTGCATCATCGGTCCCAACGGCGCGGGCAAGACCACGCTGATGGACGTGATCACCGGCAAGACCCGGCCCAGCCACGGCAAGGCCTGGTTCGGCGAAACCCTCGACCTGACCCACATGAGCGAAGTGCAGATCGCCCAGGCCGGCATCGGCCGCAAGTTCCAGAAGCCGACGGTGTTCGAAGCCTTGAGCGTGTTCGAAAACCTGGAGCTGGCCCTCAAGGCCGACAAGTCGGTGTGGGCCAGCCTGCGGGCGACACTCAACGGCGAGCAGCACGACCGTATCCGCGAAGTGCTCGACACCGTTCGCCTCGCCCCGTCGCTGCATCGCGCGGCCGGGTTGCTGTCCCACGGGCAGAAGCAGTTCCTGGAGATCGGCATGTTGCTGGTCCAGGACCCGCAACTGTTGTTGCTGGACGAACCCGTGGCGGGCATGACCGACGCCGAGACCGACTTCACCGCCGAGCTGTTCAAGTCCTTGGCGGGCAAGCACTCGTTGATGGTGGTGGAACACGACATGGGCTTCGTCGGCAGCATCGCCGACCACGTGACGGTATTGCACCAGGGCAGCGTGCTGGCCGAAGGGTCGCTGGCGCAGGTGCAAGCCGATGAACGGGTCGTTGAAGTTTATTTGGGAAGATGAATCGGCCAGCTTCGAGCCGCAAGCTTCAAGCGGCAAGTGAAAGCAAGTCCTACACCGTCCCGCTCTTACTTGAAGCTTGAAGCTTGCCGCTTGAAGCCCTACGAACGGAGTTCAAATGTTACAGGTCCAACACCTTCACCAGTACTACGGCGGTAGCCACATCCTGCGGGGCCTGTCGTTCGACGTGAAGGTCGGCGAGGTGACGTGCCTGCTGGGACGCAATGGCGTGGGCAAGACCACCCTGCTCAAATGCCTGATGGGCCTGCTCCCGGCCAAGGAAGGCGCGGTGAATTGGGAAGGCAAAACCATCACCGCGTTCAAGCCGCACCAGCGGGTCCATGCCGGCATCGCCTATGTGCCCCAGGGCCGGGAGATTTTCGGCCGGCTGACCGTGGAAGAAAACCTGCTCATGGGCCTGTCGCGCTTTCCCGGCGCCGAGGCCCGGGAAGTGCCGGCGTTCATCTATGAGCTGTTCCCGGTGCTGCTGCAAATGAAACACCGCCGTGGCGGCGACCTGTCGGGCGGCCAGCAACAGCAGCTCGCCATCGGCCGGGCCTTGGCCAGCCGGCCGCGCCTGTTGATCCTCGACGAGCCCACCGAAGGCATCCAGCCCTCGGTGATCAAGGAGATCGGCGCGGTCATCAAGAAACTGGCCGCCCGGGGCGACATGGCGATCTTGTTGGTGGAACAGTTCTACGACTTCGCCGCCGAGCTGGCCGATCAATACCTGGTGATGTCCCGGGGCGAGATCGTGCAGCAGGGCCGCGGAGAAAACATGGAAGCCGAGGGTGTGCGCGGACTGGTTACGATCTAGTCTGTAGCGTCCTGACGATAATCAGAAATCATGAACCTACCCGTATCCGCGCCCGCCCTGTTCACCCCCCATTGGCACGCCGAGCTGGACCTGGGCTATGCCCGCTTCGGCGACAGCACACGCCCGGTGCAACGCCGCCATCACGGCCCGTTGCGGGTGCAGAAGCACCTGTACGCCGAAGGCCCCGAGGTGTGCCAGCACATCATCGTCCACCCGCCCGGCGGCATAGCCGGCGGCGACCGCCTGGACATCCGGGCCCACGTCGGCCCCGGCGCCTGGGCGCAACTGACCAGCCCCGGCGCGGCCAAGTGGTACCGCGCCGCGAGCCCGGCGTACCAGCACCTGGCGCTGAGTGTCGATGCCTGGGCGACGCTGGAATGGCTGCCCCAGGAAACCATCGTATTCAGCGCGGCCCAGGCCGAGCTCAGCACCACCGTCGACCTGCAGGGCGACGGGCGCTTGTTCTACTGGGACATGGTTGCCCTCGGCCGGCCGGCCAGCGGAGAGCGTTTTGACCTCGGGCATTTTCAATCGCACCTGGACATCCGTCGCGACGGCCGCTTGCTCTGGCACGAGCGCCAGCGCATCGTCGGCGGCGATGGTTTGCTCGACTCGCCCATCGGGCTCGGCGGCGATCCAGTGTTTGCCACGTTGTTGGTGACCGGTGAGATCGATGGCGACTTGCTGGAACAGTGCCGCTCCCTGGGCCACGCCGTGCGTGGCGACCTGACGCAATTGCCTGGGCTGGTCGTGGCGCGGTGCCTGGCGAGCGAGGCGTTGCTGGCGCGGGGCTGGTTGATTGAGCTGTGGCGGTTGCTCAGGCCTGCATTGCTGGGACGAGAAGCCGTACCCCCTCGGATCTGGAGCACATGAGATCCTGTGGGAGCGGGCTTGCTCGCGAAGACGGCGTGTCAGCCAACTCAAATGTTGAATGTGAGTCCGCCTTCGCGAGCAAGCCCGCTCCCACAAGGGATGAGTATCCCGCCCCAAATTATTTATCTGCCCTTATGGATTGCACATGGACCTGACCCCACGCGAAAAAGACAAGTTGCTGATCTTCACCGCCGGCCTCGTCGCCGAACGACGGCTGGCCCGTGGCTTGAAGCTCAACTACCCGGAGGCCATGGCCTACATTTCCGCCGCCCTGCTCGAAGGCGCCCGTGACGGCCAGACCGTGGCCGAACTGATGCATTACGGCACGACGTTGCTGAGCCGCGAGCAGGTGATGGACGGCATTGCAGAGATGATCCCGGAGATCCAGGTCGAAGCGACGTTTCCCGACGGCACCAAGTTGGTCACCGTCCACCAGCCCATCGCCTGAGGCCCGCCATGACTAGCCACGTTCGTGATGCCCAACCCACCGACCTGCCGGCGATCCGCGATATCTACAACGACGCCGTGCTCAACACCACCGCGATCTGGAACGATGCGCCCGTCGACCTGGACAATCGCCAGGCCTGGTTCGCCGCCCGGCACGCCCAAGGCTATCCGGTGCTGGTCGCCGTCGACGGCGAGGCCAATGTGCTCGGCTACGCTTCATTCGGCGACTGGCGGCCGTTCGACGGTTTCCGCCACACCGTGGAGCACTCGGTGTACGTGCGCAGCGACCAGCGCGGCCGAGGCCTGGGCCCGCTGCTGATGAGCGCACTGATCGAGCGCGCGAAGGCCTGCGGCAAGCACATCATGGTCGCCGCCATCGAAAGCGGTAATGGCGCCTCGATCCGCCTGCATGAGCGGGCCGGTTTCGTCATCACCGGGCAAATGCCCCAGGTTGGCACCAAGTTCGGCCACTGGCTGGACCTGACCTTCATGCAGTTGAACCTCAATCCCGGAGCGCCCGCGCCGGCTGCCAACAAGGAGTGAACCCCGATGAACGCCGCCCAGTTGCGTCGAGTCCACGCTGAAAGCTTTGCGCATTATCGCCAGGGCCTGATCGATCTGTTGCTCGACGCCGTCGGCCATGGCGCCAGCGTGGGGTTCATGGCCGACCTGGATGCCGCCCAGGCCCGTGCCTATTTCGATGAGGTCCAGGCCAGCCTCAACCAGGGCAGCCTGCTGCTGTGGGTGGTGGTCAAGGACGAGCAGGTGCAGGCCAGTGTCCAACTGGCCCTGTGCCAGAAACCCAACGGGCTGAACCGCGCCGAGGTGCAGAAGCTGCTCGTGCGCGGCGAGGCCCGTCGCCGCGGCCTCGGCCAGCAGTTGATGAATGCCCTGGAGCTCGGCGCGCGCCAGTGCAAGCGCGGCTTGCTGTACCTCGACACCGCGGCGGGCTCAGAGGCTGAAGCCTTCTACCGTGCCATGGGCTACACCCGCGTCGGCGAGCTGCCCGATTACTGCCAGACCCCGGACGGCACCTATTCGCCGACCGCCATTTACTTCAAGACGTTGGGACAACCGCAATGATTCCAGGCCAATACCAGGTCCAGCCCGGCGACATCGAACTCAACGTCGGCCGCCGCACGCTGACGCTGACCGTCGCCAACAGCGGTGACCGGCCGATCCAGGTCGGCTCGCACTACCATTTTTTCGAAACCAACGACGCCCTGACCTTCGACCGCGCCGCCAGCCGCGGCATGCGCCTGAACATCCCGGCCGGCACCGCCGTGCGCTTCGAGCCGGGGCAGAGTCGGGAAGTCGAGCTTGTCGATCTGGCTGGGTTGCGGCGAGTTTACGGGTTCGCGGGACGAATCATGGGCGACTTGTAGACTTCAGCTGCAAGTCTCTAGCTGCAAGCTGCAAGAAACAGCGGTTTGCGGCGCTCCCCTTCGCTTTGTTTTTACTTGAGGCTTGCAGCTTGAAGCTTGCGGCTCAGTTCCGAGGAACCATGAGATGAAAATAAGTCGTCAGGCATATGCTGACATGTTCGGCCCCACCGTCGGGGACAAGGTCCGCCTGGCCGACACCGAGCTGTGGATCGAAGTGGAGAAGGACTTCACCACCTACGGCGAAGAAGTGAAATTCGGCGGCGGCAAGGTGATTCGTGATGGCATGGGCCAGGGCCAGTTGTTGGCCGCCGATGTCGTGGACACGCTGATCACCAACGCCCTGATCATCGACCACTGGGGCATCGTCAAGGCCGATGTCGGCCTCAAGGACGGGCGCATCGCGGCCATCGGCAAGGCCGGCAACCCGGACATCCAGCCCGACGTGACCATCGCCATCGGCGCCAGCACCGAAGTGATCGCCGGCGAAGGCATGATCCTCACGGCCGGCGGCATCGACACCCACATCCATTTCATCTGCCCACAGCAGATCGAAGAGGCCCTGATGAGCGGCGTCACCACCATGATCGGTGGCGGCACGGGCCCGGCCACCGGGACCAACGCCACCACCTGCACGTCCGGGCCGTGGCATTTGGCGCGCATGCTCCAGGCTGCGGATGCCTTCCCCATGAACATCGGTTTGACCGGCAAGGGCAACGCCAGCCTGCCGGAGCCGTTGATCGAGCAGGTCAAGGCCGGCGCCATCGGCCTGAAGCTGCACGAAGACTGGGGCACCACGCCGGCGTCCATCGACAACTGCCTGAGCGTGGCCGACCAGTACGACGTACAAGTGGCGATCCACACCGACACCCTGAACGAATCGGGCTTCGTCGAAACCACCCTCGGTGCTTTCAAAGGCAGGACCATCCACACCTACCACACCGAAGGCGCTGGCGGCGGTCACGCGCCAGACATCATCAAGGCCTGCGGCTTTGCCAACGTGCTGCCCAGTTCCACCAACCCGACCCGGCCGTTCACCCGCAACACCATCGACGAACACCTGGACATGCTGATGGTCTGCCATCACCTGGACCCGAGCATCGCCGAAGACGTGGCGTTCGCCGAGAGCCGCATTCGCCGCGAGACCATCGCCGCCGAAGACATCCTCCACGACCTCGGCGCGTTCTCGATGATCAGCTCCGACAGCCAGGCCATGGGCCGCGTCGGCGAGGTCATCACCCGCACCTGGCAGACCGCCGACAAGATGAAGCGCCAACGCGGGGCCCTGCCCGGCGACGGTGAAGGCAACGACAACTTCCGTATCAAGCGCTACATCGCCAAGTACACCATCAACCCGGCGATCACCCATGGCATCAGCCACGAAGTGGGCTCCATCGAAGTGGGCAAGTGGGCCGACCTGGTGCTGTGGCGCCCGGCGTTCTTCGGGGTCAAGCCGACGCTGATCCTCAAGGGCGGGGCGATCGCCGCCAGCCTGATGGGCGACGCCAACGCCTCGATCCCGACGCCGCAACCGGTGCACTACCGGCCGATGTTCGCAAGCTTTGGCGGCTCGCGTCATGCCACCAGCCTGACCTTCCTCAGCCAGGCCGCCGTCGAGGCCGGGTTGCCGGAACAGCTCGGGCTGAAGAAGAAAATCGCCGTGGTCAAAGGCTGCCGCGACGTGCAGAAGACTGACCTGATCCACAACGACTACCTGCCGAACATCGACGTCGACCCGCAGACCTACCAGGTCAAGGCCGACGGCGTGCTGCTGTGGTGCGAGCCGGCGGACGTCCTGCCGATGGCGCAGCGGTATTTTCTGTTTTGACCTGAAACAGACAGGGTATTTGGCCGAACACCCGTGGCGAGGGAGCTTGCTCCCGCTGGACTGCGCAGCAGGCCCGTTTTTTCAGGGCCGCTTCGCGCCCCAAGCGGGAGCAAGCTCCCTCGCCACAAGGTTTATACCTGGCTCAGGAATGTGTGCATCACTCCACCAACCGCCCCAACCGCTGTTTGAGCATGCGGTTTTCGTTGCGCAGCAGTTGCACTTCTTCCAGCAGGTCCAGCGCCAGGGCGACGCCTTCCCATTCCAGTTCCAACTCGCGCCGCAGCTTGGCCGCGCGCCGCGCCAGGACCAGTTCGTAGTCGGTGAAACGCCAGTCGGTCGGTGCCGCGCCGTGAGGTTCGAGGATGCCATGGGCGACGATTTCGATCACATGGACATCCGCCAACGCCGCGGCCTCGCAGAATTCCTTCAGGTTCAGTTCAATGATCGGGTTGTTCATGGTCTGCTTCTCCCAATGCTTCAACTGTCGAGTCTAGCCAGGCTTATGACAAATCTGACTGTGGCGAGGGCGTTTGCTCCCTCGGCACAGGTTTTATATTGAGCCGGTCAGAAATTCTCTCGCGGATCGAACGCGGCCTTTTTCGCCAGCTCCGCCCACAAGGCCTTGACCGCCTCGTCGCTGGCCTTGGGCATCACCGCCTTGAGCTGCACGAACAGGTAGCCGCGCTCGCCGGCCTTGTTGCGCAGGCCGTGGCCCTTGGCGCGCATGCGCTGGCCGTTCTGGCTGCCGGCCGGGACCTTGAGGTTGATCTTGCCGGTGAGGGTCGGGACCGCCACTTCGGTGCCCAGCGCCAGTTCCCACGGGGCCAGGGGCAAGGTGATGATCAAGTCCTGGCCCTCGACGTCGAACTTGGGGTGCGGGGCGAAGCGGATGGTCAGGTACAAATCGCCATTGGCACCGCCGCCGATGCCCGGCGCGCCCTGGCCCTTGAGGCGGATGCGCTCGCCGTCGGTCACCCCCAGCGGAATCTTCACGTTCAGGCTCTTGCTGGTGTTGCTCACGTGCTGGCCCGCCGCGTTGTATTGCGGCACCTGGTAGCTGACTTTCTTCGACTCGGTCGAGAGGGTTTCTTCCAGGAAGATCGGTAATTCCAATTCCACGTCTTGTCCCCGACGGCCGGCGCTGCGACCTGATTGTCCGCCACCGAAACCTGATCCGCGATTACCGAAGATCGAACTGAAGAAGTCCGAGAAATCGCCGGTGTCCTGGCCACCGAAGCCGCCACGGCTCTGCCAGCCTGGCGGGCCCTGGAACGGCTGGCCGTGCTGGCCATAGCGGCGCAGGTCGTCGTATTCCGCGCGCTTGTCGGCGCTTTTCAGCGCTTCATAGGCTTCGGAAACGTCCTTGAACTTGGTCTCGGCGTCCTTTTCCTTGCTCACATCCGGGTGGTACTTGCGCGCCAGCTTGCGGTAGGCGGCCTTGATCGTGGCATCGTCCGCAGTCGGCTCCACACCCAGGATCTTGTAATAGTCTTTGAAGTCCATCTAAGCATCACCATCCGTTATCGATGTCGCACCGCCACGCACAGCCTGCCCGAATGACCGGGCAGCGGATTGACCGATCTCAAGATTGGGACCGGGCGGCGCATCAGAAGTTTATCGGCAGCCGGTGGCGGTTCTTGTACTCGCCCTGTGGCTGCCAGGCCCATGCCAGCAAGTTTGGGGGGATTGCGCGGTCTTTCAAGGCCAGCGTTTGCAAATTAGCGGATAACCGGCCTTCGAATCCGGGCCGCACTGGCATACACTGCGCGGCCGTTTTTTTAGCTGGAACCGCAAAGACATGAAAAACGCATCCCCGGCCCGTGCCTGCGGTATCGACTTCGGCACGTCCAACTCCACCGTCGGCTGGCTGCGCCCCGGCATGGAAACGTTGATCGAGCTGGAGGACGGCAAGATCACCCTGCCGTCGGTGGTCTTTTTCAATCTTGAGGAACGTCGGCCCGTGTATGGCCGCCTGGCCCTGCACGAGTACCTGGAAGGCTACGAAGGCCGGCTGATGCGCTCGCTCAAGAGCCTGCTGGGTTCCAAGCTGATCAAGCACGACACCAGCGTGCTGGGCACGGCCATGCCATTCAAGGACCTGCTGGGGCTGTTCATCGGCCAACTGAAGCAACGCGCCGAAGCCGCCGCGGGTCGGGAATTCGAAGAAGTGGTGCTGGGCCGTCCGGTGTTTTTCGTCGATGACGATGAACTGGCCGACCAGGAAGCCGAGAACACCCTGGCGGACGTCGCCCGGGCGATTGGTTTCAAGGAGGTGTCGTTCCAGTACGAGCCCATCGCGGCCGCCTTCGACTATGAATCGACCATCGCGAAAGAAGAACTGGTGCTGATCGTCGACATCGGCGGCGGTACCTCGGACTTCTCCCTGGTGCGCCTGTCACCGCAACGGCGTAACCACGACAACCGTCATGCCGACATCCTCGCCACCGGCGGCGTGCACATCGGCGGGACCGACTTCGACAAGCAGTTGAGCTTGCAGGGCCTGATGCCGCTGTTCGGCTACGGCAGCCGGATGAAAAGCGGTGCCTACATGCCCACCAGCCACCACATGAACCTGGCGACCTGGCACACCATCAACGCGGTGTACGCGCAGAAATCCACCCTCGCCCTGAACAGCATGCGCTACGACATCGAGGACACCGGCGGCATCGACCGGCTGTTCAAGTTGATCGAACAGCGCGCCGGGCACTGGCTGGCCATGGAAGTCGAGGAAACCAAGATCCAGCTGACCCACACCGATCAACGCCATGTGGCCCTGGACCGGATCGAGCCGGGCCTGAGCGTGGACCTGAGCCGGGCACTGTTCGAATCAGCCATCGACGGGCTGTTGGAGCGGGTGCGCGCCAGCGTCACGCAGCTGCTCGGCGATGCCAACGTCGGCGTCGAGCAGGTCGACACGGTGTTCTTTACCGGCGGCTCCAGCGGCATTCCGGCGCTGCGCAACAGCGTCTCGGCGATGCTGCCCCAGGCCAAGCATGTCGAAGGCAACATCTTCGGCAGCATTGGCAGTGGGTTGGCGATCGAGGCGATGAAGCGTTACGGCTAAAGCCAGTTGCAAGCTTCGAGCTTCAAGCTCCAAGTAACAGCAGTAATGCGGCACGACTGGCTTTTACTTGCAGCTTGCAGCTTGCAGCTCGTAACTCCTGTCCTAGACCATCCCGATCTGCTTCAACTCGCTCTTGAGGTACGCATAGTAGATCGGCCCCGCCACCACCCCCGGCAGGCCGAACGCGGCTTCGAACACCAGCATTGCCATGAGCAATTCCCAGGACTTGGCGCTGATCTGCCCGCCCACGATCCGGGCGTTGAGAAAGTATTCGAGTTTGTGGATCACGATCAGGTAACCCAGCGCCGCCACGGCGACCCAGATCGACAGCGACAGGCCGACGATGGTGATCAGGGTGTTGGACATCAGGTTGCCGATGACCGGCAGCAGCCCCAGCAGGAAGGTCATCACGATCAGGGTCTTGGTCAGCGGCAGCTTGATGCCGAACAGCGGCAGCACCACCGCCAGGAAGATCCCGGTGAAGAAGGTGTTGAGCAGGGAAATCTTGATCTGGGCGAAAACGATGTTGCGAAACGCCTTGACCAGCAGGTTCAGGCGATCGAACAACGCCGCCGCCAGGGGTTTGCGCTTGGTCAGGTCGGGGATGCGCTGCAAGGCGACGATGGCCCCCAGCACCATGCCGATCAGCAACGTCACGAACATGTGGGCCGCGTCCTTGCCCACCAGCTGCAGCTCGCTCAGGTGCTTGCTCATCCACGCGCCGATCGCCACTCGGAACTCGGCGGCGCTGGCCGGCAGGTAGGCGTCGATGAACGGCGGCAACTGCCCGCGGGCGCGGTCGACCACCGCCATGAACTTGTCCAGGGAGGCGCCCGGATTTTCCGCTTCATGGAGCAGGAAACTGATGGCCCCGGCGAAAATCAACGTCAGCACGCTGACCACCAGCGTGCCCAGCAACGCCACCGCCAGCCAGCGGGCACGCCGACCCTCGATCAGCCGTTGCAACTGCGGGGTGAGCATGTTGACGAGCTCGAACACCAGCAACCCGGCCAGCAGGCTCGGCAACAGGCGCAGCGGCAGCACCAGCAACAACCCACCGAAGATGATCACCCAACTGATCACCAACAACACATGACGCTGAGAAAACGTTGGCATACAGCCTCAAAGCAAACGGCGTGAAAGGATTGGCAGTCTGCCAGCCTTCCGCCGACAGCACTAGGCATTGTATCGGCCGATTCGGGTCGAGGTTCAGGGGATTTTTTGCTGCGTCTTCGATGACCCATCGCGAGCAGGCTCGCTCCCCACAATGGGCCACACAACGCAAACCTGCCGGGGAGCGAACCTGCTCGCGAAGAGGCCCCCGCCTATTTTTTCTTCAGGCAGTCACTCATGAATGCCTTGCGGGCATCGCCCTTCAGGGCCTGGGTGGTGGCCGTGGCGTTGCAGGTTTTCATGCGCTCCTGCGGGGTGCTCGAGTCGGCCTTCAGGCAGGTGCTCATGAACGCCTTGCGCTCGTCACCCTTGAGCGCCTTGGCGCTGGCGTCGGCGTTGCAGGTGGTCATCTTGTTCTGCTGCGCCGTCGCGGCGAAGCCCTGGGAGCACAGCAGCAAACCGATCATCAACAAAGGAACACGCAGCATTTTCATGACGTCTTCTCCTGAATGCCGCACAAGCGTGACGGCGATGCATCCAGTGTAGACAACCCGGGCCACTAGACACCGGCCGCTTTCAAGCGCTCGGCATGCTCGACGAACAGGCGGATCGGCTCGGCGCCCTTGCCGACCAGCCCCAGCGACTGGTTGACGATGTCGAAATGGTCCAGCGGGTAGTCATCGCGGATCACCGTGCCCAGGTGCGAACTGTGGCGCCCGACCATGCCGTCGCATTGACCGGCCTCGCGCACGAAGGTGCGGGCGAACAGGCGACAACTGCGGTGGGTACCATCGAACAGGTTGCGCCCCTTGTCGGTCTTGCCCGGTTGCAAGGTGCCCGACCAGGAGTAATAGCGCACCCCGTTGACCTCTTCAGGGCCGTGTCCGCCCCAGGTTGGCGGCAGCCCTTGTGGATAACGCTGGTTGAACAGGGCCACGCCCGCCGTCGTGAGGGAGGCATGGGACGCGTCAATGTCCACCGGCAGCCTGGGTCCGTGGTAGGCAGTTTCCAGCAGGCTCATCAGGGCGTTGACCAGCCGCAGCAGCGCACTGAGCACACGGCCCCTGGCGCTGTCGGCGGGGTAATGCCGTTGCAGGTAATCGGCCAGTTCCGAGCCATGGTTGGCGCCGGCCACCGACGTGACCGAGGCCACCAGGTCCGGGCGCTTGGCGGCGGCGTAGCGGGCCGTGAGGCTGCCCTGGCTGTGGCCAATCAGATTGACCTTCTGCGCACCGGTCTGGCGCAGGATTTCATCGATTCGCGCCAACAGTTGCTCACCACGCACCTCGGACGAATGCAGCGGCGACACCTTCACCGCGACGACCACGGCCCCTTCGCGGCGCAACGCCGAGACAATCCCGTACCAGTACGGGTACAGCACCAGCCGAATGAACCCGAGCATGCCTGGGACCAGTACCAACGGGTAACGAGTGGCGCAGCGTTGCGACATGGGCGGACATCCTTGTGCTCAGCGATGGAGGGGAAGGTCAGTCTATGCGTGCTTCATGACGCATCACCGTGATTGTAGGCGTTGGCACATTTCATAAAACTTTTTGCCCCGCTCATCACTCCCAAGCCTGTAAGCGATCACGCCCCGAGAGCGTGACGCTCCCAACCGGATCAGCCTCCAGGAGAACGAGATGAGCGACATGCACTTATCCGATGTAACCACCCTGCGCGAACGTGCACGGCAGAACGTAGAGAACGGCGCCGTGACCGAGGGCTACAGCGCCGATCGCCAGCAAGTCATCCGCCTGCTCAACGAGGCGCTGGCCACGGAACTGGTGTGCGTGCTGCGTTACAAGCGCCACTACTACATGGCCACCGGCCTCAAGGCGAGCCTGGCGGCCAGCGAATTCCTCGAGCACGCCAATCAGGAAGCCGAACACGCCGACAAGCTGGCCGAACGCATCGTGCAATTGGGCGGCGAGCCGGAGTTCAACCCCGACCTGTTGAGCCGCAATTCCCACGCCCAATATGTGGCGGGCAACACCCTCAAGGAGATGGTGTACGAGGACCTGGTGGCCGAGCGCATCGCCATCGACAGCTATCGCGAGATCATCCAGTACATCGGTGAAAAAGACCCCACCACCCGGCGCATCTTCGAAGACATCCTGGCCCAGGAAGAGGAGCACGCCGACGACATGGCCGATATCCTGGCCGATCTGTAAGCCTTACCGGCCCCTTCGCGGGCAAGCCCGCGAAGACGCCCTAGGCCCCACCACAAAGCCACGGGTTAGCGCGTTGGCTTCACCGTCACCGGCGCCTTGCCCGCCTTCATCTGCTCCAGCAACGGCGCACACTGGTTCGGTTCACCACCGCTGGGAGCCACCAGCGCCAGCAGGCCGGCGGCCGGAGCCGCGATCACGCCCAACGCCACCATCCCGGCACCACGCAACATCAGTGGCACCGCCTTGACGCCGGCCGAAGGCTTGGCGAAAGGGCCGCGCACATACAACGGCGAGCGCAGGGAAATCAGCCGCCAGCCCTTGGACTCCGGCGAAATGGTCAGGTCCAGTTGCTCGGTGGCCATGTTCGCCGTGCCGTCGATGTAGATGATCGCGTTCTCGGTGTCGAACACGAACAGGCGGGTGGTCGCCAGGCCGGTCTTGATGTCGAAATCCGCCGCCGCGCAGTTGATCTTCACTTCCTTGTCGCCAAAGATTTTCCCCACCACGTAGTTACCGACGTTCAATCCCGCCAGCTCCATCAACTCGCGACTGATGGCGCCATCGTTGATGAGCATTTTCAGCGTGCCGTTGGCGGTGCCCAGCAACGCCGCCACCGAATTGCCGCGACCGCTGATATCCGCGTCGCCGTTCAGCTCGCCGAAGCTGGTTTTCATCGGTTCGAAACCGGGGAACAACTGCTTGAGCTTGAAGCCTCGTGCGGTCAACTTCGCCTGGCCCTCAAGGGGACGGGTGTGGCCATTGAGACGGATCTGGGCATCGAGCCGGCCGCCGGCCACGCCGAAGCGCAGCGGTTCCAGGCTCAGTTGCCCGTCGTTGAGCACCAGGTGGGTGTAGAGGTCGGTGAACGGCAACTGCGCGCTGTGGACAATGCGTTTACCGGTGAACTCCACGTCGGCGTCCATCGCGCTCCAGCGCTCGGTGCGGAATTCTTCCACCGGCAAGACCTTGTCGGCCGGCTGTTTGCTGGCGCCTCCCCGGGCCTTTTGCTCGGCGTTGGAGTCGGCACCGATCAGCGGCGCCAGGTCACTGAACAGCAGTTGGTTGGACACCAGCGCGCCGCTGAGCTTGGGCCGTGGCTGGCCGGCGACGTAGGCGAGGTTGCCGTGGATGTCGCTGTCGCCGATCTTGCCGTTGAAGTCTTCGTAGCGAAACAGCGCCCCGCCCGGCTCGTGGAGCTTGGCAATCAGGCGACCGTCGGTGGCGTAGGGCGGTGAATCCGGCAGGGTCACGCCGGTCAGTGGATAGAGATGGGCAAGGCTTTTACCGGCCAGTTTCAATCGCAGATCGAGTGCCCCCAGGTTCATCGGGTCAGTCAGCGTGCCGGCCAGCTCGACGCGGGTATCGGCGATCCTGGCCTGGGCCTGCAACGGGAAAGGTCGCGCGGCATCCTGCAACGCCAGCAGGCCGCCGACCTTGCCGGAACCACTGAGCGCCTGCCCGTGATAGTGCCCGTCGACCTTGAAGGCAAACGCGTAGTCCTGCGGCACTGCCCCCTGGTCCTGGGCTTTCCTGGCGGCCTTGTCGCCGACGATCTCGCTGAACGGGATGGGCTTGCCCAACGGATCGATCAACACGTCGAGGCGGGTCTTGAGCGTCTGGTCGTCGAGGGTGACGTGGCCCTTGTCGAAGCCGATGGCGCCGATGTCCACCGCCCAGCTGGACGGCTCGGCGTCCGGGTCCTTCGGGTCGAATTGGAACGTCCAGTTGGCGCGCCCATCGGCCAGGCGCTGCAGGCTGGCATTGGGCTCCGTCAGGTCGATACGGGGAATCACCACCCGCCGGCCCAGCAGCGCCAAGGGTGAAATACGCAATTCCACGCGCTTGAGCGTGGCCATCTGCGGGGTTTTCGACCAGTCCGGGTTACCCAGGCTCAAATCCTCGGCCACCACATGGGGCCACGGCAGCCAGGCGCGCCAGCCTCCTTCCTCCGGCTCACGCTGCCAGACCACCGCCAGGTTGCCGTTGACGGCGAACGGGCGATGCAGTTCCTCGGACACCTTGGCGTTGAGCGTGGGTTTGATCCGGTTCCAATCGAAGAACACGATCACCAGCACCAACACAGCCAGCAGGACGACAAGGCTGGCAACACTCCAGGCAAGGATTTTCGAGGTGCGCGTCATGCACGGGGCTCCTGATACAAGTCGGCGTCCGAACGGCGGCGCCTGAAAAAAAGACCAACCTTAGCCTGTTCGTTATAAAAGGTCAGACTGGCAAAACAGCCAACAGGTTTAACACCGCTGCCTCGGTCGGCCTAAAAAAACCTCGAATTGCTGACCGATCCGTCAGCAAACTGTTACCGCACCCGCCCATTCGTGACGCAGCGATGGGTACAAAATACCCACTGCGGTGCAAAACCGCACCCTGGAAACGCCCGTCCTAGAGCCCTCGCCCAGAACAATCAATTCCGTTGATTATTACCATTGCGTTTATGAACTTTTATATCGACTTATCGAGAGTAGCATTGCCCTCGTACCCACTTTATCGCCCTCCCAAGGAGCAATGATCATGAAACGCCAATTACTGATGAGCTTGTCCCTTTCACTGCTGGCCTCGACTGCTTTTGCACTGCCAGCCTCCGAACAGGCCACTCCGCAAGTCAAGGACAGCCACTCGGTCTATAGCCAGACAGTCGCTGAAGGTGGCCGGGATCGCCTGGAAGAAAAAGGCCTGGTCCAGGACGGTGGCGACCGCACTCCACAAGGTCAGTCCCTGGCAGCCGATGGTTCCGATCGCACCCCACTGGGTGAAAGCCTCGCAGCCGACGGTTCCGACCGCACCCCACTGGGTGAAAGCCTCGCAGCCGATGGTTCCGACCGCACTCCACTGGGTGAAAGCCTGGCAGCCGACGGTTCCGACCGCACTCCACTGGGTGAAAGCCTCGCAGCCGACGGTTCCGACCGCACTCCACTGGGTGAAAGCCTCGCAGCCGACGGTTCCGACCGCACCCCACTGGGTGAAGCCCTCGCTTCCGATGGCGGTGACCGTGTGATCGAACGCAACGGCTCCGTGAGCTAAGCCCATGGCGGCCTTGAAAAAAGCCCGATTCCTGCAATCGGGCTTTTGATTTTCAAAGCCCTCGTTTCCCCGCGTTAACCCCTTCTATCGTTCGACGTCGGCAAAGCCGATTTGCTAGAGTGCGTCGCTCCCATGACTCGGAAGTCAGTCCTGCGATGCTGCCCCGCGCCGAACAGAAACAACAGACCCGAATTGCCCTGATGGACGCTGCCCGTCACCTGATGGAGTGCGGCCGGGGATTTGGCAGCCTGAGCCTGCGGGAAGTCGCCAGGACGGCAGGCATCGTGCCCACCGGCTTCTACCGGCACTTCGACGACATGGACCAACTGGGCCTGGCACTGGTCTGCGAAGTCGGCCAGACCTTCCGCGAAACCATTCGCCTGGTGCGCCACAACGAGTTCGTCATGGGCGGCATCATCGACGCGTCGGTGCGGATCTTCCTCGACGTGGTACAGGCCAACCGCTCGCAGTTCCTGTTCCTCGCCCGCGAGCAATATGGCGGTTCCCTGCCCGTGCGCCAGGCCATCGCACGGCTGCGCGAGGACATCAGTTCCGACCTTGCCGCCGACCTGGTGCTCATGCCCAAGCTGCAACACCTGAACAACGCCGCGTTGAGCGTGATGGCCGACCTCATCGTCAAGAGCGTGTTCGCCACCCTGCCCGACATCATCGACCCACCCGTCGAAGCACCACCCGAACACCTCACGCCCCAGGCCAAGATCACCCAGCAATTGCGGTTCATCTTCATCGGCCTCAAGCACTGGCAAGGCTTGGGCAGCACCGAATAATCCTCATTGTGGGAGCGGGCTTGCTCGCGAAGGCGGTGGTTCAGCTACATGGACGTCGACTGACACGCCGCCTTCGCGAGCAAGCCCGCTCCCACAGGTTTGCCGCTCGCCACAAAATAGTGCGCCCCACTCATGACGCGCACCAATCCGGAACAAAACATCGCCCACGGTAAAGCGTTGGCCCAACGCCCCCGGCTATTTCCTACACCCTCTTCGATTGGCAAGCCCCTTGCTCTAAACACCACATCGCTCATTGCTGGAAGCACGCCGATGCTGGTGATTCATCGCAGAATCGACACTCAACCCCACTGGGACGCCGAGCTGCACCTGACCTATGACGCCCGCAGCAAAAGCCGCCTGCGCTGTTTCAGTGCCGAGGGCGAAGACGTGGGCTTGTTTCTGGAGCGCGGCCAGCCGCCGTTGTACGACGGTGAATGCCTGCAGGCCGAAGACGGGCGTGTCGCGCGCGTCTGCGCCCGCTCCGAACAATTGCTGCACGTAACCTGCGCCAATGCCTTTGAACTGACCCGCGCCGCCTATCACCTGGGCAATCGTCATGTCGCCCTGCAAGTGGGCGACGGCTGGTTGCGCCTGCTGGACGACTACGTACTCAAGGCGATGCTCGAACAACTGGGCGCCAGCGCCGAAGCCATCGAAGCACCGTTCCAGCCGGAACATGGCGCCTATGGCGGCGGCCATCACCACTCCCGGCATGGCGAAGAAGCGTTCAACTATGCGCCGCGCCTGCATCAGTTCGGCGTGCGCACATGAACCCGGCCTGGGCGCTGCTGCGCCTGGCCAGCCCGCAGTTGCCCATTGGTGGCTACAGCTATTCCCAGGGTCTGGAGATGGCGGTGGATAACGGCCAGGTCGACACGCCCGACGCCGCGCGGCGCTGGATCAGCGACCAATTGCTGCTCAACCTGGCCCGCTTCGAAGCGCCGTTGCTGCTGGCCCACTGCACCGCGGCGGCCGCCGACGACTGGGAGGCCTTGCAGCACCACAGCGGCCGACACCGCGCCAGCCGGGAAACCCGTGAGCTGTATCAAGAGAGCCGGCAGATGGGCTACTCGCTGCAGCAGTTGCTCAACGGCTTGCCGGAACTCGATGACGCCGCACGGCACTTTCTCGACGCCCACAGCGAACCGCACCTGGCCCTGTGCTGGGCGCTGGCGGCCCGCGCCTGGCATATCGCGCCCCAGGATGCGCTCGCCGCGTGGCTGTGGAGCTGGCTGGAGAACCAACTGGCGGTGCTGATGAAAACCCTGCCACTGGGCCAGCAAGCCGCCCAGCGCCTGACCAGCGAACTGCTGCCGCTGCTGCAACAGGCCCAACACACCGCTTCAAGTATCGACCCCGATCACCACGGCAGCGCCGCGTTTGGCCTGTCCCTGGCGTGCATGGCCCATGAGCGCCAGTACAGCCGTCTGTTCCGTTCCTAGGAGACACACATGAATACACAACCTTTGCGCGTCGGCATCGGCGGCCCGGTGGGCTCCGGCAAGACCGCCCTGACCCTGGCCCTGTGCCTGGCGCTGCGCGAGCGCTACAACCTGGCGGTGGTCACCAACGACATCTACACCCGCGAAGACGCCGATTTCCTGGTGCGCAACGAAGCCCTGGCGCCGGAGCGGATCATCGGCGTGGAAACCGGCGGCTGCCCGCACACGGCAATTCGCGAAGACGCCTCGATCAACCTGGAGGCGGTGGACCAGTTGAACCGGCGTTTTCCGGGCCTGGACCTGATCCTGGTGGAATCGGGCGGCGACAACCTCTCGGCGACCTTCAGCCCGGAGCTGTCGGACCTGACCATCTACGTGATCGACGTCTCGGCCGGGGACAAGCTGCCGCGCAAGGGCGGGCCGGGCATCTGCAAATCCGACCTGCTGGTGATCAACAAGATCGACCTGGCGCCGCTGGTGGGCGCATCCCTGGAGATGATGGACAGCGACACTCGGCGGATGCGCAACGGCAACCCCTTTGTGTTCAGCAACCAGAAAACCGGCCAGGGCCTGGACGAAATCATCGCATTCATCGAACGCCAAGGCCTGCTGACCGCCGCCTGATTCTTCGACTTTTCAACAAGGAAGCCGCTTCATGACATTCAAACGCATCCTCGCCACCCTTGCCCTGCTGCTGGCGCCAGCGCTGGCCTTCGCCCACCCCGGCCATGGCGACAATGGCCTGATCGCCGGCCTCGGCCACCCCATTGGCGGCCTCGACCATCTGCTGGCCATGCTGGCGGTCGGTTTGTGGGCGGCCCAACAACAGGGCGCGGCACGCTGGGCACTGCCCTGCACGTTCGTCGGCACGATGCTGATCGGCGGCTTGCTGGGTTTTGAAGGGCTGGAACTGCCGGCCATGGAAAGTGGAATCGCCGCCTCGGTACTGGCCCTCGGGCTGGCGGTGGCCTTGGCAGTGCGCCCACCCCTGAGCCTGGCGATGGCGGCAACGGCGCTGTTTGCGTTGTTCCATGGCGTGGCCCATGGACTGGAGCTGCCAGACATGTCGAGCCCTTGGGCCTACGCGGCAGGGTTCGTCGCAGCCACGGCGGTACTGCATGGCGCCGGTTTCGCGGTGGTGCGTGTATTGCCACGGGCAGCAGCGCCACTGGTGCGGCTGGCCGGAGCCGCTTCGGCGGGGACTGGGGTCTGGCTACTGGCAGGTTGACTGGCTGGGCCTTCACGGCCGCTTTCGCGGGCAAGCCCGCTCCCACAGGTCCGCGTACGCCGGTCGAATCGTGGGAGCGGGCTTGCCCGCGAAGGGGCCCTTGAAGGCACTGCATCGCTCGCCCCTGCCACTCTGCTACCATGTCGCGCAATCGCCCCCAGCCGTGACGACGCTCGCCAATGCCTGATGCTTCCCGCCCCGCCCTGCCGCCTGAATTGATCACCCTGTTCGCCACGGTGCGCCGGCATTTTCACGAGGTGATCGTGCCCATGTGGCAAGGCCCGGGCTGGAACAGCGAACTGGCATTGCCTTATGAATCCCTGGACGCCCACCATGTGCCACTGCCGCCCCAGCGCTACCGCGCCATGGCCTGTGCACGCCAGTTGTACGTGTTTGCCAGCCTGATTGGCGAAGTGCCCCAGGCCGAGGAACGGGCCAGCGCGCTGTTTCGTTCGCTGCAGCGGCACTTCCACGATGCCGAGCACGGCGGCTGGTTCTACAGCATCGACCCGCAAGGGGCGCCGCTGGACACCGGCAAGGATCTCTACACCCACGCCTTTATCCTGTTCGCCTGCGCCCACTACTGGGACAAGGTGCGCGAGCCACTGGTGGAGTCGGTGCTCAACGCCGCCCTGGAGGTCATCGCCCGACGCTTTGCCACCGGCGACGGCCTCTACGAAGCCAGCCTCGGGCGCGACTGGTCAACCCTGGAATCGGGCCCGCTGCAAAATCCATTGATGCACTTGGCCGAAGCGTTTCTTGCCACCCTTTCGGTTCGCGAAGACGCCCACGTGCAGCAAGCGTTGTCGAGCCTGTGCGACGGGATGCTCAAGCGCTTCATCGAACCGACGCTGGGCGTGATGATGGAGAAACCGCTCAAGTCTGTGGATAACTGGTTCGAGCCAGGGCACCAGTTCGAATGGTATTACTTACTCGCATCGTCGCCCTTGTTGCGTGACGGCAAGCTGCGCAAGGCCCTTGAACGAAGCTTCGAATACAGCGAGCAACGTGGCGTAGACCGAAAGTCCGGCGCGGTTTGCGCGATGCTGAGCCTAGAGCCGCATGCCGCCCCGCGGGACGCGACCCAGCGCATCTGGGCCCAGGCCGAATACCTGCGCGCACTGACCTTACGTGCGGACGGTCAGCAGGCTTTGCTGCCGCAGCTAAAGGCCCTGCAGCAACACTTCCTGCATGCCAAGGGCTGGAACGAATGCCTGGATGCCGATGGCATCGTCAGCCGGCGGGACATGCCGTCCACCACGCCCTATCACCTCATGACCTGCTATCTCGGGTTGGCCGACTGCCTGGCGTAATGCGTTTGTGGCGAGGGAGCTTGCTCCCGCTCGGCTGCGAAGCAGTCGCAAAATCCTGGGCCTGCTTCGCAGTCCAGCGGGAGCAAGCTCCCTCGCCACAGGTTTCCATCAACCGCCCCCCCCAACTCATCGGTCAGGCCTTGTTGCGCTCGATGGCAAACCCGGCCCAGGTCTGGCTCACCGGCATCAACTCCAGGCTGTTGATGTTGATGTGCGCCGGCGTGTTGAGCACCCAGTAAATCGTTTCGGCGATATCCTGCGGCTGGATCGGATCGGCCCCGGCGTAGGTGGCGTTATAGCGGTCCTGGTCACCACCGAAGCGCACCAGCGAGAACTCGCTTTCGCACAGGCCCGGCTCGATATTGCTCACCCGCACGCCCGTGCCTTGCAAGTCGCAACGCAGGTTCAGGGAAAACTGTTTGACGAACGCCTTGCTCGCGCCATACACGTGGCTGCCCGGATACGGGTAGTTACCGGCGATGGAGCCCAGGTTGATGATTCCGGCGCCACGGCCATGGGCGATCAGGCGCGGCAGCAGCAAGCGAGTGCTGTAGAGCAGCCCTTTGACGTTGGTGTCGACCATGGTGTCCCAGTCATCGAGGTCGCACTTGGGGGCCGGGTCGACGCCCAGGGCCAGGCCGGCGTTGTTGATCAGCCCGCGCAGCGTGGCGAACGACGGCGGCAGGTTGGCGATGGCTTCCTCCATGGCCTTGCGGTCCCGTACGTCGAGCACCAGGCCGTGGACCTCGGTCTGCTTCGACAACTCGGCGCAGAGGGCATTGAGGCGTTCTTCACGACGACCGGTCAGCACCAGTTTCCAACCGGCCTCGGCAAAACGACGGGCGCAGGCTTCACCAAAACCGGACGTCGCGCCGGTGATAAACAGGGTGTTGGACATCGTATTCTCCTTGCTTGGGCTTGAACCGCTCATTGAAATGGAAATCGGCCCACAGCATGCCCGCCCCGACATGGCAGGGGCAAGGCTTGTGAAACCCCGTCAATTGCCCCCAACATTGATCATAAAACAACCAACTGGCGCCAAGCCTCGCAGAATAAGGGCTACAGCCGGTTGCCCGCACCTTATCCACAGGCACGTCCACAGTAACCGGGGGCAACTGCACAAGCCCCAGGCCGCTGTGCACAAGGCTTTGCGAGGTGTTTGGAAATTTTTTTCGCTTGACCCCGCAACAACGGTTGTGCAGTTCAGGATCTCTGCTATAAGCCAGCGGCCAACTAGGCGATGGCTCCAAGCCAGTAACTACGGCCCTTCGCGCGGTCTTTCCAGAGTTTAGTCACAGACTTATCCACAGGCTTGCCCAGCGTTTTGCGCAGCCTCGCCCAAGCGCATAAAGGTGTTGACAACTGCCACCGCCGCGCCATCAAAAACACCTGATCAGAAATTAACCACCGCCCTGTAGGCCGCGTAATCAAAGGCTTTCAGCCAGCTACTCCCACGTTACCCACAGCCAGTTCCACAGCAAACGGGGACAAGTCAAAAGTGTGACAAAACAACTGTTTGCGGCGACTTTATGTCGCGGTTTGGCAAGGGTTCAGAATGGTTTTCCACAATTGCCCGACAGACCGAACATCCCATTGTGGGAGCGGGCTCGCTCGCGAATGCGGCGAGTCAGCCGATAGGGTGCTGGATGGGAAACCGCTTTCGCGAGCAAGCCCGCTCCCACAGTGTTTGCGGTGAACTGGAAAGATAAAAAAACCCGGCGATTGCGCCGGGTTTCCTCATTGCAATCCCTGCCTCAATGCCCGCCCAGGTACGCGTTGCGCACCTCTTCGTTGGCGAGCAGTTCCTTGCCGGTGCCGGTCAGGCGGATTTCACCGTTGACCATCACGTAGGCCCGGTCCGACAGCTTGAGGGCGTGATTGGCGTTCTGCTCCACCAGGAAGATGGTCATCCCCGTGGATGCCAGCTCCCGCAGGGTGGAGAAGATCTGCTTCACCACGATCGGCGCCAGCCCCAGGCTCGGCTCGTCGAGCAGCAACAACTTCGGCCGGCTCATCAGTGCCCGGGCGATGGCGAGCATCTGCTGCTCGCCGCCGGACATCGTCATGGCCCGCTGGTTGCGCCGCTCCTTGAGCCGCGGGAACAGCTCGAACATGCGCTGCATGTCTTCGCTGGCGTACTTGTCACCGATGGGAATGGTGCCCATCAGCAGGTTTTCCTCGACGGTCATGTCGGGGAACACCCGGCGCCCCTCCGGCGACTGCGCAATGCCGTTGGACGCGATGTAGTGGGACGACTTGTGGGTAATGTCCACGCCCTGGTAGATGATCTGCCCGCCGGCCGCGCGCGGCTGGCCGAAGATCGACATCAACAGCGTGGACTTGCCGGCACCGTTGGAGCCGATCAGGCTCACGGTCTCGCCTTCGCCAATGTGCATCGAGACTTTCTTCAGGGCCTGGATCGGCCCGTAGAACACGTCCAGTTCCTTGAGTTCGAGGATCGGTGTACTCATACCAATTCCTCTTCATCGGCGCCCAGGTAGGCCGCGATCACCTTCGGATCGTTGCGAATCGCCTCCGGACCGCCCTCGGCGATGACGTTGCCGTGGTCCAGCACCACGATGTGGTCGGAAATGCTCATTACCATGCCCATGTCGTGTTCGATCAGCACCACGGTCAGATCATGCTCGTCGCGCAGCAGCCGGATCATCGCGCTCAGCGCTTCGGTTTCCTGAGGGTTGAGGCCGGCCGCCGGCTCGTCCAGGCAGATGATCTGCGGACGGGTGCACATGGCCCGGGCAATTTCCAGGCGCCGTTGCTGGCCGTAGGAAAGCTCGCCCGCCAGGCGGTTGGCGCAATCCACCAGGTCCACCACTTCCAACCAGTAGAAGGCGTGGTCCAGGGCATCGCTTTCAGCCTTGCGGTAGCCCTTGGTGTTGAGGATGCCGGCCAACAGGCTGCGGTTGACCCACATGTGCTGGGCCACCAGCAGGTTTTCCAGCACCGACATTTCCTTGAACAAGCGGATGTTCTGGAACGTCCGGGCCAGGCCGGCGCGGTTCACCAGGTGGGTCCCGCCGAACATCTTGTAGTACAGCCGGCTGGCGAAGGATTTCGGCGACACGAAGTCGGTCGGCCGGAAGGCCTCGCCCAACAGCTTGATGACGTTGGTCCGCTCGCCACGCACGTTGAGCTCGATCCTGCCGCCCGAAGCTTTGTAGAACCCGGTCAAGCAGTTGAACACCGTGGTCTTGCCCGCGCCGTTGGGGCCGATCAGGGCGAAGATCGAGTTGCGCTTGACCTGTAGGCTGACGTCGCTGAGGGCCTTGATGCCACCGAACTGCATCATCAGGTTTTCTACGGAAAGTACGACTTCGCTCATGGCGCTACCCCCTTGCGCGGCGTCACACCGGTACGGCTGATACGAATCAGGCCGCGAGGTCGCCAGATCATCATCAACACCATCAACACGCCGAACAGCAGCACCCGGTACTCGGAGAAACTGCGCAGCAACTCCGGCGCCACAGTGAGCACGAACGCCGCGATCACCACGCCCACGGTCGAGCCCATGCCACCGAGCACGACGATCGCCAGGATCAGCGCCGACTCGAAGAAGGTGAACGACGATGGGTTGACGAACCCCTGGTAGCTGGCGAAGAACACCCCGGCCAGGCCGGCCGTGGAGGCGCCAATGGTGAACGCCGATAGCTTGACCAGCACGTGGTTCAGGCCCATGGAGCGGCAGGCGATTTCATCTTCGCGCAGGGCTTCCCAGGCACGCCCGACCGGCATGCGGGTCAGGCGATGCTTGATGTAGAGCACCAGCATCACGACGATGAACAGCACGATGTAGATGAACAGGAATTTCAGGTTCGGGTTGTAATCGATACCGAAGAACTCATGGAACGGCACCCCGCCGTCCTTCGCCCTTCGCCCGAACTCCAGGCCGAAGAACGTCGGCGACGGCACTGGCATGCCATTGGGCCCGCCCGTGAACGACAGCCAGTTGTTGAGCACCAGCCGGATGATCTCGCCAAAGCCCAGGGTCACGATCGCCAGGTAGTCACCGTGCATTCGCAACACCGGGAACCCCAATATGCAGCCGGCCATCGCCGCCGCAATCGCCGCCAGGGGCAGCACCGTCCAGAAACCCAGGCCCAGGTACTGGTAACCCAGCGCCAGGCCATAGGCGCCGATGGCGTAGAACGCCACGTAGCCCAGGTCGAGCAGCCCCGCCAGGCCGACCACGATATTCAGGCCCAGGCCCAGTAACACGTAGATCAACCCGAGGATGACCACCGTGAGCACGTATTTGTTGGCGAAGAACGGAAACACGATGGCGATCACGATCAGTGCCGGGATGATCCAGCGCAGGCGCGACTTGTAGTCCGGTGGCAGGACGTGCACGCCGGAGCCGGAGCTTTCGAAACCCTGGAGCACCTTCAGGCCCCGAGGCGTTTGCAGGAACAGGCTCAAGGCAAAGCGCCCGATCATCACGATCGCCACCAGCCAGCCGACGCGGGCCGGTTGCAGGTTGAAGCTGTAGCCGTCGAGCACCACGCCGACAATCGGCCCGAACACGATCAGCGAGATCAGCCCGGCCAGGATCGCGTCGATGACGCTCTGTTTGATATCAATCGGTTTATTGGCAGCAGACATACTTATACCTTCGCCACGAGTGGGCGACCCAACAGGCCTTGGGGACGGAAAATCAGAATCAGCACCAGCAGCGAGAAACTGAACACGTCTTTGTAGTCAGAGTTGATCAGACCGGAGAACAGCGACTCGGAGATCCCGAGGATGATTCCGCCGAGCATCGCCCCAGGCAGGGAGCCAATGCCGCCGAGCACCGCCGCGGTGAACGCCTTGATGCCGATGATGAAGCCGGCATAGAAGTCGAACGTGCCGTAGTTCATGGTGATCAGCACGCCGGCCAGGGCCGCCATGGCGGCACCGATGATGAACACGTAGGAAATCACCCGGTCGGTGTTGATCCCCAGGATCGAGGCCATCTTGCGGTCTTGCTGGGTGGCGCGGCACATGCGCCCCAGCTTGGTGTACTTGATGATGTAGGTCAGCAGGGCCATCCCGGCAAACGCCGCCACCAGGATGAAGATCTTGGTGTAGGTCAGTTGCACGAAACCACTGCCGATGTCGACGCGCATGGCGCCTTCGAGCAGTGTCGGCACGCCCTGCTGGCGGGCGCCCTGGCTGATCTGGGCGTAATTCTGCAGGATCAGCGAGATACCGATGGCACTGATCAGCGGTGCCAGGCGGGTGGAGTTGCGCAGGGGTTTGTAGGCGACGCGTTCGATGACCCAGCCGTAGACCCCGGTGACCACGACTGTGAATACCAGGGTGCCGAGGATCATCAGCGGGAAGGATTCGATACCGAAGTAAGCCAGCAGAGCCAGACTGATTGCCGCGAGGTAAGCGGAAATCATGTAAACCTCGCCGTGGGCGAAGTTGATCATGCCGATGATGCCGTAGACCATTGTGTAGCCGATGGCGATCAGACCATAGACCGACCCGAGGGTCAGGCCGTTGATCAGTTGCTGCAGGAAAATACCATCCATAACGCGATCTCACGCATTTGAAAGGCTGCACGCACAACGCGGCGACGGACCGGGGTTCAGCCGCCGACGCGGCACGATGTGTGCGCAGCTTTCGAGAGAAAAGACAGGTGGGTCTTAGCCCGGGAAGGACGATCGTGGTGAGGGAGCAAGCTCCCTCGCCACAAGCCGTTATCCCTTCAATTATTTCTGTTTTTCCAACTGATGGTATTTGCCGTCCTTGTCCCACTGGTAGACCACGTAGTCGGAGACCTTCAGGTCACCCTTGGCGTCCCACTCTTTCTTGCCCATGACGGTCTGCACCGGATTGGCCTTCAGCCACTTGGCCGCGTCCTCGCCCTTGTTGGACTTGGCACCGTTGAAACCGGCGGCCAGCGCCTGGACCGACGCGTAGGCGTACAGGGTGTAGCCTTCAGGCTCGACGCCCTGGGCCCGGAAAGCGTCCACCACGGCCTTGCTGTCTGGCAGCAGGCGCGGATCGGCGCCGAAGGTCATGTACACGCCATCGACGTATTGCGCGCCGCCGGCGGTGGTGACCAGTTCGTCGGTGACGATGCCATCGTCGGACATGAATTTCACGTCCTTGAGGCCTTGTTCACGCAGTTGGCGAACCAGCGGGCCGGCTTCCGGGTGCAGGCCACCGAAGTAGACCACGTCGGCACCGGCCGCCCGGATCTTGGTGACCACGGCGCTGAAGTCTTTCTCGCCACGGGTCAGGCCTTCATACAGCACGGCCTTCACGCCACGCTTCTCCAGCTGTGCCTTGGTGGCATCCGCCAGGCCCTGGCCGTAGGTGTCCTTGTCGTGCAGCACGACGACTTTCTTGCCCTTGAGCACGTCGACGATGTAGTCGCCGGCCACGATGCCCTGCTGGTCGTCACGCCCGCACATGCGGAACATCGCGCTCAGGCCGCGCTCGGTCACTGCCGGGTTGGTCGAGCCTGGGGTGATGGCGATGACACCCGCCTCGTCATAGACCTCGGAGGCCGGGATGGTGTTGGACGAGCAGAAGTGCCCGACCACGCCAATCACCTTGTCCTGGTCCACCAGGCGGTTGGCCACGGCCACGGCCTGCTTGGGTTCGCAGGCGTCGTCGCCGGCGACCAGGACGATTTTCTCACCGTTGACGCCACCGGCCTTGTTGATGACATCAGCGGCCGCCTGGGCACCTTTCATGTACTGCTCGCCGAAGGCCGCGTTGGCCCCCGTCATTGGCCCCGCCACACCGAATTTCACATCAGCCTGCGCAAACGCGGACACACCCAGCGCAGCTGCCACTGCGAGGGCCAGGAAGCCTTTCTTGTAAAACGTCTGGGACATGAGGTGGTGCTCCAAGGTTTTTTTTAGTTGGCACTGCGACTTCATTTCACTGAGAAGCTCAGAGCAAGGGCCGTGCCATCGGTTTTTTATTCTGAAAAAAGTCGCTGCTTTATTGTTATTTCGACTGTTTCGGGCCCTTTTTCATAGGGCGTGCAACCGTCTAAACCGCACAAGGTGCAACCTTGCATTTATGTGGGTGAAACCCTCCATGAGCCATCATTGCAACCATCGTACGAAACGACGTGCAACCACGCTGTAACATCCTGCGTCACCGAACTGCACACTGGCGGTGCGCAACTGCTACAACCCGCACCATAACAGGCTAGCCGCTGCGCCGGAAAACGCGGCGCGCGGTAACATTTTTCTACACTCAGATGACGATCCGCAGGCACTGGCCCGCGTGATACAGCGAAAAACCCGCCTCGTACAGGCAACTGCGCAGCCCCACGCCGGCCAGCGGCTGCATGGGCGCGAAGGGGATCGGCAGCGCCTTCGCGTCGCCCCGGCAAAGGTAGTCGGCGAAGGCCTTGCCGACCACCGTCCCGGTGGTCACCCCGCGCCCGTTGTAGCCCGTCACGGCCACCAGCCCGGGGGCCGGCTCGAACAGGCGCATCAGGTGATCCGGGGTAAAGGCAATGCACCCGGTCCAGGTGCATTCCCACTCCACGGGCTTGAGATAGGGAAAATAGTGGCGCTGTACCCGGTCGGCCCACGCCTTGAGGAACCAGGTCGGCTTGCGGTTGCCATTGCCCAGGCTGCCGAGCAACAAGCGACCGTCCTTGTCCCGGCGAATGCTGCTCAAGACCTGGCGGGTGTCCCACGAACCCTGTCCGCCCGGCAGGATGCGCCGGGCCGCGTCGTCGGTCAGCGGGACCGAGGCGACCTGGTAGTAATAGCCCGGGAAAAAGTTGCGCCGCAGCTCGGTCCAGTCGCCTTCGGTGTAGGCGTTGGACGCGATCACCACCTGCTCGGCCAGCACCGAGCCCTGGGCCGTTTGCACCGACCAGCGCTGGCCTTGGCGCTCCAGGCGGGTGACCGGGGAGTGATCGAACAACCGCCCGCCAAGGTCCCTGGCCGTCTTGGCCAGGCCGCTGGCGTAAGCCATGGGGTTGAGCGTGCCGGCGCGTCGGTCGAGCAAGGCGGCGGCGATTTTCGAGGTGCCCGTGGCCTCGACGCAGGCTTGCCCGGTGAGCAGCTCCACTGGGGCGCCACGGCGCTTCCATTGGGCTTCGCGACTGCGCAGGTCAGCCTCGCCCCGGGCGTTATGGGCCATGTGCAGGGTGCCTTCGCGGCGCAACTGGCAATCGATGTTGTATTTGTCGACGAGGCTGAACACCAGGGCTGGCGCGGCCCCCAGCATGCGATTGAGCTGGCTGCCCACCGCTTCGCCGAACCCGGCCTCGATCTCGTCCGGCGGGATCCAAAGGCCGGCGTTCACCAGCCCGACGTTGCGCCCCGAGCCTCCATGCCCGGCCCGATGGGCCTCCAGCAACGCGACGCGCTTGCCCTGCTCCAGCAAATGCACGGCTGCCGACAGCCCGGTGAAGCCGGCGCCGATCACGCAGACATCGGCTGTGATCTCCCCGGTGAGCGAAGTATTTTCAGGCCTTTGCGGCGTCAGTTTTTCCCACAGACATTCTTCGCGTAACGGCATTGCCAGACTCCGAAAAAGAAACCCAACCCCTACACATTCAGCTGTGGGAGCGGGCTTGCTCGCGAAAGCGGCGGCACATTCAACGGCTATGTGACTGACGCACCGCTATCGCGAGCAAGCTCGCTCCCACAAAGGATCTCCACGAATTGAAAATCCGCCCCTAACAACCTCAGTCGAAGGTAATCCCTTGGGCCAACGGCAGCGCCAGCGAGTAGTTCACGGTATTGGTCTGGCGGCGCATGTAGCCGCGCCAGGCGTCGGAACCGGATTCGCGACCGCCGCCGGTTTCTTTCTCGCCACCGAAGGCGCCGCCGATTTCCGCGCCACTCGGGCCGATGTTGACGTTGGCGATGCCACAGTCGCTGCCCACCGCCGACATGAACTGTTCGGCTTCACGCACGTCAGTGGTGAAGATGCAGGACGACAGGCCCTGGGGCACAGCGTTGTTCAGGTGCAGGGCCTCGGCGAAGTCCTTGTAGCCGACCACGTACAGGATCGGCGCGAAGGTTTCGTGGCGCACGACGTCGCTCTGCTCCGGCATCTCGACGATGGCGGGCGACACGTAATAGGCATTCGGAAACTGGTCTTCGAGCTGGCGCTTGCCGCCGAACACCCGCCCGCCTTCGCTCAGGGCCTGCTCCAGCGCATCCTGCATGTTGTCGAAGCTGTGCTGGTCGATCAGCGGCCCGACCAGGTTGCCTTCCAGCGGATGGCCGATGCGCACTTTCGAATAGGCGGCCTTGAGGCGGGTGACGATTTCATCCTTCACCGACTCGTGGGCGATCAACCGGCGCAACGTGGTGCAACGCTGGCCGGCGGTGCCGACGGCGCTGAACAGGATCGCGCGCACGGCCATGTCCAAGTCGGCGCTCGGCGCGAGGATCATGGCGTTGTTGCCGCCCAGTTCGAGGATGCTGCGGGCAAAGCGCGCGGCGACTTTCGGCGCGACTTCGCGGCCCATGCGGGTGCTGCCGGTGGCACTGATCAACGCCACGCGAGGATCGTCCACCAACGCTTCACCGGCGTCGCGGCCGCCGATGATCACCTGGCTCAGGTACGGCGGCGCATCGCTGAAGTTCTTCAGCACGCGCTCGAACAGCGCCTGGCAGGCCAGGGCGGTGAGCGGGGTCTTTTCCGAAGGTTTCCAGATCACCGCGTTACCGCACACCAGGGCCAGGGTGGTGTTCCAGGCCCAGACCGCCACCGGGAAGTTGAACGCGCTGATGACCCCGACCACGCCCAGCGGGTGCCAGGATTCACGCATGTGGTGGCCCGGGCGCTCGGAGGCGATGGTCAGGCCGTACAACTGGCGGGACAGGCCGACGGCGAAGTCGCAGATGTCGATCATCTCTTGCACTTCACCCAGGCCTTCCTGGGTGATCTTGCCGGCTTCCCACGACACCAGTTCGCCAAGGTCGGCCTTGTACTGGCGCAACAGGTCGCCGAATTGACGCACCAGTTCGCCACGGCGCGGCGCCGGCACCTGGCGCCACAGGTCGAAGGCATGCTCGGCACGGCTGACCTGCTGCTCGACTTCAGCGGCACCTTCCCAGTTCACGGCGCCGATGCGGCTGCCGTCGATAGGTGAATGCACCGGCTGGGTGCCGTTCTGGTACAGGGCCGAGTCGACACCGAGACGATCAAGCAATGCAGCAACCATGGAAAATTCCTCACGCAAAAGACAATAGGCGGCAACCGGACGAAGACGGCTGATCAGGACTGTAGTTGTAGCTGGCGCGAGACTTGGCAACAAACGACCATTAAGCGAGATATCATTCCGTTTATTCATGCTGCCCAGGCAGAGCGACCGGAAACAAGGCCTCACCATGCTCAACAAACGCTATTTGCCATCGATCACGGCGCTGCAATGCTTCGAAGCGGTGACGCGGCACTTGAGTTTCACCCGCGCCGCCGAAGAACTGCACCTGACCCAGAGCGCCGTCAGCAAGCAGGTCGCGCAACTGGAAGAACTGTTGCAACACTTGCTGTTCCGGCGCGTCCGCCGCCGCCTGCAACTCACGCCGGCCGGCGAGTTGTACCTGGGTGAAGTGCGAAAAATCCTCACGCAGGTGGAGATGTCCACCCATTACCTGCGTTCCTACGGCGGCGACACTGAAGTCCTGCGGGTTTCCACGCCTCCGACCTTCGGTGCTCGCTGGCTGGTCCCGCGCCTGAAGGGCTGGCGGCTGCGCCATCCGACGATTCATCTGGACCTGTGCAGCGAACAGGAAGCCGACGACCTGCTGCAAGGACGCAGCGACCTGGCCTTTTATTTCGGCCAGGGCTCACGACCCGGTTCCGAATCCCTGAAACTGTTCAGCGAAGAACTGGTACCGGTCTGCGCCCCCGGCAGCCTGCCCGAAAGGCCCTTCAGCGACCCGACCCAACTGGCCGACCTGGTCCTGCTGCAGAACGCCTCCCGCCCACAGGCCTGGCACGACTGGTTCGACAGCCAGGGCTACCACACCGAACACAGCTACCACGGGCCACGCTTCGAAACCTTCTACATGTGCATCCGCGCCGCCCAGGTCGGCTGCGGTGTGGCACTGCTGCCGCGCTTTCTGGTGGAAGAAGAACTGGCCGACGGCAAACTGGTCATCCCCTGGCAACACGCGATGCCCAGCACCAGCGCCTATTACCTGGCCTACCCCGAGCACTCGGCGGAGGTGCCCAAGGTGAAGTCGTTTGTGGAATGGATGCTTGAACAGATCGGCAACCCGGATCTGCCACATTAACTGCATCCCTCGCCACAAAGATCTGCGGGACTAAAAAACACTGGCAATACCCATCCAGGTTATGCGCCACTAACCTTTTCAACAAACCGCTGCACCCCGCTGCCCGACGCAGCGACCTGCCTGGAGACCCGCCATGAGCGAGAGTGTATTTGCCGATCGTATCGTGCAGAACCTGCTCGACACCGACTTCTACAAACTGACGATGATGCAGGCGGTGCTGCACAACTACCCCAACGTTGAAGTCGAATGGGAGTTTCGTTGCCGCAACAGCGAAGACTTGCGCCCCTACCTGGCGGAGATCCGCTTCCAGATCGAGCGCCTGGCCGAGTTGAGCCTGAGCGCCGATCAATTGGGGTTCCTGGAACGCATCAGCTTTCTCAAGCCGGACTTCCTGCGCTTCCTGGGCCTGTTTCGCTTTAACCTGCGGTACGTGCACACCGGCATCGACAACGGCGAGCTGTTCATCCGCCTGCGGGGGCCGTGGCTGCACGTGATCCTGTTCGAAGTACCGCTGCTGGCCATCGTCAGCGAAGTGCGCAACCGCTATCGCTACCGGGAAATAGTCCTGGAACAGGCGCGGGAGCAGCTGTACCGCAAGTTCGACTGGCTGACCGCCAATGCCAGCGCCGACGAGTTGTCCGAACTGCAGGTCGCGGACTTCGGCACCCGGCGACGCTTTTCCTACCGCGTCCAGGAAGAAGTGGTGAACGTGCTCAAGCATGATTTCCCCGGACGTTTCGTCGGCACCAGCAACGTGCACCTGTCCCGGGAGCTGGACATGAAACCCTTGGGTACCATGGCCCACGAATGGATCATGGCGCACCAGCAACTGGGCCCGCGGCTGATCGACAGCCAGATCGCCGCCCTCGACTGCTGGGTGCGCGAGTACCGGGGCCTGCTGGGGATCGCGCTGACCGATTGCATCACCATGGACGCATTCCTGGCGGATTTCGACCTGTTCTTCGCCAAGCTGTTCGACGGCCTGCGCCATGACTCCGGCGACCCGGTGATCTGGGCCGAAAAGGCCATCGCCCACTACCACAAGCTGGGCATCGACCCGATGAGCAAGACCCTGGTGTTCTCCGACAGCCTGAACCTGCCCAAATGCCTGGAGATTTTCCGCGCATTGCGTGGTCGCATTAATGTCAGCTTCGGTATTGGCACCAACCTGACCTGCGACATTGCAGGTGTAGAGCCAATGAGCATCGTACTTAAAATGATCAGTTGTGACGGGCAACCCGTGGCCAAGATTTCCGACGAGCCCGGCAAGACCCACTGCAAGGACCCCAATTTCGTCGCCTACATGCGACATGTTTTCCAAGTACCTGCCGACCTTATCGACCCCTCTAGCAAGGAGTGAATTCATGCAAGCCGTACAGCGTGAGATTGCTGAACAACTCAACGTCCAGCCACCGTTCGCCGATGACGCGGCCCTCAAGGCTGAAATCGCACGGCGGGTGGGCTTCATCCAGGATTGCCTGGTCAATTCCGGGCTCAAGTCCCTCGTGCTGGGCATCAGCGGCGGAGTCGATTCGCTGACCGCCGGATTGCTGGCCCAACGGGCGGTGCGTGAACTGCGGGAGAAAACCGGCAACCCGGCCTACAAGTTCATCGCCGTGCGCCTGCCCTACGAAACCCAGTTCGACGAGCACGAAGCACAAGCCTGCGTGGACTTCATCGAACCGGACGAACGCCACACCGTCAACATCGGCCCGGCGGTCAAGGCGCTGGCCAAAGAGGTGCTGGCCTTCGAAGGCAAGGCACCGGGCTCGCGGGATTTCGTGCTGGGCAATACCAAGGCGCGGATGCGCATGGTGGCGCAGTACACCATCGCCGGTGCCGAACATGGCCTGGTGATCGGCACCGACCACGCGGCCGAAGCCGTGATGGGGTTCTTCACCAAGTTCGGTGACGGCGCCTGCGACCTGGCCCCGCTGAGCGGCCTGGTGAAAAACCAGGTCCGGGCCATCGCCCGTGACTTCGGCGCGCCGGAATCGCTGGTGGAGAAAGTCCCCACGGCCGACCTCGAGGACCTCTCCCCCGGCAAACCCGACGAAGCCGCCCACGGCGTGACCTACGGCGAGATCGACGCCTTCCTGCATGGCAAGACCATCCGCGAAGACGCCGCCCGGATCATCTGCGAAACCTACCGCAAGACCGAGCACAAACGGGTCCTGCCGTACGCGCCATGATTGCGTGAAAGCGAGCCTGCTCGTGACAGCGGGCGGTCAGCCAACCACCCGGTGATGGCGCCGCCGTCTTCGCGAGCGAGCTCGCTCCCACATGGAAGCTGCGGCGTGCACAGCATTTGTGTTCACTGCCAATCCCTTGTGGGAGCGGGCTTGCCCGCGAAGGCGGTGTATCTGTGGCATTTATGTTGAATGTCCGGCCGCCTTCGCGAGCAAGCCCGCTCCCACAGAAATTATTTCAGGGTCACAGTACCTTTCATCATCGAAATGTGGCCCGGGAACGAGCAGAAGAAACCATATTTTTCAGCCGCATCGAGCTTCGACACGTCGAAGGTCACCGAGTCTGTTTCACCGGCACCGATCACTTTGGTATGGGCAATGACGCGGGCGTCACCGTCTTTCAGGTAGTTCTTGTCGATGCCAGCCCCCAGGCCATCGGTCGCGATCGGCTGCATGTCGGCTTCCTTGCTCAGGACCCAGTTATGGCCCATGACGTTTTTCGGCAGGCTGCCCGAATGGGTCAGTTCAACGGTGAATGTCTTGCAGCTCTTGTCGATTTCGATGGCCTTGTTGCTGAAGGACATCTGGTCGGTGGAATCGATCGTGGTCTTGCACTCCGCTGCCATCAGTTGGCTGCTGGCCAGCGTCAACAGGGATACCGCAACAAGTTTGGCAAACATCGTGAATCTCCAAGGCATGGTTAGAAAATTCCTTCAAAGGGGAAGACTGCCTTAATTTCAGACAAGTTCCTATGACCTGAATCAAACATTGTATACAACTTAAGGCTATCAGCCTGATGGACACAATCAACCAGCCAGATGCACGAGCCAGTCCTATGATCGGCTCCATCAACCTCTGGAGCGTCCACCATGAACCTCAACAGCCTGTTGTGCAGCTTGCTCGCCGCCTACGCCTGCGGCGCCAGTGGCACCTACGAAAAACCCCAGCGCGAAGGCTAAGACCTTAAGCGCCTTTGCACACCCGTGACGAGGCTTTACTCTGCAACGGTCATCGACCCACGGAGTAAAGCATGTCCATTGCATCTGTTTGTGTATTTTGCGGCGCCAGCACCGGCAGCCATCTCGCCTACCGTGAAGCGGCGCAGGCCCTGGGAAAGGCGTTGGCCGAGCGCAAGCTGACACTGGTCTATGGCGGCGGTGCCGTCGGCCTGATGGGCATCGTTGCCGACGCGGCCCTGGCGGCCGGCGGTGAAGTCATTGGCATCATTCCCCAAAGCCTGAAGGACAAGGAGATCGGCCACGCCGGCCTGACCCGCCTGGAGGTGGTGGACGGCATGCATGCCCGCAAGGCGCGCATGGCCGAACTCAGCGATGCCTTCATCGCCCTGCCCGGCGGCCTCGGCACGCTGGAAGAGTTGTTCGAGGTCTGGACCTGGGGCCAGCTCGGCTATCACGGCAAACCGCTGGGCCTGCTGGAAGTGAACGGGTTCTACAGCAAACTGACCGGTTTCCTCGACCACATCGTCGGCGAAGGCTTCGTCCGGGCGCCGCATCGTGACATGCTGCAAGTGAGCGAATCGGCCCATGACCTGCTCGACGCGCTGGACGAATGGCAACCCTCGGTGCAGCCGAAGTGGGCCGAACAAAAACCCCGCTAACGGCTCGGCCCCGATACAGGGCAGAATACGCGCCGCTCTACCTCCCTTCGACCCCAGAGGAACGCCCATGGCCAAACCCAATTATTCCTTCGCCAAACGTCAGAGAGACCTGGCCAAGGAGCAGAAGAAAGAGGAAAAGCTGCAGCGCAAGAAAGCCTCGGCTGAAGAAGCGGCACTGAGCCACGACGCCGAAAGCGACATGACCACCGACGAAGGTGACGCACCGAAAGACCCGGCGTCTGACGCCTGATCCCTCCTGGCCCGCCGGTCCTGTGTCCTGGGTCGGCAGCCCCGCTGCCGGCCTTACGAACCCAATGCCCGGCCAATCGACTGGCGATAGCCCTGCGGCAGGTTGGCCGGCAACCGGCTCGGCTCGAACAGACCAATCTCCTTGTGTTCATGGCTGATCGTCGGCACGAAACCACCCTGTAGCTGGCAGCGATAGGTGGCGATGAACACGTGCTTGCCGGGAATCACCTCGAACAGGTACGTGTCCAGCGGCTCGCCCACGCTCACATCGACCGCCAGCTCCTCGGCGATCTCCCGCGCCAGGCATTGCGGCGCCGTCTCGCCCAGCTCGATCCGCCCACCGGGCAATTCCCACTCGTCTCGCTCATTGAGCATCAGCACGACCAGGCCTTCGGGGGATTGCAGGACGCCTTTGATGGAAACCGGGAACATGACGCTTTCCTCGCGATTGAATACCTTGCCTGTGGGAGCGGGCTTGCTCGCGAAGGCGGTGTGCCAGCGACCTCGTCATCGACTGACAACCCGCTTGCGCGAGCAAGCCCGCTCCCACACAGTGATCGTCCTATGACTCAACCGGCATCACCGTCACCCGCACCTCGGGATCGTGGTTGCCGCCGCCCAGGATCACCCCGCGCAACGGCGACACATCGGAAAAGTCGCGGCCCCAGGCCAAGGTGATGTGCTCCAGGGCCGGCTGCACATTGTTGGTCGGATCAAAATCCACCCAGCCCAGCACCGGGCAATACACCGACACCCAGGCGTGAGACGCGTCGGCGCCGATCAGGCGGGGCTGGCCGGGTGGCGGCTGGGTCAGCAGGTAGCCACTGACGTAACGCGCCGCCAGCCCGCGTGAGCGCAGACTGGCCAGCATCAGGTGGGCAAAGTCCTGGCACACGCCCCGCCGCCGCTCCAGCACCTCCACCAACGGCGTCGCCACCTGGGTCGCTTCGGCGTCGAAGGTGAATTCCTGGAAAATCTTTTCCATCAACGCCCGGACCCCGAGCATCAACGGCCGGCCCGGCGGGAAACAGCTTACGGAAAACTCGACGAAACTGCGCTTGAGGTGCACATAGGGCGACTCGAAGCGGTAACGGCACGCCTCCAGCACCGGGGCCGTGAGCGGCCGGCCACTGTAGCTCAGGGCCTGGCAGGTCGACTCCCAGGCCGGGGACATATTGAAATCCAGCTCAGGACGGGCCAGCACTTCGACGCTCAACCGTGCGTTGACCTGCAGTTCGTCGTGCGGCCGCTCGAAGGCCAGCCGGGTCAATGGGTTGCCGAACACGTCCTGCTCATCGCGGCGGGTGGTCGGTTCCGGGCTGATCAACAACTGCTGCTCGGTACAACGTTGCCACTCACACGGCCGTGGCCACAGGTGCGCGAGCTGCTGGGCCAGGGAAACCGGACTGTCGTAGTGGTAATGGGTGTCGTGGAAAATCTGGTAATGGGCGCTCATCAGACGGACACCGTGCGCTGGCTGACATCATCGACATGGGCAAAGTGACGCAAGGCCAGGCGATCGGACACCTGACCGCTGACATCGGCCACTTCCTGGAGCAGGTCGGCCAACCCGTCGAGCGCCGCGCGCAGGCTGGTTTCGCCGAACAACGGGTTTTCCAGGCAACGCAAATCGAAGCGTGAAAGGCGCGTCACCAGGTCCGGCAAGGCAACGTCCCGGGGCGCGCCGAAGTCATCGTTGAGACGCTTGAGGGTGCGGGCCACCAGTTTCAACTGAAAGAGCACCGCATGGGGGTTCTGCTCGTCCAGCAACAGCAGGTCGAGCACCGGGATCAGTTGCGCCACCGCCAAATAGCGCGAGCGGTAGGTGATGCTGCTGTTACCCAACTCCAGCAACCATTCCAGCCCGGCCTGATCGAACACGGCCTCGCCCCGCAGGAATGCCGCCAGGCTGCTGCTGAGAAATTGCAGGCGCTCCAGACGCCGGCCGATCATCAGGAAGCGCCAGCCCTCGTCGCGGGTCATGTCGTCCAGGGCAAAACCGGACAACGCCGCCAGGGACATCACCAGCCGGTTGAGGAAGTCCAGCAGTTCGCCGAAATCCGGCTCGGCGGTGTCCAGTTCCATGGCCTCGCGCTGCAGCTCAACCAGCGCCTGCCAGTTCTCCCGCGACAACTTCCCACGCACCTGGGACGCCGCCCACTGCAAGCGCTGCAGGTTGGAGCGCAGGCTGAACGACCAGTCCTCGCCCAGCAGGGCCGCCAGCAACCGCTCGGGCAATTGGCCCTCGTCGGGCAGCAACATCAGGCTTTCGCCCAGGGCCACCGCCGACTGCAAGGCCTGCGGATCATCGCCGTCGACGTAGCGCGCGAGCATGATCCGCAACAGCCGCGCGCTGTCGTCGCAGCGCTCGCAGTAGCGGCCGAACCAGAACAGGTTTTCCACCACCCGCGACGGCAGGTACGGGTCACGGCGAACCAGGTCGTGGACGCCTACGGTCCGCTGGGCGGCCCACTGCTCGCCGCCCGGTGCCTGCTCCGCCAGCACCCAGGTGTCCTTGCTGGCGCCACCGCGCTGCATCGACACCACCTCGGCGTCGGCCTCGGCGGCCACGCGCGTCAGGCCACCGGACAGCACCCGATAATCGTCCTTCCCGGCCACCGCATACACGCGCATGCCAATGGCCCGGGGCTGGATCTGCCCGTCCTCGGCCTGCCAGACCGGAGCCTGGGACAGTTGCGCCAGCTCCTGGGCGACGTACGCATAGGGACGCGCCTGCATGCGCGCCGCCAGTTGGCTGCGTTGCTGTTCGCTCAGGTCGCGGCCGAACACCGGGTTGAAGCTCTGCGAGGGGAATGCCGGCTTGATCAGCAGTTCAGGCAACTTCTCCAAGGCCTGGGCCAGCACCGGTGGCTCACCGCACCACCAGGTGGCGATCGACGGCAGCAACAACGCTTCGCCGAACAGGTACTGGTTGATTTGCGGCAAAAAGCCCAACAACCCTGGCGACTCCAGCACGCCGCTGCCCAAGGCATTGGCCACCAGCACCCGGCCTTGGCGCACCGCCTCCAGCAGCCCCGGCACGCCCAGGGCCGAATCGGTGCGCAGTTCCAGCGGGTCACAGAAATCATCGTCGAGCCGACGCATGATGGCGTGGACCCGGCGCAGGCCGCTGAGGGTCTTGAGGTAGACCGTGGCGTCCCGGACGGTCAGGTCGCTGCCTTCTACCAGCGGATATCCCAGCTGGCGCGCCAGGTACAGGTGTTCGAAATAGCTTTCGTTGAACCGCCCCGGCGTCAGCAGCACCACCAACGGCGCCTCGCCATCGCTGGGCGCCTGGCGTGCCAGGGTTTCCTGCAGGGTCCGGAAGAAGCCGGACAGGTGCCGCACCTTGAGGTCACGGTACAACTCAGGAAACGCGCGGGAAACGATCATGCGGTTTTCCAGCGCATACCCGGCCCCCGACGGCGCCTGGGTCCGATCCGCCGTGACCCACCAGCGGCCATCGGGTGTGCGCGCCAGGTCTACCGCGTACAGGTGCAGGAAGTTGGCGCCCGGCTGGGCAATGCCCTGGCAGGGCCAGAGGAAATTGTTGTGCCCGAACACCAGTTCCGCCGGCAACAGGCCCTCGCTGATCAGCCGCTGTGGCCCGTACAGATCAGCCAGCACGGCGTTGAGCAGGCGGCCGCGCTGGGCGATGCCGGCCGACAGGTGCTTCCACTCCTGGGCATCGATGACGTGCGGCAGCAGGTCCAGTTCCCACGGCCGATCCGCACCCTTGGGGTCCGCGTAGACGTTGTAGGTCACGCCGTTTTCCTGGATCTGCCGCGCCAGCAGGGCCTGGCGCTGGATCAACTGGGCCGGCGTGCTGCGTTGCAATTGGTCGAGCAGCCGTCGCCAGTGCGGGCGCACCGCACCGCTGTCGTCCAGCAATTCGTGATAGGTGCCCGTCGTCAGCGGGTAACGGTCAAGCAGGTCAGGCATGGAAAGCTCGGCAGACGGCAATGAAGGATCAGACTAGCGCAAGCAGATGACGCGCGGATAGATGTGTGTTGCCTTGGGCCTGGCAACCTATTTCAGCCTTGAACCATCGTGGCGAGGGAGCTTGCTCCCGCTTGACCGGGCTGGCGCACCCGTGCGAAGCGCTCACAAAAAGGAGCTGCTTCGCAGCCAGCGGGAGCAAGCTCCCTCGCCACAGGAGATGTGCGTTACATTTTCGGGGCCCCATGGAAACGCCGCAGATCAAGCGTGAGCGGAAATTCGTCATCCACGGCCAGGCTCGGTATCGGAATTTTCCCGGGCGTGTGCCCGAGCCGGAAAAAGCGCGCCATCCGCCGGCTCTCGGCTTCGTTGGCATTGACCGGCAGGCTCTCGTAGTTGCGCCCGCCAGGATGCGCCACGTGATACTGGCAGCCGCCCAGGGAACGCTGCGTCCAGGTGTCGAGCACATCGAAGACCAGCGGCGCCTGCACCGGAATGGTCGGTTGCAGGCAGTTGGCCGGTTGCCAGGCGCGAAAACGCACCCCGGCGACGAACTCGCCGACCCGACCGGTGGGGTGCAGCGGCACCGGCACGCCGTTGCAGGTCAACACATAACGTTGCGGTGCCAGGCCATTGAGCTTGACCTCCAAGCGCTCCAGGGAGGAATCCACATAACGCACAGTGCCGCCCGCCGCGCCCTCCTCCCCGAGCACATGCCAGGGTTCGAGGGCCTGGCGCAACTGCAACTCGATGCCATTGACCGCGTAATCGCCAACCTTGGGGAAACGGAACTCCAGGTGAGCGGCGAACCACTCGGCGCGCAACGGGTAGCCGGCAGCGTTCAGCTCATTGATGACGTCGGCAAAATCCTGCTCGATGAAGTGCGGCAACAGGAATCGGTCATGCAGTTCGGTGCCCCAGCGCGCCAATTTCGCCGGCGCATAGGGCTCGCGCCAGAACCGCGCCACCAATGCCCGCAGCAACAGTTGCTGGACCAGGCTCATGCGGGCGTGAGGCGGCATCTCGAAAGCGCGCAGCTCCAGCAGGCCGAGACGGCCGGTGGCACCGTCCGGGGAATAGAGCTTGTCGATGCAGAATTCGGCGCGGTGGGTATTGCCAGTCACGTCGATCAACAGGTTGCGCAACAACCGGTCAACCAGCCAGGGCGGGCATTCCTCCCCCGGCTGGGGCATCTGCGCAAAAGCGATTTCCAACTCGTACAACGCGTCGTTGCGCGCCTCGTCCACCCGCGGCGCCTGGGACGTCGGGCCGATGAACAATCCGGAAAACAAGTAGGACAACGACGGGTGGTTATGCCAGTAGCTGATCAGGCTGCGCAGCAGATCAGGACGCCGTAGGAAAGGTGAGTCAGCCGGTGTCGCGCCGCCCAGTACGAAATGGTTACCGCCACCAGTGCCGGTGTGCCGGCCGTCGATCATGAATTTCTCGGTGGTCAAGCGGGTCTGCCGCGCTTGCTCATAGAGGAACTCGGTGCGCTCGACCAACTCGTCCCAGGTGGCCGAGGGTTGCACGTTGACCTCGATCACGCCCGGGTCGGGGGTAATACGCAAATTGCCCAGGCGCGGGTCGCTCGGCGGCTCATAGCCTTCCAGCAGCACCGGGCAGTGCAGTGCCTGCGCCGTCGCCTCGATGGCGCTGACCAGCTCCAGGTAATCCTCGGCCCGCTCCAGCGGTGGCATGAACAGGTACAGTCGGCCGTCGCGGGCCTCGGCACAGAGGGCGGTGCGGGTCAGCCAATCGGCCGAGACATCGACCGGCGGCGCACGATCCGGGTCGACGGCCGCTTCGCCGTGCTGCGCCAACCGTTCGGTGTCGGGCAACTCAGGAAAATCCTGGTTCGGATCGGTGGCGTGGATAAACGGGAACTCAGCCGCCTTGACCCAGGGCTGCGACGCCAACGGCAGGCGATAGCCCAGGGGCGAATCCCCCGGCACCAGCCGGCAGTGCTCATCCCGCAGGTACCAGCGGCCGCTTTGCCATTGATCGCCCTTGGCGGTGCGGGCCAACGGCAGAACCTGACCGATCACCTTGTCCAGGCCCTGGCTGAAGACCTTGCGCAGCCGCGCGCGCTCCAAAGGCTCTTCCAGGCGTGGGTCCTGGGCCGTGACATTCGAAGGCAGCGCGCCTTCGCGCCACAGGTAATAGAAATTGTCTTCGTAGGCCGGGAACACGAATCGCGCGGGAATGTTCAGGCGCTCGGCGACGCGGGTCAGGAAGCGCCCCGCCAGCTCGCCGTCAGCCTGGTAGTCCTGCTGCTCGTCGGCGATCAGTGCGCTGTTGTGCCAGATCGGCACACCATCACGGCGCCAATAGCAATTGAGCGACCAGCGCGGCAGTTGTTCGCCGGGGTACCACTTGCCCTGGCCGAAATGCACCAGGCCCTTGGGGGCATAGTGGTCGCGCATCCGAGCGAACAGCTCGGCAGACAGCCTGCGCTTGTCCGGCCCGAGCGCCGCGGTGTTCCACTCGGCGCCATCCGGGTCGTCGATGGACACGAACGTTGGCTCGCCGCCCATGGTCAGGCGCACATCACCCTCCAGCAGATCCACGTCAATCTGCCGGCCCAGGGCCTGGATCGCCAGCCATTGCGCGTCGGTGTACGGCTTGGTCACCCGCGGCGCTTCCCAGACGCGCTCGACCGACATGGTGTGGCTGAACGCGCACTCGCACGGTTCCACCAGGCCACTGATCGGCGCCGCCGAGGACGGATCGGGGCTGCACGCCAGCGGGATATGCCCTTCGCCAGCGAACAACCCCGACGTCGCATCCAGGCCGATCCAGCCCGCGCCCGGCAGGTAGACCTCGCACCAGGCATGCAGGTCGGTGAAGTCCACCTCGGTCCCGGACGGGCCGTCGAGGCTTTTCACATCGGCCGTCAACTGGATCAGGTAACCGGACACGAACCGCGCCGCCAGGCCGAGGTTGCGCAACAGTTGCACCAGCAACCAGGCCGAGTCGCGGCAAGAACCGGAGGCCTGCTCCAGGGTGTGCTCCGGAGTCTGGACGCCGGGCTCCATGCGGATCAGGTAGTTGATGTCTTCGCTCAGGCGCTGGTTGAGCGCCACCAGGAAATCCACCGCCGGCAGCGGCGTGCGGTCGATGCCCTCCAGGTAAGCCTGCAACCGCGGCGTCAGCGGCAGGGTTTCCAGGTACGGGGCCAGCTCCTTGCGCTCATCGGCGGCGTAGCTGAAGGGGATCTTCTCGGCATAAGGCTCGAGGAAAAAGTCGAAGGGGTTGAACACCGCCATTTCCGCCAGCAGGTCGACCTCGATCCGCAGTTCCTCGGTTTTCTCGGGAAACACCAGCCGCGCCAGGTAATTGCCCTGGGGGTCCTGCTGCCAGTTGATGAAGTGCTGGTCGGGCGAGACCTTCAGCGCATAGGAAAGAATCCGCGTACGGCTATGGGGCGCCGGGCGCAGGCGAACGATCTGCGGCCCGAGCTCGACGGCGCGGTCGTAGCGGTAATGCGTGACGTGGTGCAAAGCAACATGGATCGACACGGCGTGTCTCCTGCGAGCCTGGGCGTTATCGAAAGCGGCGCAAGACTTATGCCATGCAGGCAGGCCGGACACTTTCTTCGTCTACTCAAGGCAGTAGAGCACTAAAACCGAACGTTGCCCGCTTTCTCGCGCAAAGGGCCGCACATAAATGTGGCGAGGACGTGGGCTCAGCGGCGGGAGCGCGGGCCCTTGGCGGCCTGGATGATCAACTCGCGCTGGCGGCGAATCTCCACCAGCTTGCGGCGCATTTCCCGGTGGCGCTGGCTGTTGAGCAACAACAACCCCAGTAGAGGCAGTAGCACGGCGAACAGGTAGACGCCTTGGTGCGGCCGGTAGGCAAACATCGGCAGCACGGCGGCCAGGCACGCCAGGAAATACCCCGCGACCCCCCAGACGGCCCAGGCCCGCCCACGTACGATCAGGAGATTGGCCCCCACCAGGACGAGCACCAGGGCCAATGTCCCGAACCCGACATAGTCAGCCCTGGTGGAGGGTTCCAAGGCCCGCCAGTAGGTCGTCCCGGCCAGCGAGAGCAGCATCGACCCGCAAAAGCAGCCCAGCAAAAGGGTGCCCATGAACACCGGGAAGTAGCGGGCCAGGAAGCCCTTCAGCGATCCGCCGCCGATCATTCGGTGAACTCCTCGTACAGGCCGACAGCCACGGTTTTCACATGGCCGTCGCTGGTGTAACTCCCGATGACACCCAAGGCCCCCCCCAAGGCGTCCTTGATCTGGGTCAGCGTCGCGTGTCTGATTTCGGCGGACGAATAACGTTTGGGCAGGGCCCCGGCCCGCTGCTGCAACTTGAGCAGCTTGGCGGTCAGGCTCGGGTCCTTGAGCGTCAGCAACTCCTTGGTCAATTTGCTGCGTTCCTGCCGGCTCAACCCCTTGAGCAACTGGTACCAGCTCTTTCCGGTAGCGGCTGCCTTGTTGGCCTTGAGCAGGCGAACCGTGGTCAGGGCCGAGCCACCCACGCCCACCAGGGACACCGCATCCAGGATCGGCGAGACGATGTTGTACCAGTCGGCGTCGTTCATCTCATCATTGCCGGTGGGGTTGTTCAGTTCGTTGGCGACCCGCGCGCCGCCAATCACACATTGAGCGGTACTCGCCGTCGCGGCAGCTACGCCCAGGGCCACCACCCAGGCACTGGCTCCAGCGGTAAAGGGCACGGCGACGCTGCCACTGAACACCACCACCCAACCGATGACGGCGGCGACGCAGGACAAGCCGGCATTGGTCGCCTCCACCCCGAGCTTCGACTCCCGCGGGCTGCTTTTCACCTGGTCGATGAACTGCTGCGGGGCGATGTACTTCTTGGCCTCGCGCAAAATCACGCGCTTGGGCGCGATGCTGCAGATCGGCTTGAACTCGCGCAGGGTCACCACGTTGTACTCAGAGTCGATATACACCACCCCTGCGCCGGCGATATTGGGGTCCGCATCGATGGCCGCGAACAGGCGCGGCAGGTTGACCTGGGCTTCGATGCGTTGACGGGCCATGTACTGGGAGAACGTGAAGTCCATGCCAATGGCGGGGGTTGAGGGGCTGCTCATGGGAATCGTCCTTGAGGATCGGAGGGGGAGCGCCTTATCGACACAACCTCTGTGCAAGATCGGCACAGACCTTGTGGCGCGGCGCATCACCCGGCTTCATGGCCCGGAACAGGGGCGGCGGCCACGATAGCAAATGGGCAGCACAGCCGCTAGAAAGCAAAACGCCAGCACTTAGGCTGGCGTTTGCGGTGCAACGTGGCAATCAGCGTGGCACGACCGGCTTGCGTGCCGGCTTCGGCCCCTTGCCCTTGGCCGCGTCCTTGCGCTCCTTGGCGGCCTGCTGGTTGCGGGCGAACGCGGCGGCCTTGGCTTGCTCGCGCTTGTCCCACGAGTTGCCGCCGTCGCTGGCGCGCGGTGGCAGGCCGGTGTGCTGGGTCAGGATCCGGGTGGTGTCCTTGCCCACCTTGTGGCTGCCGGCCGGCGTCGAGTTCTTGCGACGGGCGCTCTGGTAGCTGTCGGTGGCCGGCTGGTGCAGCGGGATCAACTGATGCTTGCCCGGCCCGATCAGGTCGGCCCGGCCCATGCGCGTCAGCGCTTCGCGCAGCATCGGCCAGCCCTTGGGGTCGTGGTAGCGCAGGAACGCCTTGTGCAAACGGCGCTGCTCTTCGCTCTTGACGATGGTCACCCCGTCACTCTTGTAGGTGACCTTGCGCAGCGGGTTCTTGCCCGAGTGATACATGGCCGTGGCGGTGGCCATCGGCGACGGGTAGAACGCCTGCACCTGGTCGGCCCGGAAGCCGTTGCCCTTGAGCCAAAGCGCCAAGTTCATCATGTCTTCGTCGGTGGTGCCCGGGTGGGCGGCGATGAAGTACGGAATCAGGTACTGCTCTTTCCCGGCTTCCTTGGTGTACTTCTCGAACATCCGCTTGAACCGGTCATAGGTGCCGATGCCCGGCTTCATCATCTGGTTGAGCGGCCCTTCCTCGGTGTGCTCCGGGGCGATCTTCAGGTAACCGCCGACGTGGTGGGTCACCAGCTCCTTGACGTACTCCGGCGACTCGACCGCCAGGTCGTAGCGCAGGCCGGAAGCGATCAGGATCTTCTTCACCCCAGGCAATGCCCGCGCGCTGCGGTACAGCTGGATCAGCGAGGAATGGTCGGTGTTCAGGTTCGGGCAGATGCCGGGGAACACGCAAGAAGGCTTGCGGCATGCGGATTCGATCTCCGGGCTCTTGCAAGCAATGCGGTACATGTTCGCGGTCGGGCCGCCGAGGTCGGAAATCACCCCGGTAAAGCCCGGGACCTTGTCGCGGATCTCTTCGATCTCGCGAATGATCGACTCCTCGGAACGGTTCTGGATGATCCGGCCTTCGTGCTCGGTGATCGAGCAGAACGTGCAGCCGCCGAAGCAGCCGCGCATGATGTTCACCGAGAACCGGATCATCTCGTAGGCCGGAATCTTTTCCTTGCCGTAGGCCGGGTGCGGGACACGTGCGTAGGGCATGCCGAACACGTAGTCCATTTCCTCGGTGGTCATCGGAATGGGCGGCGGGTTGAACCAGACATCGACGTCGCCGTGCTTCTGCACCAGGGCGCGGGCATTGCCCGGGTTGGTTTCCAGGTGAAGCACGCGGTTGGCGTGGGCATAGAGCACCGCGTCGTTGCGCACCTTCTCCACCGAAGGCAGGCGGATCACGGTCTTGTCGCGGGTCATCTTCGGACTGGCCAGGATCTGTACGACCTTGGCTTCGCTGGGGTCCTCAACCGGCCCCTTCTCCTGCTCGATGGCGCAGGCCGCAGTGTCCTGGGTGTTCACGTACGGGTTGATGATCTTGTCGATCTTGCCCGGACGGTCGATGCGCGTGGAATCGACTTCGTACCAGTCTTTGGGCGTGTCACGGCGAATGAACGCAGTGCCGCGCACATCGGTGATGTCTTCGATCTTGTGGCCATAGGACAGGCGCTGGGCGACCTCGACGATGGCCCGCTCGGCGTTGCCGTAGAGCAGGATGTCGGCGCTGGCGTCGATCAGGATCGAGTTGCGCACCCGGTCCTGCCAGTAATCGTAATGAGCAATGCGTCGCAGGGACGCTTCGATGCCGCCGAGCACGATGGGCACATGCTTGTAGGCTTCCTTGCAGCGCTGGCTGTAGACCAGGCTCGCACGGTCCGGACGCTTGCCCGCCAGGCCGCCGGGGGTATAGGCGTCATCGGAACGGATCTTCTTGTCGGCGGTGTAGCGGTTGATCATCGAGTCCATGTTGCCGGCCGCGACGCCGAAGAACAGGTTGGGCTCGCCGAGCTTCATGAAGTCGTCTTTGGACTGCCAGTTCGGCTGGGCAATGATCCCCACGCGAAAGCCCTGGGCTTCCAGCAAACGGCCGATGATCGCCATGCCGAACGACGGGTGGTCGACGTAGGCATCACCGGTCACGATGATGATGTCGCACGAATCCCAGCCGAGCTGATCCATCTCCTCCCTGCTCATGGGCAGGAATGGCGCTGGGCCGAAACATTCGGCCCAGTACTTGGGATAGTCAAATAACGGCTTGGCTGCTTGCATGTCGATGACCGATATAAAAGGTGAAAAATCGCGGGGGCGAAATATAGCACAAAAAATGATCAAGTCCGACGGCTATGGTCGGAAATGGTCGGGCTTATCGCAAAACCAATGTGGGAGCGGGCTTGCTCGCGAAAGCGGACGGACATTCAGCATCAATGTCTCCTGAGCCACCGCTTTCGCGAGCAAGCCCGCTCCCACAAGGAGTATTGCAGCCCTTCAAAAAAAGAAGGTCTTACTCATCATCGTCGAAGTTATAGCTACCCGGCGCCAGGTTCTCGAACCGGGTGTATTTACCGATGAACGCCAGGCGGATGAAGCCGATCGGGCCGTTCCGCTGCTTGCCGATGATGATCTCGGCGATGCCCTTGTGCTCCGTCTCGGGGTGATACACCTCGTCCCGGTACACGAACATGATGACGTCGGCGTCCTGCTCGATCGCTCCGGATTCCCGCAAGTCGGAGTTCACCGGGCGCTTGTTGGGACGCTGTTCCAGGGAGCGGTTCAACTGGGAGAGCGCCACCACCGGGCAGTTGAACTCCTTGGCCAGGGCCTTGAGGGAGCGGGAGATCTCGGAAATCTCGTTGGTCCGGTTGTCGCCGCTGGAGCCGGGAATCTGCATCAATTGCAGGTAGTCGATCATGATCAGCGCAATGTCACCGTGCTCGCGCACCAGGCGACGGGTCCGGGCGCGCATTTCAGACGGGCTGATGCCGGCGGTGTCGTCGATGAACAGCTTGCGGTCATTGAGCAGGTTGACCGCCGACGTCAGGCGCGGCCAGTCGTCATCTTCCAGTTGGCCGGAACGGACCTTGGTCTGGTCGATGCGACCCAGGGACGACAGCATACGCATGATCAACGATTCGCCTGGCATCTCGAGGGAATACACCAGCACCGCCTTGTCGCTGCGCAGCACGGCGTTTTCCACCAGGTTCATCGCGAAGGTGGTCTTACCCATGGACGGACGGCCGGCGACGATGATCAGGTCGGACGGCTGCAAGCCGCTGGTCTTCTCGTCGAGGTCGGTGTAGCCGGTGGACAGCCCGGTGATGGCGTTGTCGGTGTTGAACAGGGTATCGATCCGGTCGATGGCCTTGGTCAGCAAGTCGTTGACGCTGACCGGACCGCCGGTCTTTGGCCGCGCCTCGGCGATCTGGAAGATCTGCCGTTCGGCCTCATCGAGGATCTCTTCGGCGGTACGCCCTTCCGGGTTGAAGGCGCTGTCGGCGATCTCGTTGCTGATGCCGATCAGTTGGCGCAGGGTCGCGCGCTGGCGGACGATCTGCGCATAGGCCTTGATGTTGGCGACAGACGGCGTGTTTTTCGCCAGTTCGCCGAGGTAACCGAGGCCGCCCACCTGGGACGTCTGCCCTTCCTTGTCCAGTTGTTCGGCCAGGGTCACGACGTCGATCGGCATGTTCTGATCGGCCAGCTTGGCGATCGCTCGGAAAATCAGGCGGTGGTCATGCCGGTAGAAATCGCCGTCGGAGACTTGATCGAGCACGCGTTCCCAGGCGTTGTTGTCCAGCATCAAGCCACCGAGCACGGCCTGTTCGGCCTCGATGGAGTGCGGCGGCACCTTCAGGGCAGCGGTTTGCAGATCGTATTGCTCGGGAGCGGTGATTTCGTTCATGGCCACTTGATTCTTTGGAAACGCAGGGGTGATGAAAATCGGACTTGCAGAAAGACAAAGGGCACGACCTGTAGACAGGATCGTGCCCGATGTTACCGGCTAGTACCCAAGGGTGCCAGCCGAGAGGTACTGCTTAGGCTGCTACCACGACAACGCGTACGGTGGCTTCAACTTCAGCGTGCAGGTGCACGGCGACGTCGAATTCACCCACGTTGCGGATGGTGCCGTTCGGCAGACGAACTTCGCTTTTCGCGACTTCAACGCCGGAGGCGGTCAGTGCGTCAGCGATGTCGTGAGTACCGATCGAACCGAACAGCTTGCCTTCGTCGCCAGCGGTGGCAGTGATGGTCACTTCCAGCTCGGCCAGTTGGGCAGCACGGCTTTCAGCCGATGCCTTACGGTCTGCGGCGGCTTTTTCCAGCTCAGCGCGACGCTCTTCGAACGCAGCCAGGTTGGCAGCGGTCGCAGCGGTGGCTTTGCCGAAAGGCAGCAGGTAGTTACGACCGTAGCCGGCCTTAACGTTTACTTTGTCGCCCAGGTTGCCCAGGTTGGCGATTTTTTCCAGAAGGATCAGTTGCATGTGAAAATCCTCTAACTTTTAACCTTCACCGTTCGCGTTGTCGGCGTCTTTCGACGCCATCCGACCGCGAAAATCAATCAGGCTGTCAACGATGGCCAGGACCACGAGCAACGGACCGAGCAAGTGCATGAAAGGAAACAACGTCACGTACATCCCCACCAGCCAGAAACTGGCCAGTCGTTTCTGCGCCACCAGCCCATGAACCAGGGCCAGACCGGCGAAGATCAGCGGCACACTGCACAACGGCAACAGGATCAGTGCATGCAGCCCGAAGAACGGAGCCACACACATGACGGCCAGCAGTGACAGCGCCACGCCTTTGGGGAATCGGACGGCGCGAAACTCGCGACCGAAACCACCGGGGTTGTACAACGAAGCTTGCCAATAGCGCCCAAGCATCAGGCACAGCACGCTAAAGATCTGCAACGAAGACGCTATCGAAATGATCATCAGCGGAGCAGTCATGGCGGTGACAAACGCCTTTTGGTCTGCCGAGAATGTCTCGTAGACCCCACCCATCGCCAGCGGCAACACGTCCTTGAACGTCTGCGCCAGCGATTCGATGATGGAACTGAACACAGTCCCCAGGCTCACCGCACACAACAACCCCACGGCCACGCTGCACAGCAGCACGCGGTTCCAGGTATGCCCGGCGCGCAAAATCAACGCCAGGCTGCTAGCCCCGATCAACACCAGGAGCGTTGTCGGGTCCTTCAGGAAATGCCAGCTCACCAACGCCGACAACAACCCGATACCCAGGACGCTCAAGGCGTCCGAACCGCGCCGCAGGAGCACAAGGCATCCGGCGGCGGCACTCAACCAGAACAACAGCGGCAATGCCGCGGATCCGGCCACGACCAGCGTGGCCTGCACACGTCCCCGCATGATGAAGTCAGCTAAGGCGCGCATGCATTCAATCCCTTACTACTCGTCGACGAACCTGGTCTCAGCGGCCGTGGCTGTCGGTGTAGGCCAGCAGGGCCAGGAAGCGGGCGCGCTTGATAGCGGTGGCCAGCTGACGCTGATAACGAGCTTTGGTACCGGTGATACGGCTTGGAACGATTTTGCCGGTCTCGGATACGTAGGCTTTCAGGGTGTTGAGATCTTTGTAGTCGATCTCTTTCACGTCTTCAGCGGTGAAGCGGCAGAATTTACGACGACGGAAGAAACGTGCCATGTGATTGGCTCCTTAAAAGGTCCGTGGATTACTCGTCAGCGTTATCGCTGTTGTCGCTGTCGCTATCGCTGTCATCGCCATCGGCGCTGTCAGAGTGCTCAGGACGGTCGCGACGCTCACGGCGCTCACTGCGGTTTTCTTCAGCCTTGAGCATCTCGGATTGGCCGGTAACGGCTTCTTCGCGACGGATGACCAGGTTACGGATCACTGCATCGTTGTAGCGGAAGTTGTCTTCCAGCTCGGCCAGGGCCTTGCCGGTGCACTCAACGTTCAGCATCACGTAGTGAGCCTTGTGAACATTGTTGATTGCGTAGGCCAGTTGACGACGGCCCCAGTCTTCCAGACGGTGGATTTTGCCGCCGTCTTCTTCGATCAGCTTGGTGTAACGCTCAACCATGCCGCCGACTTGCTCGCTTTGATCCGGGTGGACCAAAAAGATGATTTCGTAATGACGCATGAATGCTCCTTACGGGTTGTAGCCTGCCGCTCAAAAACGGTCAGACAAGGAGTGAATGACACTTATGGACTTGTGGACGCTAGACACATAAGTGCCTGCCATCACAGCAAGGGGCGCAATTGTAGAGAAGGGTCGAGGGCGGCGCAAGGCAATTGGTGATTATTTGAACAACACCGCAAAACCAATGTGGGAGCGGGCTTGCTCGCGAAGCGGTGTCGCTGACACATCACTGTCGACTGTCAGACCGCATTCGCGAGCAAGCCCGCTCCCACATTCAGGCTCGGGTTTGAATCAAGGCTTCTTAGCAGCCGCCTTGACGCTACGCTGGCGCAGCGCCTCGAACAGGCAGACCCCGGTGGCGACCGAGACGTTGAGGCTGCTGACGCTACCGGCCATCGGCAATTTCACCAGGTAGTCGCAATGCTCGCGGGTCAGGCGACGCATGCCCTTGCCTTCGGCGCCCATGATGAGGATCGTCGGGCCGGTCAGGTCCTGCTGGTAGAGGTCCTGCTCGGCCTCGCCCGCCGTGCCGACCACCCACAGGCCACGCTGCTGGAGTTTCTCCAGGGTGCGCGCCAGGTTGGTCACGGCCACCAGCGGAATCACCTCCGCGGCGCCGCAGGCGACTTTTCGGACCGCCGGGGTCAATGTGGCCGACTTGTCCTTGGGCACGATCACCGCCAGCGCGCCGGCGGCATCCGCCGAACGCAGGCAGGCGCCCAGGTTATGCGGGTCGGTCACGCCGTCCAGTACCAGCAACAGTGGCGCGCCTTCGGTGCGATCGAGCAGCTCTTCGAGCATGGCCTCACCCCAGACTTGGCTCGGGCTGACCTCGGCCACGACGCCCTGGTGAACGCCTTCGACCCAGGCGTCCATCTCGCGCCGCTCGGCCTGGCCGACTGCCACGCGGTTTTCGTTGGCCAGCTCGACCAGGGTTTGCACCCGAGGCTCGCTGCGGCTTTCCGCCAGCCAGATCTGCTTGACCCGCTTGGGGTGATGACGCAACAGCGCTTCCACGGCATGCACGCCGTAGATTTTTTCCAACTGACTCATGACTTGGCCTTGGGTTTACGCGCCCCGCCACTCTTGGCCGGGGCCGAGCCCGCTTTCGGCGGGCCTTTACGGTGTTTGCTCGGTTTGCTGGCGGCCTTGTCCGGTGCCGAACGCCCAGCCTTGCCCGACGCTCCTTTGCCACCGTTCTTGGCTTCAGCCAGCAACGCCTGCTTCATTTCACGGCTTTTGCGCACTTCGGCGTTCTTCGCCGCCGCATCGCTCGGACGATAGGCCTCGCTGGCTTTTTCCTTGGCCGACCCGCGCCCGGAGCGGGACGATGCCGGCTCGGCGGCCTTGGCAGCAGGCGCGGAGGTTTCGGCACCGCGTTTCTTGCGGCCAATCGGCGCGCTGATGGTCTTTTCCGCCATCTCGAAGTCGATCTTGCGCTCGTCGAGGTCGACGCGCATGACCCGCACTTCAACGGTATCACCCAGGCGGAAGCTGCGACCGGTGCGCTCGCCCGCCAGGCGGTGATGCACGGGGTCGAAGTGATAGTAGTCCGCCGGCAGCGCAGTGACGTGCACCAGGCCCTCGACGTAGATATCGGTCAGCTCGACGAACAGGCCGAAACCGGTCACGGCCGTGATCACGCCCGGGAACGACTCACCGACGCGATCCTTCATGTATTCGCACTTGAGCCAGTTCACCACGTCACGGGTCGCTTCGTCGGCACGACGCTCGCTCATCGAGCATTGTTCGCCGAGCTGCTCGAGGGCGGCTTCGTCGTACGGGTAGATGCGCGCCTTCGGAATCGTCATCGCACCGGCACGCTTGACGTGCGGAGTGTTCATCTTCGAATGGATCACGCTGCGAATGGCCCGGTGCGTGAGCAGGTCGGGGTAACGGCGGATCGGCGACGTGAAGTGGGTGTAGGCTTCGTAATTCAGGCCGAAGTGGCCTTGGTTATCGGCGCTGTACACCGCCTGGCTCAACGAACGCAGCATCACGGTCTGGATCAGGTGGAAATCCGGGCGATCCTTGATGCTGGCCAGCAGGGCCTGGTAATCCTTGGGTGTCGGACCTTCCTTGCCTTTGTGCAAGGAAAGGCCGAGCTCGCCGAGGAACGCCCGCAGTTTTTCCAGACGCTCCGGCGGCGGGCCGTCGTGGACCCGGTACAACGCGGGAATCTCGTGCTTCTTCAGGAATTCGGCGGTGGCGACGTTGGCCGCCAGCATGCATTCCTCGATCAGCTTGTGCGCATCGTTGCGAACAGTCGGGCGGATTTCGGCGATCTTGCGCTCGGAACCGAAGATGATCCGGGTTTCCTGGGTTTCAAAATCGATTGCACCGCGCACATGACGCGCCGCCAGCAACACCTTGTACAGCGCATAAAGCTGCTTGAGATCCGGCAACACTTCGCTGTACTCACCGCGCAACTTGCGCGACTCGGCCAGTTTCGGCGTCTCCAGCATCGCGCTGACCTTGTTGTAGGTCAGCCGCGCGTGGGAATGGATGACCGCTTCGTAGAAGCAGTAGTCGGTCATTTCGCCGGACTTGGAGATGGTCATCTCGCAAACCATGGCCAGGCGATCGACATGCGGGTTGAGCGAGCACAGACCGTTGGACAGTTGCTCAGGCAGCATCGGCACCACGCGCTCGGGGAAGTACACCGAGTTGCCGCGCACCTGCGCTTCGGCGTCCAGCGCCGAACCGAGCTTCACGTAGCTGGAAACGTCGGCGATGGCCACGTACAGCTTCCAACCGCCGGAGAACAGGCGCAGCTTGCCGGGCCGGGCTTCGCAGTAGACCGCGTCGTCGAAGTCCCGGGCATCCTCACCGTCGATGGTGACAAACGGCAGGTGACGCAAGTCGATGCGTTTTTCCTTGTCCTTCTCTTCGACTTCCGGCTTGAGCTTGGAAGCCTCCTTCATGACCGCATCGGGCCAGACGTGTGGGATGTCGTAGGTGCGCAGGGCGACATCGATCTCCATGCCCGGGGCCATGTAGTTGCCGACCACTTCCACCACGTCCCCTTGGGGCTGGAAGCGCGGGGTAGGCCAGTGGGTGATCTTCACTTCGACGAACTGACCGACCTTGGCGTCGGCATTGCGGCCCGGGGTAACCAGCACTTCCTGTTGGATCTTCGGGTTGTCGGCGACGACGAAACCGATGCCGCCTTCTTCGAAATAACGACCGACGATGCTTTCGTGGGCGCGGGACACCACCTCGACGATCACGCCTTCACGACGACCGCGGCGGTCCAGGCCGGAGACGCGAGCCAGGGCCCGGTCACCGTCGAACACCAGGCGCATCTGCGCCGGGCTCATGAACAGGTCGTCGCTGCCGTCGTCCGGAATCAGGAACCCAAAGCCGTCGCGATGGCCGGCGATGCGGCCCAGAATCAGGTCGAGCTTGTCCACCGGCGCATAAGTGCCGCGGCGGGTGTAGATCAACTGGGCGTCGCGCTCCATGGCGCGCAAGCGGCGGCGCAGGGCTTCGAGCTGGTCCTCGGTGGTCAGCCCGAATTCTTCGACCAATTGCTCGCGGCTGGCGGGCGAACCCCGATCGGCGAGATGCGCCAGGATCAGTTCGCGGCTAGGAATAGGGTTTTCATATTTTTCCGCTTCACGAGCGGCCTCGGGATCGAGGGACTGCCAATCGGCCATTAGAGAATTTTCACCTTGTCTATATGCGGGTTAGTTTGGCATAGGCTTAATGAAACGGGAAATTTCAGGCACCTGAATCCTGTTTCCGACGCCGTTCGACCCTGCGCTGCAGCTCAGGATCGTGCCATTCGTGAAATTTCCAGGTTTTTTTACCAAGGGGGGTTTACAGTTAAAAACACGCTCCGTATAGTGCGCGCCATCGACGACGCACACACGTTGCCGATATTGCCCAGATGGTGAAATTGGTAGACACGCCAGCTTCAGGTGCTGGTGACCGCAAGGTCGTGGAAGTTCGAGTCTTCTTCTGGGCACCAATTTCAAGCTGCAGACCAAGAGCCTGCAAGCTTCACAAAAACCCGCGAAAGCGGGTTTTTGCATTTCTGCCCTCCTGAAATTCGCCCTGGCAATTACTAAAACAAAAACAGGGGTTTACAGATCAAAACGCGCTCCGTATAGTGCGCCACATCAACAGCGGCAACGCTGAAGATGCTGCCCAGATGGTGAAATTGGTAGACACGCCAGCTTCAGGTGCTGGTGACCGCAAGGTCGTGGAAGTTCGAGTCTTCTTCTGGGCACCAATTCAAGCTTCAAGGTCATGGCCTTGAACCTCACAGAAACCCGCGAAAGCGGGTTTTTGCGTTTCTGGGCCCTGGAAATATCCGAGTCGCTGAAATCGCTATCGCGAGCAAGCTCGCTCCCACAGTGGATCTCTGTTCACTGCGATCCTTGTGGGAGCGAGCTTGCTCGCGATGAGGCCAGCCCAGCCGCGAGATCAGGCCCGGAACTGCCCCAGGCTTGCCTTCAACTGCGCAGCCAGGCTGTCGAGCACCTTGCCGCTGGCGGTGGTCTCCACCACGGCCTGGGCCGCCTTCTCGGCCTGGACATGGATGGTTTCCACGCGCCCGCGCACCGCTTGCGCGCCCTGGGCCTGATGAGCTGCGGCCTGAGTCGCCAGGCCGATGGCCGCATGCACCTGCTCCACGGAGGTCTGCACCGTCTGCTGCAAGCGCGCACTGTCACGCAACACCAACAACCCCTCGCTGGCCTGACGTCCCGCCAGACCAATCGCCGCCACGGCCTCACGAGCCCCCTGCTGCAACGCCACGATGTGCGCCTGAATATCACCCGTCGAGCTCTGGGTCTTGCTCGCCAGCGCCCGCACTTCATCCGCCACCACCGCAAACCCGCGTCCGGTCTCGCCGGCCCGGGCCGCTTCGATCGCCGCGTTCAAGGCCAGCAGGTTGGTCTGCTCGGCAATGCCATGGATCACCGTCAGCACCACCTCGATCTGCTCGCTCTGCTGCGCCAGCCGCTCGATCACCTTCGCCCCGGTGTCCACTTGCCCGGCCAACGCCTCGATCAAACCGCTGACCTTCGCCGAGGTGCGCGTGTTTTCGTCCGTGGCCTGGCGAATCTCCACCACCTGCTGCAAGGCCGCCTGCATCGCCTGGCTTTCCGATTGAGCTTCGTCGGCCATTTGCGACAGCGCCCGCAAGCTCTCGGCCACCTCATCACGCTGCATCCCGGCTGCCGCATCGGCGCCGGAGTTGCGCAAGGTCATGGCGCCGATTTCCACGCCGGTACGCTGGGCGACATCGCCGGCCTCGCGCACGATGGGTTGCAACTTATCCACAAAGCGATTGACCGCCGAGGCCATGTCGCCGATCTCATCCTTGCTGTTGATTTGCACACGCTTGGTCAGGTCGCCCTCGCCCGCCGCCAGGTCATTCATCGCCGCGATCAGCAGCTTGAGGCGATTGACCACCCGACGCCCCAGCACCACGGCCAGCAGCAACAGGACACCAGCGCCCACCAACGCCAGGCCGAGACCGATGCGCCAGCGCAAGGTGCTTGCCGCTTCCTGCACCGTACTGGAAGTGTTGGTCTGCATTTGCGTGGCCGTGGCCTGGGCCGATTGCAACCGACCGCGCATGGCGGTGGCACTGTCGGCCGCCGCGCCTTTCAGGCTATCGCCCACCAACTGGTCACTGCTGGCGATCAACGCCGAAAAGCGCTGGTCCAGCGCCTTCAGGTCGGTTTCGACGGACGCGGTGGAAACCCCCATCAATACCTTGCCGATCTCCACGCCATTGGGGTTGATCGACGCTTCGAGGTAATACACCGAAGGATCGCTCTTCGCCGCATCCAACACCCTGTCCAGCGCCCGCTCGCCCTTGCCCTTCTCCAGCAACGCCTTGTTGATCGGGTTTTCCCGGTTCAGGTAGCGAGTCAGGTGTTCACCGGCAGCGTCGTCGTAAATGACGAACAAAACATTGGGGTTGCGCTGGGCCCGGCGGGCGAATTCGGAAAGGGTCGGCACATCGCTGTCCCACATGGCGCGGGGCGCGACAGAAGCCAGGAGTTGCGCCATATCATTGGCGGAATCGCGCAAGTCTTTCTCCAACGTCCCACGCAACTGCGCTTGCTCGTCCTTCAGACGCGCGGACAGCCCGGCATTCAACCGTTGGCGAGTGTTGGCGGACAGGCTGTCCAGGCTCGACGTGACCTCACGCCCGGCCTGCTCCAGCTCTGCCGAAAGTTTCTGGCTGTCTACGCCCAACCGCGCGCCGAGATCGGCTTCCAGCGCCGTGACAGTGCTCCGGGTCAGCGCGACGGCCACCAGTACCTGCACCAAAAGGGCGATACCGAGGGTAACGAACACGGGCCGCAGTAAACGGCTTTGTAACAGTGAGAGAACGGCCGACACGTGAAATCCCTCTACCAAACGCCATTAATTTGATGGCACTCATCAAGAGCTGCCTGTAATGGAGTTGCATAGCAAGTGTCATGCCGCCTGGCAGCAGAAACGGCAAAGGACCCAAATGAGGGTCCTTTGCTATTTACATCAACGACTTATCAGCCGAAAGGATGACGCAGAACGATGGTTTCGTTACGGTCAGGCCCCGTCGAAATAATGTCGATCGGCGCACCGACCAGCTCTTCGACACGCTTGATGTAGTTACGGGCTGCCGCTGGCAGCTCTTCCAGGGTCTTGGCGCCTACGGTCGATTCAGCCCAGCCCGGCATCTGCTCGTACACTGGCTCCAGGCCGATGTAGCTGTCGGCGTCGGTCGGTGCGTCGATGACAGCGCCGTCCTGGTTCTTGTAGCCCACGCAGATATTGATGGTTTCCAGGCCGTCCAGCACGTCCAGCTTGGTCAGGCACAGGCCCGAGATGCTGTTGACGTCGATGGCGCGACGCAGGATGACCGCATCGAACCAGCCACAACGACGGGCACGACCGGTGGTCGCACCGAATTCATGGCCGCGCTTGGCCAGGAAAGCGCCGACATCGTCGAACAGTTCGGTCGGGAACGGACCCGAACCGACGCGCGTGGTGTAGGCCTTGGTGATGCCCAGGATGTAGTCCACGTACATCGGGCCGAAACCCGAACCGGTGGCGATACCGCCGGCGGTGGTGTTGGAGCTGGTGACGTACGGATAGGTGCCGTGGTCGATGTCCAGCAGCGAACCCTGGGCGCCTTCGAACATGATGTCCTTGCCGGCACGACGCAGCTCGTGCAGTTCGGCCGTGACGTCGAGCATCATCGGTTTGAGGAGCTCGGCGTACTCCATGCACTCATCCAGGGTCTTCTGGAAGTCGATGGCCGGCTCTTTGTAGTAATTGACCAGGACAAAGTTGTGGTAGTCCAGCAACTCACCCAGCTTGGCGGCGAAACGCTCACGATGGAACAGGTCACCGATACGCAGGCCGCGACGCGCGACCTTGTCTTCGTAGGCCGGGCCGATACCGCGACCGGTGGTGCCGATCTTCAGCTCGCCACGAGCCTTTTCACGGGCCTGGTCCAGTGCAACGTGGTAGGACAGGATCAGCGGGCAGGACGGGCTGATACGCAGGCGCTCACGCACCGGTACGCCTTTCTCTTCCAGCTTGATGATTTCCCGCAGCAGGGCGTCGGGCGCAACCACCACACCGTTGCCGATCAGGCACTGGACGCCTTCGCGCAGCACGCCCGAGGGAATCAGGTGCAGAACGGTCTTCTCACCGTCGATCACCAAGGTGTGACCTGCGTTGTGGCCACCCTGGTAGCGCACTACGGCGGCAGCATGTTCGGTCAGCAGATCAACGATCTTGCCTTTGCCCTCATCACCCCACTGGGTGCCCAGGACTACGACATTCTTACCCATAACACTTGTCCTCATTCGCGCAAACTTGGTGCCGGCCGCGGCCGGCGAGAAAACTCAAGAAGCCAGCGGCAATACTTGCCAAAGCCCATTCTGCTGAATCAATTGCCGGTCGCAGTCCGCTTCACGGGCGGCGGCCACAGGTTGCCCAGGCAAGGCCTGGACGACACGCTGACCCTCGCTGCGCAACTGGCAGACGGCCTGCCAGAGTGCCGCATCCGTACTGTCAGGCATCCAGATACCGCCAGACGGTAGCTCGATCTCAGCACGCCCCAGGGTCACCAGGGTTTTCAAATCGGTAGAGAAGCCGGTCGCCGGACGGGCGCGACCGAAGTCGGCACCGATGTCGTCATAGCGCCCGCCCTGGGCGATGGACTGGCCAACACCCGGCACGAATACGGCAAACACGACACCGGTGTGGTAGTGATAACCGCGCAGCTCACCCAGGTCGAAATACAGCGGCAGGTCTGGGAAACGCACCGACAGACGCTCGGCAATCGCCAGCAGGTCGTCGAGCGCCGCCAACACCGGCGCCGGCGCGTGGGCCAGGCGCTCGCGAGCCGCGGCCAGCACCTCACGACCACCGCACAAGTCCACCAGCGCCCGCAGCATGCCTGACAGATCGGCCGGCAGGCCTTCGGTCAGGCTGATGACTTCGTCGATGGCCTTGCGTTGCAGCGCATCGAACAACTGCTGCTCCACTTCGCCAGACAGGCCGGCCGCACGGGCCAGGCCGCGATAAATACCGACATGCCCCAAGTCCATGTGGACATCCGGCACGTCGGCCAGTTGCAACATGGCCAACATCAGGCTGATGACTTCCACGTCGCTGCTCGGGCTGGCATCGCCATACAACTCGGCACCCAACTGGATCGGGCTGCGCGAGGATGACAAGGCACGTGGCTGGGCGTGCAGCACGCTGCCGGCATAGCACAGGCGGCTGGGGCCTTCGCGGCGCAGGGTGTGGGCATCGATACGCGCCACTTGCGGCGTGATGTCGGCCCGAAAGCCCATCTGACGGCCCGATTGAGGGTCGATAACCTTGAAGGTGCGCAGATCCAGGTCCTGGCCCGCGCCGGTCAGCAGGGATTCCAGGTACTCGATATGCGGGGTGACGACAAACTCGTAACCCCAGCTCTGGAACAGATCCAACACCTGCCGACGCGCTACTTCGATACGCGCAGCTTCCGGTGGCAGTACTTCTTCGATGCCATCTGGCAGCAGCCAGCGGTCTACCGTTGCCATTACGCCATTCCCCTATGGTCCGGGCGGCCAGCCTTCGGGCAAGCCTTGAGTGAAGCAGAAAATGCCCCGCCCGCGCGCAAAACACGCGCAAGGGCGACGTGACGAATGGCGTCGTGTCGCTCAGTCAAGGTCAATTGAATCCTGTGGCGAGGGAGCTTGCTCCCTTGCCACAGAACTTTAATCGACGCCAGGAATGAACAGCATTGCAGCCTCGTCCGGCACTTTCCTCGGAAAACCTGTCGAGTCGTTCAACCCGACGCCTGCACCTCAAACCGCAATCGAACGTGCAGACGCAAAAAAGCCGGGAATTTCCCGGCTGCCGCATCATACACACGTTTTCCCAAAGGATCACCCCGCCCGACGCTTTAGCCGCCGGGCGGAGCCCCCAGGTCAACGTCGAATCAAGGCTTGGCCTTCTCCAGGTAGTGGAAGAAGTCGCTGCTTGGGTCCAGGACCATGACGTCGGATTTGTTCGCAAAGCTTTCACGGTAGGCACGCAGGCTACGGTAGAACCCGTAGAACTCCTGGTCCTGGCCGTAGGCCTTGGCGTAGATCGCAGCCGCCTGGGCGTCGCCATCACCGCGAACCTCTTCCGATTCACGATAGGCTTCGGCCAGCAACACGCGACGCTGACGATCGGCGTCGGCACGAATGCCTTCCGCCAGCTCGTTACCCTTGGCGCGGTGCTCACGAGCCTCACGCTCACGCTCGGTGCTCATCCGCTCGAACACGCTGCGGTTGACTTCCTTCGGCAGGTCGATGGCCTTGACCCGGACATCGATCACCTCGATACCCAGCTCCTTTTCCGCCATCGAGTTCAGCGAACGGGTGATGTCGGCCATGAGCGCATCACGCTCACCGGACACCACTTCATGCAGCGTGCGCTTGCCGAACTGGTCACGCAGGCCCGATTCCAAACGACGGGACAGACGTTCGTCGGCGATCTGCTTGAGGCCGGAGGTCGCGGTGTAGAAACGCTCGGCGTCCTTCACGCGCCACTTGGCGTAGGCATCCACCATCACGGCTTTCTTTTCCAGCGTCAGGAAGCGTTGCGTCGGCGCATCCAGCGTCATCAGGCGGGCGTCGAACTTGCGCACCTTGTTGACGTACGGCACTTTCACATGCAGCCCCGGCTGGACATCAGCCTGGACCACGCGACCGAATTGCAGCAACACCGCACGCTCGGTCTGAGCCACGATGTAGAAGCAGTTCCAGGCAGCGATCGCCACGACGACACCGACAATAAGGGCGATCAGCGATTTATTGCTCATCAGCGACTCTCCCTGGTACGTGCTTGCTGTTGCTGCAGGTCCGCCGCCGCGCGGGCATTGGCTTCATTGCTGGCGGCCGACGTGCTGCCGACAGGTGGCGCGGTGACGCTGCTGCGTCCCCCTTCGACCATCTTGTCCAGCGGCAGGTACAGCAGGTTGCTCTGGCCATTCTTGTTGCCGGTCACGAGGACCTTGCTGGTGTTGCTGAAGACTTCCTGCATGGTGTCCAGGTACAGGCGCTGACGGGTCACCTCAGGGGCCTTGCGGTACTCGGCCACCAGCTTGGTGAAACGATCGGCCTCACCCTTGGCGCGGGAAACCACTTCATCGCGGTAACCGTTGGCATCTTCGATGATGCGCTGGGCCTGGCCACGTGCTTCCGGCACGACGCCGTTGGCATAGGTTTCGGCCTGGTTGCGCGAACGCTGCTCGTCTTCACGGGCACGGATCACGTCATCGAAGGCTTCCTGGACTTCACGCGGCGCCGCGGCGCTCTGCACGTTGACCTGGGTCACCGTGATACCGGTGCGATAGGTATCGAGGAACCGTTGCAGGCGCTCCTTGATCTCGCTGGCCATCAGCTCGCGGCCTTCGGTCAGGACCTGGTCCATGGCGGTGGAACCCACCACATGGCGCAGGGCACTTTCGGTCGCGTGCTGCAGGCTGACTTCCGGCTGGTCGACATTCAGTACGAAGTCTTGCAGGTTGGTGATCTTGTACTGCACGGTCAGCGGCACTTCGACGATGTTCTCGTCTTCGGTGAGCATCTGGCCCTGCTTGCTGTACGCACGTTCACGCGTGACGTTTTCCAGGTACTTCTGGTCGATCGGCGGGAAATAGATGTTCAGGCCCGGGCCGACGGTCTCGTAGTACTTGCCGAAGCGCAGCACCACGGCCTGCTCCTGCTCGTCCACGACATAGACCGCACTGTAAAGCCAGACAGCCGCCAACACGACGAGACCGATGCCGAGCAGGCCGAAACCGCCGCTCTTGCCCGGACGGCCGCCGCCATCATCACCACGTTTTTTACCGCCACCGAACAAACCGTTCAGGCTTTCCTGCAGCTTTCGGAAGGCCTCGTCGAGATCCGGCGGCCCCTTGCGGTCGCCGTTGTTACGACGCTTGCCACCCCAAGGATCCTGATTGTTCGAGTTGCCACCCGGCTCATTCCAAGCCATAGCGCTCTCCATCTGATAAAGCAAAGACGCACCCACGGCGCGCCGACCAATGCTACAGAATGCCTGACACCGCTTTCTCAGGCTTTTATTGCAAAGTGTGTTGCTCGATGAATTCCATCGGTTGCAGTCCTTCGCGACTGACCAGACGGTTCAGCTCCGATCGAGGCAGGCGCACCGCCAGCAGGCAGGTGCCTTCGTCGTCGTGTTCTTCTTTTTGCACCGCGCCCAGCTCGAAGAACTGGGCACGCAGCCGGGCGAAACGTTGCGGCAACTTCAGGGTTCCCACGAACAGATCGTCGCCGAGCAGCTCGGCCACGGCCTGCTTGAGCAGGTCCAGGCCGCTGCCGTCGCGGGCCGACAACCAGACCCGTTGCGGCTTGCCGTCGGCATCGCGCTGGATCTGCGGCTCCACGCCCTCGAGCAAATCGAGTTTGTTGTATACCTCGAGGATCGGCAAGTCCTGGGCCCCGATCTCGCCCAGCACCACCATCACCTGCTCGATCTGCAGCATCCGGTCCGGCTCGGCGGCATCGATCACGTGCAGCAGCAGGTCGGAGTTGCTCGACTCTTCGAGCGTAGCCCGGAAAGCCTCGACCAGTTTGTGCGGCAAGTGACGGATGAAGCCCACGGTGTCGGCCAGCACGATCGGCCCGAGGTCGTCCAGGTCGAGCCGGCGCAGGGTCGGGTCGAGCGTGGCGAACAACTGGTCGGCGGCATAGACGTCGGATTGGGTGACGTTGTTGAACAGGGTCGATTTGCCGGCGTTGGTATAACCCACCAGTGAAACCGTCGGGATCTCCGCGCGCTTGCGGCCGCGTCGCGATTGTTCGCGTTGGCTGCGGACCTTTTCCAGGCGCCCCTTGATCTGGCGCAGGCGAACCCGCAACAGGCGCCGGTCGGTTTCCAACTGGGTTTCACCCGGGCCGCGCAGGCCGATACCGCCCTTTTGCCGCTCAAGGTGAGTCCAGCCGCGAACCAGCCGCGTACTCATGTGCTCAAGCTGGGCCAGTTCGACCTGGAGCTTGCCCTCATGGGTGCGGGCGCGTTGGGCGAAGATATCGAGAATCAGACCGGTCCGGTCGATCACGCGACACTCGAAGACACGTTCGAGGTTGCGTTCCTGGCTAGGCGTGAGGATGTGATTGAAAATCACCAAATCGACGTGCTCGGCCTTGATCAGGTCGCGCAACTCCTCGACCTTGCCACTGCCGATCAGGAACTTGGCGGTTGGCCGATGACGCGGCACGTTGAAGAACGCGACGGTCTCGGCGCCGGCCGAAAGTGCCAATTCCTGAAACTCCTGCGGATCTTCGCGCGCCTCAGGGTCCTGTCCATCCAGGTGAACGAGAATGGTCCGTTCACCACCACCGTGGCGCTCAAAGAACAAAGGAGGCTCCTATCAGGCGTTACCCGGTTCAGCGTCACCGCCTTCGGATTCGGTTGCGCTAGGCAGACGAATTGGACGAACTGGCACAACGGTGGAGATCGCGTGCTTGTAGACCATCTGGCTGACGGTGTTTTTCAGAAGGATGACGAACTGGTCGAAAGACTCGATCGTGCCTTGCAGTTTGATCCCGTTGACGAGATAGATGGACACCCCAACTTTTTCTTTACGTAAAGTGTTCAAGTAAGGGTCTTGTAGCGAATGCCCTTTTGACATGTGCCGCACTCCTTTAAGGATCAATAATAAAAATCGGAATCAGATGGCTTGGGCCGTCACACCCCCAAGGATAGACGGCAATTGCAAGGACTCAGCTCAATATGGAGATGGTCCCGAGGTATTTCAAGGCGCGTGGCAGATTGTCGCAATCGAGACTGTCGAGCCAATGCAGGTCAGTCCAGCTGCGCAGCCAGGTGAACTGGCGTTTCGCCAATTGGCGCGTGGCAATGATCCCACGCTCCTGCATCTCGGCTGACGTCAGCTTGCCGTCAAGGTAATCCCAGACCTGGCGGTAACCCACAGCACGTATAGACGGCACCCCGGCATGCAGGTCACTTCGCTTACGCAGGGCTACGACCTCGTCGATGAATCCCTGTTCCAACATTAATGTGAATCTTTGTTCAATTCGCCGGTGCAGCACTTGCCGGCTCGCCGGAGCGATGGCCAGATTCGCGACAGTATAGGGCAATTGTTGCAGTCCCGAAGCGGCTGCTTCAGTACTTTGCGCAGATTGTCGCTGGCGCAGGGCAGTCATGCTCAGGCCACTGACCCGATAAACCTCCAGCGCCCGGCTGAGCCGCTGCGGATCGTTGGGATGAATGCGCGCGGCCGATTCCGGGTCGATCAGCGCCAATTGCGCGTGCAGGACCTGCCAGCCAAGGCGCGCGGCCTCTTCTTCGATCTGCGCGCGGACCTCGGGATCGGCCGCTGGCATGTCCGCCAGGCCGTCCACCAAGGCTTTGTAATACAGCATGGTGCCGCCCACCAGCAGTGGGATCTTGCCGCGCGCGGTGATCTCGGCCATGGCCTGGAGCGCGTCGCGACGAAAATCCGCCGCCGAATAGGCCTCGGCCGGGTCGAGAATATCGATCAGGCGGTGGGGAAATTCGGCCAGCAGCGCCTTGGACGGCTTGGCGGTGCCGATGTCCATGCCTCGGTAGACCAGCGCCGAGTCGACGCTGATCAGCTCGCAGGGCAAGACCTTGGTCAGTTCGATGGCCAGGTCGGTCTTGCCGGCGGCGGTCGGCCCCATCAGGAAAATCGCGGGTGGCAACTGGCTCATCAACGACCGCGCAAGAACAGTTTGTCCAGGTCATCCAGGCCCAATTGGGTCCAGGTCGGCCGGCCATGGTTGCATTGGCCGCTGCGCTCGGTGTTTTCCATGTCCCGCAGCAGGCCGTTCATTTCCGGCAGGGCCAGGCGCCGGTTGGCGCGAATCGCGCCGTGGCAGGCCATGGTGCCGAGCAGTTCGTTCAGGTGCGCCTGGATGCGGTCGCTGGTGCCGTACTCCATCAGGTCCGCCAGCACGTCGCTGACCAACCGATTGGCCTCGGCCTGCTTCAGCAAAGCTGGAATCTGGCGGATCGCCAGGGTTTCCGGGCCCAGGCGCTGCAATTCGAAGCCCAGGCGCTGGAACCAGCCCACGTGCTCTTCGGCGCAATCGGCCTCGCGCTGGCTGACGGCCAGGGATTCGGGCACCAGCAGTGGCTGGCCGCTGAGGCCTTCGCTGGCCATGGCGATTTTCAGCCGCTCGTACATGATCCGCTCGTGGGCGGCATGCATGTCCACCAGGACCAGGCCCTGGGCGTTTTCCGAAAGGATGTAGATGCCCTTGAGCTGCGCCAAGGCGTAACCCAAGGGCGGAATGTCGCCCTGGCCGTCGGGCAAGGCCGTGGCACCGGCTTCAGGCAGCGGCTTGAAAAACTCGCGGTAGGCCGCCTGGGCCTCGGCTGCCGGTACAGTCGATTGCGGGCGTGGTGTGTATTGGTATTGATAGCCGCTGCCGGCACCGCTGCCGGCCGGGTTGTAGCTTGGCTGGGGCTGGGGCTGCTCCAGCAGCGCATTGGCCGCCAGGCGCATTTCGCCCTGGGGACCGAACTCGCCCGCCTCCAGCCCCGTGGGCCGGACCATGCCACCCACCGCGGCCGGCGCCGCGAGCTGGTCTTCCGGCCGCACATCGCCCAAGGCGCGGTGCAAGGTGCCATACAGGAAATCGTGGACCATGCGGCCGTCACGGAAGCGCACTTCGTGCTTGGTCGGGTGCACGTTGACGTCCACCACCGCCGGGTCGACTTCGAAAAACAGCACGAAGGTCGGGTGCCGGCCGTTGAACAGCACATCGCGATACGCCTGGCGCACCGCGTGGGCCACCAGCTTGTCGCGCACCGCCCGACCGTTCACGTAGAAATACTGCAAGTCGGCCTGACTGCGGGAAAAGGTCGGCAACCCGACCCAGCCCCACAGCCGCAGACCGTTGCGCTCCACCTCGATGGGCAACGCCTGTTCGAGGAAGCCCGCGCCGCACACCGCCCCCACGCGCCGGGCGCGGGCCGCGTCATCATGGGCCTCGTGCAGGCTGAGGATGGTCTTGCCGTTGTGGCGCAAATGGAACGCCACGTCAAAACGCGCCAGGGCCAGGCGCTTGATGACTTCTTGCAGGTGATCGAATTCGGTTTTCTCGGCCTTGAGAAACTTGCGCCGCGCCGGGGTATTGAAAAACAGGTCGCGCACTTCCACCGACGTGCCCACCGGATGGGCGGCCGGCTGGACTCGGGACGCCATGTCCCGGCCTTCGGTCTCGACCTGCCAGGCCTGGTCGGCGTCGCGGGTACGGGACGTGAGGGTCAAGCGCGACACCGAGCTGATGGACGCCAGCGCCTCGCCGCGAAACCCCAGGCTCATGACCCGCTCAAGGTCTTCCAGGTCGCGAATCTTGCTGGTGGCGTGGCGCGCCAGGGCCAGCGGCAGGTCATCGGAGGAGATACCGCCGCCGTCATCGCGCACCCGCAACAGCTTGACGCCACCCTGCTCGACATCCACATCGATCCGCTTGGCGCCGGAGTCGAGGCTGTTTTCCAGCAATTCCTTGATCACCGACGCCGGGCGCTCGACCACCTCGCCGGCCGCGATCTGGTTCGCCAATCGCGGGCTGAGCAGCTCGATGCGGGCGTTGCTGCCGATCACTTCATCGCTCATTGCTTGGACGCCACTTCGTTGCCGGGAATGGTCAGGGTCTGGCCGATCTTCAGTTCGTCACTCTTGAGGTTGTTGGCACTGCGCAGCGCGGCGGGCGACACCTGGTAGCGCACCGCGATCATCGCCAGGGTCTCGCCCGGGCTGACCCGATGGTCCCGCGGGCCCTGGGCGATCTTGCCGGAATCGCGCAGCCAGGCGATGTAGGTACCCGGTGGCGGGTTCTGCTGGAAGAACTGCCGCACACCGCTGCTGATGGAACGGGCCAGCGCCTGCTGGTGGCTGGCCGACGACAGCTTCGACGCTTCGTTGGAGTTGGAGATGAAGCCGGTTTCCACCAGGATCGAGGGGATATCCGGCGACTTGAGCACCATGAACCCGGCCTGTTCGACGCGCTGCTTGTGCAGCGGCGTGACCCGGCCGATGTTGCTCAGGACCTTCTGGCCGACGTTCAGGCTGGAGGTCAACGAGGCGGTCATCGACAGGTCGAGCAATACGCCGGCGAGCATGCGGTCCTTGTCATCGAGGCTGACGTTGCCGGCACCGCCGATCAGGTCGGAGCGGTTTTCACTGTCGGCCAGCCAGCGGGCGGTCTCGGACGTGGCGCCCCGGTCGGACAAGGCAAACACCGACGCCCCAAATGCCGCCGCGGAAGGTGCGGCGTCGGCGTGGATGGAGACAAACAGGTCGGCGCCTTTCTTGCGGGCGATTTCGGTACGCCCGCGCAACGGAATGAAGTAGTCGCCGGTACGGGTCAGCTCGGCGCGGAAACCTTTCATGCCGTTGACTTGGCGTTGCAGCTCACGGGCGATGGACAGCACCACGTCTTTTTCACGCTGCCCACGGGAGCCCGAGGCACCTGGGTCTTCGCCGCCGTGGCCGGCGTCGATCACCACGATGATGTCGCGCTTGCCGGCCGGTGCCGGTGGCAACTTGATAGCCGGTTCGGCCGGGGTCACCGGCACCGCAGGCACCGTGGCGACATTGGTCGGCGGTGGTGGTGGCGGCGCGGCGTCGGCCGGGTTGTCGAACAGGTCCACCACCAGCCGATTGCCGTACTGGGCATTGGGGGCCAGGGTGAAGCTCTTCGGGGTCACGGCCTTTTTCAGGTCGATGACCACCCGCAGGTCGGTGGGCGTGCGCTGGGCCGAACGCATGGCGGTAATCGGTGTGTTGGCGGTGGCCACGTTCAGCGGCGCGCCCAGGGAGGCGCCATTGATGTCAATCACCAGGCGGTCGGGGGCGGTCAGGGTGAACACGCTGTGCTGCACCGGCCCCGTCAGGTCGAACACCAGTCGAGTGTTATCCGGCGCCCGCCAGAGGCGAACGCTGTTGACCTTTGTCTCGGCCACAGCATCGACGGCCAGTGCCGTAAGCAACAGTCCTACGACAGCAACCACCGCGCGAAAGCGCATACCAAACCCCATCATCAATAGTTTTCCAATGCCAACGCGGCACACCACGACTCGCCACGCGAGCCTTGCGGCGTCAGTTTCAGCGAACGCCCGCCATTCTGCGCGCCAATGGTAATGGTCAGGTCAGGCTTTGGCAAAAAGCCTGCACCCTTGTCGGGCCATTCGATCAGGCACAAGGCGTCATCTTCGAAATAATCGCGGATACCGAGAAATTCCAGCTCTTGCGGATCCACCAACCGATACAGGTCGAAATGAAAAGCGCGTATGTCGCCGATCTCGTAGGGCTCGACCAAGGTGAACGTAGGGCTTTTTACCGAGCCGACGTGGCCGAGGCCGCGAATGATGCCACGGGACAAGGTGGTTTTCCCCGCACCAAGATCACCTTCGAGAAAAATCAGGCCATGGCCCGCCGTGGTGCGTGCGATGCGCGCACCGAATTCCGTCATGGCGTCTTCGTCCGCCACGTACAGGGTTACTTCAGACACGGTGAATGCTCCTCCAACAACTGACGAATGGCCGGGATCAGGTCGGTCGCTGCCACCCCCCGGCCCAACTGACCGGCCTGGGCACCGGCATTGGCGTGCAGCCATACCGCCAGACAGGCAGCCTCGAACCCTTCCATGCCCTGGGCCAGCAACGCACCGACCACCCCGGCCAGGACATCCCCCAGACCAGCGGTGGCCATGGCTGGATGGCCCTGGCGGCACACCGCCAGGCGACCGTCCGGGCTGGCAATCAGGCTGCCGGCGCCCTTGAGGACGACCGTAGCGGCGTACTGTTCGCTCAGCGCACGGGCCGCCGCCGGACGGTCAGCCTGCACCTGGGCCGTGGATATCCCCAGCAACCGCGCCGCCTCCCCCGGATGCGGTGTGATGACACAATCCCCCGGCAGACTGACAGCGCCGCTGCCCAGCAGGTTCAGCGCATCGGCATCCCAGACCTGCGGCAGCGGCGCATTGGCCGCCGCCGACAACAGGCTGCGCCCCCACGCGGCCTGGCCCAGGCCCGGACCGACCACCACGACACTGGCTTGCTTAAGCAGGCCCATCAATTGGTTGGCCGAATGCGTGCCCTGCACCATGACCTCGGGCAAGCGCGTCAAGGCCGACGCTACATGCTCGCTGCGGGTGGCCATGGACACCATGCCCGCGCCGCAGCGCAGGGCGCTTTCGGCGCTCATCTGGATCGCGCCGCCAAAACCCCGATCGCCGCCGATCAGCAACACATGGCCGAACTTGCCCTTGTGGGCGGTGGCGGCGCGCGATGCCAGGCGTGGCAGATTGTGCGCCGAGAGCAGTCGAGCGCTGACCGGCGCCGATTCGACGAGATCCGGGTCGGCCTGCAGGTCGTTGAACACTGGCTCACCGACCCGGTCCGCCGCTTCGCCGGTGAACAGCCCCAGCTTCAGACCGATGAAGGTGACGGTCAGGTCGGCCGTCACCGCCGTGCCCAGCACCCTTCCAGTGTCGGCACACAAGCCCGAGGGGATGTCCACCGCCGCCACCGGCAGGCCACTGACGTTAATGGTGTCAATGGCACGCACATACGGTTCGCGAACCTCGCCGTTCAGGCCAGTGCCGAGCAATGCGTCCAGCAGCACGCCGCGCAATTCGGATTCGTCCGACCACGGCTCCACCGGCACACCCACGGCAATGGCTTCGGCGTGGGCATTGGCGGCATCCCCCTGCAATCGCCGGGGCTCGCCCACCGCCAGCACCCGCACCGTCCAGCCCGCACGGCGCGCCAGGGTCGCAACCAGGTAGCCGTCGCCGGCGTTGTTGCCGTGACCGGCAAGTACGGTCAACTCACGGGCATCGGGCCAGCGCCGGACGATTGCGCGCCAGGTGGCGCGGGCCGCGCGCTGCATCAATTCGAAGCCCGTGGTGCCTGCCGCGATCAGTTGCGCGTCGAGGGCCCGCACTTGCGCGGCGCTGTACAGCGCGTCGGGAAAATCATCTTTAGTGTGCGGCATGCGTCTTCGGGCTCCGATGTCTGGCAGAATTATACGCATCTCAGCTCCGGTTTCTCTCGCCTCATGCCCGCCATCCCCACAGACCTCCCCGCCCTCGCCCAATCCATCAAGGAGTGGGGCCGCGAGCTGGGCTTCCAGCAGGTCGGCATCAGCGGCCTGGACCTCGCCGAGCATGAACTGCACCTGCAACGCTGGCTCGAAGCGGGCTACCACGGCGAAATGGACTACATGGGCGCCCATGGCAGCAAGCGCTCGCACCCCGAAGAGCTGGTGCCCGGCACCCTACGGGTGGTGTCCCTGCGCATGGACTACCTGCCGGGCGACACCCAGATGGCGCAAATGCTCGGCCAACCGGAAAAAGCCTACGTCTCGCGTTATGCATTGGGCCGCGATTACCACAAATTGATCCGCAAGCGCGTGCAACAACTGGCCGAAAAAATCCAGGCCGTCATCGGCCCCTTCGGTTATCGCGCCTTCGTCGACAGCGCTCCGGTCCTGGAGAAAGCCATCGCCGAACAGGCCGGGCTTGGCTGGATCGGTAAAAACACCCTGGTACTGAACCGCAAGGCCGGCAGTTACTTCTTCCTGAGCGAGCTGTTCGTCGACCTGCCGCTGCCGACAGATCCACCCCATGCCAGCGAGCATTGTGGAAAATGCACCGCCTGCCTGGATATTTGTCCGACGAACGCCTTCGTCGGGCCCTACGTGCTGGATGCCCGTCGCTGCATTTCCTACCTGACCATCGAGCTCAAAAGCGCCATTCCGGAGGCATTGCGACCGTTGATCGGCAACCGAGTGTTCGGTTGCGACGACTGCCAGATCGTCTGCCCCTGGAACCGCTTCGCCCGCCCCTCTGGCGAGAGCGACTTCAAGCCGCGCCATAACCTCGACAACGCCGGCCTGGCCGAGCTGTTCCTGTGGGACGAGCAAACGTTTCTCAGCAGCACCGAAGGCTCGCCGCTGCGGCGGGCCGGCTACGAACGCTGGCTGCGCAACCTGGCGGTCGGCCTGGGCAACGCCCCCTCAACCATCCCGGTGTTGCAGGCGCTGGAAGCGCGGCGCGACTACCCCTCGGAACTGGTGCGCGAACATGTCGAATGGGCGCTGCGCCAGCACGCGCAACGTCAGACCTCGTCGTTATAGACGAACTTCGGCATTTCCCAGTGAAAGCGGATCGCCAGGAGCCGCAGCAGGAAACCGCCGAACAAGGTGATGAGGATCGCCTGTTCGCTCGGCAATTGCAGGTAGACACAGAGCAGGTAGCACCACGCCGCGGCAAACGAGACGCTGGCGTACAACTCGCGACGGAAGATCAGTGGAATATCGTTGCAGAAGATGTCCCGCAGGATGCCGCCAAACACCCCGGTGATCACCCCGCTGACCGAGGCCACCAGCATGCCGTGGCCCATTTCCAGGGCCGTCATGCAGCCGATCAGGGTGAACGCCACCAGACCCAGGGCATCGAGCACCAGGAACAACGAGCGCAGATGGCGCATCCAGCGCGCCAGGAAAACCGTCAGCATCGCCGCCGCGGTGGTCAGCACCAGGTACTCCGGGTGTTTGACCCAAGTGAGCGGGTAATGCCCGAGCAACACGTCACGCACCGAGCCGCCACCCAGCGCGGTGACGCAGGCAATCAGCACCACGCCAAACCAGTCCATGCCGCGACGCCCGGCAGACAGGGCGCCGGTCATGGCTTCGGCGGTGATGGCGATCAGGTAAAGCATCAACAACATGATGGCGGTCCTTGCAGGAGGGCGCGCAGTCTAGCCATTTCGGACAGGCACCAAAAGAGGGCAGCTCCGACATGCCCAACACGGAACCCGTGGCGAGGGGATTTATCCCCGTTGGGCTGCGCAGCAGCCCCTGATACGCCTGACCAAGCGACCTGACACACGGGGTATCAGGTTTTTGGGGCTGCTACGCAGCCCAACGGGGATAAATCCCCTCGCCACAAGAGCGGAGCAAGCTCCCTCGCCACAACAGCAATCCCGCTGGGGGCCGGTCAGAACTTGATGAAATGCTTGCGGTAATGCTGCAACTCGGCGATGGACTCGCGGATGTCGTCCAGGGCCAGGTGGCTGCCGCCCTTCTGGAAGCTGTCACGCACGTGCGGCGCCCAGCGGGCCGCCAGCTCCTTGAGGGTGGAGACGTCCAGGTTGCGGTAATGGAAGTAGCTTTCCAGGGATTTCATGTGGGTATAAAGGAAGCGGCGGTCCTGGCAGATGCTATTGCCGCAGATCGGCGACTTGCCTTTCGGCACCCACTGCTCCAGGAAGGCGATGGTCTGGGCCTCGGCCTCGGCCATGCTGATCTTGCTGTCGCGCACTCGCTGGGTCAGGCCCGAGCCGCCGTGCTGGCGGGTATTCCATTCGTCCATGCCGGCGAGGATTTCGTCGCTGTGATGGATCGCAATCACCGGGCCTTCGGCCAGGGTGTTGAGGTCGCTGTCGGTGACGATGGTGGCCATTTCGATGATGACGTCGGTGTCAGGGTTCAGACCGGTCATTTCCAGGTCGATCCAGATCAGGTTCTGCGGATTTTGCATGGGGGGCTCCTCGGCGTAGCCCAGCAGTTTAGCCTAGGCCGGCCCTCGGGCGTGCTAAACTCGCGGCCGTTTTACCTAATCGCTGCATTTCTTCATACGGAACACCCATGGCCAAACGCCAACTCAATCGTCGTCAGAACTGGCGCATCGAAAAGATCCAGGGCGAACGCGCCGCCCGCGCCGCCAAGCGCGAATCCAGCGCTGTCGAGGCCCTGGAGGGTGGCGACCTGGGCCCTGAACAGACCGGCCTGGTGATCGCGCACTTCGGTGTGCAGGTCGAGGTCGAGGCCCGCGAAGGCGAGTTGGCCGGCCAGGTGTTCCGCTGCCACCTGCGGGCCAACCTGCCGGCACTGGTCACCGGCGACCAGGTGGTCTGGCGCGCCGGCAACCAGGGCATCGGCGTGATCGTGGCGCAATTGCCGCGCCACACCGAGCTGTGCCGTCCGGACAGCCGCGGCCAGCTCAAGCCGGTGGCGGCCAACGTCGACATGATCGTCATCGTGTTCGCCCCGTTGCCCGAGCCCCATGCCAACCTGATCGACCGTTACCTGGTGGCCGCCGAACATGCCGGCATCCGCCCGTTGTTGCTGCTCAACAAGTTCGACCTGATCGACGCGCACAACGCCCCGGCGCTGAACGCCCTGCTGTCGGTCTATCGGGACCTGGGCTATCCGGTGCTGGAAGTCTCGGCCCACCACGGCAACGGCATGGAGCAGTTGCAACGGCAACTGGACGGGCGCATCAGCGTATTCGTCGGCCAGTCCGGGGTCGGCAAGTCGTCGCTGGTCAACAGCCTGCTGCCAGAGGTCGAGACCCGTGTCGGGCCGCTTTCCGAACTGTCCGGCCAGGGCACCCATACCACCACCACCGCGCGGTTGTTCCACTTCCCCGGCGGCGGTGAACTGATCGACTCGCCGGGCATCCGCGAATTCGGCCTGGGCCACGTCAGCCGGGCCGATGTGGAAGCCGGTTTCATCGAGTTCAACGAGTTGATCGGTACCTGCCGCTTCCGCGACTGCAAGCACGACCGCGAACCCGGTTGCGCCCTGCTCAAGGCCCTGGAAGAAGGCCGCGTGCACCAACAACGGATGAACAGCTACCGCTCGATCATCGCCAGCTTGCCGGACAGCAGTTACTGACTGTAGGAATACACAATTTCCGTGGCGAGGGAGCTTGCTCCCGCTTGAGCGCGAAGCGCTCACCAAAAGGACTGCTTTGCAGCCCGGCGGGAGCAAGGTCCCTCGCCACGGGAATTGCGAAAGATAAAAAAAAGCCGACAGTCATGTCGGCTTTTTCATGGGTCACTGCCCAGGCGTTGCGGGCGGTTTGGGCGCCGCATCGTCAAACAGGTTCAACCGTTCGCGCAGTTCGTGGGCCGGCACCGGTTGCTGGTCCGCCGGCAACGCGTTCGGGTCCACCGCCGCGCCTGACGGCGTTGCCGGGGCTTCACCGGGGGCGCCCTGACCCTGGACAGGGTCTGGCGCCGGGTCGTTGGTTTGCGAACCTTCGATGGCTTTTTGAGCCTTCTTGGTCAGCACCACGATGTCGATACGCCGGTTGATCGGGTTGAACGGGTCCTTGCGGTCGAACAATGCCGAGGAGGCATAACCGACCACCCGCGCCACCTGCTCATCCGGATAACTGCCAGCCACCAGGGCGCGACGTGCGGCGTTGGCGCGGTTGGCAGAGAGCTCCCAGTTACCGTAGTCACCCTTGCCGACGTACGGCTTGGCGTCGGTATGGCCGCTGATGCTGATCTTGTTCGGCACCGCCTTGATGGTGTCGGCCATGGCCAGCAGGATGTCCTCGAAATAAGGCTTCAGGCGCGCGCTGCCGGAGTCGAACATCGGCCGGTTCTCGGCATCCGTGATCTGGATGCGCAAGCCGTTCGGCGTGATCTCGAACAGGATCTGGTCCTTGAACTTCTGCAATTGCGGGTTCTCGTCGACCTTGTTCTGCAACTCCTGCAGCAGCAATTCCAGGCGCTCGCGCTCGACCTGCTCGGCCATGCCCTCGACCTGATCGGTGTCCACCGTCACCTTGTCGGGCTGTGGCTGGGACTTGACTTCAGGGTTGAGGGTATTGTCCGGCGCCAGGGTCGGCGAACCACCCAGGTCGATGATGTAGGGCGTGCCACTTTCGGAGAAGCCGATCGGGTCCTTGAAGTAACCGGCGATGGCGATTTTCTGCTCCGGGGTGGCCGTGGACAGCAGCCACAGCACCAGGAAGAACGCCATCATCGCCGTCGCGAAGTCGGCAAAGGCGATTTTCCAGGCACCCCCGTGGTGTCCAGCGGCGATGCGCTTGACACGCTTGATGATGATCGGCTGGTTATTTTCCATATCAGCGACCGCGAACTGCTTGTTCCAGCTCGGCGAAGCTTGGACGGTGCGCCGGGTACAGGACCTTGCGGCCGAACTCCACCGCCAGCGACGGCGGCATGCCCGAGGCAGACGCTACCAGGGAAGCCTTGATGGCCTCGTAGACGTTCAGTTCTTCCTTGGCGTCATGGGCCAGGGAATGGGCCAGGGGGCCGAAGAAGCCATACGCCGCCAGGATACCGAAGAAGGTACCCACCAGCGCCGCACCCACGTGCAAGCCGATGGACGCCTGGTCGCCTTCGCCCAGGGACGCCATGGTCACCACGATCCCCAGTACCGCCGCAACGATACCGAAGCCGGGCATGCCATCGGCGATGCCGGTGACCGCGTGGGATGGGTGTTCCAGGTCTTCCTTCAGGTTGTAGAGCTCCATGTCGAACAGCCCTTCGAGCTCATGGGGCGCCATGTTGCCCGAGGACATGATCCGCAGGTAATCGCAGATGAACGCCGTCATGCGGGCGTCCTTGAGCACGGCTGGGTACTTGGCGAAGATCGGGCTGGCGGCGGCGTCTTCGATATCGCCTTCGATCGCCATCATGCCTTCGCGGCGGCTTTTGTTGAGGATCTCGTACACCAGCCCCAGCACCTCGATGTAGAAGGTATGGGTGAAGCGCGAGCTGAACATGGTCAAGGATTTCTTGATCACGTGCATGGTCATATAGCCAGGGTTGGCCTGCAGGAAAGCGCCAAAGGCCGCACCGCCGATGATCATCACCTCGAAGGGCTGGATCAGGGCGGCAATCTTGCCATGGGAGAGCACGTATCCGCCGAGCACGCTCGCGAACACGACAATGATGCCGATAATTTTAGCCATAGATAGAAAGTACTTATTTAAGTCGGGTTCAAGGTCATATTCGGAAGCTGAAAAATCTCTTCTTCTACTTATCGGCAAAACTGCGCCAGACTATAGCCAGTTCCGGCGAAAAGCCAATTTGCCCCGTTCCGGGCGTAGATAATTCATGGGATGATCGCGTCCAACCATGGCTAATGTATCGAACGTCCCGACTCCAAGACCGTCCACCCTCGAAGGCTGGGTAAAGCTGCTCCAGGGTGTCCACCTGCCGGTGCCCCAGGCCAGCCACGACCTGGTCTGCAAGGCGCTTGCCGACAGCCGCCGCTCGTTGCGCGACATCGCCGAGCTGATGCAGGAAAGCCCAGCCCTGGCCCTGAGCGTCATCCGCGAAGCCAACCATCACACCCATGGCAGCCTCGCCGAACCGGCGGAAAACCTTGAAGTCGCCCTCAACCGCCTCGGCCTCAAGCGCACCGAGCAATTGCTCGCGCGCCTGCCTTCGCTGCCCGAGCAGCAGATCCCCGTGACCCTGCGCCAGCTGCAACTGATCAGCCAGCACGCCACGCAACAGGCCAACGGTTTTTTCTCCAGCCGCCTGGCGCGGTTGTGGCAGGACATCCACTGGGGCAGCCTGCTGTTCCTCTCGCCGCTCTGGCCCCTGGCCCTGACGCACCCGCGGCTGCTCGGGGAGTGGGAGCTGCGGGTCATCCATAAAGGCCAGTCGGCCAGCCAGGTCGAGCACGAACTGTTCGGCGTCGGCCTGCTGGAGATCTGCCTGGGCGTGGTCGAAGCCTGGCGCCTGCCGATCTGGGTGGTGCAAGGCTACCGCTTGCTGCTCAACGAACGGCGCGAATTGGTGAAAGTGCTGCGTATCGCCCGGGACAGCGAGCACCCATTGCGCCAGCAGAATCGCCTGGACGATGACCCGACCCTGCGGCGCTGGCTCAATCAGCCGGCCAACACCGTGCTGCTGGCCAACGGCCTGGCCCTTTCCGCGCACCAGGCCTGGGACGCCCCCCACATCGCCCGCTGGCAATACCTCACCAGTTTGTATCTGCAAATTTCAATGGACGATGTCCAGCAGCAACTGCACCAACAAGCCGCCAACAGCGCCCGGCAACACGCCATGCCAGACCTCTGGCACCCGGCCGAGGCCCTGATCTGGCCCTGGGGCAGTCGCCGCGTCCAGCCCGGCCAACGGTCGACGCCCCCGCCCAGCGCCCCGGACCTGAGCCAGTGGCGCAAGCAATGCTCGGCCCTGCTGGTGGAACCGAGCCCGTTCAGCAACGCCATGCACCTGACCAGTTCGGCTCGCGATGTGCTGGTGGCCTGCGGCATGCGCCGGGTGATGATCCTGATGGCCGACCGCAGCCAGACCAGCGTGCGCGTGCACCAAACCGCCGGCCTGGCGAAAGAGGTCGCGGCGATGAGTTTCCCCATCGCCCAGAGCAAGGTCTTGCAGCGGTTGCTGGCCCAACAGGCCCAGGTACGCCTGAACCCGGACAACAATGCCCAGTTCTCCGCGTTACTGCCGCCGGGCCTGCGCGCCCTGTTCAAGGGCGAGCACCTGCTGCTGCGCTCACTGACCTGCAACGGCCGGGTGATCATGCTCGTCGTCGTGGACCAGGGCGGCGGCCCTTTCTCGGACGTCACCGTGCAGGCCTTCGGCAAAACCGTGCAATGCATCGAAAGGGCCCTGCACACCTTTACCAACCGGGGCCGTTGAACTTGCTACAATCCTTTCCCTTTGCGCCCCTGGAGACCTCACATGCCTGACTTCTCTGGCTTGCCGCTGGTGATCGAGCCGAGCGAGCTGCTGCCGCGCCTCGACGCCCGCGAACTGATCCTGGTGGACCTGACCAGCGCCGCCCGCTACAGCACCGGGCACATTCCCGGCGCCCGCTTCGTCGACCCCAAGCGCACGCAATTGGGCCAGCCACCGGCGCCGGGCCTGTTGCCGGCAAAAGCCGACCTGGAGGCCCTGTTCGGCGAACTCGGGCACCACCCGGACGCGGTGTACGTGGTGTACGACGATGAAGGCGGCGGTTGGGCCGGACGGTTCATCTGGCTGTTGGACGTGATCGGCCACGGCAATTACCACTACCTCGACGGCGGCCTGCTGGCCTGGCTGGACGAGGGCCTGCCGGTGTCCACCGACGCACCCGCGCCCGGCGCCAGCCCGGTGAGCCTCACGTTGCACGACGCGCCAACCGCCACCCGCGAATACCTGCAAAGCCGCCTCGGCGCCGCCGACCTGGCCATCTGGGACGCGCGCGGCCCACTGGAGTACTCCGGCGAGAAAGTCGTCGCGGCCAGGGGCGGGCACATTCCCGGCGCAGTCAATTTCGAATGGACGGCCGGCATGGACCAGGCCCGCAGCCTGCGCATCCGCAAGGATATGCCGCAGATCCTCGAACAACTGGGCATCACGCCAGACAAAGAAATCATCACCCACTGCCAGACCCACCATCGTTCTGGCTTCACCTATCTTGTGGCCAAGGCGCTCGGTTATCCGCGGGTCAAAGGCTATGCCGGTTCCTGGGGCGAATGGGGCAATCACCCCGACACCCCCATCGAACGTTGAAGGCTCTTAAGGACCGTTAATGAAAAACCGTTTGTTCATCCTCTCTCAGTACCTGCTGCCCCACCACCTGCTGTCGCGGCTGGCCGGTTGCATTGCCGAATGCCGCGTGCGCTGGTTCAAGAATGCCTTCACCGCGTGGTTCGCCAAGCGCTATCAAGTGGACATGTCCCAGGCCCTGGTGGAAGACCTGACCGCCTACGAACACTTCAACGCGTTCTTCACCCGCGCCCTGAAAGACGGCGCGCGGCCGCTGGACGAAACCCCGGGCGCGATCCTCTGCCCGGCCGACGGCGCGGTCAGCCAGCTTGGCCCGATCGAGCATGGCCGGGTGTTCCAGGCCAAGGGCCACAGCTTCAGCGTGCTGGAGCTGCTGGGCGGCGATGCGGCCAATGCCGCGCCGTTCATGGGCGGTGATTTCGCCACGATCTACCTGTCCCCAAAGGACTACCACCGCGTGCACATGCCGCTGGCCGGCGCCCTGCGGGAGATGGTCTACATTCCCGGACGGATTTTCTCGGTGAACCAGACCACGGCCGAAAACGTGCCGGAGCTGTTCGCCCGCAACGAACGCGTGGCGTGCATCTTCGACACCGAACGCGGGCCAATGGCCGTGGTGCTGGTGGGAGCGATGATCGTGGCCTCGATCGAGACCGTCTGGGCCGGTTTGGTCACGCCGCCCAAGCGTGAACTGAAGACGTTCCGCTACGACGAAGCGGCCCGTGCACCGATCCACCTGGAAAAAGGGGCCGAACTGGGGCGCTTCAAGCTGGGTTCCACCGCCATCGTGCTGTTCGGGCCGAACCAGGTGAAATGGGTTGAAAGCCTGGTGGCCGGTTCGCCGGTGCAGATGGGCCAAGGCCTGGCACTGCCAAAGGCCTGAGTAAAAGATCAAATGTGGGAGCGAGCTTGCTCGCGATGGCGATATAACAGTCACCTCGATGGCGACTGTCCTGGCGTCATCGCGAGCAAGCTCGCTCCCACAGGGTATCCAGCATAGATAGCGCACCTCCTTCGGCTACAACTGCTAGAGTTGGAACATCACGTTTGTTTCCCGCCGGAGCCCGTCCACGGCATGAATGAGACCAGCCCTCTCCAGTTGCTGCGTGTCCTGTCCCCGACGCAATCGCGCCTGTCGTTCTGCGAAGCCTCGCCGCGCGACCTCAAGCGCTGGATCGCCGACCTGCCCAAGGCCAACATCGGCGAAACCGCCCGCCTGTTGTACCAGGCCCTTGGCGAACTCAACCAGTTGCTCACACCCAGCGACAATCGCCTGCAATTGCTCGAATTGCTGCGCCCCGAGGTGTATTACGTCTGCAAGCACCTGGAGCGGCACTTCCTGCAACAGGCCATCGTGCTGGATGACCGCTCGCGCAAGATCGTCAACCTCTGCCAGGCCCTGCAAACCCAGCTGGCGATGGGTTACAAGCAGATCGTGGCGCGCATCGCATCCAAGTACACCAAGGACCGCGCCCGCCTGCTCAGCACCGCATTGCAGCGCGCCATGCACGCCCTCGATGGCCCGCTGATTCGCGCCAGCCAGCTCTACAGCCCTGTGCCTGAAGGCTTGTGGCTCGATTTGCACCAGTTATACCGGATTGCCTGCCAGCACCGCTTGCAACAACAAAGCGTGAGCGACGAACTGGCCAGCCAGGTTCACCAGTTGAGCCCCGAGCAAACCTACATCGTCGCTCTGTTGCTGGGCGCCTCACGCAGCAATCAGCTGCGCCAGGGCCAGATCGCGCGACTGGCCGAAGCCCTGGAGGCGTGGAGCCAGTGGGTCAGGCTCGACCCTGCCAGCAACGCCACCAGCCTGTTCGCCGTCGCCGCGGAACTGGATGTCGGGCCACGCTACCGCTCCAAGTTCAGGGCCGAGCAGCAACCGACATTGCAGGGCTTCGATCCGCAGCCATTGGTGCGCATGATCGCCACCCACCTGGAACAGCCGGCCGACCCGGCCCTGTCGGTACCGGCCGGGATGAACACCGACACCTTGAATCACTTGCAGGCGGCCTGGGGCGAGGCGGCCGAGCGCAGCTTCCAGCGCATGGAAGGCAACGGGACATTGACGCTGTGCGTGGGCATGAGTGCGCTGCACTACTACCTCGGCGGTGAACGCTCGTTCAGCGAGATCCTGAAGAAACCCACCACGCGCAAGGCCCGGTTCGAAGCCGCGCCAACCAAGCGCAGCGACACCTGGAGCCAGGCCTTCGACGCCGCACCCAACGGAGACAACGAACTGCTGCCCTATGAGGAAATCGAGTACCCGGCCAATCCATCCGATGAGGACAGCAGCAGTTCCGACCGCCAGCATCACTTTCCCACCTATGACCTGCCGATCATCAACCACAGCCCGGGTGGGTATTGCCTAGGCTGGCCGAAAGAGGTGCCGGAGCAACTGCAAGCCGGGGAAATGATCGGTATCCGGGACGCCAGCGATCAATCCTGGAGCATCGCCGTCGTGCGCTGGATCCGACAGGTGCGCAACGGCGCCATGCAAATGGGTATCGAGCTGGTGGCACCTTATGCCCAGCCCTGCGGCCTGCAACTGGTGCGCGAAGAGAACGAGCACGGCCACTACCTGCGCGGGCTGCTGCTGCCGGAGATCAGCGCCGTCGACCTGCCCCCCACCATGATTGCCCCGCGCCTGCCCTTCCAGGAGGGCCAGCGCGTGCTGATCAACACCAACGGCCAGGAGCACCGCGCCGGGCTGGACCGCCGGATCACCAGCACTCACAGCTTCAATCAGTTTTCCTATCACCAGGAGAACGCAGGCGACACCCAGGGCGGCGGCGAAGCGGAGGGGGATTTCGATTCGTTGTGGAAGTCGCTCTAAGGCCAGACACAGCCCCTGTGGCGAGGGGATTTATCCCCTCACCACAGATAAATCCTCTCAGCACAAGGAACAGTGTAGCGCCGTCTCAAAGCTGCCCGTCGCGATCCCGGAAGCCCAGCAGATACAGCACCCCATCCAGGCCCAGGGTCGAGATGGCCTGACGGGCCGATTGCTTGACCAGTGGCTTGGCGCGGAACGCCACGCCCAGTCCCGCGATGGCCAGCATCGGCAGGTCGTTGGCGCCGTCGCCCACGGCAATGGTCTGTTCCAGGCGCAAGCCTTCCTTTTGCGCCAGCTCACGCAACAGGTCCGCCTTGCGCTGGGCGTCGACGATCGGCTCGACGGCCACGCCGGTCACCTTGCCGTCCACCACTTCCAGCTCGTTGGCGAACACGTAGTCGATGCCGAGCTTGGCCTGCAACTGCTTGGCGAAGTAGGTGAAACCGCCCGAAAGGATGGCGGTCTTGTAGCCCAGGCGCTTGAGTTCGGCGAACAGCGTCTCGGCGCCTTCGGTCAGGCGCAGGGAGGCGCCGATGGCGTCCAGTACGCTGACGTCCAGGCCTTGCAGCAGCGCCAGGCGCTCCTTGAAGCTGGCGCGAAAATCCAGCTCGCCGGCCATCGCCCGCTCGGTGATCGCCGAGACCTTGTCGCCCACCCCTGCGGCCTTGGCCAGCTCATCGATGACTTCGGCTTCGATCAGCGTCGAGTCCATGTCGAACACCGCCAGGCGCCGGTTACGGCGGAACAGCGAATCTTCCTGGAAGGCGATGTCGACGTTCAGCTCCTGGGCCACGCTGAGGAACTCGGCCCGCAGCGCCTGGGGATCGGCCGGTTCGCCGCGCACGGAGAACTCGATGCAGCCCTTGCCCTTGTCGTCCGGCGTGTCCAGGGGCATGCGCCCGGACAAACGGTCGATGTGGTCGATGTTCAAGTCATATTTGGCGGTGATCGAGCTGACGCGCTGCAACTGCTCGGCGGTGACCTTGCGGGTCAGCAGGGTCACGATGTGGCGCTTCTTGCCCTGGCCGGCGACCCAGTGCTGGTAATCGGCTTCGGAAACCGGGGTGAAGCGAACCTGCTGGTCAAGCTTGTAGGCGGTGAACAGGATGTCCTTGAGCACCGACTTGCTGTGTTCGGCGTCCGGGATTTCAACCAGGATGCCGAACGACAGCGTGTCATGGATCACCGCCTGACCGATGTCGAGAATGTTCACACCACCCTGGGCCAGAACGCCGGTAATGGCCGCAGTCAGACCCGGACGGTCGCTGCCAGTGATGTTTATCAGGACGATTTCGCGCAAGGCGCACCCCCGCAGGTGGAAAAAAACCGCATTCTACCCACATTCAGTGACCATCGGGCACCGCCAGTGCTTTGCCGGTCATGGGGCTGTCGCTATACTGCGCGTCAATTTCACGGACAAAGAGCCGAGCTCAGTGAACCGGCCCACGCCAGTCAAAACCGACAATTTCTTCCTGCTGATCTTCCGTGCACTGCGCCACCGTCGCGTGCCGATTGCATTGCGCATTGCCAGCCATAACGTGATCCTGGTCGCCCTGGCCCTGGTCATCTATGCCTGCGTGATGGGCCTGCAGTTCAAGCAGGCGATGCACGAGCAGGCCGATGCCCTGGGTGAGAGCCTCACGACCCAGACCGCCACGTCCGCCACCGAGTTGCTGGTGTCCAACGACATCCTCAGCCTCAACGTGCTGCTCAACAACCTGACCAAGAACAAGCTGGTGGCCCACGCGGCCATCTACAGCGTCGACAACCGCATCCTCGCCGAGGCCGGCCAGCGGCCCAAGCCTGGCCTTTTGGGCGAGTCCGGCGGCATGTACCAGAGCAAGATCACCTTCCAGGACGTGACGGCCGGGCAACTGCGCATCAGCCTGGACATGGACCAGTTCCAGCAACCGATGACCATCAGCCTGCAAAGCATGGGCATCCTCAGCGCGATACTGCTGGCGCTGGCCCTGGCCTTGAGCCTGCGCCTGGGCCGGCACATCTCCACGCCGCTGTTGCAATTGCGCGTCTGGCTGCGGGACATCGACGAACACACCCCGGCCACCCAGCGCCAGGACGAAATCGGCGACCTGGCCCGGCAACTGCACGCCAGCTTCGCTCCGGAGCCGGCCCCCGTGCCCGAGCCCGAAGCGCTCGACTACGTCGACGAAGACGAGGCCGAGCCGGGCTTCGAAGTGCGTAACCTGCGCGATCCCGGCTTCGACGAGAGCCCGCCGATGCCCGCCGCCAGACCGGCGCCCCGCCATGTGGTGCGCACGGTCGAAGACGATGAAGACGACGACGCCTTCGCCGACCTGCGTGACGATTCGATCAGCGGCGAAGCGAAGCCGCTCGTCAAGCCCGTCGTCTCGAACCTGCCCCAGCACAGCGCCGTACTGGCCGTGCAACTGGGCGCCCAGGATCAACTGCGACGCCTGCCCCAGGCACGCCTGAAGGAGTTGCTCGAGCGCTACCGTGACTGCCTCGACCAGGCCGCCTCGCTCTACCAGGGCGAACTGCACACCTTGAACGACGGCAGCACGTTGATGCTGTTCCACACCGAGGACAGTGGTGACGACTACCTGACCAACGCCATCTGCTGCGGTGAGTTGCTGCGGGCGCTGGGCCACCAGTTGCAGATCGAGGTCGCGGACAGCGGCATCACCCTGCAACTGCAATTGGGCCTGACCCTGGGTGACGGCCTGTTCGGCCTCAGCCAGATCGACCTGCTGCTGACCGAAACCGCACAGGACGCCCTGGCGCTGTCGCAACACAGCCGCAACCTGCTGCTGGTGGAGCGCAAGATCAACGACGACGCGTTGATCCGCCAACGCGCCCGTATCCGCCCCATCGCCAGCCCTGAAGGCGCATGCTGCGTGGAACGGCTGATGGAGCCTTACCCGTCGCTGCTGGAGCGGCAACTGGCGCGGATGCACGAGCGCCAGGCCTAACCCCGGCCGCTTTTGGAATGACGAAGCCCGCAGATGAGTGATTGTCTGCGGGCTTTTTTGTGGGCCGCGCCGGCCTCTTCGCGGGCAAGCCCGCTCCCACATTTAATCCTCGGCAGGATTAGGTTCTGTGGTCATGAAGGACCTTGTGGGAGCGGGCTTGCCCGCGAAGGGGCCAGCACAAGCGTGGAAGCCCCTCCCCCAGAAACAACAAAGCCCGCATCAACGCGGGCTTGCTTCACGGCTATCCAGCCATCAGAACCTGAACACTTCCATGTCCGTGCGAATCGGCAGGGCCATCGGGATTTTCGGCGATTTTTCCGGCGCAGCGGGCTTGGCCTGGGTCGGTGCGGTTTTACGCGGCGTATCGACGATCGGAGGCTGGTTGGCCAACGGCTTGAGGGACACGGACAACTGCTCGGCCAGGCGTTGCAGCAGTACACCTTGGGCCTGGACTTGCGCCGCGGTGGTCCCGGCGTGTTGCTCTTGCAGATGCACGATACGGTTCTCGCGAACCTTGCCCCGACGGTCGATCAACCGCCACTGGGCATCGAGCACCGCAGGCTGGCTCTTGCCCGAGTCCAGGCGGGTGATCGACAGCAGCACTTGGACATCCGGGGTGAAACCCTGGGTGGCCGGCGCCAGCACCACGCGCTGGCTGTCCAGTTGCCCGGCGACCTGGCGCAACAGCAATTGGTCGATGTCCGAAGACAGGCTACCGGCCCAGCGGCCGTCCGTGGCAGCCTGCAGGCTGCCGTCTGGCTGGCGTTGCAACAGGGTTTCGCGTTGCAGGTAATCGGCGATCAATACCGGCCCCAGCAATACCGCCATGCCTGTGCTTTGCGCAGGCTGGGCGGGCGTCCCGCTGTCGAGTTGATACAGCGACACCGGCTGATGGACGCTGCAACCCGCCAGGCCAAGCAGGCCGGCGAGCCATAAAATAGGAAGGCGCAGAGCAGTCATCGTTCCATCCAGGTGGCGGCCACAAGGCCTGCCACAGTGAAAAAATACTCGGTCATTATGAAGAACGCTCGGCCACGCCGGCGCTTGAAAGGGCCTATCATCCGTGAATATGCGTTCCGACTCCAGCGCCAAAGCGTCGGTCTGCGCCTTTTAATCGCAGACCGAGCCCTCTAGTACGCCTAATTCAAGTTTTCGACGAGCAGTGCATCGACCCGCTGAAACCCCCTCGGAAGCTTGTTGCCGCGCCGACCGCGTTCACCCTTGTAATGCTCAAGATCATCCGCCTTGAGCGAGAGCGTACGCTTTCCAGCCTGCAGCACAAGCGTGGCGCCCTCCGGCAACACTGCAATATCCGTGACATATTCCTCACGGCTCGCCACCCGTTCGCCGGAAATCCCGATAATCTTATTGCCTTTGCCTTTACCTAATTGTGGCAGGTCGCTGATTTTGAAGACCAGCAGTCGGCCCTCGGTGGTCACCGACGCCAACCAGTTGTTCTCGCGATCGGCCACGGGCCGGGGTGCGATGACCTTGGCGTTGTTCGGCAGGCTCAACAACGCCTTGCCCGCCTTGTTCTTGGCTTGCAGATCCTCGCCCTTGACCACGAAGCCGTACCCGGCGTCCGAGGCAATCACGTACAGCCCGTCATCATCAGGCATCAGCACGCATTCAAAAGTTGCACCCGGCGGGGGCGTCAATCGACCGGTCAGCGGCTCGCCCTGGCCACGCGCCGATGGCAGGGTATGGGCCGGCACCGAGTAACTGCGCCCGGTGGAGTCGACAAACACCGCGAACTGGTTGGACCGCCCGGCCGCCAAGGCCTTGAAACCGTCCCCGGCCTTATAGGAAAGCCCCGTGGCATCGATGTCATGCCCCTTGGCAGAGCGCACCCAGCCTTTTTCCGACAGCACTACGGTCACTTTCTCGTTCGGCAGCAGGTCGTGCTCCGTCAATGCTTTGGCTTCGGCGCGCTCGACGATCGGCGAGCGGCGGTCGTCGCCGTAGGTTTCGGCGTCCTTGAGCAATTCGGCGCGCACCAGCTTCTTGAGCTTGGCTTCGCTGCCCAACAGGGCTTGCAGCTTGGCTTGTTCCTTGAGCAGTTCGTCCTGCTCGGCCCGCAGCTTCATCTCTTCCAGCCGCGCCAACTGCCGCAAGCGGGTGTCGAGGATGTAGTCGGCCTGGATTTCGCTCAGGTCGAAGCGCGCGATCAAGCTGGCCTTCGGGTGTTCCTCGGTGCGGATGATGTGGATCACTTCGTCCAGGTTGAGGTACGCGATCAGCAAGCCGTCCAACAGGTGCAGGCGACGCTCGACCTTGTCCAGGCGAAATTGCAGGCGTCGACGCACGGTCTTGACCCGGAATTCCAGCCATTCCACCAGCAACGCCCGCAGGTTCTTGAGCTGCGGCTTGCCGTCCAGGCCAATGATGTTGATGTTGACCCGGTAGCTGGTCTCCAGGTCGGTGCTGGCGAACAGGTGCTGCATCAGCGCCTCATGATCGACCCGGCTGTTGACCGGGATGATCACGATGCGGCAAGGATTCTCGTGGTCGGATTCATCGCGCAGGTCGGCCACTTGCGGCGCTTTCGACGGTTTTGCCTGCATCATCGCGGCAATCTGCTCCAGCACCTTGGCTCCGGAGACCTGGTGCGGCAGCGCGGTGACGATGATGTCGCCGTCCTCGATATGGTACACAGCGCGCATGCGCACCGAACCGCGACCGGTCTCGTAGATCTTCAACAGGTCGGCGCGCGGCGTGATGATTTCCGCTTCGGTCGGATAATCCGGACCCTGGATGTGCTCGCAGAGCTGCTCCACCGTGGCTTTGGGCTCGTCCAGCAGGCGCACGCATGCCGTGGCGACTTCCCGCAGGTTGTGCGGCGGCACATCGGTGGCCATGCCGACGGCGATGCCGGTGGTGCCATTGAGGAGAATATTCGGCAAACGGGCCGGCAACACCAGGGGTTCATCGAGGGTGCCGTCGAAGTTCGGCCCCCAGTCCGCGGTGCCCTGGCCCAGTTCGCTGAGCAGCACTTCGGAATAGCGCGACAGCCGCGCCTCGGTGTAGCGCATGGCCGCGAAAGACTTGGGATCGTCCGGCGCCCCCCAGTTGCCCTGGCCGTCCACCAGGGTGTAGCGGTAGCTGAACGGCTGGGCCATCAGCACCATGGCTTCATAGCAGGCCGAGTCGCCGTGGGGGTGGAACTTGCCGAGCACGTCGCCGACGGTGCGCGCCGACTTCTTGTGTTTGGAATCGGCGTCCAGCCCCAGCTCACTCATGGCATAGACGATCCGCCGCTGGACCGGCTTCAGGCCGTCGCCGATGTGCGGCAAGGCGCGGTCCATGATCACGTACATGGAGTAATTGAGGTAGGCATTTTCGGTGAAGTCAGCCAGCGACCGGCGCTCTACGCCGTCTAAGCTGTCTGCAAGAATGTCGCTCATGCGGGCCTCATCAGTTCGTTGTCTGGCGCAGCAGCATGGTGCCGTCGCGCTGGGTAAATTCAAGTTTGTTCAGGGCGCTCATGCCCAGCAGCACCTGCGTGCCACCCAGGCCTGGCGCCACCAGGGCACGGACATCGCGCAAGACGATGTCACCCAATTGCAGCCGGTCGATGCGGGTGCGATAGCCCTCGCTCAAACCGTTGGCGGTACTCAACGTCACGCCGAAACCTTTTTCCAGCTTGAGGCGCTCGGCCAACTCCACTGGAATCGCCACATCCGTGGCACCGGTGTCGAGCATGAAATCCACCGGCTGGCCGTTGATATGGCCGCTGGCGACGAAATGCCCCTGGGTATTGCCCACCAGCTTCACTTCGATAAACCCTTCGCCCCGTTGCGAATACACCTGGGTGTTGGGGTTCTGCTGACGCTGCTCTACCTGGGCAAAGAAGCGTGTCGCCAGGAACAGGGCCGCGCACCAGGCCAGGATCATCAACACCCGACCGGCGCGCTTGCCCGGCGCCTGTTGGCTCATGGCGCGGCATCCCAGCCGCCGTCTGGCGCCGCAAAGCGCCAGACAATCGGACGCTCTTCGCCGTCGGCCCGTGGCCCGTCGTTGTTGTCCAGGCCGATCCAGGCGCCCTCGGCATCCACCACGAGCGCTTCGGCCAGACCGTAGTCCTGAGAATAGCGGCGATTGTCCTGCAAGGCCTCGGCGGCAAACGACCAGCAACGCTCCACCCTGGCGCTCTGCGGATCACGCCGGCAGACCTGGAAGGCGTTGCGCTCCAGGGTAAACAGCTTGCCATTGAACAATGAAATATCTGCGAAATCCCGGGAAACCGGGCGGGCCTTGGGGAACTGCGCCGGCTGCATCTCCAGTCCCGCTTCGCTCAACAACACGCAGTTGTCATCGCAATCCCACACCGTTTGCTGGCGCTTGATCAGCAACAGGCCACGACGTTCACGCTCGGCCGCCAGCCATAGCTGATCGCCGGCCGGGCTCACCGCCAGACCTTCGAACAGCGCATTGAAATGCAACAACATGCCGCTGGCCCGGGCCTGGCGAATCATTGTCGGGGCGATTTTCAACCAGGACGCCTCGCCGGTCGGCGGCACTTGCAATACCGCCGCGTAGGCCTCGCTGACCACGTAGCGATTGCCGGCGCTGTCGCAACTGATGCCTTCGAAATCCAGCGCGCCACCGCGCAGGAACGATGCAGCCCAGATTCGCGAACGCAAGCCCCAGGGCAAACCGTTGTCGGGCACCTCAGGCACGTCGATGGTCAACGCCTGGGCCTGCCAGACCTTCCCATCGGAGGTGTCCAGGCGATAAATGCGGTCATCGTCGCGATCGGACACCGTCCACATTTCATTGCCACACAGGGCCAACCCGGACAGGTTGCCGCCGCGCATGCCTTCGACGGCGTGCTCGGACAGCAACTTCAATTCCGGTGCCGGTTCTGCGACCACAGCCCCCGCCCACAGCAACAACGCCAGGGCGAAACCGCTGCGCATCAGGCCAGCACCTCGGCCAGGTCGCCCTTGGATTCGAGCCAGGACTTGCGATCGCCAGCGCGTTTCTTCGCCAGCAGCATGTCCATGATTTCCGTCGTGGCCGCGAAATCATCCAGGGTCAGTTGCACCAGGCGACGGGTGTTCGGGTCCATGGTGGTTTCGCGCAGTTGCGGCGGGTTCATCTCACCCAGGCCCTTGAATCGGGTGACCTGTGGCTTGCCGCGCTTCTTCTCGGCCACCAGGCGATCGAGGATGCCGTCGCGCTCGGCTTCGTCCAGGGCGTAATAAATGTCCTTGCCCAGGTCGATGCGGTACAGCGGCGGCATCGCGACGTAGACATGCCCGGCGTCCACCAGCGGACGGAAATGCTGGACAAACAGCGCGCACAGCAGCGTGGCGATGTGCAGGCCGTCGGAGTCGGCGTCGGCGAGGATGCAGATCTTGCCGTAGCGCAACTGGCTCATGTCCTCGGCGCCCGGATCGACGCCGATGGCCACGGCGATGTTGTGCACTTCCTGGCTGGCCAGCACTTCGCTGCCGTCCACTTCCCAGGTATTGAGGATCTTGCCCCGCAGCGGCAGGATCGCCTGGAACTCCTTGTCCCGCGCCTGCTTGGCCGAACCGCCGGCGGAGTCCCCTTCCACCAGGAACAGCTCGGAACGCATCGGATCCTGCCCGGCGCAGTCGGCGAGCTTGCCCGGCAACGCCGGCCCCTGGGTGATGCGCTTGCGCTCGACCTTCTTGCTGGCCTTGAGGCGACGACCGGCGTTGCTGATCGCCAACTCCGCCAGCGCCAGGCCGGTTTCCGGGTTGGCGTTAAGCCACAGGCTGAAGGCATCCTTGACCACACCGGAAACAAACGCCGCCGCTTCGCGAGACGACAGGCGTTCCTTGGTCTGGCCGGAGAACTGCGGTTCCTGCATCTTCATCGACAGCACGAACGCGATGCGCTCCCACACGTCTTCCGGCGCCAGCTTCACGCCCCGGGGCAGCAGGTTGCGGAACTCGCAGAACTCGCGCATGGCGTCGAGCAGGCCCTGGCGCAAACCGTTGACGTGGGTCCCGCCCTGGGCCGTGGGGATCAGGTTGACGTAGCTTTCCTGGACACTCTCGCCGCCCTCGGGCAGCCACAGCAGCGCCCAGTCCACGGCTTCCTTGTTACCGGCCAGACTGCCGCAGAACGGCTCGTCGGGCAGGCGTTCGAAACCGTTGACCGCGTCCACCAGGTAAGAGCGCAGGCCGTCTTCGTAATGCCATTCGACCTTCTCGCCGCTGGCCTTGTCCTCGAAACTGACCAACAACCCTGGGCACAATACGGCCTTGGCCTTGAGCACGTGCTTGAGGCGGCTGACAGAGAACTTCGGCGAATCGAAATACTTCGGGTCCGGGGCGAAATACACGCTGGTCCCGGTGTTGCGCTTGCCGACGCTGCCGACCACTTCCAGCTCGGTGGCCTTGAAGCCATCGGCGAAGGTCATCTGGTATTCGTTACCGTCACGCTTGACCCGCACCCGGACCTGGGTCGACAAGGCGTTGACCACGGAAATACCCACCCCGTGCAGACCGCCGGAGAACTGGTAGTTCTTGTTGGAAAACTTGCCGCCGGCGTGGAGCTTGGTGAGGATCAGCTCGACGCCCGACACGCCTTCTTCGGGGTGGATGTCCACCGGCATGCCGCGGCCATCATCGCTGACCTCCAGCGAATGGTCGGCGTGCAGGATGACCTGTACCGATTTCGCGTGCCCGGCCAAGGCTTCGTCGACGCTGTTGTCGATGACTTCCTGGGCGAGGTGGTTCGGCCGACTGGTGTCGGTGTACATGCCGGGGCGCTTGCGCACCGGGTCGAGGCCCGAGAGGACTTCGATGGCGTCTGCGTTATAAGAGCTAGCGCTGGGAGTGGCCATGGGGTCTCGTCGTCAGTGTTCAAATGAAAAAGGGGCGATGGTTCACAGCGAGGTGAAGTCGATCGCCTGGTACAAATCGGCGCCAATGCCGGCAAAACCAAGCAGCGCCGGCAGCTGCTGGGCAAACCCCTGGAAACCGTGGTCGCCGCCGGCCTGGATGCGCAACGCACAGGCGCGGTAATACTGTTGGGCGTGGCGATAATCCAGCGTTTCATCACCGGTTTGCAACCATACCTGATACCGCTGCGGATCCTGGGGCGCCGGCACCTCCAACGCGGCCAGGGTCGTGACGTGGTCGTGGGTCAACTCCCAGGTTTCATCGGTGTACAAATTCTTCTGCGTGCCCAGGTAGCCATCGAACATCCGATGGGGGCTGACGGCCGGATTGATCAGCAATGCCTTGAGGCCGTGGCGCTCGGCCAAGTGAGTCGCATAGTAGCCGCCGAGCGAGCTGCCGACCAGCAGCGGACGGCCCAGTTGTGCAATTGCCTGCTCCAATTGGGCCATGGCTTCGCGGGGGTGGTGGTGCAGGGCTGGCACTTGCAACTGATCGCCCAGGCCCAGGCGGGTCATCACGTCGATGAGTTGACGGGCCTTGGTCGAGGCTGGGGCGCTGTTGAAGCCGTGGATGTAGAGGATCGAAGCGGACATGCCAACTTCCTGTGTCGAGGGCAAAGGCCGGAGTTTACAGGGAGTTTGTGGCGGTTTGGGGGATTTGGCCTTATCGTCGGCCCATCTCTATCAGCTGTACTCCGATCCAATTGTGGGAGCGAGCTTGCTCGCGATGGCTGTGTCGTGGTCGACTTGGATTTCCGGGTACATATCCGTTGCTGCGGTAACGGCTGCTTAGGGTTCCGCCCTTACGGCGGGTTACTTTTGGCAAACGCCCCAAAAGTAACCAAAAAGTCTGTGCCCCACCGCTGGGCACCTCGCCAAGGCTCGGTGTTCCCTCACTCCGGCATTGCTCCGTGAGCCCGCCGCGAAGGGCCATCCATGGCCCAGCGCGGCTATCCCGGCATCCATGCCGGGATGCCCACTACGCAACGCCTGCGTTCGGCCCTTGTGGTTAATGGGGCGTTCAAGATCAAAAGCAAAAGCAAAAGCAAAAGCAAAAGCAAAAGCAAATGTTGTCTGGCCTATCGGGGATCGACGACATCAAGTGCTCGGTTTGCCAGCAGCTCACTCAGTTCGACCATCTGCTGGACGCCGAAGGCTATATGCCGGTTGGGGCCTTCCAGATTGAAGGCCAGGTCGCTGAGCATCGCATTGGCCGAGGCCAGGGTTTCGCTGAGGTTGGCCAGGAGGGTTTCGCTATCGAGGTTTTCGACGACGGTGAATAGCTGACCGGGGGATGGTTTCTTTTTGGCCTGGGGTTCTGGGGCGAGGTAGAAGTTGAGGGCGCGTTCGGCGGCTTCGTCAAGTTTCTTGGCATCGAAGCCGGCGTGGGGTGCGGTGGGATCGGTTTTTGGGGGATTGGGGGTAACTTTGAACATGGTGAGGTTCCTTTTACCAAGTGGAACCGCCACATCTCGTTTTCCAGTCGAGAGGTGGCAGCTATGCGAGGGCTGGAAAAACCGAGGTAAAAGGAAAACCCGGCAGACTCGAAAGTCTCCCACGCACAGCCGCCATAACGCAGAACTGCACAGATAAAGCACGGCAGTATCTCACGTGGTGCGCTGTTACGCCTTTTACTCTTCGGGTTTTCCAGGCCCGGTCGCTGATTGCAGCGACCGAAAAAGGTTAGCGATAACCCTTCCCACCCGGCAACCGCCAGAGCTCGTCGGAAAAATCTGCGCGGAGGTCCGACCATTCCCACAGATGCAGGTCGACCGTAAAGCCGCCTTCGCGGGCAAGCCCGCTCCCACAGGGAACCAAGGTCAGCCGCAAGAACAGGCCGGCCACAAGGCCGCCTTGCTTTGCTTTTGCTTTTTGCTTTTTGCTTTTGATCTTGAAGGCCCCGTTAACCACGACGGCCGAACGCAGGCATTGCGCAGTGGGCAACCCGGCATGGATGCCGGGTTAGCCGCGCTGGGCCATGGATGGCCCTTCGCGGCGGGCCCACGGAGCAATGCCGGAGTGAGGGGATGCCGAGCCTAGGCGAGGCACCGAGTGGAGGGGCAAGCCTTTTTGGTTACTTTTGGGGCGTTTGCCAAAAGTAACCCGCCGTAAGGGCGGAACCAGAAGTAGCCGTTACCGCACCAATGGATATGTACTCAATCAACAAAACCCAAGCCAATCACTGGGCCGCCTTCGCGGGCAAGCCCGCTCCCACAGAAAAACTCAATACCCATTGGCCCCATAGTCGACCGCAAACTCAAACCCAACCACCCGCTCAACCCCCGTCTCCAACCGCCCATCCGCCAAAAGCCGCAACCACCGATACCCCGGCACCTGCTCCCCCACCGCAAAATCCACAGAACCAGGCTCAAACTGAATACAGGTCGAAGGCGAAGCCAACAACCTCACCCCATTGCGCACCTGATCAATCTCCTGATGCACATGCCCCCACAGCACCGCCCGCACCTGGGGAAACCGATCCAACACCGCAAACAGCGCCTCAGGATTACGCAACCCGATGGGCTCCATCCACGCACACCCAATCGAAACCGGATGATGATGCAGGCACACCAGATGATGCCGCTCCGGCGCCTCACTCAGGGCATTGGCCAGCAGAATCAGTTGCTCTTCGGCTAAAAACCCCGGCACCGATCCGGGCACGGCGGAGTCGAGCATCGTCACGCGCCAGTTGCCAATGTCCACCACCGGATCGAGCAATGTGCTCTGGACCGCCGCCTGGAGCATCACCTGCGGCTCATCGTGATTGCCCGGCAGCCAGCGCGCCGGAGCGTCGATCCTCGCGCTCATCTGGCGGAATGCTTCGTAGGATTGCAGCGTACCGTCCTGAGACAAGTCGCCCGTGGCAAGCAGCAGATCTATCTCCGGCTGCTGTTCGAGCACCAGGTCGATGACCGCCCGCAGGCTGTCCCGGGTGTTCATGCCCAGCAACGAGGCATCAGCCTCGGCGTACAGGTGGCTGTCGGAGAGTTGGACCAGCAACGCCGCGTCAGCGGTGGTCAAGGTGGATACGCTCGGCAAATCGCTCACTCCCAGGCGTACTCGCGCCGTTGGATGAAGCCGCAATTATGCTGGGGATAGTCGAAAGGGGAAACCCGCGAACCGGAACCGGTTCACAGACAGGACACCCGCTAGCGAACCACTTCGAATTCGTGACCCAGCGCCAGGCAATGACTCAACCACTCCCCCAGGAACAGGTTCAACTGGGCTTTTTCATCCGGCTGGTGCATCGAGGCATTGGGGTAAGGATAGATGCCGCGAAAGCGTCGTGCATGCTCGGCGCTCACGACTTCGGCCATGCGCGCGTCGTGATAGACCTGAACCTCCAGTTGCGGCACCGGCAGCCACGGCAGGCTGTGCTCCTGGCGCACCTGCAGCGTGGTGGTGTAGGGGCAGGTTTGCAGCACCTCGAGGGCCAGCACGCCGAGCATCTGGTCGCCATGGGTCACCGCGATACGCCGCGGCGCCGGGTCGTTGCGCATGTCGGGCAACAGGCGCATCAGGCGGGCGTAGTTGGCCTCGCAGGCTGCTTGCAGCCCTACCAGGTCGACGCGATAACGATCGCGCAGCTTGCTCAGGACCATAGCCCCCTCACTTCATCGCGGTTCAAGGCCAGCCATTGCAGGGCAATGATGCTGGCTGCGTTGCAGATACGCCCGTCGCGCACCGCTTGCAAGGCGTCTTCAAAAGCCCAGGTTTTCACGCGGATGTCTTCGGCTTCTTCCTCCAGGCCATGCAGGCCGCCGGCCCCCGTGCTGTCGCAGCGCCCCAGGAAAAGATGCACGAATTCATCACTGCCGCCCGGCGAGGGAAAATACTTGGTCATTGGCCACAACGCCGCGAAGACCAGCCCAGCTTCCTCCTGCGCCTCGCGATGAGCAACTTCTTCCGGTTGCTCGTCCTTGTCGATCAGGCCCGCCACCAGTTCTACCAGCCAGGGGTTGGCGGCCTTGTCCATGGCGCCAACGCGAAACTGTTCGATCAACACCACTTCATCGCGCAGCGGGTCATATGGCAATACGCACACCGCGTCATGGCGCACAAACAACTCACGGCTGATTTCACGGCTCATGCCACCGGCGAACAACTCATGGCGCAAGCGGACACGATCGAGCTTGTAGAAACCCTGGAAGCAGTTCTCGCGCTTGACGATGTCCACGGCGCTCGGGGTGGTGTTGGCGAAATCGGTCATGACTGTCCTCGTTTGCGGTGATCAATACGAGGTTCCAACCTCGGCTTCGCGCCATCCTAACGCGCCCGTACCCTTTGATGCAGCCCCTTTCCCGTCATCGGGATGGACGGCCAGGCGCAAAATCACTCTAATGAGCTTAGTGGCGAACTGATTGCCCTGCTGACAGTCGAAGCGGGTAACTTTTCGCCTTTCCCTGTTCCACGAAGGACGCCCATGTCGCTTTTCAGAATTGCCTCGCTGGCCGCCATTGCCCTGACGCTGGGGGCCTGCCAAAGCCTGTTCCAACCCAACTACCGCGCCCCGCTGGAAACCACCCGCGACGCCTCGGAACAATTGCAGCCGGGCTGCGCCAGCGCCGACTGCCCGCTGGTGAACATCGACACCGTGCATTTTCCTGCCGAGCCGGCCTTGGACAGCCTCATTGAAAAACGCCTGCTGCAAATGACTCGCACCACCCCGGACGCCCCGGTCGCGCCCACGCTGGCCGCCTACCGCGAGCAGTTCCTGCGCACCGCGGCGCCGCGCACCAGCAGCTATTTGCAGGCCAAGGTACGTGAGCAGCATGACGGCTTGGTGATCATCGAATTGTCCAGCTACCTGGACACCGGCGGCGCCCACGGCACGCCGGGACGCGGCTTCATCAACTATTCGCGCCAGCAGCACAAAGTGCTGACCCTGGCAGACATGCTGCTGCCGGGCCAGGAAGAAGCATTCTGGAAAGCCGCCCAGGTCGCCCACAACAGCTGGTTGATCAGCACCAAGCTGGATCAGGAACCGGACTTCCTGAAACAGTGGTCCTTCCAGAAAACCCCGCACATCGCCCTGACCTATGGCGGGGTGATCCTCAAGTATGAAACCAGCACCATCGCGCCCTACGCCCTGGGCCACATCGAGCTGAAGATCGCCTACCCGCGCCTCAACGGCATCCTCAAGCCCGAGCTGTTTCCCGGCCGTAGCTGAACGCCCGGCTCAGCAGCAGTTGCAGCAGCCCTGCCAGCATGAGCGACGGCAGGGTCGCACCGATGTCCGGGTAGACATTGGCGAGCAGGTGATACGTGCTCACCCCACCCAGCCAGGCCAACAGTGCCGGCCAGCGCAACGCGGCCGATGCCACCTGGCTGCTGCGTTTGCGCAGGATGAAGTGGTCCACCAGCACCACGCCGAACAGCGGCGCGAACACCGAGCCGATCAGCAACAGGAAATTCTGATACTGGGCCAACGGCGCGAAACAGGCGATCAAGGTACAGACCAGACCAATCGCCAACGCCAGGTGCTCGACCTTAAGCCCCGACAACATGCCGCTGGACACCGCCGCCGAATGGATGTCGGCGAAGGCGTTTTCCGACTCGTCCAGCAGAATCAGCAGCAATGGAATACCCAATCCGGCACCCGCCAGCGCCAGCAACAGCGCATTGACCTCACCGCTCGGGGCGAACGCCAGGGTGTAGGCGACGCCCAGGCTCATTAGCCAAAAGTTACCGATGAAGAAGCCCAGGGCGGTGCCGCCGAAGACATTCCGGGCGCGTTGGCCGAAGCGTGAGTAGTCGGCGATCAGCGGCAGCCACGACAACGGCATGGCGATCGCAATGTCGAACCCCACGGCCAGCGGCATCGAGCCGTCACCGGGCCGGGCCCACAGCGCCGCCAGGTCGGCCTTGGCGAACAGGTTCCAGGTCAACCAGGTGCACGCCGCCAGCAACAGCCAGATGCCCCACTTGCGCAGGACCTTGCGCACGAACGTCAGCGGCCCGCTCACCGCGAGTAAGGTTGCCAGGGCACCGAAGAACAAGGTCCACAGCAGCGGATTCGCCCCGAGGCTGCCTTCGCTGAAGGCCCGGGCGCCGAGCAGGCTGGCGGCGTCGCGCATGACGATGATTTCGAACGACCCCCAGCCGATCAACTGCAACAGGTTCAACAGCGCCGGCACGCTTGCGCCCTTGCTGCCGAGGCTGAGCTTGAGGGCGGCCATGGCCGACAGGCCGGTGTCGCTGCCGATCACCCCAACCGCCGCAAGCAGCAGTACGCCCGCCAGCGTGCCAAGGAAAATCGCCAGCAACGAACCACTCAGGCCCAGGCCCGGCGCCAGCAAGGCCCCGACCTGCAAGACCATCAGGCCGATGCCGAGGGAAAACCACAGGGAAAACAGATCGCGGGCGCCGAAGACGCGTTTGTCCAGGGGGACGGCGATGTCGGGGGAGTAGGTGCTGGGTTGGATGTTCAAAGGTGCTATCTCAGATGAATACTTGTTGTTCTGGCGATTGCTTTCGCGAGCAAGCTCGCTCCCACAGGGGATCGGGGTAAGCACAAAAATCTGTGTGCACCAGTGATCCACTGTGGGAGCGAGCTTGCTCGCGAAGGCGGCGGCAAGGACACCACCGCCTCCAGCTCACATCACACTTTCTTGTAAAGCTGACTGCCTTCCTGCTTGAACCGCTCGGCCTGTTCCGCCATCCCTTGGGCGACTTCCACATCCACCGCCTCGATGCGCTGGTTGGCCGCGTACTCGCGCACTTCCTGGGTGATTTTCATCGAACAGAACTTCGGCCCGCACATCGAGCAGAAATGCGCGACCTTGGCCGAGTCCTTCGGCAAGGTTTCGTCGTGGTACGAACGCGCGGTGTCCGGGTCCAGGCCGAGGTTGAACTGGTCTTCCCAGCGGAACTCGAAGCGTGCCTTGCTCAAGGCGTTGTCGCGGATCTGCGCGCCGGGGTGACCTTTTGCAAGGTCGGCCGCATGAGCAGCGATTTTGTAGGTGATGATCCCGGTCTTCACGTCATCCTTGTTCGGCAAGCCCAGGTGTTCCTTCGGGGTCACGTAGCAAAGCATCGCGCAACCGAACCAGCCGATCATCGCCGCGCCGATGCCGGAGGTGATGTGGTCATAGCCCGGCGCGATGTCGGTGGTCAACGGGCCGAGGGTGTAGAACGGCGCCTCGTCGCAGCACTCGAGCTGCTTGTCCATGTTTTCCTTGATCAGTTGCATCGGCACGTGGCCCGGGCCCTCGATCATGCATTGCACGTCGTGCTTCCAGGCGATCTTGGTCAGCTCGCCGAGGGTTTCCAGCTCACCGAACTGCGCTTCGTCGTTGGCGTCGGCAATCGAGCCCGGACGCAGGCCATCGCCCAGCGAGAAGCTGACGTCGTAGGCCTTCATGATTTCGCAGATGTCTTCGAAGTGGGTGTAGAGGAAGTTTTCCTTGTGGTGCGCCAGGCACCACTTGGCCATGATCGAGCCGCCACGGCTGACGATGCCGGTGACGCGCTTGGCGGTCATCGGCACATAGCGCAACAGCACGCCGGCATGGATGGTGAAGTAGTCGACGCCCTGCTCGGCCTGTTCGATCAGCGTGTCGCGGAACAACTCCCAGGTCAGGTCTTCGGCCACGCCGCCGACTTTTTCCAGGGCCTGGTAGATCGGCACGGTGCCGATCGGCACCGGCGAGTTGCGGATGATCCACTCGCGGGTTTCATGGATGTGCTTGCCGGTGGACAGGTCCATGACCGTGTCCGAGCCCCAGCGGATGCCCCAGGTCAGCTTCGCCACTTCTTCTTCGATGGACGAACCCAGCGCGCTGTTGCCGATGTTGCCGTTGATCTTCACCAGGAAGTTGCGGCCGATGATCATCGGTTCCAGTTCGGTGTGGTTGATGTTGGCCGGGATGATCGCGCGACCACGGGCGATTTCGTCGCGGACGAATTCCGGGGTGATGACTTTCGGCACGCTGGCACCGAAGCTGTGGCCGGCGTGTTGCTGGTCCAGCAGGCCAGCGGCGCGGGCCACTTCCAGCTTCATGTTTTCGCGGATGGCGACGTATTCCATCTCGGCGGTGATGATGCCTTTGCGCGCGTAGTGCATCTGGCTGACGTTGGCGCCCGGCTTGGCCCGGCGCGGGTTGTTGACGTGGGCGAAGCGCAGTTGGGTCAGTTCGGGATCGGCCAGGCGCTGCTGGCCGAAGTTGGAACTCAGGCCGGCCAGGCGCTCGGTGTCGCCACGGGCCTCGATCCACGGCGAGCGCACGTCGGCCAGGCCTTTGCGCACATCGATGATCACGTTCGGGTCGGTGTAGGGGCCCGAGGTGTCGTACACGGTCACCGGCGCGTTGATCTCACCGCCGAAGTCGGTCGGGGTCACGTCGAGGCTGATTTCGCGCATGGGCACGCGGATGTCCGGGCGACTGCCTTGGACATAGATTTTTTGCGAGCGGGTAAAGGGCTGAACCGATTGCTGATCGACCTGGGCCGAATCACTGAGGTTGATCGCGTTTTTTGATTTTGTCGTCATCACGGGCTCTCCAGACACACATCCAGGCAGTGGATTTTTGTCGGAGCGAACCTGTAGCGAATGGACGCAATCGCGCACGACGGTGCGGATGCTGTGCTTGCTGCGGAGCGTGCTCGAAGATCGAAAGCCGATGATCGAACCACATCCCGGACGAAGCACAAGAGGACTCGCCGGGTGACGAGAAATCTTGTTCCCTACGCAGGCGTTAACCTGATCAGGTTCAACGGGATCCGAAATTATTCGATCTCAGCCTCATAGCAAGGCACCCCGACAAGAACCTGGCCAGTCTAGACACAACTCCCGCGGAACGCCATCACCTGGGCAAAAGCCGTGATGAATGGCGCATATACAGGATTGTTGCCGTGCGTGCGCGCAACTACACTCGCTACGCCGCGCCTCTTTAGTGCGCACTCATCCGTGAAATAGGGATCGCCTCATGCTGCGCAAACTCTCACTGGCCCTCGCCGTGTCTTGTGCGTCCAATGGACTGGCCTGGGCTGCCGAAGCGCCCTTGACCACCAAAACCGATCTGGTGAGCGTGTATCAGGAAGCGGTGGACAACAATGCCGACCTGGCCGCCGCCCGCGCCCAGTATGGCGCCCAGAAGGAAGTGGTGCCCCAGGCGCGTGCCGGGTTGTTGCCCAACCTGTCCGGCGGCGCCGAAGTGGCCAACGTGCGCACCGACATCGACCAGCCGGCCGCCGTTGCCACCCGCAGCGCTCGCTCGTATCAGGCCACGCTGTCCCAGCCGCTGTTCCGGGCCGATCGCTGGTTCCAGTTCCAGGCCGCCAAGTCGGTGAATGAACAGGCCTCGCTGCAACTGTCGGCCACCGAGCAGAACATGATTCTGCAAAGCGCCGAGAGCTATTTCAACGTGCTGCGCAGCCAGGACAACCTGGCCTCGACCAAGGCCGAGGAAGCCGCCTTCAAGCGCCAGCTCGACCAGTCCAACGAACGCTTTGACGTGGGCCTGTCGGACAAGACCGACGTCCTGCAATCCCAGGCCAGCTACGACACTGCGCGCGCCAACCGGATCCTTGCCCAGCGCCAGGTCGAGGATGCCTTCGAGGCGTTGATCACCCTGACCAACCGCCAGTACAACTCGATCCAGGGCATCGTCCACACGCTGCCGATCCTGCCGCCGGCACCGAACGATGCCAAGGCCTGGGTCGACACGGCCGCCAAGCAGAACCTCAACCTGCTGGCCAGCAACTATGCGGTCACCGCGGCCGAAGACACCTTGCGCCAGCGCAAGGCCGGCCACGCACCGACCCTGGACGCCGTGGCAAGGTACGAAAAAGGCGACAACGATGCCTTGGGCTTCAGCAACCCGAACGCGTTCGGCCAACCGTACGGCGGTGACGTCGAACAGCGCACCCTGGCGTTGCAACTGAACATTCCGATCTACAGCGGCGGCTTGACCAGCTCCCAGGTGCGCGAGTCCTACTCGCAACTCACCCAGACCGAGCAGCAGCGCGAAGGCTTGCGCCGCCAGGTGGTGGAAAACACCCGCAACCTGCACCGCGCGGTGAACACCGACGTGGAACAGGTCCAGGCGCGGCGCCAGTCGATCATTTCCAACCAGAGCGCGGTGGAAGCCACGGAGATCGGCTACCAGGTGGGGACGCGCAACATCGTCGATGTGCTGGATGCCCAGCGCCAGCTGTACACCTCGGTGCGCAACTACAACAACGCCCGTTACGACTACATCCTCGACAACCTGCGCCTCAAGCAGGCCGCCGGCACCTTGAGCCCGGCCGACCTGCAAGACCTGTCGCGCTACCTCAAGCCCGACTACAACCCGGACAAGGACTTCCTGCCGCCGGACCTGGCGCAGGCCGCGGCGCAGCAGTTGCGTTCACGGCCGGCGCAGTAACCACCCGTTTAACAGGCAACGGTTCCCTGTGGCGAGGGGATTTATCCCCGTTGGGCTGCGTAGCAGCCCCAAACCTGACAACTCGGTGTGTCAGATGGCTTGAAAGGGGGCGCTTCGCGCCCCAGCGGGGATAAATCCCCTCGCCAAAGGCAACGATCACCGGTCGGAAATCAACCGCCCCAACCCGTCCAGCAACCGCTGCAACGCACCCTGGTTGGCCCGCATCACCTTCAATCCCGCCTCGGCCATGCGCTGGGCATCGCGGGGCAGCTCGAACAGCCGTTGCACCGCCAAGGCCAGGCTCTCGGCATCCTCGACCTCCTGCAACGCACCGGCGCTGCGCAATTGCGCGGCGATGTCGAGGAAGTTGAACAGGTGCGGCCCGCTGAGCACCGGCTTCGCCAGCGCCGCCGGCTCAAGCAGGTTGTGTCCGCCGTTGGCCACCAGGCTGCCACCGACAAACGCACTGTCGGCCAACGCATAGAGAAACAGCAGCTCGCCCATGGTGTCGCCGAGCAAGACCGAAGCCTGGGCGGTAATCGGTTGCGCGCTGGAGCGCCGGACCGTGGCGAAGCCCTGACTTTCACAGAGCTGGTGCACGGCGTCGAAGCGCTCGGGATGACGCGGCACTAGGATCAGCAACGCATCGGGATAACTGTCGAGCAGCCGGCGGTGAGCGTCGAGCACCACCTCATCTTCCCCTTCATGGGTACTGGCAGCGATCCACACCGGGCGCTCCATGGCTTGCCACTGACGCCGCAAGGCGCCGGCGTTTTCCAGCAGTTGCGGGTCGATGGCCAGGTCGAACTTGATCGAGCCCGTGACCTCGACGGTCTCCGTCCGGGCGCCCAGTTGCCGGAAACGTTCGGCCTCGGCTTCGGTCTGGACGGCGAACAGGCTCATCTCGGCGAGCATCGGCCGAGTGAGCCCGGGGAAGCGCGCATAGCCTCGGGCCGAACGCTCCGACAATCGCGCATTCGCCAACGCCACGGGAATGCCCCGGCGGGCACACTGGTGAATGTGATTGGGCCACAACTCGGTTTCCATGATCACCGCCAGGCACGGACGCACCTGGTCGAGAAAACGCCTGGCCGCGCACGGCAAGTCGTACGGCAGGTAGCAGTGCTGGATGCGCGGCTCGTTGGCGAACAACGCCTGGATCCGCTCCGATCCCGTCGGGGTCATGCAGGTGACCGTGATCGGCAACTGTGGATAACGTTGCAGCAAGGCGCGGATCATCGGTGCGGCGGCAATGCTCTCGCCCACCGAAACGGCATGGACCCAGATCCCTCCCGGCGCCATCGCCGGCAGCCCCCGAGAGAAACGCTCGCCAATGCGCCGGGCATACGCCGGCGCCTTGCGAGCCCGCAGCCACAGCCGAATCGCTACCAGTGGCAGCCCCAGATAAAACAATGCGCTATAGAGAGTTCTGTTCATGGCGGCGGAGTTTATCGGTTTTTCAGCCGATCGCCTGCAACTGCACGGCAAAACGTTCCGCCAGCCAGCGCGCCGCCGGCCCCAAAGGTTCGTCGCGGCGCCAGACCAGCTCCACCACCAGGGCCGGCGGGGTCCACTCGCTGTTGAGCTCCACCATGTCGCCCAAATACGCCGGGTACTGCACGACGTGCCGTGGCAACCAGGCCCACCCCAGGCCACTTCTCAGCCATTCGGCCAACACATAGAAACTGTCGGCGCGCCAGACCTGCGGGCTGGCCTGCTCGCTGCCGGGGTAGACACTGGATTGGGTCGCCATCAGCAACTGCCGGTGCCGGGCCATCTCTCGGCAGGACACATAGGCGTGGCTGGCCAGCGGATGCCCCTTGCCGCACACGGTGACCATCTCGACGCTGCCCAACACGCGGCGCTCCAGGGCTTCGGGGATCTGGTCGTGGTAGAACAACAACCCCAGGTCCGCGCGGCGCTCCACCAGTTTGCGCGCCACGTCGCCCTGGGCGGCGCTGGCCAGTTGCACCTCAAGGGTTGGGAATTGCTCGGCCAGCGCCGCCAGGCTGTCGATGACCGGTTGATACGGCATGGCTTCGTCCTGGGCCAGACGCAGGGAGGCTTCCTGGCCACGCATCAGCGCCAGTGCCCGGCCGTTGAGGCGCTCGCACTGATGCAAGACCTCCCAAGCCTCCTCCAGCAAGACCTCGCCGGCCTCGGTGAGCGTCGGCTGCCGGCCACTGCTGCGCTCGAACAGGCTCACCCCCAGGTCGGTTTCCAGCCAGGCGATCGCGCTGCTGATGGCCGACTGGGCTTTGCGCCGGTCCCGTGCCACGGCAGAAAACGAGCGCTTCTCGGCGACTTCCACGAATAACTGTATTTGTTCCAGATTCCACTGCACAGGCATGGCGCAACCTATCTCTTATACAGATAGGTAATGACTTTACCGCATCTGCCCAGGTTCTAGAATGGCGCCATCGAAAGACGCAACGCTGACCGAGGACTGCCCATGAACGCTTACTACTACCTGGCTATCGCCATTTGCGCGGAAGTGATCGCCACCGTTTCGATGAAAGCGGTGAAAGGCCTGAGCACACCTCTACCCCTGATCCTGGTGATCGCCGGCTACGGCATTGCCTTCTGGATGCTGACTCTGGTGGTGCGCACGGTGCCGGTGGGCGTGGCGTACGCGGTGTGGGCCGGGATGGGGATCGTCATGGTCAGCGTGGCGGCGTTGTTCATCTATGGGCAGAAGCTGGATGTACCGGCGATGCTGGGGATGGCGCTGATTGTGCTGGGGGTGGTGGTGATTCAACTGTTCTCCAAGACGGCCGGGCACTGAACACACAAACCTGCGGTGAACAGCTTTTTATGGCGAGGGAGCTTGCTCCCGCTGGGCCGCAACGCGGTCTTCCTGGTGGGCGCTTCGCACCCAAGCGGGAGCAAGCTCCCTCGCCACGGGGCAGCCGCCTTTGATGTTGATGCTCAACAAATCCCAATAGCATCGAGTCTGTATACTGCGCCCTCGTCTTGTTCACTGAGGTCGCTGCATGCCATCCGTTATTTCCACCGACGTTCTGATTGTCGGCGCTGGAGTCGCCGGCCTCTGGCTCAATGCACGTCTACGTCGCCTGGGCTTTTCGACCGTGCTGGTGGAGAGCGCCAGCCTCGGCGGCGGGCAGAGCGTCAAATCCCAGGGCATCATCCACGGCGGCGCCAAGTACGCCTTGCACGGCGCCCTGACCGGTGCCTCGGAAGCCATCGCCGACATGCCGCGCCGCTGGCGTGAAGCCCTCAAGGGCGAAGGCGAGCTGGACCTCTCCGGCGTGCGCATGCTGTCGGATGCCCATTACCTCTGGTCCCCCGGCACCCTGGCCGGCAACCTCACCAGTTTCTTCGCCAGCAAGGCCGTGCGCGGCCGGGTCGACCAGGTCAAGGGCGAACAACTGCCGCCGGCCCTGCAAGACAAGCGCTTCAAGGGCAAGGTCTATCGCCTGGCCGAACTGGTGGTGGACGTTCCCAGCCTGATCGAGCGCCTGGCGGAGCTGGCCGGCGATAGCTTGCTGGCCGGGCAGCGCATCGAGCCGTTGCGCGAGGGCGGCGCACTGGTGGGCTTGAAGGTGGACGACCGCGAGATCCGCACCCAGCGCATTGTCCTCAGCGCCGGCGGCGGCACCGCCGACCTGCTCGGCGCCCTGGGCCTGGACCAGCCGGCCATGCAGCGCCGACCGCTGCACATGGTCCTGGTCAAGGGACCGAGCCTCAAGCCACTCTACGCCCACTGCCTGGGAGGCGGGCCGAAGCCGCGCGTCACCGTAACCACCCACCCGGCCGCCGACGGCCAGTGGGTCTGGTACCTGGGAGGCGACCTCGCCGAAGGCGATGGCGTGGCCCGCGAGCCCGCCGCGCAGATCGCCGCCGCCCAGAAAGAGCTCGGCCAGTTGCTGCCCTGGATCGACCTCAGCACCGCGCAATGGGCCACATTGCGGGTCGACCGCGCCGAACCGTTGCAAACCGGCCTGACCCGTCCGGACAACGCCTTTCTCGCCGAGCAGGATCGCCTGCTGGTGGGCTGGCCGACCAAGCTGGCCCTGGCCCCGGACTTCGCCGACCGGGTGATCAGCGCGCTGCAACGCGACGGTGTCGAACCCCATCAAGCGGCGCCGTTGCCGGCGTTGCCGAAACCGCCCATGGGCGTCCCGGCGTGGGAGCAACTGCTGCCATGAGCCAACCGACCCTGCACGACCTCTACCGGCCGCTGGGCCATAACGGCCCCCAGGTCTCGCCGCTGGGCCTGGGCACGGTCAAGCTCGGCCGCGACCAGGGCGTCAAGTACCCCAGCGGCTTCCAGATCCCCGATGACGAGGCGGCGCGCATGTTGCTCAAGCTGGCGCGCGACCTGGGCATCAACCTGATCGACACTGCGCCGGCCTACGGCCAGAGCGAAGAACGCCTCGGCCCGTTGCTACGCGGCCAGCGCCAGGACTGGGTGATTGTCAGCAAGGTCGGCGAGGAATTCAGCGACGGCCAGTCGCGCCACGACTTCAGCGCCGCCCACACCCGACGCTCGGTGGAACGCAGCCTCAAGCGCCTGGAAACCGACTACATCGACCTGGTGCTGGTGCATTCCGACGGCAATGACCTGGCGATTCTCAACGACAGCGAGGTTTACCCGACCCTCGCGGCGCTCAAGCGCGAAGGCAAGATCGGCGGCTTCGGTTTTTCCGGCAAGACCGTCGAAGGCGGCTTGAAAGCCTTGGAGCAAGGCGATTGCGCGATGGTCACCTACAATCTGAACGAACAGGCCGAGAAGGCGGTCATTGACTACGCCAACGCTCACGGCAAGGCGATCCTGGTCAAGAAAGCCCTGGCCAGCGGCCATGTCTGCCTGAGCCCCGGCGTGGACCCGGTCCGGGCCAGCTTCGAACTGTTGTTTGAACATCCTGGGGTCGCCAGTGCTATTGTCGGCACCATTAATCCGCTGCACCTCGCCCATAACGTCGCGACCGTTGCCAAGGTCCTGCGTGAGAACTGACGCCGCTTGACGCGGCATGAAGAAGGAGTCGACATGCCGCGTACGCTCATCCGCAAGAACCCAAGCAACTTCAAGACCCTGCCCCTGTTTGTCGAAGCGACGCCCGAAGGCCTGGCTTACCAGAGCGTCGGGATGCCGATGAATTTCGCCCAGACCCTGCAGCGCCGCCGTCCTGTCACCGTGGCCGACGCCGAACGCTTTTCCCTGGAGCTGGCCAACCTGGGCGTTTCGGTGCGCCTGACCGTGCATTGGCAGAATCGTGACTATTGGGTATTGGTGCGCCAGCGCCGGCAGGACCGTGGCGATGTGGTGCTCAAGTTGATTTCCGGCTACGTCCCGGCCCACGAGCTGAACCTGCCGCTGCTCACCGCCATCAGCGAAATCGCCGAGGAATGCCTGCTGGAAACCCCGGAAGGCTGGCTCGGCGGACGCTTCAACGACACCTGGCTGCCGGCCCCCTACGCCAGCGCCCTGCACTATCGCGAAGCCCTGCCGTTCCGCCTGACGCCGCTGTCGGGCTCCGCGAGGCCGGTGCGCAGCGCGAACCTGCAACTGATCGAACGGCCTCGGGCCTATGTGCACCTGCCCACGGCGTCCCTGCAATTGATCTATGACCTGCGCCTGGACGTGCCCAAGGAAGCCAAGTCCCTGAGCCTGTTCCATGTGGATGAGCGCCTGGAGGGCGACCAGTTGGTGGCGCGCCTGGACCGCAAAAGGCCGGATCTGTACCTGATGCCGCTGCAGGATGGGCAACCGCTGCCGGAGCTGTATACCTTGAAGAAGGACCAGTTATACCCGGCCAGCACCCGGGGGCTGTACCTGGCGGAAAGTTTTGCCCGGCAGGACGGCTGGCTGGTGCGTGACGAGCGGATTCGCTGGAAGGACTGGTTGCGCCAGCAAGGCTTGGCGCCACCGGGCAAGGAATCGGGACTGACCCGACTGAAGGGCAAGGCCCGGCAATTGTTCAAGAAGATCGTGCCGCGCAAGACGGCTCGCTAAACCTGATGCCCATTTTCTGGCTGGACAATGGGCCCTGTGGGAGCGAGCTTGCTCCCACAGATTCTGCGCTTTGCCTGACGCATCAGTTGTTGCGGATCTTCTCCACAATCGCCGTCGTCGAGCTGTTCTCCACCAGCCCCAACACTTTCACAGTGCCGCCGTAGGCCGCGACGATGTCCGCACCCACGACCTGGTCGATCCCGTAGTCACCGCCCTTGACCAGCACATCCGGCTTGACCTGGCGCAGCAGGTTTTCCGGCGTGCTTTCGCTGAAGCTGATTACCCAGTCCACCGCCCCCAGCCCGGCCAGGACCGCCATGCGCCGGTCGACGCTGTTGATCGGCCGGCCCGGGCCCTTGAGACGGCTCACGGAGGCATCGTCATTGACCGCGACGATCAGACGATCGCCCTGGGCCCTGGCCTGTTCCAGGTAGGTCACATGGCCCGCGTGAAGAATGTCGAAGCAGCCATTGGTGAAGACGATTCTCTCGTTATGGGCTCGGGCATCGTCAACCGCCAGCAGCAGTTGCTCCAGGCCCAGCACACCGCGCTCGGAGCCTTCTTCGCGCTGGATGGCACGCCGCAATTCCGGGGCGCTGATGGCCGCCGTGCCCAGCTTGCCGACCACGATCCCCGCCGCCAGGTTCGCCAGGGCCACCGCATGGGGCAGTTCCTCACCCGCGGCGATGGCCGCCGCCAGGGTGGAGATCACGGTGTCGCCGGCGCCCGTCACGTCGAACACTTCGCGGGCCCGGGCCGGCAGGTGCAACGCCGGATGATCGGGACGCAGCAGGGTCATGCCGTGCTCGCCACGGGTTACCAGCAAGGCGCCGAGGTCCAGATCCTGCATCAGCTGGGCACCCTTGCTCACCAACTCGTGCTCATCGACGCAACCGCCGACGATGGTTTCGAACTCGCTGAGGTTCGGCGTGATCAGGCTGGCGCCACGGTAGATGGAGAAATCCTTGCCCTTGGGGTCGGCCAGGACCGGAATGCCACGGGCACGGGCGGCCTGGATCAGCACCTGGTGGTTTTTCAACGCACCCTTGCCGTAGTCGGACAACACCAGCACCTTGACCCCATCGAGCAGGCTCTCGACTTCCCCGCCGAGGGCCAGGGGATCGGTGGAAAACGGTTCTTCGAAGTCGATGCGCAGCAGTTGCTGGTGACGGCTCATGACCCGCAGCTTGACGATGGTCGGCTGGTGCGCAATGCGCTGGAAGGTCGCCCGCACGCCCGCGCCCTTGAGGCTGTTGGTCAGGCTGTCGGCGGCCTCATCGTCGCCGGTCACGCCCACCAGTGAAGCCGGTGCGCCCAGCGCGGCGATGTTCAGGGCAACGTTGGCGGCACCACCGGGGCGGTCCTCGATGTTCTCGACCTTCACCACCGGTACCGGTGCCTCGGGGGAAATCCGTGAGGTACCGCCATGCCAGTAGCGGTCGAGCATGACATCGCCGACCACCAATACAGGGGCTTGATCGAATCGCGGCATGGACAACTTCATGGAGATCCCACATACAAAATGAACAGGGGCGCGATATTAGCACAGGGTTGGTGAAGGCTGATTCATGGCTGTGTGCCACTACTTTCACTCGTCGATGCGCGCCCCCATTCGGAGGCGCGACGCGATGCAAGTTTGCCCGCCCGATCAGCGTTGCAGCAACGCCGACAACCGCTCGCAGGCCTGGGCCAACGCCGTTTCACTGGTGTCGATCTGGCAGTCCGGGGCGAGCGGAGCTTCGTAGGGACTGTCGAGCCCGGTGAAGTTCTTGATTCGCCCGGCGCGGGCTTCGCGGTACAAGCCCTTGGGGTCGCGCTGGGCACAGACGTCCAGGGGGGTGCTGACGTAGACCTCCACGAAGGTGCCTTCCGGGAACAACTGCCGGGCCGTCTCGCGGTCGGCGCGAAACGGGGAGATCGCCGCGACGATGACGATCAGGCCGGCATCCACCATCAACCGCGCCACCTCGCCGATGCGCCGGATGTTTTCCTTGCGTGACTCGGCATCCATGCCCAGGCCTCGACACAACCCTTGACGCAGGTTGTCGCCATCGAGCAGGGCCGTGTGCAGGCCCTGCCGGTTGAGCTGTACCTCCAAGGCATTGGCCAGCGTCGACTTGCCCGCCCCGGACAGCCCGGTCAGCCAGATGCAGCGTGGACGCTGGGCCTTGATCGCGGCCCGATCCTGGGGCGTGAGCGCCGGCGCGCAAGGACGTATCTGCGCCTGCAATACCTTTGACGTTTCATTCATAGCCGAGCATCTCATAGTCACGTTGGTACACCCGCCGCACCAGGCGGCGCGTGCGTACCGAGCACAGGTCCCGTACCGGCACCGCGGCGCGCTGCTGCGAGCGGTTCACATGGGGCAAGGTCGCACGGCCGCCGAGACGTTCGTATAGCTGGCGATAATCGCGCCCCAGGTGTTCCTGATAACCGATGAAATCCATCGCCAGATGGCCGAGGGAGTCGGTGAGAAAATCCGTCTGGGCAGCGAAATGCAGTTGCCGGGTGATGTTTTCCGGGTGCAGCCAGCGGGCGACGAAGTCATCGAAATCGCGGTAATGCCTCACCATTGCCTGCGCCGCGTGATCGCGTTGCCCCAGCGTATTGCCCCGCAGGAAAGCATAGGCTGAATATGCCCGCTCCAGCGGATCACGCACAAAAGCGAATTTGAAGCTGTCGGCGTACTGCCGCGCAAACTGTTGCTCGTACCAGTACAACGGCAGGTGTCCGGGGGTATAGCCTTCGAACAAGCCGGCGCAAACACTACTGCCGGCGCATTTTGGCACATGGATGAACAGGCAGGCGCGCTCGGCGAAGATTTCGGGGAAATGGCAGTTGGCCGACATCGACTTGTTCACGACCTGGCGGTCGACCACCGACAGGCGCCCCAACAGAAAGGACCGCTGCGCCTTGGGCAGCAGCTTCCAGAGATAGCGTTGCAGCATTCGGATACCCACGCGAGAAGGATGGCCCCCTCGATCGCTGAAGTGCGTTCAGGAAAGTTCTGTGGGCAAAACCTTACCAAGCGCGGGTCGCCGTTTTATGGTGGTTTGGTCAAGCCTGGTAACGGCTTCGATACAAACCCGAGGGGACAAGCCCGCCCTTACACCGTGGGCCGGTGCCAACCGACATCGGCACCGGGGCGGGCCTGAGGGTCAGGCAATATTATGGGCTGGCGCATCCAGCCCCATGGCGTGAAGACGCGCGTAGTAGCCGTTCTGGGCCAGCAGTTCGCCGTGGGTGCCGCGCTCGACAATGCGGCCCTGGTCCATCACCAGGATCATGTCGGCCTTCTCGATGGTCGACAGCCGGTGCGCGATGACCAGGGTCGTACGGCCTTTCATGACCTGGTCCAGCGCGGCCTGGATATGCCGCTCGGACTCGGTATCCAGCGCCGACGTCGCCTCGTCGAGAATCAGCAGCGGCGCATTCTTGAGCAGGGCCCGGGCAATCGCCAGGCGCTGGCGCTGGCCGCCCGACAGCAGCACGCCGTTTTCACCCACTTCGGTGTCCAGGCCATTGGGCAACTGGGCGATGAAGTCCATCGCATAAGCATCCTCGGCGGCTTTTTCAATGTCCGCCCGGGGCGCTCCCGCCAGGTCGCCGTAGGCGATGTTGTTGGCCACCGTGTCGTTGAACAGCGTGACATGCTGGGTCACCTGGGCGACGTGCCGACGCAGGTTGCGCAGGCGATAGTCTTCGATCTCCACGTCGTCGAGCAGGATCTGGCCGACCTCGTGGTGGTAGAAACGCGGGATCAGGCTCGCCAGGGTCGACTTGCCGCTGCCCGAACGGCCCACCAGCGCAATCATCTGCCCAGGGGCGGCAGTGAAGCTGATGTCCTTGAGCACCTCACGGTCGGCACCGGGGTAGGTGAAGCTCAGGTTGCGCACGTCCAGGCGACCGCTGACACGCTCCTGCTCGACCGTACCGGAATCGATTTCCGGCTCGACGTCCAGTTGCTCGAAGATGCTCTCGGCACCGGCCACGCCTTTCTGGATGGTGGAGCTGACTTCCGAGAGCTGGCGAATCGGCTTGGGCAGCAGGCCGGCGGCGGTGATGTAGGCCACCAGGTCACCGGCCGTGGCGTCGCCGCGCAGGAACAGCACCAGGAACATCAGCGCCGCCATGGCGGTGTAGATCACCAGTTGCAGCATCGGCGTATAGACCGCGCCGGTGCGGGTCATGCGCAACTGCTTATCGGTATTGCCCTGGCTGGCACGGGCAAAGCGTTCTTGCTCGTAGGCCTCGCCACCGAAGCTGCGCACCACGCGATAGCCCTGGATGGTCTCGGACGCGACATGGGTCACGTCGCCCATGGCCACCTGGATCTTCTTGCTTTGCTTGCGAAACTTCTTGCTGGTGCTGCTGACCATGACCGCGATCAGCGGCAGGATCGCCAGCATCACCAGCGTCAGTTTCCAGTTCATCCACACGAGGTACATGAAGAGAAACACCACGGTGAGGCCTTCACGAATCACCACCTTGATGGCGTCGGTGGCGGCCCCGGTGACCATCGTCACGTTGAACGTGATGCGGGAAATCAGGTGCCCGGAGTTATGGGTGTCGAAATAGCGGTTGGGCAACACCAGCAACTTGTTGAACAACTCGACCCGCAAGTCGTGGACCAGCCCCAGGGACACCCTGGCCAGGTAGTAGTTGCCCAGGAACGACCCCAGGCCCTGCCACGCCGCGATCAGGATGATCAGCAGCGGCACCGCCATCAACAGTTTCAGGTCCTTGAGGTAGGGCACGTTAGGGAAGAGCACCGCATCGGGGTTGCTCAAGCCGTCGACGAAATATTTGAGGATCCCGGCCAGCATGGGCTGGGTGGAAGCAAATATCACGAAACCCACGATACTCAGCAGGAAAATGCCCGCGTAGGGTTTGACGTATCCCAGCAGCCGAAAATAGATCTTCAGGCTGGAATCCTGTTCCGCTTTGGGCGGTGCGTCACTCATCGTCGAGCTCACTGGTTAGGAAGAACGCGGAATTTTATCACAGCCGCCGGACTTGGCCCGCGCCCAGGTCAAAACGCCGGCCAGGCCGATCGGCAGCCAGCTGATGAACCATTCGGCGCGTGGCGTTCCGGTGAGGCTCGAGGCATCGAATTGCATCGCCAGGAACGAGAACACCCACATGCCAAGCACGCCCCGGCCCAGCAGGCTGTCCCGGGTTCGCCAGGCTTCACGCAGCACGGCGAACCAGACGATGCACCACAACAGCAGCCCAGGCAAACCGAGCAGGATGGCGATATGACTGAACAGGTTATGGGCGTGATCGAATGTCATGCCGTTGCTGAGCACCCGGTAGTCCGCCCCCGCTCCCAGCCCACCCCATGGGTGTTCAGCGATCATGTGCAGGCTCGACATGAAGATCTCGGGCCGATAGGAAGCGCCGCGCGCCATCACCAGCGGCTCGAGCAGCCAGAAGGTGAACATTGCCAGCACCAGGGTTGCCGCCGCGATCACCCGGGCGCGCTGGTCACGGCAGTAGATCGGCATGGCCAGGACGCTGAGCAGCAACGCCAGCGCCGCACCACGGCTCTGGCTCATCACCACGAACACCCCGAGCAAAGCCAGGGCCACCGCCCACAGCACCTGCAGCCCGATACGCCGAGGCACCCAGTGGAGCATCCAGACTGCCGTCAAACCGATCACGTAGCCGCCCAGGATCGGATGGGACAACTCCCCCAACCCTTCCAGACGGGTATTCCATGGATTGTGCTTGATACCGTAGAACTGGACGATGGCCATCAAGGCCGTCAGCGCAAGCCCCACGCCCCCCCATTGCATCAGGCGCATCACTCGCTCAGGCCGGCCATCGGCAAGAATCGGGAAGAACAACAGGAACACCAGGATATAGAGCAACCGTTTGACTTCCCGCACCGGCTCCGCCGCCTCGGACCAGGCCAGGCTGATCAACGCCCAGGCCATCAATCCCAGCAATGCCGTGTACATCAGGCGCTGCGCGCGCCACACCTCCAACAACCGGTGACGGGCCGGCCAGGCGAAGACGATCGCCGGCAACCAGACGAACGCAACCAACCCCTGTTGATAGACTTTATTGGTCGGTGCCAGGGCTATCGCCAGCAAAAACCATAACAAGCCAAGGGCCAGCCATCCCTGAGCCCAACGTGTTGTGTGCATCTATCGCTCCTAAACGGTCCGCCGGCCAAACCGGCATGGTTAAAACGTGAACTTTTGGGCATCATGGCCCGCCACGGCACCGGTTCTATCAACAAGGTTTCCCTACGATGCAATCCTCACGGCTTCCCCAAGCCGCTTTGAATCAATTGATTGAAGGCGCCAGCATTCTGGAGGCCGACAGCTACGGCCCAAAAGTCTATCTGCTGCAGGATGGGAATATTCTCAAATTGTTCCGCCGCAAGCGGCTTTTTTCTTCGGCTCTTTTACGGCCGTATTCAACGCGATTCATCAATAACGCCGTGCGCCTGCAAAAACTCGGCGTGCCGACACTCCAGGTTCTGGCCTCCTACACTCTGGACAAGCCCGGCATGACGGCCGTGCTGTACCGACCCTTGCCGGGCAAAACCCTGCGGCAATTGTCGAACCAGGAAAATTTCAACTGGCAACAAGCGCTGCCGGCGCTGGTCGAGTTGATCCGCCGCCTGCACACCAGTGGCATCTACTTTCGCTCGCTGCACCTGGGCAACATCGTCGTGACGCCTGAAAACGAATGGGGATTGATCGACGTGGCTGACATGCGCTTCCTGCGCTCGCCGTTGCCTCGCTACCTGGCGCGGCGCAACTTGCAGCATTTCGCGCGTTATATTGCCCGAGAGAACCTGAACGGGAGCTTTCCAATGCAGGCATTGGAAAACGCCCTATTGGCCGCCTGAGATCAATTGCCGGGCCGTCTGGCTGAAACTCAGCCAGGCCTCCTCTGGCGCCAGGGCCTGGTATTGGGCCGCCGCGACCTTATCGACCGGAACCTGCGCAGCCCGGGTGATCGCCTCGCTCCACCCGCCCTCGTCGTTGATCGGCGCATACCAGCCGGTGTCGCCCAACTGCTCCCGGAAAACAGCCAGTTCGCTGGCCAAAACCGGCGTGCCGGCCAGCACCGCCTCCTGGAGAATCAGACCGAGGCCCTCGTCCAGGGACGGGATCAGCACCCAATCAAAGGCCTTGTAGAGCCTGGCGACGTCTTCCAGATGCCCGGTCAGCAAGACCTTGCCAGCCAGGTCCGGCTGGGCCATCCGCGCTTGTAGCGCAGGGCGCCGGGGACCTTCGCCAACGATGACCAGGCGCCAGTCCGGATGGTCGGCCGCCGCCCGGCCAAAGGCCTCGAGCAGGCTGGCGAACCCTTTGTTGCTCACCAACCGCCCCACCGCACCGAACACCCGCCCTCCGGTGCCAGGCAACCCCAGCCGAGCACGTGCCTCTTCGCGCGACAGGAGCGCGGACCGGAAGGCCGCCGGGTCGAAGGCGCTGCGCAGCGCCGTCACCGGGATGCCCAACGTTTGCTGGAGCGACGTTGCCAGGGTCTCGGAGACCGCCGCCAGGGTCAGGCGCGAAACCGGGAACCCGCGCAGCAGCTCCCGGGCCGCGATGCTCAGGCGCGTCGCACCGTGGAAGATCACCACCACACGGATCTGCGGCATGTCCTTGAGAACCGGCAACAGCGCCCGGGCCACGCCCACCCCGTCGAGCAACACCACCCGGGCATCGCTGTCGAGCAATGCCTGGCGGAAACGGCTGTGCATCAGGGGTTTGAACAGGCGCCAGATATGGCGGCCCTTGAGCCGCGCAGAGGTCAGCCTCCATTCACGCGCCGGGCCGACGTCGACCTGGCAGGCCGCTGCCGACCCCTGCAAGAGCCAGGTCTTGACAGGCATCGCCGGCTCCATTCGCGAAAGGATCTGATGATGAACCTTGTGTACCGAAGCGAACGGCGCGCCGCCCGCCCACATGACATTGATAATGCTCATCAAGCCGGAAACCCTTTATCACGGACCGGTATTCGAGCTTTGCAGCGTTCAGTAATTGATAAGCCAGCCAATGCAGACTCCGAGCAAGAGAACCAGGGACAGCTTGACTTGCTCGCGGCGCTGGCGATGTGCCTTGCATTGACGCTCCGCGGGCACTCCACGTGAACCCCGAATCCGGTGTGTAAAACAGCATCCCCTTCCAGCATGACCGCCGTCAAGTTCGGCTGCACATAGCGAAGTGGGCAGGCTTTTCGCCGACGAAGCCGGCAAAGGGGGCGCAACGCCGATCTTCCTTCCACCGCAGGTCCCGGCTGAAGAACAAGCCCGGCCATTGGAGCTGGCCGCAGATCGGCGAACAGCGAGACAAGCCGCCCATGGCTGGACGAGCGGGCCCCGAACCGGATGACAGAACGGGCACCCTCAAATGCCCAGCCGCAGGCGCCATTTTGCCAGCATGCTCAAGGGTGCACGAGGCCGCAGGGGCGGCTCCATTGTTTCAACGATTTTCTGGCCTATGCGGGCAAAACTGAACTGGTCCAGCGCCAACTGCTGGCCATTGCGCGCCACGCGTTTCGCCAACTCGGGATCGGCGCGCAGCCGGGCGAGCTTTTCCTGGAGCTGCGGGATGTCCTTGTACAAGACCACGTTGTGCATGTCTTGTAACCCCAGCGCGCGCGCCTCGTCGGCGCCCTGGTCAAAGGCCAGCAGCACGCAGCCACAGGCCATGGCCTCGAAGTTCTTGATCATGAACTCGCCCATGCCGACATCGGCACTGACGAAAAAGCGGATGCGATTGAGGGTCTCGCAGTACTCCTCGCCGGATTTGGTCCGGGTCACCACCAACGGCTCGACGCGTCCCAGCTCATCAAGCAGCGCCTTGCGGCCACTGTAGGCGACGCTGTTGGTGCTGCCGACGAAGGCCAGCTCGATATCCCGCTCCCGGCCCCGGTCCTGCAACAACGCCTGATCGTAGCCCTTGGGCACGAACACCGCGTCGAAGCCTTCGCCACGCAAGCGTTCGGCGACCATGAAGCCGGAACTGATCACTCGCACCCAGGGCAGTTGCCGGTAATGCGCACTGAACTTGCCGGTGTACTTGCACGGGATGTAGTTCTGGTAGGCGTCGTGTTCGAGGATCACCAGGTTAGGGATCGTGCGGATGAAGGCGACCTGGCGGATTTCCTGCTTGAAGCGCAGGAAAAACACGATCCGGTCATAGCGCGACACCTCCACGTGGTGGCGGAAGTATTTGCGCAGGTTGCGTTGCTCCTGGCTGTCGAGCCAGCGCAGGTCACACTCGCAATGAGCGGCCACGCCTTCGTAGAGTCGGTCCAGGATGGCCCGCTGCTCTTTCTGCACCAGAAATAGAACTTTCATCGTCTTCCTTGCGGCAGCGAACGACTTGATGGATGACCGGGGACACCGGCGCGCCATCGCGCACGGGCACCCCGCGTTGGGCCCTTACAGTCGCCAGAACAGTTCATGGCGACGCACAGCCTTGCGAAAGAATTCGTTCTCGCCATACACGGAGCCCTTGCGCCCCGCCAACAGGCGTTGGATGCCACGACGCAGGCGGCGCTTGAACGGCGCGCGTGGCTGCAGGTCATGCATCATGCCCAGCGCCATGGCCTTGTCGCGCTGGTCGGCCAGCGCCAACGGCAGGCTGACCGGTTCCATTGGCCCGGCTGACTCGAAACACGGCGGCAATGCAATGCCGCTACCGGCATCGCCCATGGGCCAGCGATCATTGTCATGCAGGTGATTGGCGTAGCCCAACACGGTGCCGGGCTGCCACTCCAGGCCTTCAAGGGCTTGCCGGACGGCATGATGGGCGCAGAGATGGTCGGGGTGTGGGTCCAGGGTCGGGTGCGGCAACACAATGACCTCGGGCCGCGCCATCAGCAACAACGCGCGCAAGTCGGCCAGCAGGTTGTTCCAGGTCGGTGCACCGTCGGTATCGCCGGGCAGGACAACAGGGTTGAGCTGGCGCAACGGCCGCGTATCGCTCAGGTCTGCCTCACGAGACCCCTGGGGCTGGCTCGGCGCGGCCTGCATGGCCGCCAGTTGCAGGCAGAAGTAACCCAATTGCACGCAGTGCTCTTGCGGTACCCCGGCCCAGCGCGGCACGGCGATGCTATCCCAGGCCCGCAGGCGCCCCTTGAGCCGCGCCGCCTCGACACGGTCCAGCCCCATCTGCTGATAATGCTCGGCTTCGATTTCACCGGCGGTCAACGTCACGATCCAGGCTTCGTCGGCCCGGCTGTACAACCCATAGGCCGCCAGTTCCGCATCGTCGGCATGGGGGGCGATGACCATGACGCGCCGGTGCTGCAATTCAGGCGGCGTGAACGACCAGAGCGTCGGTTCGCCCAGCAAGCGGCAGAAACGCCCGCGCAGGCGCAACTCACCGCGGGAAAGCGCAGGGCCCTGCTCGCTGAGGTTCAGGTAGCGCAGGCCGTTGACGCCGCGCTCGAACGTTTGCCGATCCGGGCAGTCGCCGCCCGACAGTTCGACGACCGGGTCGAAAAACCGCCCCAGCCAAGCACTCTTGACCTGCAAGCCGAGGACCAGCGTCGCACCATCGTCCAGGATAACCCCGTCATCCAGCCGCAGCCGACCGGCGTTCAGGTGCACCTTCGGTTGCTGGGTGAACGGCGGGAAGTTGTACTGGTAGTCGTCCTTGGGCGAGTAGAACAGATGGTCGGCGAACCAGGCCTCATGGGCGACCCAGCCCAGCACCGCCAGCACCAGCGGCAGCCACCAGGCCACCAGCACGCCAAGCAGGACCAGCACCACCAGGGCAAGCAGCAACCCCACGCGCTTGTTGCGGCGGTGACGCTTGAGCAACTGCTGCTTGCGACTCATCGGTGGGTTCATACGGTAAAGACCGGCACAGGGTTGCACCAGCGATCCTTGTATTCGCGGTCCGCGCGGCCGAAGGAAAAACGCAACGGCTTGCCCGCGGCCCGGGCATGTTCCCAGGCACTTTGGGTGTTGAGGAAACTCAATACGCTGCCGGGGCTGAATTCACGGGTCTGCGGATCGACGCCACCGTTGATGTACTCGACGCTGATCCACTCGGGTGCTTCCACGCGGTACACCAGTTGAATGGCGATCGGCGCATCATTGAGGAAAATCACCGAACCGATCAGCCACTCGCGCAATAACTCGATCACCTCGCCCATGCGCTCGGCCCCGGTGGCCGCAAAGCCCCAGCGACGCAGGAACAGATCGCAATAGATCGAGGCCAGGTCCGCACTGGAAAACGCTTCGACAGGTCGTACCACACCGCCCGCCTCTTCCAGCAGACGCAGCTCACGGCGCTGGTTGTAGCGAAATTTCTTGGACAGCTCTTCCGGCGTGCGCGCCATGGCCAGCTGTTCCGACTGCAACTTCAAGCCACTGAAGCGGCCCTCATTGAGCGCCGACAAATAGCGCGCGCGATGGCGCAGGGGCGCCTGGGCATCAGGGGCCGCCGGCAGAATCAGCTCGGCGTTGCCCAGGTCGAACAGGCCCTTTTTGCCGTTGCGCTTGAGCACGTCCTTGGACAACGCCAGGTCTTGCCCCCAGGTCGCAATGGCCGCCTTGAGGTCGCCATCGTGTTCGTAGGCCAGGTAGCGCACGGCAATCCCGGCCAGGCCTGCCAGGCGTTCGACCACGAGTGGATGGGTGGCGACGCTGCCGCCGTAGCGGTGCCAGGCCTGGGCGTAGATCGACGCGTCTACAGCCGTCCAGCCGCGCTCGCGCCAGCCTTGGAATCGGTTGAGCATCAGGCCCTCGGCGCCAGTTCGATGACTTGAGGCAAGCGCCAGAAGGTGTCGCGTACGGCGCGGTCCGAAAAGCGTTCGCGCAAACGGTCGAACATCAACTCGGCACACTGGCGACGCTGGTGCTCGTCCATGGCCGCCAGGTGTTGCAGCCCCTGGGCCATGTGCTCGGCATCGCCCAACGGGAACAGGATGCCCACGCCTTCGACCACTTCCTTCGCGCCGCCGCACGCCGTGGCCAGCAGCGGAACGCCGGCGGCCATGGCTTCGAGCAGCACCATGCCGAATGGCTCATGGTCGGAACTCAGGGCAAACACATCGAACGCACGGAAATAACGCCGCGCCTCGGGCACCTGGCCAAGCAGCAGCACGCGGTCGGCAATGCCCAACTCCAGCGCCAGCGCCCGGAGGTCCTGCTCCAGGCGGCCCTTGCCGAGGATCGCCAACTGGCTGTTGGCCGGCAGATACGCCAGCGCGGCGGCAAAGCCACGCAGCAACGTAGCCTGGTCCTTGTCCGGGTGCAGGCGACCGACGTTGCCGACAATCCAGGCGTCCTTGTCCAGCCCCAGAGTCTGCCGCGCGTCATCCCGGGCAAGCAGGGCTGCCTGTGAGGCTTGAAGGTCGATGCGGTTGTAGAGGGTCTGGATCCGGGCCGCCGGCCATGCCGGCAAGCAGCGGCGCATGTCGTCACGCACCGCATCGGAAACCCCGAGCAGACTCAGGCGCTTGCGAAAAAGATGGGCGAACAGCCGGCGCGTACGCCGCTGGTAGTCACCAAAGGCGTGGTGCACGCCGATCACCGGCAGGCGGGTGCCCAGTAGGGCGATGTAAATGGGTTTGAAGCGATGGGCAATGCAGAAACTGAAATTGCGCGACGCGGCGATCTTGCGCAGGTCGGCGATGGCGCCCAGCTTCAGGCCGCGAACAGCGCTGGAGCTGTACTCCATGAACAGCACCTCGTCCGAGGCGCAACCGGCGGCGACCTGTGCATCCGCCGCCCCCGTCAGAAACACCGTGGTCACGCGATAGCCGGTGCCGGCGAACAAGCTGGCGTATTGACGGGCACAGTCGAGGAACGGCCCGTCATAGCCGTGGCAGAACTGCAGCACATGTCGCTCAGCCGAGCGTGTCATAAGCGTCCACGCCGTCTTTGACCACCAGAATGTCTTCCATGATCAGGTACTGCAGGTCGGAACCATAAAACATGTTCAACGCATCGGTCGGCGAGCAAATCATCGGCTCTCCACGACGGTTGAGCGAGGTGTTCAGGGACACGCCGTTGCCGGTCAGCACTTCCAGGGCCTTCATCATGTCGTAGTAGCGCGGGTTGTATTCGCGCTTGAGCACCTGGGCCCGGGAAGTGCCGTCTTCATGGACGACTTCCGGCACGCGGGTTTTCCATTCCTCGGCCACTTCGAACGTGAAGGTCATGAACGGCGCCGGGTGGTCGACCTTGATCATCTGCGGTGCAACGGTGTCGAGCATCGACGGGCAGAAAGGCCTCCAGCGCTCGCGGAACTTGATCTGCTCGTTGATCCGGTCGGCCACGCCGCTGGCGCTTGGGCAACCGATGATCGAACGACCGCCCAAGGCCCGTGGACCGAACTCCATGCGCCCCTGGAACCAGGCCACCGGGTTGCCGTCGACCATGATCTTGGCGATGCGCTCCGGGGTGTTGTCGATCTTGCGCCATGTCGGCTTGCTCGGATGACGAGCGCACGCGGCGATCACGTCTTCGTTGCTGTAGGCCGGGCCGAGGTAGACGTGTTCCATCTTCTCCACCGGCACGCCACGGGCATGGGACACGTAGGCCGCCGCGCCCACCGCGGTGCCGGCGTCGCCGGAAGCCGGTTGCACGAACAGTTCCTTGACGTCGTCGCGGGCGATGATCTTCTGGTTGAGCTTGACGTTCAGCGCGCAGCCGCCAGCGAACGCCAGCTTGCCGGTTTCCTTGAGCACGTCGCCCAAGTAGTGGTCGATCATCTGCAGCGCGAGCTTCTCGAACAGCGCCTGCATGCTGGCAGCGTAGTGAATATATGGCTCGTCGGCGATGTCGCCTTCACGTTTCGGGCCGAGCCATTCGATCAGCTTCGGCGAGAAGTAGAAGCCCTTGCCCTTCTCTTTATAGCGGCGCAGGCCGATCACGTTGGCGTAGTCGGTGTTGATCACCAGCTCGCCGTTCTCGAACGAGGCCAGGCGCGAGAAATCGTACTTGGTGGCGTCGCCATACGGCGCCATGCCCATGACCTTGAACTCACCGTCGAGCATTTCAAAGCCCAGGAATTCGGTGATCGCGCCATACAGGCCGCCGAGGGAATCCGGGTCGTAGAATTCCTTGATCTTGTGGATCTTGCCGTTTTCGCCGTAGCCAAAGAACGTGGTTGCGTATTCGCCTTTGCCGTCGATGCCCAGGATCGCGGTTTTTTCCTGGAAACCCGAGCAGTGATAGGCGCTGGAAGCGTGGGCCAGGTGGTGCTCGACCGGCTCGATCTTGATCTTTTTCGGATCGAAGCCCAGTTGCTCCAGGCACCAGACGATCTTGCGGCGATAGCGCTTGTAGCGACGGTTACCCATCAAGATCGCGTCGAGGGCACGGTCCGGGGCGTACCAGTAGCGTTTGGCGTAGTGCCAGCGCGCTTCGCCGAACAGGCTGATCGGGGCGAAGGGGATCGCCACCACATCGACGTCGGACGGTTTGATACCGGCCTGTTCCAGACAGAACTTCGCCGACTCGTAGGGCATGCGGTTCTTTGCATGTTTATCGCGTACGAAGCGCTCTTCCTCGGCCGCCGCGATCAGCTTGCCGTCGATGTACAGCGCTGCGGAAGGATCATGGCTAAGGGCGCCGGACAGGCCAAGAATCGTCAATGCCACAGGGTCTAGCCTCTTTTCTGCATACGGGCGACAAGCGCCGCGAAAAATGAATGTGCCGCTCGCCGGGGCGTAGGGCAGCTAAAGGGCGGGATTATAGCGTAAAAGCGCGGGTAAGCCTCTAGCGGTGAATGGCAGGCGTCCATCCAGCCTATTGAGCTGGCTAAGCGTCGCATCCGTGGCGAGGGAGCTTGCTCCCGCTCGGCTGCGCAGCAGTCGTAGAGTCTGCCCAGTTTTTTCTGGCGCACCGTGCCGACTGGCTTTGGGGCTGCTGCGCAACCCAGCGGGAGCAAGCTCCCTCGCCACGGGTTCGCCGACTGGTTCATTGGTTTACAGAACGGGCGAGCTGCTATCGATCGTCTGCGGCAACCGCTGGTCGATCAGCCGATGCAACGCACTGTCCTGCGGCCAATTGCGCATGAAGCGGGCGCGGTCGCGGGCGTAGGCCTGGGCGAAGCTGGCGTGGGTGCGGTGCTGGCACATCGAGTCGAGGTCGATCAGGGCCCAGCGGTCGTGCTGCCAGAACAGGTTATGCCCCTTGAGGTCACCGTGGCTGATGCGCTCGCGGATCAGGCTGGCGAACAACTGGTCCAGCGCCAGCAGCTCGGGCTCGGGCGCGTCGCCGTTGTCGATGTACGGCGCGAAGCGTTCGATGATGTCTGGCCCCGACAGGTGCTCGGTCACCAGGTAAGCGCCCCGGCGCAGCCACAGGAAACGCTTCTCCAGCAATGCCAGGGGCTTGGGCGTGGCGATGCCGAGGAACGCCAGTCGATGGCCTTCGCGCCAGGAATGCCAGGCCCGGCTGGGGCGCCAGAAGCGCTTGAGCCAATGGGCCAGGTTCTTGATGTTGTAGCGCTTGATCACCAGGACCCGGCCATCCACTTCGACCTTGCCGACGCTCGCCGCCCCACCGGTCTTGTACAGGTGGCCCTGGTCAAGCAAGGCGTCCGCACGCTCCAACACCGGCAGCATCGCCGCCTCTTCGTCTCGCCGGATCGCCCGCAGGCCGAAGGGCCCGCGTTGCACACTGAACAGGCTGCATTCGCGCCCGACCTTGTCCAGGAAGTCTTTCAGGCGCCAGGCCTGCACCTTGTCGATCTGTTTTTGCAGCGCTTCCATGGGCAGCGCGTGTTCGGCGTTGCCAAGCAGGTAATGCACCAACAGCTCTTCGGTGAACGGTTCGAGGGACTTGGGCAACTGGGCGAAGAACACCCCCAGGTTCTCCAGCACTTTTTGCCGAGACAACGGCTGCCCGGGCGTTTCGGCACGGATGCCGGCGCCATCGATCAGGTAGAGCTGGCCGCCGTGGCGCAGCAGGTTGTCCAGGTGCAGGTCTTCCTGCCACAGCCCTTTGCCGTGCAGTTGCGCAATCGCACCCAGGGCCTCGGCCAGTACCGTCGCCTGTTCGTCGGCCAGCAAGGGCAGCGGCTCGACCTGTTTCCAGGCGTCCCCCAGGCTCTCGGCGCCTTCGAGCAATTCGAACAGCAGCCAGCCGCCCTCGCCGTCCTTCAGGCCATCGGCCAACAACAACGGCGTCGTCAACCCCTGCTCGGCCAACAAGCGCACGCCTTGCAGTTCCCGCTGGAAGTGCCGGGGCGCCTTGCTGCCCACCAGCAGCTTGGCCAGCACCGGCCGACCGCGCCAGATACCGGCACCGACGTAACGCTGCCCCGGCAACACCCGCAACAACGACAGCAACTGCAATTGCGCCGGGCCGGCGGCATCGGCCAGTTCCAGGCTCAAAGGCAGGGCTGGGCGGCGACCGGCGCTCTTCAATTCGGACAACTGCATCAGCGGGTTTCCTTGTGGCTGCGCCGGGCGGTCAGGCGGGTCAACCAATTGTCCACCAGCGCGGCGTCCTGGGGCTGATCCAGGTAAGTGGACAGCAACTGGCGAACTTCGCCTTCATTCCAGACGGACGCGCGCCGCAGCAAGGGTTCGAGGTCCTTGACCCGATCGCGTTGGCCGAACAGCAGCGGCCGGGTCTTTTCCAGGTCGATCAGTTGCGCCTGATAGCCGCTGGCGGTGGCTTGCAGGAAGATGTGCTTGGGGTAGAAGCAGCCATGCACCTGGCGCATGCCGTGCAGGCGCCGCGCCAATTGGCCGCAAGCCTGCAGGATGGTGGTGCGCTGCGCTGCCGTGAGGCTCGGCCAGCGTTGCAAGAGAGAATCCAGGTCATCCCAGCCGTCCAGGGCCCGCGTCAGCAGGATCGCCCGCACTTGGCCGTCAACCTTGCGCTGACCGTAGAACACCGCCTGCAACGCCGGGATTCCCAACTCGCGATAACGACTGATATTGCGAAACTCCCGGGAGAAACTCGGCTCGCCAAACGGGTGCGACAGCGTGCGCGTCAGGTAGTTGTTCTGACGCTTGAGGTAATACCCCTGGCCCTCCAGGTCCAGCCGGAACACGCTGCTCCAGCCCTCGCCCGAGGTGTTGGGTTCGTCCACCGCGTCCAGTTGCCGCGCCCAAAGCGCATCAAAGCTGTCCAGGCCGTGACGCTGCAGCAGCGCACGGTCTTCAGCGGCCAGGAAATCAGTCATTCACGCCCCTCGAAAAATCTCACCACGTGACGAATGCGCTTCTTGTCGCACGCGTCGAGCCGGTCACGCTGGCGGTACTGCAGGTAAAAGCGCAGCCGCTGGGTCGCCGACAGATGATACTTGGCCACTTTGTCCAGGCAGGCCAGGTCCTTGGTGATACGGTACTTGAGCCAGAAGCCGCGCCAGAAATCGCCGTTCGGACAGTCGATCAGGAACAGCCGCGAGCGGTCATCGATCAGCAGGTTGCGCCACTTCAGGTCGTTGTGGGTAAAGCGATGATCGTGCATGGTCCGCGTATAGGCGGCCAGTTGCCGGCTCACGCCGTCGACCCAGGCACGGTCGCCCAGCCGCGGATCATGCCGCTCGGCCAGCGCCGAGAGGTCCTCGGTGCGGGGCAGCTCGCGGGTAATCATCGCACCGCGGGCGTAAGTGGCGCCATGTCGCTCCAGGCCCCAGCCCACGATTTCGGCGGTGGGAATCCCCCACTTGGCGAAACGCTTGAGGTTCTGCCATTCGGACTTGACCCGTGGCTTGCCCAGGTAACGACGCAAGCCCTTGCCAGCCCCGACGTAGCGCTTGACGTAATAGTTCACGCCATTGCGTTGCACCCGGATCACTTCCGACAGCGGGTCGCGGGTCAGCCGCTCCCCTTGCAAGGCAAACACCGCGTCGAGGCTGCCGAAGTCCTGCGCCAGCTCGGCATAGGAAGGTTCCAGTTTCCAACCCGACATCAGAGCGCGTCCCCATACCGCTGCTTACGGGCATAGAGCTTGTTGGCCTTGCCTTCGAGCCAGCTCAGCAGGGCCGCCTCCTGCGTGAGGATCTCGCGCAGTGGCTGCTGGAAATAGCCCTTGAGAAAGCGCAGCTTGTCGCGGCGGGTCAGGCCGATGTCCAGCGCCGAGAAATACAGCGCGGCCAGGTCCTTGTTGCGCCAGCGTCGGGTGATCGCCGCGCGGGTCTGGGCACGGTGCAGGTCGATTACCGAGAGCTTGAAGTCCTGGGCGGTCACCGGCTTGTCGGTGTGCAACAGGAAGTGGCAGATGTAGCAGTCCCGGTGGTTGACCCCGGCGCGGTGCATCATGCCGGTCATGCGCGCCACTTCGGCAATCAGGGCACGCTTGAGGGCCGGTTGCGGCGGCTGCTTGACCCAGTCGATGCTGAAATCTTCGAGGCTGATCGTCGGCGCCAGTTCTTCGGTGACGATGAACGAGTGCTGGTCAGCCGGGTTGCGGCCCTTCTCGCCGTAGGCGACGGCCGTCATGGTCGGTACGCCGACTTCCTGCAGGCGCTGGATCGCGGCCCACTCCTGCCCCGCACCGAGCACTGGCAACTTGGCGGTGAGCAGGTTCTTGAAGATCTCGCCCCAGCCAATGCCACGGTGGATCTTGACGAAAAAACCGTGGCCGTCCACCTCCGTGCGCAAGGTGCGCCGGGCTTCGAGTTCACGATAGACCTCGCCCTGGAGCGCCTCGACTTCGACGAACGCATCGCGCCCGGCCCACAGGCGCTTGAACGGTTCGGCCAGCATCAGTTTCATTGCGCTTGCTCCGCCAATATCACATCGGCCGCGTGCTGCGGCATGCTGTAGAGGTCAGCCGTCTCGGCGAAGGCCAGGCCATTGCGGCTCCACGCCGCCCGGGCGTCGGCATCGCTGAGCATACGCCCCAGGTATTCGGTGAGCTGCGCCTGTTCGAACGGCTCGTCCAGCACCAGGCCGCTGTCGGCCTCGGCGATGTAATGGGCGTACCCGCACACCGCGCTGACCAGCACCGGCAACCCGGCCACCAACGCTTCGAGCAGCACGGTACCGGTGTTTTCGTTGTACGCAGGATGGATCAACAGGTCGGCCCCGAGCAGGAAACGCGGGATGTCGCTACGGCCCTTGAGGAACCGTACGTTGTCACCGAGCCCCAGCGCGGCACTCTGCAATTGAAATACCTTGGGGTCGTCCTGGCCGATTACAAACAGCCGGGTCCGTTTTCTCAACTCGGCAGGCAACGCGGCCAGGGCCTTGAGGCTGCGGTCCACGCCCTTGGTCTTGAACCCGGAGCCGATCTGCACCAGCAGCAGCTCATCATCGGCCAACTCGAACTCGGCCCTGAACGCGGCGCGGATCTCATCGGCATCGGCGGGCCGGCGGCGGTCCTGGGCGATGCCCGGCGGCAGCAAGTGGAAGCGCTCCAATGGCGTGCCGTAGTGCTTGATGAACAACGGCTGCTGGACTTCGGAGATCATCAGCACTTCGGTCCTGGCATCCCTGGCGAACACCGCCCGCTCGTACTCGGCGAAATGCCGGTAACGGCCCCAACGCCGATACAGGGAATTGCGCAGGTTCTGCGCCTTGTCTTCGAAGCAGCCATCGGCGGCGTAATACACGTCCAGGCCGGGCATCTTGTTGAAACCGATCAAGCGGTCCACCGGGCGCTTGGCCAGGTCGGCCTCCATCCACGCACTGAGTTTTTCGTTGCGCCGGTGGTTGAACAACGCCTTGACCGGCGCCACCAGCACTTCGAAACCCGGCGGGACGTCACCTTCCCAGATCAGCGTGTAGACGCGGATCTGGTGACCTCGCCGCTGGCATTCCAGGGCGATGCGCATGAAGTCACGCTGCAAGCCTCCGTACGGGAAATACTTGTAAAGGACAAAAGCCAATTGCATCAGCGCGGCTCCTCAGCCAATAACGTGCTCAGGTGGCTGGCCACACGCTCGGGGTTCAGACGCGTGAAGCACAGGGGCTGCTCGCGTTTCAGGTCAAACCGACGGGCATCTTCGGCGGTCGGCGGGTAAGTGCACTGCTTCTGCATGCAGGGTGCACAGGGAAAATCGCTGGCGAGGTGAACCTGGCCCTTGCCATAGGCGCCGGTCAGAATCGGGTTGGTGGGGCCCAGCAGCGAAATCGTCGGCACGTCCAGGGCCGCAGCCAGGTGCCCGAGACCAGTGTCCACTGCCACGCAGGCCTGGGCGCCGGCAAGCACCTTGCCCATGCCACCCAGGTTCAGCTTCGGCAACACTTCGACATTGCGCAGGCCCTTGGCGATACGCTCGGCCCGGGCCTTCTCCAACGGGTTGCCCCACGGCAGCTTCACCACCACGCCGAACTGCCCCATGCGCTCGGTGAGCTGGCGCCAATACAGCTCGGGCCAGTGCTTGGATTCCCAGGTCGTGCCGTGCAGGAACACCACATAAGGGTACTTGCGCGGCAATTCAACCAGGCGATCGACATTCAGGCCGTAGCTGCCCTGGGTCCGGGGCAAATCATACCCCAGCGCCACGGCGAACAACTGGCGCACGCGCTCCACCGCATGCTGACCGCGGGCCACCGCCAGGCGGCGATCGTAGAAGCGCGCGGCGATGGGCTCGCGGGCCGAATCCTTGTCCAGGCCGGCGACCGGCGCCTTGACGTAACGGGTCAGCCAGGCACTTTTCAACAGGCCCTGGGCGTCGATGACCAGGTCGTACTTTTCGGCGCGCAGGCTCTGCTTGAAGCGTCGCCACTCGCCGCTCTTGATCGTTTGCCAGAGGTTCTTGCGCCAGCGACGGATCGCCACCGCGATGACCTTGCCCACGGCCGGGTGCCAGGTCGGGATCTCGGCGAAGCCTTCTTCCACCACCCAATCGAACTTGATCCCGGGGATCGCCCGCGCCGCATCGGTCAGGGCTGGCAACGTGTGGACCACATCCCCCAGCGAGGAGGTCTTGATCAGCAATACCCGCAAGTTACTCGACCTCCACGGGTGTGCCCTGCAAACGCTCCAGGGCCTCGTTCACCGACTGCGGCATGAGCTGGCGCAGGCAGTTGTAGTGCCCGAAGCGGCAGGTGCGGTCAAAGCATGGGCTGCATTCCAGGCCCAGGCGCACGATTTCGACCTGGTCGGCCAGCGGCGGGGTGAAGCCCGGCGAGGTGGAGCCGTAGACCGCCACCAACGGGCGATTCAAGGCCGCGGCCACGTGCATCAGGCCGGAGTCGTTGGAGACCACCGAATCGGCACAGGACAGCAGGTCGATGGCTTCGGCCAGGGACGTGTCGCCGCTGAGGTTCACCGACTCTTCGCGCAGCCCCGGGATCAGCCGCGAACGGATGTCCTCGCCCACCGGATGATCCTTTTTCGAGCCGAACAGCCAGACCTGCCAGCCTTCCCGAATCTTCGCCTCGGCGACCTGGGCGTAGTGCTCGGCCGGCCAGCGCTTGGATTCGCCGAATTCGGCGCCCGGACACAGGGCCAGCACCGGGCGGTCCAGGCTCAGGCCGAACTTGGCCAGGGCTTGCGCGCGACTCACCGGGTCAATGGCCAGGCTGGGGCGCGGATACGGCGTGGGCAACTCGGCCCCGCGCTCGTAGGCCAGGGCCATGAAGCGCTCGATCATCAGCGGATAACGCTCTTTGTCCAGCGTGCGCACGTCATTGAGCAAGCCGTAGCGGAACTCGCCGCGCCAGCCGGTGCGCTTGGGGATGCCGGCAAAGAATGGCACCAGCGCCGACTTCAGCGAGTTGGGCAGCAGGATCGCCTGGTCGTACTGGCCGGCCAGGGACTTGCCGATGCGCCTCCGAGTCGCCAGCTCCAGCGCGCCGTGGCCGAGCGGGAAGCTCAAGGCCTTGCGTACCTGTGGCATGCGCTCCAGGATCGGCCGACTCCACTCGGGGGCCAGGACGTCGATTTCGCACTGCGGGTGGCGCTGCTTCAGGCACTGGAACAGTGTCTGCGCCATCACCATGTCACCGACCCAACTGGGCCCAACGATCAGAATATTCATGTGGTTTCCAAAAACGCTACGGGGAGGCCTACGCCTCCCCGCCTAAAGACACTGCAATCCACCGTGGGAGCGGGCTTGCTCGCGAAAGGGCCGGCACATCCAACATCTATTTCGCCTGACACTGCGCTTTCGCGAGCAAGCCCGCTCCCACAAGGGGTCTTCATTCGCCTCAAGTGCGGTGAAGCACCGCCAATCCAACTGTGGGAGCGGGCTTGCCCGCGAAGAGGCTGGCACATGCAGCCTCTACTTCGCCTGACACTCCGCCTTCGCGAGCAAGCCCGCTCCCACATCAATCAGTACTCAATTCAACCCCAACGTCCGCCAGATCCGCAGCACCTGCCGGCGTTCATCCACGAACTGGTCGCCTGCAATCACCCCGGCCTCTTTCTGCAGGGCCTGGCGGTGGGCGGCGGAGCGGTAGGCTTTGTAGGCCTCGCGCAACAAGGTGGCGTCTTCGGCCGGCATCAACCCGACCTCCTGCAACCCTTCCAGAATGCGGATGTTATCGGTGTAGCGCAGCAACGACGGGTGTTCCTCGGACCACGCCAGGGCCGCGTATTGCACCATAAATTCAATATCGACGATACCTCCGGCGTCCTGCTTGAGGTCGAACGGCGCCGTGGCCTCGAAGGCATTTGCCGCGGTTCCGGCAGCGGTGGCCTTGCTGCCAAGGTTATCGCGCATCTTGGCGCGCATCTCGCTGACCTCCTGGCGCAACATCGACAAGTCACGCTTGCGCCCAAGGACCTGGGCGCGGACATTTTCAAATGCCAAGCCCACGTCCTGGCTGCCCACCAGCACCCGGGCCCGCACCAGTGCCTGATGCTCCCACGTCCAGGCTTCATTTTCCTGATAACGGGCAAACGCCCCGAGGGAGCTGACCAGTAACCCCGACGCCCCGGACGGACGCAAGCGCATGTCCACTTCATAGAGCTGCCCGGAGTTGGTCTGGGCCGTTAGCAAGTGAATGATCCGCTGGCCAAGCCGGGTGAAGAACTGGGCGCCATCGATCGGCTTCGGCCCGTCGGTTTCGGCCTGCGGATCGCCGTCATGGATGAAGACCAGGTCCAGGTCGGAACCATGCCCCAATTCAAGGCCGCCGACTTTCCCATAACCGACAATGATGAAGCCCGGATCGCACAAGCTGCCGTCGGTGCGCAACGGCACGCCATGCTTGGCGGTCGTCTGGCGCCAGGCCAGGGCCAGCACTTGTTCGAGAATCGCCTCGGCCAACCAGGTCAGGTAGTCGCTGACTTTCATCAGCGGCAGGCTGCCGGCGATTTCCGATGCAGCCACCCGCAGGCGGTGCGCCAGCTTGAAATGCCGCAGCGCCTCCATCTGCTGTTCAAGATCATCCTCGGGAATCCGCGTCAGGCGCTCGCGCAACTCGGCGGCCAGCTCCGGCGCCAGCGGCGGCTTGAACAAGCGCCCCTCGTTGAGCAGCTCATCGAGTAATAAAGGAAAACGCGTGATCTGCTCGGCGATCCACGGGCTCGCTGCGCACAAGGTCAGCAAGCGCCGCAGGGCGCCGGGGTTTTCCGTCAACAGCACCAGGTAAGCCGAGCGGCGCGCCACCGCTTCGACCAGCGGCAATACGCGCTCCAGCACCAGGTCCGGGTTGGCATGCTCCACCGCCTGGGCCAGCAAGCGCGGAATGAAGGCGTCCAGACGCTCGCGCCCCAGGCGTTGCATCGCTCGCAATTGCGGGCTGCCGCGCAAGACAGCCAGGGCCTTGAGGGCCTTGGCCGCATCGCTGAAACCGCCCGCCTCCAACTGGCGGCAGGCCGCCTCCTCATCCTGGCTGTCTTCCCACAACGGCAGCCATTCGCCGCCCACCACCACTTCGCTCTCACTGCCCTCGTCTTCGTCAGGGTCAGCAATGACCTGGCCGAAGTGCCAGGCCACCCGCTCGCGCCAATACATCAACCGCTCATGGAACGCCGGCCAGTGCGCAAACCCCAGCATGAAGGCAATCCGCGCCTGGTCCTGCGGGCTGTCCGGCAGCATCTGGGTCTGGCGATCGCCGATGGCCTGGATCGCGTGCTCGGTATAACGCAGGAATTCATAACCCTGGCGCAACTCGTCGACCACCTTGGTCGGCAGATACCCCTGGCCTTCGAGAGTGCCCAGCACTTTGAGCAGCGGGCGCTGCTGCAGGCTCAGGTCGCGACCGCCGTGGATCAGCTGGAACGCCTGGGCGATGAACTCCACCTCGCGAATCCCGCCCGACCCGAGCTTGATGTTGTCGGCCATGCCCTTGCGCCGCACTTCCTGCTGGATCAGCTGCTTCATGGTGCGCAGCGCTTCGATGGCGGAAAAGTCCAGGTAACGGCGATAAACGAACGGACGCAGCATGTCGAGCAACTGCGCACCGGCCACCTGGTCACCCGCGACCACGCGCGCCTTGATCATGGCGTAGCGTTCCCAGTCGCGCCCCTGGTCCTGGTAATACTGCTCCAGGGCATTGAAGCTCAGCACCAGTGCGCCGGCCGAACCATAAGGACGCAGGCGCATGTCCACGCGGAACACGAAACCGTCGACGGTGATCGGGTCCAGGGCCTTGATCAGGCGCTGGCCGACCCGGATGAAGAACTCCTGGTTATCCAGCGGCCGCTTGACGCCGACGGTTTCGCCCCCCTCCGGGTAGGCAAAGATAAGGTCGATGTCCGACGACAGGTTCAGCTCCACCGCCCCCAGCTTGCCCATGCCGAGAATGACCATCTGCTGCGGCTCGCCGCTGCGCCGCCCGGTGGGGGTGCCGAACTGCTGGGCGAGGCGCTGGTACAACCAATGGTAGGCCTCGTCGATGCAGGTATCGGCCATGTCGGAGAGATCGCGGCAGGTTTGCACCAGGTCGGCCTGGCGGGTCAGGTCGCGCCAGATGATCCGCACCTGCTGGCGCGTGCGCTGGCGACGCAGGACGCGGCCCAGTTCGTCTTCGGTCTCGGCAGCCTGGACCGCGGCACCAATCTGCGCACGCATCTCGCCGGGGGCGAAGCCGCGGTCCAGCTCGCCGCTGCGCACCAGCGCCAACAGCATCGCCGGGTCACGCACACTTTGCTCGATGACAAAGTCACTGGCGGCAGCGACGCGCCGGAATGCCTCCCAGTGCTGCGGCGTCCAGCTCGACAGGCCGTGGTCGTCGTCGAGCGAAGCGACCGCCGCACGGAACGACTCCTCGGCCCGACTGACCAATGACTGGAGAATGACCGGTACTTCGGCAAGCGAGGGCAGGCTCATGGTCTATCCTTGATCGGCGCGGGGAAGGCTGGATGTAGTGTTTTTTCAAAAACCACTACCTGATCGACTGTCGAACAAAGATGATAAATAGCTGAAAATCTGATTTTATTGGCAGCCGACATCAAGTTTTTACCTGTTCGAGTTGGGTAAAGACCAACAGTAACGATTATTCTCACAACGAAACGAGGGGCCATAAGCCGCTCTTGTGTAGTTTTACTACTCGTCTATACATTCGAAAAGCTGAAACGGCCAACGATTTGTAGTAAAACTACACGCCGTCGAATCTACCTTCGGCAATCCAAGAATTTATATCGTCTGCCCACAAGGCCAGTCGCAAACTCAGGCAACCGATTCTGGTAGCCTTTCCGCCCTGGAGCAAGCCATGCAAGACCTCGATCCCGTCGAAACCCAGGAATGGCTGGACGCCCTGGAATCGGTTCTCGACAAAGAAGGCGAAGACCGTGCTCATTATCTGATGACCCGTATGGGTGAACTCGCGACCCGCAGCGGCTCGCAACTGCCCTACGCCATCACCACGCCGTACCGCAACACGATCCCCGTGACCCACGAAGCACGCATGCCTGGCGACCTGTTCATGGAACGCCGCATTCGCTCGCTGGTACGTTGGAACGCGTTGGCCATGGTCATGCGCACCAACCTGAAAGATTCTGACCTGGGCGGTCACATCTCCAGCTTCGCTTCCAGCGCGACGCTGTATGACATCGGCTTCAACTATTTCTTCCAGGCCCCGACCGATGAACACGGCGGCGACCTGATCTACTTCCAGGGTCACGCATCGCCCGGCGTCTACGCCCGTGCGTTCATGGAAGGCCGTATCTCCGAAGACCAGATGAACAACTTCCGCCAGGAAGTGGACGGCAACGGCCTGTCCTCGTACCCGCACCCTTGGCTGATGCCTGACTTCTGGCAGTTCCCGACCGTTTCCATGGGCCTGGGCCCGATCCAGGCGATCTACCAGGCACGTTTCATGAAGTACCTGGAAGCCCGTGGCTTCATCGAGCCGGGCAAGCAGAAAGTCTGGTGCTTCATGGGCGACGGCGAGTGCGACGAGCCGGAATCCCTGGGCGCGATCTCCCTGGCCGGCCGCGAGAAGCTGGACAACCTGATCTTCGTCATCAACTGCAACCTGCAGCGCCTCGACGGCCCGGTTCGCGGCAACGGCAAGATCATCCAGGAACTCGAAGGCGTGTTCCGTGGTGCCCAGTGGAACGTCAACAAAGTCATCTGGGGCCGTTTCTGGGACCCACTGCTGGCCAAGGACGTCGACGGCATCCTGCAACGCCGCATGGACGAAGTCATCGACGGCGAGTACCAGAACTACAAGGCCAAGGACGGCGCGTTCGTCCGTGAGCACTTCTTCAACACGCCTGAACTCAAGGCGATGGTTGCCGATCTGTCCGACGACGAGATCTGGAAACTCAACCGTGGCGGCCACGACCCGTACAAGGTCTACGCGGCGTACCACGAAGCGGTCAACCACAAAGAGCAGCCGACCGTCATCCTGGCCAAGACCATCAAGGGTTATGGCACCGGCGCCGGCGAAGCGAAGAACACCGCGCACAACACCAAGAAGGTCGATGTCGATAGCCTGAAGCTGTTCCGCGACCGCTTCGACATCCCGGTCAAGGACAGCGAGCTGGAAAACCTGCCGTTCTTCAAGCCTGAAGAAGGCAGCGCCGAAGCCCGTTACCTGGCCGAGCGCCGTGCCGCGCTGGGTGGTTTCGTGCCACAGCGTCGCGCCAAGAGCTTCAGCGTCCCGACCCCGCCACTGGACACCCTCAAGGCGATCCTGGACGGCTCGGGCGACCGTGAAATCTCCACCACCATGGCCTTCGTGCGGATCCTCGCGCAACTGGTCAAGGACAAGGAAATCGGCTCGCGCATCGTCCCGATCATCCCGGACGAAGCCCGTACCTTCGGTATGGAAGGCATGTTCCGCCAACTGGGCATCTACTCGTCCGTCGGCCAGCTCTACGAGCCAGTCGATAAAGACCAGGTGATGTTCTACCGCGAGGACAAGAAAGGCCAGATTCTCGAGGAAGGCATCAACGAAGCGGGCGCCATGAGCTCCTTCATTGCCGCCGGTACCTCGTACTCCAGCCACAACCAGCCGATGCTGCCGTTCTACATCTTCTATTCGATGTTCGGCTTCCAGCGGATCGGCGACCTGGCCTGGGCCGCTGGCGACAGCCGCACCCGTGGCTTCCTGATCGGCGGCACCGCCGGCCGTACCACCCTCAACGGTGAAGGCCTGCAGCACGAAGACGGTCACAGCCACATGCTGGCCGGCACCATCCCGAACTGCCGCACCTATGATCCAACCTACGGCTACGAGCTGGCGGTGATCATCCAGGACGGCATGAAGAAGATGACCGAAGAGCAACAGGACGTCTTCTACTACATCACCGTGATGAACGAGTCCTACCAGCAGCCAGCCATGCCGGCCGGCGTGGAGGAAGGCATCGTCAAGGGCATGTACCTGCTCGAGGAAGACACCCGCGAAGCCGCGCACCACGTCCAGCTGATGGGCTCCGGCACCATCCTGCGCGAAGTGCGTGAGGCGGCGAAGATCCTGCGCGAGGAATTCAACATCGGTGCCGATGTCTGGAGCGTCACCAGCTTCAACGAACTGCGTCGCGACGGCCTGGCCGTGGAGCGCAGCAATCGTCTGCACCCTGGCCAGAAGCCTAAGCTGAGCTATGTCGAAGAGTGCCTGAGCGGCCGTAAGGGTCCGGTCATTGCCTCTACCGACTACATGAAGCTGTTCGCCGAGCAGATCCGCCAGTGGGTTCCTTCCAAGGAGTTCAAAGTGCTGGGCACCGACGGTTTCGGCCGTAGCGACAGCCGCAAGAAGCTGCGTCACTTCTTCGAAGTCGACCGTAAGTTCGTTGTGTTGGCAGCCCTGGAAGCCCTGGCTGACCGCGGCGATATCGAACCGAAAGTGGTGGCCGAAGCCATCGCCAAGTTCGGCATCGATCCAGAAAAACGCAACCCACTGGACTGCTGAGGAGAATTTTCGTGAGCGAACTCATTCGCGTACCTGACATCGGCAGCGGTGAAGGTGAAGTAATCGAACTGTTTGTGAAGGTCGGCGACCGTATCGAAGCCGACCAGAGCATCCTGACGCTCGAGTCGGACAAGGCCAGCATGGAAGTGCCTGCGCCGAAGGCCGGCGTCATCAAGAGCCTGAAAGTGAAGCTGGGCGATCGCCTGAAAGAAGGCGACGAACTGCTGGAGCTGGAAGTCGAGGGCGCCGCCGCGGCGCCTGAAGCGGCCGCGCCGGCAGCGGCCCCGGCCGCCGCTGAAAAGCCTGCTGCCGCACCGGCTGCCGAAGCAGCCCCAGCACCGGCGGCCGCACCAGCCGAAGCGTCTGTCCAGGACATCCATGTCCCGGACATCGGTTCGTCGGGCAAGGCCAAGATCATCGAAGTCCTGGTCAAGGTCGGCGACACCGTCGAAGCCGACCAGTCGCTGATCACCCTGGAATCCGACAAAGCCAGCATGGAAATCCCATCGCCCGCCGCCGGTGTGGTGGAGAGCGTCGAGATCAAGCTGGAAGACGAAGTCGGAACCGGTGACCTGATCCTGAAGCTGAAAGTGGCCGGCGCTGCTGCTCCTGCCGCGCCAGCACCTGCTCAAGCCGCCGCGCCGGCTGCCAAGGCCGAAGCCGCTCCCGCTGCCGCCCCTGCCGCTAAGGCCGAGGCTGCGCCAGCACCGGCCCCTGCCGCGACCCCTGCGCCAAGCGGTGCCAAGGTTCACGCAGGCCCTGCAGTGCGACAACTGGCCCGTGAGTTCGGCGTCGAGCTGTCGGCTGTCAGCCCAAGCGGCCCACACGGCCGCGTGCTGAAAGAAGACGTGCAGGTGTACGTCAAGGCCATGATGCAGAAGGCCAAGAACGCACCGGCCGAAGGCGCCTCGGGTGGCGCGGGCATTCCGCCGATCCCGGCGGTGGATTTCAGCCGCTTCGGCGAAACCGAAGAAGTAGCCATGACCCGCCTGATGCAGATCGGCGCGTCGAGCCTGCACCGCAGCTGGCTGAACATTCCGCACGTGACCCAGTTCGACCAGGCCGACATCACCGAGCTGGAAGCTTTCCGCGTGGCGCAGAAAGCCGTGGCGGAAAAGGCCGGCGTGAAGCTGACCGTGCTGCCCCTGTTGCTCAAGGCTTGCGCGCACCTGCTCAAGGAACTGCCGGACTTCAACAGTTCGCTGGCTCCAAGCGGCAAGGCTGTGATCCGCAAGAAGTACGTGCACATCGGCTTCGCCGTCGACACCCCGGAAGGCCTGCTGGTACCGGTCATCCGCAACGTCGACCAGAAGAGCCTGCTGCAACTGGCTGGCGAAGCCGCTGCCCTGGCCGAAAAAGCCCGAAACAAGAAGCTCACCGCCGACGACATGCAGGGCGCCTGCTTCACGATCTCCAGCCTCGGCCATATTGGCGGCACCGGCTTCACGCCGATCGTCAACGCGCCGGAAGTGGCGATCCTGGGTGTTTCCAAGGCCACCATCCAGCCGGTCTGGGACGGCAAGGCCTTCCAGCCGAAGCTGATGCTGCCGCTGTCGCTGTCCTACGATCACCGCGTGATCAACGGTGCCGCTGCTGCACGCTTCACCAAGCGTCTGAGCGATCTGTTGGGCGACATTCGTACCATCCTGCTGTAACGCCGAGTGGCCCTTCCCCAGGGAAGGGCCACTCGCACCGCTGTTTTCCGAGCGCCACGCTCGTACCTCAACCCCGTCCATTTGACGGGGCTTTTTTTGCCTGGCCGTCAGGGCTGAAGCGCCACGCCGTACACCGGCAAACTTTCCTACCCTTCCCCGCCTGACTGACTACGCCCTCTGTTAGTCATTGCCCACATCCTGCGTCCCCTCGCCTGTCGATATTTGTCCCGCCTCGCGCCTTAGCATCGGCACAGCGCGACACCCTTGCGCTCGTACCCTCCTTAACTGAAACGCTGCATTTCGAATGGATTCGAATATGTTCATACCCACCGTCGGCCCGATCGTTGGCCACACCACGACGGATCACGCGCGGATATTCTTGCGCGGCGATCATGACAACAGCCTGGTATTCGCCGGTGTTCGCTACCGGCGCCTGGGCGACGCCCACTGGTCGAAGGGCCATTTCGTCCAGTTGAAGGCCTACCGCGACATGTCCGATGTCATCGTGCTCGATGGCCTTGAGCCCGGTACGGCCTATGAATACCAGGCAGGCTGGTTCAGCCCGCTAAGCCCGACCCACACCATAGGGACCGTTGAGGAACTGCCGCTGCAATGGCCCAGGAACACCTATCGCCTGCGCACGCCAACCAACGAGCCCGGCCTGCCGCGCGCCTATATCGTCGGCTCCTGCCGCTACCTGCGGATCACCGCCGGCGTGCCTTCGCGGCCCGCGCTCGGGGACCGCACCTTTGCCGGCATCAACCGCGTCGTGGCCCAGGCCGACCCGCCGATCAGCGCGGTCCTGATGACCGGGGACCAGGTCTACCTCGACGACCTGAACGTGGTGGCCCCTGACCGGACCTACAAGGACATTCTCTTCAAGTACCGCACGGCATTCTCCCAGCCGCACATCCGGCGACTGATGGCGCAGGTGCCCACCTACATGATCCTCGACGACCACGAAATCGAAGACAACTGGCCCGCCAACAGGTCCGGCAACGACGAGGTGCTCTATGCCAACGCCATGAGTGCGTACGCGCTTTACCAGGCCAGCCATGGCCCGGCCCATGAACGCTTGGCCAACGGCACGCTGGATAAGTCGCTCAAACGCTACTGGTACCGGTTTGCCCACGGCGACGTCGGATGGTTCGTCACCGACAGCCGTACCCAACGCAACCTGTCGGCAGATGACCGCCGCCTCCTGGATGAAGAGCAGGAGCAGGCCCTGCTCCAATGGCTCGTTGGCAGCCCCGCCCGGGTCAAGTTCGTGGTGACCAGCGTGCTGTTCTACCCCGACAGCAAGCGCAATGATGGAGATGCCTGGCAGGCCTTCCCGCAACAGCGCCTGCGGCTGCTGGAAACCCTGCGCAAGCATCGGGTCAGGAACGTGATCTTCATCTCGGGCGATGTCCATGGCGCCATGACCAGCCGCCTGCGACACAGCGAGGATCCTGATTTCGAAGTCAACACCCTGGTGGCCTCGCCGTTCTGCAACAGCAAGCTGCTGCCTTATGCCAAGGCCACGGATTTTATCTTCGACCAGCCCATGGCCCGCACGGGCGACGGAGAATATCGCTACGAACTGACCAGCAAAGTCCTCAGCCAGGATAACTTCGCACGCCTGAACATCACGGCCCAGAGCGTCCAGGCCACGTTCCACGACCGTGACGGCAACCCGGTGCAGACCGTCGATATTCCCTTGCGGTGACGGACGGCATCACCTGGCGTGCCCTCTGATCGGCTGGCGACTGGAGAAATCCCTTCGTCGGCCGATAAAAGGTTTATAGCACTTGGCCTTCATGTCTCTTGTCAGCCAGTGCCGCAATGATGCAACCTTGCGGCAGTCCGTAAGAACGAGGGCGTCAGCCCGGCGCGATCAGCATTTTCGAAGCGAGTTTCCCCATGAAAAGCCAACCCGATGCCGCCAGCCGTATGGCGGCCGAGGTAGTGACGCAGTTACCGGTGCCCTCGCGGCTCGGTATGCTGCGTTTCGAACGGCTGAATGAAGCGAGCTGGGCGCTGCTGTTCCTCGATCCCAATTGCGAGCGCTACTTCGGCCTGCCGGCGGTGGAGCTCTGTTCGCTGGTCAGCGCGCCCTACGCCAGCCTGATGGAACCCGAAGCGCGCTACCAGTTGCATGACACCATCCAGGAACAACTGGCTCAAGACTCGCATTACCAGATCCGCTATACGCTGCACACCGCCAAGGGCCCGATGAACCTGCTGGAAACGGGCGAAGCCTATAAGCAGCACAATCGTCAGTTGTTGCGCGGCTACCTGCTGGTGGTGGACAGCCTGCTGCAAGACGAGCCGTCCCTGCCGGCCGTCGACCTGGAAACCCAGAACTCGCGCCTGCAGATTGCCTTGGAGTTGAACCAGCGCGCCCAGCAGGAGCAACTCCAGCACCTGGACCGGGTACGCGCCCAGCAGGACCTGATCCTGCTGCTGACCCGACAACGCTACAGCGCTAACAACTCCCTGCTCGAAGCCGCCGAACTCATCACCCGCAGTGCCTGTGACATCTATCAGATCGACAGCGCCAGCCTCTGGAACCTTGAAGACGGCAAGCTGGTGCCGATCACCGCCTTCAACCGAGCCTCCCAAGCGCACTTCCTGCCAGCGGCCATCGACGCCAGCGACTACCCCAACTACATGGAAGCGCTGCAATCGTGTCGTGCCATCGATGCCCACAACGCCATGCGCGACCCGCGCACCCGGGAACTGGCGGAGAACCTGCGCGCCCGCGACGTCAACGCCATCCTCGACGCCAGCGTGCGCATCGACGGCCAGGTGGTGGGCGTGCTGTGCCTGGAACAGGTCGGCGTCACCCGCGCCTGGCAGTCCGACGAAATCGCCTTTGCCGGTGAGCTGGCGGACCAGTTCGCCCAGGTGATCAACAACCACAACCGACGCACCGCCACCAGCGCCCTGCACCTGTTCCAGCGCGCCGTGGAACAGAGCGCCAACGCCTTCCTGCTGGTCAATTGCGACGGCGTGGTGGAATACGTCAACCCGAGCTTCACGGCGATCACCCAGTACTCCACCGAGGAAGTCCACGGCCAGCGCCTGTCCGAGCTGCCGGCCCTGGAGAATCTCAGCGAGCTGCTGTTCGACGCACCGTCCGCCCTGGCCCAGAGCAACAGCTGGCAAGGCGAGTTCAAGAGCCGGCGCAAGAACCTGGAACCCTACTGGGGCCAGCTGTCGATTTCCAAGGTCTATGGCGACAATCGCGAACTGACCCATTACATCGGCATCTACGAAGACATTACCCAGACCAAGCTGGCCCAGCAGCGTATCGAGCGCCTGGCCTACACTGACAACCTGACCAACCTGGGCAACCGTCCGGCGTTCATCCGCAACCTCGATGAACGCTTCGCCCGGGACAGCGATTCGCCCATCAGCCTGCTGCTGGTGGACATCGACAACTTCAAGCGCATCAACGACAGCCTCGGCCACCAGACCGGCGACAAGCTGCTGATCAGCCTGGCCCGGCGCTTGCGCAACAGCCTGAGCCCCAGCGGCAGCCTGGCGCGGTTCGCCAGTAACGAGTTCGCCGTGCTGCTGGACGACACGGACCTGGAAGCCGGCCAGCAGGTCGCCAGCCAGTTGCTGATGACCCTCGACAAACCGATGTTCGTCGACAACCAGTTGATCAGCGTGACCGGCTCCGTGGGCCTGGCCTGCGCACCGTTGCACGGTCGCGATCCCCAGACCCTGATGCGCAACGCCGGGCTCGCCCTGCACAAGGCCAAGGCCAACGGCAAGCATCAGGTGCAGATCTTCACCGAGGCCTTGAACGCCGAGGCCAGCTACAAGCTGTTCGTGGAAAACAACCTGCGCCGGGCCCTGACCCAGAACGAACTGGACGTGTTCTACCAGCCCAAGCTATGCCTGCGCAGCGGTCGACTGCTGGGCATGGAAGCGCTGCTGCGTTGGAACCATCCCGAAAAGGGCATGATCCGTCCCGACCAGTTCATCAGCGTGGCCGAAGAAACCGGCCTGATCATCCCCATCGGCAAGTGGATCGCCCGCCAGGCCTGCCGCATGAGCAAGCAACTGACCGCCGCCGGCCTGGGCAACCTGCAAGTGGCGATCAACCTGTCGCCCAAGCAGTTCTCCGACCCGGACCTGGTCGCCTCCATCGCCAGCATCCTCAAGGAGGAGCAACTGCCCGCCCGGCTGCTGGAACTGGAGTTGACCGAGGGCCTGCTGCTGGAAGCCACCGAAGACACCCACCTGCAGCTCGACCAGCTCAAGCGCCTGGGCCTGACCCTGGCGATGGACGATTTCGGCACCGGTTATTCGTCCCTGAGTTACCTGAAGAAATTCCCGATCGACATCATCAAGATCGATCGCAGCTTCATCCATGAGATCCCGGACAACCAGGACGACATGGAAATCACCTCGGCGGTGATCGCCATGGCCCACAACCTCAAGCTCAAGGTCGTGGCCGAAGGCATCGAGACCGCCCAGCAACTGGCCTTCCTGCGGCGCCACCGATGCGACGTCGGCCAGGGCTACCTGTTCGACCGGCCGATCCCCGGCGCCGAGCTGATCGAGAAGCTCAAGCGCTACCCGCGCGGACCAATTGACTGACAGCGATGTAACACTCGGGCACACTGACAGTCTTATTGCGTGAACTCGCTCAACTCAATCTGACTGAGAGGACTGATGATGGTCTTGCGCTCGGAAATCCTGGTGAACAAAAACGTGCTCCCTACTCAAGAACAAGCCCTGCCCGGCCGCGAAACCCCGATCAAGGTGCCGGACGAGCACTTCGTCAACGGCAACCCGCTGCTCGGCCCATTCCCAGGCAACGTCGAATTCGCCATCTTCGGCCTGGGTTGCTTCTGGGGTGCGGAACGCCGCTTCTGGCAACGCGAAGGCGTCTACAGCACGTCGGTGGGCTACGCCGGCGGCTTTACCCCCAACCCGACTTACGAAGAAGTCTGCTCCGGCCTGACCGGCCACAGCGAAGTGGTGCTGGTGGTCTACGAGCCGGAGAAGGTCAGCTACGAAGCCCTGCTGGCGATGTTCTGGGAACTGCACAACCCGACCCAGGGCATGCGCCAGGGCAACGACATCGGCACCCAGTACCGCTCGGTGATCTACTGCACCACGCCCGAGCAACTGGAAGCCGCGAAGAAGAGCAAGCAAGTGTTCCAGGCAGAGCTGGCCAAGGCTGGCCTGGGGGACATCACCACCGAGATCGACGAGGCGCCGACGTTCTACTACGCCGAGGCGTATCACCAGCAATACCTGGCGAAGAACCCCGAGGGCTACTGCGGGATTGGCGGCACAGGCGTCTGCATGCCGCCGAGCCTCGCGGGTAACTGAGCCCCAGCCCGATGCAAGGGAAGAAGGTGTCCGGTCATCGCCCTTCCCTTGCACTTGACCGCAAACTTGATCTACAGACTGCATATTGCTACTTTTGGCTCTACAGACCAAAAAGGTAATCGTCATGACCCCTGCTCTTTCAGCCCAAGCCTTGACCAAGGACGAGTGCGTGACCGGTCTTCGGACGGTGCTGGGCATCCTGGAAAAATGGCAGGCAACCAGTGACCAGGCCTGTCGGATCCTGCGTATTTCCCGCAGCACCTATACACGCGCCAAGCAACGTGAAACCAACTGGTCCGTCAGCCTGGACTCCGACCAGTTGCAACGCATCAGCCTGGTGCTGAATATCCACGGCGCCTTGCGCCTCATTTTCGACAACCCCGAAAACGTCTATGGTTTTGCGGCGATGCCCAATGAGAACGAGTTTTTCAATGGGCACGCCCCGCTGGAGATCATGGCCCGGGGCGACATGATTTCCCTCTACGAGACGTTTCGCAGGATCGACGCGTTGCGAGGCGCGCAATGGTGAAGGCCGTCGATCTGCCCGAACGGCCCGGCGAGCCCCTGACGGCCCATAGGCTGGTGAACTCCAAATTCCCGCCCATCGCCCTGTTCGACGATGTGGCCGACGCTGATGAGTTCGAAGTCCTTTATCGGATCCAGGCCCTGACCAACCCCAGGTTGCAGAACGAAGTGGGACGCCTGGAACTGATCGCCCGCCAGGAAATCCCCTTCGGCATTCCGGGCTGCGCCTACGCGACGGCGCCGTTCACCCACGTCAATCCCGCCGGTTCGCGGTTCAGCGACGGCAGCTTCGGCGTGTTGTACCTGGCCGACACCGCCGAAACGGCGCTGGCCGAAGTGCAGTACCACCAGAACCACTACTGGTCGAAGGTGCAGGGCCTCAACTATGAACGCTTTGTCTTCCGCGAGCTTTCCTGCCACTTCACGGACGCAGCGATGAAAGATGCGCTGATCTTGCCCATGACAGACCCCATCTATGACCCGGATGACTACAGCACCGCCCATCTGCTGGGCAAGGCCGTCAAGCGCGAAGGTTGTCCGGGGCTGCGCTACCGATCGGTACGCAACCCGGGTAGCCATTGCTGGGCGCTGATGACCCCGCGCCCGGTGTCATCGATTCTTCAGGCCGCTCACTACGAGATGATCTGGAACGGCCGAATCACCAGCGTCAACCTGATCACCGGGGCTTGAGCCGGGCTTCAGGAGGGCTTTGTGGGAGCGAGATTGCTCGCGAAAGCGCCCGCCCTGGCGCCTCGTCAACACGAATCAATGCTCGGCGATCAACCAATCCATCTGCCAGCCACCCTGGGTCTGCCCGAGCTTTTTCGACAGCCACGGCAGCAGATCGCGCAACTCTTCCTCCAGTCCCCACGGCGGGTTGGCAATGGCCAGGCCGGAGCCGTTCAGGCTGTTGGGAGTGGCGAGCGGGTGGACCAACAGCTCCACGCGCAACAATTTCGGCGCGCCGGTGCCAGCCAGGTCCTGGTAGAAACGGCGCAACAGGCGCTGATCCTTCACCGGGTACCAGATCGCCGCCACCGTCTGGCGCATCCGGCCGATGGCTTCCTTGAGGGAGGCGGCGCAGCGCTGCATATCGTCAAGCTGTTCGAAAGGCGGGTCGATCAACATCAGGGCGCGCTTCTGCGGGACCGGTAGCAACGCCCGAGGCACATGCCAACCTTCACCCAAGTGCACCGCCACGCGACGGTCGCCCTTCATGTTGTCCTTGAGCAGTACGCCGTCTTCGGGGTGCTTCTCGTTGAGCAGCACGCGGTCCTGCGCACGGGTCAGGCGCCGCGCCAATTCCGGGGAACCGGGGTAGTAGCGCAACTGCCCGTCCGGGTTCATGTCGTGCAGGACTTTCATGTAATCGGCGGTCAGCGGCGGCAGGTCATCCTGGCCCCATAACCGCGCGATGCCTTCCAGGTATTCACCGGTACGATTGGCCTGGTCGCCCTGCAAGTCGTACAACCCGATGCCCGCGTGGCTGTCGAGGTAGGCGAAGGGCTGCTCCTTGCGCGACATCAGCGCGATGAGGCGGGTCAAGGTCAGGTGTTTGAACACGTCGGCGTGATTGCCGGCGTGGAAGGCATGGCGATAATTCATGGCGGCTCCTGCGAAGGGCGACGAGTTTACCTTGAAGTGCGCCGAACGTCAGGGTTCGCAGCCGAGTGGGCGGTCCCCCAGTTCGAGCGCCAAAAATTGCAGCAATGCCGCCTTCAGCGGTTGCCCGGGCGCCTTGAGGAAATGCGCAACCTTGCGCCGCAGGATGCGCTCGTCAACCTGCTCGAACAGGTCCGGGTGCGCTTCATCCAGCCACCTGAGCAGGTTATCCAGCAGGCAATCGCTCGACCCATCAGCCAATGACCTGAGCAACGCCTCCGGCACCGTCCACCATGGGAACGCCCGAGCCTCACACCGGGCATTGCCTTGCAGCGCCAGCGGCTGGCCATTGATCAGACAGCGGCTGAGCACCGGCAGCAACACGGCGGCATCAACGTGCGCCGATTGCAGGATCGGCCGCACGAAGCGCCCATCCCAGAAGCGGAAAAATACCGCCTTGGCGTCGGGCAACAACACCTGTGTCAACCCGCACAGATGTTCGGCAACCCTTTGCTGGCTGGCAGAAGACACCGCCAGCCAGCCCCAATCGAGCGCATCGGTGGTCGCTATCCAATCAAGAAACTCACTGTCCGGAGTGACAAGCCCTACATATGGCATGACCGATTCCCACTCGGCGTACGGCGTGCCCGCCCAGATCGGGCTTGCCGGCGTGGTCATCGAGCGCTTCCAGGCAGACAGCGGCCCTGCGCCGCTGGCGTTGCTGACGACGGCGAACAGTTGCTCGGATGCCCGCAACGGGTGGTCTCGGAGCCAGGCACGGGGCGTCATGGGCGCACCTGGAAAACAGCGGGCCCATGAAGGTCCGGCGGCATGCTGCAAACGCCCATCCGGCATCGCTCACATTCTTCACAGAACGGCGCCTGGCCTTGCAAGCTCAGGATTTGCCCAAGACTCAGCCGAGGAGCCGCGGCGGCGAGCGGGCTCTCAGGGCCGCGGGAAACGCCAGGCGCCGCGCCCATCACGGCCATCGGCGCGCCGCCCACTTCGATGGGCACGCTACTGAATATCCCGCCGGCACCGATATTGATCCAATGACCACCGGCCTGGATCGTCGCACTGACGCCGGCATCCAGCACCACCTGCTGGCCGGCACCGACATGGTATTGCTGGGCAGCACTGAGGGCCTGGCTGGTCACGTGGATATGCCGTTCGCCGATCACCCGCAAGTGATCGTCCTGACGGACTTCAACCTGGCGCCGGCCGTGGGTCGTGCGCAGCTCATCAGCCTTGAGCTCGTGCCGCGACGCCCCCGTGACCACGATGCTGCGCTCGTGATCGACTTGCACCCGCTGGTCATGCAAGACGTGCTGGGTCCAGTCGCGCTGGGCGCGCAGATAGATTTCCTCGGCGCCCTTGCGGTCTTCGATACGCAATTCGTTGTAACCACCGCCTCCCGGGCTGCTCTGGCTGCGCAGGATGCTGCGGGTCTTGTCCGCCGGCAGGTCCAGCGGCACCGGGTTGGCGCCGTTGGGCAGGCAACCCACCACCAACGGCTTGTCTACGTCACCGTCGATGAATCCGACCAGCACTTCCATGCCAACCCGAGGGATCATCACCCCGCCATAGCGATCATGGGCCCAGCCGGAGGCCACGCGCAGCCAGCAACTGGCATGCTCATCGCCCTGGCCGTCGCGGTCCCAGACCAGTTGCACCTTGACCCGCCCGAACGCATCGCAATGGATCTCGCTGTCGACAGGCCCGGTCACCACGGCTGACTGGTAACCGTGGGCACGGGGCTTTTCCTGCGCCAGGGGCGGACGGTAGAGCACATCCCAGGGCGTGGCATGGAAGGTGTTGCGGTAGCCTTGGAAATCCTCCAGGCCGTCATCGCTCGCGTCCTCCAGCACCTGTGGCTGGCGGCCATGATGGGTGATGGCCGTGAGCAACCAGAGATCGTTCCACGGCGCGCGAGGATGGCCCTGTATGTGCAGGAAGTGCCCGCTGGCCAGGGCTCGCTGGTCACTGTGCCCTTGCGCCAGTTGGTAGTCGGCGCCGTGGCGCTCGAGTGCACGCTGGGCCAGGTGCCGGCCCTGCTCGCGATCGGCAAACTGGCCGGGGTAGCGATAGTCCTCCAGCGCCGGCAGTTGCTGGCTGTCGACATCAGCCTGCAGCACCAGCCCGGGCTTGCGAAAGTCGTGGTCGCGCAACGTCACGGCAGTGGTCCGGGCTTCGAGCCGCACCGCCAGGCGCATGATCGTCGGCTCGCTGGCCGCCATGCCATTGCCCGGCAGATAGCGCGTCGGCTCGGGCAAACGGGGAAACACCGTCTGATCGTCGCCAAACACCAGCAGATGGCCGCCGGGGCTGTGCCGGAAGTGATAATGGATGCCCACCTCGGCACAGAGCCGTTCGATGAAGGCCAGGTCGCTCTCGGCGTACTGCACGCAATACTCACGCTCGGGGTACTGGCCACCGAGGCTGAACTGGAATGCATCGCCCTGGATACCGTGCTCACCGAGGATCCGGGCGACGATCGCCGGCACGCTCAGGTGCTGGAAAATCCGTTGATTGATGCGGTGACGCAGGTAGGCGAGGCGCGGCACCAGCGTGATCCGGTAACGGGTCAGGCGCTTGCCCGAGTCGCCCTGGGCCACGCTGTAGACCTGGCCGTGAAGACCCCGGCCATGATCGTCTAGCCCCAGGAAGGCCTGGCGGTGCAGGAGTTCTTCCAGGGCCAGGTCGGGCCGCTCGCTAACCAGCTCCAGGTCAACGCGATAGGGCTGGCTGATGGCTTCCTTGCCTGTGAATTCCAGCACCTTGAGCGCATGGGGCACGCCGTCGAGCGTCAGGGTGAAACGGGGCAAGTGGGCAGGTGCGACCATCCGATGTCCCTCTGCTGAATGAAGGCTGGCGATTCTGCACGAACCATCGGGTGAACAACCCCCTCACCCGGAAAAACAGATTTGCCCTACGACCTAGACGTAGAAAAAGCCGCGAGACAGGCAGTATTTTCCGATAGACATTCTTCAACGGTGGGAGCGAGCCTGCTCGCGAAAGCGGCGCCCCCTTCAACCCGGCTCCATGCACCGCCCCTGGACACCCGCCATAAAAAAACGGCCCGCCTCCACAAGAGACGGGCCGTTTTGCGATACAACCTTCAGCCAGCCATCAAGGCTTCGCTGAACACCTTACTGGTTCAGGCGGAAATCTTTCTCGGCCGCTTCGAAGCGCTGCAGCATACCGGTGGTAGGCGAGCCCATCTTGCTGACGAAATAGATGGCCAGGCTGGCGAAAATGAAGCCCGGGATGATTTCGTACAGGCCCAGCAGCTCGAAGTGCTTCCAGACGATCACGGTAATCGCGCCCACCAGGATGCCGGCCAATGCGCCGTTACGGGTCATGTTTTTCCAGATCACCGAGATCAACACCACCGGGCCGAACGCGGCACCGAAGCCGGCCCAGGCGTAGCTCACCAGGCCCAGCACGCGGTTATTCGGGTTGGCCGCCAGGGCAATGGCGACCAACGCCACCAACAGCACCATGGCCCGGCCGACCCAGACCAGTTCCAGCTGGGAAGCGCCCTTGCGCAGGAAAGTTTTGTAGAAGTCTTCGGTCAGGGCGCTGGAGCACACCAGCAACTGGCAGCTCAGGGTACTCATCACCGCCGCCAGGATGGCGGACAGCAGGACACCGGCGATCCATGGATTGAACAGCAGCTTGGCCAGCTCGATGAACACGCGCTCGTGGTTCTCGGTCACAGGACCTGCCACCTCAGGGTGAGCCGAGAAATAGGCAATCCCGAAGAAGCCGACCGCCACGGTGCCGCCCAGGCACAGGATCATCCAGGTCATGGAGATGCGACGGGCGTTGGCGATCGACTTGACCGAATCAGCGGCCATGAAGCGCGCCAGGATGTGCGGCTGGCCGAAGTAACCCAGGCCCCAGCCCATCAGCGAGATGATGCCGATGAAAGTGGTGTTCTTCAGCATGTCGAAAGACGCAGGGTCTTTCGCCTCGATGGCCAGGAACGTGGTGTCCACGCCACCGGTGGCCAGCAGCACGATGATCGGCGTCAGGATCAACGCGAAGATCATCAAGGTGGCCTGGACGGTATCGGTCCAGCTCACGGCCAGGAAACCGCCGACGAAGGTGTAGGCAATGGTCGCGGCAGCGCCGGCCCACAGCGCGGTCTCGTAGGACATGCCGAAGGTGCTCTCGAACAGACGGGCACCGGCGACGATGCCGGAAGCGCAGTAAATGGTGAAGAACACCAGAATCACCACGGCGGAGATGATCCGCAGCAGGCCGCTCTTGTCTTCGAAACGGCTGGCGAAGTAGTCCGGCAGCGTCAGCGCGTCACCGTTGTGTTCGGTCTGTACCCGCAGCCGCCCGGCCACGAACAGCCAGTTCAGGTAGGCACCGACGATCAGGCCGATGGCGATCCAGCTTTCCGAGAGGCCCGACATGTAGATGGCGCCCGGCAGGCCCATCAACAACCAGCCACTCATGTCGGAGGCACCGGCAGACAGGGCCGTGACTACGCTGCCGAGGCTGCGACCGCCCAGGATGTAATCGGAAAGGTTGTTGGTGGAGCGGTACGCCATCAGGCCGATCAGGACCATGGCTGCGATATAGATCACGAACGTGATCAGGGTTGGATTGCTAACACTCATGAATAACGCCCTGGCTTTGTTTTTATGTTGCGGTGGCAGAGGCAGGCGTCGACCACACGAACAGTATGGCGACGATTGGCAGGCCCGCGAATGTATGACCGATGTTTCCCCAGGAAAGCCATCGGCGGATGCTCCTCGGTCGAAACCGGTTGCACCTTGGCGGCGAATCCTATTCAAGAAACGAAATTAGGTGCAACCAGTTTCGCTCGAATAAGTTGCACCTGATCGGTTTTATCGGAAAAACACCAGGTTTTGCGCCGTTTTAGTGCAAAGGCGACGGCGCAATCGGAGCATCGGGCACCAATAAAGTGCAACACCAGCAAATCGGAGATTCTTTCCTGATGAGCTGCCGAGTATTTCATCCAAAAAAGGGTTGCACCCGGTTGCACCTCATTCGGCGCGCAGCTAATCTTGCCGCCAGCTGATGCCACGCGATCGTGGCAAACATGAGGATAAAAATATGGCTACCACTACCCTCGGGGTCAAACTCGACGACCCGACCCGCGAACGCCTGAAGGCCGCCGCAACCTCGATTGATCGCACGCCCCATTGGCTGATCAAGCAGGCAATTTTCAATTACCTGGAGAAACTCGAGGGTGGTGCAACCCTGACCGAGCTGAACGGTTCGACCCGTGCCGACAGCGACGATGCCGGTGAGGTCCAGGCCGACCACGCCCACCAATGCTTCCTCGAATTCGCCGAAAGCATCCTGCCGCAATCGGTGCTGCGCGCGTCCATCACCGCAGCCTACCGTCGCCCCGAGCCGGAAGTGGTGCCCATGCTGATCGAGCAGGCCCGCCTCCCCGCGCAAATGGCCGAGGCCACCAACAAGCTGGCCGCGTCGATTGCTGAAAAACTGCGCAATCAGAAGAGTGCCGGCGGACGTGCCGGGATTGTTCAGGGCTTGCTGCAGGAATTTTCCCTGTCGTCCCAGGAAGGCGTGGCACTGATGTGCCTGGCCGAAGCCCTGTTGCGGATCCCCGACAAAGGCACCCGCGACGCGCTGATCCGCGACAAGATCAGCACCGGCAACTGGCAGCCGCACCTGGGCAACAGTCCTTCGCTGTTCGTCAACGCCGCCACCTGGGGCTTGCTGCTGACCGGCAAGCTGGTCGCCACCCATAATGAAGCAGGCCTGACGTCGTCCCTGAGCCGCATCATTGGCAAAAGCGGCGAGCCGATGATCCGCAAGGGCGTCGACATGGCTATGCGCCTGATGGGCGAGCAGTTCGTCACCGGCGAGACCATTGCCGAAGCCCTGGCCAATGCCAACAAGTTCGAGACCAAGGGTTTCCGCTATTCCTACGACATGCTGGGTGAAGCGGCACTCACCGAGCACGACGCCCAGAAGTACCTGGCCTCGTACGAACAAGCCATCCACTCGATCGGCAAGGCGTCCCACGGCCGTGGGATTTATGAAGGCCCGGGTATTTCCATCAAGCTCTCGGCCCTGCACCCACGCTACAGCCGCGCCCAGTACGAACGCGTCATGGACGAGTTGTACCCGCGCCTGCTGTCGCTGACCCTGCTGGCCAAGCAATACGACATCGGCCTGAACATCGACGCCGAAGAAGCCGACCGCCTGGAGCTGTCCCTGGACCTGCTCGAGCGCCTGTGCTTCGAGCCGCAACTGACCGGCTGGAACGGCATCGGCTTCGTGATCCAGGCGTACCAGAAACGCTGCCCGTATGTGATCGACTACGTGATCGACCTGGCCCGCCGCAGCCGTCACCGCCTGATGATCCGCCTGGTAAAAGGCGCCTACTGGGACAGCGAGATCAAGCGTGCCCAGGTCGAAGGCCTGGAAGGCTACCCGGTGTACACCCGCAAGGTGTACACCGACGTTTCCTACATTGCCTGTGCCCGCAAGCTGCTGTCGGTGCCGGAAGTCATCTACCCGCAGTTCGCCACCCACAACGCCCATACCCTGTCGGCCATCTACCACATCGCCGGACAGAACTATTACCCGGGGCAGTATGAGTTCCAGTGCCTGCACGGCATGGGTGAACCGCTGTACGAGCAAGTTGTAGGCAAGGTTTCCGAAGGCAAGCTGAACCGTCCGTGCCGCGTGTACGCTCCAGTCGGCACCCACGAGACACTGCTGGCCTACCTGGTTCGTCGCCTGCTGGAAAACGGCGCCAACACCTCGTTCGTCAACCGCATTGCCGACCAGTCCATCTCGATCCAGGAACTGGTGGCCGACCCGGTCGCCAGCATCGAGCAGATGGCGACCCTGGAAGGTGGTTTCGGCCTGCCGCATCCGCGCATCCCCCTGCCGCGTGACTTGTACGGCAGTGAACGCGCCAACTCCAGTGGCATCGACATGGCCAACGAGCATCGCCTGGCTTCGCTGTCCTGCGCGCTGCTGGCCACCGCTCATAACGACTGGAAAGCCGCGCCGATGCTCGGTTGCGCCGCCAGCGAGCAGACCCCGGCACCGGTGCTGAACCCGTCCGATCATCGCGACGTGGTTGGCCATGTCCAGGAAGCCACCGTCGCCGATGTCGACAACGCCATCCAATGCGCCCTCAACGCCGCGCCGATCTGGCAGGCCACGCCACCGGCCGAACGCGCCGCGATCCTGGAGCGTGCCGCCGACCTGATGGAAGGTGAGATCCAGCCATTGATGGGCCTGCTGGCCCGCGAGGCCGGCAAGACCTTCGCCAACGCCATCGCCGAAGTGCGTGAAGCGGTGGACTTCCTGCGTTACTACGCGGTGCAGGCGCGCAACGACTTCACCAACGACGCCCACCGCCCATTGGGCCCGGTGGTCTGCATCAGCCCGTGGAACTTCCCCCTGGCCATCTTCAGCGGCCAGGTGGCGGCCGCCTTGGCCGCGGGCAACCCGGTCCTGGCCAAGCCCGCCGAACAAACCCCGCTGGTGGCGGCACAGGCCGTGCGCCTGTTGCTCGAAGCCGGCATCCCCGAAGGCGTCCTGCAACTGCTGCCGGGCCGCGGTGAAACCGTCGGCGCCGGCCTGGTGGGCGACGAGCGGGTCAAAGGCGTGATGTTCACCGGTTCCACCGAGGTCGCTCGCCTGCTGCAACGCAACATTGCCGGTCGCCTGGACAACCAGGGTCGCCCGATTCCACTGATCGCCGAAACCGGCGGCCAGAACGCGATGATCGTCGACTCCTCGGCCCTGACCGAACAAGTGGTCATCGACGTGGTGTCCTCGGCCTTCGACAGCGCCGGCCAGCGCTGCTCGGCCCTGCGGGTCCTGTGCCTGCAGGAAGATTCCGCCGACCGCGTCATCGAAATGCTCAAGGGCGCGATGGCCGAGTCGCGCCTGGGCAACCCCGAGCGCCTGTGCGTGGATATCGGCCCGGTGATCGACGCCGAGGCCAAGGCCGGCATCGAGAAACACATCCAGGCCATGCGCGACAAGGGCCGCACGGTGTACCAGATGGCACTCGCCGACAGCGACGAGTGCAAGCGTGGCACCTTTGTCATGCCGACCCTGATCGAGCTGGAAAGCTTCGACGAATTGCAGCGCGAGATCTTTGGCCCAGTGCTGCACGTGGTGCGCTACAAGCGCAAGGAGCTGGACCAGTTGATCAACCAGATCAACGCCTCCGGCTATGGCCTGACCCTGGGCGTGCACACCCGCATCGACGAGACCATCGCCAAGGTGATCGACAACGTCCACGCCGGCAACGTCTACGTGAACCGCAACATCGTCGGTGCCGTGGTCGGCGTGCAGCCGTTCGGCGGCGAAGGTCTGTCGGGCACTGGGCCGAAAGCCGGTGGTCCGTTGTACCTGTACCGCCTGTTGTCGACTCGTCCTACCGACGCGATCCAACAGTCCTTCGTACGCAGCGATGCCCTCAATGCACCGGACCTGCGCCTGCGCGACGCCATGAGCAAGCCGCTGACCGCCCTGCAAGCCTGGGCCGAGAGCCACAAGCTCGCCGAACTGAGCGCCCTGTGCGTGCAGTTCGCGGCCCAGTCGCAAAGCGGCATTACCCGCCAGCTGACCGGCCCGACCGGCGAACGCAACAGCTACGCGATCCTGCCGCGCGAACACGTGCTGTGCCTGGCCGACGTGGAAGGCGACCTGCTGACGCAGCTGGCGGCCGTGCTGGCGGTGGGCGGCTCGGTGGTGTGGCCGGAAACCGACACGAGCAAGGCCTTGTTCGCACGCTTGCCGAAGGACATTCAGGCGCGCATCCAGCGGGTTTCCGACTGGACCAAAGACGACGTGGTGTTCGACGCCGTCCTGCACCACGGTGACTCGGATCAACTGCGCAGCGTTTGCCAGCAAGTGGCCAAGCGTGCCGGCGCCATCGTCGGGGTCCACGGCCTGTCACAAGGGGAAACCGGCATCGCGCTGGAACGCCTGGTGATCGAACGCGCCCTGAGCGTCAACACCGCGGCGGCGGGCGGCAACGCCAGCCTGATGACCATCGGTTAAGCCGCTGCAAGCCAGGCGCCCGCAATGGGTGCCTGGCCATCGAAATCCCCTGTGGGAGCGGGCTTGCTCGCGAAGTCGGTGTATCAGTCGACATCTATCCGTCTGATACACCACCTTCACGAGCTAGCCTGCTCCCACCAGGGATTAGTGTCCCCCTCGCCCCTCCATCACTGTCATCAATCATCCTGTTCAACCTCTATTCCCACACCTAGACTCGGCCCATTCCAAACAAGGTAGGCCGCCATGTCCGAGACGTTGCTCAGTTCCCGCAATCTGGCTTTCGAGCTGTATGAAGTCCTTGATGCCGAGGGCCTGACCCAGCGCGAGCGGTTCGCCGAACACAATCGCGAGACCTTCGACGCCGCCATCGGCACGGCCCGCAGCATCGCCGAAAAGTACTTCGCGCCACACAACCGCAAGAACGACGAAAACGAACCCCGTTACGAAAACGGCCAGGCCGTGCTGATTCCCGAGGTGAAGCCGGCGGTGGACGCGTTCCTGGAAGCGGGCTTTCTGAACGCCGCACGCAGCTTCGACGCTGGCGGCATGCAATTGCCGACGTTGCTCTCGCAAGCCTGCTTCGCGCATTTCCAGTCAGCCAACGCCGCGTCCACTTCTTATCCGTTCCTGACCATGGGCGCGGCGAACCTGATCGAGAGCTTCGGCAGCGAGGAGCAGAAGCAACGCTTCCTGCAACCGATGATCGACGGCCGCTTCTTCGGCACCATGGCCCTGACCGAACCCCATGCGGGCTCGTCGCTGGCGGATATTCGCACGCGAGCGGAGCCGGCAGCCGACGGCACCTACCGGCTCAAAGGCAACAAGATCTTCATTTCCGGCGGCGATCATCCGTTGTCGGAAAACATCGTGCACATGGTCCTGGCCAAACTGCCGGACGCCCCGCCGGGGGTGAAGGGCATCTCGCTGTTCATCGTGCCCAAGTTCCTGGTCAATGACGACGGCAGCCTCGGCCAACGCAACGATGTGCTGCTGGCCGGGTTGTTTCACAAGATGGGTTGGCGCGGCACCACCTCCACGGCGCTGAACTTCGGCGACAACGGCGAGTGCGTCGGTTACCTCGTCGGGAAACCGCACCACGGCCTGAGCTATATGTTCCAGATGATGAACGAGGCCCGGATCGGCGTCGGCATGGGCGCGGTCATGCTCGGCTACGCCGGTTACCTGTATTCCCTCGAATACGCCCGCGAACGTCCGCAGGGCCGGGTCCCCGACAGCAAGGACCCGACCACCGCCCCGGTGGCGATCATCCAGCACGCCGACGTGCGCCGCATGCTGCTGACCCAGAAGGCCTACGTCGAAGGCTCGTTCGACCTCGGCCTGTACGCAGCGAGGCTGTTCGACGACACCACCACCCTCAAGAGCGAAGTCGAGCGCCGGCAGGCCCATGAATTGCTGGACCTGCTGACGCCCATCGTCAAATCCTGGCCCTCGGAGTTTTGCCTGAAGGCCAACGAACTGGCGATCCAGATTCTCGGCGGCCATGGCTACACCCGCGAATACCCGGTGGAACAGTATTACCGCGACAACCGCTTGAACCCGATCCACGAAGGCACCCACGGCATTCAGTCCCTGGACCTGCTGGGGCGCAAACTGGCGCAGAACGGCGGCGCCGGTCTCAAGCAACTGATCCGCCTGGTGGCCGACACCACCGAGCGCGCCCAGGCACACCCGTCGCTGACGCCGTTGCGCCAACCACTGGAAGCCCTCGTGGCGCGCCTGCAGACCGTCACCCTCGGGCTGCTGACAGACCTGGCCCAGGGCAAGGTCAACAGCAGCCTGGCCAACTCGGCGCTGTACCTCAAGGTGTTTGGCCATATGGTGATTGGCTGGCGCTGGCTGGAACAGGCGATTCGCGCCGAGGAAGGCCTCGCCAGAGGCACTGCGGTGGACCAGGACTTCTATAAAGGCAAGCTGCAGGCGGCGCGCTACTTCCTGACGTGGGAGGTGCCGGGTTGTCATCATGAATTGGCGTTGCTTGAAGCGCGGGATGGGACTTGCCTGGAAATGCGGGATGAGTGGTTCTGAGGCTGGGGGCGCTTTCCAATTCTCTGGGGAGTGAGCCTGCTCACGAAGGCGGCCTTAAAGCCGACCTGTTCTTGAGTGAACGCATTTCCCCTGTGGGAGCGGGCTTGCCCGCTCCCACAGGAATCATCGAACCCTTCAGGCCTGCTGAATGGTTTTGGAAATGACATCCACCGTGGCGCTGACCTGCTCCTGGTACCGCTCAAGCTCCGCCTGATGCTGCTTCTGCATATCGATCTGCTGCGAACACAGGTTCATGGCCGCCAGGACCAACAAGCGATCACCGATCAGCGTCGGGTATTTGCGCTTGGTATCGGCCAGCGCAGCCTTGAGCATCGCGGCCGCGTCCAGCAAGGCCTGTTCCTGCCCGGCCGGAGCCTTGATCGAATAATCCTCTCCCAGGATCGAGATGACCGTCACCCCCTCGGCGCCGTGCCTCATGCGCTGACAGGACCGGCGCTGGCGCGCTCGATCAAGGCCTGGATGCGGGCGGCGGCGGTGCCGTGCAGTTCTTCCTGCTCCATCAGGCTCAGTTGCAGACTCTCGTTTTCATCCTTGGCCCTGGCGAGGTCCGCGCTCAGGGTTTCGTTCAGGCCAGTGAGGTGGCGATTCTGTTGCACCAGGTCATTGACCAGTTGCTCCAGCTGGCTGAGGGATGTTTCCAACATATTGATTTCCAGGGTTTTTCAGGGGGCGCGTACGATAAAGAAAAGTCATCGGCGACGCCACGGTTACGGGCAGCGGTGCTTCGCTGACGAGTTTTAGAGACTGCGATTCAGGGATCTGGTTCCTACCCTTCGTCGCGCCACCGCCCTTGAGCCGCGACAAAAGCCCGCAGCGCCCTCAAGACTTCAGGTGCATGACCGATAAGTCCGGTATATCCGTCACAGCCCGCACGGAAGCGCTTCCATCCGGTACTTTCCATGTCTCTACGTAATATGAATATCGCCCCGCGGGCGTTCCTGGGGTTTGCCCTGATCGGCGCCCTGATGCTGATCCTCGGGGTGTTTGCCCTGGCCCAGATGAGCAAGATCCGCACGTCCGGCGAGAACATCGTCCAGAACAGCGTGCCCAGCATCAAGGCCCTGGACGAGTTCACCCAGCTCACCTTGCGCCTGCGGGTGCTGTCCTATCGTCTGCTGGTGAACCGCGAACCGGACATCCAGCAAAAAACCTACGAGCTGTTCGAACAACGCAACCAGCAGATCCGGGCCGCCCAGGCCACCTATGAAAAGCTCATCAGCGCCCCGGAAGAACGGGCCGCCTACGAGCAATACGTGCAACTGCTGGGGCAATACCGTCAGCTCGAAGAGCGGATGAAGACCCTGTCGCGCAATAACCAGATCGATGAGCTGCGCACGCTGCTCAACACTGAGCTGCTGACCAATTCCGATGCCATCAACGTGGTGATCAACCGCCTGATGGAGATCAACAACCAGCAGGCCGAGCACCTCAACCAGAGCGCTGTGCAACAGTATTCAACGGCGTTCACCTGGGTCGTCGCGCTGCTGGTCATCGCCACCGGCCTGACCCTGCTGTTCGCCTGGCTGCTGACCAACAGCATCACCCGGCCGATTGGCAGCGCGCTGCAAGCCGCCGAAGAAATCGCCAAGGGCAACCTGACCCGGCCCGTGCTGGTCGATGGCAGCGACGAAGCCGGTCGCCTGCTGCGGGCGATGGCGACCATGCAGGACAAACTGCGCGACACCTTGCAGCGCATCTCCGGCTCGGCCACGCAACTGGCCTCCGCCGCGGAAGAACTCAACAGCGTCACCGACGAAAGCGCCCGTGGCCTGACCCTGCAAAACAACGAAATCGAGCAGGCCGCGACCGCGGTCAACGAGATGACCAGTGCCGTGGAAGAAGTGGCCCGCAATGCGGTCAGCACCTCCGAGGCCTCTAAGAATGCCACCACCTCCGCTGGCGATGGCCGCGACCTGGTGCAGGAAACCGTCGGTGCCATCGAACGCATGAGCGCCGATGTGCAAAGTACCGCGACGCTGATCGGCAACCTGGCCGACGAATCCCGGGACATCGGCAAAGTACTGGACGTGATCCGCGGCCTGGCCGATCAGACCAACCTGCTGGCGCTCAACGCGGCCATCGAAGCCGCCCGTGCCGGTGAAGCCGGTCGTGGTTTCGCCGTGGTGGCGGACGAAGTGCGCGCCCTGGCGCATCGCACCCAGCAGTCGACCAGCGAAATCGAACGCATGATCGGCAGCATCCAGAACGGCACCGAACAGGCCGTGGATTCGATGCGCAACAGCACCGAGCGCGCCGAGTCGACCCTGAACATCGCCCGCGGCGCCGGCCTGTCCCTGGACACGATCAACACCGCCATCGTCGAGATCAACGAACGCAACCTGGTGATCGCCAGCGCCGCCGAAGAACAGGCGCAAGTAGCTCGTGAAGTCGACCGCAACCTGGTGAACATCCGCGACCTGTCGGTGCAATCGGCCACCGGCGCCAACCAGACCAGCGCCGCCAGTGCCGAACTGTCGCGCCTGGCCGTCGACCTGAACAGCATGGTGGGGCGCTTCAGTCTTTAAGACCCTATCTGCCTTTGTGGCGAGAGCTTCCTGTGGCGAGGGGATTTATCCCCGATCGAGTGCGAAGCGCTCGCCATCGATTTGTATGGCAGCAAAGATTTTGGGGCTGCTTCGCAGCCCAACGGGGATAAATCCCCTCGCCACAAAGGGCAGTACCAATCCCATGGCCGCAGATGGCTATCCAAGGTTTCATCGCTCCCTCGTTCAAAAGCTTTTTTGACAGCAGCGCATTTCAACAGGTTAGAATCGCTGGCACGCAGACTGCATGGTCAGTCTGTGTCAGCCCTTAAGCTTTTCCGGAGTACTGCCTTTGACTGCGACGACCATCAACAGCCTGTTCTTGATCGGCGCGTTGCTGGTGAGTGCGAGCATTCTGGTCAGTTCTCTTTCGTCCCGCCTGGGCATCCCGATCCTGGTGATCATCCTGGCCGTGGGCATGGCAGCCGGTATCGACGGCGCCGGTATTCTGTTCGACAACTACGCCACGGCCTACCTGGTCGGCAACCTCGCCCTGGCTGTCATTCTCCTGGACGGCGGCTTGCGCACGCGGGTCTCGAGCTTTCGGGTGGCGCTCTGGCCGGCGTTGTCGCTGGCCACGGTAGGCGTGCTGATTACCACTGGGCTGACCGGCCTGGCGGCGGCGTGGCTGTTCAACCTCAACCTGATCCAAGGCTTGCTGATCGGCGCCATCGTCGGCTCGACCGACGCCGCGGCGGTGTTCTCGCTGCTGGGCGGCAAGGGCCTGAACGAGCGGGTCAGCGCCACCCTCGAGATCGAGTCTGGCAGCAACGACCCCATGGCGGTGTTCCTGACCGTCACCCTGATCGGCATGCTCGCCAGCGGCGAAACCGGCCTGCACTGGAGCCTGCTCGGACACTTGGTGCGCGAGTTCGGCATCGGTGCGGTACTCGGCCTGGGCGGTGGCTGGTTGATGCTGCAATTGGTCAACCGTATCCACCTGGCCAACGGTCTCTACCCGATCCTGGTGATCAGCGGCGGCCTGGCGGTATTCGCCCTGACCAACGCCTTGCACGGCAGCGGTTTCCTCGCGGTGTACCTGTGTGGCCTGGTGCTGGGCAACCGCCCGGTGCGCAGCCGCCACGGCATCCTGCACATGCTCGACGGCATGGCCTGGCTGGCCCAGATCGGCATGTTCCTGGTGCTGGGGTTGCTGGTCACGCCCCACGACCTGCTGCCGATCGCCCTGCCCGCCCTGGGCCTGGCCCTGTGGATGATCCTGTTCGCCCGCCCGTTGTCGGTGATGGTGGGCCTGCTGCCGTTCAGGGCGTTCCACGGTCGCGAGAAAGCGTTCATTTCCTGGGTCGGCCTGCGCGGCGCGGTGCCGATCATCCTGGCGGTGTTCCCATTGATGGCCGGCCTGCCCCACGCCCAGCTGTACTTCAACCTGGCGTTCTTCATCGTGCTGGTGTCGCTGCTGGTGCAGGGCACCAGCCTGCCATGGGTCGCCAAGTTGCTGCATGTCACTGTCCCACCCGAGCCGCTGCCGATTTCCCGGGCCGCACTGGAAGTCCACGTCACCAGCGAGTGGGAGCTGTTCATCTACCGCCTGGGCAAGGAAAAATGGTGCATCGGCTCGCCCCTGCGAGACCTGAAAATGCCCGAAGGCACCCGCATCGCAGCGCTGTTTCGCGGCCAGCAACTGCTCCATCCGTCGGGTAGCACGGTGTTGGAAGTCGGTGATTTGCTGTGTGTCATCGGCCACGAACACGACTTGCCGGCCCTTGGCAAACTGTTCAGCCAGGCACCGCAACGGGGCCTGGATCTGCGCTTTTTCGGCGACTTCGTACTGGAAGGAGATGCCCAGTTGGCTGCGGTTGCGGCGCTGTACGGGCTGAAGCTCGACGGCATCGATCCGGACATGTCCCTGGGCCGTTTCATTGCCCAGAAAGTTGGCGGCGCGCCGGTGGTCGGCGACCAGGTGGACTGGAACAATACCCTGTGGACCGTCGCGGCCATGGACGGGAACAAGATCGGCAAAGTGGGCGTCAGATTCCCCGAAGGAAGTCGCCCGGGTCCCGGCTTGTTCCTCTAAACTGCTCCCACTCTCACTTGCTCGACCGGTCTCTATGCCTACCCTGCGCTCCTTTTTCGCCGCCGCCCTGCTGGGCCTGAGTCTCTCCGTCTGCACCCTGCAAGCTGCCGAAGTGCCCGCCCGTGAGTCGGTGCAGGCCAACCTGGACAAGATCGCCGACCGCAAGCTGCCGGAAGCCGACCAGAAGGCCTTGCAAGCGGTGCTGCAAGGCACCCTGACCCAGCTGAACAACAAGGCGGACTACGAACAGAAGCTGCACGCCCTCAAGCAACAACTGGCCAACGCGCCGAAACAGAACATCGAAAACCAGCGCGAACTGGCCCGGCTCAAGGGCACCAGCGTGGTGCCGGTGGCGCAACGCTACGCCAACCTGCCGATCCCCCAGCTCGAACAGATGCTCGCGGAGCGCTCCACCCAGCAGGGCGATCTGCAAAAAGCCCTGGCCGACGCCAACAGCCTGATCATCACCGCCCAGACCCGCCCCGAGCGCGCCCAGGCTGAAATTTCCAGCAGCCAGACCCGCATCCAGCAAATCAACGCCATCCTCAAAGCCGGCCGGGACGCCGGCAAGCCCCTGAGCGGCGAACAGCGCGACCAACTCAATGCCGAACTGGCCGCGCTCAACGCCCTGATCCCGTTGCGCCGCCAGGAACTGGCCGGCAATAGCCAGTTGCAGGACCTGGGCAACGGCCAGCATGACTTGCTCACGGAAAAGATCGACCGCATGGAGCAGGAAATCCAGGACCTGCAAAACCTGATCAACCAGAAGCGCCTGGCCCAATCCCAGGAGACGGTGACCCAGCAATCCATCGAGGCCCAGAAAGCCGGGAGCAGCAGCCTGCTGGCCACCGAAAGCGCCGCCAACCTGAAGCTTTCCGACTACCTGCTCAAGAGCACCGACCGCCTCAACGAAGTCACCCAGCAGAACCTGCAAACCAAGCAACTGCTCGACAGCGTCACCCAGACCGACGCGGCCCTGGACGAGCAGATCAGCGTGCTCAAGGGCAGCCTGCTGCTCTCCAAGATTCTCTACAAGCAGCGCCAGACCCTGCCCCGGCTGAAGCTGGATCAGAACCTGGCCGACCAGATCGCCGACATCCGCCTGTACCAGTTCGAAGTCAGCCAGCAGCGCGAGTTGCTGAATAACCCCAGCGCCTATGTCGACAGCCTGCTGGCGTCGCAACCGTCGGAGCAGGTCACGCCGCAACTGCGCAAGACCCTGCTGGACCTGGCCCTGACCCGCGTGGACCTGCTGGAGCGACTGAACCGTGAGCTGAGCGCGGTCCTCAACGAATCCATCACCTTGCAGCTCAACCAGAAGCAACTGCTCAGCACCGCCCAGAACCTGCGGGCCACCCTCGAAGAGCAGATGTTCTGGATCCCCAGCAACAAGCCGCTGGACCTGGAATGGTTGCGCGCAGTGCCGGCGCGGCTGGAAAAACAGGTCGATTCGTTGCCCTGGGCCTCGAGCCTCAGCGAACTGGCCGACGGCCTGACTCAACGGCCGCTGCTGTTCCTGCCCCTGGCGTTGCTGATCGGTGCCCTGCTGTGGCGGCGCAAGAGCCTGTACGCGCGCCTGAACAAGGTTCACCAGGACGTCGGCCACTTCAAGCGCGACAGCCAACTGCATACCCCCCAGGCGATCCTGATCAACATTCTGCTGGCAATGCCGGTGGCTCTGGCACTGGCGCTGTGCGGCTACGCCCTGCAGATCGACGCCCGCGGCCAGAACGCCAACCTTGGCGCGGCGCTGTTGCAGATCGGCCAGGCCTGGCTGGTGTTCTACACCGCCTATCGAGTGCTGGCGCCGGGCGGCGTAGCCGAGCTGCATTTCCGCTGGGAGAAACCCCAGGTCGAATTCCTGCAAGGCTGGATCCGCCGCCTCGGGCTGGTGGTGCTGGCGCTGGTGGCCGTGGTGGCGGTGGCCGAGTTGCAACCGGCGGCCCTGGCCGACGACGTGCTGGGCATGCCGGTGGTGCTGACCTGCTACGCGCTGATGGCGTGGCTGCTCAGCCGCTTGCTGCTCAGCAGCCCGACGCACAAGAACACCTCGCTGTTTCGCAAGGCCGTCGGGGTGATGTTCACGGCCTTGCCGATCGCGCTGTTCGTGGCCGTGTGCTTCGGCTACTACTACACCGCGCTGAAGCTCAGCGACCGCTTGATCAACACCCTGTACCTGCTGATGTTCTGGCTGGTGATCGAAGCCACGTTCGTGCGCGGCCTGTCGGTGGCGGCGCGGCGCCTGGCCTACCAGCGCGCCCTGGCCAAGCGCCAGGCCGCCAAGGAAGCCGGCGACGGCGAGGCGGTGGTCGAGGAACCGACGCTGGACATCGAAAAGGTCAACGAACAGTCCCTGCGCCTGATTCGCCTGGCTCTGCTGGGCGGTTTCATGGCCGCGCTGTACTGGGTCTGGTCGGACCTGATCAGCGTGTTCTCGTACCTGGACAACATCACCCTCTACGAATACACCAGCGGCACCGGCGCCAACATGAGCATGGTGCCCATCAGCATCGGCGACATGCTCGGCGCCCTGATCATCATCGGCATCACGTTCGCCCTGGCCCGCAACCTGCCGGGCCTGTTGGAAGTCTTCGTGCTGTCGAAGCTGAACCTGGCCCAGGGCAGCGCCTATGCCACCACCACGCTGCTGTCCTATGTGATCGCCGGTGTCGGTTTCGTCACCACCCTCTCCACCCTCGGCGTGAGCTGGGACAAACTGCAATGGCTGGTGGCCGCGCTGTCGGTGGGCCTGGGCTTCGGCATGCAGGAAATCTTCGCCAACTTCATTTCCGGGATCATGATCCTGTTCGAGCGCCCGGTGCGCATCGGCGACACCATCACCATCGGCAACCTGTCGGGCACGGTCAGCAAGATCCGCATTCGCGCCACCACCATCACCGACTTCGACCGCAAGGACATCATTGTCCCGAACAAGACCTTCATCACCGGGCAACTGATCAACTGGTCGCTGACCGACACCGTCACCCGGGTAACCCTGAAACTGGGCGTCGACTACGGCTCGGACCTGGACCGTGTCCGCGAACTGCTGCTCAAGGCCGCCCGCGAAAACCCACGGGTGCTCAAGGAGCCGGAACCGATCGTGTACTTCCTGAACTTCGGTGAAAGCACCCTGGACCACGAGTTGCGCATGCACGTGCGCGACCTCGGTGACCGCAACCCGGTGCTGGACGAGATCAACCGCTTCATCAACCGCGAATTCAAGAAAGAGCACATCAACATTTCGTTCCGGCAGATGGAGATCTACCTGAAGAACCTGCACGGCCAGGAGTACAAGCTGGTCCCGGCCGAGCCCGACAACAAGACGCTCTCGCCCGTGCCTTCGACCGTCGCCAGCATCAAGCCGGTCCCCGAACCACCGCAACAGACACTCGACTGATCGCGGGGTGCCTTGAGGCATCGCGCCGGAGACGGCCATGAAAACGCTGGAAACCCTGACCTTCGACAACCGCTTCGCCCGCCTGGGCGACGGTTTCTCGGCCCATGTGCTGCCCGAGCCGATCGACAATCCCCGGCTGGTCGTCGCCAGCCCGGCCGCCATGGCGTTGCTCGACCTGGACCCGGCCGAAGCCCAGTCATCGTTGTTCGCCGAGCTGTTCGGCGGGCACAAGCTGTGGGCCGAGACCGAGCCTCGGGCGATGGTGTATTCGGGGCACCAGTTCGGCCATTACAACCCGCAACTGGGCGATGGCCGCGGGCTGCTGCTGGGTGAGGTGTACAACGAAGCCGGCGAGCATTGGGACCTGCACCTCAAGGGCGCCGGCCAGACCCCTTTCTCGCGGATGGGCGATGGCCGCGCGGTGCTGCGTTCGTCGATCCGCGAATTCCTCGCTTCCGAAGCCCTGCACGCCTTGGGCATCCCCACCACTCGCGCGCTGTGCGTGATTGGCTCGGACACCCCGGTCTGGCGCGAAAAACAGGAGCGCGCCGCCATGGTCCTGCGCCTGGCCCCCAGCCATGTGCGCTTTGGTCACTTCGAGTATTTCTACTACACCAAGAAGCCCGAGCTACAGGCGGCCCTCGCCGAGCACGTGCTGAACCTGCACTTTGCCGAATGCCGTGAACAGCCGGAGCCGTACCTGGCGATGTTCCGCGAAATCGTCGAGCGCAACGCCGAGCTGATTGCCAAATGGCAGGCCTACGGCTTCTGCCATGGCGTGATGAACACCGACAACATGTCGATCCTGGGCATCACCTTCGATTTCGGGCCGTTCGCCTTCCTCGATGACTTCGACGCCCACTTCATCTGCAACCATTCCGATGACCAGGGCCGCTATTCATTCAGCAACCAGGTGCCCATCGGCCAGTGGAACCTCAGCGCCCTGGCCCAGGCCCTGACGCCTTTCATCAGCGTCGAAGCCCTGCGCGAAACCCTTAGCCTGTTCCTGCCGCTGTACCAGGCCCACTACCTGGACCTGATGCGCCGCCGCCTGGGCCTGACCTGCGCCGAAGAGGACGACCAGGCACTGGTGGAGCGCCTGCTGCAATTGATGCAGAACAGCGGCGTCGACTACAGCCTGTTCTTTCGCCGGCTGGGTGAGCACGACCCCGAACAGGCCATCGCGCAACTGCGTGATGACTTTGTCGACCTCAAGGGCTTCGACGCCTGGGGCGAACTGTACGTCGCCCGCGTCGGCCGTGACGGTGCGCCGGACCAGGCCCAGCGCCAGGCCCGCATGCACGCGATGAACCCGCTGTATGTGCTGCGCAACTACCTGGCGCAAAACGCCATCGATGCCGCCGAGGCCGGCGACTACGACGAAGTCCGCCGCCTGCACACGGTGCTGAGCAAACCGTTCGAAGCACAACCGGGCATGGACCGCTACGCGCAACGTCCGCCGGAGTGGGGCAAGCACCTGGAGATCAGTTGCTCTTCGTGATGCCGTTCCACAGTAGCAATGGCATCACATAACCCCGTCAGATAAAGGTTTCCACCGAGACGCCGAAACGCTCGGCCAACCAACGGATCTGCCGCACGTTGAGTTGGCGCTTGCCGCTCAGCACCTCCGACACCACCGATTGGGTACCTACCCCAGGCAGGTCGCTCTGGTTCAGCCCATGTTCACGCATCAGATAACGCAACGTCTCGACGCCGCTGGCCTTGGGCATGGGACGATGCTGATGATCCCATGCCTCGATCCATTCGCCGATGATGTCCACCAGGCTCATAAGTGGATGGGTTTCGTCTTCGCCGATCCGCTCCAATAATTCATCCAAGGCCCCGGCCAGCCGATCGTAATCGTCTTCACTCCTGGGTTTGCGCAGCAGAGGCGACACAAACTCCCAATGGGCGGCGACTTGCTCAATCAGTGCACTCATCCCTTTTCCTCCTTCCACTTACCTTTATCGTACGCTTGATGGTCCAACACGCTCTTGATGTACAAACGCCGGGCCCGATAGCGAACCACGGCGATCAATCGCAATTTATTGCCACCGATGTCGAACACATGGAGCGGCCCGACTTTGTCGATGGCAGGAAAAATCGACTTCATCGCTGCAAAATCGATCGGATTGTTGCGCTTGATCAACCGATACCATTGATCCAACGCGCTGGCTGAATGTGGCCATCGCTCCTTGGCCTCCCAGATACGCTTCTCAGTTATCACATGCATGCAATGTCCTTATCGCACTTTGCTATAGAGGAGTTAAACATAGATCGAGCTCATCGCAAATCGCGATAATCCCGAGTAGACAAGCGGTTGCCAAAGTGCAACTTCAGCCTAGCGACCGCAGACGCCACCCTCCGGCTGAAAATGTGAGCAGGTGTGAGACTTGCGCACACCTGCAACCCATCGAACACGCCCTGTGTTCTGCGCTAGGCCATGTCACTGCGACTGAATTCCTCGGCCAGGAAGTCAATCAGCGTACGCACCGACGGCAGCAACCCGCGCCGTGAGGCGAAGATCGCGTGGACGATCCCGCATTTGGGCGTCCAACCCGGCACCAGTTCCACCAGGCGACCGGCCGCCAGGTCCTCGCGCACCACCACGTTGGGCAGGTGGGCGATGCCGACGCCCGCCAGCACGGCGTGACGCAGGGCCAGCAGGTCGTCGGTGACCATGCGCGGTGCGTGACGAATCAACGCACTGGCGCCGTCCGGGCCGAACAGCTCCCACTGGTATTCCCGCTGCGCCGAGCCCCAATGCACGCTGGGCAGCCCATTGAGGTCCGCCGGGGAAGCGGGTGACGACAAGCGCTCGCGGTACATCGGGCTGCCCACCAGGCATTGGGTGCTGTTGCCCAGCACCTTCATGACCATGTCAGTGTTTTCCAGCGGCGGGAAGCGCACCCGCAGGGCAATGTCGAACCCTTCGTGGATCAGGTCGACCCGGCGGTTGGTGCTCTCGATGAACAGCTCCACCCGCGGGTACTGGAGCATATAGCGGGTCAGCATCGGCCCGACCCAGCTGTTGAGCAACGCCGTCGGGCAACTGATGCGCACCAGGCCCTGGGGCTCGGAGCGGTTGCGCTCGATCACTTCGGCCGCGCTCTCGGCCTCGACCCGCATTGCCAGGCAACGCTGGTAATAGGCCTGGCCGATCTCCGTCAGCGTGCAGTGGCGGCTGGTGCGGTGGATCAACCGCACGCCGAGCCGCTCCTCCAATTGGGCAACACGCCGGCTGAGCTTCGACTTGGGCATGTCCAGCGCCCGGCCAGCGGCGGCGAAACCACCGTGCTCCACCACTTGGGTGAAGTAGTACAGCGTGTTGAGGTCTTCGATGATCGTTCTCCAAATAGAACGCTAAGGCGGATTTTTGCAGTCTAGCGCATCAAAGGTGTCGCTTTTAATCTATATCCATCGCTTAGGAACACCTTCACACCCGTTAATCACGCCGAACCGATCGGCACCCAAACTTGAGAGGATTCACCATGACCACTTCCTACAACCGCCTGGACAAAGACAACGCCGCCGTTCTGCTGGTGGACCACCAGGCCGGCCTGCTGTCGCTGGTGCGCGACATCGACCCGGACCGCTTCAAGAACAACGTGCTGGCCCTGGCCGACCTGGCGAAGTACTTCGAGCTGCCGACCATCCTTACCACCAGCTTCGAAACCGGCCCCAACGGCCCGCTGATGCCTGAACTCAAGAACCTGTTCCCGGATGCGCCGTACATCGCCCGCCCCGGCCAGATCAACGCCTGGGACAACGAAGATTTCGTCAAGGCGATCAAGGCCACCGGCAAGAAACAACTGATCATCGCCGGCGTCGTCACCGAAGTCTGCGTGGCCTTCCCGGCGCTGTCGGCCCTGGCCGAAGGTTTCGAGGTGTTCGTGGTCACCGATGCCTCCGGCACGTTCAACGAGCTGACCCGTGACTCGGCCTGGGACCGCATGTCCACCGCCGGCGCTCAATTGATGACCTGGTTCGGCCTGGCCTGCGAGCTGCATCGCGACTGGCGCAACGACGTGGAAGGGCTGGCGACGTTGTTCTCCAACCACATCCCGGACTACCGCAACCTGATGACCAGCTACAACACACTGACCAACGCTAAATAACAGCGACGTCGTACACAATGTGGGAGCGGGCTTGCTCGCGAAGGCGGTGTATCAGTCGACATCCAGGTGTCTGATACATCGCCTTCGCGAGCAAGCCCGCTCCCACATGGGTTTTCGGTGGTTTCTATATAGTGTTCAATCTGTGCCAATGATTTTTCCGGGAGACTGACCTGATGCTGATCCCCTGCCCCCACTGCAACGGGCTCAACCGCATACCCGCCGAACGCCTCGGCGACCAGCCCAAGTGCGGGCGGTGCAAGGCCCCCGTGCTGTCGAGCGAACCGTTCGAACTCAAGCAAGGCGATTATGCCAGCCAGATCAAGGGCGACCTGCCGTTGTTGGTGGATGTGTGGGCCGACTGGTGTGGGCCGTGCAAGGCCTTCGCCCCCGTGTTCGAGCAAGCCGCCGCGCGACTGGTGGGCAAATGCCGGCTGGCCAAGCTCGACAGTGAGGCCAACCAGGCGTTATCGGCGCAATTGGGAATCCGCTCGATTCCCAGCCTGATTCTGTTCAAGGACGGTCGGGAAGTGGCGCGCCAGAGCGGGGCGTTCCCGTTGCCGCAACTGATGGCCTGGTTGCGCAGCCAGGGGATTTGAAGCCACCTCATTGTGGGAGCGGGCTTGCTCGCGAATACGCTATGTCATCCAAAGCTTGGGTGGCTGATACACCGCATTCGCGAGCAAGCCCGCTCCCACAGAGGGTTATGCTCGGATTCAGGCGCTTTCCAGCATCCCATGCAACTCGACGAACTGCTGGGTCAGCTTGTGCCGTGGGTCCAGGTGGATCAGCGGCAGGCTGGCCTGGTGGGACTCGCGCATCCGCACCGAACTGCTCAGGTACACCGGCAGCACCGGCAGGCCCTCGGCAATCAGTTCGTCCAGGATCTGCTGGGGCAGGCTGGCGCGGGCCTGGAATTGGTTCACCACGATGCCTTCGACTTCCAAGCCCTCGTTGTGGTCGTCCTTGAGCTCTTCGATTTCCGCCAGCAGGCCATACAAGGCCTGCCGGGAGAAGCTGTCGCAGTCGAAGGGTATCAATACACGATCGGCGGCAATCAACGCAGAAACCGCATAGAAGTTCAACGCCGGCGGCGTATCCAGGTAAATCCGGTCGTAGTCCTCCTCCAACTCTTCGAGCAGTTTGCGCAACTTGTTGATCTTGTGTTTCGCCTCGAGCTTGGGCTGCAAGTCCGTCAGCTCAGAGGTGGCGGTGATGACGTGCAGGTTGTCGAACGGGGTTTCGTAGATGTCCACCTTGTTCTTTTTCGAGAAGGGCCCGGACGACAGGGTCTGCTTGAAGAAGTCGGCGATGCCCATGGGAATGTCGTCGCCCGTCAGGCCGGTCAGGTATTGGGTGGAGTTGGCCTGGGCATCCAGGTCCACCAACAGCGTGCGATAACCCTCGCTGGCGCTGACCGCCGCCAGATTGCAGGCGATGCTGGACTTGCCCACGCCACCTTTCTGATTGAACACCACACGCCGCATGACAAGACCTCCGTGTATCAAAGATTCCCGAGTGTAGTTGGCCGCAGCCCCGCTTCGCTACCTTCTACGTAGAAGGACTACAGCATCAGTGGCTTTTTCCAACAAGGCGACGTCCATAAGCGCCGGGAATGACAGAAAACACCGGCAGACAGGCGGGCTCCGATCACCAGAATGAGCCGTCCCTCACATTAAGCGGACCAACCGGTACATTTTGCTGGGCAAAATGTAACCAGTATTTGCTACAAGCCAACCGCACCGGGATAATGCGCGCCACTTGGGTCGCAGGACCGTGCAGGGTTGGACGCGGGTCAGATCGCTGACCGTGACAAATAAAAAGCCCGCAGGGGTGGGGTGAACGCTTTTGATCAACTTCAACATCGCCCAATGGCGCGCGTGGGCCCCTGGGCTCGAAAGCGTGGACGATTGGCAGGCGTGGAGCCGACAGCCGGTCGTGCTGGCCGCCAGCGATGCCGCCCCGGACGTGTCGTTCCTGCCCGCCATGCAGCGCCGGCGCCTCAGCCGCCTGGCGCGGATGGCCTTCAGTGTCGGCTGGCCCCTGGCCGAAGACCGGCCGGACCTGCCGTTGGTCTTTATTTCCCGCCACGGCGAAACCCCACGCACATTTGAGATTCTCAAGGACCTGGCGGCCGACCAACCCTTGTCGCCGACCCAGTTCAGCTTGTCGGTGCACAACGCCGTGATCGGGCTGTGGTCGATCATGCGGGGCGAAACCAGCGAAATGACTGCCCTGGCCGCCACTGGCGACGGGCTGGAGCACGGCGTGCTGGAAGCCGCCGCGTTGCTGAACGAAGGGGCGCCGGCGGTATTGCTGGTGATCACCGAAGAACAACCGCCGCAGGTCTATGCGCCGTGGGTCGACGACGTACCGTTCCCCTACGCGCTGGCACTGCTGCTGACCCGCGGCGACGACTGGCAACTGGACCTCGCCGCCCAGGACGGACAACCGCCGGGCAGCGAGTGGCCCCATGCCCTGGACCTGGTGCGTACGCTGCTGAACCACCAAACCACCTGCCAACATGCCTGGAAGAATCGTCTATGGACCTGGCAACGCAACCGGTGACCGGTAAACAACGCGACGCCTACTATTGGCGCCTGGTCGCGACCGCCGCAAGCTTTGCCCTGTTCGGGTTTGGCGGGTTGTGCCTGCGCCTGCTAGTGTTCCCGTTGCTCGCCTGCCTGCCCGGCGATGCCCAGGCCCACCGGCACAGAGCCCGCCGCACGGTCGGGCGATTGTTCTGGTGCTTTATCCGCTTCATGGCCCGCACCGGGGTGCTCACCTACCAGATCGACGGAGCCGAACGACTCGGCCGGCCCGGGCAGATGATCATCGCCAATCACCCGTCGCTGATCGACGTGGTGTTCCTGATCGGGCTGGTGCGCGACACCAACTGCGTGGTCAAGCAAAGTCTGTGGGACAACCCTTTCACCCGCGGCCCGCTGCGCTCGACCCAGTACATCAGCAACGACGGCAGCATGGACATGCTCGATGCCGCCAGCAACGCCCTGCAAGAGGGCCAGACCCTGATCGTCTTCCCCGAAGGCACCCGCACCCAGCCAGGCGAAGCGCCGGCATTTCATCGGGGCGCGGCCGCCATCGCGCTGCGGGGTGCGAAAATCCTCACGCCCGTGACCATCAAGGTCAGCCCCACCACCCTGACCAAGGCCGAACCCTGGTATCGCATTCCCGCGCGCCGCGTGCATTTCAGTTTCCGGGTCGGTGCCGATATAGACCCACAGGCATTCGCCGCGCTCGGCCCGCCGCCGCAAGCGTCGCGCAGGCTCAACGATTTTCTGCATCACTATTTCATCAAGGAGCTCGCCGAAGATGAGCGATCTGCACCGTGACATCAAACAGCTGATCATCGACGCCCTCGGCCTGGAAGACATCGGCATCGACGACATTGGCGACCACCAGACCCTGTTCGGCGAAGGCCTGGGCCTGGACTCGGTAGATGCCCTGGAGCTTGGCCTGGCGATCCAGAAACAGTACGGCATCAAGATCGACGCCGACGCCAAGGACACCCGTAACCATTTCAGCAATGTGGCAAGCCTTGCGGCCTTCGTCACTGCAAAACGCCCCTGAGACCGGACCATGCAAACTCGTGACGACATTTTCAACACCCTTCGCGATGCTCTGGTCGAGCTGTTCGAGCTGGACCCCGATCGCGTGACCCTGGAATCGAACCTGTACCAGGACCTGGAGATCGACAGCATCGACGCGGTCGACCTGATCGATCACATCAAGCGCCAGACCGGCAAGAAGATTGCCGCCGAGGAATTCAAGTCGGTGCGCACCGTCAACGACGTGGTCGAGGCGGTCTATCGACTGGTCCAACCGGCCGCATGACCCGGCTGATTGGCCTCAGCCTGCTGCTGGCGGGCCTGCTGTACCCCTTTGCGGTGTATTTCGGCATGGAGCACTTCGCCCCATGGCAGTTCGGACTGCTGCTGGGTAGCTTGTGGTTGGCACGGGCCCTGCTCGGCAGGGGCGGGCCCGGCAGCCATTGGATGGCGGCCACGGCGATCGGCTTCTGTGCCTTGCTCGCGTGGTTCGACAGCCCGGCCCTGCTGCGTTGGTACCCGGTGCTGATCAGCGCGTTCATGCTGGGGCTGTTCGCCCTGAGCCTGAAGTACGGTCCGCCGATGATCGAACGCCTGGCCCGCCTGCGCGAGCCGCAGTTGCCAGCCCGGGCCGTGGTGTATACGCGTCAGGTCACGTGGGCCTGGTGCGTGTTTTTCCTGTGTAACGGTTTGCTCGCCGCTGCCCTGACCCTCTGGGCGCCGCTGAGCTGGTGGATGTTGTACACCGGCCTGATTTCCTACGGATTGATGGGGCTGCTGTTTGCCATTGAATGGCTCATACGACAACGGGTAAGAGGCCGCCCATGAATTGGATAACACTTGAGCAGATGCTGCTCGAGGCTCAGCCGGAGCGTGCCGTCGCGGTCGCCCCGGCACTGGATCATGCGCAACTGCGCGACGCCGCGCTGCGCCTGGCCGCTGGCCTGCAAGCCCGGGGCGTGCGACATGCGGCCGTCCACCTGGAGGACGCCGCCGACCTCGCCATCACCCTGCTCGGTGCCTGGCGCGCCGGAGTGCGCGTGCTGTTGCCCGCCGACCTGCAAGCGCAGACCCGCCAGCGTTGGGCGGCGGAGGTCGACCTGTGGCTGACCGACCAGCCCGGCGACACTCACCCCGATGACGTGCAACAGGCGCCGATGACCGCCGCCCCGCTGGACCTGGACCGCTGCTGGCTGAGCCTGTGCACCTCCGGCTCCAGCGGCGAGCCCAAGCGCATCGAGAAAACCCTGCGCCAGTTGAGCAACGAGGTCCACGCCCTGGAGCAACTGTGGGGCGCCGAGCTCGGCCCGGCCTGCATGATCGGCAGCGTCGCCGCCCAGCATATCTATGGTTTGCTGTTCCGCGTGTTGTGGCCACTTTGCGCCGGGCGCACGTTCGTGCGTCGACAGTTGGCGTTCCCGGAAGACCTGCAACGCGCCAGCCGCGAGCATCCGGCTTTTGCCTGGGTCGCCAGCCCGGCGCTGCTCAAGCGCATGGGCGACAACCTCGACTGGACAGCCCTGAGCGCCGTGCGCCGGGTGTTTTCTTCCGGCGGCGCGCTGCCGTCCGACGCCGCGCACAGCTTGCAGCAGCGCCTGGGACAATGGCCGACGGAAATCTTCGGCAGTTCTGAAACCGGCGGCATCGCCTGGCGCCAGGGCGCTGAGCTGTGGCAACCCTTCGCCGACGTCGAACTGAGCCAGGACAGTGACGGCGCGCTGCTGATCGCCTCGCCCTACTTGCCGGCCGGGCACGTGGAACACAGCGCCGACGCGGCGCGAATCGCCGAGGATGGACGCTTCGAGCTGCTCGGGCGGCTGGACCGGATCGTCAAGCTCGAAGAAAAACGCATCTCCCTGCCGATGCTGGAACAGGCCCTGGTGGCCCACGACTGGGTCAGCGAAGCCCGGCTGGGGGTGGTGCAGGAAAATCGTGCCTCCCTCGGCGCGTTGGTGGTGTTGAGCGAAACCGGCCTGCGCACCTTGCGCAACCAGGGCCGCCGCGCCGTGACCGAAGGCTTGCGCCGCCACCTGGGCGAACATTGCGAAACCCTGGCCTTGCCACGGCGCTGGCGCTGGCTGCGGCAGATGCCGCTCAATGCCCAGGGCAAGCTGCCCCAGGCCGAAGTCGAAGCGTTGCTGCTGGCACCCCGTCCCAAGGCCCCGGAAGTACTGGCCCAGGTCGAAAGCGACGGTGAGTGGAACCTGCAACTGCGGGTGCCGCCGGACCTGGCCTACTTCAGCGGCCACTTCCCCACCGCACCGGTACTGCCGGGGGTGGTGCAGGTCGATTGGGCCATGAGCCTGGGCCGGCAACTGCTGGACCTGCCACCCCGGTTCGCCGGCATGGAAGTGCTCAAGTTCCAGCAACTGGTGCGCCCCGGCGATGAACTCCAGCTGCACCTGCGTTTCGACGGTGAACGCGGCAAGCTGTACTTCGCCTACCGCAACGATACGGCGGCGTGCTCCAGCGGGCGGATTGTGCTGGGGGCGGCTGATGACTGACTCGCATGTCTGCATCACTGCCCCGTGGCGAGGGCGCTTGCTCCCGCTCGAGTGCGCAGCGCTCACTTCAGAAAAGCGGGGGGCTGCTACGCAGCCCAGCGGGAGCAAGCTCCCTCGCCACAGGGGAACGTCGGAGGCCAGGAACCATGCATAACCCCTGCGCCGTCATCCCCGTCTACAACCACGAAACCGCCATCACGGCGGTGGTCCAGGCGTTGCTCGCCCATGGCCTGCCCTGCGTACTGGTGGACGACGCCAGCAGCCCGTCCTGTGCGGCGGTGCTGGAACGCCTGGCCGAGGATGAGCGGGTGCATCTGGTCAGGCTGGCGGTCAACCAGGGCAAGGGCGGCGCCGTCATGACCGGGCTGCGGGAAGCATCACGCCTGGGCTTCACCCACGCCTTGCAGGTGGATGCCGACGGGCAGCACGACCTCGGCGACGTGAACACCTTCATCGAACAGTCCCGCGCCTACCCCGACGCCCTGATCTGCGGTTACCCGCACTACGATGCCAGCGTGCCGAAAGGCCGGCTGTACGCACGCTACCTGACCCACGTGATGGTCTGGATCAACAGCCTGTCCCTGCAAATCCGCGACTCCATGTGCGGCTTCCGGGTCTACCCGCTGCCCCCGACGCTGGCGCTGATCGGCTCGGCCAACATCGGCAAGCGCATGGATTTCGATTCGGACATCCTGGTGCGCCTGGCCTGGCGCAACCAACCGATGCGCTGGCTGCACACCCGGGTGCATTACCCCCAGGACGGTGTCTCGCACTTTCGCCTGTTCCACGACAACGTGCTGATCTCCAGCATGCACACCCGGTTGTTCTTCGGCATGCTGGTGCGCCTGCCGCTGATTCTCTGGCGACGGTGGCGGGCATGAGCCTCGACGCGGACAAACAACACTGGGCCGACCGCCAGGAGCGCGGCAGCTTCTGGCTGATGAAACTCACCGCGTTCGCCGCCAAGGTCCTGGGCCGGCGCCTGCTGACGCCGGTGCTCTACGGCATCGTGCTGTACTTCTTCATTTTCGGCCGCAGCGCTCGCCAGGCCGCCTGGCAATACCAGCAACGCCTGGCCGAATGGAGCGCGCGTCCCGAACTGCGTCCGACCCGCCGGCGGGTGTTCGGGCAGTTCATGGCGTTCGCCGACTCCCTGCTCGACAAGCTCGATGTCTGGAACGGCAAGCTGAGCATCGAGCAGATCGAGATCGTCGACACCGCGCTGCTGCGCAATCACCTGCGTGACGCCCGTGGGCAGATGCTGGTGGGCGCGCACCTGGGCAACCTGGAAATGTGCCGGGCCCTGGCCGAGCTGGGCGAGAAGGTCACCATGAACGTGCTGGTGCACACCAAGCACGCCGAGCAATTCAACCGCTTGCTGGGCGAAGCCGGCGCCACGCACCTGCGCCTGATCCAGGTCAGCGAGCTGGACCCGGCCGTGATGCTGCAACTGAGCGAGCGCCTGGAGCGCGGCGAGTGGCTGGCGATTGCCGGCGACCGCGTGCCCCTGCACGGCGGACGCAGCGTGACCGTGGACTTCATGGGCCACCCGGCCGCCTTTCCCCAGGGACCGTGGCTGATGGCCGGCCTGCTCAAATGCCCGGTCAACCTGCTGATGTGCCTCAAGCACGAGGGGCGCTACCGCGTCACCCTCGAGCCTTTTGCCGAAGCCGTGGTGTGGAAACGCAGCGAACGCGAGCAAGTGATCGCCCACTGGGCCGGCCGCTACGCCGAGCGCCTGGCGCAATTCTGCCTCCAGGGGCCCCAACAGTGGTTCAACTTTTACCCTTTCTGGAAGACCGATGACGATGCCCACTCTTGAGCCGGTAATCTTTGGCGAACGCCCCTTGCGCATCGAAGAGGTGCTGGCCCTGGCCAACCGTCAGGCGCCGACGCAGTTGCAGGACGACCCGGCATTCCGCCAGCGCATCGCCAAGGGCGCGCAGTTCCTCGACTCCCTGCTGGACAAGGAAGGCGTGATTTATGGCGTGACCACCGGCTACGGCGATTCCTGCGTAGTGGCGGTGCCGCTGCACCATGTCGAGGCCCTGCCGCGTCACCTCTACACGTTCCACGGCTGCGGCCTGGGCAAGCTGCTGGACGCCCAGGCCACCCGCGCGGTGCTGGCCGCACGCTTGCAGTCGCTGTGCCACGGTGTGTCCGGGGTGCGGATCGAATTGCTGGAGCGCCTCCAGGCCTTTCTCGAACACGACATCCTGCCGCTGATTCCGGAAGAGGGCTCGGTCGGTGCCAGCGGCGACCTCACGCCACTGTCCTACGTGGCAGCGACGCTCTCCGGCGAACGCGAGGTGATGTTCCGGGGCGAACGTCGGCAGGCCGCCGATGTGCACCGCGAACTGGGCTGGACCCCACTGGTGTTGCGCCCCAAGGAAGCCCTGGCGTTGATGAACGGCACCGCCGTGATGACCGGGCTGGCGTGCCTGGCTTTCGCCCGGGCCGATTACCTGTTGCAACTGGCCACCCGCATCACCGCGTTGAACGTCGTCGCCCTGCAAGGCAACCCGGAGCACTTCGACGAACGCCTGTTCGCCGCCAAGCCGCACCCGGGGCAGATGCAGGTCGCCGCGTGGCTGCGCCAGGACCTGGCGATCGACGCACCGACCGCGCCGCTACATCGCCTGCAAGACCGCTACTCCCTGCGCTGCGCGCCCCACGTGCTCGGCGTGCTGGCCGACAGTCTGAACTGGCTGCGCGCGTTCATCGAGACCGAACTCAACAGCGCCAACGACAACCCGATCATCGACGCCGAAGCCGAACGGGTGCTGCACGGCGGGCATTTCTACGGCGGTCACATTGCCTTCGCCATGGACAGCCTGAAGAACCTGGTGGCCAACGTCGCCGACCTGCTCGACCGGCAACTCGCCCTGCTGGTGGACGAGCGCTACAACCATGGCCTGCCGAGCAACCTGTCGGGCGCCAGCGCCGACCGGGCGATGCTCAACCATGGCTTCAAGGCTGTGCAGATCGGCACCAGCGCCTGGACCGCCGAAGCCTTGAAGAACACCCTGCCGGCCAGCGTGTTCTCGCGCTCCACCGAATGCCACAACCAGGACAAGGTGAGCATGGGCACCATCGCCGCCCGGGACGCGATCCGGGTACTGGAACTGACCGAACAGGTCGCCGCCGCCACGCTGCTGGCGGCCCACCAGGGCGTGTGGCTGCGCAGCCGTGCCGAAGACGCACGACCGCTGCCGCCGGCCCTGGCCGCCATGCACGCCGAACTGGCCGAGGATTTCGCCCCGGTGATCGAAGACCGTGCCCTGGAAGGCGAACTGCGCCTGTGCCTGCAACGCATCGCCGAGCAACACTGGAGGCTGCATGCGTAGTCAGGGTGTGTTGCACGTAGAGACACAGGTCGTCGTGCCGTTTTTCGACGTCGACTCGATGAACGTGGTCTGGCACGGCCATTATGTCAAATACCTGGAAGTGGCCCGCTGCGCCTTGCTCGACCAGATCGGCCACAACTACAACGACATGCTCGAATCCGGCCACGCGTGGCCGGTGATCGACCTGCAACTGCGCTACATGCGCAGCGCGGTGTTCGGCCAGACGCTGACCGTACGCGCCAGCCTGGTGGAATGGGAAAACCGTCTGAAGATCAATTACCTGATCAGCGACGCCAGCACCGGCGAACGCCTGACGCGGGCCAGTTCGGTGCAGGTGGCGGTGGAGATCGCCAGCCGTGAAATGCTGCTGGCCTCGCCGCGGGTCTTCGTCGAAGCCGTTGAAAGGATGCTGCCATGAAACGCCTGTGCACCTGGTTGTTGCTGTGCTGCCTGTCGCCTTTGGCCCAGGCGTTCGACCTGCAACAGTTGAGCGAGCAACTGGCCCGCCCGGAGGTGATCCACGGCCCGTTCATCCAGGAAAAACACCTGCGCGCCCTGCCCCAGCCGCTGATCAGCAAGGGCCGCTTCGTCCTGGCGAAAAACCACGGCCTGCTCTGGCTGCTGCAAACCCCGCTGCAACAGGACTACCGCATCACCGCCCAAGGCATCGCCCGACGAGACGGCAATGCCTGGCAAATGCTGCCAAACAAGAGCGCTGGCGCCGAACAGAACCGGCTGTTCCTGGCGGTCCTGCAGGGCGACAGCAGTGGCCTGCTACGGGATTTCGAACTGAGCCTGGCGGGCGAGCCGCAGCAATGGAAGCTCACCCTGACCCCGCGTTCGGTGTTGCTCAAGCAGGTGTTCAACCAGATCAACATCGAAGGCGGCGAACTGGTACAGCGCATCGAGCTGATGGAGACCCAGGGCGACCGCACGGTGCTGCGCATGCAGGACAGCGTCGCCACGCAACCCTTGAGCGAAGCGGAGCAACATGACTTTGCGAAGTGAACGCAGGCTTCCAAGGCTGTTCCTGATCCTGCTGCTGGCGGTGCTGGCGCTTGCCGGTTGGCAATGGCGCCACGGCGCGCCGCTGTCGGCCAACCTGATGGAACTGGTGCCGGGCGTTTCGCCCGATGCCTTGGAGCTCGTCGCCGAGCAACGCATGCAAGAACCGCTGAACCGCGAAGTGCTGGTGCTGGTCGGTCACGCTGACCGCCCGCACGCCATCGCCCTGGCGCAAGCGCTCGGCCAGCAGTGGCAGGCCAGCGGCCTGTTCGACAAGGTCCAGTGGACGTTACAGGCCGACCTGCCTGCGCTGCGCACACAGTTGCTGGACGGACGCCTGGCGATGCTGTCGACGGCGGACCGGCAGCAACTGATCGACCAACCCCAGGCGTTCATCCAGCAACGGGTGCAGGCGTTGTTCGACCCGTTCAGCGGCTTCAGCCTGGTGCCCAGCCAGGACGATTGGCTGGGCCTGACCGGCCGTATCCAGAACAGCCAACCCCAGCGCGGCGCCATCCAACTGGACGTGGGCAGCGGCGCGCTGGTCGCCGATGCCGACGGCAAAAGCTGGGTGATGCTGCGGGCCCGCACCCGCGGCAACGCCTTCGACATGAACCTGCCGTTGCAAGTGGCCGACCTGCTGCAACGCAGCCGCGATCAGGCGACCCAGGCCCAGGGCCAACTGCTGGCGGCCAGCGGCCTGCTGTATGCCGCCGCCGGCCAGCAACAGGCCTCCCGGGAAATCACCTGGGTCGGTGGTGGCGCCACGGTGGGCATCCTGTTGCTGCTGTTGCTCGCCTTCGGACGCCTGCGGGTGTGGCTGGCGTTCGTGCCGGTGCTGGTCGGCATGCTGTTCGGCACCGTGGCGTGCGTGGCGCTGTTCGGCCGCATGCACGTCATGACCCTGGTGCTGGGTTCCAGCTTGATCGGCGTGGCGGTCGACTACCCGCTGCACTACCTGTCCAAGAGCTGGAGCCTCAAGCCATGGCGCAGTTGGCCGGCCCTGCGCCTGACCCTGCCAGGGTTGAGCCTGAGCCTGATCACCACCTGCATCGGCTACCTGGCCCTGGCCTGGACACCGTTCCCGGCCCTGACCCAGATCGCCCTGTTTTCCGCCGCCGGGCTGCTCGGTGCCTACTTGAGCGCGGTGTGCCTGCTGCCCGCGCTGCTCAAGGGCGCCGACCTGCGCCCCGCCCAATGGCCGCTGCGGCTGTGCGAGTGCCTGCTCCAGGCCCGCGAAGCCTTGCTGGCGCGGGTAGCCACGCCCATTCTGCTGGGGCTGCTGCTGGTCTTTTGTGCCGGCGGCCTCTGGCACCTGTCGACGAAAAACGACATTCGCCAGTGGATCGGTACGCCCCAGCACCTCACTGACGAGGCCCGCGAGGTGGCGCGCATCACCGGGTTCCAACCCACCAGCCAGTTCTTCCTGATTCGCGCCGACAACCAGGCCCAGTTGCTGGAGCGCCAGACCGCCCTCAACGAACGGCTGGACCAGCTCGTCGGCCTGGAAAAACTCCAGGGCTACCTGTCGCTCAACCAACTGGTCAGCCCGCCGGCCGAACAGCAGAGAGTCCGCGAGGCCCTGGCCCGGCTGCCGGCGTTCTGGCAACCGTTGCTGGACCTCGGCGTGCCGGTCGCGGCACTGCAGGCGGAGCTGGCGCAATTGCAGGCGCTGCCAGTGCAAGACATCGACGCCGCGCTGACCGGACCGTTGGCCGAGCCGTACCGCACCCTCTGGCTCGGCCCGACCGCCCAGGGCGTGGCGGCCATGATCAGCCTGCAAGGCTTGAACGACGCCGCGCTGTTGCGGGTACAGGCCGTGGACCTGCCCGGCGTGCAACTGGTGGATCGCCTGGACGACCTGAATAGGGTCTTTGCCGCCACGCAGATCAGCGCCGCCGAGCTGAAACTGGCCTCCTGCGCGCTGATCGTGCTGGTACTGATCTGGCCCTTCGGCCTTGGCGCAGCCTTGCGCATCGTCGCCCTGCCGCTGTTGGCGGCGTTGTGCAGCCTGGCGAGCCTCGGCTGGCTGGGGCAGCCGCTGACCCTGTTCAGCCTGTTCGGCCTGTTGCTGGTGACGGCCATCGGCGTCGACTACGCGATCCTGATGCGCGAACAGATCGGTGGCGCCGCCGTGAGCCTGCTGGGCACCCTGCTGGCGGCGGTCACCACCTGGCTGTCGTTCGGGCTGCTGGCGCTGTCCAGCACCCCGGCGGTGAGCAACTTCGGCCTGGCGGTAAGCCTGGGGCTGGCCTTCAGCTTCATGCTCGCGCCATGGGCCGGGCACCGGGCCCACAATGCCGTCCTGGAGCCCGCGTCATGATGATCCTGCTGTTCTGGCTCATGGCCCTGGGTTTGTTTGCCGCCGCCACGCGCCTGGGCCGGCGGTTCGGGCTGATCCCGATCGTCAGCCAGTTGCTGCTGGCAAGCCTTGGCCTGCCGTTGCTGATGTATTTCTGGGTCGAGCCCGGCTGGCAACTCAGCGGCGCACAACTGGTGTCGCCGTTGTGGCTGAAGAACCTCTACAGCCTCGCGTTTGCCGTGTTGCTGGGGCACATCCTCAGCGACGTGATCGACCTGCGCCTGGACCGTCAGAGCGTGAAGATCGCCCTGCCGAGCTTCGCCGTGCCGTTTGCCTGCGGCCTGGCGACGGCGCTCTGGCTATTGCCAGCACAACCCTGGATCAGCTCCCTGGCCGTGGGCCTGCTGTTCGCAATTACCGCGATCCCCGTGCTGTACCTGTACCTGCGCCACATCGACTACCCGCCTGCCGCTACCCGGCGGCTGGTGCAAACGGCGATCCTCATCGACCTGGCCTGCTGGAGCCTGTTCGGCCTGGCCCAGGGTAGCCTGCACTTGGGCAGCCTGTTGCTGCCTCTGGCCGGTGCCTGCCTGCCGCTGGTGTTGCGCCTGCTGGGCTTGCGCCAGCCGTTGCTGCACAGCGGCCTGTTCTTCGCGCTGTTGGTGGTGGCTGAGCATTACCGGCTCAACGCGCTGATCGTCGGCATCGGCTACCTGCTGTGCATGGCCGCGCTCAAGGTGCCGCTGGTGCTGCCGCTCAACGCGGCCTGGATGCAGGGCTTGCAGACCTACCTGGCCATCCCGCTGATCCTTACGTTCGGCATCGTCCAGATCAACGTCCACAGCGTCCTCGACAGCCTCGGCGCCCTGCAACTGGCGGCGTTGCTGCTGTTGCCGATTGCCAGCAAACTGTTGGGCAACTGGCTGGGGCTGGGATGGGCCGGCGCGTCGTTCGCCGGTGCCAGTCGCTGGCGTGAAAGCGTCTTGCTGAATATCCGCGGCTTGAGTGAAATCGTGTTCCTCAACCTGCTCTTGCAACAACAGCTCATCAGCCCGGCGTTGTACTTCACGCTGATGCTGATGGGGCTGATCGCGACATTGCTGCCGGCCGTCGCCGGCTTCCACCGTCTACCCTTGATTGCCGCCCCGGCCAGGAGCCCCCGTGCCAACAGTTGAAATGGAACGTCGACAGGTCGTCATCATCGGCGCAGGCCCTTCCGGCGCCATCGCCAGCGCCTTGCTCAAGCGCAAGGGCCACGACGTGCTGGTCATCGAGCGCCAGCATTTCCCACGCTTCTCCATTGGCGAGAGCCTGCTGTCCCACTGCCTGGATTTCGTCGAGGAAGCCGGCATGCTCGAGGCGGTCAATGCCGCCGGGTTCCAGCGCAAGAATGGCGCGGCATTCGCCTGGGGCGAGCGCTACAGCGCCTTCGATTTCGGTGACACGTTCAGCGCCGGCAAACCCACGACCTTCCAGGTGCAACGCGCCGACTTCGACAAGTTGCTGGCCGACCAGGCCGCGCTGCAAGGCGTGGAGATCCGCTATGGCCAAGCCATCACCCAGGCCGATTTCAGCCTCGACCGGCCACAACTGGCGGTGCAGCGCGAAGACGGCAGCGAGTACCGGGTGCAGGCCGATTTCGTCCTCGATGCCAGTGGCTACGGTCGGGTCCTGCCACGTCTGCTGGACCTGGAAGCGCCGTCGAACTTCCCGGTGCGCCAAGCGGTGTTCACTCACATCGAGGATCGCATCGACGCGCCGACGTTCGACCGGGAAAAAATCCTGATCACCACCCACCCCACCCAGCGCGACGTGTGGTTCTGGACCATTCCGTTCAGCGACGGACGCTGCTCGGTGGGCGTGGTGGCGGCCGCGGAGCATTTCGCCGGCCGCACCGACGACCTCGATGCCTGCCTGCGCGGTTTCATCGACGAAACCCCGAGCCTGGCCGGCGTGTTGCGCAACGCGGTGTGGGACACCCCGGCGCGGACCATCGGCGGTTACTCGGCCAATGTCAAAGCCCTGCATGGCCCGGGCTTCGCCCTGCTGGGCAACGCGGCGGAGTTCCTCGACCCGGTGTTTTCCTCAGGGGTGACCATCGCCATGCGTTCGGCGAGCATGGCCGCCGACGTGCTGCATCGCCAGTTGCAAGGCGAAACCGTGGACTGGCAAGGCGAATTCGCCGAGCCCCTCAAGCGCGGCGTCGACACCTTCCGCTGCTATGTCGAGGGCTGGTACGCCGGCACCTTCCAGGACGTGATTTTCTACACCGAAGGCTCGGCCGACATTCGCCGCATGATCAGCTCGATCCTGGCCGGCTACGCCTGGGATGAGCGCAACCCGTTCGTCAGCGAGCCCAAGCGCCGCCTGCGCATGCTCTCGGACATCTGCGCGAGCCCGACACCATGAACTACCTGAGCGACAACTACGTAGAAGAGACCCGCTTCGGGTTCTGGTTCCTGCGCAGCCACACCTGGCAACACCACGTGCTGCGGGTGGCGATCAATGACCTGCGCGGCCTGTTCAACAGTCCGCTGCCAACCGCCCCGGTGCTGTTGGACGCCGGCTGCGGCCAGGGCAAGTCGTTCCAGTACCTGCGCCAGGCGTTCGCACCGCAGCGCCTGATCGGCGTCGACGCCGACCCCCACAGCCTAGCACTGAGTGCCGAGGAAGCCGCGCGCCAGGGCATGGCCGTGGAGCTGATCGGCAGCGACTGCGCGCAACTGGCGGTGCCGGATGCCAGCGTCGACCTGCTGTTCTGCCACCAGACCTTCCACCACCTGGTGGAACAGGAAAAGGCCCTCGCCGAGTTCCATCGGGTGCTCAAGCCCGGCGGCTACCTGATGTTCGCCGAATCCACCGAAGCCTACATCGACACCTGGGTGATCCGCTGGTTGTTCCGGCACCCCATGCACGTGCAGAAAAGCGCCGCGCAATACCTGGACATGATCCGCCACCAGGGTTTCCAGTTCGAGCCAGCCAACGTCTCCTACCCGTACCTGTGGTGGAGTCGCGCCAAGGACTTCGGCCTGCTGGAGCGCTTTGGCCTGCGCCGCCCCAAGCCGTTCGGCGAACGTGAGGAAACCCTAGTCAACGTGGTAGCCCGCAAGCCGCTCGAAGGGGCCGGCGAATGATCCGCACCGCCTTTCGCAACGCCCTGCTGGTCGGCTGCCTGCTGTTGCTCGGCGCCTGCGCCAGCCGTGTGCCGCTGCCCGAGCAGACGCCAACCCTGGCCCTCCCGATGCAATTGCACATCGAACGGCAACTGGCCGGGCAACGCCTGGACTGGTTGCTGGTGATCCAGCGCGAAAGCACCGGCATTCGATGGTCGATGATGGACCCGCTGGGCATTCCGGTGGCCCGTCAGCGCCTGGTCGATGGCGCGTGGCAAGCCGACGGCCTGCTGCCGCCCAACGCCGAGGCCCGCGAGCTGTTCGCCGCCCTGTTGTTCGCCCTGACGCCTGCCGCCGAGTTGGCCGGCAACTACCCGAGCGCCCGGCAGCAGGGAGCGCAACGCAGCCTCGACCCTCGCTGGCAGGTGCGCTACCAGCAGCCGCAGGCTTTTGACCTGAGCCTGCCCCAAGGCCTGCACTACCGCATCACACCGTTGACCGAGAACGCGCCATGACCGCCTATTTGAATGCCCTGGGCGTGATCTGCGCCCTGGGCCGCGACAAGCGCACCGTGGCGCGCAACCTGTTTGCCGGCGACTGCTCGGGCGTGCGCGTCGAAGCCGGCTGGGTCGCTGAACGGGCATTGCCGGTCGCCGCGGTGACGGGCGAGCTCGCGGCCATCCCCCCGGCACTGGCCGCGCAAAACAGCCGCAACAATCAGCTGCTGCTGGAAGCTGGCTTGCAGATCCGCCCTGACATCGACCGGGCCATCGAGGCCTACGGTCGCGCGCGCATCGGCATTGTGCTGGGCACCAGCACCTCGGGCATCGACGAAGCCAGCCAGGGCATCGCCCATTACCTGCGCGAGCAGCGCTTTCCAGAGGGCTACGACTACCAGCAACAGGAACTCAGCGCGCCGGCCAATTTCCTGTCCGACTGGCTCGACCTGGGCGGTCCGTCCTACGTGATTTCCACCGCTTGCACCTCCAGCGCTCGCGCCTTGATGAGCGCGCGCCGCCTGCTGGACCTGGGCCTGTGCGATGCGGTGATCTGCGGCGGGGTCGACAGCTTGTGCAAGCTGACCCTCAACGGCTTTTCGGCGCTCGAAGCGGTGTCGAGCGAGCGCTGCAATCCGTTTTCGGTGAACCGCAGCGGCATCAACATTGGCGAAGCGGCAGTGCTGTTCCTGATGAGCAGGACGCCCGGCGCTGGCCCCTCGATTGCCCTGCTGGGCGATGGCGCCAGTTCCGATGCCCACCATATTTCCGCCCCGGAGCCCAGCGGCCGCGGTGCCCGCCAGGCCATGGAAAAAGCCCTGCGCAGCGCCGGCCTCGACGCCGGCCAGATCGACTATCTGAACCTGCACGGCACCGCCACCCAACACAACGACGCCATGGAGAGCCAGGCCGTGGCCGGGCTGTTTCCGGCAGGCGTGCCCTGCTCGTCCACCAAGCCCCTGACCGGCCACACCCTCGGCGCCGCCGGGGCCCTGGAAGCGGCGTTCTGCTGGCTGGCCCTGAGCGCCGACAACACCGCCCAGGCCCTGCCACCGCACGTCTGGGACGGCCAGGCCGATCCCGAGCTGCCGGCGCTGGACCTGACCCAGGCCGACAGCCGCCTCAACCCGACTTTCCCGCGCCGCCTGATGAGCAACTCATTCGCCTTCGGTGGCAACAACGTCAGCCTGATTATCGGAGACGCCCCATGATTGACTGGCCGCTCGCCGAACTGCTGCCCCACGCCGGCGACATGATCCTGATCGACCGGGTCGTCGCCTTCGATGACGAGCAGATCCATACCCGTACCCTGGTCAAGCCTGGCGGCCTGTTCAGTCGCGACGACGGCGCCTTGCCGGCCTGGGTCGGCATCGAACTGATGGCCCAGAGCGTGGCCGCGTTTGCCGGCTGCCATGCGCGCCAGCGCGGCGATGCCGTGGCGCTGGGCTTCCTGCTCGGCACCCGCAAGTTCGAGTGCAACGTCGAGCACTTTCCAGTCGGCACCGAGTTGGCCATCCACGGTGTGCGCTCGCTGGAAGACGACAACGGCATGGGCGTGTTCGAATGCCATATCCATGCGCCCGGCATCCATGCCACCGCCCGCTTGAACGTGTTCCGCCCACCCCAGGCCGCCCATTACCTCAACGAACCGTCCGCAACAGGAAACCTGCCATGACTGAATCCGTACTGGTCACCGGCTCCAGCCGTGGCATCGGCCGCGCCATCGCCCTGCGCCTGGCCCAGGCCGGGCACGACATCGTGCTGCATTGCCGCAGCGGCCGCGCCGAGGCCGAAGCCGTCCAGGCCGACATCCAGGCACTGGGCCGCCAGGCGCGGGTGCTGCAATTCGACGTCAGCGACCGCGCCGCCTGCAAGGCCATCCTGGAGGCCGATGTCGAGGCCCACGGCGCCTACTACGGCGTGGTGCTCAACGCCGGGCTGACCCGCGACGGCGCCTTCCCGGCCCTGAGCGAAGACGACTGGGACACGGTGATGCGCACCAACCTCGACGGTTTCTACAATGTGCTGCACCCGGTGATGATGCCGATGATCCGTCGGCGCGCTGCCGGGCGGATCGTGTGCATGACCTCGGTATCGGGGCTGATCGGCAATCGCGGCCAGGTCAACTACAGCGCCTCCAAGGCCGGCTTGATCGGCGCGGCCAAGGCGTTGGCAATCGAACTGGCCAAGCGCAAGATCACCGTCAATTGCGTCGCGCCCGGGCTGATCGACACGGCCATGCTCGATGAAAACGTACCCGTGGAAGAACTGATGAAGATGATCCCCGCCCAGCGCATGGGCACCCCGGAAGAAGTGGCTGGCGCGGTGAATTTCCTGATGTCCGCCGAAGCCGGCTACATCACCCGGCAGGTCCTGGCCGTCAACGGAGGCTTGTGCTGATGAAGCGCGTCGTTGTCACCGGCATGGCCGGCATCACCTCCGTGGGCAGCGATTGGGAAACCATCGCCGCCAACTTCGCCGCCAACCGCAGCGGCATCCGGCACATGGAAGAGTGGGACCGCTTCACCGAACTGAACACCCGCCTGGCCGGGCCGATCGACGACTTCCAGGTCCCGGCCCACTGGACGCGCAAGCAACTGCGCAGCATGGGCCGGGTTTCACGCCTGGCGGTGGCCGCGGCGGAACAGGCCCTGGCCGATGCGGGCCTGTTGGGCGACGAGTCGATCAAGGACGGGCGCATGGGCGTGTCCTGCGGCTCGTCCACCGGCAGCACCGACGAGATCAAGGCGTTTGGCAACATGCTGCTCAACAGCGTGGCCGAAGGCCTGAATGCCAACTCCTACGTGCGGATGATGCCCCACACCACGGCGGCCAACATCAGCATTTTCTTCGGCCTGACCGGGCGCCTGATCCCCACGTCCAGTGCCTGCACCAGTGGCAGCCATGGCATCGGCTATGCCTATGAGGCGATCAAGTTCGGACGCCTGCCACTGATGCTCGCCGGCGGCGCCGAAGAACTGTGCCCGACCGAAGCGATGGTCTTCGACGCGCTCTACGCCACCAGCCTGAAAAACGACGCGCCGCAAACCAGCCCGCGCCCCTACGACAAGGGCCGCGATGGTTTGGTGATCGGCGAAGGCGCCGGCATGCTGGTGCTCGAAGAACTGGAGCACGCCTTGGCCCGGGGCGCGCGGATCCACGCCGAGATCGTCGGCTTCGGCAGCAACGCCGACGGCCAGCACGCCACCCGTCCCGAACTGAGCACCATGCGCCGGGCCATGGAACTGGCCCTGGAAGACGCGGGCCTGGCGCCTGCTGCCATCGGCTACGTCAACGGTCACGGCACCGCGACCGAACAGGGCGACATCGCCGAAACCCTGGCCACCAGCAGCCTGTTTGGCGAACGCATGCCCATCAGCTCGCAGAAAAGCTTCCTCGGCCACACCCTGGGCGCCTGCGGCGCGCTGGAATCGTGGTTCAGCATCGAAATGCTCAACCGCGACCTCTACGTACACACCTTCAACCTCGACGAGGTTGATCCCGAATGCGGCAAGCTTGATTATCTGCGCGACGCGTTCCGGCCGATGAGCCATGAATACGTGATGAACAACAACTTCGCCTTTGGCGGGGTCAATACTTCGCTGATTTTCCGCCGCTGGCGCTGAATCGGATTCAACTTCCCGTTACCCCCGTCAAGGAGACCATGATGTCGCTGAAGAAAATCGCCGTTACCGCCGCCCTGTTGCTCAGCACCCTGCCGGCCATCAGCCAGGCCCGTGATACCGCGTTGTTCCTGCCGTTCGACAAGGTTGTCGCCGAAGCCATCCGCACCGGCAAGATCGACGGCAGCGTGAAGTTCTACCTGGCGGGTAACAAGCCGGCCGGCAACGTCACCGTGATCAGCCCCGGTGCCGTGACCAACAAGAAGACCAACGCCTTCAACAAGTCCGACGAAGTGGCGTGCGAATGGGTCCTGCAATCGGCCCTGATCAGCCTGCACCAGGCGGCCAAGAACGCTGGCGCCAACGCCGTGACCAACATCGTCAGCTTCTACAAGAGCAACGAACGCAAGGACCCGACCACCTACGAATGCCACGCCGGCGCAATCATGGCCGGGGTCGCGCTGAAAGGAGACCTGGCAAAAGTCCAGTAAGCCCTGCGTTGATCACTCCCACGCTCCGCGTGGGAATGATCAGCCCTTGCTAGCTTGCCTGGCGCCGCGCCGGGCGGTATCTATCTACCGCCCGGCGCTCTCCGCGCTTCAATAGGTTGTTCTTCCGAACACTTTCCCAGGAAGAACAACATGCTGGACACCACCCCCTCGCGGGCCGATAGCCCGACAGACCCGAGCGCCCCGCTGATAAACCTGCTGGAGGCCTCGCAGCAGCGGATGATTCGCCTGAACGGCGCCATGCCACGTTCCTCGACAGTGCTGGCCCGGCACCTGAATGACGGGCTGCGCCGCGTCCTCCCCGACCTGTCCGACCACCTCACCGCCCAGGACCTGTTCGTCTGCCGGCAGCAGGACGGGATCAAGACCACGGTCCGCCTCGATACGCTGTTCGAGCGGGCGATCGCCGGGCGCTTGGATACGCGCGCATTCTTCGACGAAGCCAGCGACATCGAACTCGTCATCGATCAGCATCACACCCGGCCCACCTCCCAAGCCCTGGCCAACCTCAAGCACCTGATCAGCCTACCCCCGGCGTCGTGCATTCAACTGCTGACCCAGGCCTTGGACGACTTCTGGGCCAGCTCCGCCGATTTCAGCCAGGGCCTGAGCATCAGCCAATGGCTGGCCACCGAGCTGGCCCTGCAACTCAGGGCCCAGGCAGACCTGCACCAGCTGGACGCAACACTGCGCCCCTCGATGCACAAGGCGTTGACGGAGCGCACGCTGCCGGCACCGGACGCAGCGTCGCGGGCACGGATGCCGGAACACCAACGTCCCGGCGTCCACAGTCTGAGCGTGATCCCGTCCGGGTGGGCGGTCAGCGTGCCGGTGCCCATGGCCGTGGTGCTGACCCAACATGCAGACCCCAACGAGTCGGGCGGCGCGCTGCTGTACCGTCCCGGCGAGCCGCTGCACATCCACGACGACCTGGCGGCGCTCAAGGCCAGCCTGAAGGAAGACGGCAACCCCGGAGACGAGATCGAAATGGCCCCCATCACCGAAAATTTCCTGGCCCGCCTGGTCAGCGAACTGCGGACGGAGCAAAAGAGCGCCGTCGCCAGCGTGTTCCTCGGCGGCCCGGAACAAACACAGGAGATCGGCACCTGGTTGGGCAGGCTGGACGCCGCCGCGCAACTGGGCAATCGGCTGGACCTGGCCGCGGCCATGGACGAACGCGAATTGCGGCTGGGGCTGAACAAGCTCGACGACTGGTTGCACGGCAACCCTCACGTCACCGGCGGCGATCGCCTGGCGTGGTGGGAAGCGACCCAAGCCGTGCAAACCACCCTGGCGGACAAACCGCCCGCGCCAGACCCGGTGGCACTGGCCACTCCGGATGCCCTTCGCGCCCGCACCCGCGCCCTGCTGGCCGGTTTCATTCGCGAGAAATACTCGCCGGTCGACCCCGACGACGTGTCGCTGAGCATCCGCAAAGAGGTGATCGACCCCCACGCCCCGACCGGCGGCTCACCGTTTGGGTCCGGAGTATCCCAAGGCAGTGTCAGGGGCGTCGTCGATGATCGTCGCTCCTTGACGCAATGGGCAATGTCCAACCTGACGCTGGAAGAACGCAATGCGCCTCACACCACCGTGGATGGGCCGCTGAGCTTCGCGCAGATTGTCGAGGTCATCGAAAGGGCCAATGTGGGCGCCCGCCTGCCGACCGAAGTGCAAGTGGCCGCCTGGCAGAGCCAAGCGCCCTGGATGGCCCTGAAAGCGCAGCAGATGCGCGCACAGGTGTGGGCGGCACACATTTCCGGCGACCTGCGGCATGACCGCGACAATACCGGGCTCAAATTGGTGCTGGCGGCGCTGGACAGCCCCACGGCGAAAGGCCGTGGCAAGGTCGGCGGGCATGAGGCGGTGGTTCGTCAACTGCAGTGGGGCGACAGCGTCTTGAAAGACGTGCTGGCGTTCGGGGTCAAGTCACTCGCCAGTCGCCCTTCGCTGACGCTCTACACACCGGGCGCTCCCGACGGCAAGGTGTTCAGGGACGTCGACGCGGCGAGCAGCCGGACGCTGGAAGCGAGCGTGGTGCAGACCCTCACCGCCACACCGCAGATGACCCGCTGGCTGATTGCGCAGTTGCCGTTACTGGAACAGGCCGAGCAGCTTGCCAGCCTGGTGCCGCTGTCGGAAAACCTGACGTTCGAGCAAAAAATCAAGACCGTCACGCGCTCTGTCTTCGCCTGGACGAAGGACCGGGCACAGAATGACTTCGCGAAGAAAATCGCCGCCCCCACGGTGGAGGCCGACCTGTTCAAGGTGCTGCACGAAACGCAGATCACCCACGCGATCAAGACCACGCAGATGCTGACGGTGAGCAATGCCGAGCGCGACAGCGCGTTTGCACAGCAAGGGCGTCGGAACGCCGTCATGCTGCTGACCGGCGCCATGTCGATGTTCCCGGTGGGACGGCTCGGCGGTCTGTTGGGTCGCGCGATCCTGCCAACCATGGTGGGCGGTGCCGCGGTGTCGGCCATCGATGACGAAGGCGGTAGCGTTCACCAATGGACCACTGACTTTATCGCGGGGCTGGGCGAGGTCATCGCCGAAGCCGGCCAGGACCTGATCATGGCCCGCGCCGGGCGCCGTCGGCAGGCACGCCCGACGCTGTCGTCCCTGCCGCGGCTACCGGATCCGGAGCTGGAACCCTTCCGCCTCAACGGCTTCGACGGGCACGGGTTGATTGCCGAGGGGCGCCACCGGTACAGGGGCGCTGATGGCCAGGGCTACCTGATGCTGGGGGATGGCTATTACAAAACGGCGGTCCAGGCCGGCGAACGGATCATCTATGCGCCGGACAACCGCTCGAATCAGCGAACGGTCGTTTGGGAAAATGACCGCTGGCGCGTGGTGGAGCGCGATCGGCTCAGGGGCGGCGGCCCGTTCCTGAGCCTGTTCGGGCGTCCGCCGGAAACACCGCAGCAGCGTACATGCGCCGCCTTGGTGGAGGCCGTACTGGTGATGAATCGCTACCCCACCCGTGAAGCCGTCAGCACCGCAAAGGCCATTTTCGACTCGATGCCCGAAGCGCTGGCCGAACGCATACTCCGCGAGAGCATGGCGGACGTCGGTGTCGCCGACATCAACGCTTACCGTACCCAGATAACCGACTGGACCCGCAGCCAGGGTGATCTGGCCAAACGCAGGGCCAGCCTGCGGGACCTGCTGGACAAGATGAACACCTGGAGCATCGTCGTGCTCAGTTGCGAGAGCATCGAGACCAACGTCTCCAGCGTTACCCTGAGCGAAGCCCAGAAAATAAAAATCTACGACACGATAATGACGCACAAGAATATCTTCTTCACCGAAGACCGGATCCAGGTCCATACAACGGTCATCACCGACAACATCACCGGCGCCATCTTCATGACGTTCACCTCCAAAGGCGGAAAGAAGAAAGCGGCCATGGACAAGATCGCGAACGACACCCGGGAGATGCTGAATGCCGTGGAAGCCAGGCTGGAGGCCCACGTGCAGGCGCGATTGCCCGGCAATAATCCAGAAGCACAGTCGGCCCGGGACAGCTACACGAACTCGGCGCAATACTACAACGAGCTGATCACCGCCCTGCGCGAAGAAAAGCAGCGTAGGCACAAGCCCGGGCTGCTGACCGAGATCCGCAACAATCGAGTGCCCTACATCATCGCCAACAAAGGCCAGGCACAACGCGACGTCACACTGCTCACCGGGGAAGACATCACCAACTTCAGCCGAACACTGGCCAACTACGAACCCTTCGACATCGAACTCGTGACCCAGGCCCGAAGCCACAAAGTGGAAGGCACAACGTCCGCCGAGCCCTCCACGGCCTTGCCCGCCCCGTCGCCGGCACCGGACAAGTTCACCGTCACCAACAGCCCATTGGCTGAAGCCCAGATGGCGTACGCCACCTTCTCGCAGGCCGCTCAAACCAGGGTGAACGTCATCACGGAAGATATTCGTGCGGGACGGATCACTACCAAGAAGATCAACCGCTACTACTGGTACACCATGGCCCAACTGACCCCGGGCGGCGGCAAGGGCGCCTGGCGCGCCGCGTTTGAACGCAAGGGCGATACCTGGACACTCCAGGGGTTCTACGACTACCACGTCAACGGACCTGCGACGGTCTGGGAAGGTTGACCCCTGCAAGCGTGCCCCCGCAAAAAAGTCCTTTTGGTCAGGGCTTTCGTCGCGGGGGCCTCGCTTCAAACAGCATCGCCTGCAGAGGAGGACTCAAATACAGAATATGGAGTGGGTATTTTCAGAAACTTCCTACAGGACGATTTTGACCCTCCGAGCTAGGGTCATTTCTTCAACCCTATCGGGACAAGCCGATGAACGAACTCACCTCCAAAGCCGTCATTGTCTTCAGCGGCGGCCAAGATTCGACCACCTGTCTCATTCATGCGTTACCGCGATACGAACAAATCCATTGCATAACGTTTGATTACGGCCAGCGCCATCGCGCTGAGATCGAAGTGGCTCGCCAGCTTTGCAAGAAACTACGCGTCACCGCACACAAAATCTTGGATACCTCGTTGCTCAACGACCTGGCCATCAGCAGCCTGACCCGCGACCACATCCCCATCCCGCCAGCAAACAGTGCCCCTCACGGCCTACCCACCACCTTCGTTCCCGGCCGAAACATTCTGTTTTTGACACTGGCGTCCATCTACGCTTATCAGGTAGGCGCCCAGGCCGTCATCACAGGTGTCTGCGAAACGGATTTCTCCGGCTACCCAGACTGCCGTGACGGGTTCATCAAGGCTATGAACAGGGCCGTTGAGCTGGGCATGGACTATAAACTGCGCATCGAAACACCCCTGATGTGGCTGACCAAGGCAGAAACCTGGGCGCTGGCCGATTATCACAACCAGCTGGAACTGGTCCATCAAGAAACACTGACCTGCTACAACGGGATCAAGGGACACGGATGCGGCAGTTGCGACGCCTGTAGCCTTCGCGCGAACGGCCGGGAGCAGTTCTTGAAGAACGGAGAAAAGGTGATGGACAGTTTGAAAAGCAAGCTAGCGTTGTAGTGAGTGCCGAGTACGTAGGGGATTGGGCTAACGCCCATCCCCTCGACGTCATGCCGCTTGAGTTCCAACCGCATAATGCCTGAATAATTTCCTGGCCCCATAGGCGGGCAACACATTAAAAAAGGCGAAAGCCACTTTTATAACTATCTGAACGTAAACGATGGCCAAAATATCTTCGTTCTTCATCGTGCCGTAGAATGCAATGAAGCAGAATATAAAGCTGTCTATGATCGCCGCAAAAAAAGTGCTGAAAAACACCCTAAAAAAAAGAAATCTTGATCGAGTCAGATTTTTGATTTTGCTTAGCAGATAGGAGTTGGCATATTCAGAAAAAAGAAACGAGACAGAAGATGCGATCAGCGCAGACGACACATGCGTAATCACCTCACCATAGGCTCCTTCTAACTTCCAGTCGGGCAATCCAGGTAGCCAACCGGTGATACTCAACAAAACCAGGATAAATGCATTATTGATAAAGGCAAAAAAAATTGCCTTACGCGCCAACCTGAGCCCAAATGACTCATTCAATACATCGACCACCAAAAAAGTCAGCGGGTAAAGAAATACTCCAGGTGTCACCACCACATCAAAACGCTCTATATAAACAAGCTTTGCTGCTGACACATTGGTAAAGACATAGAGCGCAAACAGCATCAGGTTCAGGGCGACGTAGGCTAACCAAGACCGCTCATGGCGATCCTTAATCTCATAAGCGGTTACAGCAGCCCCTCCAGAATAAAACTTTCTGTAGATGTCTTTTATCTCAGACTTGCTCAATTCATCAATCAAGTGGCTTCCCAAGAGCTCGTCGAGTTTTACCTTCACTACCCTCCCGGTAGTAATCACCATGATGACCGCCAAACCTTTACTGCTTTCATACCCTAAAAGCTTATACTTGGCACTTCCAGCATCCCCACCACTAACCATTGAATCTCTCCTCAATAACGGCTCCAATGACATAAAATCCATCTAACTCAAAACTCGGCTCGCTTACGATATTCAACTTTTTAGTCAGTTTATGGCAGACCAACTTTTCGCCCGCGCCATGAACACCCCCCTTGCTTATGATCAGCAGGTTCCCTGCCTCGTTTTTTCCGGCAATATCTGATTCCAAAAGGACGGCTATCAAATTGCGGGCTGAGCCAAAGTAATACGTTAAAGGGTGCGAAACAGCCAGCTCACCAATTCTTTTGTCAAGGTTCTGCAACAGCAAGCTCTCCCGGATCACTGGCACTGCTGCTGGATTCATGTTCCCGTGCAGAGAAATAGTGCTTTCAATAACCTCTCTAGCCTCGAAGTCAACAGTTTCTATTTCGTGATAAGAAACTCCAAAAAAATCAGATATTTTGCGAACAGTAGACTGTTGCACATTAACCACACGCCCTTCGAGAATGTTATAGATAGTCGTCCTAGTCAGACCGCTTGCATTGCACAGTGAGAGCTGCGTTTCGCCACGACTCTTTATAAGATATCTAATATTACTTTTTAACTTCTCTGTCCTGTCTTTTCTGTACATATAAACTTCACCATTTCCCTATAGCCGCAGAAATCTTCACTGGACTGGCTACGAGGCGATTTTCCAGGATCGGCATACTACACATCCAGCCCAAGAGAAAAAACCAGAATGTGAAATCCATCCCTCCACGCCACCCCACTTGTTTACTCCAATTAAACAATCAACAGAGCTTTCTTACACTGATTACGGAATGCACTTTCAGACATAAGGATGCAACGCCGCGATTAATCGCCACCCCAGCTCGACCGCCTAAATCAACACAGCTTCTAAGACCCACCAAAGAATCATTTTTTTACACTGATGTTAATTTTTTTGATTAATTACTTAAAATTTTCTGGTAATAAAATTCACACCGTCGGTTCATGCATGGATGCCAAAGATCTCGATTGAGTAGTGAGACTGACGTCTTCTTAACCTTGCAAGGAGCTGCTGTGATGAGAAAGGTCACCGCGACGGACCCCGAATCCCCGGAATCCATCAACACCATCAATATTTCCTCCACCCACAAAGGCCATGACACCCTCGCCAACGCACGCCTACATGATCAAGAGCGCCCCGATCCGGTGAACAACGTGTTCACCGTGATTGCGAACGTCGACACTGAATCCCTGCTCTGCCACGCCAGTGAAAATCTCGCCTCATTGAGCGTCATGGCCAGCGATCTTGCAGACCAATTGAACGGCCCCCGCCGTAACGTCGCCTTGGCTATGCAGCAACTCACCGTCCTGTGCGAGTTATTGGTGAATCGAGCACTCGATGATTTGGATCCTCCCCAGGAATTATCAGAAGCTTCTTTAGCCGGCCAACGCTAAGCCGTGCCATTTATCCAGGCCATGGAGGTTTGTTGTTATGGACAGGTACATCCCCATCACCGGCATCGATTGCACGTCCGCTTCGCTACTGATCGACACGCAGGCACCGCTGGACGTGTTGCATGAAACAGCGGCCGACCGGGTACGTGTGGCGACTCAGCTACTTGAAAGTCTGGCGTTTGAAGAGGGCCCCTACAGCGAATTGGCGCGCGTGCTGGTCGTTTCGCTACGCGAAGGCTGTGATTTACTGGACGTTGTTGGGCGACGATTGCAGACGCAGATGATGGAATAAAAAAGAAAGCGCGCCTTTGCAGACTGTGTGAAAACCTAGCAATCTGCCCGGTGCTCAAAAAAATGCTCCGTATCGAAAGATACGGAGCATTTTTCGTTATGGCCTACATCAAGGGACAGTCCCGCAGTCAGACGAGCCTGTTTCCGGTATCGCTGGAAGAGTTGATATCCGAGGATCACCTGGTTCACGTTATCGATGTCTACGTCGCCAAGCTGGATCTGGTGCGATTGGAATTTGATAAAGCGCTAGACGAACTGACGGTCACTGCCGATGCTAGGGCGACCGCATTTACCAGGCGAAAATGAGCGACTGCGCTGCACTGAGGCTAAGCGCCGATATGTCACACGTCATGCTCACGAAAAGGGCGTTTGCTTGGAACCACCGTCAGTGCGTTTTCACACAGTCTGTTTACGGAGCCGTTAGCACTCACCCTACGCAATAGAACCATCCCCACCACCGGTCAACAACGCCACGAACGCCCGCGCCATCGGCGAGCGCTGGTCCTTGCGTTGCACCAGCCACACCGCCGACACCGCCGCCGGATCGAGCAGCGGGCGGTAGACGACGCCGTCGATGCGCATGCGCTGGTAGGAGGCGGGCAAGACCGAAACACCCAGCCCCGCTGCCACCAGCCCGATGATGGTCATCGCCTCGCCGGCTTCCTGGGCGAAGTGCGGGCTGAAACCGGCGTCGCGGGCCAGGCTCAGCAATTGCGCGTAGAGACCGCTGCCGTAGCTGCGAGGAAAGAACACGAACGGCTCCTGGGCCAGCGCCGACAGGAACAGCCCGGCATCGCTGCCCTGGGCCAGCGGGTGCTTGGAGCTGAGCACGGCCACCAGCGGCTCGCGGCTGAGTTCGATCTCGCTCAGGGACTCGGGCAGCGGCAACGGTCGCATGATGCCCACCTCGATCTCCCCCTCCATCAAACCGTCGGCCACCTGGGTGCTGCTCATTTCCCGCAGGTTCAGGTGCACGGCGGGAAAGCGCTGGCGGAACGTGAACAGCGCCTGGGGGATCGTCGAGTTGAACGGCGCCGAGGAGGTGAAGCCGATCTTCAGTTCGCCCAGCTCGCCTAACTGCGCGCGACGGGCCACGTCGGCGGCCTTGTCGACCTGGGCCAGCACCCGCCGCGCCTCGTCGAGGAACAATCGGCCGGCCTCGCTCAACTCGACCCGGCGATTGGTGCGCTCGAACAAACGCGCACCGACTTCCTGCTCCAGCGCCTGGATCTGCTGGCTCAGGGGTGGTTGGGAGATGCCGAGGGCCAAGGCGGCACGGCCGAAATGCAGTTCTTCGGCCACGGCGATGAAGTAACGCAGGTGACGCAGTTCCATGGTCCACCTAACAAGTCGCAAAACGTCTTAAACAGGTCGAACAATATATTGGATAGAAACATTAGCCGGCTATATGCTTTTTTCACTGCCTGCCTGATCGTGCTCCTGCGAGGTCCACCGTGAAAACTGCTGTCGCGCCACTGGCCCATGAAATTCCCCCCCGCGTACAGGATGACGTCGTCACTGAACTGAAGGACATCTACATCGAGAAAGGCACGCCGATGTTCATGCGCACGGTGCTGGCGCTGTTTTGCGGCGGCTTCGCGACGTTCGCCCTGTTGTACTGCGTGCAGCCGATGATGCCGTTGTTGTCCAAGGAGTTTGCCGTCAACGCGGCGCAAAGCAGCCTGATCCTTTCGGTGGCGACCGGCCTGCTCGCCATCGGCCTGTTGATCACCGGCCCGATTTCCGACCGCATCGGCCGCAAGCCGGTGATGGTCGCCGCCCTGTTCGCCGCCGCCCTGTGCACCCTAGCCAGCGCCATGATGCCGACCTGGCACGGCGTCCTGCTGCTGCGTGCGCTGGTGGGGCTGTCGCTGAGCGGGCTGGCCGCGGTGACGATGACGTACCTGAGCGAAGAGATCCACCCCAAGCACATCGGCCTGGCGATGGGGCTGTACATCGCCGGCAATGCCATCGGTGGCATGAGCGGACGCTTGATCACCGGCGTGCTGATCGACTTCGTCAGTTGGCACACCGCGATGCTGGTGATTGGCGGCCTGGCCCTGATCGCCGCGGCGGTCTTCTGGCGGATCCTGCCGGAGTCGCGCAATTTCCGGCCCCGCTCGCTGCACCCGCGCAGCCTGCTCGACGGCTTTACCCAGCACTTTCGCGACGCTGGCCTGCCGCTGCTGTTCCTTGAAGCCTTCGTCCTGATGGGCGCCTTCGTGACCCTGTTCAACTACATCGGCTACCGCCTGCTGGCCGAGCCTTATCATCTGGACCAGGCCTTCGTCGGACTGCTGTCGGTGGTGTACCTGTCGGGTATCTACAGCTCGGCAAAAGTCGGCGCGCTGGCGGACAAGCTGGGGCGGCGCAAGATGCTCTGGGCAACCATCGCGCTGATGCTGGCCGGCCTCGCACTGACGATGGCCACGTCGCTGATGCTGGTGATCCCGGGCATGCTGGTGTTCACCTTCGGCTTCTTCGGCGCCCACTCGGTCGCCAGCAGTTGGATCGGCCGCCGCGCCCTCACCGCCAAGGGGCAGGCCTCCTCGCTTTACCTGTTCAGCTATTACGCCGGGTCGAGCGTGGCCGGCACGGCGGGCGGCGTGGCCTGGCACGTGGGGGGTTGGAACGGGGTCGGCCTGTTCATCGGCGCGTTGCTGGTGGTGGCCTTGTGGGTGGCGGTGAAGCTGGCGAAGTTGCCGGTGTTGCCAGGTAACCTGGCGGTTTAGACAGACACCGCCAGGATCGGCCCAGTCCCTGTGGCGAGGGGATTTATCCCCGTCAGGCTGCGAAGCGGCCTCGGTTTCTACGCCGCAGTGCAGTCCAATGGCGAGCGCTTCGCACTCGAACGGGGATAAATCCCCTCGCCACAGGCGCCTCTTTCCAACCAATCATTGTGCCAACACCACCCGCGCCTCCAACACCTTCCCCCGCACCTCCAGGGTCAGCGCGTGCAGCACCGCGCCGTCGCGTTCGTGGCGGTCCAGCCAGTGCAGCAATGGGTTGGCGTCACCGGTGACCATGAGTCGCAGCGCATCGCCATCGACCTCCATCTCGGCGATGTCTAGCCCTGCCGCCGTGGCGCTGTCATTGACGCGCACCGACAAGGGTCGGTCCGCGGTGTCCCGGGCCGGTGCCGCGCGCTGGATCCGCACGCTCAGTTCGGCCTGTTGGCGGTACTGCCGCTCGGCGACTTCAAGCCGTTGCGCCATGGGGCGCCCGATCGAGGTGTAGCCCACGGTCACCAGCACCAGCCCGGCCGTCCCCAGCAACAACCCTTGCTCACGGCGCGACACGCCTGCCCAGGCTTGTTTCAGCCTCTGTAGTGCCTTGACGTTCATCCACCGTTCTCCAGCGTCAGGATGGCCTGCACGCGATTGCCTTGTTTGCTCGCACTGCCCAGGATCAGGGGCAGACCGTTCTGTTGGCCGCGTTCGCGCAGTTGTTCCAGCTCGACAAAACTGTTGGCCGTCAGTTGGAGCTTCCAGCCCTCGCCTGCGCGAAAGTCGATGCGCTGCACCTCGACATGACTGGCGCCGACGACACGCTCCACCAGATGAACCAGGCGCGCCACCTGGGTGTCCTGGTCCTGTCCGCCGCGCCCCTGCATGGCCTGGAACTGCGCGGCCAGGTCGACGATGCGGCTTTGTCCGGGGTACAGCGCCCGGAACCGCTGCTCGCTCTGGCTGTACAGCCGTCGCGTTTCGCCTTCCAGAAAGCGCACGCGGGCTTCGCTGAACACCCAGCTCAGCACCAATACACCCAGCGCCGCGGCCATCGCACCGCGCCATGGCAAGCGCTGGCGGCGGCGCCGGAACTCGCCTTGCAACAAGTCAACGGGGTGTCCGCCCGCGCTCAGCAACCACTCATCGATGCCCGGACGGTCGCGGGCCTCGTCTAGCCAGTGGATGTCCTCGCCAAGACTCGGCTTGAGCACCGTCAGGGCCGGGCCCGACAATGCCACCCGTGCCGCCAGCGCGCCGCCCAGCAACCAGCGGCCAAACCAGCGCACGCCAAACGCCTGGTCACCGGCCAACAGGTCGGCATCGACGTGCACCGCCCGCACGGCGACGCCCTGTTCGTCGAGCAAGGCCAGTAACGCCCGGAACCGGTCCCGTTGCGTCACCAGCAGCGGGTAACGGTGCTGCCGGTCCCGGGCGCCGACGGCGATGTGCAGCACTTCCAGGTTTTCACTCAGTTGCTCTTCGATGGCGAATGCCAGCGCCTGGGGTCGCGGCGGGCGGCGAGAGGGCCAGGGGTCGCTGCGCACCCAACTGCACAGTTCCATCGGCAACAGCACGACGACCTCACGCCCGAGCAGTTCACGGGCCGCTTCGTGCAGGGGCAAGCAGCGTCGCCCGCCCGTCGGCGACCATATGCAGCAGGGCCAGTTGGCAGAGGGCGCGCCCAGGCCTTCGGCGGTCAGGTAAAGCCAGGTTTTCATCAGGGGAGCTCACCAGGGCTGAAGGGTAAGAAACGACGCTGGCGCACGGTCCAGCGTCCGGTCGTGGCATCACGCTCGAGGTCCGAAGCCAGGCGCAGACGGTTGCCGGCGCGGGTCACGCTCACGGTGATGCGGAACCAGCGACTGGTCACGCCCAGGCCATGGCTGCTGAGGCCCAGGCCGGTCACCAGCGGATCATTGGTAAACGCCTGCACACTGGCGTAGGGCGTTTGCCAGCGCCGCTGGGCCAACGCCCTGGCCGGCTCGCCCTCCATGCCGTCGAGGGTCATTAGCAACAGCGGCGGCGCGGTGTTGACGTTCAACCGGGCCTCCTTGGGCAGCAGCACCACCCAAGGCGCCAGGCGCCGCAGCATCGAGCCATCGATGCCAGGCAACAGGCGCAGTTGACTCAACTCGTGCACCACCCCGACCTGAGGCAACGACATCGATGGCAGATCCAGCAAGGCAAGCAATCGGCTCCATCGACCCAAGGTCACCTGGTCGACTTGCCCCTGGGCCAACAACGGGGTGAGGTTCAGCCGCGCAGACAAATCCTCGATCGCGACGTGGACCTGGGCGTCGTCCAGCGCCCAGGCCGGTTCGCGCCGCGCCCAGTCCTGGCTCAGGTCAACAACCCCGGACGGCGCGGCCACGCTCTCTTGCAGCACCGCTTGCGCCCAGGCTTCCCCGGCCAGCCCAAGCTGGCGCAGCTGGACCTGTTGCAGCGGCTGGGCGCTGCTGTGCAACAACAGGCGATGGCTATGCAACATGCCACCGATCACCAGCAACGCCAGGCTCAGCACCAGCAGCACGCTGATCAGCGCTACCCCTCGCTGTCGACTCACGGCAACGCTCCCGGCAACAGCAGCACCCGACGGACCTGTTCGAAACGCCCGGTCGACACCACCAGTTCCAGTGCCAGCGGCGCGACCTCACGCACGGTTTCGCTGCGCCAGCCGCGCTGCGGATCGAACACCCGCCAGCTCAGGCCGCGCACCTCGTCGAGCAATTTCTGCTGCTGCACAACGGTGCTGCCTTCTGCGCGACTGTCGCGCCACAGCACGCGGTCTTCGAGTCGATAAGCCACCGCCTGCCGCTCGCTGCGCGGCAGATCCTGTGGGTTGCGCCAATGGCTGCGCTGCAATTGCAGGCCCGTCGGCGCGAGCACGACCGAGCCAAGGACGGCCTGCCAGGCATCGCGCTCGATCACCCCCACGGCCCGTTGCAAGGCGCGGATGTCTCGCTCGTGATGACCGGCGCCTTGCTGGGCTCGCACGACGCCGTCGAACAGCCGCCAACTGGCCAGGCCGAGCAAGGCGAAAATGGCAATGGCGATGACCAGTTCCAACAAGGTGAAACCCGACTGTCTATTCATCACGCTGGCGGATCCACCCCAGGGTGCGGTGCACAACCGCCGGACTGCCGGCTCGGCTGACCTGGATCTCGACCTGGAGCAGGCGCGGATCATGGGCCGCGGCGATACGCTGTTGCAGCGTCCAGTCGCGACGCCCCAGGCGCAGGTCCAGCCGTTGCTGCCCAGGCGCCGGGGTCGGGTGCAGGCGCAGCTCGCTCAACTGATTGTCCGCCAGCCACGCGCCGAACAGCCGCTCCTCCAGCCCGGCGCCCTGCTTGAGCACGAACTGGCTGGCCGAAAGCACCGCTGCCGACACCATGGCAAAAATCGCCAAGGCGATCATGACTTCCAGCAGGGTGAAGCCGCGGCTATCGACCGCCAGCCTGCTCGCCTTACTCATCGATCGAGGGCTCCGACAGGCCATCGCTCGACACCGCGGACAAGCGCTGGCCGGCGACCTGGACAGACAGGCGAAACGGGCTGATTTCATCGCTGCTGAGCATCAGCAACTGCGGCGCGCCCGACGTGTCATCGAGGACCACGGCGTGGCCGTCCTGCTCCAGGCCAAGGGACAGTGGCTGCGGCAAGCGTTGCAAGGTCGCCACCGCGGTCCAGCCCTGGGCGTCGAGGCGCAGCGCCTGATAACCGTGCTTGTGGATGCGCAGTCCATATTCCTCGCTCTCCAGCACCGCCCGCTCGCGCAACTGCTGCACCACCCGGATGAACGCCCCGGCTTGCTGCCGCGCTTCCCTGGCCGGGTTCGGGCCCACGGCGAGGCTGACCATGCCGGCCGCGATCGCGATCAGGACGACGACCACCATCAGTTCCAGCAGGGTAAAACCCCGGTAACGGGCGCGCATGTTCATTCGGTCCAGTTGCCGATGTCGGCCGCCAGCCCATCGCCACCCGGTGCGCCATCGGCGCCCAGCGAATACAGGTCATAGCTGCCGTCCAACGACCTGAGGCCCGGACTGAGGTACTGGTAAGGCGTGCCCCACGGATCGATCGGCAGGCTCTTCAGATACCCCTGGGGGTTCCAGTTCCGCGGCGCGGGCGTGCCTCCCGGACGCTTGCTCAGCGCTTCGAGGCCCTGTTGGGTCGAGGGGTACTGGAAGTTGTCGAGCCGGTACATTTCCAGCGCCGTGGCGATGGCCTGGATGTCGGTCCGCGCCGCCGTGGCCTTGGCCTGGTCGGGGCGGCTCATGAACTGCGGCACCACGATGGCGCCGAGCACGCCGATGATGACCACCACCACCATGATTTCAATCAGGGTGAAGCCACGTTGAAGAGGTACCGCTCGGTTGTCTGGAGAGTGCATGGGTCAATTCACCAATTGGTTGAGGCTCAAGATAGGCAGGAGGATGGCCATGACGATCAGCAGCACGACGCCGCCCATCAACACCAACATGGCCGGTTCGAAAAGGCTCACCACCAGGGCAATCCGCGCCGCGAGGCTGGCTTCCTGTTGCTCGGCGGCGCGGGCCAGCATGCTGTCGAGCTCACCGGCCCGCTCGCCGCTGGCGATCATGTGCAGCATCAGCGGCGGGATATCGCCGCCGCGTTCCAGGCCGCGGGTCAGCGTCCCACCCTCGCGGACCGAGCGGGCGACGTCGGCAATGCGCGCGCGAATCGTCAGGTTGCCGATGACCTGCGCGGCAATGTGCAAGGCGTCAACCAGGGGCACCGCGCTCTTACTGAGGATCGCCAGGGTGCTGGCGAACCGCGCCGCTTCCATCGCCCGCAACACCTCGCCCAACAACGGCAGCCGCAACAGCAACCGATGCCAGCGCAGGCGCCACGCCGGTTGACGCAAGCTCCAGCGCCACACCGCCACGAGCCCGAGCAACGCCGCGAACAGCCACAGGCCGTGGCGGCGCAAGCCATCGCTCACGGCGATCAGCGCCTGGGTCAGCCAGGGCAGCGGCTGGCCGCTGTCGATGAAGATCTTCACCACGTCCGGCACCACGTAGCCCAGCAGGAAGGCGACGATCGCGACGCAGGCCAGCAGCAGGATCAGCGGGTACACCAACGCCAGTTGAATGCGCTGGCGCGACGCCTGGCGCGCCTGGGTGTAGCTCGCCAGTTGCTCCAGCACCTGGCCGAGATGACCGGACTGCTCGCCCGCCGCCACCGTGGCGCAGAACAGCTCGGGAAACGCCTGGGGAAACGCCCGCAGGGCCGTCGCCAGCGCATGCCCTTCCATCACCCGGCCACGCACCGCCGACAGCAGTTGGACAACACGACGTTTCTGGTTCTGTTGCGCCACCGCCGCCAGCGATTCTTCAAGGGGCAGGCCGGCCTGAATCAAGGTGGACAGTTGCAATGTCAGCAAGGCCAGCTCGGCCGGGCTCAAGCGCGATCCGGCATAACGGCTGCGCAAGGTTCGCCGTTCCCCGCCTTCGTGCAGTTCCCAGGGCAGCAAGCCGCGTTCGCGCAACAACTGCCGGGCCTGACGGGCGCTGTCAGCCTCCACTCGGCCCTTGCAGCGTCGGCCCTGGGCATCTTCGGCCCGATAATCGAAGGTCGGCATCGGGCTAATCCTCCTGGGTGACGCGCAACAGTTCATCGACGCTGGTCAGGCCTTCCAGGACCCGTTGGCGGCCGTCCTGGAACAAGCTGCGGGAGGTCTTGCGCGCCTCGCTCGCCAGCGCTTGCTCGGTGGCGCCCTGATGAATCAGTTGCGAAAACGGGCTGCTCACCGTCACCAGCTCATAGATACCGAAACGGCCGCGATAGCCTTTCTGGCATTGCTCGCAGCCCCGGGCCTTGAACAGCCGGGGCGCGGCCGTTGCAGCCAGCCCCAGGCGCTGGCAGGTGGCGGCATCGGCCACGTAGGGCACCTTGCAGGACGGGCATAACCTGCGCAGCAAGCGCTGGGCGACGATGCCGGCCAGGGACGATGCCAGCAGGTAGGCGTCCACCCCCATGTCCACCAGCCGCGTGACCGCACCGACGGCGGTATTGGTGTGCAGCGTGGAGAGCACCAGGTGCCCGGTCAGGGACGCCTGGACGGCAATTTCGGCGGTCTCGCGGTCGCGTATTTCGCCAACCATCACCACGTCCGGGTCCTGGCGCAGGATCGCCCGCAAGCCACGGGCGAAGGTCATGTCGACCTTCGGGTTGACCGGCATCTGGCCGATGCCCGGCAGGTGATATTCGATCGGGTCTTCGACGGTGAGGATATTGCGGCTCTGGTCGTTGAGGCTGCTCAACGCGGCGTACAGGCTGGTGGTTTTCCCCGACCCGGTGGGGCCGGTGACCAACACGATGCCATGGGGCTTGCCGAGCAATTGCCGCAGGCTCGCCAGGGTGTCGTCGGGCAGGCCCAGGCGCAGCACGTCCAGGCGTCCGGCCTGCTTGTCGAGCAGGCGCAGCACCACGCGCTCGCCGTGGGCCGAGGGCAGGGTCGAGACCCGCACATCGACTTCGTGCCCGGCCAGGCGCAAGGCGATGCGTCCGTCCTGGGGCACGCGTTTCTCGGCGATGTCCAACCGGGCCATGACCTTGATTCGCGACACCAGCAGGCTCGCCAGCTCCCGGCGCGGGCGCAGCATTTCCTGCAACTGACCGTCGATGCGCATGCGCACCGACAGGTATTGCTCGAACGTCTCCAGGTGCACGTCCGAGGCGTGCTCGCGAACCGCCTCGCTGAGCAAGGCGTTGATCAGCCGAATGATCGGCGCATCACCCTGTTGCTCCAGCAGGTCGGTGGTCTGTGGCACCTGGTCGGCCAGGCTGAGCAGGTCCAGTTCTTCGTCCAGGCCTTGGGCAACCTGCTCGGCGGCGCTCTGGCCCTGGCGGTAGACACTGGCCAGGCGCACCGCGAACAGTGCCGGCTCAAGCACCTGGATCGGCAATTCCCGACCACACAGGCGTCGCACTTCGGCAATCGCGGTCAGCGCCGCATCGCGGCGCATCACCAGGCTCAAGGTCGGCCCCGCGCCTTCCAGCAGCACGCCGAAGCGCCTGGCAAAACCAAAGGGCAACACGGCCTGCGGGTCACTCACAAGTCACCCGCCTGCGCGGTGCCCGCGGACGTCTCCGACGCCTCGAACAACTGGCGCGCGTCCCGGGGCAGCAACAGCGAATTGTTCTGCCGCGAGCCGGGCTTGCTCAGCTCACGCAACGCGTCGTAGCGCTGCCGGCTGACATCGGCCAGGTCTTCGTTGTTACGCACGATGGTGGGACGCAGGAAGACCATCAGGTTGCTTTTGGTCTGGGTGTCGCGGGTCCAGCGAAACAGCGCGCCCAGGTACGGAATGCTGCGCAGCAACGGCACGCCGCTTTCCTCGGTACGTACGCTGTCGCGGATCAGCCCGCCAATGACGATGATCTCGCCGTCGTCCGCCAGGATCGTGCTCTTCAAGGCGCGCTTGTTGGTGATCAGGTCGGATGAGTCCACGCCGGTGACCGAGGGGGCGATGTCCGAGACTTCCTGCTGGACCTCCAGGCGCAGGGTGGAACCTTCGTTGATGTACGGCTTGACCTTGAGGCTGATGCCGACGTCCTTGCGCTCCACGGTGGTGAACGGGTTGTCGGCGCCGTTGCCGCTAGTAGCGTAGGAACCCGTCTTGAAGGGGACGTTCTGGCCGACGATGATTTCCGCCTCCTGGTTATCCAGGGTCAACAGGCTGGGCGTGGACAGCAGGTTGCTGTGGGTATTGCTCGCCAATGCCGAGACCAGTGCACCGAAGCGATCACTCCCCAACTGCAGGACCGCGCCTTCTGGCGCGCTTTTCAGTGCATCGGCATCCAGCCCGCCGAAGATCGGCACCTTGGTGCCGGGAAAATTGATGAAGCCTGTGGCACTGCCGCTCTTGAGGCCCCATTGCACCCCCAGGGCCTCGGCGATGTCCCCGGTGATCTCGACGATGGCCGCGTGGATGAGCACCTGGGCGCGCGGTTGATCCAGTTCCCGGACGATGTTTTCCACCGTGCGCACCTGGGCCGGCTCGGCGAGCAGCACCAAGGCGTTCTGGCTTTCGTCGGCCTTGATCATGAAGCCACCATTGGCGGCGTTTTCCCGCTGGCCGGCCAGAGCGGGCGTGTTTTTCCGGTCCTGGCCGACCGCTTCCAGCACCTGGGCCAGTTGCTTGGCATCGCTGTGGCGCAGGCGGATGACCCGCGCGTTGCCCTGGGAGGCGGCCGCTGGCACGTCGAGGGTCCGGGCCAGGTCCGCCAGGCGCTGGCGCACCGCCGGCGCGCCGATGATCACCAGGCGATTGCTGCGCGCGTCGGCAATCACCAGGCCCGCCGTGTCGCCGTCGCGCTTGCCGGTGGCGGCTTCCATTACCGGCGCGATGTCCACGGCCTGGGCATGGCGCAGGGGCAGCACCACGTGATTGCGGTTACGCCCGGCGTCCAACTGCGCCACGACCCCGGCAATGCGCTGGACGTTGGCGGCGGTGTCGGTGACCACCAGCGCGTTGGAGGAAACCGAAGGCCCGACGTAGCCATTGACCGACACCAGCGGACGGACCAACCCGGCGACATCGGCGGCAATGCTCGAATGCAAGTCCAGGACCCGGGTCACGAATTGCGATGGCGTGGCGCTGTTGGCGTCGCTGGCGCCGGCCCGGGTCTTGGCCTCGGCGACCGGGGTGATCAGGATCCGTTCACCTTCATCGATCACCGTGAAGTTGTGTGCATCGAGCACCGAATAGAACAACCGGCGCACGCCTTCGCGGTCCAGTGCCTGGCGCGACATGACGGTAATGCGCCCGGACACTCTGGGATCAAGCACCACGGTCTTGCCCAGGATTGCCGAGATTTCCTCGACCACGTCACGCAATTCGGCATTGTTCATCGCCAGTTGCCAATGGGTTTCCTCGGCCCGCAATGAGCCGGCAAAGGCCAGCGGGCCGCACACGGCAAGGCAGAACAGGACGCGCGATACGGGGCCCCGGATAAAACTGTTCATCAATTCGATCACTCTGTTTGCCCGGCGACCGGGCGTAGGTATTGCGAGGAAGGCAGCGTGGCCTGGCGCGGCGGTTCGGCAGCCACCTGGCGCAACAGCGGCGGGGTCGCCGGTTGCAGGGCCAGGCGTTCTTCGCGCCCGTTGCGCCACAACATCACGTGGCCGGGTTCGACCCGGCGCAACACGCTGCCACCGGGCAAGCGTTCGCCCACCTGGTAGATGCGCGGCCCCGCCGCATCCGCCAGCAACGCCCGCGACAGGCCCTGGTCGACCACGAAGCTGGCCTGCAACGTCATCGGTTCCGCGCTGGCTGCGTGGGCACCTTCGGGGGCCAGGCCAAGCACGGTCGCCACCGCCTGCACGTTGGGCAAGCCGCGAGTGGCCGTGGCCGGCGCGGCAGCCACCACCGGCATATCCCGACCCAGCGCCTGGCGAAAACGCCACTCACGTTCCACCAGCCAACCTGCGTACAGCAGCGGCACGAGCACCAGCAAGGCCGTCGCTGAACGGCTGCCGGCCCAACGGGCAAGGCTCACCGCGGCGACCGCTGCACGGGCGCGTCCGGCTGCCGTGCAAAGGACATGCGCCGCACCACCCGACGCCCGGAAAATTCATGCCAGGCCACGGCGCAAAGATGCAGCACGATGAGCAGCGACAACACCGCGCAGGACACGACATGGGCCGCGTTCGCCCAGTCGATCAGCGCCGGATCGTCCAGCGGCTGAGGGAGCTGGAAAAGCCCGAACACACTGATGGCGCTTTTCATCATCAGTACCCCGGTCACCAGCACGACGCCGATGACCAGGTAGATCGAGGCATGCACCGCGAGGGCGAGCCGGTGGATCACCGAAGGCGTCGGTTCCCGGGTTTGCAGCGCGCCGACAAACAGCCAGAGGCGCCAGGCAAACAACGGGATGAACAACGTAGTCAGCGACACATTCAGCGAGCCGACCCAATGTTCGGTGGCCGCCGACACCGGGTAATACGCCACGTAAAAGCCCGACACCAACGCCCATAAAATGATGACCGCGGACAGCCAGTGCAGCAGCACCCGCCGCGCACAGTAATGAGAGGAATGCATCATCGCGTTCTCGCTTGAAGGCCCCAGGCAGCCCATCCGGATTGCCTGGGGCCATGCCTGTCGGGACTTACAGCTTGTCCCAGGCGCTTTGCCAGGAAGCGCCGACACCCGGCTCGAAACCGTTGGCCGTCGGCGTGTACTGCTTGCAGTAGCCGGAGGCCGGGAACGGCTTGCATTCGAAGACTTCATCGGTTTTCGGCTGCAGCACTTTCGTGCCGGCGGCGTAGTCACTGAGGCCTTCCGGGAAGACGAAGTCGTACTCGATGCCCGCGCCTTCACCGCCGAGGGTGACAGGCTGGGTCTGCTGGCGAGTGGTCCGGCCGTCTTCGGTGGTGCCCACCAGCGTCAGGGTGTGGGCGCCCGGCGCGCTGCGCACGTCGATACGCAGCTCGGTGTTGCCTTCGCCAACGGTCTGGCTCACGACACCGACCTGCTTGTTGTTCTCGTCGAACAACGTGGCTTCGACGTTCATCCTGCGGTTGGTCTGCGCAGCGAACGTCATGCCGACCCGCCCTTTGTCGAGGACGTACTCCGGCTGCAAGCCCGCGATGGCCATGCTCGCGCTGGCGTCTTCCTTCATGTCCAGTTGCACTTCATAACGGCTCACGCCGCTTTCTTTCTGGGCGTACAGCTTGTTGGTGCCCTGGACTGGCGTGATGTTGCCGTCCTCATCGCGGATACCGGCACGAATCTGGGCATGGGCCTGGTTGATGGCTTCGGCCAGTTTGAACGACCAGTTCTCAGGCTTGCCTTCTTCAGCGTTGTCGATGCTGATCTCGACGCTGTACTGCGGGTTTTCGCCTGTCGCGGAAAAGGCTCGGGCCTTGACCTTGTCACCCGCCAGCAGCGAGGTCGACGGCGCGATGCTGCCCACCGGCGACCAGCCGCCCGGCAATGCCGCTTCGGCGAGGATGTTCACATCCGCCGGGTTGTAGAACGCGTTGTCGGTATCGCCCACCGTCCACACCGCGAGGATGACGTGATGCCCCGACTTGCTGTCGGGAATCACGCAGTGGTGCTTGGTGCCACTCACTGGAACCTGATGAGCGCCATCGACCGTGCAGAACGGAGCGCTGTCGAACGACGCACGCTTGAGCGGCTCGTTCGGGTTCCAGCCGTCGCGAGTGATGAAATATTCGTGTTTGGTCGCCGGGTGCGGGGCGGAGTATTGCCATTGGAAGTCGATCTCCCGATCCCTGATTTCGGTCAGTTGCCAGCGAGAAGCAGACTGCGCATCCAGGGCGGAAAACAGCGAATTGCCGCCGCTGGCGATCTTGCCGTCGATGGGGCCTTGCAGCGGACCACCGCCTGCGCCATTCGGGAAACCCTTGAACGTCTCACCGGTGCTGTGAGGTTCGTATTGCGCGCCACCACAATGATTGTTTTCACCTTTCTGGCACAAAAATGCACGCGAAGGCGGTACTTCAAGAAAACCGTGGGCAAGTACGCCCTGGGACGCGGCCAGTGCCGACAATAGAACCAATGACGACGCACACCCCGTTAATGTGCTGCGCGTTTTGAAATTGTTTTTCATATAAGTTCCAGACTAGTCATCGAGATTTAAAGACGTATAACCGTCATCTTGAAAGGCACGCCGGATCGTTTGGCGCCGCACCTCGCAAGCGCCGAAACCTTATAGAAAATCGAAACCTCGCTATGTAGGGCAAATCTCCCAAGGGGGAAGGAATGATCTCTGAATCGATTTCCCCTTACATGACAAAAGAAATCTCTTACCCATAGAAACAGCCACCCAACATAAACAAACAGAAACATCAGACGTGAATGAGTTTGATGTTGAGTGGATAAACAACGGGCAATAAAAAGCCTGTCCGGCACGGGTCCGGACAGGCTGGGGTCAACGTTGCAACTGTTACGGGTGGTATTGCGCCGACAACTCGTGCACCGCCCTCAGGAAGGCACCGGCGTGTTCCGGATCGACTTCCGGGGTGATGCCATGGCCGAGGTTGAACACGTGGCCACTGCCGCTGCCGTAGCTGGCGAGGATACGTGCGACTTCGGCACGGATGGCCTCGGGCTTGGCATACAGCACGGTCGGGTCCATGTTGCCTTGCAGGGCGACCTTGTGACCGACGCGCTCACGGGCGTTGCCGATGTCGCAGGTCCAGTCCAGGCCAAGGGCATCGGCGCCAACATCGGCGATGCTTTCCAGCCACAGGCCGCCGTTCTTGGTAAACAGGATCACCGGGACCTTGCGGCCCTCGTGCTCGCGGATCAGGCCGCTGACGATCTTGCGCATGTAGGCCAGGGAGAACTCCTGGTAAGCCGCCGCCGACAGGTTGCCGCCCCAGGTGTCGAAGATCTGCACCGCTTGCGCACCGGCCAGGATCTGGCCATTGAGGTAGGACGTCACCGACTGCGCCAGTTTATCCAGCAGCAGGTGCATGGCTTGCGGGTTGTCGTAGAGCATGGCCTTGGTCTTGCGGAAGTCCTTCGACGAACCGCCTTCGACCATGTAGGTGGCCAGGGTCCACGGGCTGCCGGAGAAACCGATCAGCGGCACACGGCCGTTGAGTTCACGGCGAATGGTGCTGACCGCGTCCATGACGTAGCCCAGGTCTTTCTGCGGGTCGGGAATCGGCAGCGCTTCGATGTCGGCCAGGGTGCTGACGACTTTCTTGAAGCGCGGGCCTTCGCCGGTCTCGAAGTACAGGCCCTGGCCCATGGCATCGGGAATGGTGAGGATGTCGGAGAACAGGATCGCCGCGTCCAGCTGCGGGTAACGGTCCAGCGGTTGCAACGTGACTTCGCAGGCGAACTGCGGGTTCATGCACAGGCTCATGAAGTCGCCGGCCTTGGCGCGACTGGCGCGGTACTCCGGCAGGTAGCGACCCGCCTGGCGCATCATCCACACCGGGGTGACGTCTACGGGTTGCTTGAGCAGGGCGCGAAGGAAACGGTCGTTCTTCAGGGCAGTCATGTCGGCATCCGGAAAAAAAGTGCGGGCATTTTCTCAGAGCGCGACGCAAAAGGCACGGATGCAGGTCAGCCTTTTGTCTATCGGGTCAATTTGTCGCGCTGCAAATGCGCTGATAGCAACACTGAGAAACGACTGTGGGAGCGAGCTTGCTCGCGAAAGGGCCGGCACATCCAACATTGCTGTTGTCTGATAGTCCGCTTTCGCGAGCAAGCTCGCTCCCACAGGGTTATTGCGTTTGGCTCAGGATCCCGGCTTAGACGCCCAGGTAATCCAGGATCCCTTCAGCCGCATTACGGCCTTCGAAGATCGCCGTCACCACCAGGTCGGAACCACGGACCATGTCGCCACCGGCGAAGATCTTCGGGTTGCTGGTCTGGTGCTTGTACTGGCCTTGCTCCGGCGCCACGACCCGGCCCTGGCTGTCGGTCTGGATGCTGAACTGCTCGAACCACGGCGCCGGGCTCGGACGGAAGCCGAAGGCGATGACCACGGCGTCGGCCGGGATGATTTCTTCGGATCCGGGGATCGGCTCGGGGCTGCGGCGACCGCGGGCGTCGGGTTCGCCGAGACGGGTCTCGACCACCTTCACGCCTTCGACCTTGTCTTCGCCGACAATCGCAATCGGCTGGCGGTTATAGAGGAATTTCACGCCTTCTTCCTTGGCGTTCTTCACCTCTTTGCGCGAGCCGGGCATGTTGGCCTCGTCACGACGGTAGGCGCAGGTCACCGACTTGGCGCCTTGACGAATCGACGTGCGGTTACAGTCCATCGCCGTGTCGCCGCCACCCAGTACCACGACCTTCTTGCCCTTCATGTCGACGAAGTCTTCCGGCGACTTTTCAAAGCCCAGGTTGCGGTTGACGTTGGCGATCAGGAAATCCAGCGCGTCGTACACGCCCGGCAGGTCCTCGCCGGCAAAGCCGCCCTTCATGTAGGTGTAGGTGCCCATGCCCATGAAGACCGCATCGTACTCGGCCAGCAGTTGCTCCATGGTCACGTCCTTGCCCACCTCGGTGTTCAGGCGGAACTCGATGCCCATGCCGGTGAAGACTTCGCGACGATTGCTCAGCACGGTCTTTTCCAGCTTGAACTCGGGAATGCCGAAGGTCAGCAGGCCGCCGATTTCCGGGTTCTTGTCGAACACCACGGGGGTCACCCCGCCGCGCACCAGCACGTCGGCACAGCCCAGGCCCGCCGGGCCCGCGCCGATGATGGCCACGCGCTTGCCGGTTGGCTTGACCTTGGACATGTCCGGGCGCCAGCCCATGGCGAACGCAGTGTCGGTGATGTACTTCTCCACCGAACCGATGGTCACCGCGCCAAACCCGTCGTTCAGGGTGCAGGCCCCCTCGCACAGGCGGTCCTGCGGGCACACCCGGCCGCAGACCTCCGGCAGGGTGTTGGTCTGGTGCGACAGCTCGGCGGCCTGGAGGATGTTGCCCTCGGCCACCAGCTTCAGCCAGTTGGGAATGAAGTTGTGCACCGGGCACTTCCATTCGCAGTACGGGTTACCGCAACCCAGGCAGCGGTGGGCCTGGTCGGCCGACTGCTGGGGTTTGAAAGGCTCGTAGATTTCCACGAACTCTTTCTTGCGTTGACGCAACAGTTTCTTCTTCGGATCCTTGCGCCCGACATCGATGAACTGGAAGTCGTTATTCAGACGTTCAGCCATTGTTAAAACCTCATCAAACTCTTCAGGCGCATATCACTGCGGGTTGGCACGGGTGCTGGAAAGCAACGACTTCAGGTTGGCAGCCTTCGGCTTGACCAGCCAGAAGCGGCGCACGTAGTCATCGAGGTTCTCGGCGAGTTCACGACCCCACTCGCTGTCGGTTTCCTCGACGTACTCGTCCAGTACGCGTTGCAGGTGGCTGCGGTAGGCTTCCATCGCCTCGCCGCTGATCCGCTGGATTTCCACCAGTTCGTGGTTGACCCGGTCAACGAAGGTGTTGTCCTGGTCGAGCACGTAGGCGAAACCACCGGTCATGCCAGAGCCGAAGTTGTAACCAGTCTTGCCCAGTACGCAGACGAAACCGCCGGTCATGTACTCGCAGCAGTGATCCCCGGTGCCCTCCACCACGGTGTGGGCACCGGAGTTACGCACGGCGAAGCGCTCGCCCGCGGTGCCGGCGGCGAACAGCTTGCCGCCCGTGGCGCCGTACAGGCAGGTGTTGCCGATGATGGCACTGTCCTGGGTCCGGTAGACGCTGCCCTTGGGCGGAACGATGACCAGCTTGCCGCCGGTCATGCCCTTGCCCACGTAGTCGTTGGCGTCGCCTTCGAGGTACATGTTCAGGCCGCCGGCGTTCCAGACGCCGAAACTCTGGCCGGCGGTGCCCTTGAAGCGGAAGGTCACCGGTGCCTTGGCCATGCCCTGGTTGCCGTGCTTGCGGGCAATTTCGCCGGAGATCCGCGCGCCGATGGAACGGTCGCAGTTGCAGATATCCAAGGCGAATTCGGCACCGCTCAGGTCGTTGATCGCCGAAGCGGCCATCTCGACCATTTTCTCGGCCAACTCACCCTTGTCGAACGGCGGGTTGCGATCGACCTGGCAGAACTGAGGCTTGTCCGCCGGGATGAGGTCGCTGCCCAGCAACGGGCTCAGGTCCAGGTGATGCTGCTTGGCGGTCTGGCCTTCGATCACTTCCAGCAGGTCGGTACGACCGATCAGTTCCTCAAGCGAGCGCACGCCCAGCTTCGCCAGCCACTCACGGGTTTCTTCGGCCACGTAGGTGAAGAAGTTCACCACCATGTCGACGGTGCCGATGTAGTGGTCCTTGCGCAGCTTGTCGTTCTGGGTCGCCACGCCGGTGGCGCAGTTGTTCAGGTGGCAGATGCGCAGGTATTTGCAACCCAGGGCGATCATCGGCGCGGTGCCGAAGCCGAAGCTCTCGGCGCCGAGGATCGCGGCCTTGATCACGTCCAGGCCGGTTTTCAGGCCGCCATCGGTCTGCACCCGGACCTTGCCGCGCAAGTCGTTGCCGCGCAGGGTCTGGTGAGTTTCGGCCAGGCCCAGCTCCCATGGCGCGCCAGCGTACTTGATCGAGGTCAGCGGCGATGCGCCGGTGCCGCCATCGTAGCCGGAGATGGTGATCAGGTCGGCATAGGCCTTGGCCACGCCAGCGGCGATGGTGCCCACGCCGGCTTCCGCCACCAGTTTCACCGAAACCAGCGCCTGCGGGTTCACCTGCTTGAGGTCGAAGATCAGTTGCGACAGGTCTTCGATCGAGTAGATGTCGTGGTGCGGTGGCGGCGAGATCAGGGTCACGCCAGGCACCGCGTAGCGCAGCTTGGCGATCAGGCCGTTGACCTTGCCGCCGGGCAGCTGGCCGCCTTCGCCGGGCTTGGCGCCCTGGGCCACCTTGATCTGCAGCACTTCGGCGTTGACCAGGTATTCGGGTGTCACACCGAAACGGCCGGTGGCGACCTGCTTGATTTTCGAACTCTTAAGGGTGCCGTAGCGCGCCGGGTCTTCGCCGCCTTCGCCGGAGTTGGAACGCGCACCGAGGCGGTTCATGGCTTCAGCCAGGGCTTCGTGCGCTTCCGGAGACAGGGCGCCCAGGGAAATACCGGCGGAGTCGAAGCGCTTGAGCACCGATTCCAGTGGCTCCACTTCGCTGACGTCCAGCGGCGCCTCGAGCGTCTTGACCTTGAGCAGGTCGCGGATCATCGACACCGGACGGTTGTCCACCAGCGCGGTGTATTCCTTGAACTTGCTGTAGTCGCCCTGTTGCACGGCCGCTTGCAAGGTGTTAACCACGTCCGGGTTGTAGGCGTGGTATTCGCCGCCGTGGACGAACTTCAGCAGGCCGCCCTGCTGGATCGGCTTGCGCGGGCTCCAGGCTTCGGCCGCAAGGGCTTTCTGTTCGGCCTCGATGTCGACGAAGCGTGCGCCCTTGATGCGGCTTGGTACGCCACGGAAGCTCAGTTCGCAGACTTCTTCGGACAGGCCGATGGCTTCGAACAATTGCGCGCCACGGTACGACGCGATGGTCGAGATGCCCATCTTCGAGAGGATCTTGAGCAGGCCCTTGGTGATGCCGCGGCGGTAGTTCTTGAACACCTCGTAGAGGTCGCCCAGTACTTCACCGGTCCGGATCAGGTCGCCCAGCACTTCGTAGGCCAGGAACGGGTACACCGCCGAGGCACCGAAGCCGATCAGCACCGCGAAGTGATGCGGGTCGCGGGCGGTGGCGGTTTCCACCAGGATGTTGGAGTCGCAGCGCAGGCCTTTTTCGGTCAGGCGATGGTGCACCGCGCCGGTCGCCAGCGAGGCGTGGATCGGCAATTTGCCCGGAGCGATGTGACGGTCGCTCAGCACGATCTGGGTGCGCCCGGCACGCGCGGCTTCTTCAGCCTGGTCGGCCACATTGCGGATCGCCGCTTCGAGGCCGATGCTTTCGTCGTAGTTCAGGTCGATGACCTGACGCTCGAAGCCCGGACGGTCGAGGTTGGTCAGCGAGCGCCATTTGGCCGGGGAAATGACCGGCGAGCTGAGGATCACGCGCGATGCGTGCTCCGGCGATTCCTGGAAGATGTTGCGCTCGGCGCCCAGGCAGATTTCCAACGACATCACGATCGCTTCACGCAGCGGGTCGATCGGCGGGTTGGTGACCTGGGCGAACTGCTGGCGGAAATAGTCGTACGGCGTCCGCACGCGCTGCGACAGCACGGCCATCGGCGTGTCGTCACCCATGGAACCGACCGCTTCATAGCCTTGCTCGCCCAGCGGACGCAGCACCTGGTCACGCTCTTCGAACGTCACCTGGTACATCTTCATGTATTGCTTGAGCTGGTCGACGTCGTAGAACGCCGAACCATGGTCGTTGTCTTCCATGGTCGCCTGGATGCGCAGGGCATTCTTGCGCAGCCATTGCTTGTACGGATGACGGGACTTGAGCCGGTTGTCGATGGCGTCGGTGTCGAGGATCTGGCCGGTCTCGGTGTCCACGGCGAAGATCTGGCCCGGGCCCACGCGGCCCTTGGCGATAACGTCCGCCGGCTGGTAGTTCCAGACGCCGATTTCCGATGCCAGGGTGATGAAACCGTTGGTGGTGGTGACCCAGCGCGCCGGGCGCAGGCCGTTACGGTCCAACAGGCACACGGCGTAGCGACCGTCGGTCATGACGATCCCGGCCGGGCCGTCCCACGGTTCCATGTGCATGGAGTTGTATTCGTAGAAGGCCCGCAGGTCCGGGTCCATGGTCTCGACGTTCTGCCACGCCGGCGGCACCAGCATGCGCACGCCGCGGAACAGGTCGATGCCACCGGTCACCATCAGCTCCAGCATGTTGTCCATGCTGGAGGAGTCGGAACCGACGCGGTTGACCAGCGGGCCGAGCTCTTCGAGGTCCGGCATCAGGTCGTTGGCGAACTTGGTGCGACGGGCCAGGGCCCAGTTGCGGTTGCCGGTGATGGTGTTGATCTCGCCGTTGTGGGCGAGGAAGCGGAATGGCTGGGCCAGCGGCCATTTCGGCAAGGTGTTGGTGGAGAAGCGCTGGTGGAACACGCAGATCGCGGTTTTCAGGCGCTCGTCGCTCAGGTCCGGATAGAAGGCGGTAAGGTCCGCCGGCATCATCAGGCCTTTGTAGATGATGGTCTTGTGGGAAAAGCTACAGATGTAGTGATCGGTGTCGGCGGCATTGGCCACGGACGAACGACGACGGGAGCTGAACAGCTTGATCGACATTTCCTGGTCGCTCAGGCCATCGCCGGCGATGAACACTTGTTCGATCTGCGGCAGGCGCTCCAGGGCCAGGCGGCCGAGGACGCTGGTGTCGATCGGCACTTTGCGCCAGCCAACCAGTTGCAGGCCGGCGGCCAGGATCTCGCGGTTCATGTTCTCGCGAGCAGCCTGTGCCTTCACCGGGTCCTGGTTGAAGAACACCATGCCCACGGCGTATTGCTTGGGCAGGGTCACGCCAAACGTTTCCTGGGCAATGGCACGCAGGAACTCATCAGGCTTTTGAATCAGCAAGCCGCAACCGTCACCGGTCTTGCCGTCGGCGTTGATCCCACCGCGGTGGGTCATGCAGGTCAGGGCCTCAATGGCCGTTTGCAAAAGGGTATGGCTGGGCTCGCCCTGCATATGGGCTATCAGGCCGAAACCACAGTTATCCTTGAATTCATCTGGTTGGTACAGACCTGCTTTCATAGACACTTTCTCACCAGGCTGCCTCTAATCGAGGCAAATTTCTTTTCAATTCAACCAGTTGCATGCCGCGCCGAACGTACGCCAGCTTTGCGGGGGCAAAAGGGAGGTCATTGTACACACCGACACGAAGCCCCACAAATTTGACGACGAACTGTCGCAAATTCATGTCGCATTTGTGAAAGGTTTAAAGCTATATGCTGTGCTAGTCAAAACTTTTTTGGGTTCCGACCGCGACGACTCAAACGCTACTGTGACGCAGACACCACAAGGCGCGCGGCCCGAAAGGCCGCTCGCCCTTGTGGAAATGTTGAGGTTGCCGGGAGAGGCGGCCTGGGTAAGGCCGCCGAATCTTCAGCGAGTTGCAGCCAGTTCCTGTTGGACACTGGCGACAGTGCGAGGCCAAGGTTTACCAGCCTGGACCTTCGCTGGCAAGGCCTTGATGGCGGAAACAGCCGCATCACGGTTGGCAAAGCTGCCATAGGTGATGACATACAGCGGCTTGCCGTTGAGCACTTTCTTGAAATAGCGGTACTCGCCGCCCTGCTCCTTGACGAAGTTCTGGGCGGTGGCTTCCGAGCTGGTGCCGAGGATCTGCACCACGTAGTTGCTCGGTGCCTGGCCGGCGTACCAGTTGCCGCCAGCGGCCTTGGCCGGTGCCGCAGGCTTGGCCGCCGGCGCGGCGGGCTTGGTGGCCGGGGCCGGCGTCGGCGCAGGCTTGGCGGTGGCCACCTGGGTCGGGGTCGGGGTTGGCTTGGCGGCCGGGGTCGGTGCTGGCGTCGGGGCCGGACCGGCCGGCACGCCGGCTGGCGGCGCGGTGGTGGTCACGGTCGGCGGCGTGTCGCTGCTGTCGTCGATCGGCGGTGCCGCGCCATCGTCACCCTCGGTGATTCCGCCGGCGGCTTCGGCCAGGGGCCCACGCATGACCGGTTGCGACTGGCCGACCAGCGGCAGCGGCATTGGCTGGGTGTTGCCGGCAAATTCCACCGCCGGTGCGCCGCCGTTAGGTTGTGGCGTGCCCTGGCCGAGGGGCAGTTGTGCCTGTTCGTTGGCAGGTGTGCCCGTGGTAGGCGCCTTGTTGCGCCCTGGCATCAGCCAGGCGGCAGCGACCGCGACCACGACCACGGCGGAAATCGCCAATACGTGTTTCTTCGGCATGTTGAACCCCATACTTGGACGCTTCACCGCGGAGCGGCTGGCGATCATGACTTCGATCAGAGCATCGCGGGCAACCTGGTTGATGTTGCCAGGCCAGCCGTCGGCGCTTTGGTGAATCTCAGAGATCTGATCGGCGGTAAAAAGTTCGATACCCCGGCCAGCCCCCTCAAGACGCTGGGCCAGATATTCACGGGTCTCTTCCTCGGTGTAGGGCGCCAGTTCGATGACGTGGAAGCGCTCTTCCTCGAGGCTCAGTTGATCCAGTTCGGCGATCAGCGACGACTCACCGAACAGGAACACATGGGGACGGCCTTCCGGCGCGCCGGCCGCCAGGGCCAGCAGGGCTTCGAGGGCCGACTCGTCAAGCTGCTCGGCGTCGTCCACCAGCAGGTAGACTTCCTGCCCGGTCAGCGCCAGTTGCACGATCTGGTCGAGAATCGCACCGATTTCGGCCTGGGCCACATTCAGCGCCTCGGCCATCTGGCGCAACACACCCGCGGCATCGCCGGCGCCGCGGGCAGACACCACCACGCTCTGCACGGACTGCTTGTTGGTGCTGGCCACCAGGGCCTGGCGCAGCAAGGTCTTGCCGCTGCCCTGGGGACCGGTAACCACCAGCAGCAACTGGCTGTAGCGCGCCAGGTGATGCAACTGGCCCAGCACCGGCTTGCGCTGGGCAGGGAAGAACTTGAAGCCCGGGACCCGTGGCGCAAAAGGGTCGTGACTCAACTGGAAATGGCCGAGGAACGCCTCGTCGGCATGCAAACTAGTCATCGGAATCTTATTAACCTTTAAGCTGAGCCAGGGCGCGGTAGTCCGCTCCCAGCGTGGCCTGTAGAACCTCTTTCGGATAATCGTCGGTCACTACCGCTTCGCCCATGCGGCGCAGCAGCACCAGACGCAGACGACCGTCGATCACTTTCTTGTCGATTGCCATGTGTTCGAGGAAATCCGCCTCGGTCATTTCCTCGGGCGGGATCACCGGCAGCCCGGCACGCTGGAACAGGCGAATGCCGCGATCACGCTCCTGCTCGCTGATCCAGCCCAGCCGCGCGGACATCTCCAGGGCCATGACCGTCCCCGCCGCCACGGCCTCGCCATGCAGCCAGACACCATAGCCCATGTGGGTTTCGATGGCGTGGCCGAACGTGTGACCCAGGTTGAGCGTGGCACGCACGCCCGACTCCCGTTCGTCGGCACCGACCACCGCGGCCTTGGCGGCGCAGGAGCGCTCGATGGCGTAGGTCAGGGCCGTCTGATCCAGGGCTCGCAGGCGGTCGACATTCTCTTCGAGCCAGCCCAGGAACGGCTCGTCGCAGATCAGCCCGTACTTGATGACTTCCGCCAACCCGGCGGACAGCTCGCGGGCCGACAGGGTGTTGAGGGTGGCCGTGTCGATCAGCACCACGTTGGGCTGATAGAACGCACCGACCATGTTCTTGCCCAGCGGATGGTTGATGCCGGTCTTGCCGCCCACCGAGGAGTCGACCTGGGACAGCAGCGTGGTAGGGATCTGGATGAAATCGACGCCGCGCTGGTAGCAGGCGGCGGCAAAGCCGGCCATGTCGCCGATCACACCGCCCCCCAAGGCCACGACCGTGGTGCGGCGGTCGTGCCGCGCGCTCAGCAGGCCATCGAAGATCAGTTGCAGGGTTTCCCAGTTCTTGAACGCTTCGCCGTCGGGCATTACCACGGAAATGACCGAATAGGCCGACAAGGTGCGAGCCAGGCGTTCCAGGTACAGGGGGGCGACGGTTTCGTTGGAGATGATCGCCACTTGTCGCCCGGCGATATGCGGCGCCAGCAGTTCAGGCTGGTCCAGCAAACCTTCGCCAATGTGAATCGGGTAGCTGCGCTCGCCCAGGTCGACCTTAAGTGTCTGCATGTGTCCCCACAGTGAAGATGGAATCAGAGCGTCCTGCCTGCAATTAACGAAAGTCCACGGTGATACGACGCCGTCCGATGGCCATACGCCACGCCCCGAGCGGGCCACGACGGGACGTCGAGGATAGCGCATTTCGCCAGGCGCATTAACGGGGAGGCAGTTGCTGCAAGCGCTCAAGGATGTCCAGCACCACCATCCGCGGCGGCCGCTCATCGGTTTCCACCACCAGGTCGGCGATCTCCCGGTACAGCGGATCACGCAACTCCAGCAGGTCGCGCAGGGTCTTGGCCGGATCGGCGGTGCGCAACAACGGCCGGTTTCGGTCGCGTGCCGTGCGACCGACCTGCTGTTCGACCGACGCGTGCAGGTAGACCACCCGTCCGCCGGCATGCAGCGCCCGACGATTGGCTTCGCGCATGACCGCGCCGCCACCGGTGGCCAGCACCACGCCCTCGAACGCGCACAGCTCGGCGATCATCGCCTGCTCACGGTCACGAAAGCCCGGTTCGCCTTCCTTGTCGAAGATCCATGGGATATTGGCGCCCGTGCGCAATTCAATTTCCTTGTCGGAATCTTTGAACGGCAGGCGCAGCTCTTTGGCCAGCAAACGGCCGATGGTGCTTTTTCCAGCCCCCATCGGCCCTACAAGAATCAAATTTCGCACAGAATCAACGACTCACAGCAATCGCCTGGTTGTTCATGATACGCGGAGTGAGGAACACCAGCAGCTCGGATTTTTTCTCCGAGACCACATCACGCCGGAAAAGGCGGCCAAGATACGGCACATCGCCAAGAAATGGCACCTTATCTACAACCTTGCTCTGAGTATTCGAGAAAACCCCGCCAATCACAATGGTCTCGCCGTCGTTGACCAGCACCTTGGCATTGACCTCGTTTTTCTTGATCGGCGGTACATCCTGCACCTTGTTCAGGTAGTCGGGCTCATCCTTGGTGACCTTGACCTCCATGATGATGCGGTTGTCCGGCGTGATCTGCGGCGTGACTTCCAGCGACAGCGAGGCCTCCTTGAACGACACCGAGGTAGCACCACTGGAGCTGGCTTCCTGGTAGGGAATTTCCGTGCCCTTGAGGATCTTCGCCGTCTCCTTGTCGGAGGTCACGACCTTGGGCTGGGAAACGATTTCGCCGTTGCCGGTTTTCTCCATCGCCGTCAATTCCAGGTCCAGCAGGACGTTGTCGGTGATGAACGCAATGCCGATCCCCGAGGTGTTGCCTGACACACCCATGTCGACGAACGGCTGGTTGGTGCCCGTACTCCCCGGCGTACCGATGGTCGTGGAAGTCCCGGACGTGACCCCGGAAGAGTTCCAGTTGCCCTGGTTCTGTATCGAACCGCCCCAGCGAACGCCCAGGTTCTTGTCGTAGTCGACGTTGGCCTCCACGATCCGGGCCTCAATCATTACCTGGCGCACCGGGATATCCAACTGCGCGACGATCCGACGCAGCTCGTCGAGCCGGTCCTGGGTCTGGTAGGCAATGATGTTGTTGGTGCGCTCATCGACGGTGATCGTGCCACGCTCATCGGCTTTGGCCTCGGCGCTGGTCACCGACTGGAACAGCTTGGCGATGTCCGCGGCCTTGGCGTAGTTGACCTGCAGCAGCTCCCGGCGCAGCGGCGCCAGGTCGGCAATCTGCTTCTGGGATTCGAGCTCCTGGCGCTCACGCGCCGCAATCTCGTCGGCCGGCGCCACCAGCAGCACGTTGCCGACCTTGCGCTTGTCCAGGCCCTTGGTCTTGAGCACCAGGTCCAGCGCCTGGTCCCACGGCACATTCTGCAACCGCAGGGTGATGCCACCCTGCACCGTGTCGCTCGCCACCAGGTTCAGGTTGGTGAAATCGGCAATCAGTTGCAGGACCGAGCGCACCTCGATGTCCTGGAAGTTGAGGGAAAGCTTTTCACCACTGTAGGCGGCGCGATCGGCATTGCGTTTCTGCAAGTCCTCGACAGTCATGGGCCGGACGCTGACGGTGAGCTTGTTGTCGGTCTGGTAGGTCGAATAATCGAAGGTGCCACTGGGCTCGATGCTGATCGTCGCCCGGTCGGTGCCGGCACTGGCATTGACGAACTGCACCGGGGTGGCGAAATCCTTCACATCCAGGCGCACCCGCAGGGGTTCGGGCAGCTGTGTGCGGGCGAAATTGAGGATGATCTTGCCTTCACGCTCCTGGATATCCGGCGCGATGGCGGGGTCGGACAAGTCGATCACGACATTGCCCTCGCCCTGGGTGCCGCGCTGGAAGTCCACCCCGCGAATCGCCTTGCCCGCCGGCGCGCGGGCCTTCACCGGGGCCGCACTGGCCAGCGCCGGGCGCGGCGCCGCGGCGGCCGGCGCGGGGGCTGTCGCAGGGGTTATCGCAGGAACCGCGCCCTTGCCCACCACCACGAACAGGTTGTTACCCTCGATACGGGTGTTATACGGCGCCAACTGAGTCAGCCCTATGATCAGCCGGGTGCGATCCCCTGCTTCGACCACGGTGGCGCTGCGGGCATTGCCGCCGCCCAGGTCATGGCTCTTGCTCGCCAGTTGATTGGTGACGCCCGGCAGGTCCAGGGCGATCCGCGCCGGCTGTTCGGTGGTGTAGCCCCGCGGCGTCGGCGGCGGCCCGTCGAAGGAGAGTTTCAATTCGACGCGGTCGCCCGGCAGCGCCGCCACGTCCAGGGTCTTCAGGCCGGCCCCATGAACCATCGGTGATAAGAGCGCTATCCCTAGCGAAACACCAAAGGCTGAAAAAATCCTGTTCATTGTTGGGTTTCCACTAATGAGTGCTCTTTCAAGGGAATGGTCCGTGGTCGCTCCAGCCAGGCGCCCTCGCCATCGGGAACGATTTCGATCACATCGACCTCAGTGGCGGTAATGGCGACGATCCGTCCGTCGTTGCGCCCCAGGTAGTCACCAACCTTTAGCCGATGCACCCCGCTGGCGCCGCGCAGCAGCGCGAAGGAACCGCTGGCATTGGAGATCGTGCCGACCATTTCGAATTGCTCGATATTGAAGCCTTCCAGGTACTGCTTGACCCGGTTGGGATCGGGCCGGACGTTGCGCGAGCCCTGCTGGCGACCCGCCTGGTCCACCCGGATCTGTCGGGAAAACGGGCTGCGCAGGTTGGCGGCGCTGTAGGTGAAGGTTTGCGCAGGCTTGAACGTCGGCGTCGGCTCGATCTTTCCGGGCGGACGCAGGCGCACTTCGTTCATGTAGGCATCCAGGTCGCTGAAACCGTCGTCGTTGTTGCAGCCCGTCAATGCCAGCAGGCCCGCCAGCAGGCAAACGCGAGACGCCGTGCTCATGGCTGCGCCTCCTGCTCGTTATAGCGGTAGGTCTTGGCCTGGATGCTCATGCGCAGCTTGGCGCCCGCCTCGGGCTCCATGGGCGCGATCTCGAAATCGTGCAGCGTGACGATCCGGGGCAACCCGGCCACGCCGCTGACGAATGTCGCCAGGTCATGGTAGCCGCCGGTGACGGTGATCTGGATCGGCAACTCAATGTAGAACGGCTGGGTGACTTCCGGCAGCAGCTTGATTTCCTCGAACTCCAGGCCGCTGCCCAGGCCGGTGCGAGTGATGTCTTCCAGCAGGCCCGGCACTTCGGTGTCGCTGGGCAACTGCCGCAACAGCACGCCGAAAGACGCTTCCATCTGCTTCATCTGCTCGGTGTAACGCTCAAGGTTCGCCGCCATGTGGGCCTTGCCCGCGAATTGTTCCTTGAGGGTGTTTTCTTCCTCGCGCACCTGCTGCAGCTGGTTCTCCAGGTCACTCAAGGCAAAGTTGTAGCCCAACCCCAGCACCATGGCCACCAGCAGGATGCCCGCCAGCCATTTGATCGGTGCCGGCCAGGAACCGACGTTATTGGTGTCGAGCTCGCGCAAATCGACTTTGCGCAGGGCCTCCAGCCATTCCCCCGGCTTCATTGGGCGTCCTCCGCATCGACTGGACGGGTCTGGCGGACCGTCAGCTGGAAAACGTTGGCCTGGTCAAGCTGACCGGCCGTGGTGGCCTTGACCTCGGTCAGGCTGGGGGTATCGAACAGGTCCGATGAATCCAGGTTGCGCATCAGGTCCGAGACCCGGTTGTTGGACTCGGCGGCCCCCTTGATGGAAAGCGTGCCGTCTTCCATCTTCACTTCGGTGAAGTAAACCCCGTCCGGCAGGGTCCTGGTCAATTGGTCGAAGATGCGCCCGCTGACGGGCCGGTTGCCTTGCAGGTCCTGGATGATGCGCATGCGTTCCAGCAACTGCTGGCGACGGGCCTTGAGGTCGCCGATCTGTTTGATGCGCTCGTCCAGCACGGCGATCTGTTCCGAAAGATGGGTGTTGCGGGCCACCTGATGGTCGATGGCGCTGTCGATGTATTGCACGGCAATCAGCGTCACGCCGACCGCGCCGACCAGCGCACCGACCAACGCCAGCAGGAAACGCTTGCGCCGTTCCTCGCGCAGTTCCTCGCGCCAGGGAAGGAGGTTGATCCGCGCCATCAGTCGAAACTCCTGAGGGCCAGCCCGCACGCGATCATGAGTGCCGGCGCGTCACTGGCCAGCGCACCGGCATTGACCTTGCTGCTCAGGGCCATGTTGGTGAACGGGTTGGCCACCTGGGTCGGCGTGCCCAGGCGCTGTTCGATCAGTCGGTCCAGACCGGTGACCGAGGCCGTGCCGCCGGCCAGCAGGATATGGTCCACCGCGCTGTACTGGCCCGAGGCGAAGAAAAACTGCAAGGAACGCGACACCTGCTGCACCAGCGCCTCGCGAAAGGGTTGCAGCACCTCGCCGACATAATCGTCGGGCAGGCCGCCCTGCTTCTTCGCCAGGCCGGCTTGCTCGGGCGTCAGGCCATAGCGGCGCTGGATTTCCTCGGTGAGTTGGCGGCCACCGAACAATTGTTCGCGGGTATAGATGATGCGCCCGTTGTGCAGGACGCTGAGGGTGGTCATGGTCGCGCCGATGTCGACCACCGCCACGGTCAGGCGCTCCTGGGAGGCGGCCAGTTGCGTGGCGAGCAGGCCGAACGAACGTTCCAGCGCATAGGCCTCCACGTCCACCACCCGGGCCGTCAGCCCGGCCAGCGCCAGCGCGGCCTCGCGGACCTCGACGTTTTCCTTGCGACAGGCCGCCAGCAGCACTTCGACCCGCTCGTCACTGCGCGGCGACACGCCCTGGACCTCGAAGTCGATGGCCACTTCATCCAGCGGATAGGGAATGTATTGGTCGGCCTCGATCTTGAGCTGGTTTTCCATGTCGTCGTCGGACAGGCCGGCGTCCATCTCGATGGTCTTGGTGATCACCGCCGACCCCGCCACGGCCACCGCCACGCTGCGCACGGGCGTCCGGGCCTTGACCAGAACCCGTGACAACGCCAGGCCTACGCCTTCGAGTTCGGCGATGTTCTTCTCGACCACGGCATTGGCCGGCAGCGGTTCCACCGCGTAGGACTCGACGCGGTAGCGCTCGCCCTGGCGGCTCAACTCCAGCAGCTTCACCGACGTTGAACTGATGTCGATCCCCAGAAGTGCATGGGTTTTTTTATTGAAGAGTCGTAGCACTACCAATTCCCTATGACTATCCGTGAGTTACGGACTCTCTAATATGCGTTGCGTTCAATCACTCCGGTCCGACGGACGTCCGGATGGCATTCCTGGCGAAAAAAAATGCTTATAATGCCCAGCGTTTTTTTCGCTTTGTTGCAAGCACGGGGCCTTCCCTGCACCTGGCGCCTTTTTCATTCTTTGCCTGGATATCCAAAAGCCTTGATTCGTCTGCTGAAATTTTTCGGATGGTCCATCATCGCCGTTTTCTGCGGACTGCTCCTGGGTCTGAGCGGTGCGTTTCTTTACCTTAGTCCGGGTTTGCCGTCCGTGGAGGCTCTGAGAAGTATTCAGTTGCAGATTCCCCTGCGGGTCTACAGCAGCGACAACAAGTTGATCGCCGAATTTGGCGAAATGCGCCGCACACCGATCCGTTTCGCCGACATTCCCCCCAATTTCATCAATGCGTTACTAAGTGCTGAAGACGACAATTTCGCCAACCACTACGGCGTCGATCCCGGCAGCCTGATGCGCGCCGCCAGCCAACTGGTCAAGAGCGGACACATCCAGTCCGGCGGCAGCACCATCACCATGCAGGTGGCCAAGAACTTCTTCCTGACCAGCGAGCGCAGCTTCTCGCGCAAGACCACCGAGATCCTCCTGGCCTTGCAGATCGAGCGGCAGTTGACCAAGGACGAGATCCTCGAGCTGTACGTGAACAAGATCTACCTGGGTAACCGCGCCTACGGCATCGAGGCGGCGGCGCAGGTGTACTACGGCAAGTCGATCCGCGATGTGAGCCTGGCGCAGATGGCGATGATCGCCGGCCTGCCCAAGGCCCCGTCGCGCTTCAACCCACTGGCCAACCCGGCACGCAGCAAGGAGCGGCGCGACTGGATCCTGGGGCGCATGTACAAGCTCGGCAAGATCAGCGAAAGCGACTACACCGCCGCGATCAACGAGCCCTTGAACGCCAGCTATCACGTGCCGACCCCCGAGGTGAACGCGCCCTACATCGCCGAGATGGCCCGTGCCGAAATGGTCGGCCGCTATGGCAGCGACGCCTATACTGAAGGCTTCCGCGTCACCACCACGGTGCCCAGCAACTTGCAGGAAATGGCCAACACCGCCCTGCACGAAGGCCTGATGACCTACGATCAGCGCCACGGCTACCGCGGCCCGGAATCGCGCTTGCCCGGCAAGACCCAGGAAGCCTGGGCCCTGGAGCTGACCAAGCAACGCACCATCAGCGGCCTGGAGCCGGCCATCGTCACCTCGGTGGACAAGGACGGGCTCAAAGTCCTGACCCGCAACGGCGAGCAGCAAGAGCATGTCGGCTGGGACAGCATGAAATGGGCCCGGCCGTTCCTGAACACCAACAGCATGGGCGCCAACCCTCGCCAGCCGTCGGACGTGGCCCAGGTCGGCGACCTGATCCGGGTGCAGCGCCAGGCGGACAATACCCTCAAGTTCAGCCAGATCCCGGCCGCCCAGGGCGCGCTGGTGTCCCTCGACCCACAGGACGGTGCCATCCGTTCGCTGGTGGGGGGCTTCGCGTTCGAGCAGAGCAATTACAACCGCGCATTGCAGGCCAAGCGCCAGCCGGGTTCGAGCTTCAAGCCGTTCGTCTACAGCGCTGCCCTGGATAACGGCTACACCGCCGCCAGCCTGGTGAACGATGCGCCGATCGTGTTCGTCGACGAGTACCTGGACAAGGTCTGGCGGCCGAAGAACGACACCAACACGTTCCTCGGGCCGATCCGCCTGCGCGAAGCGCTGTACAAGTCGCGCAACCTGGTGTCGATCCGCTTGCTGCAAGCGCTCGGCGTGGACCGCACCATCGACTACATCAGCAAGTTCGGCTTCAACAAGCAGGACCTGCCACGCAACCTGTCCCTGGCCCTGGGCACCGCGACCCTGACCCCGATGGAAATCGCCACGGGCTGGAGCACCTTCGCCAACGGCGGGTACAAGATCACGCCGTACATCATCGACAAGATCGAGAGCCGCAACGGCGAGACGCTGTTCGTGGCTAACCCGCCACGCGTGCCCACGGGCGAGCAGGCCAGTGATGGACTGGCCGCTCCGTCCACCGAGACGTTCACGGTCAACGCCCTGCCGGGCGAAGCCACGACCGCCCCAGGGGTGCCGCAAGCACCGGCCGTCGCCGAGCGCATCGTCGACGGACGCACCACCTACATCCTCAACAGCATGCTGCAGGACGTGATTAAGCTCGGCACTGGCCGTCGCGCCTTGGCCTTGGGGCGTACCGACCTGGCGGGCAAGACCGGCACCACCAACGAGTCCAAGGACGCCTGGTTCTCCGGCTACAACGCCGATTACGTGACCACCGTCTGGACTGGTTTCGACCAGCCGGAAAGCCTCGGTCGCCGCGAGTTCGGCGGCACCGTGGCGTTGCCGATCTGGATGAGCTACATGGGCGCCGCCCTGAAGGACAAGCCGCCCCACACCCAACCGGAACCCGAAGGCATCCTCAGCCTGCGCGTCGACCCGGTCAGCGGCCGTGCCGCCACCCCGGGCACCCCGGGGGCCTACTTCGAGCTGTTCAAGAGCGAAGACACCCCGCCGTCGGTCAACGAACTGGGCAATGGCGTTGCACCGGGCAGCCCGCTGCCGGCGGACGAAGCGGCGCCTATCGATCTGTTCTAGGAAAGCAGCGGCGAGCCGCAAGCTTCAAGTAAAGCCAAAGCAAGCACGGTAGGCTTCGCCTCTACTTGCAGCTTGAAGCTTGCCGCTCGAAGCTCATAAAAAAACCTGGCCGAGGCCAGGTTTTTTTATGAGCGACTGCTGTTAACCGTTGAACACGTCATCCACGCTCTTGAGCGGGTAGTTCTTCGGATACGGCAGGGTCGCCACGCCCGTCTCGATCGCAGCCTTGGCCACGGCGTCGGAGATCAGGGTAATCAGGCGAGCATCCATAGGTTTCGGAATGATGTACTCACGACCGAATTCCAGCTTGATGCCGCCGTAGGCGTCGCACACTTCCTGAGGTACGGGCAGCTTGGCCAGTTCGCGCAGGGCGTTGGCCGCCGCGACTTTCATCTCTTCGTTGATGCGCTTGGCGCGAACGTCCAGGGCACCGCGGAAAATGAACGGGAAGCCCAATACGTTGTTGACCTGGTTTGGGTAGTCCGAACGGCCGGTGGCCATGATTACGTCGCTACGAGTCGCGTGGGCCAGCTCCGGGGAGATTTCCGGATCCGGGTTGGAGCAGGCGAACACGATCGGGTTCGGCGCCATGCGCAGCAGGTTTTCCGGGCTCAGCAGGTTAGGACCGGACAGACCGACGAAAACGTCGGCACCGTCCAGCGCTTCAGCCAGGGTGCGCTTGTCGGTGGCGTGGGCGAACACAGCCTTGTACTGGTTCAGGTCGTCGCGGCCGGAGTGGATCACGCCGGTACGGTCGACCATGAAGATGTTTTCGATCTTCGCGCCCATGCTCACCAACAACTTCATGCAGGAGATGGCGGCAGCGCCAGCGCCCAGGCAGACGATCTTGGCTTCCGGCAGGGTCTTGCCGGCGATTTCCAGGGCATTGATCATGCCGGCCGCGGTCACGATGGCGGTGCCGTGCTGGTCGTCGTGGAACACTGGAATGTCGCACTGTTCGATCAGGGTGCGTTCGATCTCAAAGCACTCTGGCGCCTTGATGTCTTCCAGGTTGATGCCGCCGAAGGTGATGGAGATGCGCTTGACGGTGTCGATGAAGGCTTGCGGGCTCTCGGAGTCGACTTCGATGTCGAACACGTCGATACCGGCGAAGCGCTTGAACAGCACGCCCTTGCCTTCCATGACCGGCTTGGAAGCCAGTGGCCCCAGGTCACCCAGGCCGAGAATCGCGGTGCCATCGGAAATGACTGCAACCAGGTTGCCCTTGCCGGTGTACTTGTAGGCCAGTTCAGGGTCGCGGGCAATTTCGCGCACTGGTTCGGCTACGCCGGGGCTGTAGGCCAGCGACAGGTCGCGGGCAGTAGCGGTGGCCTTGGTGAGCTCGACACTCAGCTTCCCTGGACGAGGATTAGCGTGATATTCGAGAGCGGCAGTTTTCAGATCAGACATGTGGGCATTCCGCTTTTTACTGTGTTGGACAGACGGACCGCCGAGGATACGCGCCTCGCAAAGTCCCTACAAGACTGACCGGTCACCCCTGTCAAGCGCCCTGCCCTACGACTTTGGGCCAAGAGCCGCGAAACATAAGGGCTAGCTGCATACAATCAGCGCGAAAAATGTCTACAATTTTTATTCGGTCGTCACGTTCAGCATGGCCGGGTCGGTCAGCGGCAGCATCCAACGGGCTTGTCCGGGCTCGCGCCCGCCCCGTCGTGAACGGTCGACCACCCAGCCCCGCGCCTCGACCTGCCGGCCCTTGAGCCGTTCAAGGCTCGCCGTGTCGAATTGCCCCAGCAGATTGGGCGCAACGCGCAGCACAACCGAATCCTGCAATTCGATCCAAATCCCGCCGCGATTGCGCCTGACATCACTCACCCGTCCGCTCAGTACGGCGAAGCCCGGCGCCTGGATTTGCTGCGGCTTGAGCACCGGCGAGCGCTTCCACAGACCAAGTCCTGCCTCACGCGCCTGGCGTTCGGCCGCACGCTGACAGGCCACAAGGTCCACATTCGGCGCCACCGCCACGTAGAACCCCAAGCCTTCGGCGAGCAACTGCGCTTCAAGGTTCTGGCCATCGGCCCCGTAGACATGGGCCAGGGTACGGCCGTAGCGGTCCTTGCCTTCCTTGCCGGGCTGCAAGGCCACGCGCCCATCGCTGGCGGCCACCAGGGCTTCGAGCCGACGCCGGGCCGCCACGGCAAAGGGCTCGTCGGAACGCCCCTGCCGCCCCAGCTCCGGGCTGTTGAGGCCGATCATGCGTACATGGCGGCCATCGCTCAGGCGCAGGGTGTCGCCGTCCACCACGCGCTGGACCGTCGCCTGGGCAAGGCCCGCCGGTGCCGGACAGAACGCCTGGGCTTGCCCCAGCCAAATCGCGGACACAAAAAAGGCGCCCGCAAGGGACGCCTTTTTCATCAGTCTGGAGCCGTCGAGACGAACCTCCAAAATGATCAGCCTCAGGCCTTTTTGGTAGCGCCGAAAGCGCCGAAACGATCGGCGAACTTCTGAACGCGGCCGCCGGTATCCAGAGTCTTTTGCTTACCGGTGTAGAACGGGTGGCATTCGTTGCAAACGTCGATCGCCAGGGCTTTGCCGTAGGTCGAACGGGTTTCGAACTTGTTGCCGCAGCTGCAAGTCACGGCAATTTCTGGGTATTCCGGATGGATATCGGTTTTCATGGTGTTTCCTCAGGCTAGCGTGCCGCCACCCAACACTATTGTTGAATACCGCACGTAATTAGGCCGCGGATTCTACCAGACATCGCCAATCACGCAAGCTATGCCTTGTACCAACCGTCTGCTAGGCTCCCGGCCTCATGCACGATACCAATGTGGGAGCGGGCTTGCCCGCGAAGGCGGTGAATCAGTTTGCGGTAATGCCGACTGTGCCACCGCTTTCGCGGGCAAGCCCGCTCCCACAGGAATTGCGCCCAGCCTTTTGAACATGCCTGTCATTGAGATCCCCGCGTGCCCAACGCCATTCTGCGCCTTGCCCTGCCTTCGCCCCTGCGCCGCCTGTTCGACTACCGCGCTCCGGCCGGGGTCCCGCGCGCCCAGTTGCAGCCGGGCATGCGCCTGCGGGTGCCGTTCGGCCGACGGGAGATGATCGGGATCCTGGTGGAGGTCACCGACCACAGCGAAGTACCGGCCGACAAGCTCAAGCCGGCCCTGGCGCTGCTCGACGCCACGCCGCCGCTGCCGGCCTCGCTGTTCAAGCTGTGCCTGTGGACTGCCCAGTATTACCAGCACAGCCTCGGCGATACCTTGAGCTGGGCATTGCCGGTGCTGTTGCGCCAGGGTGAGCCGGCCGAGGCGCGCCAGGAGCGGTTCTGGTCGGTGGCGCCGGGCGCGAGCCTGGACGATCCACGCATCGCCCGCGCGCCGCGCCAGCGCGAGGCCTTGGCGACCCTGGCCCAGCACCCCCACGGCGTGGCGCATCAATTGCTGAGCAAACTGATGCTCAGCAAGGACAGCCTCGACCTGTTGCTGGCCAAGGACCTGGTCCAGGTAGACGTTCGCCGGCATGCCCCGGGCCTGCGCCATGAGCACTGGCTAGCCCAGCCGGAACTGCCGCTCAACACCGAGCAACGGGCCGCTTGCGAGGCGATCCGCGCAGGCTTCGACAGCTACCATGCCTTTCTCCTGGCGGGCGTCACCGGCAGCGGCAAGACCGAGGTCTATCTGCAACTGATCCGCCAGGCCCTTGAAGCCGGCAAGCAGGCCCTGGTGCTGATTCCGGAAATCAATCTCGGCCCGCAAACCCTGGCGCGCTTCGAGCAACGCTTCAACGCCCGGATCGCCCTGGTGCACTCGGCGGTCAATGACCGCGAACGCCTGGACGCGTGGCTCGCCGCCCGGGATGGCGAGGCCGACATCATCATCGGCACCCGCTCGGCCCTGTTCACGCCGATGAAAAACCCCGGCCTGATCATCATCGACGAAGAACACGACGGCTCCTATAAACAGCAGGAAGGCCTGCGCTACCACGCCCGCGACCTGGCGCTGGTACGCGCCCGCCAGGAAAACATCCCGATTGTCCTCGGTTCCGCGACGCCGTCCCTGGAAAGCCTGCACAACGCCTACACCGGCCGCTACGGCCTGCTGCGCCTGAACGAACGGGCCGGCGGCGCCAAACAGCCGCGTTTCCTGCGCCTGGACGTGAAAAGCCGTCCGCTGGACAGCGGTATTTCCGGCCCCATGCAGCAAGCCATCGGCCAAACGCTTGCCGCCGGCCAGCAGGTTTTGGTGTTCCTCAACCGCCGCGGGTTCGCCCCGACGCTGCTGTGCCACGACTGCGGCTGGATGTCCGGCTGTGAGCGCTGCGACGCGCGAATGACCGTGCACCAGCGCTCTGGCGAACTGCGTTGTCATCATTGCGGCCACTGCGAACGGGTGCCCCGGCATTGCCCGCAGTGCGGCCGGGTGGACTTGCGTCCGGTGGGCGCCGGCACCGAACGCGCCGAGGAACGCCTGGGCATCCTGTTTCCCGATTACCCCGTACTGCGGGTGGATCGCGACAGCACGTCGCGCAAGGACGCGATGAATCAATTGTTCGCCACGATCCAGAAGGGCCAGCCGTGCATTTTGGTAGGCACGCAGATGCTTGCCAAAGGCCACCACTTTCCACGGGTGACCCTGGTGTCGATCCTCGATGCCGACGGCGGGCTATTCTCCGGTGATTTTCGCGCCAGCGAGCGCATGGCGCAGTTGATTGTCCAGGTCGCCGGGCGCGCCGGGCGGGCGGAAGAGCCAGGCAAGGTCATCATCCAGACGCACCTGGCGGACCATCCGCTGCTGATCCAACTGACCGAACAAGGCTACTTCGCCTTCGCTGAACAAGCCTTGAGCGAACGGCGCAGTGCCGGCCTGCCGCCGTTCGCCCACCTCGCGCTGTTGCGCGCCGAAGCCCACAAGCCCGGGCAGGCCGAAGGCTTCCTCGACGAAGCCTGCAGCGAGGCGGAGCACCTGCTGGCGCAGCAGAATCTCACCGGGATCGAACTATTGGGCCCGGTGCCCGCTCCGATGGAACGGCGGGCCGGGCGCTACCGGGCCCAGCTCCTTTTGCAGGCCAACGCCCGGGCGCCGCTGCACCGTCTGTTGAGTGCCTGGTTGCTGGCGCTGGAGCAGATGCCCAGCGGGCGCGCGGTGCGCTGGTCATTGGATGTGGACCCGGTGGATTTGTATTGAATAGACCACAAGCCTGCCCCTGTGGGAGCGAGCTTGCTCGCGATTGCGACGGTACAGTCGACACTAGCGTCACTGACCCACCGCTATCGCGAGCAAGCTCGCTCCCACAGGAGATCGCATACATCCAGGCCAGCAAGAATAGTCACCACACAGCCCCAACCGACCCGCTACAGTTGGCAAGCTCGCCTGGGCCACGGATAATGCCCAGTTTTTCCACCTGCGCCTCGAAGCGCCGCCGCGCCTGCGGTTGATAGAGAAGACCATGAAAGACACCATTCGCCAGCTCATCCAGCAAGCCATCGCCCGACTCGTCACTGAAGGTGTGTTGCCAGAAGGCCTGTCGCCGGCGATTCAGGTCGAAAACACCCGCGACAAGACCCATGGCGATTTCGCCAGCAACATCGCGATGATGCTGGCCAAGCCGGCCGGCATGAAACCGCGGGACCTGGCGGAGAAAATCATCGCCGCACTGCCGGCCGATGAAAACGTCAGCAAGGCCGACATTGCCGGCCCCGGCTTCATCAACTTCTTCCAGAACACCCAGGCCCTGGCCTCGCGCCTGGACGCCGCCCTGGCCGACGAACGCATCGGCGTGCGCAAGGCCGGCCCGCTGCAGCGCACCGTGGTCGACCTGTCGGCCCCCAACCTCGCCAAGGAAATGCACGTCGGCCACCTGCGCTCGACCATCATTGGCGACGGCGTGGCCCGGGTCCTGGAGTTTCTCGGCGACACGGTGATCCGCCAGAACCACGTCGGCGACTGGGGCACCCAGTTCGGCATGCTGATGGCCTACCTGCAGGAAAACCCCATCACCAGCGATGAGCTGTCGGACTTGGAAAACTTCTACCGCGCCGCCAAGCAACGCTTCGATGAGTCGCCGGAATTCGCCGACCGCGCCCGTGGCCTGGTGGTCAAATTGCAGGCCGGCGATGCCGAGTGCCTGGCGCTGTGGACCCGGTTCAAGGACATTTCCCTGTCCCACTGTCAGAAAATCTACGAACTGCTGAACGTCAAACTGACCATGGCCGACGTGATGGGCGAAAGCGCCTACAACGATGACCTGATCAACGTGGTCAACGACCTGCGGGCCAAGGGCATGCTGGTGGAAAGCAACGGCGCCCAGTGCGTGTTCCTCGACCAGTTCAAGACCGCCGACGGCGAACCGCTGCCGGTGATCATCGTCAAGGCCGACGGCGGCTATCTCTACGCCACCACTGACCTCGCCGCCGTGCGCTATCGCAACCGCGTGCTCGAGGCCGATCGGGTCCTGTACTTCGTCGACCAACGCCAGGCACTGCACTTCCAGCAGGTGTTCGAAGTGGCGCGCCAGGCCGGCTTCGTGACCCGCCCGATGGAGATGGAGCACATGGGCTTCGGCACCATGAACGGCGCCGACGGCCGCCCATTCAAGACCCGCGATGGCGGCACGGTGAAGCTGATCGACCTGCTGACCGAAGCCCAGGACCGTGCCTACACACTGGTCAAGGGCAAGAACCCGGACCTGGCCGAAGACGAGCTGCGCAAGATCGCCAAGGTCGTGGGCATCGATGCGGTGAAATACGCCGACCTGTCCAAGCACCGCACCAGCGACTACAGCTTCAACTTCGACCTGATGCTCAACTTCGAAGGCAACACCGCGCCGTACCTGCTTTACGCCTATACCCGCGTGGCCGGCGTGTTCCGCAAACTGGGCAAACGCTTCGAGGAAGTGGACGGCCGCATCGTGCTTGAAGCCGCCCACGAACAGGAGCTGGCGGCGAAACTGGCGCAGTTCGGCGAAGTGCTGAACAACGTCGCCGACAAGGGCACGCCCCACACCCTGTGCGCCTACCTGTACGATGTGGCCGGGTTGTTCTCCAGCTTCTACGAGAACTGTCCGATCCTCAGCGCACAGACCCCGGAGCAAATGCAGAGCCGCCTGCGCCTCGCCGCGCTGACCGGGCGTACGCTCAAGCAAGGCCTGGAATTGCTGGGCCTGGAAACCCTGGAGCGCATGTAAGTTGGCCGCCAAGAAAAAACCTGCACCCAAACGCGGCGCCAGTCGTTACCAGCCTCCTGCCAAGAAGCCGATTCCAGGCTGGTTGTGGATGGCCATCGGCCTGAGCGTCGGCGCGTTCATTGTGTTCCTGATGAAGCTGGAGCCGGGCCAGGGCGATGACGTCAAGCGCGTCCGCCAGGAGCAGCAGAAAGCCACGCGCATCGCCGAGGCCAACAAGACCCCGCCGAGCCCGACGCAACCGGTGAAGCCGAAATACGACTTCTACACCTTGCTGCCGGAATCGGAAGTCATCGTGCCGCCAGACGCCGTGCCGGAAAAAACCCTGCCGACGCCGCAAGTGCCGACGACGCCGGTGACCCCGGCCGAAGCGGCAAAGATCGACACCGCTCGCGCCCAGGCGGCACTGGCCGGCATCACGCCACCGCCGGCCCCGCCCGTGCAGAAAGCCGCGCCGGTGACCAAGTTCTTCCTGCAGGCCGGCTCGTTCCGCAAGGAAGCCGACGCCGACAAGGTCCGGGCGCAGATCATCCTGCTGGGCCAGTCCGTGTCGGTGGAATCGGGGACCGTGAAGGACGAGACCTGGTACCGGGTATTGGTAGGCCCGTACAGCAACCGGGAAGAGCTGACCAAGGCCCAGAAGCAACTGGCTGGCAGCGGGTTTAGCAACCTGTTGTTACAACAACGCCAGAGCCGCTGAACCAGGCGACACCAACCTCTGTGGCGAGGGGATTTATCCCCGCTGGGCCGCGCAGCAGCCCCAAAAGCTTGAAGCAATTAGCCTGACACTCCGATGACAAGCTTTGGGGCCGCTGCGCGGCCCAACGGGGATAAATCCCCTCGCCACAGGAGCGCTGAGCATCCACCGCACCACTCGTCCATTGCCTCACCCCGCAGTTGAAAAACCCCACCTCACCCCCATATGAGTTCCATCCGGGCATTTTCGCCCCGCTGCGTGGAGACTCTTCCCTTGACCACCATCGTTTCAGTCCGCCGTCATGGCAAAGTCGTCATGGGCGGCGACGGCCAGGTTTCACTGGGCAACACCGTGATGAAAGGCAACGCGAAGAAAGTCCGCCGCCTCTATCACGGTCAGGTCATCGCCGGCTTCGCCGGGGCCACCGCCGACGCCTTCACCCTGTTCGAACGTTTCGAAGGCCAACTGGAAAAACACCAGGGCCACCTGATCCGCGCCGCCGTGGAACTGGCCAAGGAATGGCGCACCGACCGTTCCCTGAGCCGCCTCGAAGCCATGCTCGCGGTCGCCAACAAGGACGCTTCGCTGATCATCACCGGCAACGGCGACGTCGTCGAGCCCGAGGACGGCCTCATCGCCATGGGTTCCGGTGGGGCCTACGCCCAGGCGGCAGCCAGCGCCCTGTTGAAAAAAACCGACCTGTCGGCGCGCGAAATCGTCGAGACTGCCCTGGGCATTGCCGGCGACATCTGTGTCTTCACCAACCACACCCAAACCATTGAGGAGCAGGATCTCGCGGAATAAGCCTGTCCCGGCCCCGTGCCACGGCTCATTTCTGCTTGAGGACCGCCAATTACTATGTCCATGACTCCCCGCGAAATCGTCCACGAACTCAACCGCCATATCATCGGCCAGGACGATGCCAAGCGCGCCGTCGCCATCGCCCTGCGCAACCGCTGGCGCCGCATGCAGCTGCCTGAAGAGCTGCGTGTCGAAGTGACGCCCAAGAACATCCTGATGATCGGCCCGACCGGCGTCGGTAAAACCGAAATCGCCCGCCGCCTGGCCAAGCTCGCCAATGCACCGTTCATCAAGGTCGAGGCGACCAAGTTCACTGAAGTCGGCTACGTCGGCCGCGATGTCGAATCGATCATCCGCGACCTGGCCGACGCCGCGATCAAGCTTTTGCGCGAACAGGAGATCACCAAGGTCCGCCACCGCGCCGAAGACGCCGCCGAAGAGCGCATCCTCGACGCGCTGCTGCCGCCGGCGCGCATGGGCTTCAATGCCGATTCCGCCGCGACCCAGGATTCCAATACCCGCCAACTGTTCCGCAAGCGCCTGCGTGAGGGCCAGTTGGACGACAAGGAAATCGAGATCGAAGTGGCCGAAATGGTCGGCGTCGACATTTCCGCGCCGCCGGGCATGGAAGAGATGACCAACCAGTTGCAGAGCCTGTTCGCCAACATGGGCAAGGGCAAGAAGAAAAGCCGCAAGCTCAAGGTCAAGGAAGCGCTCAAGCTGGTGCGCGAGGAAGAGGCCAGCCGCCTGGTCAACGAAGAAGAGTTGAAGGCCAAGGCCCTGGAGGCCGTCGAGCAGCACGGTATCGTGTTCATCGACGAGATCGACAAGGTGGCCAAGCGCGGCAACGTCGGCGGCGCCGATGTGTCCCGCGAAGGTGTGCAGCGCGACCTGCTGCCGCTGATCGAGGGCTGCACGGTCAACACCAAGCTGGGCATGGTCAAGACCGACCACATCCTGTTCATTGCCTCCGGTGCGTTCCACCTGAGCAAGCCAAGCGACCTGGTGCCTGAACTGCAAGGCCGCCTGCCGATTCGTGTCGAGCTCAAGGCACTGTCGCCGGAAGACTTCGAACGCATCCTCAGCGAGCCTCATGCGTCCCTGACGGAACAGTATTGCGCGCTGCTCAAGACCGAAGGCCTGAACATCGAGTTCACGCCCGAAGGCATCAAGCGCCTGGCGCAGATTGCCTGGCAGGTCAACGAGAAGACCGAGAACATCGGTGCCCGTCGCCTGCACACCCTGCTCGAGCGCTTGCTCGAGGAAGTGTCGTTCAGCGCCGGCGACCTGGCCAGCACCCACGACGAAGCGCCGATCCTGATCGATGCCGAGTACGTCAACAGCCACCTGGGCGAACTGGCGCAGAACGAAGACCTGTCGCGGTATATCCTCTAGAGCTTCGAGCCTCAAGCTGCGAGCTGCAAGCAGGTCACCTCCAGCTTGTAGCTTGTAGCTTGTAGCTTGTAGCTTGTAAGCTGCTTGTATGACCAAACTCCCCACCGCCATCAACCTGCACAAAGCCTCCAAGACCCTGACGCTGAAATACGCGCCGGATGAGGAGTACCACCTGAGCGCCGAGTTCCTGCGGGTGCACTCGCCTTCCGCCGAGGTCCAGGGCCACGGCAAGCCCATCCTGCAATACGGCAAGCTCGGCGTCGGCCTGACCAAGATCGAGCCGGCCGGCCAGTACGCACTAAAACTGACCTTCGACGACGGCCATGACAGCGGACTGTTCACCTGGGACTACCTCTACCAGTTGGCGGTGCGCCAGGAAGACCTGTGGAACGATTATCTTGGCGAACTCAAGGCCGCCGGAAAAACCCGCGACCCGAACACTTGCGTCGTCAAGCTGATGCTCTAGCTCAAGGGCTGGCGCTTTAGGGCGAATTTTCTAGACTCATCTGCTTGAATGTCCGCCCGGCGAGGTCAATGACTGGCCTGCTTGCGAAAAAAATTAAACTCGGGTAACCAATGGAGCTGGCAAGTTCCCTGCAAAGGAACGGGCGAGTTCCCTTGCACATGTTTCCTCATTGGTCACGATGCGGAATTAACGGTCACCCGAGCAGCGTACTGGTATTGGCTGTGGCTTGCGGCACGGCGCCGGTACTCGTCTGACAATGGAGCGTCGTAGATGAGCAACAAGAACAACGATGACCTGAAGTACCAGGCCTCGGAAAATACCCTGGGGTTGAATCCTGTCGTCGGCCTGCGCAGGAAAGACCTGCTGGCCTCTGCTCGAATGGTGCTGACCCAGACCCTCAAGCAACCGTTGCACAGCGCCAAGCACGTCGCCCACTTCGGTGCCGAGCTCAAGAACGTCCTGTTCGGCAAATCCGAGTTGCAACCGGCCAGCGACGACCGTCGCTTCAACGATCCGGCCTGGAGCCAGAATCCTCTCTACAAACGCTACATGCAAACCTACCTGGCCTGGCGCAAGGAATTGCACGCCTGGATCGACGACAGCAACCTCGCGCCCCAGGACATCAGCCGCGGGCATTTCGTGATCAACCTGATGACCGAAGCCATGTCGCCGACCAACTCGGCGGCCAACCCCGCCGCGGTCAAGCGCTTCTTCGAAACCGGCGGCAAGAGCCTGCTGGACGGCCTGTCCCACCTGGCCAAGGACCTGGTGCATAACGGCGGGATGCCGAGCCAGGTCAACATGGGCGCGTTCGAGGTCGGCAAGAGCCTAGGCGTGACCGAAGGCGCGGTGGTGTTTCGCAACGACGTGCTGGAGCTGATCCAGTACCGCCCCATCACCGAGCAGGTCCATGAGCGGCCGCTGCTGGTGGTACCGCCGCAGATCAACAAGTTCTACGTATTCGACCTGAGCCCGGACAAGAGCCTGGCGCGCTTCTGCCTGCGCAGCAACGTGCAGACCTTCATCATCAGTTGGCGCAACCCCACCAAGGAACAGCGCGAGTGGGGCCTTTCAACCTACATCGAGGCGCTCAAGGAAGCGGTGGACGTGGTCACGGCCATCACCGGCAGCAAGGACGTGAACATGCTCGGCGCCTGCTCGGGCGGCATCACCTGCACCGCGCTGCTGGGCCACTACGCGGCCCTCGGCGAGAAGAAGGTCAACGCCATGACCCTGCTGGTGAGCGTGCTCGACACCACCCTGGACACCGACGTGGCGCTGTTCGTCGACGAGCAGACCCTGGAAACGGCCAAGCGCCATTCCTACCAGGCCGGCGTGCTCGAAGGCCGCGACATGGCCAAGGTCTTCGCCTGGATGCGCCCCAACGACCTGATCTGGAACTACTGGGTCAACAACTACCTGCTGGGCAACGAACCGCCCGTGTTCGACATCCTGTTCTGGAACAATGACACCACGCGCTTGCCGGCGGCGTTCCACGGCGACCTGATCGAGATGTTCAAGAGCAACCCGCTGACCCGGCCCAACGCGCTGGAAGTGTGCGGCACCCCCATCGACCTCAAGCGGGTCACGGCCGACATCTTCGCCCTGGCCGGCACCAACGACCACATTACCCCGTGGAAGTCCTGCTACAAGTCGGCCCAGTTGTTTGGCGGCAAGGTGGAGTTCGTGCTGTCGAGCAGCGGCCACATCCAGAGCATCCTCAACCCACCGGGCAACCCGAAGGCGCGCTACATGACCGGCGATGACCTGCCCGCCAAGGCCGAGGACTGGCAGGAGAACTCCACCAAGCACACCGACTCCTGGTGGCTGCACTGGCAAGCCTGGCAGGCCGAACGCTCGGGCAAACTGAAAAAGGCGCCCACGGTGCTGGGCAACAAGACCTATGTGGCCGGCGAAGCGGCGCCCGGCACTTATGTGCATGAGCGGTAATGGATGCAACTCGTCTGACGCGGAAGTGGACCTGCTCACGAATACATCCCGCCAGCCGACATTAATGCAAGGCCCGCACCGCCGGCGAACATAAAGCTCATGTTCACAGCGGATCCCATGTGGGAGCGAGCTTGCTCGCGATGACGGTGTGTCAGCCTACATGGCTGTTGGATGTGCCGCCGTCATCGCGAGCAAGCTCGCTCCCACAGGGAATCGGGAAAAATGAAAGATCGCGACATAACCCACAGGGCTTGAAGCATGCCGCAACCGTACATCTTCCGTACCGTCGATCTGGATGGCCAGACCTTGCGCACCGCGGTACGTCCCGGCAAGCCTCACTTGACGCCCCTGCTGATCTTCAATGGCATCGGCGCCAACCTTGAGCTGGTGTTCCCGTTCATCCAGGCCCTGGACCCGGACCTGGAAGTCATCGCCTTCGATGTGCCGGGTGTCGGCGGCTCATCGACGCCCAGCCGGCCGTATCGTTTTCCGGGCCTGGCGAAGCTCACCGCGCGGATGCTCGATTACCTCGACTACGGCCAGGTCAACGCGATTGGCGTGTCCTGGGGGGGCGCACTGGCCCAGCAGTTCGCCTACGACTACCCCGAGCGGTGCAAGAAACTGGTGCTGGCGGCCACGGCGGCCGGCGCGGTGATGGTGCCGGGCAAACCGAAAGTGCTGTGGATGATGGCCAGCCCGCGACGCTACGTGCAGCCCTCCCATGTGATGCGCATTGCCCCGCTGATCTATGGTGGCTCGTTCCGTCGCGACCCGGGGCTGGCGGCCAGCCACGCGGCCAAGGTGCGCTCGGCCGGCAAGCTGGGGTACTACTGGCAACTGTTCGCCGGCCTCGGCTGGACCAGCATCCACTGGCTGCACAAGATCCACCAGCCGACCCTGGTGCTGGCCGGCGACGACGACCCGCTGATCCCACTGATCAACATGCGCATGCTGGCCTGGCGCATCCCCAACGCCCAGTTGCACATCATCGATGACGGCCATCTGTTCCTGATCACCCGGGCCGAGGCGGTGGCGCCGATCATCATGAAGTTCCTGCAGGAGGAACGTCAGCGCGCGGTGATGCATCCGCATCCGTCGCCGCTGGGCGGCGGCTGACGCAGCCCATTAGCGCCTGGCAGGACGCCGGATCGCGCAACTACCCGAAACAGCGACTATGTTGTCTGGTTCGGTGCGTTTGTTTTTAGCCTGATGACGAAGGAGTTGACTCATGCGCGACAAGCCGGCAAAGGATTCCATGCCCGCCCCTGCCAGCTTCATCAACGCCCAGAGCGCGGTCACCGGCTTGCGTGGCAGGGACTTGCTGTCCACCTTGCGCAGCGTGGCCGCCCACGGTCTGCGCAACCCGGTGCACAGCGCCCGGCATGCGTTGCGGCTGGGCGGCCAGCTGGGACGCGTGTTGCTGGGTGAAACCCTGCACGCCGCCAACCCCAACGACCCGCGCTTCGCCGATCCCACCTGGCAGCTCAATCCGTTCTATCGGCGCAGCCTGCAGGCGTACCTGAGCTGGCAAAAACAGGTCAAGAGCTGGATCGACGAGAGCACCATGGACCCGGATGACCAGGCTCGCGCCCACTTCGCCTTCGCCCTGCTCAACGACGCCGTGTCGCCGTCCAATACCTTGCTCAACCCGCTGGCGGTCAAGGAACTGTTCAACTCCGGCGGCAGCAGCCTGGTCCGCGGGATCAGCCACCTGGTGGACGACCTGCTGCACAACGACGGTTTGCCACGGCAAAGCACGCCCCACGCCTTCGAGGTCGGCAAGACCCTGGCCACCACGCCCGGCTCGGTGGTGTTTCGCAACGACCTGCTGGAACTGATCCAGTACCGGCCCATGAGCGAAAAACAGTACGCCAAGCCGTTGCTGATCGTGCCGCCGCAGATCAACAAGTTCTACATCTTCGACCTGAGCCCCTCCAACAGCTTCGTCCAGTACGCCCTGAAGAACGGCTTGCAGGTGTTCATCATCAGTTGGCGCAACCCCGACGTCCGCCACCGGGAATGGGGGCTGTCCAGCTACGTCGAGGCCACGGAAGAAGCCATGAACGTCTGCCGGGCCATCACCGGCGCCCGCGAGGTCAACCTGATGGGTGCCTGCGCCGGCGGCATGACCATCGCCGCCCTGCAAGGCCACCTGCAAGCCAAGCGCCAGCTGCGCCGGGTCGCCAGTGCCACCTACCTGGTGAGCCTGCTGGATAGCCAGATGGACAGCCCGGCCGCGCTGTTCATCGACGAGCAAACCCTCGAAGCCGCGAAGCGCCGCTCCTACCAGAGGGGCATCCTCGACGGTCGTGACATGGCCCGGGTGTTCGCCTGGATGCGCCCCAACGACCTGATCTGGAGCTATTTCATCAACAACTACCTGCTGGGCAAGGAGCCGCCGGCGTTCGACATCCTCTACTGGAACAACGACCACACCCGGCTGCCGGCGGCCTACCACGGCGACCTGCTGGACTTCTTCAAGCACAACCCGCTGACCCATCCCGGCGGCCTGGAGGTGTGCGGCACGCCCATCGACCTGCAGAAAGTGACGGTGGACAGCTTCAGCGTCGGCGGAATAAACGACCACATCACGCCATGGGATGCGGTGTACCGCTCGACCCTGCTGCTGGGGGGCGACCGACGCTTCGTGCTGTCCAACAGCGGCCACGTCCAGAGCATCCTCAACCCACCGGGTAACCCCAAGGCCAACTACATCGAGAGCCCGAAACTGAGCAGCGATCCCCGGGCCTGGTACTACGACGCCCAGCACGTCGAAGGCAGCTGGTGGACGCAATGGCTGGGCTGGATCCAGGAACGCTCCGGCGCCCAGCGCGAAACCCTGATGACCCTGGGCAACGCGAACTATCCGCCCCTGGAGGCGGCCCCCGGTACCTATGTCCGCGTGCGCTGAGGCCCCAACGCCACGGCCGACCAATGGCCGTGGCACGACTTGATCAATTAAGAAGACCGGATGAAAACCCGCGACCGCATCCTTGAATGCGCCCTGCAATTGTTCAACGAAAAGGGCGAGCCGAACGTTTCCACCCTGGAAGTGGCCAATGAAATGGGCATCAGCCCCGGCAACCTCTACTACCACTTCCACGGCAAGGAGCCACTGGTCCTCGGCCTGTTCGAGCGATTCCAGGGTGAACTGGCGCCGCTGCTGGACCCACCGGCACAAGTGCGGTTGGCACCGGAGGACTACTGGCTGTTCCTGCACCTGATCGTCGAGCGCCTGGCCCAGTACCGGTTCCTGTTCCAGGACCTGTCGAACCTGGCCGGGCGCCTGCCGAAACTGGCCAAGGGCATCCGCCAGTTGCTCAACGCCCTCAAGCGCACCCTCGCGTCGCTGCTGGCGCAACTGAAGGCCCAGGGACTGCTGGTCAGCGATACCCAGGCCCTGGGGCAACTGGTGGAGCAGATCACCATGACCTTGCTGTTCTCGCTGGATTACCAACGCATTCTCGCTCGCGAGGGCGAGGTCCGGCTGGTGGTCTACCAGATCATGATGCTGGTGGCGGCGCACTTGCTGCCGCAGGTGAAAGCCGCCACCGAACAGTTGGCGCTCCAATACCTGGAAGACCACGATTAGCAACCTGTGGGAGCGGGCTTGCTCGCGAATGCGGTGCGGCATTCAGCATCGATGCTGGCTGATCCATCGAATTCGCGGGCAAGCCCGCTCCCACATTGGATGGGTGGCAACGCAAACAAAAACGCCCGACCTTCACAGGCCGGGCGTTTTGATTTGCCCTGTAAATCAGGACTGACTGGTAGGCGTCGTTGGAGCCGGCGCTGGCGTCGGGTTGGCCACCGGAGCCGGTGCCGAGGCGGAGTTCGCCGTGCTCGCCACAGGGGCTGGCTTGGCGGCCGCCGTCGGTGCCTTGGGGGCTGCGGCTTTTGGTGCGGCTGGTTTTTTCACGGCAGGTTTCTTCGCCGCCGCGGGTTTGGTCGCAGGCTTGGCGGCCGGCTTCGCGGCTGTCTTGGTGGCAGCAGGTTTGGCCGCTGCGGTTTTCGCCGCCGGCTTGGCCGCTGGCTTGGCTGGAGCCTTTGCCGCGGTGGTCTTGGCCGCTACCGGTTTAGCCGCAGCCTTGGCAGCAGGCTTGGCCGCCGCGGTTTTCGCCGCTGGTTTGGCCGCCGGCTTGGCAGCGGTTTTGGCCGCGGCCTTGACCAGAGGCTTGGCCGCTGTCTTGCTGGCCGGCTTGGCCGCAGCAGTCTTGCTCGCCGCAGGCTTGGCTGCCACCGGGGTCACCTTGGCACCGGTGAGTTTTTCGATCTGCTTGGTCAGGGTGTCGACCTTGCTGTGCAACGCCTTCACTTCATTGCGGCTTGGTACACCCAGACGGGAGATCGCGCTGTTCAGGCGCTTGTCGAAAGCCCCTTCCAGTTCGTCCCACTTGCCCAGTGCCCGATCCTTCACGCCGCCGATGCGCGACTTGGCGGACTCGGCAGAGCCCTTGGCGGCATCGACCTGCTTGCTGACCGCCGTCTTGGTGAGTTTTTCGGCCTTCTCGCCGTCCTTTACCAGGGACTCGAAGAGTTTGCTGCCGTCAGAGTCGATCTTCGAGTACACGCCTAAACCAGCCAGCCAGATTTTGCGGGAGTACTTTTCAATCGTCCCGGCCCACGAGCTGCCTTCTTTTTCTGTGCTTTTTTTACCAGCCATCCCGTTCTCCTTAATGTTTACGCGCAACACGCTCGAGCAATGCCGTCAGCTCATCGAGCTTGACAGAGAGTGCCTCAACGTCATGTTTAGACGGAATGCCGATACGATTCAAGGCACTTGCAACACGAGCATCAAATACCTTTTCTACTTTATCGAGCTGAACTTCAACCCTGGCCTTGAACGTATTAACGTCGGACTTGACTTCCATCAACTCACTGTTGGCGGCTTCAAGTTTTCCGGCAACGCTCTTTTTGCCTTTGGTTTCAACAACTTCGCCAGCCTTGATCAATTCCTGGAAGTATTCGCTGCCTTCCTGTCCAACCTTCGCGTAGGCGCCCAGGCCAGCCAGCCAGATCTTGCGCGCGTACGTTTTCACGTCGCTTAGCGTGGAAGATTCAACGTCGGTTTTTTTCTTCAGGACAACTTTGGCCATGGTGCACCTCACTCGCAGATGGGTTTGAGGAACTGCCCGCACACGGACGGGCTCAGGCACAAAGTAGTGACAATAATTAGAAAGGGCACCCTAACAACTGACACAGAGTGGGCGATGATTGACCACGGGTGGGAGCGGGCTTGCTCGCGAATGCGGTGGATCAGTCAACATCAATACTGAATGTCATACCGCATTCGCGAGCAAGCCCGCTCCCACAGCGTTTGGTGGTGAACTTGAGGCGGTATCCTCCTTGCGATCAATCAGGCCAACGCTTTATCCAGCGCCTTTTCAATCTCAGTCTTGATCGTCCCGCTCATCGCCGACATCAACATGCCCAGTTCCACGTCGATACGGATCGAGTCCTCACCGACCAGCACTTCGCCCTTGACCCCGGAGCGCTTGAGTTTGAGCGTGTCACCGACCCATTGCGGCTCCAGGCCGTAGCTCTCGGACAACTTCTGCGCCAACTTGTCGGCCTTGGCACGGGCCGCTTCCTTGCCCAGGTCATGGGCACGTTCAACAGTAATACGGGCCATCGGGTGACTCCTGTTTTATCGGGACTTGCCTGAACGTTTCAGACCCTGGCTGCGTCAAAACGTCCTGGCGGTGGCTCATCTTACCTTCAGCCTTGCCAAGACAAAGCCCTCCACCGGGATTAGAATGTCCCGCATTCTTTTTTGGTGACAGCGATATGACTGACCCGCGCAAAGGCAGCGATGCCGAACCCACCACTCACTTCGGCTTCAAGAACGTGCCGGAAAGCCAGAAGGCGGAAAAAGTCGCTGAGGTTTTCCACTCGGTGGCCGCCAAGTATGACTTGATGAACGACCTGCTCTCGGGCGGCATGCACCGCCTGTGGAAGCGCTTTGCGATCGAACTGTCGGGCGTGCGCAGCGGCAACCGCGTGCTGGACATCGCGGGCGGCACCGGCGACCTGACGAAGAAGTTCTCTCATATCGTCGGGCCGACCGGCCAGGTGGTGCTCGCCGACATCAACGAATCCATGCTCAAGGTCGGCCGTGACCGCCTGCTGGACCTGGGGGTGGCCGGCAATGTCGAGTTCGTCCAGGCCGACGCCGAGAAGCTGCCATTCCCGGACAACCACTTCGACTGCGTGACCATCGCCTTCGGCCTGCGCAACGTCACCCACAAGGAAGACGCCCTGCGCTCGATGCTGCGGGTGCTCAAGCCCGGCGGACGCCTGCTGGTGCTGGAGTTCTCCAAGCCGACCAACGCGCTGATGTCCAAGGCCTACGACGCCTACTCGTTCGCCTTCATGCCGCTGATGGGCAAGCTGATCACCAACGACTCGGAAAGCTATCGCTACCTGGCCGAATCGATCCGCATGCACCCCAACCAGGAAACCCTGAAGTCGATGATGGTGGACGCCGGCTTCGACCGCGTGACCTACCACAACATGACGGCCGGCATCGTCGCCCTGCACCGCGGTATCAAGCCCTGATGCTGCTCACCGGCCTGCTCGCCAGCGTCGAACTCGGTATCAACCGCGTCCTGCGCCTGGACAGCACGGCGCTCGCGCGCCTGGCGCCCTTGAGCGGCAAGGTGATTGCCGTCGACTGCCGCAGCCCGGCGCTGCAACTGTTCCTCCTGCCCAGCGACGAAGGCCTGATGCTCGCCGCACGCTGGGAAGCCGAGGCGGACTGTACGCTGCGGGCCCCGGCGTCGAGCCTGTTGAGCCTGGCCTTGAGCAAGGACAAGACCGCGGTCCTGCACCGCCCCGACGTCGAGCTCGACGGCGACAGCGGCGTGCTGCTGGAGCTGGCGGCGGTCCTCCAGGACCTGGAGCTGGACTGGGAGTATGAAGTGTCCCGATGGCTCGGCCCGGTGGCTACCCCACTGCTCGGCGGCCACCTGCGCAGCCGCGCCCGCTGGTACCGCCAGGGGTTCGCCAGCCTGGGACAGAACCTGAGCGAGTACCTGGCCGAGGAATCGCGTACGCTCGTCGGCCAACGCGAAGCCCAGGCCCGCTTTAATGAACTGGACCAGGTCAAGCTTGACCTGGAACGACTCGAGGCGCGTTTCGAGCGCCTTTCCCGATCCCTTGAAACCAAGCGATAACGCATGAAGCTGCTTGCCGTCCGCCGTTTGTTGCGCATCCAGCGCGTCGTGATTCGCTACCGCCTCGATGACCTGCTGTTCGCCCTGCCGTTGCCCTGGTTTCTCCTGGCGCTGCGCTTCGTGCTGCCGTGGCGCTGGCTGCCCCGGCGCACCCTGGACCTGAGTCGCGGCGCACGCCTGCGCCTGGCCTTGCAGGACCTGGGGCCGATCTTCATCAAGTTCGGGCAGATCCTCTCGACCCGTCGCGACCTGTTGCCCGAAGACATCGCCGATGAGCTGATGCTGCTGCAAGACCGCGTGCCGCCGTTCGACTCCAAGGTGTCGGTGGCACTGATCGAAGGGCAGTTGGGCAAGAAAATCAGCGAAGTCTTCAGCCGCTTCGACGTCGAGCCCCTGGCCTCGGCCTCCGTGGCCCAGGTGCACGCCGCACAACTCAAGAGCGGCGAAGAAGTGGTGGTCAAGGTGATCCGCCCGGGCCTCAAGCCGATCATCGCCCAGGACCTGGCATGGCTGTTCATCCTCGCCCGCGCCGCCGAGCGGCTGTCGGCCGATGCACGCCTGCTGCACCCGGTGGACGTGGTCCAGGACTACGAGAAAACCATCTACGACGAACTCGACCTGCTGCGCGAGGCGGCCAACGCCAGCCAGTTGCGCCGCAACTTCGAAGGCTCGCCACTGCTCTACGTGCCGCAAGTCTACTGGGACTGGTGCCGGCCGAAAGTGCTGGTGATGGAGCGCATCTACGGCATTCAGGTCACCGACCTGGCGACCCTGGCCGACCAGCGCACCGACATGAAGATGCTCGCCGAACGCGGCGTGGAAATTTTCTTCACCCAGGTGTTCCGCGACAGTTTCTTCCACGCCGACATGCACCCGGGCAACATCTTCGTCAGCACGGTGCAGCCGTGGAGCCCACAGTACATTGCCATCGACTGCGGCATCGTCGGCAGCCTCACCCCGGAAGACCAGGACTACCTGGCCCGCAACCTGTTCGCCTTCTTCAAGCGCGACTACCGCCGAGTGGCCCAGTTGCACATCGACTCTGGCTGGGTGCCGGCCGAGACCAAGCTCAACGAATTCGAAGCGGCGATCCGCACCGTGTGCGAACCGATCTTCGAAAAACCGTTAAAGGATATTTCTTTCGGCCAGGTGCTGATGCGCCTGTTCCAGACCGCACGCCGCTTCAACATGGAAGTCCAGCCGCAACTGGTGCTGCTGCAAAAGACCCTGCTGAACATCGAAGGCCTCGGTCGCCAGCTGTACCCGGACCTGGACCTGTGGAACACCGCCCAGCCCTTCCTCGAACGCTGGATGCGCGAGCGCGTCAGCCCGCGCACCTTGCTGGGCAACGTGCAGAGCCAGTTCGAGCAGATCCCGCACCTGGCCAACATGACCCGCGACCTGCTGGAACGTATGTCCCAGCCCCATGCCCAGGATCCGCCACCGCCCTGGCACAAGCGCAAGGACGACTGGTTCCTGCGCCTGCTCGGCGCGGCCCACCTGGGCGGTGGCGCGGTGCTGGCCAGCGGCGGGCCGTTGAGCGAACTGGGCCACTGGCCGGCCGGTGTCATGGTAGTGGTGGGTCTGTATCTGGTCGTTCGCCGATAGCCAGCACCGGTTCGCACTGGCACACTGTTTCAACGCTGGGCCCGCCGACGCCAAGTGCGCGGCCCATTGTCGGAGTCGAAGATGAAAAACTGGCAGGACGAGATCAAGTGGGACGCTGACGGCCTGGTGCCGGCCATCGCCCAGGATCACAAGACCGGGCGCGTATTGATGATGGCCTGGATGAACCGCGAGGCACTGGCCCTGACCGCCGCCGAGAACCGCGCCATCTATTGGTCACGTTCGCGTGGCAAGCTGTGGCGCAAGGGTGAAGAGTCCGGACATGTCCAGCACCTGCATGAGATGCGCCTGGACTGCGACGGCGACGTCATCATCCTGATGGTCGAACAGGTCGGCGAGATCGCCTGCCACACCGGCCGTCAAAGCTGCTTCTATCGCGTCTTCGAGAACGGCGACTGGAAAACCGTCGACCCGGTGCTCAAGGACCCGCATGCCATTTATTCAGGACATCCCCATGAGTGACACCCTGACCCGCCTGGCCCAGGTGCTGGAAGAGCGCAAGGGCGCCGCGGCCGACAGCTCCTATGTCGCCAGCCTGTACCACAAGGGTTTGAACAAGATTCTGGAAAAAGTCGGCGAAGAGTCGGTCGAGACCATCATCGCCGCCAAGGACGCCGCCATCAGCGGTGACTGCAGCGACGTGATCTACGAGACCGCCGACCTGTGGTTCCACAGCCTGGTCATGCTGGCCCAACTGGGGCAGCATCCACAGGCCGTACTGGATGAACTGGACCGTCGCTTCGGTCTGTCCGGGCATGTCGAGAAAGCCTCGCGTCCGTCCGCCTGATCAACTCTTGAGAGGAATAGCCACATGGGTATTTTTGACTGGAAACACTGGATCGTCATCCTGGTCGTCGTGGTGCTGGTGTTCGGCACCAAGAAACTGAAGAACCTCGGCACCGATGTCGGCGAGTCGATCAAGGGCTTTCGCAAGGCCATGAACGATGACGAAAAACCCGCCGACCCGAGCGCGGCACCGGCCCAACCTGTCCATCCCCAGGCGACCCAGCCTGTGAGTGCGCCGCACACCATCGACGTGCAGGCCCAGAAAGTCGAAGAGCCGACCCGCAAAGACTCGTGAGCACTGACTAATGTTTGGGATCAGCTTCACTGAACTGCTGCTCGTCGGCCTCGTTGCCCTGCTGGTCCTGGGCCCCGAGCGCCTGCCGGGTGCTGCGCGCACCGCCGGTCTGTGGATCGGGCGCCTGAAGCGCAGCTTCAACGCGATCAAACAGGAAGTTGAACGTGAAATCGGTGCCGACGACATCCGTCGGCAACTGCACAACGAACACATCCTGTCCCTGGAGCAGGAAGCGCGCAAAATCCTCACGCCGACCCAGCAGGAGCCGACGCCGGTCGCCCCTGCGGTCGAGCCGACGATTGCCCCGCAAGCGCCGGCGACCGATGCGTTGCAGGCACCGGCCGAACCAGCCAAACCAGTGGAGCCGGCCCCGACGGCCACGCCCCCAGCCGCTCCCAACGACCCTACATTGCCGCCGCGAGCCCCATGAGCAATATCCCAGAGCATGACCAGCCGATGCCGCTGGTATCGCACCTCACCGAGCTGCGCACGCGCCTGCTGCGTTGCGTCGCGGCGGTCTTCATTATCTTTGCCGGGCTGTTCGCCTTCACCCAGCAGATCTACACCTTCGTCTCCACGCCGCTGCGCCAGTACCTGCCGGCCGGCGCGACGATGATCGCCACCGACGTGTCGTCACCGTTCCTGACGCCCCTGAAGCTGACGATGATGGTCTCGCTGTTCCTGGCGATCCCGGTGATCCTGCACCAGATCTGGGGCTTCATTGCGCCCGGCCTGTACAAGCACGAAAAACGCATCGCCGTGCCGCTGCTGGTGTCCAGCATCCTGCTGTTCTACACCGGCATGGCTTTCGCCTATTTCCTGGTGTTCCCGCTGATCTTCAAGTTCTTCGCCGCCGCCACCCCGGCAGGCGTGGAGATGATGACCGACATCACCAGCTACCTGGATTTCGTCATGACGCTGTTCTTCGCCTTCGGCGTGGCGTTCGAAATCCCCGTGGCGGTGGTGCTGCTGGTGTGGATCGGCGTGGTCGACGTCGAGTACCTGAAGAAGATCCGTCCGTACGTGATCATCGGCTGCTTCGTGGTCGGCATGATCCTGACCCCACCGGACATCTTCTCCCAGACCCTGCTGGCCGTGCCGATGTGGTTGCTGTTCGAGATCGGCGTGCTGTTCGGCGGCCTGGTGCGCAAGCGCAGCGAACACCCGGAAGACGAGACGGTTGACGACCACAACGACCAACCGCCTGCGACCCAAGCGTGAACCTGTTGCTGCTCGAAGAGGCCGACTTCATCGGGCCGGACCGGGTGATCCTGGGCGATCGCCGGCTGACCCATATGCAGGAAGTCCACCGCAGCGCCGTCGGCGACAGCCTGCGGGTCGGGCGCCTCGGCGGCTTGATGGGCACGGCTCAGGTACTGCGCCTGGAAGCCCGCGAGGCCGAGCTGCAGGTGAGCCTCGACCAGCCGCCACCGGCCAAGCTGCCGTTGACGCTGGTGCTGGCCCTGCCTCGCCCCAAGATGCTCCGGCGGGTGTTCCAGACCGTCGCCACCATGGGCGTACCGCGAGTGGTGCTGGTCAACAGCTACCGGGTGGAGAAGAGCTTCTGGCAAACGCCGTTCCTCGAGCCCGAAGCCATTCGCGAGCAATTGATCCTCGGCCTGGAGCAGGCCCGGGACAGCGTGCTGCCCGAGATCATCATCGAAAAACGCTTCAAGCCCTTCGTCGAAGACCGCCTGCCGGCCATCACCCAAGGCACCCTGGGCCTGGTGGGCCACCCGGGCAACCATCCGCCCTGCCCTCGGGCGCTGACGGAGGCGGTGACACTGGCCATCGGCCCGGAGGGTGGCTGGATCCCCTACGAGATCGACCTGCTGGCCAAGGCCGGCCTGCAGCCGGTGCAGCTGGGCGAACGGATCCTGCGGGTCGAGACCGCCGTCACGGCGCTGCTTGCTCGGCTGTTCTGATCCTCGCCGGCTGATCGACGCCCCTCGCCACACCGCCCACGGGCGCATGATCTTCAGTTCATCCCTACAGATCCCTCCCGGCAGGCCGATACAGCGCCGATAAAACAAAATCAGCGCTGCAAGGGAGTAACAGCATGTTCCAGTGGTTCGCCCAGAGTCTGGGAAATGTAAGCGTCAATCGCAAACTCGGCGCAGGCTTCGGTCTTGTGCTGTTCCTGACCTTGATGATCGCGTTCACTGGCTGGAGTGGCCTGGGGAATGTAATCAGCCGCGGCGACAAACTGGGGTTCATTTCCGAACTCAGCAGCTTGACCAAAGACTTGCGCCTGGCGCGCATGGACTACTACAGCTCCCGTGGCGAAAACGGTCCGCAGGAAGTCAACGATCTGCTCGGCAAGCTGGACGCCGGGCTGAAGACTGCCCGCCAGTTGATCGAACAACCGGACGACGTCGCGCTGATCGACAAGCAACTGGCCGCCGTCGCCGAATACAAAAGCGCTTTCGCCCAGATGACCCGCGCCACCGTCAGCCGTGAAGACGCCCGCAGCAAGCTCGGCGCCAGCGCCGACAACGCCGTGGCCCGCGTCAACGAAGTGGAAAACTCGCTGCTGCAAGGCGACAGCGTGACCCAGTTCAACAGCGTGGTGGCCCTGAGCAAAGCCGTCCAGCAGGCCCGCTATCAAGTGCGCGGCTACACCTACAGCGGCAAGAGCGAAGCCCAGCAGCCGGCCCTTGACGCCATCGACAATGCCCTCAAGCTGCTCGCGCGCCTGCCAGAGCAGTTGCCCGAGGAGCACGCCGCCAACCTGGCGCAAGCCAACGAATCGATCAACGCCTATCGCGCCGCGGTCAGCCAGTTCCGCGACTCCCAACTCGATACAGCCGCCGCGCTCAAGCGCATGACCGAGCAAGGCGACGTGTTGCTCGACGCCAGCCAGAAGCTGACCGTGTCCCAGACCGCCGTGCGCGACCATGATGCCGCCGAGGCCAAGAGCCTGCTGGTCGTGGCAGCGGCCCTGGCCCTGTTGTTCGGCATCATTTCAGCCTGGGCCATCACCCGGCAGATCGTCGTCCCCCTGGGCCAGACCCTGAGGATTGCCGAGGCCGTGGCCGCAGGCAACCTGACTCACGACCTGACCTCCGAACGCCGCGACGAACTGGGCCAACTGCAACGCGCCATGCACAGCATGACCGTGGGCCTGCGCCAGTTGATCGGTGGCATCGGCGAAGGCGTCACGCAGATCGCCAGCGCCGCCGAACAACTCTCCGCCGTCACCGAACAGACCAGTGCCGGGGTCAACAGCCAGAAGGTGGAAACCGACCAGGTCGCCACCGCCATGCATGAAATGACCGCCACGGTGCAGGAAGTGGCACGTAATGCCGAGGAAGCGTCCGAAGCCGCCGTCGCCGCCGACCAGCAGGCCCGCGAAGGTGAGCGGGTGGTGGGCGAAGCCATCTCCCAAATCGAACACCTGGCACTCGAAGTGGGTAACTCCACCGCGGCGATGGGCGACCTCAAGCGCGAAAGCGACAAGATCGGCAGCGTGCTCGACGTGATCAAGTCCGTGGCCCAGCAAACCAACCTGCTGGCCCTCAACGCCGCCATCGAGGCCGCCCGTGCTGGTGAAGCGGGCCGTGGCTTCGCCGTGGTGGCCGATGAAGTCCGCAGCCTGGCCCAGCGCACCCAGAAGTCCACCGAAGAGATCGAAGAGCTGATCCTGGGCCTGCAGAACGGCACCCAACAGGTCGCCACGATCATGGACAACAGCCGCGGCCTGACCGACAGCAGCGTCGAACTGACGCGCCGCGCCGGCGGTTCCCTGGAAAACATCACCCGCACCGTCTCGGCGATCCAGTCGATGAACCAACAGATCGCCGCGGCCGCCGAACAGCAGAGCGCCACGGCCGAAGAGATCAACCGCAGCGTGCTCAATGTGCGCGACGTCTCCGAACAAACCTCGGCCGCCAGCGAAGAAACCGCCACCTCCAGCGCCGAGCTGGCCCGCCTGGGCGTTCACTTGCAGACGTTGGTGGGTCGGTTCAAGGTCTAGCACCGGCAACAGCCAGGGCGGGGCACGGATTGCTTCGCCCTGGAAATACGCCGGCCTATTTCCTACAGATCGCCCGTCTATGGTCGATACTCTCCTCATAAGGCCTATAAAACGGTTCGAGGGAGTATCAACATGTTCAGTTGGCTGACCGAGAAGCTGGGAAATGTAAGCGTCAATCGCAAACTGGGCGTCGGTTTTGGCCTGGTGCTGTTCATGACCCTCCTGAGCACCCTCGCCGGCTGGAACAGCCTGAGCAGCGTGATCAGCCGCGCAGACAAGCAGGCCTCCATCTCCAGCCTCAACGAGTTGGCCAAGGACCTTCGAGTCGCCCGCCTCGACTACGAGATGCGTCGCGGCGAACAAGGGCCGGCAGCCGTGAGCGACTACCTGGCCAAGCTTCAAGGGAGCCTCCAGGCGGCCCTCGATCGATTCGTGCGACCAGCGGACCGCGACCTGCTCAACCAACAGTTGGCCAACCTCGACGAATACAAGCGCGCTTTTGCCGACATGACCCAGGCGACGCAGGATCGCGAGTCGGCCCGATCCAAGTTGGGCGCCAACGCCGACAATGCCGTGGCCAAGGTTACTGAAGTCGAGAACGCCTTGCGCCAAGGCGATAGCATTGCCCCGTTCAACGACGTGGTCGAGTTGAGCAAGCTGATCCAGCAGGCCCGCTACCAGGTCCGCGGCTACACCTACAGCGGCAAGGCCGATGCCGAACAGCCGGCGTTGGACGCCATCGACAACGTCCTGAAAAACCTGGAAGGCTTGCCAGGCAAACTGCCGGAGCAACACACCGCCAACCTGCAACAGGCCACCGAATCGATGAAAGCCTATCGCGCGGCGGTCAGCCAGTTCCGCGATTCCCAGGTCGCCACCGCCTCGGCTCTGAAGAAAATGACACAAGAGGAGACCCGCCTGAATGACCTGAGCAATCAGTTGACGACCTCGCAGACCGAGAAACGCAATGAAGAAACGGCCAGCGCAAAAAGCACGCTGATCATCGTCACCGTACTGGCGCTGGCGTTTGGCCTGCTGGCCGCCTGGCTCATCACCCGGCAGATCGTCGTGCCGCTGCAACAGACCCTGGTGGCACTGGAACGGGTGGCCTCCGGCGACCTGAGCCAGAACCTCGAGGTTCGTCGCCGCGATGAGATGGGGCAGTTGCAAAGCAGCCTGCAACGGATGGTGGTCAGCCTGCGGCAACTGATCGGCGGCATCGGCGAAGGCGTCACGCAGATCGCCAGCGCCGCCGAACAACTCTCCGCCGTCACCGAACAGACCAGCGCCGGGGTCAACAACCAGAAAGTGGAAACCGATCAGGTCGCCACCGCCATGCACGAAATGACTGCCACGGTGCAGGAAGTGGCACGTAATGCCGAGGAAGCGTCCGAAGCCGCCGTCGCCGCCGACCAGCAGGCCCGTGAAGGTGAGCGGGTGGTGGGCGAAGCCATTGCACAGATCGAACGCCTGGCCGAGGAGGTCGGACACTCCACCACCGCCATGGGCGACCTCAAGCGTGAAAGCGACAAGATCGGCAGCGTGCTCGACGTGATCAAGTCCGTGGCCCAGCAAACCAACCTGCTGGCCCTCAACGCCGCCATCGAAGCCGCCCGCGCCGGTGAGGCCGGACGTGGCTTCGCCGTGGTCGCCGACGAAGTCCGCAGCCTGGCCCAGCGCACCCAGAAGTCCACCGAAGAGATCGAAGAGCTGATCCTGGGCCTGCAGAACGGCACCCAGCAGGTCGCCACGATCATGGACAACAGCCGCGGCCTGACCGACAGCAGCGTCGAACTGACTCGCCGGGCCGGTGGCTCGCTGGAAAACATCACCCGCACCGTCTCGGCGATCCAGTCGATGAACCAACAGATCGCCGCGGCCGCCGAGCAGCAGAGCGCCACGGCCGAGGAGATCAACCGCAGCGTGCTGAATGTGCGGGATGTGTCGGAGCAGACTTCTGCGGCCAGTGAAGAGACTGCGGCTTCGAGTGCTGAACTGGCGCGGTTGGGGGTGCATTTGCAGACGTTGGTGGGGCGGTTCAGGGTTTAGCTTGGTCTTGTTGGTGGTGCTCTCTGGGTGGTGCTCTCTGGGTTGTGTGTATATCCGTTGCTGCGGTTACGGCCGCTGGCGGTTCCGCCCTTACGGCGGGTCACTTTTGGATAAGGCGCCAAAAGTAACCAAAAGCGCCTTGCCCCACCACTGGGCACCTCGCTTAGGCGAGGTGTTCCCTCACTCCGGCATTGCTCCGTGGGCCCGCCGCGAAGGGCCATCCATGGCCCAGCGCGGCTATCCCGGCATCCATGCCGGGATGCCCACTGCGCAATGCCTGCGTTCGGCCCTTGTGGTTAATGGGGCGTCTAAGATCAAAAGCAAAAGCAAAAGCAAAGCGAGGCGGCCTAGCGGCCGGCCTGATGCTTGCGGTTGTACCCCCGATCCAATTGTGGGAGCGAGCTTGCTCGCGATCGCGGTCTGGCAGCCAACCAAAATGTGTGGGAATGGTCGGACACGCTTTTGATTCAGGCAGATTTTTCCGACGAGTTCTGGCGGTTGCCGGGTGGGAAGGGCTCTCGTTAACCTCGGGTTGTCGCTGCCAATTCAGCGACCGGGCTTGGAAACCTGACCAGTAAACAGCGCAAATGCGCTCCTCATAACGTAAGCTTGCGTCCGTTTTCGCACGATTCGTTATGGCAGCTGTGCGCGGGAGACCTTCGGGGTCTGCCGGGCTCGTTTACCCTGGTTTTCCAACCTGCGTACGGCTGCCACCCCCTCGCTTGGAAACGAACGTGGCAGCTCCAACCCCAGTAAACGGAATGCCACCTATGTTCAAAGCTACTCCCAATCCTCCAGAAACCGACCCCACCTCAGCCGACGCCGGCTCCGATTCGAAGAAAATCGACGAAGTCACCGAACGCGTCCTCGACCATTACCTCGACCCGAACCCCCAACCCCAACCCAAGAAAAAACCACTACCCGGCCAGCTATTCACCGTCGTGGAGGATTTGGACAGTGAAACGCTGCTGGCCAACCTCAGCGAAACCCTGGCTTCAGCGAATACCATGATCAACAACCTTGCATTCGACCTGGATGGTTCGCGACGTCATTTTGCCCTAGGCATTCAGCAACTGATTGAGCTGGGCGGTTTGTTGACGAATCGAATGCTGGACGAACTCAATACACAACCTTGAGCGCACCTAAAACGTGGCGAAGCAGCTTGCTCCCGCTCGACCGCGCAGTGGACGTCAATAAAGAGGGCGGCTGCGCCACCCAGCGGGAGCAAGCTCCCTTGCCACGAGCAGCCTGCTTCCATACCAAAGCCGTTGCCGTTGCCGTTGCCGTTGCCGTTGCCGTTGGCTTTGGCTTTGGCTTTGGCTTTGGATCTTGATCTTGAGCGCCCCATTAACCACAAGGGCCGAACGCAGGCATTGCGTAGTGGGCAACCCGGCATGGATGCCGGGTTAGCCGCGCTGGGCCATGGATGGCCCTTCGCGGCGGGCCCACGGAGCAATGCCGGAGTGAGGGAACACCGAGCCTTGGCGAGGTGCCCAGTGGTGGGGCAAGGCGCTTTTGGTTACTTTTGGCGCCTTATCCAAAAGTGACCCGCCGTAAGGGCGGAACCCCAAGCCGCCGTAACCGCAGCAACGGATATACCCCGAATACCCAGACCAACAAACCGAGAGCAAGCTCCCAAAACTCAGAAACCGCGCCCAACAAAAAGCCCCGAATCTTTGCAGAAGCGGGGCTTTTTGCGGATCAGGCCAATTGAGGCTGCGTGCTCAACGGCTGAAGCGGTAGCAACGGCGCATGAGGATCGGCCTTCACCGATGCACGCCACGCCGCCAGCCACTCCGGATGAGCCTCGCTCCAGACCTGCTGATGCAGGCGCGACAGGGCCACCGGGTCGCTCAACAGTGCCAGGCGCTCGCCGTTGTTCAGCCCCGACGGGCCGACCTTGAGGGCATGGCGCACGCGTTCGACCCGCAGCCACTCGATCGGCTCGGCCTTGCCGTGCCGCGAGGTGGCCAGCGCATAGGCCAGGGCGTTCTGTTGTGGATCGACCACCGCCCGGATGAAGCCGTCGTTCAGCGCGTGCCAACGGTTTTCATGGGTGTACTGGTCAGTCGACACCAGTTCCTGTGGCGGCGCGTATTCCTCAGGGATCAGGAACAGGTTTTCGTCACGGGACTTCAGGCCCAGGCCGACGCGGCTGGAGATCACCGACACCGGGATCGACAGCATCAGCGAACCGACGATCGGCACCAGCCACCACAGGAAGCTCGGGTTCAGCCAGATCACCAGCAAGGCCCAGAAGAAGCCCAGCAGGGTTTGCGGGCCGTGGCGCTTGACCGCTTCGCTCCACGGCGTGGAATCGTCGTCACGCTTGGGCGAGTTCCAGGTCGCGGCCCAGCCAAGGAACGCGGCGAGCACGAAACGGGTGTGGAAGATCATCCGCACCGGCGCCAGCAGCATGGAGAACAGCATCTCCAGCAGCATCGACAAGGTCACCTTGAACTTGCCACCGAACTCTTTCGCGCCCTTGGCCCAGATCAGCACGATGCTCAGCAGCTTGGGCAGGAACAACAGCACGATGGTGGTCGAGAACAGGGCGATGGCCTTGTCCGGATGCCACTGCGGCCACAGCGGATAGAGCTGGCGCGGTTCGAGGAAGTACTGCGGCTCCATCAGCGTGTTCACCGCCAGCAGCGCGGTGGACAGCACCAGGAAGAAGAACCACAGCGGCGCCGACAGGTACGACATCACGCCGGTCAGGAACACCGCACGGTGCACCGGGTGCATGCCCTTGACCAGGAACAGCCGGAAGTTCATCAGGTTGCCGTGGCACCAGCGACGGTCACGCTTGAGTTCGTCCAGCAGGTTCGGCGGCAACTCTTCGTAGCTGCCTGGCAGGTCATAGGCAATCCAGACGCCCCAGCCGGCACGACGCATCAACGCGGCTTCGACGAAGTCGTGGGACAGGATCGCCCCGGCGAACGCGCCTTTACCGGGCAGTGGCGCCAGGGCGCAGTGCTCGATGAACGGCTTCATGCGGATGATCGCATTATGGCCCCAGTAGTGGGATTCGCCCAGCTGCCAGAAGTGCAGGCCGGCCGTGAACAGCGGACCGTACACCCGGGTGGCGAACTGCTGCATGCGCGCATACAGCGTGTCCATGCCCGAGGCCTTCGGCGCGGTCTGGATGATGCCGGCGTCCGGCGTCGCTTCCATCAGGCGCACAAGGCTGGTCAGGCACTCGCCGCTCATGACGCTGTCGGCGTCGAGCACGACCATGTACTTGTAGTCACTGCCCCAGCGACGGCAGAAGTCGTCGAGGTTACCGCTCTTGCGCTTCACGCGACGGCGACGGCGACGGTAGAAAATCTTGCCGAAGCCCCCGGCTTCACGGCAGACGTCCAGCCAGGCCTGCTGCTCGGCGACACAGATATCGGTTTCGTTACTGTCGCTGAGCACGAAGAAGTCGAAGCGGTCCAGGTCGCCGGTGGCGGCCACCGACTCGAAGGTCGCGCGCAAGCCGGCGAAAACCCGCGGCACGTCTTCGTTGCAGATCGGCATCACCAGGGCGGTGCGGGCGTCCTTGGGAATCGGCTCGTTGCCGGCACTGGCACCGGAGATACGGTACTTGTCGTGGCCGGTGAGCAGCTCAAGAAAGCCCATCAATGCGGTCCAGAAACCCGCCGACACCCAGCAGAACAGGATCCCGAACAGGATCAGGATGCTGGTTTGCAGGGCATACGGCAGCACCTGCGTAGCGGTCTGGGACAGCGGTTGATGCAGGACTTCGTCCAGGTCCACCAACGACCAGCCCTGGTACGGCATGATGCCTTTCATGTACCAGCCGGCGACGATGGTCTGGCCGAGCATCAGGATCAGCAGGATATAACGACGGATCGAACCCACCGTACGCCAACGGGCGTGTGGCAGCACACGCTCGTCCTTGGGCGGCTTCGGCGGGTTGGTCCGGCCGGTCAGGCGCCGCCAGCCGCGCACCAGGATGTTGGTGCGCCAGGGTTCCGGCACGACCTTGGTCCGACGAATCGGCGGCGTCGCCTTGAGGCACACCCGGCCGCTGGCGTCGAGCCCCAGCATTTCGGCGTCGGCAAGCTCCTCGGCGGTGCTCAGGGTCAAGCGACGACCCACCGAAGCCTGCGCCGCCTCTTCAGGGGCGTCGAACGTCGACGACGAAAGGCGCTCGTGCAGTTCGCTGAAGGACCTGCAGCCCGCCAGTTCGGCGCGCTGCTCGTCGGTCATGGGCAAATGAGCCAGGTACTCGCTGAGTGACTCTGGCTTGACTGGCGTATTACTCATCGGCTGGCAACTGATAGCTCCAGGTCTCGGTCAGGACTTGTTCAGTCGCTTCCGGTTCCTGCGGGGTTGGGGTCGCTTCAACGGCAGCGGAAGCAGACTTGACGGCCTTGGCTTCCTCCTGCCCTTTTTCCTTGGCGGTTTCTTTTTCGCTCTGCTGCCTGGCGACCTTGTCAGCCTTGGCCAGCGTCGTGGTGACGGTGTGCGCCGCGGCCGGCGCCTCGACAGGCGTCAACGGACGTACCAGCGCTGCGCGCATCTCGGTGGCCTGCTTGGCGTCCTTGATCTTCATGCGCAGGGTCAGGCGCCAGCCCTTGGTTTCCGGGTTGTAACGCACGCTGTTCTCGACGATCTCGGCGTTGTCGCCGACGCTGACCTGGCTACGCACCTCGGCGTCTTCCGGCAGGGCCTGCAACGAAGGACCTTCGAAATCCACCAGGTAGGCCACGCTGCCATCCGGCTGGCGGATCAGGTTGGATTGCTTCACGTCACCGGTGGAACGCAGGGTCTGCTTGACCCAGGCGCTGTCCGGCGAATGCAGGCTGGCTTCGTCGAGGGTCCAGTGCAGGCGGTAGCTGAAGTCCAGCGGCTGGCCGGGCTCAGGCAGTTTTTCCGGGCTCCAGAACGCAACGATGTTGTCGTTGGTTTCGTCGGCGGTCGGGATTTCCACCAGGTCGACGGTGCCCTTGCCCCAATCGCCTTTCGGCTCGATCCAGGCACTTGGACGCTTGTCGTAGCGGTCATCCAGGTCTTCGTAGTGGCTGAAATCGCGGCCACGTTGCAACAGGCCGAAACCGCGTGGGTTCTCCACCGAGAAATTGCTCACGGCCAGGTGTTTCGGGTTGTTCAGCGGACGCCAGATCCACTCGCCGTTGCCGGCATGGATCGACAGGCCGCTGGAGTCGTGCAGCTCGCGACGGTAGTTGAGCACCTTGGACGGCTGGTTGGCGCCGAACAGGTACATGCTGGTCAACGGGGCAACGCCCAGCTTGGTCACGCGATCACGCAGGAACATGCGCGACTTCACGTCGACCACGGTGTCGGTGCCCGGACGCAGGGTCAGGCGGTAGGCGCCCGTGGCCCGTGGCGAATCCAGCAGGGCAAAGATCACCAGGTGCTTGTCGGTCGGTTTCGGGCGCTGGATCCAGAACTCGCGAAAACGCGGGAATTCTTCGCCAGAAGGCAGTGCCGTGTCGATGGCCATGCCACGGGCGGACAAGCCATAGACCTGGCCCTTGCCGATGACGCGGAAGTAGCTCGCGCCCAGCATGGTCATGATTTCGTCTTGCTTGTCGGCCTTGTTGATCGGGTACAGCACGCGGAAACCCGCATAGCCCAACTGCTCGGTGGCCTTTGGATCGAATTTGACATCGCCGAAATCGAAGCGCGAAGGATCGTATTTGATCTCTTCGACGTTCGTGGCGGTGATTTCGTTGATTTTCACCGGCGTGTCGAAATGCATGCCCTGGTGATAGAACGACAGCCGGAACGGCGTCTTCTGGTCGGCCCATTCGGCTTTTTCGGTGCGGAAACGGATTTTTTGATAGTCAGCGAATTTCATTTCGCGGAATTCGTTCGGCAGATTGCTGCGCGGGGCTTCATATTTTTGCCCGGCCAGTTCTTGAGCCTTCGCCGATACATCATCCAGGCTGAATGCCCACAGTTGGCCCGCGCCGAACAGGCACAACAGGGCCGAGCCCGCTACCAGAGCGTTTCTAAACCGTTTGGCAGACATTTTTGGTGCATTACAGGGACTAACAATCACGAGCAACCCTCGCCGAAAACAGATCAAAAAACCAACGGCCAGATAAAGTATCTGCTGGGTATCGGCTTTGAAAAAACCGACCTCGCGGACCACTCCTGCCAAGTTGGCGAGCATTGTTCCGACTCCGATGGAAGAAAATGATTCCCCAAACGGTCCAGGACAAGTCTCTACCTAAGTCAAATGGACCAGCGAATGCCGGTCCCCCGTAGCGCGCGATTATCTAGTAGGCCGCGTGACAACGCATCAGGGGCAACAAAGTATTTATCGAGAAAACTCCTAGTTTTTCCTGGAAAAAGGCCTGAAAAGATGTTTCAAACGCTTTCAGACCTGTAACAGGAACGTTACCGGACCATCGTTGACCAGATGGACCTGCATGTCGGCGCCGAATCTACCTGATGCCACAGTGCCATGCACCTGTTTCGCCTGCGTGACCAGATACTTGAACAGTGCTTCCCCCTGGGCGGGAGGCGCGGCCGTCGAGAAGCTCGGGCGCAAACCGCTCTTGGTGTCCGCCGCCAGCGTGAACTGCGACACCAGCAGCAAACCGCCCCCCACGTCGGCCAGGGACAGGTTCATCTTGCCGTCGGCGTCACTGAACACCCGATAGTTAAGCAGCTTATGCAGCAGTTTGTCGGCACTGGCCTGGGTATCTTCAGGCTCGACCGCCACCAGCACGAGCAAGCCTTGGTCCACGGCACCGACCACCTCGCCGGCGACTTCGACCCGAGCGCCGCGAACCCGTTGCAACAGCCCCTTCATGCTTCTTCGGGCGGCAGGTCGAGCAGGCGCCGGGCCATCTGCCCGGCGGCGCGCACCAGCGCATCGGTAATGCCCGGCTCCGAAGCGGCGTGCCCGGCATCGCGGATCACCTGCAGTTCGCTGTTAGGCCAGTTCTGGTGCAGCTCCCAGGCGTTGTCCAGCGGGCAGATGACGTCGTAGCGACCGTGCACGATCACGCCCGGCAAATGCGCGATCTTGCCCATGTCGCGGATCAACTGGTTGGGTTCCAGGAAGGCGTTGTTGGTGAAGTAGTGGCATTCGATCCGGGCGATCGACAGCGCGCGTTGCGGCTCGGAGAATCGATCGACCACCAACGGGTTCGGGCGCAGGGTCGCGGTACGACCCTCCCAGATGGACCAGGCCTTGGCGGCGTGCATCTGGGCGATCTGGTCGTTACCGGTCAGGCGCTTGTGGAAGGCGCCCAGCAGGTCGTCGCGCTCGTCCAGCGGGATCGGCGCGATGTAGTCCTGCCAGTAGTCGGGGAACAGGCGACTGGCACCGGCCTGGTAGAACCACTCGATTTCCTGCGGGCGGCACAGGAAGATCCCACGCAGGATCAGGCCATGGACCCGCTCCGGATGCGTCTGGGCGTAGGCCAGGGCCAGGGTCGAGCCCCAGGAGCCGCCGAACAGCACCCACTTCTCGATGCCCAGGTGCTTGCGAATGCGCTCGAGGTCTTCGACCAGGTCCCAGGTGGTGTTGTTTTCCAGGCTGGCATGGGGCGTGGAGCGCCCGCAGCCACGCTGGTCGAAGGTGACGATGCGGTACAGGTTCGGGTCGAAATAGCGACGACTCTGGGCATCGCAGCCGGCACCCGGGCCACCGTGAATGAACACCACCGGCAGGCCTTCGGCAGAGCCGCTTTCATCGACATAGAGCGTGTGGGTTTCATCGACAGCCAGATCGTGCCGGGCATGGGGTTTGATCTGCGGGTACAAAGTCTGCATTGCGCGCTCCGTAAGGGGTCGAGTCATCCCTGTGGGGACTTCTATTTAGTCTGCCGTCCGGCATCATAAACCCGAATGACCTTAATGAGCATGCCCCCTGCCCCAAACAATAGAGAACCTTGTGGCGAGGGGATTCATCCCCGCTGGGTCGCGAAGCGGCCCCGACAATGCACGAGCCGCACCCACCATTTGGGACTGCTGCGCAGTCCAACGGGGATGAATCCCCTCGCCACACAGGCAGCGCGATAACCTTTATTTTTTATAAGTCTCCCGCCCCCAAGCCAGTAGGCCCTCGAGCAACTCCCGGATGACCACCCGGGTCGGCGCCGCGAGGTCGGCCCGATAGCTGAACGGCTCGAACTCTTCCATGTAGGTGCTCTGGCACAGTTCCAGTTGCACGGCGTGGATGTTTTCGGCCGGGTTACCGTAGTGCCGGGTGATGTGCCCGCCCTTGAAGCGCCCGTTGAGCACGTGGGTGAACGCGTCATGACGAGCGCAGATGGCTTCGAGCTGGCTGGCCAGCCTCGGGTCGCAGCTGGCGCCGTTGAAGGTGCCGAGGTTGAAGTCCGGCAGCTTGCCGTCGAACAGGTGCGGGATCACCGAGCGGATCGAGTGGGCGTCGAACAGCAATGCGTAGCCGAACTCGGCCTTGAGCCGCGCCAGCTCCTGTTGCAAGGCCTGGTGATAAGGCATCCAGACCTGCTCCAGGTACCGGGCCCGCTCCTCGGCGGACGGTTCCTGCCCTTCACGGAACAACGGCACGCCATCGAACAGCGTCGCCGGGTACAGCCCCGTGGTGGCGCCCACGTACATCGGCTTGTCGTCGGCGGGACGGTTCAGGTCGACGACAAAACGCGAATACTCGCCAGCCAGGGTGCTGGCGCCCAGTTCGGCGGCAAAGTCGTAGAGCCTGGGGATGTGCCAGTCGGTGTCCGGCAGGCTCCGGGCCTCGGCGATCAACCCGGCCTCCACCGCCGGCGTCAGGCGCAAGCCCGCGTGGGGCATGCTGATCAACAGCGGCACGCGCCCCTGGGTGAAATTCAGGACCTTTTCCACAAGCGTTCTCCTCAATCGATTTCAACGCCGTGACGCACGACGCGTTTTTCCAGTTCGCCCCCGAGCCAGTACGACAGGTCGGCCGGGCGATCGATGTGCCAGGCGACGAAGTCGGCCACCTTGCCGGCTTCCAGCGAACCGTGGGTCCGGGCCATGCCCAAGGCCTGGGCGGCGTGAATCGTCACGCCGGCCAGGGCTTCTTCCGGGGTCATCCGAAAGCAGGTGCAGGCCATGTTCAACATCAGGCGCACCGACAGCGCCGGCGAGGTGCCAGGGTTGAGATCGCTGGCCACGGCGATCTTCACGCCGTGCCGGCGCAGGGCATCCATCGGCGGCAGTTGGGTTTCACGCAGGAAATAGAACGCCCCCGGCAACAACACCGCTACCGTGCCGGATTCGGCCATGGCGATGGCGTCGTCCTCGGTCATGAACTCCAGGTGATCGGCCGACAGCGCCTGGTAACGGGCCGCCAGGCTCGAACCGTGCAACGACGACAACTGCTCGGCATGCAGCTTCACCGGCAGCCCCAGTTGTTGCGCGGTAATGAACACCCGCTCTACCTGCGCCGGGGAAAACGCCAGGTACTCGCAAAAGGCATCCACCGCATCCACCAGCCCCTCGGCCGCCAGGGCCGGGAGCATGACGGCGCAGATGTGCTCGATGTAGTCATCGGCGCGATCTTTGTATTCCGGTGGCAAGGCATGGGCCGCCAGGCAGGTGCTGCGCACGCTCACCGGCAACTCGGCGCCCAGACGACGAATGACCCGCAGGATCTTGCGCTCGCTGGCCAGGTCCAGGCCGTAACCGGACTTGATTTCCACCGTGGTCACGCCGTCGCGCAGCAGGCTCTTCAGGCGCTTGGCGGCGCTGGCGAACAGTTCCTCTTCGCTGGCGGCGCGGGTCGCGCGCACGGTGCTGGCGATGCCACCACCGGCCGCGGCGATGTCGGCGTAGCTGACCCCTTGCAGGCGCTGCTCGAACTCACCGCTGCGGTTGCCGCCGAACACCGTGTGGGTGTGGCAGTCGATCAGTCCCGGCGTGACCCAGGCGCCCTTGAGGTCGTTGACCGCCGGATAGTCGCCGGCCGGCAGTTCTGCGCGCGGGCCGATCCAATGAATGTGTTCGCCCTGGGTGACGATGGCGGCGTCTTCGATGATCGCGTAGACGCCCTGGGCCATGGTCGCGGCGTGGCAGTTTTGCCAGAGGGTTTTCATCCCGGTTTCCTCGAATTATTCAAGATCGATTCGCGAGCAGGCTCGCTCCCACAAGGACTGCACAGAACCTGTGGGAGCGGGCTTGCTCGCGAAGACGGCGGCACATTCGACATTGATGCAAGCTGATCCTGCGCTTTCGCGAGCAAGCCCGCTCCCACAGGTATCGAATAGGATCAACATCATGTGTGCTTGCTCGCGATGGTGTCCTTACAGGCTCGGCAACAACTGCGCCGTGACCAACTCGTTCAGGCACCGACTCGCCAACAGCTCACTGGCGGCATTGATGTCCGGCGCAAAGAAGCGGTCCTTCTCATAAAACGGCACTTCTGCACGCAGCAGGCCACGGGCCTGCTCCAGCTTCGGCGAGGTCTTCAGGCCGCCGCGCAGGTCCAGGCCCTGGCACGCCGCCAGCCATTCCACCGCGAGAATCCCGCGGGTGTTCTCAGCCATCTCCCACAGACGCTTGCCAGCGGCCGGGGCCATGGAAACGTGGTCTTCCTGGTTGGCCGAGGTCGGCAGGCTGTCCACCGAATGAGGATGGGACAGCGCCTTGTTCTCGCTCGCCAGGGCCGCCGCGGTGACCTGGGCAATCATGAAGCCGGAGTTGACCCCGCCATTGCCCACCAGGAACGGCGGCAACTGCGACATGTGCTTGTCCATCATCAGCGAAATGCGGCGCTCGCTGAGCGAGCCGATTTCCGCGATCGCCAGGGCCATGTTGTCGGCGGCCATGGCCACCGGTTCGGCGTGGAAGTTGCCGCCGGAAATCACGTCACCTTCGGCGGCGAACACCAGCGGGTTGTCCGACACGGCGTTGGCTTCGATCACCAGCACCTCGGCGGCCTGGCGGAACTGGGTCAGGCACGCGCCCATCACTTGCGGTTGGCAGCGCAGGGAATATGGGTCCTGGACCTTGTCGCAGTTCTGGTGCGAGGCGGAGATTTCGCTGCGCTCGCCCAGCAAGTCGCGGTACGCCGCGGCGGCGTCGATCTGGCCTTTCTGGCCACGGGCGGCATGAATGCGGGCATCGAACGGCGAGCGCGAGCCGAGCACCGCTTCCACGGTCAGGCTGCCCAGGGCCAGGGCGCCGGCGAACAGGTCTTCGCCTTCGAACAGGCCACGCAGGGCGAACGCGGTGGACACCTGAGTGCCATTGAGCAGCGCCAGGCCTTCTTTCGCGGCCAGGGTCAGCGGTGCGAGACCGGCAACTTTCAAGGCCTCGACGGCCGGCAGCCATTCGCCTTTATAACGGGCCTTACCTTCGCCCAGCAGCACCAAGGACATGTGAGCCAGCGGCGCCAGGTCACCGGAAGCCCCGACCGAACCCTTGAGCGGGATGTGCGGATACACCTGGGCATTGACCAGCGCGATCAGCGCATCGATCACCTGCCGGCGAATGCCGGAAAAACCCCGGCTCAGGCTGTTGACCTTGAGCACCATGATCAACCGCACCAGCGCATCACTGATCGGCTCGCCCACACCGGCGGCATGGGACAGCACGAGCGAGCGCTGCAGGTTTTCCAGATCTTCGCTGGCAATGCGGGTCGAGGCCAGCAGGCCGAAACCGGTGTTGATACCGTAGGCGGTGCGGTTCTCGGCGAGGATCTGCTCCACGCACGCCACGCTGGCTTCGATTTGCGCCGATGCACTGGCGTCGAGGCTCAGTGTCACCGGCTGCTGATAGATGTCACGCAATTGAGCCAGGCTCAGTTGGCCGGGGATCAAGTTCAACGCTGTCATTTCCTGCTCCTTTTGAGAGTTTTTATGTATCCGCCAGTCGCTCCGGAATGTTCCGTTATCCGTCACCTTCGCTTTGTGGGCGATGCCTTGTGGGCAAGAGGTGCCTTGGCACGCTGGCGGTTGTGTTCAATTCATATTCGGTAACGCGTCATGCAGCACGTAGGGGTCCTTCAGCAACGCGGCGGCACTGGCGATGTCGGGCGCCAACCAGCGGTCCTGGTCGTAGGGCGGAACCCGTTCACGCAGCAGTTGCCAGGCAACGCCGGTGCCGGCGCCGAAGCGTTGGCCCTTGAGAAATTCGAAGGCCTGGGCCGCCAGCAGGTACTCGATGGCAAGGATCTGCGTGCAGTTTTCCAATACGCCGTGCAGCTTCAAGGCCGCGTTGGTGCCCATGCTCAGGTGATCTTCCTGCAGACCCGAGGTCACGTAGTTATCGAGCACCGCCGGTTGCGCCAACTGACGGTTCTGCGCACACAAAGAGGCGGCGACGTACTGCACGATCATCATCCCCGAGTTCACGCCGGGGTTGGCCACCAGGAACGCCGGCAGGCCGCTGACGTGCGGGTTGATCAAGCGGTCGAGGCGGCGCTCGGCGATGGAGCCGATTTCCGCCATGGCAATCGCCAGCAGGTCCGCCGCCAAGGCCACCGATTGGCCGTGGGGGTTGGCCTGGGACATGACCCGGAAGTTTTCCGGCGTACCCAGCAACAGCGGGTTATCGGTGACCGCGTTGAGTTCGGTTTCGATCTGCTGCCGGGCATGCGCCAACTGGTCGCGAGCGGCCCCGTGCACCTGGGGGATCGAGCGGATGCTCAAGGCATCCTGGGTGCGAATGCCCAGGCTCGAGGCAATCACTTCGCTGCCGTCGAGCAAGGCGCGCAAATTGGCCCCGACCTGCTGCATGCCGGGGTGCGGCTTGAGGGCGATGATCTCGGCGTCGAACGCGGCAATCTGTCCGCGCTGGGCCTCGAAGCTCATGGCGCCGACGACATCGGCCCATTGCACCAGGCGCGTCGCATCGGCCAGGGCCAGGCAACTCAAGCCGGTCATGCATGGCGTGCCGTTGACCAGGCACAAACCGTCCTTGGCCCCCAGTTGCACCGGTTGCAGGCCTTCGGCAGCCAGGGCCTGTTGCGCCGGAACGATTTGCCCGCGGTAGCTGACCTGCCCAACACCCAGCAGGGCAATGCTGATGTGGGCCATGTGGGTCAGGTAACCCACCGACCCCTGGGACGGCACTTGCGGGGTGATGCCGCGATTGAGCAACGCCAGCAGCGCTTCGACCACCCGGCGATGAATACCGGACTTGCCCTGGCTGTAGTTGAGGATGGCGGCGCAGAGAATCGCCCGCGCCTGCTCATCGGCCAGCGGCGCGCCGACGCCACAGGCATGGCTGAGCAAGGTGTTGCGCGACAGCTGGCTGAGTTGTTCGTCCTTGAGCGAGACATTGCATAAGGCCCCCAGGCCGGTGTTGACGCCATAGGCGCGCTCGCCGCTTTCGACGATGCGCTGCACGATGGCCTGGGCATTGTCGATCCGCGCCCAGGCCTGGGCCGACAGCTCAAGCGGAGCGCCGAAACGGGCGACGGCGACCACGTCCTGCCAACGCAGGGGGACATCGGCGATGATGATTTTTTCAGCCTGGGACATCTTCAACCTCATCTGTACAACTTGAATATTGATGCACCTTTGCCGACGCCTTCGCGAGCAAGCTCGCTCCCACAGAGTACGCATTCCAGGGTGGGGCGCTGTTGTGGCGAGGGAGCTTGCTCCCGCTCGGGCGCGAAGCGGCCGCCTCTTCGGGTCTGCTGCGCAGCCCAGCGGGAGCAAGCTCCCTCGCCACAACAGCGCACCCGCCACAATCGCACATGGACCTAAACCACCGCCGCCCGGCGCTGCACGAACCGATCGACATACTCATCCGCCGGCGAGTGCAGGATCTCTCGCGGCGTGCCGACCTGGATCAGCTTGCCGTCCTTGAGGATCGCGATGCGGTTGCCGATGCGCACGGCTTCGTCGAGGTCGTGGGTGATGAACACGATGGTCTTGTGCAGGGTCTTTTGCAGCTCCAGCAACTGGTCCTGCATTTCCGCGCGGATCAGCGGGTCGAGGGCGCTGAAGGCCTCGTCCATCAGGATAATGTCGGTGTCCGCCGCCAACGCTCGGGCCAGGCCCACGCGCTGGCGCATGCCACCGGAGAGCTGGTGCGGGTATTTGTTCTCGTAGCCCTTCAGGCCCACGGTGTTGATCCAGTGCAGCGCCCGCTCGGTACAGACTTGCTTGCTTTCGCCGCGCACCTTCAAGCCGTAGGCGACGTTGTCCAGCACGCTCTTGTGGGGCAGCAGGCCGAAGCTCTGGAACACCATGCTGATCTTGTGCCGGCGAAATTCGCGCAGGGCGTCCATGTCCAGTTGCAGGATGTCCTCGCCGTCCACCAGGATCGCGCCGCTGGTGGGGTCGATCAGCCGGTTGAAATGGCGCACCAGGGTGGACTTGCCCGAGCCGGACAGGCCCATGATCACGAAGATTTCGCCGGTGCCGATGCTCAGCGACAGGTCGTTGACCCCGACCACGCAACCGGTTTCGGCCAGCACCTGGTCCTTGGTCTTGTTCTGGCGGATCAGGTCCAGGGCGTCCTTGGGGCGATTGCCGAAGATCTTGAAGACGTTCTTGACTTCGATTTTGCTGATGGCGGTGTTGTTCATTTGCTCACCTCATGCCGAGGGCGACCATAGGCCTGGGTAATGCGGTCGATGACCACGGCGAGAATCACGATGGCGAGGCCGGCTTCCAAGCCGCGTCCGACGTTGAGGGTCTGGATGCCCACCAGCACGTCTTCGCCCAAGCCACGGGCACCGATCATCGAGGCGATGACCACCATCGACAGGGCCATCATGGTGGTCTGGTTGATCCCGGCCATGATGCTCGGCAGGGCCAGGGGCAGTTGCACGCCGAACAGCTGTTGCCAGCGGTTGGCGCCGAAGGCATTGATGGCTTCCATCACTTCGCCGTCCACCTGGCGGATGCCCAGGTCGGTCAGGCGAATCAGGGGCGGCGCGGCATAGATCACCGTGGCGAAGATCGCCGGGACCTTGCCCAGGCCGAACAACATCAGCACCGGAATCAGGTACACGAAGCTGGGCATGGTCTGCATGATGTCCAGCAACGGCATCAGCACCGAGCGCAGGCGGTTGCTGCGCGCCGAGAGGATGCCCAGCGGAATGCCGATCAACACCGAGATCAGCGTCGCGACCAGCATCAACGCGAGGGTCTGCATCAGTTTGTCCCACAGGCCCACCGCGCCCACCAGGAACAACAGGCCGACGATCACCGCCGTGGCCACGACCTTGCGCGTGGCGTGCCAGGCAATGCCACCGACGATGGCCAGCATCAACCACCACGGCGCCAGGCGCAGCAGGCCTTCGAGGTTGACGATGGCCCACAGCAACGTGTCGGAGATGTGCCGGAACACATCGCCATAGTTGGTCACCAGCGAATCGACCCAACCGTTGACCCAGTCGGCGATGGAAAAGGTAAAGCTTTCGGGAAACATAAGAGACTCTCGATCAAAGGGATGCGGTGAACGTCCCGGCCAGCCCTGTGGTTGGCCGGGAAGAATTCGACCTACAGAGCCGCGTCGATTTTCTTGGCAGCGTCTTCACTGACCCAGGCGTGCCAGACTTCAGGATGTTCCTTCAGGAAGATCTTCGCCAGTTTTGGCGACTCGATCCGCTCTTTGGCCATGCGCCCCAGGTTCTGGTTCAGGATATCGATGGGCAGGTTGACCTTTTCCAGTACCGCGACCAGGTCCGGTGCCTCGTCGTGGAACGTCTTGGACAGGCCGACCTTGATGCTCACGCTCTTGTCCACGCCCGGTTTTTCTTCCAGTTTTACCAGGTCCACCTGGCCCATCAGCGGCGTGGGCGACCAGTAGTAGAACAGGATCGGCTCGCCACGCTTGTAGCTCGACAGCACGGCGGCATCCAGCGCCGGGCCGGTACCAGGGCGGAAGTTGGTATAGGTGTTTTCCAGGCCATAGCTTTTCAGCATTTCGCTGTTGTCCAGCTCGCAGGTCCAACCGGCCGGGCAATTGTAGAAGCGGCCCTTGGACGGTTCTTCCGGGTCCTTGAACACGGCGGCGTACTGGCCCAGGTCGGCAATGTTCTTCAGGCCCGGTGCCTTGGCTTCGAGCTTGCGCTTGGCATCGCCTTCCACCACGTAGCGCGGCACGTACCAACCCTCGATGGCGCCCACCACCGGCGCCCCGACGCCGACCACCTTGCCGGCCTTCTCGGCCTTGTTCCAGACCTCGCTGCGGCCGACCCACTCTTCGGCAAACACCTGGATGTCGTTGCTGCTCAGGGCGTTTTCCATGGTGATGGAGTTACCCGGCAGGCTGTCGGTCTTGCAGCCGTAGCCTTTTTCCAACACCACTTGCAGGACGTCGGTCAGCAGCATGCCGCTTTCCCAGTTCAGGCCGGCGAACTTCACCGGTTTGCCCGACTCGCACCAACCCGCCGCTTGCGTGGCGCCGGCACTGGCCAGCAGGCCCATGGAAAGCAACGTGGTCAGCAGGGTCTTGTTCGATTTCATTGTGTGACGCTCCTAATCATTTGAGTTGGCTTACGGCAGTCAAGAGGCATCCAGCCCTGTCAACGTCCCATCAGGCCGCGTGAACGCGGCCCGCCCTGCTCGGTTGTGCGTCAACCGCGTCCTGCTCGACCGGCAGGATCAATTGATCGGGTACTGCGCTGTGCCACCGCTTGGCGAGGACGTAGTACAGCGCCGCCGGGACCACCAGGCCGATGATCCACGAGATGTCCACGCCCCCCATCGCGGCCACCAGCGGGCCGGTAAAGAACTTGGTAGAAATGAACGGCAACTGGACCAGTACACCCAAGGCATAGACGCTGATACCCAAGGCGTTCCAGCGACCGTAGCGACCGTTTGGATCAGCCAGCGCCGGCACGTCATAGCGCTCGCGCGTGATGCAGTAGTAGTCCACCAGGTTGATCGCGCTCCAAGGCGTGAAGAACGCCAGCAAGAACAGGATGAACGACTTGAAGGCACCCAGAAACGAGTGCTGGCCGAGCAACGCGATCAGGGTCGCGGCGCCGACGATGACCAGCACGAAAACCAGGCGCTGCAAGCGCGTTACGTTCAGGTGGCCACGAAAGCCGCTGATGATGGTCGCGATGCACATGAAGCTGCCGTAGGAGTTCAGCGTGGAAATGGTGACCTTGCCGAACGCGATGCTGAAGTACAGCAGCGCAGCCGTGGCGCCAGCACCGCCCAGGCCCACGATGTAGGCCACTTCGTGACCCGCGAACTGCCCGTTGGCCGAAGCGGCGGCAAACACGCCGAGGATCATCGCCACCTGCGCGCCGATGACCGAGCCGGCGCCCGCGGCGAAAAAGGTTTTCACCGAGGACGTCTTGCTCGGCAGGTAGCGCGAATAGTCGGCCACGTAGGGGCCGAAGGCGATCTGCCAGGACGCCGCGAGCGACACCGCCAGCAGGAAGCTGCTCCAGCTGAAATGACGGATTTGCAAGAGTGCACCCACGTCCACCTGGCTGATCAGGCGAGCGAACAGGTACACAAAGGCAATCACGCCAATCACGCTGGCGACACGGCCGATGAAATGGATCACCCGATAGCCCAGCACCGTGACCAGCACGATGACACTGGCGAAAATGAGGATGCCGACACTGTCGCTGACGCCAAACAACTGGCCCAGCGCCTGGCCGGACAGCACGGTTCCGGTTGCGGTGAAACCCAGGTACATCAGGCACACCAGCACGATCGGGATGGCAGCGCCATAGACGCCGAACTGCACCCGGCTGGAGATCATCTGCGGCAGGCCGAGCCTGGGACCTTGCGCGGCATGCAACGCCATGACGCCACCGCCCAGCAGTTGGCCGATCAGCAGCCCGATCAACGACCAGAACACATCACCGCCCAGCACCACCGCCAAGGCACCGGTGACAATCGCCGTGATTTGCAGGTTGGCCCCCATCCAGAGGGTGAACTGGCTCAACAATCGACCATGCCTCTCCGCTTCCGGGATGTAGTCGATCGAGCGTTTCTCGATCAACGGCTTGCTGCTTGCACCTGTGCTGCTGGTGGCCATGGTTCAACCTCTGTGGATTGTTCTGAGATCCTGTGGAGCCTGCTTCCTGTGGGAGCGAGCTTGCTCGCGATAGCGGTGTATCAGCCGATGCCGGTGTCGAATCTGATGACGCCTTCGCGAGCAAGCCCGCTCCCACAGGGAGCCTGCGTTACTTGCCGGTAATCATCGGCAGATTCAGCCCCTGCTCCTTGGCGCAATCGATCGCGATCTGGTAACCGGCGTCGGCATGACGCATCACGCCGGTGCCCGGGTCGTTGTGCAGCACGCGGGCGATCCGCGCGGCGGCTTCATCGGTGCCGTCGCAGACAATCACCATGCCCGAATGCTGGGAGAAGCCCATGCCCACGCCGCCACCGTGGTGCAGGGATACCCAGGTCGCGCCGCTGGCGGTGTTGAGCAACGCATTGAGCAGCGGCCAGTCGGAGACAGCGTCGGAGCCGTCCTGCATGGATTCGGTTTCGCGGTTGGGGCTGGACACGGAACCGGAGTCCAGGTGGTCACGGCCAATCACGATCGGCGCGGACAACTCGCCGCTGCGCACCATTTCGTTGAACGCCAGGCCCAACTTGGCGCGCTGACCCAGGCCGACCCAGCAGATACGCGCTGGCAGGCCCTGGAAGCTGATGCGCTCGCGCGCCATGTCCAGCCAGTTGTGCAGGTGGGCATCGTCGGGGATCAGTTCCTTGACCTTGGCGTCGGTCTTGTAGATGTCTTGCGGGTCACCCGACAGCGCCGCCCAACGGAACGGGCCGATGCCGCGGCAGAACAGCGGACGGATATAGGCCGGGACGAAACCGGGGAAATCGAAGGCATTCTCGACGCCTTCTTCCTGGGCCATCTGACGGATGTTGTTGCCGTAGTCGAAGGTCGGCACGCCCATTTTCTGGAAGGCCAGCATGGCTTTGACGTGGACGGCCATCGATTGCTTGGCGGCTTTCACCACGGCGGCAGGTTCGGTCTTGGCACGGGCGCGGTATTCGTCCCAGGTCCAGCCGGCCGGCAGGTAACCGTTGAGCGGGTCGTGGGCGCTGGTCTGGTCGGTGACCATGTCGGGGCGCACTCCGCGACGGACCAATTCCGGCAGGATTTCAGCCGCGTTCCCACACAGCGCAATGGAAATCGCCTTGCCTTCGGCGGTGTATTTCTCGATACGGGCCAGGGCGTCGTCGAGGTCGGTGGCCTGCTCGTCGACGTAGCGGGTCTTGAGACGGAAATCGATACTCACCTGCTGGCACTCGATGTTCAGCGAGCAGGCACCGGCCAAGGTCGCGGCCAACGGCTGCGCGCCGCCCATGCCGCCCAGGCCGGCGGTCAGGACCCAGCGGCCCTTGAGGTTGGCGTCGTAATGCTGACGACCGGCCTCGACGAAAGTTTCATAGGTGCCTTGCACGATGCCCTGGCTGCCGATGTAGATCCAGCTGCCGGCGGTCATCTGGCCGTACATGGCCAGACCCTTGGCGTCGAGTTCGTTGAAATGTTCCCAGGTGGCCCAGTGCGGCACGAGGTTGGAGTTGGCGATCAGTACGCGTGGGGCATTGCTGTGGGTCTTGAACACGCCCACTGGCTTGCCAGATTGCACCAGCAGGGTTTCGTCGTCATTCAGATGGGTGAGGCTTTCGACGATCTTGTCGTAGCACTCCCAGTTGCGTGCCGCGCGGCCGATGCCACCGTAGACCACCAGTTCCTTGGGGTTCTCGGCCACTTGCGGGTCGAGGTTGTTCATCAGCATGCGCAGCGGCGCTTCGGTCAGCCAGCTCTTGGCGGTCAGCGTGTTACCGCGAGGGGCGCGAATTTCAACGTCACGGTATTTTTCAGGTTTGCGGGTAGCGTCGGTCACAGCAAAAACTCCTCAGCGATCAATCCAGACCAGCCCGGCAGCGGGCAGCGATTTTGCGAACGTCGCGTTGAATGTCGTCACTCATACGCATACGTCTTTACTTGTATGTACAAGCATATGCAATCAAGCGGCCAACTTATCCAGGCCCTGTTCAGGAATCTTTTGAGAAATGGCTGGGAAGCGCGAATTTGAAGGGCTGCCAAGGCAGATTAAATTTTCGGCCGGGCGTTTTCAGGCGGGAAAGCAGTGGGTATTCAGGCATGGTATTGCGCCACGCTGGGGCATTCGGTAACAAGTTGGTGCACACAGAAGACACGCTTTTTGTGGCGAGGGAGCTTGCTCCCGCTGGGCTGCGCAGCAGACCCAAAAAAAACAGGGCCGCTACGCGCCCCAGCGGGAGCAAGCTCCCTCGCCACCAAAGCCCTGTCGCAAGATGTGTCAGTGAGCTGTCAGCTCAATCACGCAGCATTGGCCGTGGACAGTGACATCCACCAGCCCAGTGTTACCGCTCAGTTGCAAACAGTCGTAAAGACCCAGGCCCGCAGTGGTTTCACCCACTTTGAGCGTCAGCCCCGGGGCCGCACTGAATATCAGCAGCGTCTGCGCCTCGCTGAAAAACCGTTGCTGGCCGCCCAGCCATTGCAGCCGTGCGCGGTAACGCTGTGGCGCGTAGATCAGGTTGAAGTCGCGAATCGGCCCGCCGAGCAAGGTGCAATGCACATGGCTCTCGCCACTGAACGCAAAGGGATCCAGCGGCCGCAGTGGCCGCGTGGCCTGGCCATCGACGCTCAGCGTCATGCCGTCACCCTGCAAGACACTGATAATCCGCTCGTAACCGGCGAACGTGGAAAAACCACCGGACTCGCCAATATCGGCAATCGAGAGGCGCCAGCCGAAACCTTCCAGGCCGGTGCCGGCATCGCGGGTGATTTCCTCGGTGCTGCCACCGCCGTTCTTCCACGGCATGCGCGGATAATCCGCCGCGCGCAGGATCTTCAAGTCGCTCACTTATGAAACCGCCCTTCCAGACTGTGACGGGAACCGGGATGAATCAGCCGTGCCGCGGTCACCGGCTGACGCCCCGACCAGGTACGACGGCGGATCAACAGGCACGGCTCGCCCTTTTCGATCTGCAGCAACTTGCACTCATTCGGCTCGGCGAGAATCGCCTCGACCACGTGCTCGCCTTCAGTCAGCGGCGCGACCTGGTTCAGGTAGGCGTAGGGCGTTTGCAGGGTGAAGTCCTGCTTGAGGTATTCCGGCGCCACCAGCGCGTTGACGAAACGGTCCTCGATTTGCACGGGAATATCGTTTTCGAAATGCACGATCAACGAATGGAACACCTTCTGGCCTTCACGCATGTCCAGCGCCAGGGCCCGCTCGGAACCGGCGGCCTCTTCTTCCAGGGTGATGACCTTGCAGGTGTGGCGATGCCCACGGGAGGCGATCTCGTCGGCGATGTTGTGCACTTCGAACAAGGCAGACTGGCTCTTGGGTTCGGCCACGAACGTGCCGACGCCCTGCATGCGCACCAACAGGCCGTCGGCGGTCATCTCCCGCAAGGCCCGGTTGATGGTCATGCGGCTGAAACCCAACTGGCTGACCAGCTCGCTTTCCGACGGCACGCGGTAGTGCGGCGGCCAGTTTCCACTGTCGATCTGCTGGGTGATCATCTGTTTCACGCGGGCATACAAGGGCGCCGGGCTGTCACCCATGGTTGCGGCCAGCGGCGGTTTGGCAGGCGGAGTCGGCACGGCGGTTCCCTGTTCTGCAAATAAGAAGGCTAGCTTGCCGGAGTTTACCGGCCAGGCAAACGTCTGTATATGTATATACAAATTACGCACGATGAGGTTGAACCATGTCCGCCTTCTTTGCCGAACGCGCGCTGCTGCCTAGTGGATGGGCCAACGATGTACGCCTTGAGGTCAACGCGGCAGGCGTGCTGACCCATATCCAGGCCGATTCCCACGCAGACGGCGCCGAACGCCTGGCGGGGCCGCTGCTGCCGGGCATGCCGAACCTGCACTCCCATGCGTTCCAGCGCGCCATGGCCGGCCTGGCGGAAGTGGCGGGCAACCCCAACGACAGTTTCTGGACATGGCGCGACCTGATGTACCGGCTCGTCGGAAAAATCAGCCCCGACCAGCTCGGCATCATCGCCCGGCAGCTGTATATCGAAATGCTCAAGGCCGGCTACACCTCGGTCGCCGAATTCCATTATGTGCACCACGATACCGACGGCACGCCTTACGCCGACCCGGCGGAACTGGCCTTGCGCATCAGCCAGGCCGCCAGCGATGCCGGGATCGGCCTGACGTTGTTGCCGGTGCTCTACAGCCATTCCGGTTTCGGCGGCCAGGCGCCCAATGACGGGCAGCGGCGCTTCATCAACAGTACCGAGAACTACCTCAAACTCCAGTCACGCTTGCAGCCGATCCTGGCCGGGCAACCCACCCAGGCCCTGGGTTTGTGCTTCCACTCCCTGCGTGCGGTGACACCTGAGCAGATCCGCGACGTGCTGGCGGCGAGCGATCGCCAGTGCCCGGTGCATATCCATATCGCCGAGCAGCAGAAGGAAGTCGACGACTGCTTGAGCTGGAGCGGCGCTCGGCCATTGCAATGGCTGTACGAAAACGTCGAGGTGGACCGGCGTTGGTGCCTTGTCCATGCCACCCATGCCAACACCCACGAGGTCAGCCTCATGGCCAAGAGCCAGGCGATTGCCGGCCTGTGCCTGACCACCGAGGCCAACCTGGGCGACGGGATTTTTCCGGCCGTGGACTTCCTCGCCCAGGGCGGCCGGCTGGGCATCGGTTCCGACAGCCATGTGTCATTGAGCGTGGTGGAAGAACTGCGTTGGCTGGAATATGGCCAGCGCCTGCGGGATCAACGGCGCAACCGCTTGTATCGGACGGATCAGCCGATGGTCGGGCGGACTTTGTTCGATGCCGCGCTGGAAGGCGGCGCCGAGGCGCTGGGGCAACCGATCGGCGCCCTCGAAGTCGGCAAGCGTGCCGACTGGCTGGTGCTCGATGGCCAGGACCCGTATCTCGCCACCGCGCAGGGCGACGGGATCCTCAATCGGTGGCTGTTTGCCGGCGGGGATCGCCAGGTTCGCGATGTAATGGTGGGCGGGAAATGGGTGGTGCGCGACGGTCGTCACGCCGCCCAAGAGGACAGCGCCCAGGCGTTTACCCAGGTGTTGCGCGAGCTGTTGGGCTGACACGGATAAACATGTGGGAGCGGGCTTGCTCGCGAAGGCGGTGTATCAGTCGACATAACCGTTGACTGATACACCGCCTTCGCGAGCAAGCCCGCTCCCACATTGGCTATTCGGAAGCAGTTAATCCGACGTCTTGGCCATCTGCCGATCCGACGCTCGCCAGATCAACCGTGTCGTGTCATAGCCCTGCTGGCGCGCCTTGCTCAGCAGCTCTTCGCGCACGACGCTGTTGACGGTGGGTGTGCGGGACAGCAACCACATGTAGCGGCGGCTCGGGTCGCCGACGATGGCGGTCTTGTAGTCGTCGCTGACGTACAACACCCAATACTGCCCTTTCGCCACGCCCGGCACGATCCGCGAGAACCAGTTGTCGAATTGGACCCAGAGCTTGTCGGTCTTGCCCGGCACCTGCGGCGTGGCGGTGCCACGGGCTTCTTCCCACTGCCAGTCCGAGGTCAGGCAGCGATTGAGCACGCCCACATTGCCGTCAGGCTTGAGGGTGTAATGGGCTTCGGATTGCGCACAGTTGCGCTGGAAATACATCGGCAGGCGGGCCAACTCGTACCAGGTCCCTTGGTAACGCTTGAGGTTGACGCTGTGGACAGTCTTGGGCGCCAACGGGTCTTCGCCAGAAGTGGCACAGCCAGCCAAAACCAGGCCGGCTAAAAGTACTAACAATAACCGCATTATTTTTCTCCCGCAGGCACCTAGCGGCCGACACAGGCCACTAGCCCCGGTTTACTTCAGGCCTTGGCCGGAAAACATCAACACTTTGTCACCGGCGTACTGCACGCTGATAAAGCTTTTCTGGTCGCCCCAGGTGCAACTGGACATGCCAAGCGCGCCCGAGCAATCGGTCGGTTTCCCCAGCAACGCTTCGACTTCGGCCTTGGGCATGCCGGCTGACAGCTTCGAATAGTTTTCCTGGTTGACCTTGCTGCATGCCGTCAATACGACGCACACGAACAACAGGGCGATAGAGCGCAGTGACATGGTGTAACTCCTGGAACGGAAGGGGGTGGCTAGGGTGCCAACCAGAACCTTAGAAGAGAAAACCCTCTTCTGGTTCCCCGACAACCCTAGTATTTATTGGCCTCGGATGCGCCGTTTCGTCGGTAAATCAATCAGTTTGTGACGGTGTTGGCCATTTCGTCGGGATCGCGGCACCGAGCGCTGATCCTTGGCGCCCGCCGGCCGATAAAAAGAGCAGCGCAAAGCCCTGCGTTATGGCAAATTGCCTCCCTTCCTGACCAGCTCCTCTGCGGTAGCGCTCTTAATGACCAGAAACATGAAATTCAGCCACAAAATCCTGCTGGCTGCCGCCCTCGTGGTAGCCGTTGCATTCGCCTGTTTCATCCTGTTCAACGACTACCGTCAGCGCCAGAGCCTGAACAGCAGCACCGAAACCACCATGCAGGAACTCGGCAGCCTGACCAGTCGCAACATCCAGACCTGGGTCGAAGGACGCATCCAGTTGCTGCAATCGCTGGCCCAGCAGATCGCCATCGACGGCAACAGCGCCGCCAGCCTCAAGCGCGCCGTCGACCTGCCGGCCTACACGGGCAACTTCCAGCTCAGCTATTTCGGCGGCACCGACGGCGTGATGTTCTCGGTCCCGGCCGGCAACCGTCCCGCCGACTACGACCCTCGCGCCCGTGGCTGGTACAAGGCCGCCAACAGCGCCCAGCAGACCATCGTCACCGAACCCTACATCGCCGCCTCGTCGGGCAAGCTGGTGATCACCGTCGCCACTCCGGTGCAGCGCCAGAACCAGATGATCGGCGTGGCCGGGGCGGACATCGACCTGTCCAGCGTCAGCGCCATCATCAACTCGCTGAACTTCGGCGGCCACGGTCATGCGTTCATCGTCAGCGCCGAAGGCAAGATCCTGATCCACCCGGACAGCAAGCGTGTACTCAAGACCCTGGCCGAGGCCTACCCTAACGGTGCGCCGCAAGTCAGCCCCGGCATGAAGGAGGTCGAACTCGACGGCAAGACCCAGTTCATCTCCTTCACCCGCGTCAATGGCGTGCCGGGCGCAGACTGGTACGTGGCGCTGGTACTGGACAAGGACACCGCCCTGGCGATGCTCAGTGAGTTCCGCACCTCGGCGCTGATCGCCATGGCGATTGCCGTGGTGTTCATCATCGCCCTGCTGGGCATGCTGATCCGCGTGTTGATGCAACCGCTGCTGACCATGGGCCGCGCCATGCATGACATCGCCGAAGGCGAAGGCGACCTGACCCGGCGCCTGACCATCCACGGCCACGACGAATTCGGTGCACTGGGCGTGTCGTTCAACCGTTTCGTCGAGCGCATCCATACCTCGATCCGCGAAGTGGCGTCGGCCACCGGCCAGGTCAACGAAGTTGCCCTGCGCGTGGTCAGTGCGTCCAATTCCTCGATGTTCAACTCCGACCAGCAGGCTTCGCGCACCAGCAGCGTCGCCGCGGCCATCAACCAGCTCGGCGCCGCCGCCCAGGAAATCGCCCAGAACGCCGCGCTCGCTTCGCAGCATTCCAGCGACGCGCGCAACCTGGCTGAAGAAGGCCAGCATGTGGTGGACAAGACCATCACCGCCATGCAGCAGTTGTCCGCCAAGATCAGCGATTCGTGCGGCAACATCGAGACCCTGAACAGCAACACGGTGAACATCGGCCAGATCCTCGAGGTGATCACCAGCATTTCCCAGCAAACCAACCTGCTGGCCCTGAACGCCGCCATCGAGGCCGCCCGGGCCGGAGAAGCCGGTCGAGGCTTTGCAGTGGTGGCCGACGAAGTGCGCAACCTGGCTCACCGCACCCAGGACTCGGCGCAGCAAGTCCAGAAGATGATCGAAGAACTGCAAGTCGGCGCGCGCGAGGCGGTGCTGACCATGACCGACAGCCAGCGCCAGAGCGAAAGCAGCGTCGGCATCGCCAACCAGGCCGGCGAACGCCTGGGCAGCGTGACCCAGCGTATCGGTGAAATCGACGGCATGAACCAGTCCGTCGCCACCGCCACCGAAGAACAGACCGCGGTGGTGGAGTCGATCAACGTCGACATTTCCGAGATCAATACGCTGAACCAGGAAGGCGTGGAAAACCTGCAAGCCACGTTGCGGGCCTGCACCGACCTCGAACAGCAGGCGGCGCGGCTCAAGCAGTTGGTGGGCAGTTTCCGGATCTAGCGCTCTTGCGGGCCCTTTCGCGAGCAAGCCCGCTCCCACAGTTGACCGTGTTCCGTCAGAGGAAACGCAATCAGTTGTAGGAGCGGGCTTGCTCGCGAAGGCGGCATCCGCCTCACCGCAAAATCAGAATTTTGACCCCGGCTCTTTCAGAAACGCCACTTCCTCAGCCGTAGATTCTCTTCCCAACACCCCATTGCGATGGGGAAACCGTCCAAACCGGGCAATGATCCTCTGGTGCCGCTCGGCATAATCCAGGTTGTCTTCAAACACCGCCCGCTGCGCTTCAGGCTGTTCTCGAACCAGGTCGATAAACCGTGACACGGCTTCGTTCTGCACCGCGAGGTTTTCGCAGTGTTCGAGTACGAGATAGATGAATACGCGCTGGATCGACTTGAGTTGTCGGTCGAACCCCGCCGCCAGGCCTTGGGCTACCAGTGCTTGGGCACGCAGGTCGCCGGAAAAGCTTTTAGGGGTGTCGCGATAGATCATCCGCGGGAGTTGATCCAGTAGCAGCACCAGGGCCAGCCAACCTTCCGGGCGTTGCGCCCAGTCGACCAATCCGCCGGCCAGTGCCTGCTCGACCTGATCGCCGAAGCGCTCTTGCGCCTGGCGATCATGGCCTTTGCCAAACCACAGCTTGCCCTTGTCAGCCGCTATTTCGTCCGGTGTGTCGGCTGAACCAAACCACCAATCGAGTAACGGCTGCCAAGGCTCGGCCATGATTTACTCCTTGTGGTACGCCGTTGCGCGGGCGACTTCTTCCTTCGAACCGAGGAACACCGCTACGCGCTGGTGCAGGCCTTCAGGCTTGATGTCGAGGATCCGCTGGTGGCCGTCGGTGGAAGCGCCGCCGGCCTGCTCCACCAGGAACGACATCGGGTTGGCTTCGTACATCAGGCGCAGTTTGCCTGGCTTGGACGGCTCGCGGCTGTCGCGCGGGTACATGAACAGGCCACCGCGGGTCAGGATACGGTGGACGTCGGCGACCATCGCGGCGACCCAGCGCATGTTGTAGTTCTTTTTCAGCGGACCTTCCTCGCCAGCCAGCAATTCGCTGACGTAGCGTTGCACCGGGGCTTCCCAGTGGCGCTGGTTGGACATGTTGATAGCGAATTCCTGGGTGGATTCAGGAATGGTGATGTCTTCGTGGGTCAGTACGAAGCTGCCCATTTCGCGATCCAGGGTGAAACCCTTGACGCCGTCGCCCAGGGTCAGCACCAGCATGGTCTGCGGCCCGTAGATGGCATAGCCGGCAGCGACCTGCTGGGTGCCGGGTTGCAGGAACGCCTTTTCATTCAGGGCTTCGTTCTGGCTCAGGTATTCGTTCGGGCAACGCAGTACCGAGAAGATGGTGCCGACCGGCGCGTTGATGTCGATGTTGGAGGAACCGTCCAGTGGGTCGAACACCAGCAGGTAGGCACCCTTGGGGTATTTGCCCGGGATCTGGTAGGCGTTGTCCATTTCCTCGGACGCCATGCCGGCCAGGTGACCGCCCCATTCGTTGGCTTCGAGCAGGATCTCGTTGGAGAGCACGTCGAGCTTCTTCTGCACTTCACCCTGCACGTTTTCGGTGCCCATGCTGCCCAGGACACCACCCAGGGCGCCTTTGGAGACGGCGTGGCTGATCTCCTTGCACGCACGCGCCACCACTTCGATCAAAAAGCGCAGATCGGCAGGGGTATTGTTGCTGCGGGTCTGCTCAATCAAATAGCGACTCAAGGTAACGCGGGACATGGACGGCTCCGAAGAATAGGGGGCGGAAAAACCAGCGCAGTTTAGCGCGAGTCGGGACTTAATTCCTCCTATGAGACGGGATAAGGAGGATTGAGTTCACAGGGTGACGATGGCTTGCAGATCGCCTGCCTGCCGGGGCGAGCACCTTCGCGAGCAAGCCCGCTCCCACAGGCGACCCAATTGTCCTGTCGAACAGGGCCAAATGTGGGGCGGGCTCGCTCGCGAATCAGGCGACTCGGTGCTCAGTCATGCCCATCTTCAGGACTTGACCGGCGGCTTGCGCAGCAAGCTGAACGCCATCGCCCCGAGGAACAACACACTGAGCAGCAACACCGCCCACAAGCCGATTTTCTTCCAGGAGGGGTCGACTGGCGCAGGCGCGGCGGCCGGTGCGGCCACCGTGGTGGAGGTGGTCACTGCGCTCATGGTCGCCGAACCCAGGGCGGCCAAGCGCGCGGGGCGATAATCCGGCACCAGGGTGGTCAGCGGCAGGCTCGCGGCCTTCACCGTCGCACTGCCCAGAGCCAGGCTGTAGGGCCCCTCGCCACGCGCCAGGAACACCACCTGGGTCGGGCGCACGGCAAAACGCAGGGCCGGCGCTTCGGTGCCGAGGCCTCCGCCCCGCTCGTCCACCGTCAGCTTCAATTGCTGCACGGTCTGGCCAGAGAACTGCAACTGGTTCTGCTGCACATCCTGGCCGTTCTGGGTCAGGCGATACAGCAGGCCACTGCCCATCGGTTGCCACGGCTGGCTGCTTTCACGCCGCCCCGCCAGGGTCACCGGCGCCAGGCTGTTGGCCTGGCTCAGCTCGACCTGCACCTCCTCGATCTCCAACCCCATGGGCAGTTGCCAGGTGTATTCACCGGCCTTGAGGGTGGTGCCGGCCAAAGGCTGCGACCAGACCAATGGCAACGGCAGGCTCTCGTGGCGGGTGCTCTGCAACTGGGCCGACGTCAGCACCGGTGCGGAGGACGGTGAATCCCACAACAGGCGCAGGTAACGCGCCGGTTGCCCCGGCAGGTTGACCTCATGCTGTTCGACCCGCTCATCGGCAAAGGTCAGGCGCGCCACCTGGCCATCACCCCAGGACTGCCAGTGCTGCAAGTCGTCGCTGGCCTCGATGGTGAAGCGCTGGAAACCGTCGCGCTCGCTGGTCCAGTCGAGGATCAACTGCTGCAACGGTGCCTTGATCGCACTGGCGTCCAACAGCCAGCCACGCAGTTCTTCCTCACCGGCTTCAAGGCGGCTGGATGGCTGGACTTCTACCAGCGTGCCATTGGCATTCGATTGCACCCGCACGCTGGGGGCGCGCTCGTTGTCATCGGCGGCGTTGTACAGGGGGAACCACTTTACGTCGGTGAGGGTGCGGTTTTCCCGGCTTTGGGCCGACTCGCGCACCAAGGCATAAGCCTGGGGCTGCCCGGCGGCGTTGAACACCCGCAAGTCGCTCAAGTCGGCCTGCCGCGCCTGCAGTTGCACGTCCAAGGGCAATGACAGGCGATACCACGGCCCCTCACCGCTCAAGGCCAAGGGCACCTGGTGGGCAAAATCCGCCGGTTGCTCCTGGGCGGTGGCCGACAAGGCCACCCACAACCCCACCACACCCAGCCCGATCCGATTCAACGTGCGACTCAAGATGACACTCCCTCACTGACAGGTATTGGCGGTTCGGTCGATTCGACCGCTTCCGAGCGTTTGGGTGGCAGCGGCGCGAAGTAGCCGACCACCAACAGCAACACGCCCACACCGATGAACGACACGATCCGCGCCAGACCGCCGCGGTTACTCAACTCGACAAAGAACAACTTGGCGACCACCACCGCGATCAACGCCGCGCCGACCAGCCAGACCTCGCGACGATGCCGCAGGTGCCCGCCGATCATCAGACCCAGGGCAATCAGAGTCCAGACGATGGACAGCCCGGCCTGCACGAACATGGAGTCGAGCAGGGCGTCCAGTTCGAACGGCACGCCGATCCAGTGGTGAGCGCTGCGCATCACCACGGCGGTGAAGAACGCGAACAGCGACAGCCCGGCGAGCAACTGGGCGACATGCTCGGCATGGGCCCAACGAAGCGTCAATTGCGCCACCGCGCTGCGCGCCCACACGTAGACCCCGAACAAGGCAAACAGCAGGCCCAGTTCCAGCGGATTGAGCAGCGGCACATAAGGCAAGGGCTGCGCCGTACCATCGCTGAAGGTGTTCGCCAGCCAGAACCAACCGAGCATCAACAGTGCCAGGGGCGCCGCCGCGTAGAGACGATATTCACGGGGCTGGGCCGCCACCGGCCATGGCCAGGCCCGCGGCGAGGCCATCAGCACCAGATACAGGCTCGGCAGGATCGCCCAGCCCAGCCAGCGCCACGCGTTGTACGCTTCGGAGAGCAACAGCAGGCCGTAGCGCAACTCCAGCGCCAGCACGCCGATCAGCAACCAGGCGCCGAGCACATGGGCGGTGCTGCGAACCTGGGCTGGCAGCGTCGGCGCCAGGCGCTTGAGAGACAGGAAATGCACGGCGAACACCGCCAGCCAGGCCAGCCAGCCAAACTCCGCGGCAGGGTGATAGCGGTTGTGCCAGCTCGCCACCAGCACACAGCCCGCCGCCGGAACCAGCAAAGTGCAGAGCACGCCCAGCGCCGGCCACTTCAAGCGCAGCGACAACAAGGCCCACACCGCGACACTGGCAGCCGCGACCACCAGCAGCAGGTTGCCCGACAGGTGCGCCGGGGCGAACCGCAGCACTTCGCTGACCCAAGCCAACGCCCACCAACCGGCGCCCCAGACCAGCAGCAGCTCGGACAAACGCCGCAGGCTCAAGGCCTCGAACACCGTCGCCGCTTGCCCTCGCTGCAAGCGCCAGGCGCCGACCAGCGCCGCCAACCCTAATACCAGCGGCGTCCAGAACCCGCCATGGGCCAGGGGACGCAGGCCCTCGGCGTCGAGCGGCCCGAGCAATGCCGGCCCCGCCGTGAGAAACGCCGCGCCACCGAGCAATTGCAACAACAGGCCGAAGACAAAGCTGGCGCGCTGCTTCAGGTACAGGCTCAGCCAGATGATCAACAGGCCGCTGGCGGCCCACACACCGCTCGCCGTTTGCCACGGCAGGACGAACAGCACGGCGAGGTTGATCAACACCAACCCTGCCAACAACACCACCGACAACCCACGCAGCAGGCGTACATCGTTGCGCACCATGTCGTCACGCGCCGCCAGCAACATGCCGCCAATCAAGGCCAGGCCGATCAGCGAGGCGCTGAGCAAACCACTCCAGCCGGCACTGAACACCGCCGTTGAATCACCCTCGGCGCCTTGCAGGCGCATCAGGAACAGCGCACCGCCCAGCAGTTGCACGGCAAACGCGGTGAACAGGAAGCTGCGCGAGTGCAGGCGCAAGCCCACGAACAACGTTGCCAGCCCCGCCAGGGCCCAGGCGATGGCCGTGCCGTGGGCAAAGAAAAACAGCGGCGCTAACAGATAAAGGAAAGCCAGCCCCAAAACGGCCAGCACCGGCAAGCCTTGACGCTCCCAGGGCGAGGCCTGCTGTGGTTCGGCCTGGCGCAATTGGTAGAAGGTAAACAGCAAGGCAGCGCCCAACATCAGGGCGCCCAACGGCGCGCCGTCGAGCAGGCTGCTTGTGCCGCCGCGCAGTTCGCTGACGAACGCCAGCGCCGCGCCCAGTTGCAACAACAGGGCGAAGGCACGGGCGACGGGTCGTTGCTGACGCAGGCCCAACCAGAAGATCCCCGCGCCCTCCACCGCCCAGGCCGCCGATGTCCAACGGGCATCGAGGCCCAGGGGAATGGCCAGGCTGGCAAAGATCACCCCCAGGGCCAGACACGTCTCGGCCAGCAACAAGGCACGGCCGCCCATCAGGACACGCGCCAGGCTCATGTAGATCATGCCCAGGGCCAGGGCACTGAAAGCAGCGGCGAACTCCAGGTGCTGGACCAGCACGAATTGCAGGCCGAAGCCCACCAGCGGCGGCCCGAACAGCATCGTCCCATCGACGTAATCGCCCTTGTGCGCCGACCAGCGCAGCAAGGCTTCACGGCTGCCGTCCGCGGGGGCGTCGCTCATCTCCAGGAGTTTGCGCCGGGTGAACAGCAAGCCGATCGCCAGGTACATGAGGAAGAAGACAACCAGGAACGGCTCGGTGCTCAAGAGCAGTTCCGGTGTATAGGAGCGCAGCCCCCAGGCGATGCCGATGCCGAACGTGCCGACAAAACCGATCAGGTTGAGCAGGCGCCAGGCCTTGAACCAGGCGATCGCCAGGATGCCGGCATTGAGCAGGATGAAATAACTGAACAGTGCGACGTGATTGCCACTGCCGGTAGATGTCAGGATCGGTGCGGCAAACCCGCCCAGCGCGGCGGCGGCCGCCAGGCCCAAGGCGTTCTGGGTCACCGCCAGGATCGCCGAGAACACCGTGACCGCCACCAACAGGCCCAGGGCCGCCTTGGCGTCGAGCAGCGGGTGCAAGCGCATGGCGGCGAACACCGTGAGGTAGAGCACCGCGATCCCGGTGCCTTGCAGCATCAACGCATAGCCATTGTTGCGTTGGCGCAACCACCAGCCCAGGCCCAGCAGGCCCAGGGCACTGGCGGCAACGCCGGCATACCGCAGCTCGATGGGCACCACCATGCCTTCGGTGGCATAGCGCAGCAGGAACGCCAGGCCGAGGAACAACAGCACCACGCCAACCCGCAGCACCGTGTTGCCGCCGAACAGCCAGTTGCGCGCGCCCGCCAAGGCCCGCTCGATGAGGTTCGGCCCACGGGGCGCCGCCGGTTGCGCGATGACCGGCTCCACGGGCTCGGACGCCACTGGGCGGTCTTGCCGCCGACTGACGGGCGCAGGCGTCCAGACATCGTCGGGCAACGGCTGGCTGGCCTCGGCAGCCATCGCGGGAGCGGAAATGGGTTCGAGATCAGCAGGCAGTTCCCAGACCAGCTCCGGTTCGGCCTTAACCTCGGGCTCCGGCACCCGGGCCACGATGATTTCCCGCGCCGGCGCCGCGGCCGGTTCGCTCGGCACCGGGGCGCGATTGTGCTCGAACAGGGCCAGGCGCTGCTCCAGCGTGTCGAGGGCCTGCTGGGTCTTGCGCAGCAGGTTCTGCTGTTCGGCCGCCTGGGCTGCCAGGCGGCTCAGGCGAAACCCCTGAGCAATGCCGAGCCCCAGCAGCGCGCCTATCAGCGCGTCGGCGAACGACTCATCCACCACCCAGCCAAGTGCCAGGCCTAACAGCGTCAAGATCCATTGCATGGTCGATATCCCTAAGCGGCCCGTTGCGGGCATAACCGGGGCGATGCGGTGCCTGGCTCAGTCCAGTGAAAACCACACCATCTCATGTGGGAGCGGGCTTGCTCGCGAGGGGGGTGTGTCAGGCAATGACGATGTTGCCTGGCATACCGCCTTCGCGAGCAAGCCCGCTCCCACATTGGATGGGTGACAATGCAATAGATGAGCCCAGTCACACAGCCCGGCGAAACTGGCGCCTAGTATATCGACGAAGCCCAGTCGCCGTTGGGCTTCGCTCACATTTCTTACAGCAAACGCTACTCCAGGGCTTTCCAGATGTCAGTGGCGTACTCACGGATGGTCCGGTCCGAGGAGAACCAGCCCATGCGCGCGGTGTTGAGCACCGCCGAGCGCCACCACTGTTTGGAGTCGTGCCAGCGCTCTTCGACCTTGGCCTGGGCATCCCAATAGGCATCGAAATCGGCGCAGACCAGGAAGCGGTCGTAGTCGATCAGCGAATCCACCAGCCCGGTGTAGCGCATCGGATCGTCCGGTGAGAACACCCCGCCACGAATCGCCTGCAGCACATCGTTGAGGCGATGGGACGCGGCGATGTCCGGCGCGGCGCTGAATTCGCCATTGCGCTTGCGCGCTTCCACCTGCTCGGCCGTCAGGCCGAAGATGAACATGTGCTCACCCCCCACCCGCTCATGCATCTCCACATTGGCGCCGTCCATGGTGCCGATGGTCAACGCCCCGTTGAGGCCGAACTTCATGTTACTGGTGCCCGACGCCTCGAAACCGGCGGTGGAGATCTGCTCCGACAAATCCGCCGCCGGAATGATGCTTTCGGCCAGGCTGACGTTGTAGTTGGGCAAGAACACCACCTTGAGCAGGCCGCGCACGGTCGGATCGTTGTTCACCACCCGGGCGATGTCGTTGGTGAGCTTGATGATCAGCTTGGCCTGGTGGTAACTGGCAGCGGCCTTGCCGGCGAAGATCTTCACCCGAGGTACCCAATCCACTTCCGGCTCGGCGCGGATGGCCTGGTACAGCGCCACGGTGTGCAGCAGGTTGAGCAACTGGCGCTTGTACTCGTGGATGCGCTTGACCTGCACGTCGAACATCGCCGCCGGGTTCACAGCGATACCCAGTCGCTCGTGGATCAGGTAAGCCAGAGCCTTCTTGCTGTGCAGGCGCTGCTCGGCGAACTGCTTGCGGAACGCCGGCTTATCGGCAAACGGCTCCAGTTCGATCAAGCGTTCCTCGGGGTTGTCGAGCACACTCGGCCCAAGGGCATCGACCATCATCGAGGTCAATTCGGCGTTGGCCTGGAACAGCCAGCGGCGGAAGGTGATGCCGTTGGTCTTGTTATTGATCCGTTCGGGGTAGAGCTTGTGCAGCTCGGAGAACACCGTGCTGCGCATCAGTTGGGTGTGCAAGCCGGACACCCCGTTGACGCTGTGGGAACCGAGGAACGCCAGGTTGCCCATGCGCACCCGCCGACCATTGTCCTCTTCGATCAGCGACACCGAGCGCAGCACATCGAAGTCGTGCACGCCCTTGGCCCGCAGCGAATCGATGTGCTGGGCATTGATCAGGTAGATGATCTGCATGTGCCGGGGCAGCATGCGCTCCATCAACCCGACCGGCCAGGTTTCCAGGGCTTCGGGCAGCAGTGTGTGGTTGGTGTAGGACAGCGTGTCCTGGGTGACCTGCCAGGCCGCGTCCCACGCCACGTCGTAGACGTCCACCAATTGGCGCATCAGCTCGGCCACGGCGATCGACGGGTGGGTGTCGTTGAGCTGGATCGCCGCGTGGTCGCCCAGGGTCAGCACCGAGGTGTGCATGTTGCGATGACGGCGCAGCAAATCCTGCAACGATGCCGCGACAAAAAAATATTCCTGGCGCAGGCGCAGTTCCTGGCCGGCCTCGGTGCTGTCGGCGGGGTACAGCACGCGGGAGATACTTTCGGCCCGAGCCACTTCCGCCACCGCGCCCAGGTGGTCGCCGGCGTTGAAGCGCTCCAGGTGCAGGTCTTCCATGGCGCGGGCCCGCCACAGGCGCAGGGTGTTGACGCTGGCGCCACGCCAGCCGACCACCGGCGTGTCATAGGCAATGGCCCGCACGGTTTCGGCCGGGGACCAGACTTGCCGGGTCTTGCCGGTGTCGTCGGTCACGGTCTCGACGCTGCCGCCAAAACCGATCGGATAGACCACCTCAGGCCGTTCGAACTCCCACGGGTTGCCGAAATCCAGCCAATGTTCCGTCTGTTCCTGCTGCCAGCCATCCACCATCGCCTGGCGGAACAGGCCGTGCTCATAACGAATACCGTAGCCATGGCCGGCGATGCCCAGGGTCGACATGCTTTCCATGAAGCACGCCGCCAAGCGCCCCAGGCCACCGTTGCCCAGCGCCGCATCGGGCTCCAGCAGGCGGATGCGCTCCAGATCCACGCCCAGCTCGGTCAGGGCCTCACGCGCGGTGTCCAGCAGACCAAGGTTGCTCAGGCTGTCGTAGAGCAAGCGGCCGATGAGGAATTCCAGGGAGAGGTAATAGACCCGCTTCTGGCCCTTGCGATAGATCTGTCGCGTATGGTCCATCCAGTGGTCGACCATGTGGTCGCGGGCGGCAAGGGCAATGGCTTCGAACCAGTCATGATCAAACGCGTGATCCGGGTCCTTGCCGACGGCGTAAGTGAGTTTGGTCAATACGGCATCGCGAAATGCAGCCACTTCGGCTTCGCGAACAAGTGGTTCTTGAGTCATTGATGAAGACCTCGAACGAGCAGGGAATTGTCTGAGCCTAGTCGGTCTGACAGACGGCACAGGCGCAGGTTCGGTGGTTTTTCCTCCCGTGCCGGAGAATCGCCGCCAGAGAATTGCCGGATGGACGAATGAATGCAGGGGCCGTGCCGGTCTGGGGCGCCTCGTCTCGAATGAAAAAAAACCGGCAGATGGTCGTTCAAAATTTCACCAGTCCCGGTATGATCGCGCGCCCTGATACACGCCGGTACACCCTCATGATGAAGCCCAACCTGATCGCCGCCGCGGAGATCGACCGACTCGATACCTGGGCCAAGTATTCCGCCCCGATGTGCGGTTCCTGCGTATCGAGCTGCTGCACGCTGCCGGTGGAGGTCAAGATCAAGGACCTGATCCGGATTGGCATCGTCGACGAGTTCGAGCTCGGCGATCCGCCGAAGAACATCGCCAAACGCCTGCAAAAGGAAGGGATCGTCGAGCGCTACAACCAGAAATCGGAAATCTTCACGCTCCAGCGCATGAGCAACAACGATTGCCTTTATCTGGACCGCAAGAGCCGCCTGTGCACCATTTATGACAAGCGCCCGGACACTTGCCGCAACCATCCGCGGATCGGGCCACGGCCAGGTTACTGCGCGTACAAGCCCAAGGAAGTGGAGCGCGAGCGTAATCCGCGGACGCTGGATCGGTTTTGATCCGCTGATGTTTCAGCGGTGCCTGGGCTGACGCTATCGCGAGCAAGCTCGCTCCCACCTGGACAGCGCTGAACCCTGTGGGAGCGAGCTTGCTCGCGATGAGGCCGAATAGGCGCTAAAAAATCACAGGCATAAAAAAACGCCCCCGATCTCACGACCGGGGGCGTTTTTCATTCAGCCGAGGCTAAAAGATCAGTTCTTGGCTTTCTTGGCAGCGCGGGTACGCTCGCCTTCGTCCAGGATCTTCTTGCGCAGGCGAATCGACTTCGGCGTCACTTCGCACAGCTCGTCGTCCTGGATGAATTCCAGGGCCTGTTCCAGGGTGAAGCGAACAGGTGGAACCAGGGCGATGGTTTCGTCTTTACCCGAAGCACGCATGTTGTCGAGCTTCTTGCCCTTGGTAGGGTTGACGCCCAGGTCGTTGTCACGGCTGTTCAGGCCAACGATCTGGCCGTTGTAGATTTCCTGGCCGTGTTCGACGAACAGCTTGCCACGCGCCTGGAGGGTTTCCAGGGAGTAGGTCAGCGCCTTGCCGGTTTCTACCGAGACCAGTACACCGTTCTGACGGCCGGACATGTGGCCGGACTTCATGGTGTCGTAGCGGTCGAAGATCGAGGTCAGGATGCCAGCACCGTTGGTCAGGGTCAGGAACTGGTTACGGAAACCGATCAGGCCACGAGCAGGGATGTTGTATTCCAGGCGTACACGGCCCTTGCCATCCGGGGACATGTTGGTCAGGTCGCCCTTACGCAGGCCCATTTCTTCCATGACCTTGCCCTGGGATTCTTCAGGGATGTCGATGGTGACGTTCTCGAACGGTTCCTGCTTGGTGCCGTTGACTTCGCGGATGATCACTTCAGGACGGCCCACGGCCATTTCGAAGCCTTCGCGACGCATGGTTTCGATCAGTACCGACAGGTGCAGCTCACCACGACCGGAAACCTTGAACTTGTCGGCCGAGTCGCCTTCTTCAACGCGCAGTGCCACGTTGTAGAGCAGCTCCTTGTCCAGACGCTCCTTGATGTTACGGCTGGTCACGAACTTGCCTTCCTTACCGCAGAATGGCGAGTCGTTGACCTGGAAGGTCATGGAAACGGTTGGCTCGTCGACGGTCAGCGGCTTCATCGCTTCGACAGCGGTCGGGTCGCACAGGGTGTCGGAGATGAACAGCTCTTCGAAGCCGCTGATGCAGACGATGTCGCCGGCGGCTGCTTCTTCGACGTCCACACGGTGCAGGCCGTGGTGGCCCATCAGCTTCAGGATACGGCCGTTGCGCTTCTTGCCTTCGGTGTCGATGGCGACGACCGGGGTGTTCGGCTTGATACGACCGCGGGCGATACGGCCAACACCGATCACACCCAGGAAGCTGTTGTAGTCCAGGGCAGAGATCTGCATCTGGAACGGACCGTCACGGTCAACGGCAGGGGCCGGTACGTTGTCGACGATCGACTGGTACAGCGGGGTCATGTCTTCAGCCATGGCGGTGTGGTCCAGACCGGCAATGCCGTTCAGGGCCGAGGCGTAGACGACCTGGAAGTCCAGTTGTTCGTCGGTGGCACCGAGGTTGTCGAACAGGTCGAAGATCTGGTCCAGGACCCAGTCAGGACGCGCGCCCGGACGGTCGACCTTGTTGATCACGACGATTGGCTTCAGACCGGCTTCGAACGCCTTCTTGGTCACGAAGCGGGTTTGCGGCATCGGGCCGTCCTGGGCATCGACCAGCAGCAGTACGGAGTCGACCATCGACATCACGCGCTCTACTTCACCGCCGAAGTCGGCGTGGCCCGGGGTGTCCACGATGTTGATGTGGTAGCCATTCCAGTTGATGGCGGTGTTTTTCGCCAGGATGGTAATACCGCGCTCTTTTTCCTGGTCGTTGGAGTCCATCACGCGCTCGTCGTTGAGCTCGTTGCGCTCCAGGGTGCCGGATTGACGCAAGAGTTTGTCTACCAGGGTGGTCTTACCATGGTCAACGTGGGCAATGATGGCGATGTTGCGTAGATTTTCGATCACTTGTGTATCTCGATCAGAGGATTCGGTGTGCTGACAGGACGTGACAGCGATTTACGTTGAGTCCGACAAAGCCGTTACAGCTTGCCGGCGGCGTCGGGGGGCCGGTGACGCAGGCCACAGGCAAACAGCCCCGGGCACTTAGCTCGGTCGATAAACGCGCACATTGGCATGCCCCTCACTGAGCAAATGGTGGGCATGCAGGCGACTCATCACGCCTTTGTCGCAATACAGCAGGTACTGGCGAGTAGGGTCCAGTTCCTTGAAACGCGCGTTCACTGCATAGAACGGCATCGTTTGTACCTCGATGCCGGCGATCTCCAGCGGGTCGTCTTCAGCGTCATCCGGGTGACGGATGTCGATGATGATCTGACCGGCCAGCGCTTCGCCGACTTCTTCAACCTGAATGTCCTGGCCCAGTTCATCGATCACGCGATCGATCGGCACCAGCCTGGCATTTTCGAGCGCACGCTCGAGAATCGCCATGTCGAATTCTTTCTCTTCATGCTCCACCCGCCCGCGCTTGGCCGCCGTCTTCGGGTTGACCGAGATGACCCCGCAGTACTCCGGCATGTGCCGGGCGAAATCGGCGGTGCCGATCTCGATGGCCGTGTCGATGATGTCCTGCTTGTGGCTGGCGATCAGCGGGCGCAGCACGAGTTTTTCGGTGACGCAGTCGATCACCGACAGGTTCGGCAGCGTCTGGCTGGAGACCTGGGAGATCGCCTCGCCCGTGACCAGCGCATCGATGTGCAGGCGGTCGGCGATGCTCGACGCGGCACGCAACATCATACGCTTCAAAATGACGCCCATATGACTGTTGTCGACTTTACCGAGAATCTCGCCCAGCACTTCTTCGAATGGCACGCTCACAAATAGCACACGCTGGGAGCTGCCGTACTTCTTCCAGATGAAGTGCGCCACTTCCATCACGCCCAGCTCATGGGCACGTCCGCCCAGGTTGAAGAAGCAGAAATGCCCCATCAAGCCGCGACGCATGATCTGGTAGGCGGCGACCGTGGAGTCGAAACCGCCGGACATCAGCACCAGGGTCTGCTCCAGCGAACCCAGCGGGTAACCGCCAATGCTGTCGTGCTGGCTGTGGATGACGAACAGCCGCTGGTCGCGAATCTCGATGCGCACTTCGACCTGCGGGTCCTTCAATGAAATACCGGCGGCGCCGCACTGCTGGCGCAACTGGCTGCCCACGTACTTCTCCACGTCCATCGAACTGAACGGGTGCTTGCCGGCACGCTTGCAACGCACCGAGAAAATCTTGCCGGCCAGCGCATCACCGTAATGGAGCTTGCACTTGGCGAGGATGTCGTCGAAATCCCCCAGCGGGTATTCGTCCACCTGCAGGAAATGCGCGATGCCCGGCATGCAGCTCAGACGCTCGGTCATCTCCTTCAGGATCTTGGGTTCGCTGACACGGGTTTCCAGCTCGAGGTTGTCCCACACGCCATTCACCACCACAGCCGGATCCAGGTCACGGAGCACGGCACGGATGTTCTTGGCCAACTGGCGGATGAAACGCATCCGGACCGGGCGGCTCTTGATGGTGATTTCGGGGAAGACTTTTACGATTAGTTTCATGAAAACAGCGCGCGAACGGCCAGCCGAAAAAGGGGGGCGCGGATTATAGCGGAAATTGCTCAAGGTTTAACCAGTTAATGTGAAGATGGTTTTGCATGCACCAAAACAGGTCAAGCCCTCCTTAAAACGCCACTTTGCGGTGCATCATTGTCGGACAATCTGCGGTTTCTGGCTGGAAAAGCGTGGATTTGGTGCAAAAAACCCATTGCTGGGGCACTGGCATGCAAATTGCTCCCTTGTGAGGCAGGTTGCCTTGGCAGAGTATTCGCGCCGGCATCACCCATATCTTAGGGCACACCATTACCCGCCCGAAGCCACCCGGAGGACATATGTCGAAGTCGGTTCAACTCATCAAAGATCATGACGTCAAGTGGATTGATCTGCGCTTCACTGACACCAAAGGCACTCAACATCACGTGACCATGCCGGCCCGTGATGCCCTGGACGACGATTTCTTCGAAATCGGCAAGATGTTCGACGGTTCCTCCATCTCCGGCTGGAAAGGCATCGAAGCCTCCGACATGATCCTGATGCCGGACGACGAAACCGCCGTCCTGGATCCATTCACCGAAGAGCCGACCCTGATCCTGGTTTGCGACATCATCGAGCCTTCGACCATGCAAGGCTATGACCGCGACCCTCGCGCCATCGCCCACCGCGCCGAGGAATACCTGAAGTCCACCGGTATCGGCGACACCGCTTTCTTCGGTCCGGAGCCTGAGTTCTTCATTTTCGACTCGGTCAAATTCAAGTCCGACATCTCCGGTTCCATGTTCAAGATCTTCTCCGAACAAGGTTCGTGGATGTCCGACCAGGACGTGGAAGGCGGCAACAAAGGCCACCGTCCAGGCGTGAAAGGCGGCTACTTCCCAGTACCACCGTTCGACTTCGACCACGAGATCCGTACCTCCATGTGCAACGCACTGGAAGAAATGGGCCAGACCGTCGAAGTTCACCACCACGAAGTGGCGACTGCCGGCCAGAACGAAATCGGCGTGAAATTCAACACGCTGGTCAAGAAGGCTGACGAAGTCCAGACCCTCAAGTATGTCGTCCACAACGTAGCCGACGCCTACGGCCGCACCGCGACCTTCATGCCCAAGCCTCTGTACGGCGACAACGGTTCGGGCATGCACGTCCACGTGTCGATCTCCAAAGACGGCAAGAACACCTTCGCTGGCGAAGGCTATGCCGGCCTGTCGGACACCGCCCTGTACTTCATCGGCGGTATCATCAAGCACGGTAAGGCTCTGAACGGCTTCACCAACCCGTCGACCAACTCCTACAAGCGTCTGGTCCCAGGCTTCGAAGCACCGGTCATGCTGGCCTACTCGGCTCGCAACCGTTCCGCCTCGATCCGTATCCCATACGTGAACAGCCCTAAAGCCCGCCGCATCGAAGCCCGCTTCCCGGATCCGGCTGCCAACCCATACCTGGCCTTCGCTGCACTGATGATGGCCGGCCTGGACGGTATCCAGAACAAGATCCACCCTGGCGATGCCGCCGACAAGAACCTGTATGACCTGCCGCCTGAAGAGGCCAAGGAAATCCCACAGGTGTGTGGCAGCCTGAAAGAAGCCCTGGAAGAGCTGGACAAGGGCCGTGCGTTCCTGACCAAGGGCGGCGTATTCAGCGACGACTTCATCGACGCTTACATCGCACTGAAAAGCGAAGAAGAAATCAAGGTTCGCACCTTTGTACACCCACTGGAATACGAGCTGTACTACAGCTGCTGATCCGGTAGCGTCGCCCCACGCGGCGTGAAATAAAAAGAGGCCTCCTTCCGGGAGGCCTTTTTTATGGGCGCAGATTACGGGCATGATGGCTGACCTCCCTCCTCCAAGACGAGACTGCCCATGACGCTGCGCTTCACGCTTGGCCTTGCCCTTTGCGCCGTGGTGCTGGCCAGCACCGCCCAAGCCGCTCCCGCCCCGGATGCTCTTACACCGCTGCTCAATGCCATAGGCGAACGCATCGCCATCGCCGATCAGGTAGCGCTGAGCAAATGGGACACTCATAAACCCGTGGAAGACCGCCAGCGCGAGCGCGAGGTCATTGCCGCCGCCGTCGCCCAGGCACCGGCCTACAAGCTCACGGCCGACACCGTGGAAGCGTTCTTCAGTGCCCAGATAGAAGCCAACAAAATGGTGCAATACATCGACCTGTCCGACTGGGCCCTGGCAGGCAAGGCACCGGACCTGCCGCGCCCCGACCTGGTGGGAGAGATCCGCCCGCAACTCGATCGACTGCAAAAGCGCCTGCTGCAACAACTGGCTGACTTCGCCCCCTACCGCACCGACCCGCAGTGCCCGCAATGGCTGGCCTGCGCCACCCACAATGACAAACAGCACCCAGTGCACCGACTCGCCCTGATCCGGGCGACCGGGGAGCTGTGTACAGCCCCAAAAGCCTGAAACACACCCCTTACCCTGTGGGAGCGGGCTTGCTCGCGAAAGCAGTGTGTCAGTTGACATCCACGTTGCCTGACACTGCACCTTCGCGAGCAAGCCCGCTCCCACAAGGGTTCTACAACAACTTGGGCCATTCGCCCTCCCTGACCTATGCTGCTAACCGACATCTTCAATCTCGGTTGGTTTTATGGGGCGCGTTTTTTCAGGAATGCTGTTGTGGCTGCTGACACTGCCGGCGGTCGGGCAGATCTATAAATACACCGACGCCGAGGGCAACACCGCCTACAGCAACCAGCCGCCCCAAGGCGTACCGGCCCAGACGGTGGAACTGCCGCCGCTCAACAGCATCGAGCGCCAGCCCGCCGCCAGCCCGGACACACCGCCAGTCCCAGCGCAGAGGAATGAGTCACGCAATGCCTACGAGATGCTTGAACTGACGGACATCCCCAGCGAGGAAGCCCTGCGCGCCAACAACGGCACCTTTACCGTGGGCGTGCGGGCGCAGCCAAGGTTGCAAAGCCCGCATCTGTTTCGACTGCTGGTGGACGGCCAACCCTATGGCCAGCCCACCAACGTGCCACGCCTGCAAGTGGTGAACATCGACCGGGGCGAGCACAGCCTGGCGGTGCAAGTCATCGACGGGGACAACCTCGTACAGCAGAGCGACACCGTCACCTTCACTGTGCAGCGGGTTCACCAGCCATGATTCGCGGGTGGCTCGCGTTGGGCCTGGCGCTGGTCGCGTTGCCGGGGATGGCGCAGGTCTATACCTACGTCGACGCCCAAGGCAATCGTGTCTTCACTGACCAGCCCCGCCCCGGCAATGCCCGGAAAGTCGAACTCTCGCCCGGCAACCGAATGCCCACGCCACCCAAGGGCACGCCCGCGATGCCCGCCAAAGAAGCCTCGCCCGAGCCGCTGTTTCATTACGAAATGCTCCGCCTGCTGATCCCCGAGCCGGACGCCACGATACGCAGCACTGAAGGTGCGCTGATCGTCAGCGTCACCAGCGAACCCGGCTTGAAGAAAGGCCATCGCTACCGCCTGCTGCTCGACGGCCAGCCCACCGGGGCCGCGGGTACGAGCCCGGTGTTCGCCCTGGACAATGTCGATCGCGGCACCCATCACCTGGCGGTGGAGATCCTCGACGAGCAAGACCGCATCCTCGAACGCACGGCCAACCAGCCTTTCCACATGCAGCGCATGTCCCTGGCGCAAAAGCGCCGCATCAAGCCGTGCGTCATGGCCGACTACGGTCAACGCCCGGAATGCCCGCTCGCCGAAAAACCCGAAGAAGAAAGCAGCATCCTGCCGTTCTTCTAACCTCGTTCAGGTTGGCGCACTATATTGGTGCGTCAATCTGCCCGCTTCCCGGATTCCAGCCCATTTTGGTTCGAAAGTACCCGTAGAAGCTGGCAGAACGCCACGCAAGAGGGCGCAAAAAGGCCTCTTTAGGGCTCTAAACGCTTCTTTTCAGAGCCTTGGTTTGGTTTTTGCATTTTCCTCGTACCGGCGCGTCATACGCGTGCCTGCTACGCTCCAAAAGAGGTCCCGATGACCATCAGCGATGCACTACACCGCTTGCTACTCGACAACCTCACCACCGCGACCATCCTGCTCGACGCCGAATTGCGCCTCGAGTACATGAACCCGGCGGCGGAAATGCTGCTGGCTGTCAGCGGCCAGCGCAGCCATGGGCAGTTCATCAGCGAGTTGTTCACCGAATCGGCCGAAGCGCTCAATTCCCTGCGCCAGGCGGTGGAGCAGGCACACCCGTTCACCAAGCGCGAGGCAATGCTGACCGCACTGACCGGCCAGACCTTGACCGTGGACTACGCGGTCACCCCGATCCTGAATAACGGCGCCACCCTGTTGCTGCTGGAAGTCCATCCCCGTGATCGCCTGCTGCGCATCACCAAGGAAGAGGCCCAGTTATCCAAGCAGGAAACCAGCAAGATGCTGGTGCGCGGCCTCGCCCACGAGATCAAGAACCCTCTCGGCGGCATTCGTGGCGCCGCACAATTGCTGGCCCGGGAACTGCCGGAAGAAAGCCTCAAGGACTACACCAACGTCATCATCGAGGAAGCCGACCGCCTGCGAAATCTGGTAGACCGCATGCTCGGCTCGAACAAGCTGCCGTCCCTGGCGATGTGCAACGTCCACGAAGTGCTGGAGCGCGTCAGCAGCCTGGTGGAAGCCGAAGCCCAGGGCTGCATCACTTTGGTGCGCGACTACGACCCGAGCATTCCCGACGTCCTGATCGACCGCGAGCAGATGATCCAGGCGGTACTGAACATCGTGCGCAACGCGATGCAGGCCATCGGCAGCCAGAACGAACTGCGCCTGGGCCGCATCACCCTGCGCACCCGCGCCATGCGCCAGTTCACCATCGGCCATGTGCGCCACCGCCTGGTGACCAAGATCGAAATCATCGACAACGGCCCGGGCATCCCTGCAGAACTGCAGGAAACCATCTTCTTTCCCATGGTCAGCGGCCGCCCGGACGGTACCGGACTGGGCCTGGCCATTACCCAGAACATCATCAGTCAGCATCAGGGCTTGATCGAGTGTGAGAGCCACCCCGGCCACACCACCTTCTCGATCTTCCTGCCACTGGAACAAGGAGCCACATCGACATGAGCCGTAGTGAAACCGTGTGGATCGTCGATGACGACCGTTCTATCCGTTGGGTCCTGGAAAAAGCCTTGCAACAGGAAGGCATGACCACCCAGAGCTTCGACAGCGCCGACGGGGTGATGAGTCGCCTGGCGCGTCAGCAACCGGACGTCATCATCTCCGACATCCGCATGCCGGGCGCCAGTGGCCTCGACCTGTTGGCGCGCATCCGCGAACAACACCCACGGCTGCCGGTGATCATCATGACCGCCCACTCGGACCTGGACAGCGCAGTGGCGTCCTACCAGGGCGGCGCCTTCGAATACCTGCCCAAACCGTTCGACGTCGATGAAGCCGTCTCGCTGGTCAAGCGCGCCAACCAGCACGCCCAGGAGCAGCAAGGCCTGGAAGAAGTGCCGGCCCTGGCCCGCACCCCGGAAATCATCGGCGAAGCACCGGCGATGCAGGAAGTGTTTCGCGCCATCGGGCGCCTGAGCCACTCCAACATCACCGTGTTGATCAACGGCGAATCCGGCACCGGTAAAGAACTGGTGGCCCACGCATTGCACCGCCACAGCCCACGGGCCGCGTCGCCGTTCATTGCCTTGAACATGGCGGCGATTCCCAAGGACCTGATGGAATCGGAGCTGTTCGGCCACGAGAAAGGCGCGTTCACCGGCGCGGCCAACCTGCGGCGCGGGCGCTTCGAGCAGGCCGACGGCGGCACCTTGTTCCTCGATGAAATCGGCGACATGCCGGCCGACACCCAGACTCGCCTGCTGCGGGTGCTGGCCGACGGCGAGTTCTATCGGGTGGGCGGGCATACGCCGGTCAAGGTGGACGTGCGCATCATCGCCGCGACCCACCAGAACCTGGAAACCCTGGTCCACGCCGGCAAGTTCCGCGAAGACCTGTTCCACCGCCTGAATGTGATTCGCATCCATATCCCGCGCCTGGCGGACCGTCGCGAAGACATCCCGACACTGGCCCGGCACTTCCTCAGCCGCGCCGCCCAGGAGCTGGCGGTGGAGCCCAAGCTGCTCAAGAGCGAAACCGAGGAATACCTCAAGAACCTGCCGTGGCCCGGCAACGTGCGCCAGCTGGAAAACACCTGCCGCTGGATCACGGTCATGGCGTCCGGTCGCGAAGTGCATATCAGCGACCTGCCACCGGAACTGTTGAGCCTGCCACAAGATTCGGCCCCGGTGACCAACTGGGAACAGGCCTTGCGCCAATGGGCAGACCAGGCCCTGGCCCGCGGTCAGTCCAACCTGCTGGACAGCGCCGTCCCGAGTTTCGAACGCATCATGATCGAAACCGCCCTCAAGCACACCGCCGGCCGCCGCCGCGACGCCGCGGTACTGCTGGGCTGGGGCCGCAACACCCTGACCCGCAAGATCAAGGAACTGGGGATGAAGGTTGATGGCGGGGATGATGATGAAGGAGATGAGGGCTGAGCAGCCTTAACCCAGCTTAAAACCCATGTGGGAGCGGGCTTGCTCGCGAAAGCGGTATATCAGCCAATTAAATGCTGGCTGACATGCCGCCTTCGCGGGCAAGCCCGCTCCCACAAGTCACGCTGCAGCGCCTGTCGCATGAGCTCGCCGGTTGAAATCCTTCAGTTGCGTGCACCACACCAATGCACCACGAACCGCAACTGCGCGCGTCATACCAGCCCAGGCCGATCGATTCACCTCGAAAAAACCCGCCATAAAAAAGCAAAAGCCCCGGAATACGGGGCTTTGCGTCTCATCAGCAGTTTTTTTGTGACAAACCATTAAAGCTGGCACGCGCCCTGCAATAACTTCATCACTACCCAGTTTCGGGGACCTTGGTACAGGCAGGCCGGGGATTCCCCATTTTCTACCGGGCTCGATGAGCCCACCGTTTTGGGGGCCTTGATACAGGCAGGTCAAGGTTTCCCTTCTTTACACCCTGGGCTGACGCTTGCAGTCGCCCTCCCGTTTTGGGGACCCTGGTACAGGCAGGCCGGGGATTCCCTCTTTTATTGCTCCTGGAGACGGACCTCCAGCCGCCAGCGATCATCCACTTCGCCGCCGGCCCACTCCCCGCGCAACGGTCGCGCCGCCACCAACGTCAGCAACAAGCCCTTGTCGCTCAAGCGCACCCGCCAGTTCACATCCTTGCCATTGAGCTTGAGCTGGCCATTCTGCGACCTTCCCTCGGCTTCGAACAGCAGCGCTACCGAACCGTCGATGACTTCGCCGTGCAGTTTCGGCTCACTGTCGAACCAGGCCACCAACGCCCCCTCGCTCACCTCGATTCGTTGCAGCACATTCGGCTCGGGCGTGGTCAGGCGCCCGATCATCAGCCCGACCATCATGCCGAAAATCGCCAGGGAACCCATCACCCGAGGCATTAGCTTCGAACGTCGATCGGTTTGCGGCGTAGAATGCTGCTCATCTTTATCTGCGGAGCCGTGCATGTTTCACGTCATCCTTTTTCAACCGGAAATTCCGCCGAATACCGGCAATGTCATCAGGCTGTGCGCCAACAGTGGCTGCCACCTGCATCTGATCGAACCGCTGGGCTTCGAAATGGACGACAAGCGCCTGCGCCGCGCCGGCCTCGACTACCACGAGTATGCCACCTTGCAGCGCCACGCCGACCTTGCCAGTTGTCTGGAAAGCCTGGGGCATCCACGCCTGTTCGCCTTCACCACCAAGGGGTCGCGGCCCTTCCATGACGCCCGGTTCGTGGCCGGCGATGCCTTCCTGTTCGGGCCCGAAAGCCGTGGCCTGCCCGCCGACGTGCTCGACGCCCTGCCATCGGACCAACGCCTGCGCCTGCCGATGCGCGAAGGCTGTCGCAGCCTGAACCTGTCCAACACCGTGGCGGTGGCGGTCTATGAGGCTTGGCGGCAGAATGGCTTTCAATAGCCCCCATAACAAATGTGGGAGCGGGCTTGCTCGCGAAAGCGGAGTGTCAGGCAACATTGATGTCAACTGACACACTGCTTTCGCGAGCAAGCCCGCTCCCACATTGGACTTGCGTCGACCGACTTACTGAACGGTCGCGCCTTCTTGCTGCATGCGCTGCAGTTCTTGCGCGTACAGGGCATCGAAGTTCACCGGTGCCAGCATCAGGGCCGGGAACGAACCGCGAGTCACCAGGCTGTCCAGGGTTTCACGGGCGTACGGGAACAGAATGTTCGGGCAGAACGCGCCCAGGGTGTGGCTCATGGACGCTGCATCGAGGTTCTTGATCAGGAAGATCCCGGCCTGTTGCACCTCGGCGATGAACGCCACTTCTTCACCGTTCTTCACGGTCACCGACAGGGTCAGCACCACTTCATGGAAGTCGTCTTCCAGGGCTTTCTGACGGGTGTTCAGGTCCAGGCCGACGCTCGGTTCCCACTGCTGGCGAAAGATCGCCGGGCTTTTCGGGGCTTCAAAGGACAGGTCGCGGACATAAATGCGCTGCAAGGAGAATTGCGGTGCGGCTTCTTCTTCGCTGGCAGCTGTGTTTTGTTGGTCAGTCATCGCAGATCCTTCTTACTTTCAGGTTCTTGAGTAGGGAATTCAGGCCTTGAGCATCGCGTCGAGCTTGCCGGCGCGCTCCAGGGCGAACAGATCATCACAACCGCCCACGTGGGTGCTGCCGATCCAGATCTGCGGGACGGACGTACGCCCAGCCTTCCGGGACATTTCGGCGCGCAGTTGCGGCTTGCCGTCGACCTTGATCTCTTCGAACGCCACCCCTTTGTTCTGGAGCAGGAACTTGGCTCGCGAGCAATAAGGGCAGTAATCGCTGGAATAGACAACGACGTGGGTCATCTCACTTCACCAGGGGCAGGTTGTCGGCTTTCCAACTGGCCACGCCGCCGGAGAGCTTGGCCGCGGTGAAGCCGGACTTCATCAGTTCACGGGCATGGGTGCCGGCGTGCTGGCCCTGGGCATCGACCAGGATGATGGTCTTGGCCTTGTGTTTTTCCAGCTCGCCGATACGTGCGATCAGTTTGTCCTGGGGGATGTTCACCGCCCCGACAATGTGACCGGTGGCGTATTCCTTGCTCGGACGGATATCCACCACCACGCCGGCATCCTTGTTGACCAGCGCGGTCAGCTCGCCAGTGCTCAGGCTGCGCCCGCCGCCCTGCATCGTGTGGGCCACCAGCAATGCCAGCAGTACGACGAAGATACCGACGAGAATGTAGTGGTTAGTGGCAAATTCAATCAGGTGAGCAACCATCGAAGGAGGTTCCAGGGCGTTAAAATGTCGGCCAGTATACACAGCACGCAAGGCCGGCCAAACCCCGCCCGGCGGTGACGCCACCGGAACTTACCTTTAAACTGCTCGTCCCTTTTGCATCGTCTTCTTTTAACCGCCACGAGTGGATTCCATGACTACCACGCCTAAACCTTTGGTCCTGATGATTCTCGACGGCTTCGGTCACAGTGACAGCCACGAATCCAACGCCGTGTATTCGGCCAAAAAGCCTGTCCTGGACCGTCTGTGGGCCACCGTGCCGAACGGCCTGATTTCCGGCAGCGGCATGGACGTCGGCCTGCCGGACGGGCAGATGGGCAACTCCGAAGTCGGCCACATGAACCTCGGCGCAGGCCGCGTGGTGTATCAGGACTTCACCCGCGTGACCAAGTCGATTCGCGACGGCGAGTTCTTCGAGAACCCGACCATCTGCGCGGCCGTGGATAAAGCCGTGGCCGCCGGCAAGGCCGTACACCTCATGGGCCTGCTGTCGGACGGTGGCGTGCACAGCCACCAGGACCACCTGGTTGCCATGGCCGAACTGGCCTTCAAGCGCGGCGCCGAGAAGATCTACCTGCACGCATTCCTCGATGGCCGCGACACCCCGCCGAAAAGCGCCGCCTCCTCGATCGAATTGCTGGACGCCACCTTCCAGGCCCTGGGCAAAGGCCGCATCGCCAGCCTCGTCGGCCGCTACTACGCCATGGACCGCGACAACCGTTGGGACCGCGTCTCCCAGGCCTACAACCTGATCGTCGACGGCCAGGCCGAGTTCAGCGCCGCCACCGCCCAGGAAGGCCTGAACGCCGCCTACGAGCGCGGCGAAAGCGACGAGTTCGTCAAGGCCACCACCATCGGTGAACCGGTCAAGGTCGAAGACGGCGATGCCGTGGTGTTCATGAACTTCCGTGCCGACCGGGCTCGCGAGCTGACCCGCGTGTTTGTCGAAGACGACTTCAAGGAATTCGAACGCGCCCGCCAGCCAAAACTGGCCGGCTTCGTGATGCTGACCCAATATGCCGCCAGCATCCCGGCCCCGTCGGCCTTCGCCGCCGGCAGCCTGGAAAACGTGCTCGGCGACTACCTGGCGAAAAACGGCAAGACCCAACTGCGCATCGCCGAAACCGAGAAGTACGCCCACGTGACGTTCTTTTTCTCGGGCGGGCGCGAAGAGCCCTTCCCGGGCGAAGAACGCATCCTGATCCCCTCGCCGAAAGTCGCCACCTACGACCTGCAGCCGGAGATGAGCGCCCCCGAAGTGACCGACCGCATCGTCGATGCCATTGAAAACCAGCGTTACGACGTGATCGTGGTCAACTACGCCAACGGCGACATGGTCGGCCACAGCGGCGTGTTCGAGGCGGCGGTCAAGGCCGTGGAATGCCTGGACACCTGCGTGGGTCGCATCGTCGAGGCCTTGGAGAAGGTCGGCGGCGAAGCACTGATCACCGCCGACCACGGCAACGTCGAGCAGATGTCCGACGAATCCACCGGCCAGGCCCACACGGCCCACACCACTGAGCCGGTGCCGTTCATCTATGTCGGCAAGCGTGACCTCAAGGTCCGCGAAGGCGGCGTGCTGGCTGACGTGGCACCGACCATGCTGATGCTGCTGGGCATGGAAAAACCGGCGGAGATGACCGGGACTTCGATCCTGGTGTGACGACACGTAGTCACGGAGCATTGGCTTGTTGTGGCGAGGGAGCTTGCTCCCGCCCGATGGCGCAGCCATCGCAGGGGCCCTGGCTTGCTCAACTGTCGAGGGGCTGCTTCGCAGCCCAGCGGGAGCAAGCTCCCTCGCCACAGCAGGCTGGCGGCTTTCAGTGTTTTGCCGGCCAGTTATCACACAGCCCCAAATGGGCGTTTTTTTTGCCGCGTGGGGCGGGCATACTAGGCCGTCCCTTTCCCTGGTATCACCCGCCTCTATGCTTCGCGTCCTGATAGCCCTCGTTCTGACCTGCCTGCTCCAACCGGCCTTTGCCGACGAGCGCGCGCAAACCCAACAACAGTTGGAGGCCACGCGCCAGGACATTGCCGAGCTGAAGAAACTGCTGGGCAAGTTGCAGGAAGAGAAATCCAGCGTCCAGAAAGACCTGCGCGGCACCGAGACCGAGATGGGCAAGCTGGAGAAGCAGGTGGACGCCCTGCAGAAAGAGCTGAAGAAAAGCGAATCCGAGCTGCAGCGACTCGATGGTGAGAAAAAAAAACTCCAGAGCGCGCGCACTGAACAGCAACACCTGATCGCCATCCAGGCCCGCGCCGCCTACCAGAACGGCCGCCAGGAGTACCTCAAGCTGCTGCTCAACCAGCAGAACCCCGAGAAATTCGCCCGCACGCTCACCTATTACGATTACCTGAGCCAGGCCCGCCTGGAGCAACTGAAAAACTTCAACGAAACCCTGCGCCAGCTCGCCAACGTCGAGAAGGACATCGAATTGCAGCAGGCCCAGTTGCTGGTACAGAAAAGCAGCCTCGACAGCCAGCGCGATGAACTCGACAAGGTTCGCAAGGAACGCCAGGTGGCACTGGCCAAGCTCAATGACGATGTGAAGGCCCGCGACAGCAAGCTCAAGGCCCGTGAACAAGACCAGGCCGAGCTGGCAAACGTACTCAAGACCATCGAGGAAACCCTGGCCCGCCAGGCGCGAGAGGCAGAGCAAGCGCGGCAGCAAGCGCTGATCGCCCAGCAGGAAGCCGAAAAAAAGCGCTTGCGTGAGGCCGAGGCGGACTCGGACGAGGCGCCCCGCAAGGCGACCAAATCCAGCCCCGGCGCTCTGGTTTCCAGTGACGGTGAAACCTTCGGCGGCGCATTTGCTTCGGCGCGCGGCAAACTTCCATGGCCGGTCAATGGTCGATTACTGGCACGCTTTGGTGAAACCCGTGGCGACGACACCCGCACCAAGTGGGATGGCGTGATGATCAGCGCTTCCGCCGGCAGCCAGGTGCACGCCGTGCATGGCGGGCGCGTGGTGTTCGCCGATTGGCTGCGCGGCGCCGGCCTGCTGGTGATCCTGGATCACGGCAACGGTTACCTGAGTCTGTATGGCCACAACCAGACGCTGCTCAAGTCGGCGGGGGATGTGGTCAAGGCCGGCGAGTCCATCTCCACGGTCGGCAACAGTGGTGGGCAGGATACGCCAGCCCTGTATTTCGCTATTCGTCAGCAGGGTCGCCCCAGTGACCCGGCCCAATGGTGTCGTGCGCAAGGATAAGCGCACCCATCCACTTAAGGAGTTCGTTCGACATGCTGCATTTGTCCCGTCTCACCTCGCTGGCCCTGACGATCGCCCTCGTGATCGGCGCGCCCCTGGCTTTCGCCGCTGAACCGGCCCCCTCGGCCCCCGCCACCACGGCGGCGACCACCAAGGCGCCGTTGCCGCTGGACGAGCTGCGCACGTTTGCCGAAGTCATGGACCGGATCAAGGCCGCCTATGTCGAGCCGGTGGACGACAAGATGCTGCTGGAGAACGCCATCAAGGGCATGCTCAGCAACCTTGACCCGCACTCGGCCTACCTGGGGCCGGAAGATTTTGCCGAGCTGCAGGAAAGCACCAGCGGCGAGTTCGGCGGCCTGGGCATCGAGGTCGGCAGCGAAGACGGCTTCGTCAAAGTGGTCTCGCCGATCGACGACACGCCCGCCTCCAAGGCCGGCATCCAAGCGGGCGACTTCATCGTCAAGATCAACGGCCAGCCGACCCGCGGCCAGAGCATGACCGAAGCCGTGGACAAAATGCGCGGCAAGATCGGCCAGAAGATCACCCTGACCCTGGTGCGCGACGGCGGCACGCCGTTCGACGTGACCCTCACGCGGGCGGTCATCCAGGTCAAGAGCGTGAAGAGCCAGTTGCTGGAGTCGGGCTACGGCTATATCCGTATCACCCAGTTCCAGGTCAAGACCGGCGAAGAAGTCGCCAAGGCCCTGGCCAAGCTGCGCAAGGACAACGGCAAGAAACTCAACGGCCTGGTCCTGGACCTGCGCAACAACCCCGGCGGCGTGCTGCAATCGGCGGTGGAAGTGGTGGATCACTTCATCACCAAGGGCCTGATCGTCTACACCAAGGGCCGCATCGCCAACTCCGAGCTGCGCTTCTCGGCCACCGGCAACGACCTGAGCGACGCCGTGCCACTGGTGGTGTTGATCAACGGCGGCAGCGCCTCGGCGTCGGAGATCGTCGCCGGTGCCCTGCAGGACCAGAAACGCGGCGTGGTCATGGGCACCACCAGTTTCGGCAAGGGCTCGGTGCAGACCGTGCTGCCACTGAACAATGATCGCGCCCTGAAGATCACCACCGCGCTGTACTTCACCCCCAACGGCCGCTCCATCCAGGCCCAGGGCATCGTTCCGGACATCGAGGTGCGCAAGGCCAAGATCACCAACGAACAGGACAGCGAATACTTCAAGGAAGCCGACCTGCAAGGTCACCTGGGCAATGGCAACGGTGGCGCCGACAAGCCGACCGGCTCCGGTGCCAAGGCCAAGCCGATGCCGCAGGATGACGATTATCAGTTGGCCCAGGCCCTGAGCCTGCTCAAAGGACTGAACATCACCTCCGGCCGCTGAGATGCGCCGGCGCTTGATCCTCGGCCTGGTGTGCTGCCTGGCGAGCGTTGCCTTTGCCGCGCCCGCCGCTTCACCGCACAAGGCCTACCTGAGCCTGATCATCGACGATCTGGGGCAGAACCTGCCCCGGGATCGCCAGGTACTGGCCCTCCCCGGCCCTGTCACCGCCGCGATCATGCCCGACACGCCCCATGCCGCCGAATTCGCCCGCGAAGCCCATCGCGCCGGCAAGCTCGTGATGTTGCACATGCCCATGGACCCCGCCACCGGGCCGTTCGCCTGGCATCCGGACCTGCCCATCGAAGAGCTCGGCAAACGCCTCGACGCCGCTTTCGCGGCCGTGCCCTACACCAGCGGGATCAACAACCACATGGGCAGCCGCATGACCGCCCAACCCCAGGCCATGGCGTGGCTGATGGCGAATCTGCAGCAGCGGCACAAGTTTTTCGTCGACAGCCGCACCAGCGCCCAGACCGTCGCGGCCGCCGAGGCGCAGAAGATCGGCCTGGCCAGTGTGTCACGGGATGTATTCCTCGATGACGAGCGCACGGAAACTGCCATCGCCCACCAGCTCCAGACCGCCATCGACCTGGCCCGACGCCAGGGCTCGGCGGTGATGATCGGCCATCCCTACCCGCAGACCCTGGCCGTGCTCGAACGCGAACTGCCACGGCTCAAAGGCCAAGGCATCGAATGGATCGACATCAAGTCGATGATCAGCCTGCGCAGCAACCGGGCGATGGCCGGGCATGGGAAGGATGGGCTCTACCGATAGCGGTAGCCGCGACGCCGCCATCGCGAGCAAGCTCGCTCCCACAACGGTTCTGCATCGGGCACAAGATTGGCGTTCACAGCAGACCCCCTGTGGGAGCGAGCTTGCTCGCGATGACGGCGACACATTCAACATCTCTACAAGCTGACCCACCGCTTTCGCGAGCAAGCCCGCTCCCACAGGTTTGTTCCAGCGGTCAGAGATACCGTGCCATGATCGCGTCGACCGCTCCTTCCCGGCGCAACTCATCCAGGGCTTTCTGTAGCCGCGCGACCACCTCGTCAGGCACGTTCTTGTTCAACGCCAGGTACAGCTCGGCGCTGTTGAAACGCAGCACCGTCTTGAGGTCGCTCACACCTTCCTGGCGGGCCAGGTAGCGTCCGGCCGGGTCGCCGGTGGCCCACAGGTCGATCTGACCGTTGACCAGCTTCCTCGCGTTGTCCTGGTCACGCAGCACCACAATGGGATTCAGCCCCTGCTTGCCCAGGGTTTCGGCAATGGCGTCGCCCTTGTAGGCGCCGATCCGGTATTTGCGCGCCTGCTCCAAGGAGTCGAGGGCAATCGTGCTGTCCGCCTTGGCGAGCATGATCCAGTCGTCCGGGCCGATGGGGCCGACCCATTTGAACAGCTTTTCACGTTCCGGCAGCCGCGCCATGACGAAGACGCCGTAGCCGGGATTCTCCAGGGCGAGCTTATAGATCCGCTCCCAGGGGAAACGCAGCGTCAGGCTGTAGGTGATGTCGGCGCGCTTGAAAATCTCGCGGACGATGTCCACGGCAATGCCCTGGATGTTCTCGTCCTGGGCGAAGTTCTTGCCGTTCTTGGCCATGTTGTACGGTGGGAAGTTTTCCGTCAGCAGCACCAGCGAGGTGTCGGCGGCGCGGGCCGTGCCTGCAAGCAGCATAGTGGCGCCGGCAAAGGCAAGAACAAGGCGTTTGAGCATGTATAGTGGCCTGTGTGGCTAATTCGTGCACTCAAGTTCGGCGCCAGTGCTCGCCAAGCTGCGTTGCCATTCCTCGCCGTAGCTGGGCTACGACTCGTCATGGCGCCTTGCCTGGCAAGTCCTGGCACTCGAACTTGAGCACCCGAATTAACCGTACAGGCCACTAGCTACCGCAATCCATGGTGTGCCCAAGAGTGCCTTGGGCCCGCCATGGTGTCCAGCGGTCAGCGAATGCAGATACCGCGCTGTGCCATGTAGGCCTTGGCCTCCGGCACCGTGTATTCGCCAAAGTGGAAGATGCTCGCCGCCAGCACCGCGCTGGCGTGGCCTTCCAGGATGCCATCGGCCAGGTGTTGCAGGTTGCCGACACCGCCGGAGGCGATCACCGGAATGCCCAGGGCATCGCTGATGGCACGGGTCACGCCCAGGTCGAAGCCGTTCTTCATGCCGTCCTGGTCCATGCTGGTCAGCAGGATCTCACCGGCACCAAGGCCCTCCATCTTCCTGGCCCACTCAACGGCATCCAGGCCGGTGGGCTTGCGGCCGCCGTGGGTGAAGATTTCCCAGCGCGGGGTTTCGCCCGGACCGGACACCTTCTTCGCGTCGATGGCGACGACGATGCACTGCGAGCCGAAATGCTGGGCCGCTTCGCCGACGAACTCCGGGTTGAACACCGCCGCCGTGTTGATGGACACCTTGTCCGCCCCGGCGTTGAGCAGGTTGCGGATATCCTGCACGGTGCGCACGCCACCGCCCACGGTCAGCGGGATGAACACCTGGCTGGCCATGCGCTCGACGGTATGCAAGGTGGTGTCGCGGCCGTCGACGCTGGCGGTGATGTCGAGGAAGGTGATCTCGTCCGCACCCTGTTCGTCGTAGCGACGGGCGATTTCCACCGGGTCGCCGGCATCACGGATGTTCTCGAACTTGACGCCCTTGACCACTCGGCCGTTGTCCACGTCCAGGCAAGGGATGATGCGTTTGGCCAGCGCCATGGTCAGTCCTCAGCCTTTGTAGGCGTCGCAGAAGGCCTGGGCCTCGGCGACATCCAGGGTGCCTTCGTAGATCGCGCGACCGGTGATCGCCCCGATGATGCCCGGCGCCTTGGCGTCGAGCAGTGTCTTGATGTCGCCCAGGTTGTGGATACCGCCGGAGGCGATGACCGGGATTTTCGTGGCCGCCGCCAGGGCCGCCGTGAACGGCACGTTGCAGCCCTGCATCATGCCGTCCTTGGCGATGTCGGTGTAGACGATGGCCGACACGCCGTCGGCTTCGAAACGCTTGGCCAGGTCGATCACCTGCACGGTGCTGACTTCAGCCCAACCGTCGGTGGCGACAAAACCGTCCTTGGCATCCAGGCCCACGATGACCTTGCCCGGGAACGCGCGGCAGGCTTCGGCGACGAATTCGGGCTCCTTCACGGCCTTGGTGCCGATGATCACGTAGCTCACGCCGGCCTTGACGTAGTGCTCGATGGTTTCCAGGGAGCGAATGCCGCCGCCGATCTGGATCGGCAGGTTCGGATAGCGCTTGGCAATGGCGGTCACCACTTCGCCGTTGACCGGTTGGCCTTCGAAGGCGCCGTTCAGGTCCACCAGATGCAGGCGCCGGCAGCCGCCCTCCACCCACTTGGCGGCCATGCTCACCGGGTCATCGGAGAACACCGTGGAATCTTCCATCCGGCCCTGGCGCAGACGTACGCAAGCGCCGTCCTTGAGATCGATAGCGGGGATAATCAGCATCTGGCAAACCTTCAAATACGAATATTCAGCTTGGCTCGAAAATCAGTTTTTCTCGAGCGCCCACAAGTCGCTTTCAATGCTTTCGAACCTTTCTTTAAGGTGCGCCTGCACATCGAAAATCGCCCTGTTGTAATAGTGCGGAGCAATTTCGCGGGTAAACAGCTCAAGAATTTCCGCCGCCTCGAACGAACCCAGGTCCAGTTCGAAACGCTCCTCCATGAACCGCTGGATCTTGCGGTTCGCCTCACTCTCCTGTTCAGGCGTGAGGGTGAGGATCGGCGGTTTCTTGCGCGCCATTACCAACGGCCGTCCCACGCCGCGAAGTTCTGCAACAGTTGCAGGCCGTGGGTATGGCTCTTTTCGGGGTGAAACTGCACGGCGAATCGCGAGCCGTCGGCCAGCGCCGCGGCGAAGTCGACGCCATAGTGACCGCTGCCCACCACCTGCCGGGCATTGCCGGCCGCGATGTAGTAGCTGTGCACGAAATAGAAGCGCGCCAGGTCCGGGATGTTGTGCCACAGCGGGTGGTCCACCGTCTGCTTCACTTCGTTCCAGCCCATGTGCGGGACCTTCAGGTGCTCGCCGTCTTCATGCAGGCCCTTGCCAAAGAACTTCACCTGGCCCGGGAACAGGGAGATGCAATCGACGCCGTCGTTCTCTTCGCTGCGTTCGAGCAAGGCCTGCATGCCCACGCAGATACCGAGGAACGGACGGTCCTGGCTGACTTCGTGCACCAGCTTGTCGAAGCCCAGGCGACGGATCTCGGCCATGCAATCGCGAATCGCGCCCACGCCAGGGAAGACCACCCGGTCGGCTTCGCGAATCACATCGGCGTCACTGGTGATCAGCACCTTGCCGGCACCCACGTGTTCGAGGGCCTTGGCCACCGAGTGCAGGTTGCCCATGCCGTAATCGATAACCGCGACCGTCTGCATTACAGGACGCCCTTGGTCGAAGGCATCTGCCCGGCCATGCGATCATCGAGCTCCACGGCCATGCGCAGCGCGCGGCCGAACGCCTTGAACACGGTCTCGATCTGGTGGTGGGTGTTGTGCCCGCGCAGGTTGTCGATGTGCAGCGTCACGTTGGCGTGGTTGACGAAACCCTGGAAAAACTCCTGGAACAGGTCGACGTCGAAGCCGCCGACGGTGGCACGGGTATACGGCACGTGCATCTGTAGGCCAGGACGGCCGGAGAAGTCGATGACCACTCGCGACAGCGCTTCATCGAGCGGGACATAGGCGTGGCCGTAGCGACGGATGCCTTTTTTGTCGCCGATGGCTTGGGTGAACGCTTGCCCCAGGGTGATACCGACGTCTTCCACCGTGTGGTGGTCGTCGATATGCAGGTCGCCCTTGCTGACGATGTCCAGGTCGATCAGCCCGTGACGGGCGATCTGGTCCAGCATGTGCTCAAGAAAAGGCACGCCGATATCAAACCGGGCCTTTCCGGTGCCATCCAGGTTGATCGAGGCTTTGATCTGGGTTTCCAGAGTGTCGCGCTCGACAGACGCCTTACGTTCGGCCATCACCAGCTCCGCAAAATCATTGGGCGAAAAAGGCAGCCATTATAGGGGCGCGAGCGGCAAACAGAAACACGGGAGGTGATATCGCTGACGGGTTGTTGCCCGTCCTGTCGGGGTTAGACATGTCCATACAAGCCATGGACGCAAATGTTTGCCATCACCCAGACACAAATGTGGGAGCGGGCTTGCCCGCGAAGAGGGTGTGTCAGTAAACATAAATGCTTCTGACCCACCGCCTTTGCGGGCAAGCCCGCTCCCACAAAGATCGACTTTACCTTGAAGGTTCAGACAACCCTCTTAGTGGAACAACACCGCCGTCTTCTGCAGGGTCACCCACACGCCCCACGCCAACGGAATGCCCACCACCAGCCAGGCGGCGAGCGCCAGCAGCTTGGTGCCTGGTGCAGCTTTCCATTCCAGCGAAGTGGTGCTGTCGGCGCCCTTGTCATGGCCCAGCGCCTGTTCGGCGGCCAGCTCGGCGTCGGTCATGAAGTACTTGTCGGCGACCGGGCGAACCATCAGGTTGCACAGGAAGCCCAGCACCAGCAGGCCGGCGAGGATGTACAGGGTGATGTCGTAGGCCGCGGCACGTTCAACGCCGATGCTCAACTGATACTCACGCAGGTAGTTCACCAGCACCGGGCCCAGCACGCCGGCAGCGGCCCAGGCGGTCAACAGGCGACCATGGATCGCGCCGACCATTTGCGTACCGAACAGGTCCGCCAGGTAGGCCGGCACGGTAGCGAAACCACCGCCGTACATCGACAGGATGATGCAGAACGCCGCCACGAACAGCGCGACGTTGCCCAGGTGGCCCAGGTTCGGGATCAGCGCGTACAAGGCAAAGCCCAGGGCGAAGAACACGAAATAGGTGTTCTTGCGACCCAGGTAGTCCGAGAACGATGCCCAGAAGAACCGGCCGCCGATATTGAACAGGCTCAACAGACCGGTGAAACCGGCGGCGATGGCCGCGATCTGGGCCAGTTGGCCAGCGTCCAGTTGGCCAAACGGCAGGTCGTTGCCGAGCAGCTTGCCGCCGAACACTTCCTGCAACAGGGGCGACGCCATGCCCAGGATGCCGATACCGGCGGAGACGTTCAGGCACAGCACCAGCCATACCAGACGGAACTGAGGGGTTTTCCAGGCCACGTTCACGTGCACGTGACGATGGGTGATCATCGCGTTCGCGGCTTTCTTCGGTGCCGGGGTCCAGCCTTCAGGCTTCCAGCCGGTCGGCGGCACGCGGTACGACAAGGCGCCACCGATCATGAACACGAAGTAGATCGCGGCCATGACCAGGAAGCTCTGCCACACGCCCACGCCGGTTGGCGAAGCGAAATGGTTCATCAGCGCCGCGGCCAGTGGTGCACCCACCATCGCACCGCCACCAAAGCCCATGATCGCCATGCCGGTCGCCATGCCGCGCTTGTCCGGGAACCACTTGATCAGCGTGGACACGGGGGAAATGTAGCCCAGGCCCAGGCCGATACCACCGATTACCCCGGAACCGACCCACATCAGCCAGATCTGATGGGTATAGATACCCAACGCGGAAATCAGCAAGCCACCGCACCAGCACAATGCCGACACGACGCCGGCCTTGCGTGGCCCGGCGTGTTCCAGCCAGCCACCCCAGATGGCTGCCGAGCAACCCAGGAAGATGAAGAACAGGGTGTAGATCCAGCCGAGCATCGAGATCGGCCAGTCGCATTGGGACGAGAAGACTTGCGAGATGAAGCTCATGTCCGGCGCACAGGCCACCGGTTTGGTGATCCCCAGGGCCTTGGACAGTGGCAACCAGAACACCGAGAAGCCATAGGCCATGCCGATGCACAGGTGGATGGCCAGCGCGGCCGGTGGAACCAGCCAACGGTTGAAACCGGGCTTGGCGATGATGCGCTCCTTGGAGAGGAACGCAGGCTGGTCGGCAACGCCGCCGGCCGTGATGCTCGTGCTCATTGTGTATCCCCCAATTATTAGAATGGTTCACCAGCCACGCATCACCCTCAGCCTTCATTGCACGCAGGCATGGCTGTATTTTCTGGTGAAGCTCCATAGTAGTGCGACATCAAGTCGCAGAAGGACGGCGAACGGACGAAAGGTTACCACTTGCAGGTGACAGAAAAACCAAAGTGATATCACCTTTTTCATGTCATCTGTCTTATCGCGCCGATGCCAGGTTTCTGTAGGGGGCTAACCATTTATTTTTTTCACGCCCCTTCTTGAGGGGCTGGGGCGCCGGGCGTCACCCATGATCGGCCAACGCGCCGTCACTCACGGCGTTATACTCCCAGGCTAAATTTTGAACTCAACCTATAAGGATTCGCCCATGAAAGCGTTCGGCAAAATCCTGGGTCTGGTACTTCTCGGGCTGTTGCTGATCATTGTGGCCCTGGGCTTCGCCCTGACCCACCTCTTCGATCCCAACGACTACAAAGAAGAAATCCGCCAGATAGCCCGCGACAAAGCCCACATTGAGCTGACCCTCAATGGCGACATCGGCTGGAGTCTGTTTCCATGGCTGGGTCTGGAACTGCACGAGGCCAGCGTGGCGACCCTGGCCAACCCGACACAACCGTTCGCCGACCTGCAGATGCTTGGCCTGTCGGTGCGGGTGATGCCGCTGCTGCGCCGCGAAGTGCAGATGAGCGACGTGCGGGTCGAAGGCCTGAACCTGCGCCTGAACCGCGACAAGAACGGCCACGGCAACTGGGAAGACATCGGCAAGGCGCCTGCCACGACGACAGCGAGCGCGCCGACTCCGGCACCGACCGAACAGCCGTCGACGCCGGCCAGCACCACGCCCGAAAAACCGGCCCAGCCGACCCGCCTGGACATCGACAGCCTGACCGTGAACAACGCCCGGGTCGAGTACACCGATGAGCAGACCGGCAAGCAATTCACTGCCGAAAGCATCCAGCTGAGCACCGGCGCGGTCCACGACTCGACCAACATCCCGGTCACTCTCACCGCGTTCCTGTCCAGCAACCAGCCGGCCGTGCGCGTGCGCACCGAGGTCACCGGCGAGCTGCGTTTCGAACGCGCCCTGCAGCGCTACAAGTTCGAAGACCTGAAACTGTCCGGCGAAGTCACAGGCGACCCCTTGCAGGGCAAGACCCTGAATTTTGCCGCCCAAGGCCAACTGTTCCTCGACAAGGCGGCGAACGTTGCCGAGTGGACCGGCATCAAGCTGTCGCTCAACCAACTGCGCGCCTTGGGCGAACTGAAGGTCAACGACCTCGACAAGACCCCGCAGCTTAACGGCGGCCTGTCGATTGCCCAGTTCGACCTGGCGAAGTTCGTCGACAGCGTCGGGCAGAAACTGCCAGCCATGGCCGAAGGCAGCTTGAGCAAGGTCGAACTGGTCAGCCGTGTCGCCGGCACGCCGACCAGTGTCGAGTTCAACAATATCAACCTGAAAGTCGACGACAGCAGCTTCAGCGGCCGCATTGCCGTGGAGGATTTCGCCAAGCAATCCCTGCGTGCACAGCTCAAGGCCGACACGTTCAACGTCGACCGCTACCTGCCGCCCAAATCCGCCGAGGCCGACAGCTCCAAGGCCGCCCGCGAAGCCGAAGTCAGCAGCACCGAGGCCAGTGCCATGGCGGGCGCCGGCACCACTCCGCTGCCGAATGCACCGACCCAGGGCGCCTGGAGCAACGACCGGCTGTTTCCGGTGGAACGCCTGGGCAAGCTGGACCTCGACGCCGACCTGACCTTCGGCCAACTGACCCTCGACAAACTGCCGATCCAGAACGCCGCACTCAAGGCCACAGGCCTGGGCGGGCTGCTGACCTTGGAGAACCTGCGTGGCGATCTGTACAACGGCAGCTTCGAGGCCAAGGGCACCCTGGACGTGCGCCAGCCGACGCCACAATTGAACCTGCAAACCCGCATCAACCGGGTGCCGGCCGAGAAGATCATCGAAAGCCAGGGCAAGGCTGCGCCCGTCAAGGGGCTGGTGACGCTCAACAGCGCGGTGACCGCCAGCGGCAACAGCCAGAAAGCCCTGATCGAGAGCCTCAACGGCAACGCCGGATTCGTCATCAACGATGGCGTGCTGCTCAATGCCAATCTCGAACAGCAGCTGTGCAAGGGCATCGCCACCCTCAATCGCAAGGCGCTCAGCGGCGAGCCCCGGGGCAAGGACACGCCGTTCCAGCAGCTCAACGGCAACCTGACGTTCCTCAATGGCGTGGCCAGCAACCCCGACCTGAAGGTGCGCATCCCCGGCATGACGGTCAACGGCAACGGCGATATCGACCTGCGAGTGCTGGGCATGGACTATCGCGTCGGGATCATCGTCGAAGGCGACAAGAGCGACATGCCCGACCCGGCCTGCCAGGTCAACGAGCGCTATGTCGACATCGAATGGCCGTTGCGCTGCCGTGGCCCGCTGGAACTGGGCGCCAAGGCATGCCGCCTGGACAGCGAAGGGATGGGCAAGGTCGCGGCGAAACTGGCCGGTGACCGCCTCGAAGACAAGATCGACGAAAAGCTGGGCGACAAAGTCAGCCCCGAGGTGAAAAACGCGCTCAAGGGGCTGTTCAAGCGATGACCGCCGAGCAATTTTCCAGCGCCGTGCTGGACTGGTTCGACCGCCACGGACGCCACGACCTGCCCTGGCAACAGGGCATCACGCCGTATCGGGTGTGGGTGTCGGAGATCATGCTGCAGCAGACCCAGGTCAGCACCGTACTCGGTTACTTCGATCGCTTCATGGCCTCGCTGCCCACGGTCCAGGCCCTGGCCGCCGCGCCGGAAGATGAAGTCCTGCACCTGTGGACCGGGCTGGGCTACTACACCCGTGCGCGCAACCTGCAGAAAACCGCGAAGATCGTCGTCGACCAGTATGGCGGCGAGTTCCCCCGGGATGTGGAGAAACTGACCGAGTTGCCAGGCATCGGCCTGTCCACTGCTGGCGCCATCGCCAGTATCAGCATGGGCCTGCGCGCGCCGATCCTCGATGGCAACGTCAAGCGGGTGCTGGCGCGCTTCACCGCCCAGGAAGGTTACCCAGGCGAACCCAAGGTGGCGAAACAGCTCTGGGCCACCGCCGAGCGCTTCACGCCGCAGGACCGGGTCAACGCCTACACCCAGGCGATGATGGACCTGGGAGCCACCCTCTGTACTCGCAGCAAGCCCAGTTGCCTGCTCTGCCCACTGAAAAAGGGCTGCGAAGCGCACATGCTGGGCCTGGAAACTCGCTACCCGATACCCAAGCCACGCAAAGAGGTGCCCAAGAAACGCACCTTGATGCCGATGCTGGCCAACCATGAAGGCGCGATCCTGCTTTACCGTCGTCCTTCCACCGGCCTGTGGGGCGGCCTGTGGAGCCTGCCGGAACTCGACGACCTCGATGATTTGCAGCATTTGGCCCTGCAACACGCGCTGGAGCTGGGCAACCAGCAGCAATTGCCGAGCCTGGTGCACACTTTCAGCCATTTCCAGCTGGCCATCGAGCCCTGGCTGGTCCAGGTCCGGGAAACCGGCCATCACGTGGCCGAGGCCGACTGGCTCTGGTATAACCTCGCCACCCCGCCGCGCCTGGGCCTCGCCGCTCCGGTCAAGACCTTGCTCGAACGCGCGGCCGCCGTATTGAACGCAGGAGAGTTGCAATGACCCGCACCATCATGTGCCGCAAGTACAAAGAAGAACTCGAAGGCCTGGAACGTGCGCCGTTCCCGGGCGCCAAGGGGCAGGACATCTACGACCACGTCTCGGCCAAGGCCTGGGGCGACTGGCAAAAACACCAGACCCTGCTGATCAACGAAAAACGCCTGAACATGATGAACGCTGAAGACCGCAAGTACCTTCAGGGCGAAATGGACAAGTTCTTTTCCGGCGAAGATTACGCCAAGGCCGAAGGCTACGTACCGCCGTCCGAATAAGCTGTAGCGACCGGGGGCGAATCGTAAGCGACGGTAATAATTAAATATTTTTTGATAACGTGCTTGACGCCCCCCTGAAAAACCCGTTTAATGCGCCCCGTTGCCCAGATAGCTCAGTCGGTAGAGCAGGGGATTGAAAATCCCCGTGTCGGCGGTTCGATTCCGTCTCTGGGCACCAAATACCGAAAACCCCGATCAAGTGATTGATCGGGGTTTTTTATTGCCTGGGGTTTCTTCCCCCCACCCAACCGACTCCGCTACATTCGACCCTCGTCACTCCACCTCCCCCAACAAACGAGTCGACATGGACATCACCGGCATCCCCTTTGGCACCACCGATTGGTCAACCATCGAACCCACCGTACACAACGGCGTTACCGGAACGGCGTATTGGCGCACCCGGCAGTTCGGGAACATCCGGGTCAGGATGGTGGAGTACACGGCGGGCTACCTGGCTGATCACTGGTGCACCAAGGGCCACATCCTGTTTTGCCTGAAAGGCGAGCTGAGCACCGAACTGGAGGACGGCCGGCAATTTGTGCTCAAGCCCGGCATGAGCTACCAGGTGGCCGATCAGGCCGAACCGCATCGTTCTTCCACCGCCCAAGGTGCCACGCTGTTCGTGGTGGATTGATTCGAAGCGAGCGCCTCGAAGCTGTAGCATGGGCAGCCTTATTTTTACGTCAGGAGCCCGGCCCATGGCATCGGTGAACAAGCAGCAAAAGCGCACTCAGCGCGCCAAGGCGAAAGCCAAGAAGAACCGCATCCAGCGTGCCGCGGCACCAAACGACTTTCTGGACCCGAACGATGAGCGCATCGACCTGGAGACGGTAGACCTGTCGGAACTGTTCGAATCCATGCGCGCCGCCGAAAAGGTCAGCCAGCAGGCCATGTGCTCGGTCTTCCTGGCGCATCCGTTGCTGGCCCTCGTCCTGGAGCAGGAGGGCGAGGAAGAAGCCACTGACTTCATCTTTACCGCGCTGATCGAATACCGGCGCCTGACCACCGGTGTCGATGAGCAAGCGGCCCTGGACTGGGTCGAAAGCCCGCAATTCCAGGCTGACTATGTCGCCGCCTCCCAGGCGCTGACGCAGCATCCGGATTAATTTCGCGCCTGGTCAATGAGAGGCTGTTCACGCCGGGTGGGCAGCCTCTTCGTCACGTATTCGCCTCTATTGGTGTGCCTACAGCTTTCTCGGATAGGTCCTACATGTCGGCGACACGTGGCCTAGCCAGTCCTCAAATCGGTCTGGCGTGACTCCCACTCTTTTCCTCCCGATCAATCAGCTTCGTCCGGCATCATCGAAACGCCGCGTGGCGCATCCTTTCGGTCCGCCCACTCCTTTGGCAGACATTCGATGAGCTCCCTTCTCCCCCAGGATGACCCGACACTGGCCCCACTCATCAGCGAGCTGGGTGACCTGATCCGGCAGGCACGACAGAAGGTGCTGCGCGCCGTTGATACCCTTCAAGTGCAAACCTGCTGGCAGATCGGCCGGCATATCGTCGAGTTCGAACAGGGCGGTGCCGAGCGGGCTGCTTATGGCGCGCGATTGCTGCCGACATTGGCCATCGAGCTTACGACGAAGTTCGGAAAAGGGTTTGATGAAAGAAATTTGCGGCACATGCGCGACTTTTATCAGACATTCCAAATTTGGAACGCAGTGCGTACCGAATTAAGCTGGACCCACTACCGCACGCTCCTGCGCGTAGAAAACGACGCAGCTCGCCAGTGGTACATGCACGAAGCCACCACACAAGGCTGGTCAACCCGGGCCCTGGAGCGTCAGATCGGTACCTTCTACTACGAACGCCTGCTGGCAAGCCGTGACCAGCCTGCGGTGAAAGAGGAAGCGGCGGCCAAGCTCAAGGAGATTGACCTGGGCCCCAGGGACATTGTCAGAGACCCTGTCGTCCTGGAGTTCCTAGGGCTGCCGAATGCCGGCACCTTGTTGGAAACCAACCTGGAACAGGCCTTGATCGACCAACTACAAGGCTTTCTCCTTGAGCTGGGCAAGGGCTTCGCCTTCGTTGCGCGCCAACAGCGCATCAGCACCGAAAGCAAGGACTTCTACCTGGACCTGGTGTTCTACAACTACCTGCTCAAGTGCTTCGTGATTGTCGACCTCAAGCGCGGTGAGCTGAGCCATCAGGACATCGGGCAAATGGACATGTACGTGCGCCTCTATGACGAGCTGAAGCGCGGGCCCGGCGACAAACCCACCGTCGGCATCATCCTCTGCGCCCAGAAGGACGAATCCGTGGTGCGCTACTCCGTCTTGCACGGCAACGAACAGCTGTTTGCCAGCCAGTATCAGCTCGTCCTTCCATCGGAAGAAGAATTGCGCCAGGCCCTGGATCGCGAGCGGGCGCGGCTTGAAGAAGCCAACCGCCAGACGGGCGATAAAAGCGGATAACCCTTTCAGAAATCCTGTGTACCATTGACGCGGATTTTTTTCCGTAACACGCCACCAAAGAGCTCTTTCCTGCATGTCATCGGCCGCACCCCACCCTTCCCTGATCCAGGCATTGCGGACCGAAACCGCCACCCTGCACATTGCCTTGGAGAAACGCCTGCCGTTTTTCTCCGAGCGCCTGGATCTCGCGCTGTATCGGCGCTTGATGGCGGCCTACTACGGTTTTTACCAGCCGCTGGAACAACGGCTTCACGTGCTTGCGCTGATACCGACCGGGCTGGACCAATCCCTGCGTGTCAAGCTCCCGGTGCTGCGGGCGGACCTCACGGCGCTGGGCCTGGATGACGCCGCAATCGACGCCCTGCCGACTTGCCAGGCGCTTCCCCGGATCGACTCGCGCGCCGCGGCGCTGGGTGTTTCCTATGTGCTGGAAGGCGCGACCCTTGGCGGGCAGATCCTGCGGCGCCGGGTGGCTGAGCAGTTGGGGCTCGATGCTTCCAGCGGCGCGGCGTTTCTCGACGTTTATGGTGAGTTCACCGGCCGACGCTGGAAGGACTTCCTCCAATACCTGGACGACAGGAACCTTGACCAAGCCCAAACGCTCGAAGTCACAAACGCTGCCAAGGCGACGTTTACCTATTTTGAACACTGGCTGGACAGCCAGGAGGTCCTGTTATGAACCCGGATAACCAAGAAGCCTTCGAAGAACTGCTGGCCAATTGCGCAGACGAACCGATTCGCTTCCCCGGGGCCATCCAGCCTCATGGCGTTCTGCTGATGCTGTCTGAGCCTGACTTTGTGATCCGCCAGGTCAGCGCCAACGTGCTGCAACTGATGGGCCACGACCCCGACCGGCTGCTGGGCAAGACCCTGGACGCCCTGTTCGGGCTGGAGCAGGCCGAAGCCATTCTTGTCGCCTGCCGTGCCGCTCCTGAAAGCGACAACGTGCCCGTGGCTATCGTCGTGAACCAGTTGCGCTTCGACGCCCTGGTGCATCGCCATCAAGGCGCCCTGATCGTCGAGCTGGAACAGCACCTGAGCGACTACCGCCCCGAAGGCGTCAGCGGCGAGGCCAACATGGGCCGCATGCTGCAACGCCTGCAAAGTGCGAAGACCCTTCAGGCCCTGTACGAAATCAGCGTGCGGGAAATCCAGGCGATGACCGGTTACGACCGCGTATTGATCTATCGCTTCGAAGAAGAAGGCCACGGCCAGGTGATCGCCGAAGCCAGCGCGCCGTCGATGGAGCTCTACAAAGGCCTGTTCTTCCCGGCCTCGGACATTCCCGAGCAGGCTCGCGAGCTGTACCGCACCAACTGGTTGCGCATCATCCCCCACGCCGACTATGCGCCGGTTCCTTTGGTCCCCGAGTTACGACCCGATACCGGGGCGCCCCTGGACCTGAGCTTCGCCACGCTGCGCAGCGTCTCGCCGATCCACCGCCAATACATGAAGAACATGGGTGTGCTGTCGTCCATGAGCATCTCGCTGATGGAAGGCGAGCGCTTGTGGGGGCTGATCAGTTGCGGCAACCGCGAGCCGCTGCTGGTCCCCCATGAAATGCGCATGGCCTGCCAGACCATCGGCCAAGTGCTGTCGTTGCAGATCAGTGCCATGGAAGCCCTGGAACTGACGCGCCAACGGGACGCCAAGCTTGCGAACCTGAAGGTGCTCGCCGCCGCCATGGCCGAGTCCACCCATAACGTGTTTGACGGCTTGTCCCACGAGCCGCAACGGCTGATGGACCTGGCCGACGCCTGCGGCGTGGCGATTCTGGAGGACAACAAGCTGCACCGCCACGGCCAATGCCCGGAGCCGGAGCAGATCCGCGAATTGCACAAATGGATCCTGGAAACCGGCCAGCCGGTGTTCGCCCACCACAACCTGGGCAGCATTTTCTCGCCGGCCCAGGCTTACCAGGAGGTGGCCAGCGGCGTACTGGCGATCCACCTGCCCAAGCCGGTGGAAAATGGCGTGCTGTGGTTCCGCCCCGAGGTGAAACAAACCCTCCAGTGGAGCGGCGATCCGCAAAAGCCCCTGGACCTGGAGAACAGCGAGACCGGCTTGCGCCTGCGGCCCCGGACGTCTTTCGAAATCTGGAAAGTCGAAATGGCCGGCATCAGCACCAAATGGACCCATGGCGACCTGTTCGCGGCCAATGACCTGCGGCGCTCGGCCCTGGAGAACGACCTGGCCCGCCAAGTCCACAAGGAGCGCCTGGCCGTGCAGGCTCGCGACGAGCTGGTGGCGGTGGTCTCCCATGACCTGCGCAGCCCCATGACGGTCATTTCCATGCTCTGCGGCATGATGCAAAAGGCCTTCAGCTCCGATGGCTCCCACAGCTCCAAGCGCATTTCCTCGGCCATCGACACCATGCAACAAGCCACCAGCCGTATGAACGCGCTGCTGGAAGACTTGCTCGACACCTCGAAGATCGACGCCGGACGCTACACCATCAATCCCCAGCCGATCGCCGTCAGCCAGATCTTCGAAGACGCCTTCTCGCTGTTGTCGCCGCTGGCTATCGCCAAGGCCATCGACATGTCCTTCCAGGCCGAACCCGACCTGAAGATCAACGCCGATCCCGAGCGCCTGTTCCAGGTGCTGTCGAACCTGATCGGCAACGCCATCAAGTTCACGCCGCAGAAAGGCCGCGTGGGCATCAGCGCGATGTCGGTAGGCAATGAGATCGTGTTCAGTGTTCGCGACACCGGCGAAGGCATTACCGCAGAGCAGTTGCCTCACGTGTTCGACCGCTACTGGACAATCAAGGAGGGCAACCCGAACGGCACCGGCTTGGGGCTGTACATCTCCAGGGGGATTGTCCAGGCCCATGGCGGTAAACTGCACGCCGAAAGCCAGCCAGGCAAAGGCAGCGAGTTCACCTTTACCGTGCCAAAAATCGACTGAGCCGGGCATATCCCCTGACTAATTGGAAACCGAAAGCCCAATGGCCTCACTGAACAAGCAGCAAAAACGCGCCAAGCGCGCCAAGGACAAAGCCAAGCAGATCCGCATGAGCGGGCGTAAATCCATCCCGATGTATGGCGACCCCGCCTACGCCACCGCTCAACCGCCGGTGTATGTGCTGGAGCTGTTCGCCAAGCTGCGCGAAGCCGAGGCCGTCAGCCGTGCCGAACTGCTCGACACGCTGCTTTCCTCCCTGAGCGGGATGATCAGCGAACGTCCAGGCCTGCTCGACCTGAAAAATGCCGAAAACGAAAGCATGGCGGCCACCAACCTGGCCGCCGACATGCTGGTGGACTACCGCATGTGGGCCGACGACATGGACCGTGAAGCGGCGCAACGCTGGCTCAGCACCCCGGAGTTCATCAAGGACTTCAGCGAGGCGCTGGATCGGTATCGCCAGTCGATGGAAGAACCCGCCAGCGAATAAACCGGCCGGCTATTCGTCACCGTGGTATATCCCATTGACATATCCCTCCATTATCCTATGCTTCAACTGCATCCAATGGAGGACGGCACATGGAACAAACCACCCTTTTCATGAGCAACCGCAGCCAAGCGGTCCGGCTACCCAAGGCAGTGGCGATGCCAAGCGACGTAAAGCGTGTAGACGTGATCGCCATAGGCAGAACGCGCATTATCACGCCGGCTGGCGAAGCCTGGGATAGCTGGTTCGATGGCGATAACGCCACGGCAGACTTCATGGCAGAGCGTGAACAGCCTGCCGATCAGGAGCGTGAGTCTTTCTGATGATCAAGTTCATGCTCGATACCAACGTCTGTATTTTCACCATCAAGAACAAGCCCCAGATCGTCAGAGAAGCTTTCAATCGTCATCACGGCCAGCTCTGCATCAGCGCCGTCACACTGATGGAGTTGATCTACGGCGCAGAAAAGTCATCCGCCCCAGAGAAAAATCTCGGCGTCATCGAAGGGTTCTGTGCCCGACTTGAGGTTTTACCTTTCGGTTATGACGCCGCAGCCCATACCGGCATGATCCGGGCAGAGCTGGCAAAGATTGGCAGGCCAATCGGCCCCTACGACCAGATGATTGCCGGCCATGCCCGCTCCCTCGGGTTGATCGTAGTCACCAATAATCTGAAAGAATTCGAAAGAGTCCCCGGACTGCGCATCGAGGATTGGACAGGGATGTAACTTCGGTTGCCTGAAGTTAAAAAGCTCCATCAAAACTCCTGTTCAGGAAACAGCGGAACATTGGCTTCACAGCCCTGAAGTACAGGCGGATTTCGAAACAGCACGCGCCAGCTTCAGAGAGGTCCTCAAAATATTGTGGGATCTTGAGGACGCTCCCGAATAACCCGAAGTTACTTCTGATTGCGGTAACGCTCATCCGATTAACCCTTCCAACCCCTGTCCAAAGCTGGCACCATCGCGCCTTTTTTTACGCGACTCCCCCGGGATTTTTAGCGGTAGACACGGTTCAAACGGCCGTTCGGTTGTTGATGGCGCGACAGTCTGCTGCGGCGATGCGACAACCTGCCGCACATCACCGATTTACCCCCCGTAGCGCTGTTGGCGACCATTCGGACGCATGCTAGCTTGGCCGCCTCGCCACGGAAGGCAGCCAACAGCAAGGGAGCACACACCATGAGGACCGCACATGGCCCAGGCCACGCCCGCGCTTGAAATCCGCAACCTGCATAAACGCTACGGACAGTTGGAGGTGCTCAAAGGCGTCTCGCTGACCGCCCGCGACGGCGATGTGATCTCGATCCTGGGTTCCTCCGGTTCCGGCAAGTCGACATTCCTGCGTTGCATCAACCTGCTGGAAAACCCCAACCAGGGTGAAATCCTGGTGGCCGGCGAAGCGCTCAAGCTCAAGGCCGCGAAAAACGGCGAGTTGGTGGCCGCCGACGGCAAACAGATCAACCGCATGCGCAGTGAGATTGGTTTTGTGTTTCAAAACTTTAATCTCTGGCCGCACATGAGCATCCTCGACAACATCATCGAAGCCCCACGCCGGGTGCTCGGCCAGAGCAAGGCCGAGGCCATCGAAGTCGCCGAAGCCTTGTTGGCCAAGGTCGGCATTGCCGACAAGCGCCACGCCTACCCCGCCGAACTCTCCGGCGGCCAGCAACAGCGCGCCGCCATCGCCCGCACGCTGGCGATGCAACCCAAGGTGATTCTGTTCGACGAGCCGACCTCCGCCCTTGACCCGGAAATGGTCCAGGAAGTACTTAGTGTGATCCGCGCCCTGGCCGAAGAAGGCCGCACCATGCTGCTGGTGACCCACGAAATGGGTTTCGCCCGCCAGGTCTCCAGCGAAGTGGTGTTCCTTCATCAGGGCCTGGTCGAGGAGCAAGGATCGCCACAGCAGGTCTTCGAAAACCCGCTTTCGGCGCGCTGCAAACAATTCATGTCCAGCAACCGCTAACGGAGCAGTACATATGCAGATCTACAAGAAATTCCTTTTGGCCGCTGCCGCCAGCCTGGTGCTCTCGGCCAATGCCATGGCGGCCGAAAAGCTGAAGATGGGCATCGAAGCGGCCTACCCGCCGTTCAACAACAAGGACGCCAGCGGCCAGGTCGTGGGCTTCGACAAGGACATCGGCGACGCCCTGTGCGCCAAGATGAAAGTCGAGTGCGAAGTGGTCACCTCCGATTGGGACGGCATCATCCCGGCCTTGAACGCCAAGAAGTTCGACTTCCTGATCTCCTCGCTGTCGATCACCGAGGAACGCAAGCAGGCGGTGGACTTCACCGACCCGTACTACTCCAACAAGCTGCAGTTCATCGCGCCGAAAAACGTCGACTTCAAAACCGATAAGGACTCGCTCAAAGGCAAGGTCATCGGTGCACAACGGGCGACCCTGGCCGGCACCTGGCTGGAAGACGAACTGGGCAGCGACATCACCGCCAAGCTCTACGACACCCAGGAAAACGCCTACCTGGACCTGACCTCCGGACGCGTCGATGCGATCCTGGCAGACAAGTACGTCAACTATGACTGGCTGAAAACCGACGCCGGCCGCGCCTACGAATTCAAGGGCGACCCGGTGGTGGAAAGCGACAAGATCGGCATCGCCGTGCGCAAGGGTGACGACGAGCTGCGCAACAAGCTGAACGCCGCGCTCAAGGAAATCGTCGCCGACGGCACCTACAAGAAAATCAACGACAAGTACTTCCCGTTCAACATCTATTGATGCTGACGTGCGTGGCCGACGCTGCTGCACCGCAGCGCCGGCCCTTTGCAAAGCCTGCCGCGATATGAACACACACCCATGATGATCGACCTCTACGGATTCGGCCCGGCGCTCGCCGCCGGCGCGCTGATGACCGTCAAACTGGCACTCTCGGCCTTGTGCCTGGGGCTGGTGCTGGGCCTGCTCGGCGCCTTGGCCAAGACCTCACCGTACAAGCCGCTGCAATGGCTTGGCGGCACTTACTCGACACTGGTCCGCGGTATTCCGGAATTGCTCTGGGTGCTGCTGATCTACTTCGGCACCGTCAACCTGATGCGTGCACTGGGCGAGTACCTGGGCAATCCCGACCTGGCCCTCGACGCCTTCGCCGCCGGCGTCATCGCCCTGGGCCTGTGCTTTGGCGCCTATGCGACGGAAGTGTTTCGCGGGGCGATCCTGGCGATTCCCAAAGGGCACCGTGAAGCCGGCGTCGCCCTGGGCCTGTCGAAATGGCGGATCTTCACCCGGTTGATCATGCCGCAGATGTGGCGCATCGCCCTGCCGGGCCTGGGCAACCTGTTCATGATCCTGATGAAGGACACCGCGCTGGTCTCGGTGATCGGGCTGGAAGAAATCATGCGCCACGCACAGATCGGCGTGACCGTGTCCAAGCAGCCATTCACCTTCTACATGGTGGCCGCGTTCATGTACCTGGGCCTGACCGTATTCGCCATGGCCGGCATGCACCTGCTGGAACGACGCGCCGCGTGCGGCTTTATCAGGAGCACCCAATGAACTGGGAAGTCATCATCAAGTGGCTGCCAAAACTGGCCCAGGGCGCGACGCTGACCCTGGAACTGGTGGCCATCGCCGTGATCGCCGGGCTGTTGCTGGCCATCCCACTGGGTATCGCCCGCTCTTCACGCCTGTGGTACGTGCGGGCGTTGCCCTACGCCTACATCTTCTTTTTCCGTGGCACTCCGTTATTGGTCCAGTTGTTCCTGGTGTATTACGGCCTGGCGCAGTTCGATGCCGTGCGCAGCAGCGCGCTCTGGCCGTACCTGCGGGACCCGTTCTGGTGCGCCACGGTCACCATGACCCTGCACACCGCCGCCTACATTGCCGAGATCCTGCGCGGTGCGATCCAGGCCATCCCCCGTGGCGAGATCGAAGCCGCACGGGCCCTGGGCATGTCGCGGCCCAAGGCGCTGTTCTACATCATGCTGCCCCGTGCCGCGCGCATCGGCCTGCCGGCCTACAGCAACGAAGTGATCCTGATGCTCAAGGCCAGCGCCCTGGCCAGCACCGTGACCCTGCTGGAACTCACCGGCATGGCCCGTACCATCATTGCCCGGACTTACCTGCCGGTGGAGATCTTCTTCGCGGCCGGCATGTTCTACCTGTTGATGGCGTTCCTGCTGGTGCAAGGCTTCAAGCAGCTGGAGCGCTGGTTACGCGTCGATGCCTGCCAAGGACGCTGACGGCGGCGTGCTGACGGGCGAAGCGCTGCTCGCCCGTTTCACGGCGCTGGATGGGTTTCTCACCGCACACCAGGCCTTGTGGAAACCGCGGCCGTTCACCCATCTGCAGCTCCCCTGGGAAACGTCTTACCCAGAGATGGCCCATTGGCTCCGCCAGCGCCCCTTGGAAGCCGCCGAACACGACCATCACCAGCCTTGGCTGATCGAGCACGCGCCAGCCCCCTTTGCGGAACTGGCGGCCGCTTCCCGCACCTTGAGTTCAGTTGCACCCCTGCCCGCACGAACGCTGGACGCACCGACCCATCGCCTCAATGTCGAGGTGCCCGGGCGTAAATGGCAGCAGATCGAAGCCTTCGCCAGCCGCCTGCGCTTTGCCAGCGAACCCATCCATTGGCTGGACTGGTGCGCCGGCAAAGGCCATCTCGGCCGCCGCCTGCTGCACGGCGAGCAACGCCTGACCTGCCTGGAATACGACCCCACGCTGGTCGATAGCGGCCAGCAGTTGAGCCAGCGTCACCACTTGCCTGCCATGCACCTGCGCCAAGACGTGCTAGCGGCAGACGCCGCCCAGGCAATCGCCCCTGAACACACACCGGTGGCCCTGCATGCCTGCGGCGACCTGCATGTGCGCTTGCTCCACTTGGCCAGCGCGGCCGGGTGTGCGCAGCTGGCCATCGCCCCGTGTTGCTACAACCGCATCAGCGCCGAGCACTATCAGCCGCTGTCCGACGCGGCCAAGAGTTCCGCCCTACAGCTTTCTCTCGACGATCTCGGCCTGCCGCTGACCGAAACCGTGACCGCTGGCGCCCGGGTGCGAAGGCAACGAGACCAGTCCATGGCCCGCCGCCTGGGCTTCGACCTGCTGCAACGGCAAATCCGAGGGTGCGACGACTACCTGCCAACCCCGTCCTTGCCCAGCGCCTGGCTGGAAAAATCCTTCGCCCAGTACTGCATCGATCTGGCGGCCCTCAAAGACCTATCCACAGTCGGCAGGCCCGATTGGGCCGCACTGGAAGCCGCGGGCCAGCAACGCCTGGCCGAAGTGCGCAACCTGGAACTGGTGCGTGGTCTTTTCCGACGCCCGCTGGAGCTTTGGCTGGTACTGGACCGGGCACTTTTCCTCAGCCACAAAGGCTACACCGTGCGCCTCGGCACCTTCTGCGAAACACCCCTGACGCCGCGAAACCTGATGCTGCTGGCAGAGCGTCATTAAATCCCTCGCAGCCTGTGGATAACTCTGTTGATGGAATCTGCCTGGATCCAACGGAACCGCGATTTGTTGACCGAATTCACTGTGTTCATTTTTTGTTCACATGGATAAAAAACCATGAAAACAGCTATTTGCGACCCAATGAGAACGTGTTCACAAAATGGCAAGGTTCAAGCGGCTGCATCCATCCCGTTGTGCATAAGCATCTAAGCAAAACGACATAACCGCCGAATTCAGTGCTGCCTTACAGCACTCATTGCACCCGGCCTGGCGGTGCTATACAACAACCGAACGTATCCTGATTGACACCCCGCCGACACATTCAAGGATTGGTCGTGACGTTCATTTCCTACGCACAAAACTTCGAAGACATACGCCTGTGGCGCGCCCTTCAACAGGTGGAGAACGGCTTTTACCTCGACGTCGGCGCCAACCATCCGACCGATGATTCCGTTACCCGGGCTTTCTACGACCACGGCTGGCAGGGTATCAACATCGAACCGGTGCAGGCCTACTACGCCGCGCTCTGCCAGGAGCGTCCCCGAGACATCAACCTGCAATGCGTGGCCGGCGACAACGCCGACAGCCTGACCTTCTACACCATCGCCGACACCGGGCTGTCCACCGTCGAACCCAACGTCGCCCAACAGCACCGCGACGCCGGCATGGACGTGCGCACCCAAACCGTCCAATCCCGCACCCTGGCCTCGATCTGCGAAGAGCATGTGCAGGACCGCCCCATCCACTTCTTGAAAATCGACGTGGAAGGCCACGAAGAAACCGTGCTGCGCGGCATGGACTTCAGCCGCTGGCGCCCCTGGATCATCCTCATCGAAACCCCATGGGCCCGCGACCAGGCCTGGGAAGCCCTGGTGACCGGCGCCGGCTACCAGTCCATCCTGTTCGACGGCATCAACACCTACTACCTCGCCGAAGAACACCTGGCCCTCAAGCCGGCCTTCGACATCCCACCCTGCAACCTCGACGGCTTCCAACTGCGCAAAGGCCACCCCTTCAGCCACCCCCTGGACGACACCGACGCCCAACTGACCGCCGCCCTGCAACGCGCCGAACAGGCCGAGGCCCAACTCCACGCCATCCAAAACAGCCGTACCTGGCGCGCCTTGCAGAAACTGCGCAACGTGCTGCACCGCACCTGAGCCAACCTCGCGCAAAAATATTCAGAATTCAGGGGTTTACAGAACGCGCCCAACCGCTATAATCGTCGCCCACACGCCGGTATAGCTCAGTTGGTAGAGCAACTGACTTGTAATCAGTAGGTCCCGGGTTCGATTCCTGGTGCCGGCACCATCCAAGGTTCCATAGAAGGCTTTCAAAATCTCTGGAACCCCCGAAAAACCCGCCTTCTGGCGGGTTTTTTCGTTTTGGCATTCCATCGGTTTCCGTCAGAAACCGGTGGATTCCAACCGTTTTAAGGGTAGAGTTTGGGATACAGGTCACTTCGATAAAAGGGAGTACCCTTATGTCGCGCACCACAGCTCCGCTCTCCGACGCAGCTTGCCGCTTGGCAAAACCTACAGACCGCGCCTACAAGCTTTTCGACGGCGATGGCCTCTATCTCCTAGTCCAACCCAATGGCCGCAAAGGCTGGCGGCTCCGTTACGTCAAACCTGACGGACGGGAAGGACTGACCTCGTTCGGCAACTACCCCGTCATTGGCCTCGCCGATGCGCGCCGCAAGCGCTTGGAAGTCAAGCGAATGCTGGCAGATGGCGTTGATCCTATAGAGACCAAGCACCAAGCCAAGGCGGAAGCCGTAATCAAAGGCAGAACCTTTGAAAGCGTTGCGCTCGACTGGCATACGGAAATGTCGGCCAAGTGGGCACCAGGCCATTCCAAGACTGTGATGAGTCGCCTCAAAACCCACGTGTTCCCGCTGATCGGCGCTCGCGCCATTGTCGACCTCGACACCCATGACCTCATGCAGCCCTTGGAAGCGATCAAGAAGCGCGGAACAATAGACGTAGCTTTAAGGGTACAAAACTACCTGCAGAGCATCATGCGCGAGGCAAAACGCCTCCGGCTTATCACCGCCAACCCTGCATACGACCTCGAAGGCTTGATCAAAGCCCCGCGGGTGGTACATCGCCCCGCTCTACCCTTATCGCGACTGCCGGAACTACAGGAGCGGATCGACACCTATAAAGGCCGGGCACTTACCCGTCTGACGGTGATGCTGTCGCTGCATGTGTTTGTACGATCCAGCGAGCTGCGTTTCGCACGCTGGAGCGAGTTCGACCTCAAGCGCGGCACCTGGGAGATACCGGACACTCGACCCGCGTTGGAAGGCGTACCCTTTTCCACAAGGGGTACGAAGATGGCAGGGGATATCCATTTAGTACCCTTATCGCCGCAAGCAGTGGCGCTACTCGAAAAAATCCATGCACTCACAGGCAAATTCGCATTGGTCTTCGCAGGTGATGCCAAACCCTGGAAGCCCATGTCCGAAAATACCGTGAACAACGCGCTACGGACTATGGGATACGACACCAAAACCGATATCTGCGGGCATGGGTTTCGTTCGATGGCCTGCAGCGCACTGATCGAGTCAGGATTGTGGTCGGAGACAGCCATTGAAAGGCAGATGAGCCACAAGGAACGCAACAACGTCCGCGCCGCTTACATCCACAAGGCCGAGTTCATTGAGGAGCGCAGGCTAATCATGAATTGGTGGAGCCGGTATCTGGAGACCAACCGGCAGGAGCATCTCACTCCACACGAATTCGCGAACCAGACCGGAGCGAACGTCACTCGCCTAAAAGCAAAACGTGGCGCAACTGAGTAAGTGCTCGGTCTACATATATCAGTGGTCCGCTTGTCCACGCGGGTCCATCCAAACAGGGCTGCAAAGCCGCCCTGCTTGGATGGACCTCACTTAAAAAATCTAAAGCCCACGTAACTGTCTGTGGAAAACCACTGATTTCCACCGGTGGATAATTTCATCCACAGCCGCAAAACTCCCGAAAATTCGAGCCTTGACCCGAATTATCCACAGGCGTAGAAAAGATCGGGCAAAGCGCTGTCGTTGACAGCAACCCAGGTAGCCAGAACCTTTAAGGCTACGCCACACGGTGGTGGTTCTCCCAAAGTGCGATTAGCGTCCGGCGGCTCGCACGGTCACAGCGATGTGATGGATGCCTACTTTTACCAGTGTGCCCACTGCGGCAACTCACCCCCTTTCATAGCTGCCCTGCAGCAACCTATCCCTTTGGCCATTCATTGCGCCAACCTGCGCCCGTCTCTTTCTTCCGGAAAGAGACGGGCGCTCCTACCGCTGCTGCAGCCCAACTCGTACAAGGCATTGCGGCATTTTCCTTCGTGACAATCGGCGTGACAAATACCGAAGTCACCAGCAACAGCGATGCAGATGATGGTGCCGCAATCCACGGAATGGACTTCACCTGACTGACAGTCAGGCATGCCCCGGTCATCGCTTCACTGCCTTAACCCGACTCAGGATCTCGCGGCGCTGGTCTCGTCAGCCAGTGCAGCCTCCACCCGCCCACTTCTTCGGAAGTGCTCAGGAGGCCAGATCATGAGATGCCCAAGCTCCCGGTCGTAAGGAGCCGCCAGTCCCGCGTTAGTGGACAACCCTCACAGGTCGCAGGGGCCTTGATCCCTGATAACACTCAACATTCTTGGCGGGATGACGTGGGGAAGGTTTTGAGGCTCAGCTTCGAGAGGAGTTTGATCATGGCATTGGTCGGGAAAAGGGATGGGCGCAATTTTGGGTGGGGTCGGCAACTGAGCTATGCCGGGCCGCAGGCATTACGGGACATATATGGTGGTGGTCACTACAGCACGGTCAAAACGCACAGCGACCGGTGGCAAGCATTCGTGCGCTGGTGCAGATCGGAGGATGGGCCGGGCGTTAATGATGCACGACAAATAAATCGGCAGACACTTGCTGACTATGCGTTGCATCTGCGTAATTTGGTCGAGGTCGGCGAGCTGGCCGTTGCTACCGCACAGAATTGCCTATCCAGCGTAAACCGGACCATGGCAGCGCTTCGCGGTGATCAGCACGTGAAGCTGCCAAGCCCGAGCAAGGCACTAGGAATGCAGCGCACCACCGTTCGTACGACTGCTCCACAAGGTCAGGATCGTCAGCGAGTTAAATGTATAGCCGGGATACTCCGCGAAATACATCCCCGCGCTGCAGCCATACTACTCCTAGCACGTGCTACCGGGATGCGTTTGCGCGAGGCAGTGCTAGCGGATCTCATACGGCTGAACCGTGAGGCCAATCAGCTTGGCAGGATAAATATCCAAGAAGGTACCAAAGGCGGCCGCAGGGGTGCTACGGCGTCTCGCTGGATCGAAGTAGATGAACATATTCTCGAAGCACTTCGCTACGCTAAACAGGTCACTCCGTACGGTAGCCGAAACTTAATTGCATCAACCGAGACTTATATCAGTTTCCAGCGGGACACTATAAGACCATCCCGACAAATTCTAAAATTGCACAATCTCAAAGGATTTCATGAGTTGCGGGCGGCGTACGCATGTGAGCGCTATGAGAAAATCACCGGCCACCTCGCACCAGTATTTGGCGTCATCTGCGGTCGTCCCCATAGAAACATTGACAGACGGGCTCGTTTACAACTCAGCTATGAACTAGGACACGGTCGAATCGACGTGGCTTCGGCTTATATAGGAAGTGCAGTATGAGAGGCGAGTATAATATGGAGCTTTTTCTATCTTGAGTTCTGAATGGCGCACCCGCGACACGCAACCGCCACATCCGCCAAGCTAACGAAATCCAAAGAGCGATATATGAACGATGGCATCGTAATAATCCGTGGTCTTGGAGGCGTAAACATTTAGCTTGGTTTCTGACCCACGGCCTAGAAAAACATTCCAAATCAACTCAATACTATTATTTATTAACAGTACGCCTGATAGCCTCGCGAAGAGCAAAGACTTGGAAATTTTAACCCCCCCCGTTGGATCTCATGACCCATTAGGTATTTTATTGGGGAGAGAATTAATCACCTCCCCTGCTACCTATCAATCTAATTTTACAACTTCAACCTCATCAAAATAGTCCCCAATAGATGAAGCTTCCTCTTCACCCATAAGCCGTACACAGGTCAAATTTTCAATAGCTCGTGAGCACGCAACATACATAATCTTCTGATTTTCAGCCGACACAGGGCCTGCTGAGAATATATTAGTAAACTTATAGTCTCGCCAAAAGAACTCATCCACTACAACTAATACGTTTCTTATCCCTGAGCCTTTCGTCTTGTGCATGGTTATAAAATTTGTTTTCTCCGACAAATAATCGTAGTAATTAAACACCTCGCCCAAGGTTATTTTTTCGCCAAAAAACTCGGTATAAAACAAATCCCGTTTTACATCTCGCTCCAAATCTCCAAATTCATAATCATCAATATCGAATCCTGATTTATTTAATTTACTACAACTGTCAATACCTGATATGTAAAGCTTCTTAAAATCAGTGTACCTGGCGTCCCCATTCATCTGCTCAATGAAGTGATCTCTTCTTTTTATGAAGCGTTCGTAGGACTCCGAACTTTTTATCAACTTCAGCTGAAAAGATTCGAGTATCGCCTTGTGCCCAGAGCAGTTCAATTCGAAAACCTGCTTGAATGCAGCTAGCAACTCATCCTTTTGACGAACTGAATCTAATACAAACCCAGATTTTTTTACAGTGCGGATAACGTTAGAATGTCTACGAGACGAAACATCTTGATATAGTTCATACAAATCATCAAAATGGCACGTAGTTAGTACTTTCTCTAGGTTTTCATTCGTGGACTGACCAAATCGAGAGTTGAAAATCTCGTACAAACGACCAAACCCTGCTTCTAACGCTACAGCTTTGTTTGTCAGCATTAGCATTTTGTAGTTATCAAAACCCTGAGCTCTTTCAATCAACTTATAAAGTTTTTCGACATATAAATCCTTTGCCTCACGAGAGCTTTGCTGATTAGGCTTCTCTTCGCAAATCGCATAAACCAGTTTCACTTTACCTTGGCGCTCGACCAAAGTTTCTAAAAGACCGCCATCAAAAACCCTCAAGGCAACATTTTGTTTTAATCCGTCGTTCCTCAAGTTATTTATAAGCCTTACAACCTGCTCCGAGCATCTATAGTTATCCTCCTTTTCAATTTTCTCTAACGCACCAGATTGTACATATGACTCAACATCCCCAACCCCCTCCTCATATATACCTTGCATCGAATCGCCGAAAAAACCGAATATTATATTTTGATCAATTGCAACATAGTTAAGAAACGCTCTAACCACATCAGGAGAAGTATCTTGATACTCGTCAACAAATATATAATCATACTTGTCAGACAAAATTTTCCGCAATTTCGCGCGCTTCACCAATAGAGAAACCGCTAGCTTAATGAGCCCATCATGGCCGAAACTTAGATCGCGAAGACTATTAAACACGGTTTCATTATAAGAAACTTTATGAGCGGGAACCCCTTCAATATGCTTCAATATATGGGAATTTAAATATTTAATCTTATCGTTTAAAACTTTGTTTGCCGCGGCAGGATCTCTATCATAAACAGGCTTACCTAGTACTTTTTCCTCTTTTGTTCTAAGTATAAAATATGCCTTTTCGGCATATTTCTCGTATGCCCTTTTATAGCGAGCATGCTCGCGTTTCTTATATTCCTTCTCATCATCCAAGGCCTCCCCTCGCGTGAATTCAGGCAGAAGGAAAATTTCGTGTATGACCTTATGCAGATCGAGCCGGAAGGTTTTTACGATTCCATTCATAAACGAATGAATTGTGCTGATGGTATGCAGATCACCTGCTCGCATCTTGATCTCATCAGCAGCCAAATTCGTATGGGTAATACATGCCACCCTCTTATCTGGCATATTTTTTGAAATGTGGTCTAACAACTTCTTCAAGGTTTCGGTCTTCCCACTTCCTGCTCCCCCCTGGAGTAGGAAACTCTTCCCCCGCGCTAGGCAGGACAAAACCTGATCAAACGGAGTCATTCGGATATCCATTCCAACGCCTCCTCAATATAGGTGGGAATACGCCAAGTAACTTGGTCATCAGTTAGTGCCAAGTACAACAGAGAGGACGCGAACGCAGATTTTTTATCCAATACTTTATCAATCAAATCGTAGGCATCTAGCCCTGCATCAAACTCATGCACGTTCTTCAATCCATTTATGCTATCAATTTTCTTTTTAATCAACTCCTTATTGACATGCAAAAAAGCATCCTCAAAACTCCTCGCATGATATTTCTCTTCCTCCTTCTGATAAGCAATATATATATTAGAGTAAGCATGCTTTAGATCATGCGAAACTAATCTAGCGAACCAACTGGCGAACTTAGCTTCATCAGAGAAGTCGGGAGCATCATAGTAATGTTTTAACGTGGCATTGCTAATGTGATCTGCGTCAACAACCTTGGAGGAGAGATAAGTTGTTTTGGGCTTATCTTTGCTTAAATCAAGGGTCTTTTTGGTTGTATCTATATCCGTGATGACAAGAGTTTTGATTTCCAAGAACTCTAGAAAATGCCTAAACGCCTTGGCATTAGCACCGACTTCTAAAATTGTAACATTTTGGGAAAACAATGAAATATGGTCTTTACTGTGGAGCTTTGACTTATCAAATAGCTCTACAAAGTAAGGCCAGAGCATTCGTTCAGTAACACCCTCAATAAATATCACCTTGCTTGCAAAAAACAGCTCGCACGAATTGAGAGTTAGGTACTGCTCTAGAAACTTAAATGAATCTTCATCGTCGCCATACTTAGCTTTCAGCTCAGCATGGAAATTTTTTATTTTTGTCTTACCTTCTGAGTTTTGCAAATACCTTATGTCTTTAAAATCACACTGCGAAACAATATGAGATGAATGCGTAGTAATTACGGCCTGAATATTGTCAATCTCATTCAAGATACTTTTTATTTGATTGGCAAAAATATATTGCATCTGTGGATGCGTATGCGCCTCTGGCTCCTCGATAAAAAGGAGATTTATATTTTTTCCGGTTTTGGCAAACGACTCTTTCTTGATCTCAACACTCAAAAGCAAATAAAGTATATTCATATGACCGAGACCATTGAACGTCTCGGGGAGAAATTCGGCGCGGTCTCCATACACCACTTGCGAGCTATTCTCCAAAACCTCATTTGATTCAAGATTGGATACAACCTTGATATCTTCAATCCCCAAAAAGGCTTTAGACGTCTTTAAGAATGGCTCAAAAAAATCCTTATAGCTGTTTTCAAGACTCTCATCAATTTGCAGGAGCAAGTTATTAATCGGATCGAAGTCCGTGACATCCTTATTAGCCTTATTGAAATATTGCGTTGTCAGCTTCGAAAGCATTTTCTTGCCGCCTTCGCTGCTAGCAACATCTCGCTTAGCATGAATTATTTGGAAATTAATCAGATCCCTGACCGAAGTGATGTCTTTCTTTACAAGCCTAGTCCGGTTTTCCAGAAGTAGATCTTCATCATTCGCATATGCATAGACATGTACCTGTAAGTACCGATCAAGGTTTTTTCGAAGAAACCTCTCCCTTTCACCATCGAATTGCTCTATATCTCTCAGCAATAAATCCTTGTTTATAACGCACTCGAATAAAATATTTACTTTGTTTACTTTACTATCAAGATCCAACATAAATTCTGATAGGTGTCGCAAATTGTCTTCGTCATCGTACTCAATTTCAATCCTCATACTTATCGATAGAGGAACAACGTCAGTTCCGTGATCTATCGCAACTAGATCCTTACGAATCGCCAAAGGAAAATCATGGTAATTAAAGGCAACACCTGACTCGTAGAATTTTTCAAAAAGCACAAGCAAGGATGTTTTACCACTATTATTTCTACCAATAAGCAAAGATAAACTATCCCGCAAATCTAACGTCACATCCTGCAAAGCCCGAAAATTTACAGCTGAGATTTTAGTGATCTTCATGTAGGTCTCTTATATCCATTTAGAGCAAAGATTACGCACTTTCAAACACTTGGAGGTTAATATGTCTTTGAAACATAAATTTCAAGAATACCTTCCCCGCGAAATTTTTATTCACATATTATTTTAAATCTGCCTTGAGCCTGCTTCGAAAGATCGAATGGCTTCAATATAGCCTAAGCATAGCCTTTTGCCATTTATCGATTTGACCTGCGAGAGTCCAGGACTGAGAGGTAACGGCGTCGAGCTGTGTGAGAAAGCAAAAGGGTAGCAATAGAGGTAACAGTTAAAATATCAACCATTTATCCTATTGATAAATATGAAAAATATTTCGTTTTTCGACTCCTGGTGCCGCACCATACAAAACAAAGCCCCCGCAGAAATGCGGAGGCTTTGTTTTTTCCGGGGTACCCACTCCCTGAAAAACCTGTAGAAGCGAGCTTACTCGCGATCAGACCGCCAATTCCACCGACGATCTGCCAGTCAAAACAGCGCAGCCCCTTTCTACCTCACAACCCATGAAGCAACCTCAACCGAAAATCATCTTCTGCCAGTGATCCTCACCCACAATGGCAATGCAAGCCCCGGCCTCCCGCAACTCCACGGCCTTCATGATCTTCGTTCCATAGGTACTGTGGCGCCACTGTTCATTACCCACGCTGCCAACCACCAGGTAATGCACCTTCTTACTCACCCCGCCCCCAATCAAACCACCACGTTTCTCCACCAATGCCTGGCAATCTTTACGCGGCCCAAAGGCCATAACGCCCGTAAAGACAAACATCCGACCATCCCACACCAAATCGGGCGCCGGTGAATTGAAGGGCAGGTCCGTTGGCGCAACGACAACATTCCCGCCGACCTTCGAGTTCTCAACATCCACGCCAGAAAAACTACGCAGGATATTAAGCAGCTCAAGAGCCTCGTCCGGGTCCAGGGCATCGTCCTGAAGCATGGATGCCAAACGCGAATACAGCAGATTGATCACCGGGTCATTCAGATGGACGAGGTTGCTCTCCAACCATCGCTTAAGAAAAATCGCTTCGCCGGTGTTCACGACACCGTCCGCCGTAATCCCAGCCGCCAGCCCCACCAAGGCATCGGCGGCGCGCCGATCAATGCGTGAGCGGTGGAAGAATTTGCTGTTTTCGAATTCGTTGTGTAGGTCCATTACAGGAGGGGACTCCTTGGGGTGGGGTTCGGGTTGATACGAACACTGCTGGCTAAGTGGATGCTGTATTGAAACGTAGCATTTCCGAGCACGAGTCATCTTTTTTGGGTCAAGAAAATAAATTCGTCCTCTTTTTCAGCATCCCTCAGGGACTGGCCCCCATTTGATGAGGGCCAGTGAGGCTCAGACAGAGGCGGCCACAGGTGCCAGGGTCGGGCCGTGGTCTACACGCTCGGGAGCCTTGTGCACCATGGTGTAGGCATAGTCCACGCCCATGCCGTAAGCACCGGAGTGCTCCTTCACCAGATTCATGACGGCGTCGTAGGTGTCGCGGTTGTTCCAGTCACGCTGCCACTCCAGCAGCACCTGCTGCCAGGTGACCGGCACCACGCCAGCCTGAATCATGCGCTGCATGGCGTAATCGTGAGCCTCCTTCGTTGTGCCACCGGAAGCATCGGCGACCATGTAGATCTCGTAGCCGGCATCGTGCATGGCGGAAAGTGCAAATGTGGTATTGCACACTTCAGTCCAAAGGCCAGAGACGATGATTTTATTGCGGCCATTGGCTTTCAGCGCGTCACGTACTTTCTGGTCGTCCCACGAGTTCATCGAGGTGCGCTCCAGCAGAGGCGCGTCAGGAAACACAGCAAGTAATTCGGGATATGTGTGGCCGGAGAAGCTATTGGTTTCGACGGTGGTGATAGTGGTTGGCACGTTGAAAATTTTTGCGGCCTTCGCCAAAGCGACCGTGTTGTTCTTCAGCGTCTGGCGGTCGATGCTTTGCACACCGAAGGCCATCTGCGGCTGCTGATCAATGAAAATCAGTTGGCTGTTTTGAGGGGTCAGGACTTCGGTTTTTGGATTGTTCATGGTGGTTCCCTTTAGTGAAATGATGGTCTTTTAATCTCTTTGCGGGCCGGCCAATCTTTTGTCCGCTGAAAATCACGGAAGGTTTTTGGCGGTAGGTGCGGCACCGATTTCGAGTTCAAGGTAACCGATCGCTCACGATTTTAGGGGCGTATTAATGCGTCTCCAGAGGCGCATTAATGCGCCCTTATAAAATCATTTGCGGTGCTAGTCTCTGGCTTCCCACAACTTGGACTGCCGCTGTGCGAGCAGTCTGTTCTACGCCAGGAGAATGCAATGTCAGCTTCGCAACCGTTCGGAAAGAAAACCGCTTACTGGGGGGTCGCATGGGAAGAAAGCTATGGCTACCCGCAGGCCAGACAAGTCGGGAACGACATCTATATATCCGGCCAATTCAACCATGATGAAGAAGGCAACCTGGTAGCTCCTGCCCCACTCGATAGCGAAGGCAAGCCCAGTGATTTCTCTTCGATGGGAGAGCAAATGCGCGCTTCATACGACAACATCTCCAAGTTGCTTGCACTGTATGGTGCAACGCTTGAAGACGTGGTCGAAGAGACGCTTTATGTGCTGGACATGGACGCGGCGTTTGCCGTGGTAGGCAATGTTCGCAAGGCTGCGTTTGGTACCGAGCGGCCCCAGTGCGCGAGCAACATAATCGGCGTATCGAGGCTCGCACAGCGGTCGCAGTTGATCGAAATTGTCTGCAAGGCGGTCATTGGCTCCGGCACCCGTTAAGACGTGCTCCCGGTTTCGTCTACGAAACCGGGAGAGCTCGCTGGCCTTCGACCAACGGCTTGAGTTCGGCAACCGCCGCTGCGCAAAACGTCATGAACGCCTTGACTCGCCATGACTTTCGAATGTCCTGGTGAGTCAGCAGCCAAAGCCCATCCTGAAGTTCAGGCACAACCGGGCCGACACGCACCAATCCCGGCGTGATGTCACCCAGCATGCAGGGAAGGAACCCAAAACCAAGTCCCGCTACAATCGCAGCGCTTGCAGCGGCGACGGAGTCGGTACGATACGAAATGCAATCGGGGTGAACTCTGCTATCAACGTAGCTCGTTGCTTTGAGGCCGCATAAAGCTGCCGAGTAAGATACCCACGGCTGGCCTTCCTCGAAAGGTGTCGAGGTCGGTGCGTTTTTATCACTGCCGTATGGCGCCCAGGCAATTGTCGCGAGTTTGCGCCCAACCAGACTTTCAGCTGGTTTATTGGTCGCCCTCACCGCAATATCCGACTCATCGCGGGCAAGACTCAATGTCTGATTGCCTACAAGTACTTCAATCGCTATCCCTTCATTCAGAGCTTTGAATTGCGCAATGATAGGTGTGAGGAAGTACAACAGCAGCGAATCGCTGGTGGTGATGCGCAGTTTTCCGAGTGGCCCCTGACCCGCCCGTGACACACGCCGTGCAACACTAACGATATCCAGTTCGACTCGCTCGGCGAGCTCTCGCAGCTCTACGCCTTCCGCTGTGAGCATGTATCCCGAGCGGCGGTGATCGAAGAGTGCAACTCCAAGTGTTTTCTCAAGCTGGGCCACTCGGCGCGATACCGTGGATATGTTGATCCCCAGTTTTTTGGCAGCATCAGTGCGATTGGCGCATTCACTAAGCGCTTTGATAATGCGCAAGTCGTCCCATGAGAGCTGGGCCACAGCATCACTGAAATCCGATCTGCCCCCCATTTGCACTGCCTGGCGTGATGAACCGATGTTAGGTGGTGTATTCACGCGAGATATTCCAAATAGCATGTTCGCTCATCATACGAAAAGGCTAATGGGGAACAAAGTAATTGGGGTCGGATTTTGGATCGTTCGCAAGCCGTAGCACGCGAGCAGCACGTTTCGAAATAACCTAGCGATGACGACTTGCTTTCGGTCATTCAAGAGTGTCCGCTTTTGGCCGTCTGCTGCCTGTCGCCACGGCAGCTTTTGGCGGATTCCTACCTATTCTCGACGGAGGGACAGTCAAGGAGCCAGACATGCCCAACCCACAAGACTTAAAAACCCCCGGCCTAACCCCCTTCTCCTTCCACTCCGATCGCCCGCTCTTTCGCGTTACCAGCGGTGTATCCATCAGTGAGGCCTTGTCCCACGCTTCCGATCTGCTCCACGTTGCCAAACTGCTGGCCGAGGACGCGGCGATGATTCGCGGCACGGATCGTTATGCCTGGGCATCGTGTTATTTGCAGGACATGAGTAAAGCCGTCATCGATGATGTGGTGAAGGTGTTGGAAGCACCAGGGAGCCAGCTGGCTTAGTTTCGCGGTCCAGTGTCGGTTTGAACCGATTGGAGGGCTGCTTTGCAGCCCAGCGGGAGCAAGCTCCCTCGCCACGGAGCCGAGATTTTCAGCATTCGATTGCTCGTCGTTGGTGGCAATATCCACTTTTCGTACTGAAGCTCACTCGTTTCGACTGTCCGGGCTTTCCGTGATTCTGGACCGGGCTGACTTGAACAGCGCGATGGCGATGTCTTCAATGTCCGAAACCTGATGCAACTTGTCCAGCCATCGAGATGGAATACCCTGTTTCGAATAGAACGCACCGGCTATTTGGCCAACGATTGCAGCGGTGGTGTCGGCATCGTCACCCAGGTTGGCGGCTTGCAGCACTGCTGCCTCAAAGGAGTCAGTGGACCAGAAGCACCAGAGTGCGGCTTCGAGCGAGGCAATGCAGTACCCGGTTCCTCTGATCTGGTCACGGTGCTTGTGCTTGAAGCTGCCAGAAGCGAGTTCTTTGATTGCCGGCTCACAATACTGTGTCGGAGAAAGAGCAAGTACGTCGTCTTTCTTATGACCTGCCAATGCTTTTGAAACCACCTCTGCCAACAACTGACACGACTCGATTGCCTCGGGGGCGCCATGGGTTGTGCGGGAACTTTGCTTGGTGGCCCATGCCATCGAGCTCTGGTCCGGAAAGTAGAAAAGGATGACCGGCGCCAGGCGCATGATCGAACCGTTCCCGGCCGTTTCCGGATCAATGGAACCGGCGAACGGCTCCCCAGTTTCTTGAAAGGTCATTAGCGCCTGTCTCACTGTCGTCCCGATATCGAAGCATTGCCCCGTCGCACTCCAGTAACCCCAATGCCACCAATTGAGATACCGCGTCATCTGGTCTCTGGCATCGAAGCCGTTCTTCGAGAGCAGGCTTTCAGCTAGACAAAGTGCCATCGAGGTGTCATCTGTCCACTGGCCGGGGGCCAAAGCGAAAGGTCCGCCGCCGACCATATCGGTGATGGGGCTCAAGGTGTCGCGGTCGCTAAATTCCAGGGTGGTGCCGACAGCATCGCCACAAGCCAGGCCTAGTAGGCATCCGATATAACGGTCCAGCAGATTGTTCTCTGGGGTCAATGGCTACCTCCGAAGCATTTCCAGTATTCAGGAGTGTGCAGTATACGGCGGAGGTCGGCCTCCCCTCTGCCTCCTCACGTCTGTAAAAAGTCCAAAATAGCCTGGCTAGTCGCCTCCATCTTCTCCTCAAGCACCCAATGTCCGGTGTTTTGCAAGATCAAGGAGTGGGGGCGTGAAGTGATGTGCTGCACCTGCTCGGACAATGTCTTGCCCCTTGAATGGTCTCCGCCAATGGTGAGCACCGGGAGAGTCAGTTTATTTGCAGCGAAGGCCTGGTTGTCATTGGCGTCCTGCTCTATCCAGGCTGAGTAGAGCTTGAACGCTGCGTCCATGCGGCCGGAGCGAGAGTAGTCGTTCACCAGGGCTTCACGTACTTCTGTCGGCACTTTATGGTTGCCTGGGTAGACGAACTCATCGAAAAACATATCCAGGTAGATTTTTTCTTTGTCTTTAATCATTTTTGCAGCGGTGGCGCCATAGAAGCGGAAATGCCACTTGCTCGAAACTCCGGTTGAGGGGTTGCCGTTATAAGGGCTCTCCCAGCCTGGAATGCCAGGGATGAATCCGTCCATCAAAATCATGTGTTTGGTTTCGGAGGGGTAAAGCGCACCGTAGGCGTAGGCGATGATCAATCCCATGTCATGACCGACAATATCAACCCGATTCAAATTCAAATATCTAAGCAGCTCGCGCAAATCCAGCGCCATGTTCTTTTTGTCATAACCCGTGGCGGCAATATCTGTTTCTCCAGCGCCCCGATAGTCAGGAACGACCGGGGTGTACCCCGCACGCAGTAGCCGTCCCATCAAGGGCTCCCAACTCCTCCAGCTCCCCGGAAAGCCATGTACCAGGAGCACCGGCTTCGCACCGTTGCCGCCGATCAGGTAGTGCATGCGAATGCCGTTCACGTTCGCGTATTCGCTTCTGAACACTTCACCATCGATGACCATGTTGCACCCCTCCATGAATAGGGTCAGGCGTTTCAGCTAGCGTGGGCGTATCTGCGACAGTCTCGCCACTGTCAGGGCTGACAGGGGCGACGAGCGGATATCGGCAAACGCTGTCGTGGCCTGAAAGGCAAAGAAGCGTCAGTTGCTCCGACGGCCCGAGGACCGTCGGAGACTGAGATCATCGACGAGGTATGAAGTAGGAGACGTTACCGATCGTCATCAACCAGACATGGGTCTTACTGTCGGCAGGGGTATCGTTTCCAAACAAGAACATGGTGTACATAATCACTCCAGCCAGGGGGGGATAGGCCTCATACCGGAATTGGTAGAAGTTAGTCTGGCTAAGAGTATTTACAGCCGTGTGCAAAAAGTTGGAGTTAATTCCTTAACTTCAGGCAGATGATGTTCACTCTCGATGGCGGCTTCGGACCGATTGGGGCGTCGCCTGGCCAAGCGCGCTCCCCCAATGCAGCGTCCTCTCATCTAATCGTTTCTCCCGCCGATAGCTTTTAATAACGGCCTAGCCTGGCCCTAGGCGCCGCTGGCGCTCGACTACACTTGCCCAGAAATCCCCGCTCCAGGAGCAGTTAGCGATGAAGATCCGCACCAAGGTCATAGGTTCGGGGTTGGTCAGTCTCTCTTTTGCGTTGTTGCTCGGCGGTATCGGCTTGTGGGGACATCACTCCATGACCGAGTCCCTGGGGGAGAACGAGACCAGTATTTCCGCCATGCGCAAGCACATGGAGGCGGACATGATGCATGACGCCATTCGTGCCGATGTGCTGGCCGCGTTGCTGGTGGCGCCGGGGGATGCGCAGGGGGCCAAGGAGGTCCTGGAAGGGTTTGACGAGCATTCGCAGCGGATGCGCAAGGTGATTGCCGAGAACGCCGAGGCGAACTTGCCCGCGGATATCGCCAAGGCGATCGTCGAGTTGAAACCCCAAGTCGATACCTACATCGATAAGGCCAAGCAGATCATCGGCAAGGTGCTGGGCGGTGCCCAGGATGTGCAAGCGTTGCGGACGGAGTTCAACGCCGCGTTTTCGGTGCTGGAGGAGCGCAACGAGGCCGTCAGCGAGCTGATCGAGAACCAGGCCCAGAACGCGCGTGAGCGTCAGGATGACAGTATTCAGTCTTCGGGCTACTGGCTGATCATGACCTTGCTGGCCACCTGCGTGGCGCTGGCGCTGCTGTCGTGGAACCTGCTGAAGTCGGTGCTGACGCCGCTGAACAAGATCATTCTCAACACCCAGGCGATTTCCCAAGGGGACTTGCAGCGCTCCATGGGCGCGCAAAGCAAGGATGAGCTCGGCCAGTTGCAAGGGGTGATCGAGCAGATGCAGATCAACCTGCGGCAGATGATCGCCACCATCCGCAACCAGAGCGACGAGCTGCACGGCACGTCACGGACCTTGGGCGATACGGCTCGGCAGATCGTCTCCAGCGCCGACCAACAGGCCCTTAGCGCCACCAGCATGGCCGCGAGCATGGAGCAGATGATGGCCAACATCAGCCAGATTCACCAACATGCCGACAGCGCGCGGACGATTTCGGCGCAGTCCGAACAACTGGCGAGCAGTGGCGGGCAGGTGATCCTGGGCGTGGTGGAAGGCATGAGCCGGATCGCCGAGGTGGTGAACCAGTCTTCCAGCAAGATCACCGCGCTGGATGCTTCATCCGAAGACATTCACTCCATCATCCAGGTGATCAAGAGCATTGCCGAGCAGACCAACCTGCTGGCGCTCAACGCCGCCATCGAAGCCGCCCGGGCCGGCGAGGCCGGGCGCGGCTTTGCGGTGGTGGCCGACGAAGTGCGTAACCTGGCGGCGCGCACCACCCAATCCACCCAGGAAATCACGGCGATGATCGAGCGCATCCAGTCCAGCGCCCGGGATGCCGTGGCGAACATGCAGGCGTGCGTGAGCCGCGTGGACGAGGGCGTGAACCTGGCGCAACAGGCCGGGGTGTCCATCAGCGAGATCCGCACCGGCGCCCGGCATGCCGCCGAGGTGGTGGAAGAGATTTCCCAGACCATCGCCGAGCAATCCAAAGCCAGCGACGAGATGGCCCAGCGAGTGGAGTCGATTGCCGAGCAGTCCCGGGAAAACACCCGTTCGATCCACAACCTGACACAAACGGCGGATCAGTTGAACAACGCCGCGGGGTCGATGCAGTCTTCGGTGCAGCAGTTCAAGATCTGAGCGTTCGCGGCCATCGCTGCATTTCATCCGGTTTCCCAGGGTTGGACATCGGAGCAATCAACCCGCTCATTGGGAGCGCGACGAAACAAGCGCAGGACGTTTCGTCGCGCCAAGGGCACACCACCGTATTTATTGGCCTAGCCCACCATCATCCGGGCAAAAAACCCAAATCCTGCGTAAGCTTCTATCCATTGCCTGGCACAGGCTTGCCCTGCAAAACCGCGACAACCGTGGCAAGGTAGACGGTGATCGCCGCAGGCACTGCCTGTCCCGGGCCGAGTGCACAACAATAGCGAGCCCACTTAAGCAGAGGGCATTACCTCATGGATAGCAGAACCCTACGCAACCTCATGCGCATCGTGCAGACCGGCTCGTTGTCGGCAGCGGCCGAACATTCGTGCCTCACGGTGCAGGCCCTGGCGGCGCAGTTGAACAAGGTCGAGGAGCAATTTGGCTTCCGCTTGTTCCGGCGCTCGAACAAGGGCCTGACGTTGACCAGCCAAGGCTCGGAACTGACCCCCTTCATGGATCAGGTACTGGTGGCCACGCGCCAGCTGGAGGAAAAGGTCGCGGCACTGAAAAAACCCCGGCAACGCACGCTGAAAGTGGCGCTGAATACCACACTGCCGGCGGAATTCAACCGGCGGATGATCGACCGGTTGATCGCCGTGTTCCCCCAGTACCAACTGGAATTCAGCTACGCGGAGTCGATGGAGAACCTGAGCAAGCTCAAGAACGAGGATTTTGACCTGGCGATCCTGATCGGCGCGCAACAGAGCAGCTTCTCGACCATCGCCATGCCGGACGTGCAGGTGCGGGTGGTCGGCGCCCATTGTGGCGACGAAGACGACTCCCTTGGCTTGCTCGGCGACAAGTTTCAGGTGCGTCCGGCCGAAGAATGCCCCTATTCCCACAGTTTCCTGCGCTTTCTCGACGCGGGACTGGGCGAATACGGGACGAGCCAGCGCATGGTCTACTCCTGCAGTGAAACACTGACCCTGTCGTTGATCACCCAGTTGGATGGGCTGGGGCTGGTGTCCCGGGAAGCGGCGCTGCGCAATGGCCTGGCGATTTTCCCGGACTTCGAGGATTTCCTCGAGGTGCGCCTGGCGGTGAACAATCCCGAGTTGTCTGGCCAGGCGCTGCATGACGTGGTCGACCTGACGCTACAGGAACGAACCGAGCGCGATGTACGCCGCCGTGCCCACCGCCACACTGAGAAACAGGTTGCGGCTGAAGTACGCACATAACAGCGTCGGAATCGCGGCGTAGAACTCCGGGCGGTCGAGTTGTATCTGCTGATCCTTGATCAACAGCGGGGTGAGGCTGATGGCAGCGACGATCGCCACCGGCAGGTACTCAAGGGCACGGGCGATGAACGGTGGCCAGTGCTCGGTATTGACCTGCAACGGCAGTGCGCGCGGCAGGAAGGTCACGGCCATCATCAGCGCCACGACCAGGATCAGGAACGTTTGGTCAGGCATACGCCCACCCCGCAGCCAACGAACGTGGCAATGAAGACATTGAACGGCGAACTGCCCAGCAGGCTCAGCGCGCCCATGCAGGCCACGGCGGCCAGGGCAGCGATCAGCTTGTTACGGGTATTGCACAGCGAGACCAGGACGTAGAGCATCATCGCGGTCAGGGCATAGTCGAGCTGGTACTTGATCAGATGCGCCGCGTACTGCGCGCACACGGCCCCCAACAGGCCGCCCAATACCCAGGAGGTGTGGCAAAACAGGTTGAAGCCAATCAGGTAGCGCAAGCTGACCGGCGCCCCGCTGCCCAGCTTGACGCTGTGGAAGGCGAACGATTCGTCCGTCAGCCCCGCCGCGTAGCACCAGCGCTCGAAACGGCTCAGCCCCAGCGCACGCAACGCCTTGGCCATGTACACCGACATCAGCATGTGCCGGGCGTTGATCAGGAAGGTGGTGAGCACGATGGTGGTGAGTGACGCACCGCTGGAAATCAGGGCCAACGCGGCAAATTGCGACGCGCCAGCGTAGACGAACAGGCACATCGCCACCGGCAGCCACAAGGGTAAGCCGGCGTTGACCGCCATCAGACCGAACACAAACGAAACCGTAAAATAACCCGCTACCACCGGACTGGCTTCAGCAAAGGTACGCGAGGCTTGTGGTTCGACCGCCAGCGGCTGGCTGGAAGTCTTGTTCATAAATCCCTCTCGAAGGTGATCTCGCCCCGGGGTTCGCAAAAACCCTGGGCCGCCCAGAAACGCTTGCCGGCCAGATTAGCATCGTCGACAAAAAGGAACATGCGCAGCACGCCGACCCGCTTCATGTCGGCCGAAGCCGCTTCCACCAGGCGCTGGCCCAGGCCCTTGGTGCGATGCAACGGGCTGACCGCCAGGTGATTGATCGTGCCACGGGTACCCAGCATGCCGCCGATCACCGCGCCCACGACCTCGCCGGCCGTATCGACGGCCAGGTACGCGGTGGTGGTTTCCTGCAGCAATACTCCCCGCAGGAACCGGGCATCCTGCCATTCGCAGAACGACACTTCATCGAACCCGCGAAAAAACCGCTCCATTCGTTCGGCATCCCTGACCATGGCCCGGCGCAACAGGACCTGCTGCGCCGGATCCTCCATGGGTTCCAGCCATTCAGCGAACAATGTCGAAAGCGGTCCCGGGCCGCGAGAAGGAAATCGCCAGGATCTGCCGGTAGGCCATTTCATGGCTGTGGACGTTACGGGCCGGGGTCACGTAATGGCGCATGTCGCGATCGAGGAAGAACGTCGTGTCGAGGATGTCCTCGTAGGTCGTCGCCGCCAGTTGTTCTTGCTGGGCGGTGTACAGACGGCTTTCGGCACCCGCTACATTGTTCCGGCCCCAGAAGTGCACGCCGCTGAACGGATAGCCATCGCAGTGGATGCCTTCGGGGGTGATTTCCAGTTGCTTGCCCGGCTTGATCTCGATACGGATCTGATGGATCTGGCATTGCCAGATTTCATCGTGCAGCTCAGGGGGCAGGACGTTCTTGTACACCTCGAAGTCCGTGTCGATCAGGCTGCGCATCACCGGCGAGTTGATGACTTCATTGGAGAAGTCCTGGAAATGCCGCTCCAAGCCGCCGACGTAACTGTTGTTGGCCTTGGACTGGATATAAGCCCGGTGCTCGAGCTGCTTGAGCTCGCGGGTGGTGGGGTTGTATTCAAAGTCACTGTAGCGGCGAAAACGCATGCCTGACTCGGCCTGGCCGTAGTAGCTGTCGGGCTCCATGTTTTCCCAGCTTTTGGTCAGCCGGACAAAATCGCCGAAATGACCGTAGAGGTTGAAGTCGCCACCGCGAACATTGACGTATTTGTCACGTCTTAGCGCTTCGCCCACTTCCCTGTTCAGAACGATCATTTTTCATAGGTCTCCACTGCATTGAGCGGCCTAATCTAGTAGGTGCAGGATTTACGTCCATGAGAAAGAATTTGAGGCATTTCAAGCCGTGCTTGAAACGAAGGCAGAAATGAAATTAGTAGGACTTTTTCTCGGGTAAAAAGCGCTTTTAAAGGGTTTTTTTAACCCGATCCCACCCAAAAACACCCGAACCCGACAATGGGCTTACCCATAAAAATGACGAGGGAGCGTGCTCTCGCCTGCCTGCACGACGCCCCAGACGGGGTGGTGATGCAAACCGGCGGGAACACGCTCCCTCGCCACGCTACGGGCCCAGGTATCAGGCCCTTGTCACGCCATCAGAAGACGTTGATCGGGTAATCCACGAACACCCGCAGCTCGTTGCCGCTGACGTTGTACTCGCTGGACTTCTGCGACACGCGCAGCACCGAGCTGCGCAAGCGCACGCTCAGGTCCTTGGCCGGGCCGCTTTGGACCACGTACTTGAACTGGTTGAAGATCTCGCGCTCGGTGCCGCCTTCGCTGGTGGACGTGGTGATGTTGTCGCCACGCACGTAGGCGACGTTGTAGCTCAGGCCGGGTACACCGAAGGTGGTGAAGTCCAGGCCGTAGCCCAACTGCCAGCTGCGTTCGTCTTCGGCGTTGAAGTCGGACCAGTAGGAGTTCGCCAGGTAGATGGTATTGCCGCCGTCGCCCACGCGGTTCTGGCCGCGCTGGTAGCCGCCATAGGCGTAGCCGAGGTTGCTGTCGCCGGTGCTGCGCTGGTGAGCGAGGGTGAAGCTGTGCGGGCCAGTGGCGAAAGTGGCGGCCAGGCTCCAGATCTTGTTGTCATCGCCCGTGACGTTGTTTTCACGCACGTAGCTGTTGTCCAGCTTGGTGCGGTAACCGTTGAAGTCCAGGGTCAGGGACTGATCCTTGGCCAGCGGGAACACGTAGTTGGCGTTCACGTACTGCTTCTTCAACACGTCCTCGACGTCCGAGGCGTAGAGCGATGCCTTGAACTGCTCGGTGAACTGATAGCTGCCGCCCAAGACGTTGATCGACTTCAAGCCGCCACTGTCGCGGCCTTCGGCGCTCTTGCGCGACTCGGCAGTGAAACGGCCGGCATTGAGTTCCAGGCCTTTGATCTCCTTGGAGGTGATCAATGTACCGGTGTAGCTTTCCGGCAGCAGGCGCCCGTTGTCGTAGCTCAGCACCGGCAGGGCCGGCATCTGGTCGCCGTAGGCCAGCACGGTGTTGGAGACGCGGAATTTGACCGCGGCACCGAACTTGGACAGGTCATCGGCGGCGTTGCCGCTGTCGCCCTGCTTGAAGAAGTCGATGCCCTGTGCGCCGCTGCGCCCCTTGCCGCCGTCCAGGCGCAAGGCGTACAGGCCGAATGCATCGACGCCGACTCCCACGGTGCCCTGGGTGAAACCGGACGAGAACGTACCGATGACCCCTTGGCCCCATTCGGCCTTGTCCTGGTTGCCGTTCTTATAGTCGCGGTTGATGTAGGCATTGCGCAGCAGCACTTTCAGGCTGCTGTCTTCGACGAACCCCTTGGACTCGGCCTGGTCGTTGGCCATGGCCTGCGTGCTGCTCAAAATCCCCAGTGCGATCAAACCGATGCGCGTGTTCAACATGATTATTTTCCTTGTATGGGTTGATACGCACTGCGACCGGCAGCCGAAACGGCGCTTTTTGCGCTCTTTTTCGGACTCTTGCTCCTGAAATAATGAAAAGGCCCGCCCACGCGTCAACGTGTCGGGCCTTTTTATTATTTAAGAGTCATGGCTGTTAGCCACAGGCGTGGGGCGAATCCTAGTCGCGCCCTCGATAACGTGTCAATTTCGTGAATCGTCTGTCATTAGGCAAAAAATGTCTAAGAACCACTCAAGGCGAACAGCCGTCCAGACCGCAGACCAGTGCCGAAGCCGCCGACTGGGTAAAAAACGGCGGGCACAAAAAAAGCGCTGCCATCCCGGCCAGCGCTTTTTATCAATCCTTCGAATTCTATCCTTGCATGACATCCCACAGCGCTTGCAGCTCGGCCTCGCTGAAAAGCCCGGCCGGGTAGCGCTCCACGATCATTCGGCGTGGATCAGGTTCCCTGACCTGACGCGTTCCGTTGGACTTCAACCACTGCGCCAACGCTTGAAGCGACTCACCATTGACGGCCAAGGGATGGCATGTGCGCTCGCTTATCATATTCATTCCAGCGCCCTCTCCTGGTTGATGAGCGGCCAATTTATCCAAGGTTTATGACAAAACAACTCAGTTCTCTCCCCAGAACTGCCAGAGCACTGATACAAGAGGTATGCCAATGTATCCGCAGTGCCAATAAACAGGCACAAAAAAGCCCGCGCGCCCAATCGGGCCGCGGGCTTGCCGGGATGGATCCAAAAGCGCCGGTCTAGAGCCGGCGCGGTGGATGTCACCGCGCTGTTACATCGCCACTCATTTTGTCCGCGCAGCGGGCTGTTGTTGGGTAAGGCAATGAATATTCCCGCCCCCCAGTAACAGTTCGCGCCCTGGCACCATGACAACTTCGTGCTGCGGAAACAGCTTCTGCAGGAGCTCCCGGGCCGGGGCATCCTGCGGATCGTCAAAACTCGGCGCAATGATGCCGCCGTTGACGATCAGGAAGTTCACGTAGGAACCGGCCAGCCGCACCGTCGGGTTGCGTTCCTGGGAGCCTTGCGCCGCGTCCACGCCAGCGCACTCTTCTTCGGTGGCATACAGCGGGCCAGGGATCGGCATCTTGTGCACGATGAACGGGCGCCCCTTGGCGTCCGTGCTGTCTTGCAGCACATTCATGGCGGCGTGGCAGCGGCTGTAGTTCGGGTCCTGCGGGTCGTCGGTCCAGGCGAGCAACACTTCGCCGGGGCGCACGTAGCAGCAGAAGTTATCCACATGGCCGTCGGTCTCGTCGTTGAACAAGCCGTCGGGCAGCCAGATGATCTTGTCCACAGCCAGTTGCGCACTGAGCACCGCCTCGATTTCCTCGCGGCTCAAGTGCGGGTTGCGATTGCGGTTGAGCAGGCATTCCTCGGTGGTGATCAACGTGCCTTCGCCATCGACGTGGATCGAACCGCCTTCCAGGACAAACCCTTCGGTGCGATAGCGCGGGCTGCGTTCGATCTCCAGGACCTTGCTGGCCACTTGCGCGTCACGGTTCCACGGCGCGTACAGGCCACCGTCGAAGCCGCCCCAGGCGTTGAAGTCCCAGTCGACGCCGCGCACTTCACCGCTGTCGTTGATGACGAACGTCGGGCCGGTATCGCGAATCCAGGCATCGTCGCTGGACATTTCCACCAGGCGGATATTCGGCACGTCGAGGCGCGCCCGGGCATTTTCGTACTGGGCCGCGGACACCGCCACGGTCACCGGCTCGAAACGGGCGATCGCCTTGGCCACCGCGATGTGAGCCGCCTGTGCGGGCTTGCCGCCCAGGCGCCAGTTGTCCGGGCGCTCGGGCCAGATCATCCAGACCTGGGTCTGGGTCGCCCACTCGGCCGGCATGTGGAAACCATCCGCGCGAGGCGTGCTGTGCAAAGTTGTCATGAATCAGGACTCCGCTGAGTCATCGAGGGCAATGGGGGACTTTATAGACGATAAAAATCGGCTTTAAAAGCGTAAGCCATCTAAAATATCAAAATAAACGCAACTCAATGTCGACAAAAATCGATAAATAACTGAAAACCCCATGGGAGCGAGCCAGCTCGCAAAAGCGCTGCCTTCGCGAGCGGGCTCGCGCCCACAAGGGTTACCGGCGTACTCGCCTAGAGCCCTTCATCCAGCACCTTCTCCAGCATGTCGACGAAGAAATCCACGCTCTGACGGGTGGTCACCATGGGCGGCTTGATCTTGAGGATATTCAAGTAGTCGCCGGTCGGTTGCATGAAGATTCCCAACTCGCGCAGGCGGTTGCACAGCGCCGTGGTTTCTTCGGTGGCCGGTTCCAGGGTGGCGCGGTTGCGGATCAGTTCCACGCCCAGGTAGAACCCCGAGCCATGCACCGCGCCGACCAACGGATAGCGCTCGATCAAGGCTTCGAGGCGCGCCTTGAAATGCCCGCCGACCACCCGTGCGTTTTCCCAGAGGTCTTCCTCTTCCATCACGTCCAGGACGGCCATGCCGATGCGGCAACTGACCGGGCTGCCGCCGGCGGATGAGAAGAAATAACCCTCGGCCTCCAACGCCTCGGCGATTTCCCGGCGGGTGATAACCGCGCCCAGCGGCTGGCCGTTCCCCATGCCCTTGGCCATGGTGATGATGTCGGGCACCACGCCCTGCTCTTCGAAGCCCCAGAAAAACTCGCCCATGCGCCCGTAGCCGACCTGCACCTCGTCAGCGATGCACACCCCGCCGCGCTCGCGCACCAACTCGTAGACGCGCTTCAGGTAGCCGGGCGGAAGGGCAATGCCGCCGGCGTTCCCGTAGACCGGCTCACAGATGAAACCGGCCAATTGGCGCCGGCTTTCGGCGATTTTCGCCAGGTTGTGCTCGACGCTGCGTACGTAGTCCGGCGCACTGTCAGGGCCCCGGAACTCACCGCGATAGGTGTTCGGCGCGGTGACCGGGTGCACCCAGTCCGGGCGGCTGCTCAAGGCCTGGGGGTTGTCGGCGATGGACGTCGACACCGCATCGGCCGCCACCGACCAGCCGTGATAGGCCTCCAGCACGCTGAGCATGTCGCGCCCGCCGCTGTAGGCCCAAGCCAGGCGGATCGCCAGGTCATTGGCCTCGGTACCGCTGTTGACCAGGAACACCCGGTCCATGTTCGAGGGCGCCAACGCCAGCAGGCGCTCGGAAAACTCGGCAATCGCCGCATAGTGAAAGCGCGAGTTGGTGTTGAGCAGCGACCACTGCCGCGCGGCCACCGCCGCCATGCGTGGGTGACCATGCCCCAGCACCGCGACGTTGTTGAGCATGTCGAGGTAGGAACGCCCCTGCATGTCGATCAAGTGGTTGCGCCAGCCGCGCTCGATGCGCGGTGGGTCGACGTAATAATGCTTTTGCGAACGGGCGAAGCTGGCGTCCCGGCGAGCCAGCAGTGCTTCGGGATCGATCTCCGGCTCGGCATCGCAAGCCAGCCCCAGCAGCGCCGCCGGCGAAGGACACAGCGCCTGCCAGGCCGCCGCCCTGGAGGGCGTGCAGAACAGCGGTGGATTCAACCCGGCGCCCCGGCACAACTGCACCCGCAACGGTCCGCTCACCTCGCCCAGCACCTGGCCCTTGACCAGCGCCGCGCCGGCATGCAGCGGCGAGGTCACGCCCCACAGCCGCAGGCTCAACGATGCACCGTCCAATTGCAGGAGGCCGTCGGCGCCGAGGTGCACGACCCCGGCGAACGGTGATTCGAGCGACGAGCCCTGCGGGACATTCAGCTCCACGTGCAACGGATACGTATCCGGCTCGACGGCGCTGTCGGGCCGCGTGCGGGACAACCGATACTGGCCGTAGCGGCTGGCAGCCAGCCCATGAACAGCGGCAGCCTCACTCAACAGGCGCTGGTCGATGCCCGGTTGCTCCCAGTTGCCCGCCTCGAAATGCGGGCTCAGCACGCCTAGGTCGATCAGCGCGAATTCACGCCCGACCAGCGTCGGCAGCAACGGCGCAAAGCCTTCGCTGGCGATGGGCGCCAGGTTGTGGCCAACGGCGCTGAGAATCGCCGCCTCCATCAGGTCGAGGGGCACCGAGTGGGCGACGCGGAAAATTTCCCACTCATGGGCCAGGTTGTCGCGGCTGTATTGGTTACCCGGATCGATGGCGACCTGCTGTTCACCGCTGAGCACCAGGACGGCTGCTCGCGAGACGATCAACGGCCACAGCGCCAACAGTTCTTCGCGCTGCAACGGGTTGACCGCGTGATAAGCCTGGATCGCCGGCAGGATGAAAAACGGATCGCCATCGGCGTGGTGCAGCAGGGCCGCACAGGTCACCGACAGGTCCGTGATGCGCCAGGTGCGGACCAGGTCGCCAAAGTCGATGACGCCCTGCAATTGCCACTGGCGCTGGGCATCCCGCTGCCAGACCACGTTGTCATCGGTAATGTCCATGTGGATCGCCTGCACCGGCAGGCTGGCCTTGAGCGGTTGCAAGCGACGCTCGGCCTGTTGCGCGATGTCGGCAATCAGGCTGCGCTGCGCGTCATCCTGGATCACCGGCAACAGATGCTCGATCAGCGTGTGGGCGTGGCGGGCGTCCCATTGCAGGGTGCGCTCCAGGCCGGCATGCTCGAACGTGGCCAGGGCCTGGTCGATCTGTGCACACAAACGCCCCAGCCCTTTCACCAGGCCAGGCTCCAGGTGCCTGAACTGCGTCAGTGGCTGGCCGTCGATGTATTCCAGCAACCGGACATGTACCCCTTGCCCCTCGACGTCGAGCGTCAGGAGGTCCTGGCCATTGTTGGCGGCAATCACCCGCGGCACTTTCACCGCGCCGTGGTCAGCCAGATGCCTGAGCGCCGCGTGTTGGGCCTCAAGCTCCCGCACCGCGTAGTCACCGTGGCAGATCTTCAGCACGAACCGCCCGTGCCCGGTGTCGACGCGGTAATTGAGGTCTTGCTGGCTGCCAAGGGGTCGCAGGTCACCGCTGAGTCCATAATTTGCGCGCAACAGCACCGACACTTGTGCGGCGCTGATCTGTGGGCTTGGCAAACTGGCACGGTGAACCAACGTAGCGAGCGGCATACAACAACCCCTTAGGTGGTTTTATCGGATGCCTATCACGCCACTGAGTCGGGGGATAAGCAACCCCTATCGCATTTGAAGCGACGGCGCTCCCAGGCCCCGAGAGCCCCTCACGACTGGCGCCCGCTCCAGGCGAATGTCCGGGGGAGCGCGACGTAGCGCGTTGCAACAGTGTCTTGCTGGACAACCGTAGGCATAATGCGCTTGTCCCCACAGGCGCCTGATGCTCATGAACTCCACCCTTCCCCGCAGACCCCGTTGGCGCAGCCTGGCCTTGCTTGCGCTGTGCCTGGCGCCGTTGTTGTGGCCGCTGGAGCATCTGGCCGAGCGTTATTACCGCAGCGAACTGGCCGGGCAGAACCGCCAGACCCTGGACCTCTACGTCGCCAACCTGCTGGGCACCCTGCACCGCTACGAGGTACTGCCGCAGATCCTCGCCGACCTGCCGGCGTTGCGCGCCGCGCTGTCGGCCCCGGACGACGGGGTCACCCAAGGCAATGCCAACCGGCTGCTGAAAAACATCAGCACCCAGACCGGCGCCGAAGTCATGTACCTGATGGACGCCAACGGCAAGACCCTGGCGGCTTCGAACTGGGATAAGCACGACAGCTTCGTCGGCCGCAACTTCGCGTTCCGCCCGTACTACATCGAGGCCATGGCCGGACGCCTGGGGCGCTTCTTCGGCCTGGGCACCACCTCGGCCAAGCGCGGTTACTTCTTCGCTGCCGCGGTGCGCGATCGCGAAAAAGTCATTGGCGTGCTAGTGGTCAAGGTCGACCTGGACCACACCGAAAGCCTGTGGGGCAAAACCCCGGAACAACTCTTGGTTACCGATCACAACGGCGTGGTCATTCTCACGTCGCGGCAAGACTGGCGCTTTCGCGCGACGCGTCCCTTGAGCGAGGACGAACGCAAGGCCATCAGCGCCGTGCAGCCCTATCCGACCCGCGATCCCAAGCCACTGAACCTGGATGACAACGCCTGGCTGACCCAGACCCAGTCCATCGAGGAGACGGGCTGGAGCGTGAGCATCCTCGCCCCTCGCACGTTGATCGACCGACCGGTGCGCACCGTGCTCACAATCGGCGGTGCGGCGCTGCTGGTGTTGATGCTGCTGCTTGGGCTGATGATGCAGCGTCGGCGCCATTATCTGGACCGGATCGCCTTCGAAGCCAAGGCGCGTCACCAACTGGAAGGTCGGGTCGCCGAGCGCACCAGCGACCTGGAAGGCCTGAACCGGCGGCTCAAGCAGGAAGTGCTGGAGCGCGAGCAGGCCCAGCAGGAGCTGGTGCGGGCCCAGGATGACCTGGTGCAGGCCGGCAAACTGTCGGCCCTGGGCACCATGTCGGCGAGCATCAGCCACGAACTCAACCAGCCGCTGGCGGCGATCCGCAGCTACGCCGAAAACGCCGAGATCCTGCTCGACCACCAGCGCACCGACGACGCCCGGGGCAACCTCAAGCTGATCAGCGAGCTGACCGGGCGCATGGCCTCGATCATCGCGCACCTGCGCGCCTTCGCCCGCCGCGACCGCCACGCCCCGGAAAGCGTTGCCTTGCAGCCGGCACTGGACGACGCGCTGGCGCTGCTCGCCAAGCGCCGCCGCAGCATGGAGGTGGAGTTGATTCGCGACCTGCCGGCCGCGACGCTCTGGGTCGAGGCCGGGGAAACCCGCTTGCGCCAAGTCCTGGGCAACCTGCTGGCCAATGCCCTCGACGCCCTCACCGAGAAAGGCCCGCCGCGCAAACTTTGGCTCAGTGCACAGGCCACCGAAACCGGCGTCAACCTGTACATCCGCGATAACGGCCCAGGCTTCTGCATGGAAGCCCTGGGCCGCGCCGGCGAACCCTTCTATACCACCAAGACCCGGACCCAGGGCCTTGGCCTGGGGCTGGCAATCTGCGACACCTTGATGCGCGCCTTCGGGGGCGAACTGTCGTTCGCCAACCACAAGGAGGGCGGCGCCTTGATCACCCTGAAGCTGCGCGCCGGCGCGCCCGGAGTGAGCCTGCAACCGTCCGAGGACCGTAGTGTATGACCATCGATAACCGGATTGAGGTGGTGCTGATCGACGACGATCCCCACCTGCGCCAGGCCTTGAGCCAGACCCTCGACCTGGCCGGACTGAAGATTTTGCCCCTGGCCGAAGCCAAGGGCGTGGCCGGGCAATTGCCCCGTGATTGGCCTGGCGTGGTGGTCAGCGATATCCGCATGCCGGGCATGGACGGCCTCGAACTGCTGAGCGAGCTGCACGCCCAGGATCCGGAGCTGCCGGTGCTGCTGATCACCGGCCACGGCGACGTGCCGCTGGCGGTGCAGGCGATGCGTGCCGGGGCCTACGACTTCCTCGAGAAACCCTTCGCCAGCGACCACCTGCTCGACAGCGTGCGCCGTGCCCTGTCCTTGCGTCGGCTGGTACTGGAAAACCGTAGCCTGCGCCTGGCCCTGAGCGATCGGCACGAGCTCAGCGCCCGGCTGGTGGGCCAGTCGACGCCCATATTGCGCCTGCGCGAACAGATCGGCGCATTGGCGGCCACCCGCGCCGACGTGCTGATCCTGGGTGAAACCGGCGCCGGCAAGGAAGTGGTCGCCCGCGCTCTGCACGACCTCTCGGCACGCCGCAACGGCCCCTTCGTGGCGATCAACGCTGGAGCCCTGGCCGAATCGGTGGTGGAGAGCGAATTGTTCGGCCACGAGCCCGGCGCGTTCACCGGCGCGCAGAAGCGCCGCATCGGCAAGTTCGAATTCGCCAACGGTGGCACGCTGTTTCTCGACGAAATCGAAAGCATGAGCCTGGACGTCCAGGTCAAGCTGCTGCGCCTGCTGCAAGAACGCATGGTGGAACGGTTGGGGGGCAATCAGCAGATCCCGCTGGATATCCGTGTCATCGCTGCCACCAAGGAAGACCTGCGTCAGGCCGCTGACCAGGGACGTTTTCGCGCCGACCTGTACTACCGCTTGAACGTCGCGCCGCTGCGCATTCCACCGCTGCGCGAGCGGGGCGAAGATGCCCTGGTGCTGTTCCAGCACTTTGCCAACGAGGCCAGCGCCCGTCACGGCCTGCCGCCCCACGAATTGCAGCCGGCGCAGCGGGCGCTGCTGCTGCGTCACAGTTGGCCAGGCAACGTGCGCGAACTGCAGAACGCCGCCGAACGCTTTGCCCTGGGCCTGGAACTGGCCCTGGACAACAGCGCGCCGGACGGCAGCCCCGGTGAACCGGTCGCGATGGTCAGTGGCGGCTTGAGCGAACAGGTGGAAAACTTCGAGAAAACCCTGATCGCCGCCGAGCTGGCGCGTCCCCACAGCTCGGTCCGCAGCCTCGCCGAAGCCCTGGGCATCCCGCGCAAGACCTTGCACGACAAGCTGCGCAAGCACGGGTTGAGCTTCGGTGACACTAGCCACGGCGCCGCCGACGAAGCCGATTGAGACATCGGCGTTACCGCCACCTTCCTGTCCCGCCAGAGGCCCCTCGATGAACCGCGACACGCGTTACCTGGAATCGATCCTGCACCACGACATCCCGCTGACACGGGACATGGGCCTGGAGGTCGTCGATTGGCAGGCCCGGCAACTGCGGTTGTTCCTGCCGCTGGACGCCAACGTCAATCACAAGAGCACCATGTTCGGCGGCAGCCTGTATTGCGGCGCGGTGCTCGGCGGCTGGGGCTGGCTGCACCTGGCCCTGCGCGAGGAAGGCATCGAGGACGGGCATATCGTGATCCAGGAAGGGCAAATCAGCTATCCGCTGCCGGTCACCGGCGATGCGAGCGTGATTTGCGACGCGCCGCAGGAAAAAACCTGGAAACGCTTCCTCGCCACCTACCGCCGCTATGGCCGGGCGCGCATCGCCTTGCAGACGCGGGTGCTGAACACCGCGAGCAAGGACCCGGCGGTGCAGTTCGAGGGGCAGTACGTGTTGCATCGCTGACTTTGGCACCCTGCAACTCTGTGGTGAGGGGATTTATCCCCGTTGGGGCGCGAAGCGGCCCTGCTTTTTGGGACTGCTGCGCAGTCCAACGGGGATAAATCCCCTCGCCACAAAGAATGGAAGCGGCTAGGAACGCGCCAACTCCAGCAGTGTCGCCCGCCAGGCCGCCTTCGCCGGCAACGCCAGGAACGACGCATTGAGCAGCGACTCTCGCGGTGGGTAGCAAAACGGCTCGCCACTCAAGTCCAGCACCTCGCCACCGGCCCCTTCTAGTACACCCTGGGCGGCGGCGGTGTCCCATTGAGAGGTCGGCGCCAGGCGTGGATAGCAATCCGCCGCGCCTTCGGCCACCAGGCAGAACTTCAACGAACTGCCGATGCTGGTCAATTGCAACTCACCCAGGCTGGCACTCAGGCCTTGCAACAGGCGCTCCTGCTCCGGACTGCTATGGCGACGACTGGCGACCACGGTAAAGGCCTCGCCCGGCGCCAGCGAGTTGCGCACCGCGACAGGCACGGGGTCATCGCCCTTGTCGCCGCGCCAGGCCCCGAGGCCCGCGCCACCTGCGTAGTAGCGGCCAGTGGTGGGCATCGACACCACGCCAAACACCACACGCCCTTGTTCAATCAGGGCGATGTTGACGGTGAACTCCTCGCTGCCGGAAATGAATTCCTTGGTGCCATCCAGCGGGTCCACCAGCCACCAGCGCTGCCAACCGGCGCGCACGTCCTGGGCGATATTGGCGTCCTCCTCGGACAGGATCGCAATGTCCGGGGCCAACGCCGCCAGCCCGGCGACGATCACATCGTGGGCAGCCATGTCGGCGGCGGTCACCGGCGACTCGTCGGCCTTCTGGGTGACTTGCACGTCAGCGCGCCAGAACGGCAGGATCGCCTCGCCGGCCTTGAGCGCCAGCGCCACCACGGGGGCCATCAGGGGATGAGGGAAATTCATGAAAAAAAGGCTCCGCGTTGGGTCAGCAGGTCACGGGCCAGGTACAGCGCCGCCAGGGCACGCCCCTCGGTGAATTGCGGGTTTTGCGCCAGGGCCGAGAGTTCATGCAGGTTGACCTTGTCCACGCGCATCGGCTCGGGCTCATCGCCCTCCAGCCGTTCTTCGTACAGGTCGGTCGCCAACACCACCTGGATCTTCTGGCTCATGTAGCCCGGCGACAGCGACAGTTCGGTCAGGTGTTCCAACTGACGCGCGCCGAAGCCAGCCTCTTCCTTGAGCTCGCGCTCGGCCGCCGCCAGCACGTCCTCACCCGGCTCGATCAAGCCCTTGGGCAGGGACAGCTCATAGGCATCGGTGCCACCGCAATACTCTTCCACCAGCACCGCGTGGTCGGCGTCGAGCATCGCCACGATCATCACCGCGCCGTAACCCGCACCCTTGCTCGCCAGGCGTTCGTAGGCGCGCTCCACGCCGTTGGAAAAACGCAGCTTCAGCTCTTCCACGCAGAACAGACGGCTGGTGGCGACGATGCGGCGATCGAGTATGGTGGGTTTCTGGCGCATATACGGCTCCCTGGGCGATAGCGGGCTACTATACCCGGCCTATTCTGATTGTTTGTGTCGGATATCCGATTACCGCTGGAGAAGTTTTATGGCCTTGCTGCCCTGGCACGAGATCGACACGGTGCTGCTGGACATGGACGGCACCTTGCTGGACCTGCATTACGACAACCATTTCTGGATGGAACACCTGCCCCAGCGCTACGCCGAACTGCACGGCGTGAGCCGGGCGATGGCCGAGATGGAGCTGCAACCGCTGTTCGAGCGCAACGCTGGCCAGTTGCAGTGGTATTGCCTGGATTTCTGGAGCACCGAGCTGAAATTGCCGGTGCGCGAATTGAAACTGGAAACCGCTCACCTGATAGCCTTGCGTCCGGACGCCGATACCTTCCTGGCGGCCATCAAGCAGGCGGGCAAGCGGGTGGTGATGATCACCAATGCCCACCGCGATTCGCTGTCCCTGAAGCTGGAACGCATCGAGTTGGCGCCCTACTTCGAGCGCCTGATCAGCTCACATGACTACGGCTTCCCCAAGGAAAACCGGCAATTCTGGGACGCCTTGCAAGCCGACCTCAACTTCGACCCGGCCCGCAGCCTGTTCATCGACGACACCTTGCCGGTGCTGCGAAGCGCCCGGGATTTCGGCGTGGCGCACCTGCTGGCCGTCAGCGAACCGGACAGCCGCAAAGGGCCGAAGGACACGGGTGAATTCGCGGCGTTGGTGGATTACCGAACGCTCATCGAAGGGCTCTGACGCGATCAATGTGGCGAGGGCGCTTGCTCCCGCTGGACCGGGCTGGCGCTCCAGTGCGCAGCGCTCTCCAAAAATGCGACTGCTACGCAGCCGAGCGGGAACAAGCGCCCTCGCCACAGGTATCGGTTACTCAGGAATACGCAACACCTGCCCCGGATAGATCTTGTCCGGGTGCGACAGCAGCGGTTTGTTGGCTTCGAAGATCTTGTTGTACTTGTTCGCATCCCCGTACTCGGCCTTGGCGATCGCACTGAGGGTGTCACCTTTTTTCACCGTGACGAAACGTGCCGCCTGGGCCACCGGACCGGTGACGGTGATCTGGTCGTCGACACTGCCGACACCGGCGATATTGCCCACCGCCAACAGGATTTTTTCCTTCTCTTCCTGGCTTGCCACTTCACCGGTGACGGTGACGGTATCGCCTTCGATGGTGGCATGCACATTCGGATTACCGAGACCGACCTTGTTGATGTGTTCTTTCAACTGCTCGCTCGCATCAGCATTGCCAGGCGTCAGCAGGTCGATCAGCTTTTCACCTGCTTCCTTCACAAAGCTAAAAAGACTCATGGCACACGCTCCTTGATTAGGTATCCAGACGCCAAAGACTAGACCAAGCCAGGCGAACCCGACGCCAAGCCGACCAATGACCCCGTCACGCACAAGCGCTAGAATCCGAATCTTCCCGCGCGCTGGAGCGAAGATGGACATCAAGCAGCTGAAATTTCTCATCGCCCTGGATGAAACCCGTCATTTCGGCCAAGCCGCCGCCCGCTGCCACATCACCCAGCCCACCCTGTCGATGCGCCTGCGCAGCCTCGAGGAAGAACTCGGCCTGCCACTGGTCAACCGCGGCCAGCGCTTCGAAGGCTTCACTGCCCCGGGAGAGCGGGTGCTGGCCTGGGCACGCACGGTGCTGGCCGCCCATGACGGCCTGCTGGCGGAGGCGGCGGCCTGTCGCGGCAACCTGGCGGGTACGCTGCGCCTGGGCGTGGTGCCGTTGTCGGACTTCGACCCGCTGTCGATGATGCAGCGCCTGCACGACGAGCACCCCAACCTGCGTTTCGAATTGTCGTCCCTGAGCTCCGAACAGATTCTCGAACAACTGGCGAACAACCGCATCGACCTGGGCATTTCCTACCTGGAACGCCTGGACAACGAACGCTTCGAGGCCTTGCCCTTCAGCCAGACCCGCATGGGCCTGCTGTATGACCAGCGGTATTTCTTCTTCGGCGAACAGGCGCTGAGCTGGCAAGCGTTGATTGAACTGCCGTTGGGCATGCTCACCAGCGGCATGCATTTTCGCCAGTCCATCGACTACCACTTCCACAGCCGGGGCCTCACGCCGCAACCGCTGCTGCAAACCGACGCCGTGCATCAATTGTTGCAAGCGGTGCACGGCGGGCTGTGCTGCGCGGTAATGCCGCTGGACAGCGGCCTGGACGTCCTCACCGAAGACTTGCGCATCCAACCCATCGACAGCGCGCACACCCTGGTGCCGCTGGGGATGATCATGCGGCGTGGCGCCCCCCGCTCGGCGCTGGCGGAAGCCTGTTTCGCGCTCTATCAGAAATCAGCGACAGCTTCTTGATCGACGTCATCTATTGATAGATCAGTAATAGCGATTAGACGTGGCAGATTGCCGCATTTAGTCTTGTCACTATTCCACACATCGGTGATGTCATGAAAACCAAGCCTCCGGCCTGCCCGGTGCCCGCGGTGCAAGCACCCGTGCCCACCGCGAGCCAGAGCTATCAATACGTCAACCTGGACCACTCCCAAGCCGACAGCGCCGCGCTGGCCGAGGAAGTGGCGTTGGCGATCGCCTACAACGGCATCAGCCAGGCCGTGATGCTGGTCACCCCCACCGACCTGGAAGACTTCATCGTCGGTTTCAGCCTGGGCAGCGGCATCATCGAAGACGCATCCGACATCTACGACCTGCAACTGAGCGGCAGTGGTTCGGCCCAGTCTGCCCAGGTGACCATCGCCAACCGCGCGTTCTGGAACCTCAAGCAGCAACGCCGGCAGTTGGCGGGCACCAGCGGCTGCGGATTATGCGGCGTGGAAGCGCTGGAACAGGCGCTGCCGAACCTCAAGGTCTTGCCCGGTGCCGCGTTGCCGCCCGCGCCATGGCTCGAAGGCCTGCGTCAGCGCATCGGCCAGTTCCAGCCACTGGGCCAATACTGCGGTGCGGTTCACGCCGCGCTGTTCATGAACGCCCAGGGCGAACTGTTGCTGGGCCGCGAAGACATTGGCCGGCACAACGCCCTCGACAAGCTGATCGGTGCATTGGTCCGGCAACGGATCCAGGTCACCGGTGGCGTGGCGATCGTCACCAGCCGTTGCAGCCTCGAACTGATCCAGAAAGTGCTGCGGGCCGGCATCCAGACCCTGGTCAGCCTGTCGTCGCCCACCGGCCTTGCCGTGCAATGGGCCCGTCAACACAACCTCAACCTTATCCACCTGCCGCAAAAAAGTGCGCCGCGGGTCTACAGCCCTGCGATGGAGAATCACGCGTGAGCAATCATCAACAAGCCGACCAGAAACCCGTTCCGCGCTACAAGCCCTACAAGGGCCCGGCCGGTGGTTGGGGCGCGCTGATCAGCGTCGCCCAAGCCTGGTTGACCAGCGATAACGCGCTGAAAAATATCCGCATGATGCTCAAGACCAACCAGAACGGTGGTTTCGACTGCCCGGGCTGCGCATGGGGTGACTCGCCGGAAAGCGGCATGGTCAAGTTTTGCGAGAACGGTGCCAAGGCGGTGAACTGGGAAGCCACCAAGCGCCGCGTCGATGCGGCCTTCTTCGCCAAGCACAGCGTGACCTCGCTGTTGGAGCAAAGTGACTACTGGCTCGAATACCAGGGCCGCCTGACCGAGCCGATGCGCTACGACGCCGAGACCGATCGCTACACGCCCATCGGCTGGGAAGCGGCGTTCGCCCTGATCGGCAAGCACCTGCAAGGGCTTTCCAACCCGAACCAGGCCGAGTTCTACACTTCGGGCCGGGCCAGCAACGAAGCGGCCTACCTGTATCAATTGTTCGTCCGCGCCTACGGCACCAACAACTTCCCCGACTGCTCGAACATGTGCCACGAAGCCAGCGGCGTGGCGCTGTCCCAGAGCGTAGGCGTGGGCAAGGGCACGGTGACCTTCGACGACTTCGAGCACGCCGACGCCATTTTCGTCTGGGGCCAGAACCCCGGCACCAACCACCCACGGATGCTCGAACCGCTGCGCGAAGCCGTGAAGCGCGGCGCCCAGGTGGTGTGCATCAACCCGCTCAAGGAGCGCGGCCTGGAGCGTTTCCAGCATCCGCAGCACCCGTTCGAAATGCTCACCAACGGCGACAAACCGACCAACACCGCCTATTTCCGCCCGGCGTTGGGTGGCGACATGGCGATCCTGCGCGGCATGGCGAAGTTCCTGCTGCAATGGGAGCGTGACGCCCAGAAAGCCGGCGCTCCAGCGGTGTTCGACCACGCGTTCCTCAATGAACACAGCGTCAACGTGCTGGATTACCTGGCCGTGGTCGACGACACGCCGTGGGAACAGATCGTCGAGCAATCGGGCCTGTCCCTGGTGGAAATCGAGCAAGCGGCGCGCATGTACGCCAAGAGCAAGAACGTGATCATGTGCTGGGCGATGGGGATCACCCAGCATCGCCATTCGGTAGCGACCATCCAGGAAATCGCCAACCTGATGATGCTGCGCGGCAACATCGGCCGGCCAGGCGCTGGCCTGTGCCCGGTACGCGGCCACAGCAACGTCCAGGGCGACCGCACCATGGGCATCAACGAACGCCCGCCGACGGCCTTCCTCGACGCGCTGGAGCGGCGCTTCCAGTTCAAGGTACCGCGCGAATATGGCCACAACGTGGTCGAGGCGATCCATGCCATGGCCAACGGCGAGGCGAAAGTCTTCATCGCCCTGGGCGGCAACTTTGCCCAGGCCACGCCAGACAGCCGTCGGACCTTCGAGGCCCTGGCCAACTGCGACCTGACCGTGCAGATCAGCACCAAGCTCAACCGCAGCCACCTGGCCCACGGGAAAGAAGCGCTGATCCTGCCGTGCCTGGGCCGCACCGACATCGACCTGCAAACCGAAGGCGCGCAAGCAGTCACCGTCGAAGACTCCTTCAGCATGGTCCACGCCTCCAAGGGCCAGTTGCAGCCATTGTCCAACCAGATGCGCTCCGAACCCTGGATCATCGCCGGCATCGCCGCCGCCACGCTGGGCAGCCGTCCGGTGGACTGGAACTGGCTGGCGGCCGACTACAACCGCATTCGCGAGCTGATCGCCGACACGGTGCCGGGCTTCAAGGACTTCAACGAAAAGCTGCAGAACCCCGGTGGTTTCTACCTGGGTAACAGCGCCGGCGCGCGTCGCTGGAACACTGCCTCGGGCCGGGCCAATTTCAAACCCAACCTGCTGCCGGCCGACCTGGTGCATGAACGCACTCGCTCCACCGGCCAACAGCCCGACCTGATCATGCAATCGATGCGCTCCCACGATCAGTACAACACCACCATCTACGGCCTCGACGACCGTTATCGTGGCGTGAAGGGCCAGCGGGACGTGTTGTTCGTCAACGAGGCGGACATCATTCGCCTGGGCTTCAAGCCAGGGCAGAAGGCCGATATCGTCTCGCTCTGGGATGATGGCCGCGAGCGTCGGGTCAAAGGCTTCACCCTGCTCGCGTTCGACATTCCCGCCGGGCAGGCCGCGGCCTATTACCCGGAAGTGAACCCCCTGGTGCCGCTGGAAAGCACCGGTGACGAAAGCCACACGCCGACGTCGAAGTTCGTGGCGATCCGCCTGGAAGCGGCGAGCGAGAATGGCCTGATCCTGGCCAAGTCGGCCTGATCAAACCGGTGGCGAGGACGCCTGCGACCTCGCCACGGGAATTTTCCAGCGCCCACGAAAAAGGCCGTTTTCCTAAGAAAACGGCCTGTCTGAAGTAGCTAAAGACCGGCCAAAACACCTTAAGTTCCGCCCTAAAAACAATAACTTAGAGAATTGTGCACAAGTCGTGCTACTCGTCGGATTTCGATTGTCACCAAGCGAAGCCAGCCTCAGGATCGCGCCGTCATCCCTTTGAGGCTCCTCTATGAAGTTCTCCTCCATTCTCTTGTTGTCCCTTGGCCTGGTCAGTGGCATCGCTTCTGCTGGCGGTACTGCCGAAGCAGGCGTTGGCGGCGCATTGGGCGGGGTTTTGGGTTCGGTCGTCGGCCAGTCCCTGGGCGGCAACACCGGCTCCACTATCGGCGCAGCCCTGGGCGGCGCGGGTGGTAGTGCAGTTGGCGCAGACAAACACAGCCGTGGCGAAGCAGCCATCGGCGGCGCACTGGGCGCAGCCGGCGGTAACGTGGTTGGTCGCAGTGTCGGCGGCAGCACCGGCAGCCTGATCGGCGCGGCAGCGGGCGGTGGCGCCGGCGGCGCGCTGGGTAACTACATGGGCAAGGACGACGACGATGATCGTCGCTATGAAGGGCGCCGTGGCGATCGCCGCTACTACCGTGACGGTCACCCCGGCCGCGGCCATGCCTACGGGCATCGCAAGCATCGCCACCACTACCGCGACTGATCGCTGATTGCTACAGCGATAAAAATCGCAGCCTGCGCAGCGCTCCCCCAGCGCCTGATCGCACGCTGCGATTTTTCGTTTCAGACCAGCAGTCGCTCCATCGCCCCGCGTAACCGGTCTGGAATGGCCACGGGGCGATTCGACACCCGGTCCACGAACACGTGGACAAAGCGCCCCGCCGCACAGGCCTCCTCCTCGCCCACCTTGAAGACCGCCAATTCATACTGCACTGAACTGCTGCCCAGCTTGCCTACCCGCAAGCCGATTTCGATCCGGTCTGGAAAGGCGATCGACGCAAAGTAATCGCAGGCCGAACTCACCACGAACCCCACCACGTCCCCTTCATGGATATCCAGGCCGCCCACTTCGATCAGGTAGGTGTTCACCGCCGTGTCGAAGAAGCTGTAGTAGGTGACGTTGTTGACGTGACCGTACACATCATTGTCGTGCCAGCGCGTGGTGATGGCTTGCAGATGCGGGTATTCGCTACGTTGCGGCATCAGGTGTCCTTTGCGATTGTCGAAGGGTTCACGGGAGCGGCGGCCTAGCGTTGGGCAAAACCCTTGCCCTGCATGGCCAGTTCGCCGATCAGGCGTGCAGGCTGCCAATGGTCGCCCTGCCTCGTCTCGAGCGCCAGCAGGCGAGCATGAATGTCTTCAAGCCCTTGGCTGTCCGCCCAGGCCATCGGCCCGCCCTTGTCTGCGGGAAAGCCATAGCCGTTGAGGTAAACCAGGTCTATGTCGTGGGCCGACGCGGCAATGCCTTCCTGCAGGATCTTCGCCCCTTCGTTGACCAACGCCAGCAAGCAGCGCTCCAGGATTTCCTCGTGGCTGATCTCGCGACGCTGGAAACCCAGTGCTTCGCTGACCTCCTGCACCAGCGCGTCGACCTCGACATCCTGTTCGGCCTGACGGCTGCCAGGTTCATAGTGATAGTACCCATTGCCGCTTTTCTGGCCGAACCGGCCCAGCTCGCACAAGCGGTTGTCCACTTGCACCTCGGGCGCATCCTGACCTTTGCCCGCCAACTCGCGAGCCCGCCATTCCAGGTCGATGCCAACCACGTCATACATGCGGAACGGGCCCATGGCAAAGCCGAAGCCTTGCAAGGCCGCATCCACTTGATGAGGGAATGCGCCCTCCAGCAGCATCTTGCGAGCCTCCAGCACATAAGGGTGGAGCATCCGGTTACCGATGAAACCGTGGCAATTGCCCGAGACCACGCTGACCTTGCCCATGCGCTTGCCCAACGCCAGCGCCGCCTCCAGCACGGCCTGGGACGTTTGGGCACCGCGAACGACTTCCAGCAGTTTCATGATGTGCGCCGGACTGAAGAAGTGCAGCCCCAGGACTTGGCCGGGGCGGCCGGTGACGGCCGCGATGGCGTCGATGTCCAGCGCCGAGGTGTTGCTTGCCAGGATCGCCTCGGGTTTGAGCAGGCTATCGAGCTCACGGAAGATGCTTTGCTTGAGATCAAGGTTTTCGTACACCGCCTCGATCACCAGGTCCACGTCGCGGATTGCCGTGTAGTCGTCTGCGCGGGTGACCCGCGCGATCCGGGCATCGGCTTCGCCCTGGTCAATACGTCCCTGACGCACACCATGGGCGTAGGTCTCAGCCACCGCGACCAGAGCCTGCTCAAGCATCTGTGGATTGTTGTCGACCCACTGCACCGCCACTCCGGCATTGGCCAGGCACATCACAATGCCCCGCCCCATGGTGCCTGCACCGACCACGGCGGCGCGCTGAATATCGAAGGGTGTCTGGCTCATTTTTGCTCTCTTGTTGGCGATCCAAAGACAGCCTTCACCTTAGTCAGCGTGAGACTTTTTTTGAAATTTATTCGTGTGATGGCGGGCATTCATCAGATGGATACCCTCGCTTTACCATAACCAGAAGATAGTCAACCATACGACGTTAAGTAAAGATCCAATTCCTTGGAGAAGGTTATCCTTCCCAACCGTTTCACTTTCCAACACTTGCTTTGCAGAAAGCTTAAAGTCCGCGCCAACGTGATTTTCGGCAACTCCCCATTGCATCACAGGCATAAGCTGTTCCACCGACAAGTGGATGCATTGCTCAAATACTACACCCTCCTTACCTGGAAAAAACCCAGCACACTGAAATTTTCCCCACTCCCCAACTTCTCTTCCATTTTCATCACCCGCCTAATCTGCTAAAGCTTTTCAGCAGACACTTAATCCCCTAAAAAACATCAACTATGCAGCTTACTAAGCATGACAACTACAACTCATTTGAAAAAGAAGAACAGGATCATAAATACTTTTCCCCAATATCGTTTCTAAGCTTTCAAGCTGATACCTTGTCAAATCATAGCCCTCCCACCCTTGCTGATCAGTAGCCCAGCCCATAATCCCCCTCAGAACCTCGTCATAACCCTCGGGAACCCTCTCTTCAAAAGCGAGCAACCCAGTATTATTGTAAAAAGCTTCAACTGTGTAGAGCATGGCCCGACGCCCCAGGTTTAATGTGAACTTGGTTTGTTTACAGCGTGTGATGCAAGCAAGCTGAACAGAGTTTAATTTATGCTCACCAAACATCCCGATAATCAAATGACACTTGATAGTCGTAGCCAGACAAATCAAGAACGTGTTCAAAATGGGGTTGCAATATTGCGACCCACTCATCAATCACGTTAAAACCGCCTACATTTATATTATCCTCGACCGGAACACCGAGAGCATCCATCACCCAAGGATCATCGCCAAAATCCTTGGTGTACTCACGCCCCTCACCAAGCTCGGTTTCCTTGTCGTACCAATCCAATTTGAGTTTTAAACCCATCATTCCCTCACAAATATTTTTTGATATTACGATCTGGTTTGGGACCATCAATTTGCTCGCCCGTTAAATAATCATAGGCCCCCAAATGACTTCCATCGCTCGCACGGTATGCCTCAAGTTCGCCGTGCATGAAATCCCACTCATAAATTATTCTGCCTTTTTTATCGGCCCACCGCTCTCGAAAGCCGCCGCCTCCCTGGCGAGGAGTCTTCTTTTTAACAACTCTTAAGTCTGGGAACCCTGCAATCTCCGTCACCTTGGGTGCGACATGGTAATCATGCCCTACGTCCGGCAACCCTTTACGCCGAACACTAAAAACTATGTACAGCGGCGAAACCCCGGAATCCGCTGGAAACACAAGAATGAAATCCTTGTACTCCGGTGGATAAATCGGATTGACGATAATGCTGTCCGCCGCAGGAGTCGGTGGAAAGATCCAGATAGGTGGGGCCTGGGGAGCGGCCTCCAAGGCCGGTATTCCCAGCGTCGCCGAAGGATCCTGCGCTGGCGTCCAGATCAATTCGACCCCATCGCCAAAGTCCGCGACATAGAGGTCGCCGCGAACCTGGAAAGTCACCACCGGAATCATTTCCCAGTCGGGCCGCGCCTGGGTGTTGTAGCCATACCCTTTCAACGTCCCGTCGGCTCGGGTTTCGATATGCAAGCGCACACGGGTGCGAGCTTGTTCCAAGGAGCGCAATTGATCTTCGGTGTAGAGTGAGCCGTCACCCAGGCTGGTAGGCGCCAGCAAGCCCACCAGGCCCAGCAGCGTACCCGCCGCCACAGGTGCGGAGATCGCGCCGACAGCGGCACTGGTGCCTGTACCGATTGCGCTCAATGCCGTCCCGCCCAAGGCGAACGTTCCGAAGCTGGCCGGCAACGCACCGGTGATTCTTTTCAGCGGTACGCGTCCCGACTCATCTACCTGGCGCCCACCCAGCAGCGTCACCGTGCCGTACTCTTTCACAAGCTCCGTAGGGATGTAGCCGGTTGGATTGCAGTAGTCGATAACCGCATCGGGCAACTTGCAGGATTTGGTGAATACGCAGCCTCGTATGGCGGGAGCGTGCTCTTGGTGTAGTTGGGCCAGACGCGCCTTCATGTAAGCGTCCTGCCTGCCGAGCATGGCGTCGTGGCGTTGTTGATCGACTTCGCGCTTGGCCAGCTCGGCTGGGGTCATATCCCGCAGCCTCCTATAGCCCCAGTCGCCACCATGGCGCTCCCAGACCTGGGGCTCACCGGGTTTTCCTTTACTCATCGTTCGTCCTTGCCCGGCCGTATCTACCCGGATTTGAAAGGGTGTGACGAACCTTACCGAGCAACCGAGAGAACGCTTAGCAGACGCTTCCTAGACTGTTGTGGGATCGTTCCTCCTTATTGCAATGAACAGCAATTTGACGGCCGTGCTGCCTCAGCCTGCGGGACAAAGCGGCGACTCGAGAATAGGTCGGGGGCAGAAACGCTACTGGAGATACCGCGTGAGGGGCCTTCCGCCTCGCCATGAGGCGTTACAAGTTCGGGCATTTTGATGCTTCGCTCCCGTTCCGTTTGCGCGTTAAGGTCGCCGTCTACATACGTTGCGTCGGGCCAGGAAGCTTGGCGCCCAGAACTCTGTTCAAGGACTGAACCATGCCACATCCATCTACCGCATTACGCGCGCTCATGCTTGCGTCGGCCTCGCTGTTGGCCGGTTGCCTGACCCCTCCCGAACGATCTGGCGCTGAGCCGACCACGTTCGAAACACCGGAATATTTCGCCCAACAAGGCTTGGCAGTGGTAAAGGCCTCGGCTTTATACGCCCGCGGCGGCACCGGCCAGGACGTCGTGGTGGCGCTGGTCGACTCGGGGCTCAACACCCAACTGAAGGAGTTCGAAGGCAGGCTGGCCGACCCCGGGTTCGACTATGTCGAGGGGCGCGCCGGCACGCTTGACCGAGTCGGCCACGGCACGCAAATGGCCGGCATCCTCGCCGCCAACAAGGATGGCCAAGGCATGCATGGCATCGCCTTCAATGCCCGGTTGGTACCCTTTCGTTTCGGCGACGACAACGAGCCGTTTTTCTTCGATAACAACATTGCCCAATCCTGGCAAAGCGGATTCGACAAAGGTGCTCGCCTGTTCAACAACTCCTGGGCCAATGCCATCCCGGCAACCGAAATCACTGAGGCACGCTACAACCAGGTGATGCCCGACGCCTTGGCGGTCGCCCGGAAACTGGTATCCGACGGTGCCGTATTTATCTTCCCGACGGGTAACGAACTCAAGCGTGAGCCCCTTGCCGAACCTGGATTGCCGCGGGCGCTCCCCGAACTGGAGAAGGGTTGGATCGCGGTCGTTGCATTGAAAAACGACGGCAGTGCCATCAATGGAAAATCCAACTATTGCGGCGTTGCAGCCGCCTGGTGCATCGCGGTCCCCGGCGGCGACACAGGCGCAGAGGCCGGGCTGCTCACCGTAGGCAAGGACGGTCGCTACGTGCAAACCGCCGGCACATCGCCGGCCGCCGCCTTAGTCAGTGGCGCGCTCGCGGCGCTACAAAGCCTGTATCCAGCACTCAGCCCGCAACAAGTCCGTGAACACCTCCTGGCGACGGCCAACCGCTCGGGTATCTATGCCAACAGCGAAGCCTATGGCAGAGGGTTGATGGACCTTGAGGCAGCCTCGTTACGCCGGCCTGAACACATGACGGACTGAACAAAAACCTAGCAAACACATTGCACCGAAACCGCCAACGGCAAGACGCCTGCGGCTCGCAAACTTGGAAAAAAGGGAATGACCATGTCGTACAAACTCGCCTTACCCACCACCTTGATCCTGTCCCTGCTACTGGGCGGATGCATGGAAATCCCAGAAGAGCCGCCCATTCTGGCTATCGAAACCCCAGTAGCTGGACCTGCAACATCCTGACAGTCTGATTAACTTTTCCAGGATGCTCGAAAGTCGGTGAAGGCTTTATCGCAGCGGTTTCCTGGGACTGTCCAGGCGCGAGCAGGAAACCATGGCGCCCGCCTTTCACTTCTCGAACAAATCACCCCCATGAAAAAACCGCCCCGAAGGGCGGTTTTTTTACGCTGTCCGAGCCTTACAGCTGCGGGCCAGCGGCCTTGATGGCGTCGCTCACGTCGAACTTCTTGAAGTTCTCGGTGAACAGACCGGCCAGTGCCTTGGCCGCTTCGTCGTAGGCAGCCTTGTCAGCCCAGGTGTTGCGTGGGTTCAGCAAGCCAGTTTCGACGCCTGGAACCGCCAGCGGCACGTCCAGGTTGATGATGTCCAGGTGTTCGGTTTCAGCACCGATCAGCGCGCCGCTCTGGATGGCCGCGATCACCGCACGGGTGGTCGGGATGTTAAAGCGCTTGCCAACGCCGTAGCCACCACCGGTCCAGCCGGTGTTGACCAGGTAGACCTTGGAGCCGAAACCACGGATACGCTTGATCAGCAGTTCAGCGTATTCACCGGCAGGACGCGGGAAGAACGGGGCGCCGAAGCAGGTGGAGAAGGTCGACTTGATGCCGCTGCCCGAACCCATTTCGGTCGAACCCACCAGTGCGGTGTAGCCGGACAGGAAGTGGTAGGCGGCTTGCTCTTCGCTGAGGATCGACACTGGTGGCAGTACGCCGGTCAGGTCGCAGGTCAGGAAGATCACGGCGTTTGGCTCGCCACCGAGGTTCTTCGGTGCGCGTTTTTCGATCAGTTCACGCGGGTAGGCTGCGCGGCTGTTCTGGGTCAGGCTGTCGTCGGCGTAGTCGGCTTTCTTGGTGACCGGGTCCAGGACCACGTTTTCCAGTACGGCGCCGTGCTGGATGGCTTTCCAGATCACCGGCTCGTTCTTCTCGGACAGGTCGATGCACTTGGCATAGCAACCGCCTTCGATATTGAAGACCACGCCCACGCCCCAGCCGTGCTCGTCGTCGCCGATCAGGTAACGGCTTTCGTCGGCGGAAAGGGTGGTCTTGCCAGTGCCCGACAGGCCGAAGAACAGGGTCACATCGCCCTCTTCGCCCATGTTGGCGGCGCAGTGCATCGGCAGCACGTCAGCAGCCGGCAGCAGGAAGTTCTGTACGGAGAACAGGGCTTTTTTCATTTCACCGGCGTAGCGCATGCCGGCGATCAGCACTTTCTTGGCCGCGAAATTGATGATCACGGTGCCATCGGAGTTGGTGCCGTCACGCTCAGGCTCGCAGACAAAGTTTGGCGCGTTGATGATCTGCCACTCATCCTTGCCACCGGCGTTGTACTGCTCGGGGTTGATGAACAGGCAGCGGCCGAACAGGTTGTGCCAGGCGGTCTCGGTGGTCATCTTGACCGGCAGGTAGTGCGCAGGATCGGAACCTACATGCACATGGGAGACAAAACGCTCGCGCTCGCCCAGGTAGGCCTCGACACGGTTCCACAGGGCATCGAACTTGTCGGCCGGGAACTTGCGGTTGATCGGGCCCCAGGCAATGGCGTCCTGGGTGGTTGGCTCTTCAACAATGAAACGGTCGACTGGCGAACGGCCGGTACGATGACCGGTACGAACAACCAGTGCGCCGGTATCGGCAAGCTCGCCTTCACCGCGATTCAGGGCTTCTTTGACCAGTTCATCGACACTCAGATCGGTGTACACGGCGTTATTGGCTTGCGTCATGAGATTCCCCGTCGGCCCGTGGCCGAGTGCTCCAAACGTTTTGTAGTAGGAAGTCGCGCACTACTACCCGAAAAAAGTGGGCCGGATTATGCCAGAAATGCCCAAAAAGAGTAGGGCCCTCCCGTCAGTACGGCGTAAATCCGGCGTTTGCCAGGAGATTTACCTGCGCTGAACCGTTTTAGTGACGAGTATCTGACGGTGTGTCGACACCCGCACCGGCGAACAATTGAGCAATGTCCGCCGCGTCGAACAGGTAGCGCTCGTTGCAGAACTGGCAATCGATTTCGATGGCGCCACCGTGCTCGATCACCAACTGCTGCGCATCTTCCAGACCCAGACTGACCAGCGCATTGCCGGAACGTTCACGGGAGCAACTGCATTGGAAGCGCAACGGCTGGCCGTCGAACAGGCGCACGGCCTCTTCGTGGTAAAGGCGATGAAGCACGGTTTCGTTGTCCAGGCCGAGCAGTTCATCGGCGCTCAAGGTGCTGGCCAGCGCGGTGATGTGCTGCCAGCTGGCGTCGCGTTCCTCGGGGTCACGAATGCGGTCGGCAGGCAATTGTTGCAGCAGCAGGCCGCGGGCACGCCGCCCGTCGGCGTACAACCAGAAACGGGTGTTGGTCTGCTGGGACATGACGAAGTAGTTGGTGAAGCATTCGGCCAGGGTCGCGCCGTCGAGATCGACAATACCTTGGTAGCGCTTGCCCTGGGTCGGATCGACCGTGAGGGCCAGCACGCCATTGGGCATCAGGTCGGCCAGGGTCGCGTCGGGCGCGATCTGCTCGGCGTCATAGCGCGCCAGGCCGCGGATCTCGCGTTCACTGGAACACTCGATCATCAGCAGCGGCACAGGGCCTTCGGAACGGGCCTGGAGAATCAGCAGGCCATCGAACTTCAGGGTGCCGACCAGCAACGCCGCCGCTGCCATCAGTTCGCCGAGCAGTTGCGCGACCGGCTCTGGATAGGGGTGCTTGGCAAGGACTTCGGCGTAGCTACGCTCCAACGCCACCAGCTCGCCGCGGGCGTCGCTGTCATCGAAGATGAAACGTTGGGTGTAATCGGTGTCCGGTAAATCAGTCATAGAGTCTGGTATCTGAGGTGATGACAATGGATGACAGGCATTTTATGGGCAATCAGGGTGGGTTCCAAGCAAGGTGAGGACCTGGCTGACGGGAAGAGGTCGGCGCAATCGCTGATAAGCATCGTGGCGAGGAAGCTTGCTCCCGCTCCTGTGGCGAGGGGATTTATCCCCGCTGGGCTGCGTAGCAGCCCCAAAAATGGAACAAGCGCAAACAGGCAAACAGACGAAAAATGTAACGGACTGCTGCGCAGTCCAACGGGGATAAATCCCCTCGCCACAATCTGCACTCCATTCGCATCACTGATTGGCACCCCACCAGTGCTTACTCGCTATTGTCGCCCCGAAACTTGAACAGGTCCCGACGCTGCTTCTTGCTTGGCTTGCCATCGGTGCTGACACCCAGGGCCCCCGCCTTGCGTTGCGCAGCCGCGGCTTCGCGCTTGGCGATGCTCGCTTCGGTTTCGTGATACAGCGCCTGGGCCTCCGGTGCCCCGCGACGCACGATCGACAGGGCTTCGACCACCACGGTTTTCTCATCGAACCCGGTGCGGATGACAAATTCATCGCCGACACGCGGTTCCTTGCCCGGCTTGCAACGCTCCCCGCGGTGATGGACCTTTCCGCTTTCGATGGCGGCCTTGGCGAGCGCGCGCGTCTTGTAGAAACGCGCCGCCCACAACCATTTATCGAGACGGACCTTGTCGTCCTCTTCCTTTTTTTGTGCCACTGCAATTCCTCTCCACTGCCAATGGTCAGAACTGTACTACCGTTTTTGACGGGCGCACGAATCCGGCCCGACGGATAGAATGCTGCCAGACCGCTCCATCGGACGGGATGTATAAATCGGTGAGCGCGCAGGCGGGTAGATAACTGTCGCCATTTTGTGATTATTCTGCGTGAATACCGCGATTCGCGGAGTCCACGATTCGATGTACTGACCGCAGGTTGTTTTATTGAAGACTTTTGACCATTTGACCGTCGTCGGTCTGCGCGAGTGGGTCGCGCTCCCGGATCTGGGAGTCGCGGGCCTTCGGGCAAAAATCGACACCGGTGCCAGCACCTCCAGCCTGCACGCCACGGACATCGAACCGTTCGAGCGCGATGGCGAGAAGTGGGTGCGTTTCACCGCACACCTCGGCACGGTGGTGCAGTTGCGCCATCGCCGCTGCGAAGCCCCGCTGGTGGCGCGCAAGACCATCAAGAGTTCCAACGGCCACGCCCAGGTCCGCTACGTGATCAGCACCACGTTGGCGCTGGGTGATCGGGTCTGGCGGGTCGAGTTCACCCTGGCCTGCCGCAAATCCATGCGCTATCGCCTGCTGCTGGGTTCCAAAGCCTTGATCGACGGCCAGTTGGTGGTCAATCCAGGTACCAAATACGTTCAAGACAAGCCGGCATTCCCGGTGTCCACTACCTCTGCCACAGGTGTTGCATGAAGATCGCTGTGCTGTCGCGTAATCCGCGTCTGTATTCCACTCGCCGCCTGGTTGAAGCCGGCACCGAACGTGGCCATGAAATGGTGGTGATCGACACCCTGCGCGCCTACATGAACATCGCCAGCCACAAGCCGCAGATCCATTACCGCGGCAAGCCGCTGGAAGGCTTCGATGCGGTGATCCCGCGCATCGGTGCCTCGGTGACCTTCTATGGCTGCGCGGTGTTGCGCCAGTTCGAAATGATGGGGGTGTATCCCCTGAATGAATCGGTGGCCATCGCCCGGTCCCGGGACAAATTGCGCTCGCTGCAACTACTGTCGCGGCGCGGTATCGGCTTGCCGGTGACCGGCTTTGCACACTCCCCCGATGACATTCCCGACCTGATCGCGATGGTCAACGGTGCGCCGCTGGTGATCAAGGTGCTGGAAGGCACCCAGGGCATCGGCGTGGTGCTGTGTGAAACCGCGACGGCGGCGGAGTCGGTGATCGAGGCATTCATGGGCCTGAAGCAGAACATCATGGTGCAGGAGTACATCAAGGAAGCCGGCGGCGCGGACATCCGCTGCTTCGTGGTCGGCGACAAGGTGATCGCCTCGATGAAGCGCCAGGCCAGGCCCGGGGAGTTCCGCTCCAACCTGCATCGCGGCGGCAGCGCGAGCCTGATCAAGATCACCCCGGAAGAACGCATGACCGCCCTGCGCGCCGCCAAGGTCATGGGCCTGGCTGTCGCGGGCGTGGACATCCTGCGCTCCAATCACGGGCCGCTGGTGATGGAGGTCAATTCCTCGCCGGGCCTGGAAGGGATCGAGACGACCACGGGCAAGAACGTGGCCGGCATCATCATCGAGCATCTGGAAAAGAATGGCGGGCCGAACATGACCCGCACCAAGGGCAAGGGTTAACTCAACACAAAACCCTGTGGGAGCGAGCTTGCTCGCGATGGCGTCGGCTCAGCCACGTTGATGTTGACTGAAACACCGTCATCGCGAGCAAGCTCGCTCCCACAAGCTATCTGTCTTACTTGAGAGAGATGGCTATACCGCATCCCGAGGCAGCATCAAGCCCAACGGCAAGCGCACCCGTGCTTCCAACCCACCGCCGGCGCGATTGCGCAGCTCGACGTTGCCGCCATGCATCGAGGCGATACGCTTGACGATGGCCAGGCCCAGGCCCGTGCCCTTGCCACCGCGGGCGCGGTCACCACGGGTGAAGGGGTTGAAAATGGCTTCCAACTCCGACGGATCGATGCCGGCGCCACGGTCCATGACGCTCAGCACCACGTAAGGCGCATTGGTGTCGCCAGAGACATACGCCGCCACTTCGACGCCGGTGCCGGCATGGTTCAGGGCATTGCCGATCAGGTTGTTCAGCAGCCGCTTCATCGATACCCGGCGCAGCGGGAACGGCTGGATCGGCTCCAGGCGCAGATGCACCTTCTCATCGGCCTGGTTATAGGGAGCGGCGACTTCGCGCACCAGCTCGGTCAGGTCCACCTCTTCCACCGACTCGTCCCGACCGTCGCGAATGAACGCCAGGAACTGGTCGAGAATCGCGTCCATGTCCTCGATGTCGCGGACCATTTCATCGGTCAGGTCGGTGTGCTCGCCCATCAGCTCCAGGGACAGCCGCAGCCGGGTCAACGGCGTGCGCAGGTCGTGGGAGACGCCGGCGAGCATCAGTTCGCGCTCGCGCCCGGCCTGCTCGACATCCTCGGCCATCTGGTTGAACGCCCGGTAGACCTCGGTCATTTCGCTGGGCGTGTCGCTGATGGGCAGTCGTACGCTGCGACCCTGGCCCAGTTGGCGCGCCGCGTAGACCAGGCGCTTCAACGGCTGGTTGAGCTGGCTGACGAAAATCCAGGCCGAGGCCGTCGACAGCAGGCCGATGGCCAGGAACCAGCCAAGAACGTTCCAGATCTTCTGGCCGCGTAGCGGATGCGGGTACAGCGGCACTTTCAGCCAGCCATCCCCCAGGCTCGGAGCGCGCACCCACAGCGCCGGAGGCGAGTGCATGCGCAAGCGGACCTCGGTATCGGCGCCCAGCTCAGCCTGCATCTGGCGCTGGTAGATCTCGCTGTAGGGCCAATGCTGTTCGCCCTCCGGCACACCGGCACCGACGACACGGATCAGCGTCGCCGCTTCAGCGATCTTGGTTCGATTGGTCTCGTCCGCCGCCCAATAGGCCCGCAGGGTCAAGGCCACGCCGTGACTGTACTGCCGGTCCACCAGAACGTCTTCGTTCATCAACAGGTACACCAGCGTCAGCGCCTTGGAGAAGAGCACGACGATGAGCACCAGCCAGAGGGTGCGGGAAAAGAAACTCTGGGGGAACCAAACGGGGGTTTTCATGAATAACCGCTACACACTTGCAGGAGCGAGCGATGCTCGCACAATGACGGACCGCGAGTCGCCTGGAAGAATACATTCAACCCGCCAGGCCACCCGCTCCTACAAATCGCCGATCACTTGCTGGCGGCACCATCCGGCACGAAGACATAACCCACACCCCAGACGGTCTGGATGTAACGCGGCTTGGAAGGGTCGGGCTCGATCATCCGGCGCAGACGGGAAATCTGCACGTCGATGGAACGCTCCAGCGCGTCCCATTCACGGCCACGGGCCAGGTTCATCAGCTTGTCGCGGGTCAGCGGTTGGCGGGCATTCATCACCAGCGCCTTGAGCACGGCGAACTCGCCGGTGGTGAGCATGTGGACTTCTTCGCCGCGCTTGAGCTCGCGCGTGGCCAGGGACAGCTCGTAGTCCCCGAAGGTCACGCTCTCGTCTTCGCTGCCCGGCGCGCCTGGCACTGGCGCCGATTGGCGGCGCAGCACGGCCTTGACGCGGGCCATCAGCTCGTCCGGGTTGAACGGCTTGGCCAGGTAGTCGTCGGCACCCAGTTCGAGCCCCTTGATGCGGCTCAGCTCGTCGCCCTTGGCGGTGAGCATGATGATCGGGATCTGGTTGTTGGCGCTGCGCAGACGGCGGCAAGCGGTCAGGCCATCCTCGCCGGGCAGCATCAGGTCCAGCACCACCAGGTTGAACACTTCGCGGGCCAGCAGGCGGTCCATCTGCTCGGTGTTGGGTACGGTGCGGGCGCGGTAGCCCTTGCTGACGAAAAAGCGCTCCAGCAGGCTGCTCAGCCCGGGATCGTCGTCAACAATCAGAATTTTTTCGCCTTCAGCAGTTTGTGCGGTGCTGCTCATAGGAAGCTCCTTTGATCTCGGCGCGCATTATGGCCTAGCTGCCGTTATACGCACCCGTGTGCATTGTTAGCAGATTTTTCCTCTGCCTACAGAAATTCGGGCAACAAGCCTACAGACCATGACGCACCCCCAAGCCTGGAACGCTGGTTATAATGCGCGGCCCTTTTGTGCCAGGACAGGCCGGATCATGGCCCCGGCGACTCATTTTTTCCCTGGCTCAGGCAGCACTTTTTGAATTTCGCGGGTCAACAGGCAGCCTTTTGACCCAGGCAGCGGCGCGCACCCGCCCGCTCAACCAGTCTCGCCAAGCCCGACCTCTGTGGTGGCGAGCCTGATTTCACACATTTGTCAGGTGGTTTTATGGACAGCATCAACAGCCGCATCGCCGAGGAACTCGGCGTCCGCCCGCAACAGGTCGAAGCGGCCGTCGCGCTACTCGATGAGGGCTCCACGGTGCCTTTCATCGCCCGTTACCGAAAAGAAGTCACCGGCAGCCTCGATGACACCCAGTTACGTCATCTGGAAGAGCGCCTGCGCTACCTGCGCGAACTCGACGAGCGGCGCGTCAGCATCCTGGCCAGCATCCAGGAACAAGGCAAGCTGACCCCGCAGCTCGAACGCGACATCAAGCTGGCCGACACCAAGACCCGCCTCGAAGACTTGTACCTGCCCTACAAGCAGAAGCGCCGCACCAAGGGCCAGATCGCCCTGGAAGCCGGCCTCGGCGAGCTGGCCGATGGCCTGTTCAACGACCCGACCCTGGCGCCGGAAACCGAAGCGGCGCGTTTCGTCAACGCCGAAAAAGGCGTGGCCGACGTCAAGGCCGCGCTGGAAGGCGCGAAGTACATCCTCATGGAGCGCTTCGCCGAAGACGCCAACCTGCTGGAAAAACTGCGCAACTTCCTCAAGCAGGAAGCCATCCTCAGCGCCCGCGTGATCGCCGGCAAGGAAGAGGAAGGCGCGAAGTTCCGCGATTACTTCGAACACGACGAGCCTCTCAAGAGCGTGCCTTCGCACCGTGCCCTGGCGATTTTCCGAGGCCGCAACGAAGGTATCCTCAGCTCCGCGCTGAAAGTCAGCGATGAGCTGCCCGGCACCATGCACCCGTGCGAAGGCATGATCGGCCAGCAGTTCGGCATCCAGAACCAGAACCGCGCCGCCGACAAATGGCTGGCCGAAGTGGTGCGCTGGACCTGGAAGGTCAAGCTCTACACCCACCTGGAAACCGACCTGCTGGGTGAACTGCGCGACAACGCCGAAACCGAGGCGATCAACGTATTCGCCCACAACCTGCACGACCTGCTGCTGGCCGCCCCGGCCGGCCCGCGCGCCACCCTGGGCCTGGACCCGGGCCTGCGCACCGGTTGCAAGGTGGCCGTGGTGGACTCCACCGGCAAGCTGCTGGACCACACCACCGTCTACCCCCACGTGCCACACAACAAGTGGGACCAGACCCTGGCCGTGCTGGCCGCGCTGTGTGCCAAGCATTCGGTGGACTTGATCGCCATCGGCAACGGCACCGCCAGCCGCGAGACCGACAAGCTGGCCGCCGAACTGATCAAGAAGTACCCGGCGATGAAAATGACCAAGGTCATGGTCTCCGAGGCTGGCGCATCGGTTTACTCGGCATCGGAGCTGGCCTCCAAGGAATTCCCCGACCTGGACGTGTCGATCCGTGGCGCGGTGTCCATTGCCCGGCGCCTGCAGGACCCGCTGGCGGAACTGGTGAAGATCGATCCGAAATCCATCGGTGTCGGCCAGTACCAGCACGACGTGTCCCAGCTGAAACTGGCCCGCGGCCTGGACGCCGTGGTGGAAGACTGCGTGAACGCCGTGGGCGTGGACGTGAACACCGCGTCGGTGGCGCTGTTGGCACGTATCTCGGGGCTCAACGCGACCCTGGCGCAGAACATCGTTACCCACCGCGACGAGCACGGCGCCTTCAAGACCCGCGCGGCATTGAAGAAAGTCCCACGCCTGGGTGAAAAAACCTTCGAACAGGCCGCCGGCTTCCTGCGCGTCATGAACGGTGACAATCCGCTGGACTCGTCCGCGGTTCACCCCGAGGCCTATCCACTGGTGCAGCGGATCGCCGCGCAGACCGACCGCGACATCCGCTCGCTGATCGGCGACGCCGCGTTCCTCAAGCGCCTGGATCCAAAGAAGTTCACCGACGAGACCTTCGGCCTGCCCACCGTGACCGACATCCTCCAGGAACTGGAGAAACCCGGCCGCGACCCACGTCCTGAATTCAAGACCGCCGAGTTCCAGGAAGGCGTCGAAGACCTCAAGGACCTGCAACCGGGCATGATCCTCGAAGGCGTGGTGACCAACGTCACCAACTTCGGCGCCTTCGTCGACATCGGCGTGCACCAGGACGGCCTGGTGCACATCTCGGCCCTGTCCGAGAAGTTCATCAAGGACCCGCGCGAGGCCGTGAAAGCCGGTGACGTGGTAAAAGTAAAAGTCATGGAAGTCGACATCCCGCGCAAACGCGTCGGCCTGTCGATGCGCATGAGCGACACCCCGGGCGAGAAAATCGATGGGGCCCGTGGCGCGCGTCCGGGCTCGGCGCCGCGCCAGTCGCAGAACACCGCACCGCGCAAGGAAACCGCCACGGCCGCCCCGGCGAACAACGCCATGGCCTCGCTGTTCGCCAACGCCAAGCAATTGAAGAAACGCTGATGGACGTGCCGGCCGGGTTGGTGGAAAGCGGGTTTTTCAAACTGCTCGGCTGCCGTCTGCACAGCCTCGGGGACGGCGTGTCGCAGGTCGCCCTGAACCTTGAGCCGCCGTTGCGCAATCGCGGCGGCAAACTGCACGGCGGCGCGCTGTTCAGCCTGGTGGACATTGCCATGGGCCTGGCCTGTTCCAGTGTTCACGGCTTTGACCAGCAGAGCGCGACCATCGAGTGCAAGATCAACTACATTCGCGCCGTCTCCGACGGCGAAGTGATGTGCACCGCCCGGGTCATCCATCCAGGGCGACGCACCCTGGTGGTCGAAGCCGAGGTTACCCAGGGCGACAAGTTGGTCGCAAAAGCGCAAGGCACCTTCGCTGTGCTATAGCTCCCTGTCATCGATTTGGGTTAATTTCGGCGCTGCAAATGCGGCGACGAAATCCCCTTGTGGGAGCGAGCTTGCTCGCGATAGCGACGGATCAGTCACCTGAGTGTTGACTGACACTGCCCTATCGCGAGCAAGCTCGCTCCCACAGGACATTGCGGTGATCAGTCCATGACAGCATAAAAACCAGGCGAAAACGCCAGTTTTAACTTCACCCTTGTAGACCGTCTTGCCCACCCCCATATTGGGGCGACTGACGCGTGAAGGAATTCAACTTGAGCGACCTTTTAAACCGCCGCCTGGCCCTGCTCGGCGAGCGCGCCAACCTCTCCCTGCTCGAACAGTGCCTGCATGGCATCGAGCGTGAATGCCTGCGCGTCACGGAGAACGGGCACCTGGCCCAAACCCCGCATCCCGAGGCGTTGGGGTCGGCGCTGACCAACGAACAGATCACCACCGACTATTCCGAGTCGCTGCTGGAGTTCATCACCCCGGCATTGGCCAACCCGGCCGACACCCTGGCCAGCCTCGACAAGATCCACCGGTTCGCCTACAGCAAGCTCGGCGACGAGTACCTGTGGAGCCCTTCGATGCCGTGCCCGTTGCCGGCGGAAGAGGACATCCCGATCGCCTACTACGGCACCTCGAATATCGGTCGGCTCAAGTACGTCTACCGCAAGGGCCTGGCCCTGCGCTACGGCAAGACCATGCAATGCATTGCCGGGATCCATTACAACTTTTCCCTGCCGGAAAAACTCTGGCCGCTGCTGCGGCAGACCGAAGCCGCCGACGTGAGCGACCGCGACTTCCAGTCCTCGGCCTACATCGCGCTGATCCGTAACTTCCGCCGCTACAGTTGGTTGCTGATGTACCTGTTCGGCGCCTCGCCGGCCCTGGACGCAGGCTTCCTGCGCGGCCGCCCGCATCAGTTGGAACAACTGGACCCGAACACCCTGTACCTGCCCTACGCCACCAGCCTGCGCATGAGTGATCTGGGTTACCAGAGCAACGCCCAGGCCGGCCTCACGCCGTGTTACAACGACCTGGCAAGCTATACCGACAGCCTGCGCAAAGCGGTGGCGACCCCCTACGCGCCCTACGTCGAAGTCGGCACCCACCAGAACGGCGAATGGGTGCAACTCAACACCAACATCCTGCAGATCGAAAACGAGTACTACTCCAACATCCGCCCCAAACGCGTGACCTACACCGGCGAGCGCCCGATCCAGGCATTGATGGCGCGGGGTATCCAGTACATCGAAGTGCGCTGCCTGGACATCAACCCCTTCCTGCCGATGGGCATCGACCTCACCGAAGCGCGGTTCCTCGATGCATTCCTGCTGTATTGCGGCCTCAATGACAGCCCGCAACTGGAAAACAACGAATGCGGCAACGCCACGAGCAACTTCCTGACCGTGGTCAAGGAAGGCCGCAAGCCAGGCCTGCAGTTGCAGCGCCGGGGCCAATCGGTGGACATGCAGGCCTGGGCCATGGAGCTGCTGGAAAAAATCGCTCCACTGGCCGCGCTGCTTGACCAGAGCCAGGGAGGCGACGCGCATCGCCAGGCACTGGACGCGCAACGGGCGAAAGTCCGTGATCCATCCTTGACCCCTTCAGCCCGGGTGCTGGCCGCCATGGCCGAACATCAGGAAAGCTTCGCCGAGTTCTCCCTGCGCCAAAGCAAGGCTCACGCTCAATACTTCCGTGCCGAGCCTTTGCCTGCCCAGGAACAGGCCGCCTTCGAAACGGCCGCGCGCGAGTCCCTGGTCCAGCAAGCCGATCTGGAGCAGAACGAAGTGGGGGATTTCGACGTGTTCGTGGGCGCCTATCAGGCGAGTATTCTGGCGATCAGCAACTGATCACATCCTGATCATTCCCACCCTTAATCTGGGAATGATGTTGTGGCGAGGGGATTTATCCCCGTTGGGCTGCGAAGCAGCCCTGTGCCTGTTCAGCTGATTTCGCAGCCAGTCATCTGTTAGGGTCGCTTCGCAACCCAACGGGGAGAAATCCCCTCGCCACAAGGCGCAGGGTGCCACCAGCTACCCAGTGAGCAAAAAATTTCGCTGATAAGCTCATGCGAAAAAGTTATTTATTTTTGAATTCTTAGATCATTTAGTCTCCTCCCACGCCACACATCCGGCGGCCTGTTGAGGAGCTTTCCCATGACTTTGCGTGTTTCCCTTCGCCTTCTCGCGGCCGCCACGCTGGCCGCGACCAGCCTGTTTGCCCAGGCAGCCGACCTGACCGTCGCCTACCAGACCACTGTCGATCCGGCCAAGGTGGCCCAGGCTGACGGCGCTTATGAAAAAGCCACCCAGGCCAGTATCGCCTGGCGCAAATTCGACAACGGCGCCGATGTCATCACCGCCATCGCCTCGGGCGACGTGCAGATCGGTTACCTCGGCTCCAGCCCGCTGACCGCCGCCATCACCCGCAAGGTGCCGGTGGAAACGTTCCTCATCGCCACGCAGATCGGTGCCGCCGAGGCGCTGGTGGCCCGCGACGGCTCCGGCATCAAGACCCCACAAGACCTGATCGGCAAGAAAATCGCCGTGCCGTTCGTTTCCACCGGCCATTACAGCCTGTTGGCCGCGTTGAAGCACTGGAACATCGACCCGTCGAAAGTCACCGTACTCAACCTGGCGCCGCCAGCCATTATCGCCGCCTGGAAACGCGGCGACATCGACGCCACCTACGTCTGGGACCCGGCCCTGGGCGTGGCCAAGGAAAACGGCAAGGTGCTGATCACCTCCGCGGAGCTCGCCCAGTTCGGCGCGCCGACCTTCGACGCCTGGATCGTGCGCAAGGATTTCGCCCAGAAGCACCCTGAAATCGTCACGGCCTTCGCCAAGGTCACCCTAGATGCCTACGCCCAGTACCGCAAGGACCCACAAGCCTGGATCGCCGACGCCTCCAACATCGACAAGCTGGTAAAACTCTCCGGCGCCAAGGCCAGCGATATCCCGCTGTTGCTGCAAGGCAACGTCTTTCCCCTGGCCGCCGACCAGGTCGTGAGCCTCGGCGCGCCGACCACCCGAGCCATCACCGACACCGCCGCGTTCCTCAAGGAGCAAGGCAAGGTCGACGCCGTGCTGCCGGACTACGCGCCTTACGTCAGCGCCGAGTACATCACTCGCTGAAGAACCTTGGGAGACCCCGCGATGGCCTTGCTACAGCTGGAGCGCATCAGCGCACAGTACCCCGGCGCGCCGGCGCCCGTGCTGGCGGATATTTCACTGACCCTGGGGCCACGGCAATTGCTGGTTGCCCTCGGTCCGTCCGGCAGCGGCAAGACCTCGCTGCTTAACCTGATCGCCGGGTTCGTCGAGCCCAGTGCCGGGCAGATCACCCTGGACGGCGTGCCGGTCCTGGGGCCGGGTGCCGAGCGCGGCGTGGTGTTCCAGGACGACGCCCTGCTGCCCTGGCAGGATGTGCTGGCGAACGTCGGCTTCGGCCTGGAACTGGCGGGCGTCCCCAAGGACAAGCGCGAAGCCCGTGCCCGGGAAATGCTGGCCCTGGTGGACCTGGCCGGTTTCGAGAAACGCCGCGTCTGGCAGCTCTCCGGTGGCCAGAAGCAGCGTATCGGCCTGGCCCGGGCACTGGCGGCCGATCCACGCGTACTGCTGATGGACGAACCCTTCGGTGCGCTGGACGCCTTCACCCGCGAACAGATGCAGGAGCTGCTGCTGCAAGTCTGGCAACGCACTGCCAAGCCCGTGTTCCTGATCACCCACGATATCGAGGAGGCGGTGTTCCTCGCCACCGACCTGATTCTGTTGGCGCCCGACCCCGGCCAGGTCGTCGAACGCCTCAGCCTGGACTTCGGCCGGCGCTACGGGGCCGGGGAGTCGGCACGGTCGATCAAGTCCGACCCGCGTTTTATCGAAACCCGCGAGCATGTGCTTGCCAGGGTGTTCTCTCAGCGCAGCGCCACTCGAACACAGGAGCGCCCATGAGCAGTTATGAAGTGCCGGCGGCGATCCGTACGCCTGAAGCCAGGCGCCCGGCGATCGCCCCTAAGTTCAACCTGAGTATCCGATGGATCAGCGGCTTGACCCTGGTCGTGTTGCTCGCCGCCTGGTGGGCCATTACCGCCAGCGGCCTGATCGAGCCGTTGTTCCTGCCCTCGCCGTCCGCAGTGCTGCAAAAAGGCTGGCTGCTGGCAACCAGTGGCTACATGGACGCGACCCTTTGGCAGCACCTGGGCGCCAGCCTCGGACGAATCGGCCTGGGCCTGTTGTTCGCGGTGTTGACGGCCGTGCCGGTGGGCATTGCCATCGGTGCCAACCGCGTTGCCCGTGGCGTGCTGGACCCGTTGATCGAGTTCTACCGGCCGATCCCGCCGTTGGCCTATCTGCCGCTGATCGTGATCTGGTGTGGCATCGGCGAGTTGTCGAAAGTGCTGCTGATCTACCTGGCCATCTTCGCCCCGATTGCCATCGCCACGGCCACCGGCGTGCGCACCGTCGACCCGGCCAAACTGCGGGCCGCACAGTCGCTGGGGGCCACGCGGGCCCAGTTGATTCGTCATGTCATCGTGCCCAGTGCCCTGCCGGACATCCTCACCGGTATTCGTATCGGCCTGGGCGTGGGTTGGTCGACGCTGGTGGCTGCCGAACTGATCGCCGCCACCAGCGGCCTGGGGTTCATGGTGCAGTCGGCGGCCCAGTTTCTGGTGACCGACGTCGTGGTGCTGGGGATCCTGGTCATCGCCCTGATCGCCTTCGCCATGGAGCTGAGCCTGCGCGCCCTGCAACGCAAACTGGTGCCATGGCACGGCCAGGCCCGCTGAAACCAACGACCACGCCGACCCTTCGGCGCCCGAATTCGAGAATCTACCGATGAGCCGTCCGACCATTACTCCCTTGAGCATCGCCCTCGGCGCGCAGATTGACGGGATCGATATCAGCCAGCCATTGACCCCGGAACACCGCGAGCTCATCGAGCAGGCCCTGCTGGAGCATCAGGTGCTGTTTTTCCGCGACCAGCCGATCGAGCCGCAACAACAGGCGCGTTTCGCCGCGTATTTTGGCGACCTGCATATTCATCCGATCTACCCCAACGTGCCGGAGCAACCCGAGGTGCTGGTGCTCGACACGGCCGTCACCGATGTTCGCGACAACGCCGTGTGGCACACCGACGTGACCTTCCTGCCAACGCCGGCCCTGGGCGCGGTGCTCAGCGCCAAGTCCTTGCCGGCGTTCGGTGGTGACACATTGTGGGCCAGCGGCATCGCGGCTTACGAGGCCTTGTCGACGCCCATCAAACGCCTACTGGAAGGCCTGACCGCAACCCACGATTTCACGCGTTCCTTCCCCTTGGAGCGCTTCGGCAACACCGCCGAAGACCTGGCGCGCTGGGAACAGGCACGCCGGAAAAACCCGCCGCTGTCTCATCCGGTGATCCGCACCCATCCGGTGAGCGGGCGGCGCTCGCTGTTCGTCAATGAAGGTTTCACCACCCGCATCAACGAGCTGTCGGAAACCGAAAGCGAGGTGATCCTGAAATTGCTGTTCGCCCACGCGACCCGCCCCGAGTTCACCGTGCGCTGGCGCTGGCAGGCCAATGACGTGGCGTTCTGGGACAACCGCGTGACCCAGCATTTCGCCGTAGACGACTACCGCCCTGCGCGGCGGGTGATGCACCGGGCAACGGTGCTGGGGGACGTACCGTTCTTCAAGTAAGGTCACCCGTGACTAGGGCGCCAGCGCCCTAGCCACGGGTATTGCGTAACCGCTAGGCGTTACTCCGCCGTCGACGGTTTCTCCCAGAGATTGATCCCGCCCTCCAGGGCAAACTGGTCGATTTGTGCCAGTTCCTCGGCACTGAACGCCAGGTTCTTCAACGCTCCGACGTTCTCGATGATCTGCTCGGGACGGCTGGCGCCGATCAGGGCGGAGGTGACCCGCGGATCACGCAGGGTCCAGGCCAAGGCCATCTGGGCCAGGCTCTGACCCCGCTGCTGGGCGATCTCATTGAGGGCGCGCACGTGGGCGATGTTCTGCGGCGACAAGTGCGAAGCCTGCAACGAACCGCCGCCGGGACGGTTGACCCGCGCATCGGCCGGGATGCCCTTGAGGTACTTGTCGGTCAACAGGCCCTGGGCCAGCGGCGTAAACGCGATCACGCCCGTCCCCAGTGCCTCGGTGGCGTCCAGCAGGTCTTTTTCCACCCAGCGGTTAAGCAGGTTGTAGGCCGGTTGGTGGATCAGCAACGGCACCTTCCACTCCTTGAGCAACGCCGCCATTTCCCGGGTCTTCACTCCGGAATACGAAGAAATGCCGACGTACAACGCCTTGCCCTGCGTCACCGCGGTGGCCAATGCGCTGGCGGTCTCTTCCAGGGGCGTATCGGCGTCGAAACGGTGGGAATAAAAGATGTCGACGTAGTCCAGCCCCAGGCGTTGCAGGCTCTGGTCCAGGCTGGCCAGCACATATTTGCGCGACCCACCGCCCTGGCCATACGGGCCGGGCCACATGTCCCAGCCGGCCTTGCTGGAGATGATCAACTCGTCGCGATAGTGCTTGAAGTCTTCACGTAACAACCGGCCAAAGTTGATCTCGGCACTGCCGTAAGGAGGGCCATAGTTGTTCGCCAGGTCGAAGTGGTTGATGCCCAGGTCGAACGCCGTGCGCAGCAGCGAGCGCTGGGTGTCGATCGGCGTACTGTCGCCAAAGTTGTGCCACAACCCCAGCGACAGCGCCGGCAGCACCAACCCGCTGCGACCGACGCGGCGGTAGGGAATGGACTCGTAGCGGTTTTCGGCAGCGGTGTAGGTCATGGAAAGCTCTCTTGTGCGAACGGCGGGTGCGGATGGCGAAGCTGACACTTCACAGACGCGCCGTTCAGGTGGAAAGTTCGCGCACATCTTATCCGCCCATTCATCCATCCGTCCTTTCAACGCGCGCCCTCGAACACCTGCGCCAACCAATCCACAAACACCCGAACCCGTGGCGACAGGTGGCGGTTGTGCGGGTAGAGCACCGAGACCGGCATGGGCGGTGGTGGGGTGGCGGGCAGGACTTCCTGGATCAGGCCTTGCTGGATCTGCGTCTGCATCCGGTACTGTGGGCATTGGATCAGGCCAAGGCCGGCGATGGCCGAGGCGGCGTAGATTTCGGCGCCAAATACCGAGAGCGCGCCTTCGATAGCGACTTCCTCGAGCTCGCCATCGACCATGAACTCAAAGGGGTACAGCTTGGCCGTGGTCCGCGAGACGTAGTTCACCGCCCGGTGGTGACGCAGGTCGGCGAGGGTTTTCGGTTCACCGTACTGGCGCAGGTAGGCGGGGCTGGCACAGGTGATCTGCCGCAGGGTGGCGACACGTCGGCCGATCAACGAGGAGTCCCCCAGCGTGCCGGCGCGCACCACGCAATCGACGCCCTCGGCGATCAGGTCGACGTAGCGGTCGGCCTCGCTGATGGACAGTTCGATGTCCGGGTAGCGCGCCATGAACTGCGGCAATGCCGGGATCACGAAGTGCCGGGCCAGGGTGCCGTGCATGTCGACGCGCAGGCGTCCCTTGGGCGCTACGCTGCGAAACGCCAGCTCGGCCTCTTCGAGTTCCGCCAGCAAGTGCACGCAACGCGGGTAGTAGGCTTCGCCATCGAGGGTCGGCCGCACCTTGCGGGTGCTGCGCTCCAGCAAACGCACGCCGAGCCAGGCTTCGAACTGATTGAGGGTGTGGGTCAACGTTGCACGCGGCAGGTTCAAGTCTTCGGCCGCCAGGGTGAAGCTGCTGCGTTCGTAGATGCGCACGAACACTTTCATTGCCTTGACCTGGTCCATTCCACACGCCCTGATTGTTGGTGATTATTGAACAGCCAAGGCAACTCTCGAATATTTATCACCCGGAGTAAACATGTGAGTCTGGCGTCACCCTAACGCACCTCCACTTCAAAGGACCTCACCATGACGACCCAAACCTCCAAAGTTGCCATTGTCACCGGTGCCTCGCGTGGCATCGGCGCCGAAATCGCCAAGCAGTTGGCGCGCGAAGGCTTTGCCGTGGCGATCAATTTCGCCAGCAGCGCCACCGAAGCCTCGAAGCTGGTGGTGCAATTGCGCCAGGCCGGTCACCGAGCCATAGCGATCAAGGCCGACGTGTCTTCGGCCAGCGATGTGCGTCGGATGTTCGATGAAGCCGAAGCGCAGTTGGGCAAGGTCGATGTGCTGATCAACAACGCCGGCATTCTCAAGGTAATGCCCCTCGTGGAGCACAGCGACGAGCTGTTCGAGCAGACCTTCGCCATCAACACCCGTGGCACCTTCAACACCCTGCGCGAAGCCGCGACGCGCCTGAACGACGGTGGGCGGATCGTGAATTTCTCCAGCAGCACCGTGGGCCTGAACCTGCCCGGCTACTCGGTGTACATCGCCAGCAAGGCTGCGGTGGAATCCTTGACCCAGGTGTTTGCCAAAGAACTGCGCGGCCGCCAGATCACAGTCAATGCCGTGGCCCCCGGCCCGGTCGCGACCGAACTGTTCCTGCACGGCAAGAGCGAAGAACAGATCCAGAACTTCGCCAAGATGCCGCCCCTGGAACGCCTCGGCCAGCCGGAGGACATCGCCCACATCATCGCCTTCCTGGTGAGCCCGGCTGCCGCTTGGGTGAATGGGCAGATCCTGCGGGCCAACGGCGGGCTGGTCTGAACCGCCGCCTTCGCGGGCAGGCGCGATCACCCGCTGGATTTGGGGGCTACCGCGAGAGTCAGGTTGGCTGTCAGGCCGCCTTCGCGGGCAAGCCCGCTCCCACAAAAACAGCAATCCCCCGATACACCCTACCCACGAAGACGATCAACGCACCAAATGCAAAAACTGCATGTGCCGCTCGTACTGGTCGAGGATGTCGTTGATCACCTGCTCCTTGGTGTAGCCCACCAGATCGTAATCCTGACTGCCTTCACTCAAATGCACCTCGGCGCGGTAGTAGCGACGGTTGTTGAGCTCCTTGGACCCCATGCCACCGCGGGCAAAAGACGGCGTGAAGTAGCCACGCATCTGCACCTGGTAGATGAACGGATGCTGCTCGCCATGGCCGATTTCCAGGCTGACACTGTCGTTGGCCGGGTCTGGCTGTGTCACGACCGCCAGGCCTTTTTCGGCGAACACCGCCTTCACTTCCTCGACGGCCGGGCGCACCGTGCTGTCGAGGAAGCGGTACACCTCGTCCCGGGACGGGAAGTGCACCGCCTGGCTCAAGCGCTGGCGCCAACCACCCTTGCCCCGGCGTGCACCCGACACCGGCGCCAGGGAATACAACTGCGCGATCTGCTTCTGGGACTCCAGGTAGAACGCCTTATGCAGCCCCCACATCATCAACAGCAGGATCATCGAGAACGGCAAGGACGTGAGCACCACCGCCGACTTCAGGGCATCGATGCTGCCGGAAAACAGCAACGCACTGGTCACCAGCGCCGTCATCGCGCCCCAGAACACCCGCAGCCATTTCGGCCCGTCTTCGTCGGGGCTGCCGCCCTTGGCCGACAAGGTCGACAGCACCACGGTGCCGGAGTCGGCGGACGTGACGAAGAACACGAAGCTGATGAACACGGTGACGGCGATCACCGTCTTGCTCCAGGGGTAGGTTTGCAGCAGCAGGTAAAGGCTCATCGACGGGTTTTCCAGAGCAGACATGCCCAAGGCACTCATGCCGTGGTTCAACACCTGGTCGATGGCGCTGTTGCCGAAAATCGACATCCACGCCAGGGTGAAGCCCAGGGGAATCAGCAGCACGCCAAACACGAATTCGCGAATGGTGCGGCCGCGGGAAATCCGCGCGATGAACAACCCCACGAACGGCGACCAGGCGATCCACCAGGCCCAATAGAACACCGTCCAGCCGCCCAGCCAGTCGCTGGGTTTGTTGTAGGCATAGAGGTCGAAACTCTTCATCGGCAAGGCGCCGAGGTAGTCCCCCAGGTTCTGGATGAGGGTATTGAGCAGGTGCTGGGTCGGGCCGGCGAACAGGACGAACAGCAGCAACGCACAGGCCAGCAGCATGTTGATGTCGGACATGACCCGCACGCCCTTGTCGACGCCGGCCACCGCCACGAGGATCGCCGCGCCCATCATCAACACGATCAGGCCGACCTGGATCCACTGGGTGTGGGCAATGCCGAACAGGTAATCCAGACCGGAGTTGAGGTGCAGTACGCCGAAGCCCATGTCCGCGCCGAGGCCGAACACCGTGGCGATGATGCCGAAGCCGTCCACGGCGTAGCCGATGGGGCCGTTGATGCGTTTGCCGATCAGCGGGTACAGCGCTGAGCGCAGGGCCAGCGGCAAGTTGTGTCGGTAGGCGAAGTACGCCAGGGCCATGCCGACGAAGGCGAACACGCCCCAGCCGTGCAGGCCCCAGTGCAGGAAGAGGATCTGCATGGCCTGGCGCGCCGCATCCGCGGTGCCCGCCTCCCCTTGGGGCGGTTGTACCAGATGGGTCAGCGGCTCGGAGACGCAGAAGAAAAACAGCGTGATGCTGATCCCGGCGGCGAACAGCATGCCGGCCCAGGACAGGTAGCTGAACTCCGGCTCGTCGTGATCGGCACCGAGCTTGATCTTGCCGTAGCCGGACAAGGCCGTCACCACCACGAAGATCAGGTACAGGGTCATCGCCAGCATGTAGTACCAGCCGACCGTATTGGCCGCCCAGTTCTGCGCCGCCAGCAACCAGGCGCCGGCCTGCTCGGGCAGGGTAATCACCACCAGGCCGAACAGCAGGATGACGGTCGCGGCGAAGTAAAAAACCGGCGGGTTCACGCGGACCAGGCCGCTGGAAGGAGGGGACGAGGCGCTCATGGGCGGAGCGTCCCGCAGGGCGAAAAAGCGAAGGTCGAAAACGGACTCGGCAAAGGCAAGCCTCCTGTTGTGAGCGGGCAGCAAACCGACGGTTTAACTTGAATGAACGTTCAAGTTAAACATGAATAGGGTGCTAAGGACTAATCGCACGGCCCGACGGCACGTTTCCTACACTAGCCTACGGGAGGGTATGACGCTGATTGACCTACATTCGTTCAGCGCTCCCGAACAACACACCGGGCAGATTGGCGATTGCCCCTGAATATCGGTATGCCTATAGTCCAGGCATCTCCTGCAATCAGTACGGCGCAATGATCAAACAACAGTTGGCCCGCTTTAACCGCCTTGAACTACTCGGCCACCCCACACCGCTGGAAAAACTCGAGCGTCTCTCCGCTTGGCTCGGTCGCGACGTCTATATCAAGCGCGACGACCTGACACCCCTGGCACTGGGTGGCAACAAACTGCGCAAGCTCGAATACCTGGCGGCCGATGCCATCGCCCAAGGCGCCGACACCCTGATCACCGCCGGGGCGATCCAATCCAACCACGTGCGCCAGACCGCCGCCCTGGCCGCGAAACTGGGCCTGGGTTGCGTGGCGTTGCTGGAAAACCCGATCGGCACCGAGGACAGCAATTACCTGGGCAACGGCAACCGGCTGTTGCTGGAATTGTTCGACGCCAAGGTCGAGCTGGTCGCCAACCTGGACAACGCTGATGAGCAACTGCAGGCCCTCGCCGCTCGCCTGCGCAGCAACGGGAAAAAACCTTACCTGGTGCCGATTGGCGGTTCGAACGCCTTGGGCGCGCTGGGCTATGTCCGTGCAGGCCTGGAGCTGGCCGGGCAGATCAACGACACCGGGCTCGATTTCGCCGCCGTCGTACTGGCCTCGGGCAGTGCCGGCACCCACAGCGGCCTGGCGCTGGCGTTGAGCGAGGCACTGCCCCGGCTGCCGGTCATTGGCGTAACGGTTTCGCGCAGCGAAGAAGACCAGTTCCCGAAAGTCCAGGGCCTGGCCGAGCGCACCGCCGAACTGCTGGGCGTGGCGCTTGCGCAGGCTTTCAAGGTTAACCTGTGGGACGAGTACTTCGCCCCCCGCTACGGCGAGCCCAACGCCGGGACACTGGCGGCGGTCAAGTTGCTGGCGAGTCTCGAAGGCCTGCTGCTGGATCCGGTCTACACGGGCAAGGCCATGGCCGGCCTGCTCGACGGCATCGGTCGCGACCGCTTCGACGAAGGTCCGATCCTGTTCCTGCACACCGGCGGCGCCCCGGCGTTGTTTGCCTATGACGGGGCATTTTAGGGTTACTGAAGATCCGTTGTGGGAGCAAGCTTGCTCCCACAAGAGCTCATTCCAAATAGATATATTTGTTTAATTTAATATTATTTTCCAATCTAACAGGGCCGCCCTATAGTCCCGCCGCAGGCGTATTTGCCGCGAGACGTCCGGGCTGCTTTTAGGGCAGGATGTGGCAATCTTTTCGGATCGCGTCTACGCCTTTCCCATCCAGATCGATGTCTTCATAAGAAAACACAGGGGCTTGTCATGAATTTTTCCGCACTACGTCGCAACCTGTTGGTAGGTTCGCTGGGCCTGGCATTGAGCGCCGGCCTGTTGGGGCAAGCGGTTGCCGGTGAGCAACTGCAGAAAATCAAGGATGCCGGTGAAATCAAGATTGGCCTGGAAGGCACCTACCCACCGTTCAGCTTCGTCGATGACAGCGGCAAGCTGACCGGCTTCGAAGTGGAGTTCTCCGAAGCCCTGGCCAAGGAGCTGGGTGTGAAGGTCAAGCTGCAGACCACCCCATGGGCCGGTATCCTCGCGGCGCTGGAATCCAAGCGTCTGGACGCCGTGGTCAACCAGGTGACCATCTCCGAGGAGCGCAAGAAAAAATACGACTTCTCCGAGCCGTACACCGTTTCCGGAATCCAGGCACTGGTACTGACCAAGAAAGCCGACGAGTTGAACATCAAGAAGGCCGCGGACCTGGACGGCAAGAAAGTCGGCGTGGGCCTGGGCACCAACTACGAGCAATGGGTCAAGGCAGAGGTGCCGGGCGCCCAGGTCAAGACCTACGATGACGACCCCACCAAGTTTCAGGACCTGCGTGTCGGCCGTATCGACACCATCCTGATCGACCGCCTGGCCGCGCTGGAATACGCCAAGAAAGCCAAGGACACCACCGTCACCAGCGAGGCCTTTTCGCGCCAGGAGTCCGGCATTGCCCTGCGCAAAGGCGAGCCTGAGCTGTTGGCGGCCGTGAACAAGGCCATCGAAAAACTGCGCGCCGACGGTACGCTGAAGAAGCTCTCGGAGAAATACTTCAGCGCTGACGTTACCCAATAATGGAAGCAGCTCTTCAACTCGCACTGGATTCCGCGCCCTTCCTGCTCAAGGGTGCGTACTACACGATCTTCCTCAGCCTGGGCGGCATGTTCTTCGGTTTGCTGCTGGGCTTCGGCCTGGCGCTCATGCGCCTGTCGCACGTCAAACTGGTGAGCTGGATCGCCCGCATCTACGTGTCGTTCTTTCGCGGCACGCCGTTGCTGGTGCAGTTGTTCGTGATCTATTACGGATTGCCGCAACTGGGCGTCGAGCTGGACCCACTGCCGGCGGCCCTGATCGGCTTCTCGCTGAACATGGCGGCCTATGCGTGTGAAATCCTGCGGGCCGCCATCAGCTCCATCGAGCGCGGCCAGTGGGAAGCCGCGGCAAGTATCGGCATGACCCGCGCGCAGACCCTGCGCCGGGCCATCCTGCCGCAAGCCGCGCGCACGGCCCTGCCGCCGCTGGGCAACAGCTTCATTTCCCTGGTCAAGGACACCGCGCTGGCGGCGACCATCCAGGTGCCGGAGCTGTTCCGCCAGGCGCAGTTGATTACCGCGCGAACCTTCGAAATCTTCACCATGTACCTTGCCGCCGCGCTGATCTACTGGATTCTGGCGAGCGTGCTCGCGCACTTGCAGAACGTCCTGGAAGCCCGGGTCAATCGGCATGACCAGGAGTCCTGACCCATGATTGTCGTGGAAAAACTGACGAAGCAGTTCAAGGGTCAGGTGGTGCTCAACGGCATCGACCTGAAGATCGAAGAAGGCGAAGTGGTAGCGATCATCGGCCCCAGCGGCTCGGGCAAGACCACCTTCCTGCGTTGCCTGAACTTCCTCGAGGAGCCCAGCAGCGGCCAGATCAAGGTCGGCGACATCAAAATCGATGGCAGCCGCCCGCTGAACCAGCAGCAGGGCCTGGTGCGCCGTTTGCGCCAGCAGGTGGGTTTCGTGTTCCAGAACTTCAACCTCTTCCCCCATCGTACCGCCCTGGAAAACGTCACCGAAGGTCCGATCGTGGTGAAGAAAACACCCCGGGCCGACGCCGAGGCCCTGGGGCGCAAGCTTTTGGCCAAGGTCGGCCTGGCCGGCAAGGAAGACGCCTACCCACGGCGCCTGTCTGGCGGCCAGCAGCAGCGCGTGGCGATTGCCCGGGCGCTGGCGATGGAGCCTGCGGTCATCCTGTTCGACGAGCCGACCTCGGCCCTCGATCCGGAACTGGTGGGTGAGGTACTGGCGACCATTCGCGGCCTGGCCGAAGAAAAACGCACCATGGTCATCGTGACCCACGAAATGGGTTTTGCCCGCGACGTAGCGAACCGCGTGGTGTTTTTCGACAAGGGCGTCATCGTCGAGCAAGGCGAAGCCAAGGCCTTGTTTGCAGCGCCCCGGGAAGAACGCACTCGGCAGTTCCTCAGCAAGTTCCTCTCCGCCGGACACGACAGCCACTAAGTTAATCATCCTCTCCACACTTCCAGGGAAGGAAGTGTGACAACCGCACAATTACACACCGTCTCTGAATGTATTAACCCGATACAACTTGCAACTTTCACGCGGATTCACCGCGACGCTCAGCCCCATCCCAGTGACATATTCCCTTTCGGTCCGTTGCCAATCATTGAAACCCGCAGCCCCCGACATTCAGGCCTCATAACACGACAAACCGAGGAAAAGTGCATTTTCCGTCGAGCATTCCTAACTTCAGTTCGTAGGAACATTCTGAAGCCTGACTGAATGTTTTATTAGGCAAGTGCCTCTATTGACACTGAAACTGATGAACCCTTATCTAGTGCCCTGTCTCACAGGCGAGGCACACTTTTTTAATTCTGCACGGCGATTAACCGTCATTAACTTCAATGACAGCGCCCATAAAAGTATGTCGCGAACACAAGCGCCTTTGATCTTCCCGAAACGGACTTCGTTTTAAGCATCAAGGAGAACACCATGACCTGTACGTCGAATCTTCCCGGGCTGGCCGCACCGACCCTGGCCAATGCCCACCCCGCCGGCATCAATATCACCAGCGCCGCCCGCCTGGAGGTCGCCATAGCCCCCTACCCCGGCATGGACGCCGGCGACCTGATCGAACTGTTCTGGGACAACTGCTACGTCGGCTCGCGCCTGCTGTCGCCGGAGGACGTGCAAAGCAGCGTCACGCTGCGAGTGCCGGAGAGTTTCATCGTCAACGGCACCGCGTGCCTGCACTACCGGGTGATGCAGGTCGGGCGCGGGCCGGCGCTGTCGGCCACGCGCCGGATACAGGTGAAGCTCGACTGCCCCGGCGGCCAGCCGTCAGCCCTGAGCGGCGATGAAAACCAGGGCCTGGCGCCGGTGCGTATCCCCGAGACCATCCGCCGCAAGGGCGTCAACCCTAGCCAGATCAAACGCGGCGTGCCGTTGACGATCGAACCCTACCTGAACATGGCCCCCGACGACGCGATCACCCTGCGCTGGGGCGACGTACGCATGGACCTGCCGCGGATCAAGCCGAACGAGGTCGGCCAGCCGATCAATGTCTGGGTGCCGCCGCAGCTCATCCTGGAAGCCGGCGAGGACCTGCGCCTGGAAGTGAGCTACTGCATCCTCGACCGAGTGGGCAACAACTCCCAATGGGCGCCACCACGGACACTGAAGATCGGTTGCGCCAATCCCTACCTGAAAACCCCGCCGAGAGAGGCGCTCATGGCTGCCGAGCCCAGCCGCGAAATACGTTGAGAAATACGCGGGTAATGGATCTATCCGTGGCGAGGGAGCTTGCTCCCGCTGGGACGGTCCGATGTCTCGGGCGAAGCGGCCCCAAAACTTCAGGGCCGCTCCGTGCCCCATCGGGGATGAATCCCCTCGCCACAACAGCCCGCTGGAAAAATCTCTCTATTTATATTCCCAAAAGTTAGTTTGAAAATTATTTATACGCGTTTAGGGTATATACACCGGACCACCGGACATTTCCTGATTTTTTCTTCACAGGTGAGGTGGGTATGGTACGGAACACAAACACCCCAGCGCAGTGCGCCAAGGCACTGCCTGCAGCCACGGAGTGGCTGTAATGTCGGATCTGGCCCAGGCAAACGTCCACAGCGACCTGGACATCGCCCCGCTGTTGCTGCCCGCCCAAGTGCTGCGCAACGATGCCGAAGCGATCAAAGCCGCTCATGAACTGGCGCAAGTCGCCCGCCAGCAGGCCGCGCGCCGCGATCAGCAGCGCAAGCTGCCATGGTCGGAAATCGAACAGTTCACCCGCAGTGGGCTGGGCAGCATCGCCATCCCCCGGGCATACGGCGGCCCACAGGTATCCTTCGTCACCCTCGCCGATGTGTTCGCGATCATCTCCGCTGCGGACCCGGCCTTGGGGCAGATTCCACAAAACCAGTTCGGCGTGCTCCAGCTGATTCTCGGCACGGGCACCGAACGGCAAAAACAGATATTGCTGCAAAGCGTGCTCGAGGGCGCGCGCATCGGTAACGCCGGGCCGGAACGTGGCGTTCGCAATACCCTTGAACTCAAGGCACGGATCACCGCCGACGGCGACGACTACGTCATCAATGGCCAGAAGTTCTATTCGACCGGCGCGCTGTTTGCCCATTGGGTGGCGGTCAAGGCGCTGAATGACCAGGGCCGGCAGGTGCTGGCGTTCGTACGGCGCGGCACACCGGGCCTGCGCATCGTCGACGACTGGTCGGGCTTTGGCCAGCGTACGACCGCCAGCGGCACGGTACTGCTGAACAATGTGCGGGTCGATGCCGAACTCGTCCTGGACAACTGGCGCATCAACGACGTGCCGAACGTCCAGGGCGCGATTTCGCAGCTGATCCAGGCCGCGATCGATGCGGGAATCGCCCGGGGCGCCATCGACGATGCCATCGCCTTCGTTCGCGAGCGGGCCCGGCCCTGGATCGATGCCAAGGTCGAGCGCGCCAGCGACGACCTCTACGTGATCGCCGACATCGGCAAACTGAAGATCGAATTGCACGCGGCCGAAGCACTGCTGCGCAAGGCCGGACGGGTACTGGACCAGGTCACGGCCGCCCCCATCACCGCGCAATCGGCCGCCCACGCCTCGATCGTCGTGGCCGAGGCCAAGGCCTTGACCACCGAGATCGCCCTGCAAGCCAGCGAAAAACTCTTCGAACTGGCCGGCAGCCGCGCCACCCTGGCCGAGTTCAACCTCGACCGCCACTGGCGCAACGCACGCGTCCATACCCTGCACGATCCGGTGCGCTGGAAGTACCACGCCATCGGCGCCTACCGGTTGAACGGCACCCTGCCGGCCCGGCATTCCTGGATCTGACCCGCCGATTTTCTGGAGCAGCACATGACGCTTTCCCAACACGTCGCGGTGATCACCAGCGATGAACAAGCCCTGATCGTGGCCAGCGACCTGGCCGATGACTTCAAGCGCGACAGCGCCCTGCGCGACCGTGAGCGCCGCCTGCCGCACCCGGAGCTGGACGCCTTCTCCCGTTCCGGCCTGTGGGGCATCAGCGTACCGAAGGCCTACGGCGGCGCCGGGGTTTCCAATGTCACCCTGGCCAAGGTCATTGCGCTGATCGCCCAGGCCGACGGCTCTCTCGGACAGATTCCGCAAAACCATTACTACGCCTTGGAAGTGCTGCGGGTAAACGGCAGCGAGGCGCAGAAACAACGGTTGTACGCCGAGGTGCTGGCCGGCCAGCGCTTTGGCAACGCGCTGGCCGAGTTGGGCACCAAGACCGCCCACGACCGCACCACCCAACTGCGCCGTGACGGCGCGGGGTATCGCATCAACGGCCGCAAGTTCTACGCCACCGGGGCTCTCTACGCCCAGCGCATTCCCACCTCGGTGGTGGATGAAAACGGTGTGCAGCAACTGGCGTTCGTGCCTCGCGACAGCAAGGGTCTGACGGTGATCGACGACTGGAGCGGCTTCGGCCAGCGCACCACCGGCAGCGGCTCGGTGGTGTTCGAAGACGTTTACGTCGGCGCCGAAGACATCGTACCGTTCCAGAGCGCCTTCGAGCGCCCGACCCCGGTGGGGCCGCTGGCGCAGATTCTCCACGCCGCCATCGACACCGGCATTGCTCGCGCGGCCTATGAAGACGCCCTGCAGTTCGTCCGCAGCAAGACCCGGCCCTGGATCGACGCCACCAGCGACGTCGCCACCGAAGACCCGCTCACCCTCAAGCGCTTCGGCCAATTGAGCGTGCGCCTGCACGCCGCCGAAGCCCTGCTGGAGCGGGCCGGCGAGTTTCTCGACCAGGCCCAGGCCGCCCCTGACGCCGACACCGTCGCCGCTGCCTCGATCGCCGTGGCCGAAGCGCGCGCCATCAGCACCGATATTTCCCTGGCCACCGGCAGCACCCTGTTCGAACTGGCCGGCAGCCAGGCGACACTCGCCGAACACGGCCTCGATCGTCACTGGCGCAATGCCCGCGTGCATACCCTGCACGACCCGGTGCGCTGGAAGTACCACGCGGTGGGCAACTTCTATCTCAACGACGAGAAGCCGCCATTGCGGGGGACGATCTGATGGCGGCCGGCAAGAAAAAGATCCTGCTCAATGCGTTCAACATGAACTGCATCGGGCACATCAACCATGGCCTGTGGACCCATCCCCAAGACACCTCGACCCAGTACAACACCCTGGAATACTGGACCGACCTGGCGCGGTTGCTTGAGCGCGGGCTCTTCGACGGGTTGTTCATCGCCGATATCGTCGGCGTCTATGACGTCTACCAGCAGTCGGTGGACGTCACGCTGAAAGAGTCGATCCAGTTGCCGGTCAACGACCCGCTGCTGCTGGTCTCGGCGATGGCCGCCGTCACCCGGCACCTGGGCTTCGGCCTCACCGCGAACCTGACCTACGAACCACCGTACCTGTTCGCCCGGCGCATGAGCACCCTCGACCACCTGAGTCGCGGCCGGGTGGGGTGGAACATCGTCACCGGCTACCTGGACAGCGCCGCCAAGGCCATGGGCTTGAGCGCGCAAGTCGAACATGACCGGCGCTACGACCAGGCCGACGAATACCTGCAAGTGCTCTACAAACTGTGGGAGGGCAGTTGGGAAGACGATGCAGTGCTCAACGACCGCGAGCAGCGGATCTACGCGCAACCTGAGAAGGTGCACAAGGTCCGACACCATGGCGAGTTCTACCAGGTCGAGGGTTATCACCTCTGCGAACCTTCGCCCCAGCGCACACCGGTGCTGTTCCAGGCCGGCAGTTCGGAGCGTGGCCTGCAGTTTGCCGGACGGCATGCCGAATGCGTGTTCATCAGCGGCCAGAACAAACCGGCGACCAAGCGCCAGGTGGACAAGGTCCGCGCCAGCGCTGTCGAGGCCGGACGCAACCCAGGCGACATCAAGGTGTTCATGGGCCTGAACGTGATCGTCGGCGAAACCGAAGCCGCCGCCTGGGCCAAGCATGCCGAGTATCTGAGCTACGCCAGCGCCGAGGCCGGGGTGGCGCACTTTTCCGCGTCCACAGGAATCGATTTTTCCGAGTACGACTTGGACGAGCCGATCCAGTACGTGAAAAGCAACGCCATCCAGTCTGCGACCAAGACCCTGCAGAATAACGACTGGACGCGCCGCAAATTGCTCGAGCAACACGCTTTGGGCGGGCGCTACATCACCGTGGTCGGCTCGCCCGAGCAGGTGGCCGACGAGTTGGAGTCGTGGATCGCCGAAACCGGCCTCGATGGCTTCAACCTGACGCGCATCGTGACACCCCAGAGCTACGCGGACTTCATCGACCTGGTGATTCCCGAACTGCAGAAGCGCGGCGCGTACAAGACCGAATACGACCAGGGCACCCTGCGCGAAAAGCTGTTTCGCGCAGCGGCTCATTTACCCGAACAACACACTGGTTCGACCTACCGACACTGACCCCTGTGGCGAGGGGATTTATCCCCGTTGGGCCGCGCAGCGGTCCTTGAATCTGACGCCGCGGTACACCCGGGCTGATGGAGTTGACTGCTTTGGGGCTGCTACGCAGCCCAGCGGGGATAAATCCCCTCGCCACAAAAACACGCACCCGACCATGAATGACTGGAAGAACTTTATGACCAAATACTCCCTTTCCTCGCCAGTCAAAGCCCTGGCCCTGACCCTCGGCCTGTTCAGCTCGGCCCTGTTCGCCGCCGATGCTCCCTTGAAGATCGGCACCACGGCCGCCTTCGCCATACCCCTGGAAGCCGCCGTCGAAGAGGCTGGCAAGCAAGGCCTGAAGGTCGAGCTGGTGGAGTTCAGCGACTGGATCGCACCGAATGTCAGCCTGGCCTCCGGTGACATCGACGTGAACTACTTCCAGCACATCCCGTTCCTGGAAAACGCCAAGGCCGCCGCCGGGTTTGACCTGGTGCCGTTTGCGCCGGGCATCATCAACAACGTCGGCCTCTACTCGAAAAAGTACAAAAGCTTCGATGAGTTGCCCGAAGGGGCGAGCGTCGCCATCGCCAACGACCCGATCAACAGCGGTCGCGGCCTGCAACTGCTGGCCAAGGCCGGGCTGATCAGCCTCAAGCCAGGGGTGGGCTACAAGGCCACCGAAGACGACATCGTGGCCAACCCGAAGAAACTGAAGATCCTCCAGGTCGAGGCCGTGCAACTGGTGCGCGCCTACGATGACGCCGACCTGGTGCAGGGCTACCCCGCCTACATCCGCCTGGCCAAGACCTTCGACGCCGGCTCGGCCCTGCTGTTCGACGGCCTGGACCACAAGGAATACGTGATTCAGTTCGTGATCCAGCCCAAGAGCCAGCATGACCCACGGCTGATCAAGTTCGTCGACATCTACCAGCATTCGCCCGTCGTCCGTGCCGCCCTCGACAAGGCCCACGGCAAGCTCTACCAGGCCGGTTGGGAAGGTTGATCATGAACGCCGTCAACGCCAGGCTCCGACAGGAAGCCGCCGCGCCCCAGGGCGCCGACCCGACCGAACTGCACCCGGACCTGAACCGCGCACACGTGCGTTTCATCGGCCTGGGCAAGACCTACACTGGCGCCCAAGGCCCGGTGGCCGCCCTGCAAGGCATCGACCTGGCGATCCAGCGCGGCGAGGTGTTCGGCATCATCGGCCGCAGTGGCGCGGGCAAGTCGTCGCTGATCCGCACCATCAATCGCCTTGAGCAGCCCACCAGCGGGCGAGTGCTGATCGACCAGGTGGACATCGGCCCATTCGATGAAGACCAGTTGGTGCAGCTGCGCCGACGGATCGGCATGATCTTCCAGCACTTCAACCTGATGTCGGCCAAGACTGTGTGGCAGAACGTCGAACTGCCGCTGAAAGTGGCCGGCGTGCCCAAGGCGCAGCGCGAGCAAAAGGTTCGTGAGCTGCTTGAGCTGGTCGGCCTGCAAGGCAAGCACCAGGCCTATCCGGCGCAGCTCTCGGGCGGGCAAAAGCAACGCGTCGGGATCGCCCGGGCCCTGGTCCATGATCCCCAGATACTGCTGTGCGACGAAGCCACCTCGGCCCTGGACCCGGAGACGACCCAGTCGATCCTCGGGCTGCTACGCGAGATCAACCAGCGCCTGGGCCTGACCATCGTCCTGATCACCCACGAAATGGCAGTGATTCGCGAAGTCTGCGACCGGGTAGTGGTGCTCGAACAAGGACGGATCGTCGAGCAGGGACCGGTCTGGGAAGTGTTCGGCAACCCGCAACACGCGGTGAGCCGAACCCTGCTCGCGCCGTTGCAGCACGCGTTGCCCGACGAACTGAAGAGCCGTTTGCAGGCGCAACCGGCCTCAGCCGAGGCCGCCACTGTGTTGCGCTTGCAGTTCACCGGCACGGGGCAGGACGAACCCGACCTCGCCGCCTTGTTCAGCGCCCTCGGCGGACGGGTGCGGCTGCTCCATGGCGGCATCGAACGGATCCAGGGCCACGGGCTGGGGCAATTATTGTTGGCGGTAAGCGGCTCGTCGTGGGGCGCCGAGGAACTGCGGCAACGGGCGGGCGATTGGGCACAACAGGTGGAGGTGCTGGGCTATGTGGTTTGATCGGTTATTGCAGGGCTTTATCGACACCTTCCTGATGGTGGGGGTGTCGTCGTTGATCGCATTGCTGGCGGGCATACCGCTGGCGGTGATCCTGGTGACCAGCGGCAAGGGTGGCATCTTTGAGGCGCCCGTCTTGAACAAGGCCCTGGGCGCGTTCGTGAACCTGTTCCGCTCGATCCCATTCCTGATCCTGATGGTGGCGCTGATCCCGTTCACCCGGCTGATCGTCGGCACCACGTACGGTGTCTGGGCGGCGGTGGTGCCGTTGACCATCGCCGCCACGCCGTTCTTCGCCCGCATCGCCGAGGTCAGCCTGCGGGAGGTCGACCATGGGTTGATCGAGGCGGCCCAGGCCATGGGTTGCCGGCGCTGGCACATTGTCTGGCACGTGCTGCTGCCCGAAGCACTGCCGGGCATCGTCGGCGGTTTCACCATCACTCTGGTGACCATGATCAACTCCTCGGCGATGGCCGGGGCCATCGGTGCCGGTGGCCTGGGCGACATCGCCTACCGTTACGGCTACCAGCGTTTCGACAGCCAGATCATGCTCACGGTGATCGTTCTGCTGGTGGCGCTAGTGGCGGTGATTCAGCTCGGCGGTGACCGCCTGGCGCGGGGGCTGAACAAACGCTGACAGGCCGGCCCTTGCGGTAATGCTGTTCACTTGAGGTTTATCACGTGTCGTCCTTAAGTGAACGGCCAGGCTGGGGATGTGCGCTATAGTCCGCCCACGCTCCCTACCCAAGCCCACGACCATGAAACACTCCCCCGAAGACTTGCAAGCCATCACCGCCACCACCCTGGGCAACTACAACGCCGTCGCCGAAGACTTTCGCGAAGGCACCCGCGACCATGATGTGAGCCAGAACATCGACGCATTGCTGCGCCATATCCGGACCAGCGCACCGCTGCACATCCTGGACCTGGGTTGCGGCCCGGGCCGGGACTTGCGCGCGTTCACCGCCTTGGGCCACGTCGCGATCGGCCTGGACGGCTCAGCCGAGTTCGTCCGCATGGCACGCCAGGACAGCGGCTGCGAGGTGTGGCAACAGGACTTCCTGGAACTCGACCTGCCGGCGCAACGCTTCGACGGGATCTTCGCCAACGCCGTGCTGTTTCACGTTCCGCGACAGGAGTTGCCGCGGGTGCTCAGGCAACTGCACGCCACCCTCAAGGCTGACGGCGTGTTGTTCAGCTCCAACCCCCGGGGCGAGAATCAGGAGGGCTGGAACGGCCAGCGTTTCGGCGCCTACCACGACCTGGCGGCCTGGCGCGCGTTGCTCACCGACGCCGGCTTCGTGGAGCTGGAGCATTACTACCGACCGGCGGGACGGCCGCGCGAGCAGCAGCCGTGGTTGGCGAGTGTCTGGCGCAAGATTTGAAGCCCAGCAATCCTCACCACAAAAGCTGCGCCCACCTCGCTATTGCTGCTTGCCCAACCACTTCTGGGACAACTGCTCCAGCCGCCCGTCATCCTTGATCCGCGTCAGGGCGTTGTCCAGGCTGGCCTTGAACGCCGGGTTGCCTTTCTGGAAGGGGATCACCAGGTGCGGCGCCGGGCCGCTCTTTTCTTCCGGCTGGAAAGACTGCGCCATCATCAGCGGGCGCTGCTGGGTTTCATCCTTTTTCGCCAACAATTGCGCATCCGGTTGACTGTAAGCGGCACTGGTGTCGAAACGTTCGGCCAGTTCCGGGGTCATTGCTATGTGGTTGATGGCAACGTCGTACTTGCCGCTCTCCACACCGGTCAGCAGGTCCGCAGCATCGGTGACCACGAAGTCGGCGCGTACATCGAGTTCACTGGCGAGCATCTGGCCCAGCTCCACTTCGAACCCGGTGAGCTTGCCGTCTTCCTTGAAGTTGAACGGCGCGGTATTGGCCTCCAGGGCGATGCGCAGCTCACCACGGTCGTTGATGTCATCGATCAATTCGGCATGGGCCAAAGGGCTCAAAAGGGGTAGCAGGCAGATCAGGCCAGGCAGGAAACGCATGGTCACTCCTTGGTATCGATACAAGCGACGCTCGTTTCAGGCTCGCTTTGCTATGGTTGTTGCAGGCTTCGACAACGATTGGTCATGAAGTTGTCATGACCGGGCGGATTTCATGAAAAAACTGGAGAAAAAAATGAAAAGCGTTATGTCTCGTGCCGCGTTGGCCGGCCTGTTGCTCGGCACTTCGATGCTGGCAACCGCCGCAACCCCTGCACCCAAGGGCGCAGAAGCATTCATCGTTTCCCCGGCCGACGGAGCCACTGTCGCCCAGGAATTCAAGGTCCAGTTCGGCGTCAAGGGTATCGCCCTGGCCCCGGCGGGTGACGTGACCAAGAATACCGGACATCACCATCTGCTGATCGATGTCGACCAATTGCCTGCCGCGGGCGCACCGATCCCGACCGACGCCAACCACATGCACTTCGGCAAGGCGCAGACCGAGGCCACCATCAAGCTGGCCCCGGGCAAGCACACCTTGCAGCTGGAACTGGGCGACAGTGGCCACATGCCGTTCGATCCGCCGATTGTCTCCAAGAAAATCACGGTAAACGTGAAATAACACCGCCTGGGGTGACGGAACATAGGCCCTTGTGGGAGCAAGCCCGCTCCCACAGGTGCAGCAGCATGTCAGGCACAAAAAACGGGAGCCTTTTCGGGCTCCCGTTTTTCATTGCCAGCCAGCCTCGCGGCTTAGAACAGCACGCGGGACCGAATGGTGCCCTTGATGTGCTGCAGCTTCTCTTGCGCCAGGTCCGAGTATTCGGCGTCGACGTCGATCACGACGTAGCCGACCTTCTCGTTGGTCTGCAGGAACTGACCGGAAATGTTGATGCCGTTTTCGGCGAAGACCTTGTTGATCTCGCTCATCACACCCGGGATGTTCTCGTGGATGTGCAACAGGCGGTGCTTGCCAGGGTGAGCCGGCAGGGCCACTTCCGGGAAATTCACGGACGATACCGAAGTACCGTTGTCGCTGTACTTGACCAGTTTTTCCGCCACTTCCAGGCCGATGTTGGCTTGGGCTTCAGCGGTGGAGCCACCGATGTGCGGGGTCAGGATCACGTTGTCCAGGCCACGCAGCGGGCTTTCGAAGATGTCGTCGTTGGAGCGCGGCTCCACCGGGAAAACGTCGATGGCGGCGCCGATCAGGTGCTTGTCCTTGATCGCTTCGGCCAGGGCTTCGAGCCTGACCACGGTGCCACGGGCGGCGTTGATCAGGATCCCGCCCTTCTTGATGGCGCGGATTTCCTTCTCGCCGATCATCCACTGGGTGGCAGCGGTTTCCGGCACGTGCAGGGTCACGATATCGGACATGCCCAGCAGCTCGTGCAGGTCATTGACCTGGGTGGCGTTGCCCAGTGGCAGCTTGGTCACGGTGTCGTAGAAGTAGACCTGCATGCCCAGGCCCTCGGCCAGGACCGACAGTTGGGTGCCGATCGAGCCGTAGCCGACGATCCCCAGCTTCTTGCCGCGGATTTCAAAGGAGTTGGCCGCACTCTTGATCCAGCCGCCACGGTGGCAGGATGCGTTCTTCTCGGGGATACCGCGCAACAGCAGGATCGCTTCGGCCAGCACCAGTTCGGCAACGGAACGGGTGTTGGAGTACGGTGCGTTGAACACCGCGATGCCGCGCTCGCGCGCCGCGTCGAGGTCGACCTGGTTGGTGCCGATGCAGAAGCAGCCGACCGCGACCAGTTTCTTGGCGTGGTCGAAGATCTCTTCGGTCAATTGGGTACGGGAGCGAATGCCGATGAAGTGAGCATCGGCGATCTTTTCCTTGAGCTGGGCTTCCGGCAGAGAACTGGTGATGTACTCAATGCTGGTGTAGCCCGCCGACTTGAGGACGTCGACAGCCGATTGGTGGACGCCTTCGAGAAGAAGGAACTTGATCTTGCTCTTATCGAGAGAAGTCTTGCTCATCTGCGTAACCTGTGTCCCGGAGAAAAATGGCAGGGAAATGGGCAACGTCAGGCTGCCCACACGGCGTAGTCGCCGGCCCGCAGCGTGGCCTGTTAGAACGCCTCTGCGGGGGGCGTATGCTAGCATATGCGACCTTCAAACACTCATTCTGCGACGTGAAGCGTCTTCAGGGTGACCATGAATTGTTCGAGAGTTCTGTCGATGACTACTGCTGAACTGATCGCTGAGTTGAAGACCCTGGTCGAGCCGGGCAAGGTCCTGACCGATGCCGACTCCCTGGACGCTTACGGCAAGGACTGGACCCGTCATTTCGCCCCCGCGCCAAGCGCCATCGTCTTTCCCAAGAGCATTGAGCAGGTGCAGGCCATCGTGCGTTGGGCCAATACCCGCAAGGTCGCGCTGGTGCCGTCGGGCGGGCGCACCGGGCTTTCCGCCGCCGCCGTGGCCGCCCATGGCGAGGTGGTGGTGTCGTTCGACTACATGAACCAGATCCTCGACGTGAACCTCACCGACCGCACCGCCGTGTGCCAGCCGGGCGTGATCACCGAACAATTGCAGAACAAGGCCGAGGAACACGGGCTGTACTACCCGGTGGACTTCGCATCGGCCGGTTCCAGCCAGATTGGTGGCAACATCGGCACTAATGCCGGCGGGATCAAGGTCATTCGCTACGGAATGACCCGCAACTGGGTGGCGGGCATGAAGGTCGTCACCGGCAAGGGCGACCTGCTGGAGCTGAACAAGGACCTGATCAAGAACGCCACCGGCTACGATTTGCGCCAGTTGTTCATCGGCGCCGAAGGCACGCTCGGCTTCGTGGTCGAGGCCACGATGCGCCTGGACCGTGCGCCGAAAAACCTTACGGCGATGGTGCTCGGCACGCCGGACTTCGCCTCGATCATGCCCGTGCTGCATGCGTTCCAGGGCAAGCTCGACCTGACCGCGTTCGAATTTTTCTCCGACAAGGCCCTGGCCAAGATCCTCGGGCGCGGTGACGTGCCGGCGCCGTTCGAGACCGATTGCCCGTTCTATGCCCTGCTGGAATTCGAAGCCACCACCGAAGACGTGGCCAACCAGGCGCTGGAAACCTTCGAGCACTGCGTGGAACAGGGCTGGGTGCTGGACGGCGTGATGAGCCAGAATCAAACCCAGTTGCAGAACCTGTGGAAACTGCGCGAGTACATTTCCGAAACCATCTCCCACTGGACGCCGTACAAGAACGACATTTCGGTGACGGTCTCCAAAGTCCCGGACTTCCTCAGGGAAATAGACGCGATCGTCGGCAAACACTATCCCGACTTCGAAGTCGTCTGGTACGGCCACATCGGCGATGGCAACCTGCACCTGAACATTCTCAAGCCGCAAAACCTGAGCAAGGACGAGTTCTTCGCCAAGTGCGCCACGGTGAACAAATGGGTGTTCGAGATCGTCGAGAAGTACAACGGCTCGATATCGGCCGAACATGGCGTGGGCATGACCAAGCGCGACTACCTGGCCTATAGTCGTTCGCCAGTGGAAATCGAATACATGAAGGCCGTGAAGGCGGTCTTCGACCCGAACGGCATCATGAACCCGGGCAAGATCTTCGCGGTTTGAACCCTTTAATCACCCCAATCCCAGAACAGGAGTCGGTAATGAGCTATCAGCACCAGTATGTCGACGGTACACGCATCCACTTCCCGGTGGGCAAAGTGGTGTGCATTGGCCGCAACTACGCCGAACATGCCAAGGAACTGGACAACCCGGTGCCCACCGAACCGCTGTTGTTCATCAAGCCGGGCAGTTGCGTGGTGCCGCTGGAGGGCGGGTTCAGCATTCCGGTCGAGCGCGGCTCGGTGCACTACGAGGCGGAGATCGCCGTGCTGATCGGCAAGCCGCTGTCGACCCGGCCCAGCGCCGAGGAAATCCTGGACGCCATCTCCGGCTTCGCCCCGGCCCTGGACCTGACCCTTCGGGACAAGCAGGCCGAGCTCAAGGCCAAGGGCCTGCCATGGGAAGTGGCCAAGTCGTTCGACGGCGCGGCCGTCATCGCCCCGTTCGTGCCAGGCAGCACGTTTACCGACCTGGCCGACATCCCGGTGCGCCTGACCATCAACGGTGAGGTGCGCCAGGACGGCAACAGCCGCCTGATGCTCAACCCCATCGTGCCGATGATCCAGTACATGGCCGGCTGCTTCTCGCTGCAGGCCGGCGACGTCATCCTCACTGGCACCCCGGCCGGCGTCGGGCCGCTGAATGCCGGCGATGAACTGGTCCTGGAATTGCCGGGCGCGAGCCGCTTCGAAAGCAGCGTTCGCTAAAAGCTGCCATCATCCTCTGTAGGAGCGAGCAAGCTCGCTCCTACAGAGGATTTGGGAGCAGTCCATCCCGTGATTTATCGTTTTTTTCACATGCCATCCGGATAATTCCGGCGAATGCGGCATCTGAGCCAGCCATTCCCTTAGCCGAATTTCCTGGAACGCATTCTCCCCATGGCCAAACCCCACGCGCTGTCCCCTGCCAAGTCCGCCCGCCGCTCTCGCTTTGCCCTGCCCTGGTATGCCTGGTCACTGCTGGCCGTGGCCGCCGCTTATGGCCTGGCGTTCGCGATGCACTGGGACGACCGCGGTCTGCTCTGGCTATCGGAACGCTTCCAAAGCCCGGCCCAGCGCCAGGAGAGTGTCTGGCTGCCGGACTACCATGCCGTGATCGACGCCAAGCCGCTGCCGGGCATGGAGAAGGACGAAGCCTCCGATGTGACCTACAACCCGCAGACCAAAACCTTGTTCGCCGTCATGGGCAAAAACCCGTTCCTGGTGGAGCTGACCCTGCAGGGCGAGGTGCTGCGCAAGATGCCGCTGGTGGGCTGGAGCAATCCGGAGGGCGTGACCTACATGGAAAACGGCCTGCTGGCGATTACCGATGAACGCGATCACAGCCTGTCGATCATCCAGGTGGATGCCAACACCCGCGAGCTGAACAGCGCCGCCTTCCCTCGTTATGACCTTGGCGCATCGAAAAACCAGAACAAGGGTTTCGAAGGCATCGTCTGGGATCCGCGCAACCAACAGCTGGTGCTGGGTGAAGAACGCCCGCCGGCGCTGTACACCTGGAAAAGCGACGGCAGCCAGCTGCTCAAGGGCGACAAGCAGATCCATGTCAGCAATGAGCTGGACCTGCGCAACCTCTCGGCGTTGGCCGTCGACCCTCGTACCGGTCACATGCTGGTGCTTTCGGCCGACTCCCACTTGCTGCTGGAGCTGGACGAAAAAGGCGAGCAGGTCAGCTTCATGACCCTGCTGGGCGGCTTCAACGGCCTGAAGGACACGATACCGCGTGCCGAGGGCGTTACCGTCGACGAGGCCGGCAACCTGTACATGGTCAGCGAACCGAATCTGTTCTATCGTTTCGAAAAACAACGCTGACCTTGTAGGATTATTCCTCCTTCGCTGTAGGGTGTGGCACACGGCCATTAAGCTTCAGTTCAGGTAGTCGTGATATTTCAGCCACCTGTTCTTATCCGAGCCCACCCCCAACATGCGTCGACTCGCCCGTCCCAAACCTCTGATCCTGATGTTGCTGGCCATCGCCCTGATCGCTTCGATCGCAATGGGACAGCGCCTGCGCCTGTTCGAGCGCGCCTGGTTCAACGTCAACAGCTTCTGGAATCCCGCCCACGAGCAGGCCATTGCGCTGGACCAGTACCGGGTCACGGTCGAAGCGCAGGTGATCGATGGCCTGGCCGACGATGTCTCGGCGCTGACCTTCGATCCGATACGCAAGAGCCTGTTCACCGTCACCAACCAGAATCCGGAGCTGGTCGAGCTGTCACTCGAAGGCAGGATCCTGCGGCGCATCGCCCTGGTGGGCTTCGGCGACCCGGAAGCGGTGGAATTCATCAGCGAAGACACTTACGTCATCACCGACGAGCGCCAGCAGCGACTGATCAAGATCCATCTGGACCAGGACACCCGGTTCCTCGACGCCGCCGACGCCGAGCAGATGACGCTTGGCGTGCACATGAGCAGCAACAAGGGGTTCGAAGGGCTCGCCTACGACTCGGTAGGCAAACGGCTATTCGTGGCCAAGGAACGCGACCCGATGCTGATTTATGAAGTGCATGGGTTTCCCCATCAGAATCCAGAAAAGTCCTACGCGGTCCATGTCATCAACAACCCCAAGCGTGATGCCGGGCTGTTCGTGCGCGACCTTTCGAGCCTGCAATACGATGAACGCAGCGGCCATCTGCTGGCGCTGTCCGAGGAATCGCGGTTGATCATCGAACTGGACATCAATGGCCGGCCGCTGAGCACGCTGTCCTTGAGCAAGGGCAGCCAGGGCTTGCAGCAGACCGTACCCCAGGCCGAAGGCCTCGCCATGGACGACGACGGCACCCTTTACCTGGTGAGTGAGCCGAATCTGTTCTACGTGTTCAAGAAGCCGCAGCCCGATTGATAAGAATCAAAAATCCTGTGGCGAGGGGATTTATCCCCGCTGGGCTGCGTAGCAGCCCCCAAAAGCAACGAACTCAATCTATCTGGCACACCGATCAACTCAGGTTTTAGGGCTGCTTCGCAGCCCAACGGGGATAAATCCCCTCGCCGCAAGAGTGCCAGTCACCACATCGGATCAAGCCTTGAGGGTCTTCACCCCTTCAGCCGTCCCGAGCAACAGCACGTCCGCCGGACGCGCCGCGAACAGGCCATTGGTGACCACGCCGACGATGGCGTTGATCTGGCGTTCCAGCTCTACCGGGTGGGTGATCTGCAGGTTGTGCACGTCCAGGATGATGTTGCCGTTGTCGGTCAGCACGCCTTCGCGGTACACCGGGTCGCCGCCCAGCTTGACCAACTGGCGGGCGACGTGGCTGCGAGCCATCGGGATGACTTCCACCGGCAGCGGGAAAGCGCCGAGCACCGGCACCAGTTTGCTGGCATCGGCGATGCAGATGAATGTCTTGGCCACGGCGGCGACGATTTTCTCGCGCGTCAGGGCCGCGCCGCCGCCCTTGATCAGGTTCAGGTGCGCATCACTTTCGTCGGCGCCGTCGATGTAGAACTCCAGGTCGCTCACGGTGTTGAGCTCGTAGACCGGAATCCCATGCCCCTTGAGCCGCGCAGCGGTGGCTTCGGAACTGGCAACCGCGCCGTCGAAGGCGCCCTTGTGTTTTGCCAACGCGTCGATGAAGCAATTGGCCGTGGAGCCGGTGCCGACCCCGACGATGCTCTTGTCATCCAGTTTCGCAAGGATGAGGTCGACGGCGGCCTGGGCCACGGCCTGTTTGAGTTGATCCTGGGTCATGCGGGCTCCGAAGGTGCCGAGAGTGAACGAAAGGCCGGCATTATAGGCGTAGAAACCGTGGCGAGGGAGCTTGCTCCCGCTCGATGGCGCAGCCGTCGCAGAATCTTGGGCCTGCTTCGCAGTCCAGCGGGAGCAAGCTCCCTCGCCACAGCAAGCGCCCTCGCCACAGGGGGCCTTGTACCTTGAAACCCTTTAATTCGTATGGTCGCCCGGCCAAAAGCCGGGTTAGACTCCTTGGCCCTGCCCAACCCGCCCAGTGATGCTTTCCGATGCTTGAACAGTACGTCAAAAAGATCCTCACCTCGCGCGTTTACGACGTTGCCGTAGAAACCCCACTGCAGACCGCTCGCCAGCTGTCCGAACGGCTGGGCAACGACATCTGGCTCAAGCGCGAAGACTTGCAGCCGGTGTTCTCGTTCAAGATTCGCGGGGCCTACAACAAGCTGACCCAACTCAGCGACGAAGAACGCGCCCGCGGCGTGGTCACGGCGTCGGCAGGCAACCACGCCCAGGGCCTCGCCCTGGCGGCCAAGGTGCTGGGCGTGAAGGCCACCATCGTGATGCCCAAGACCACCCCGGAAATCAAGGTCGAGGGCGTGCGCTCGCGTGGCGGCAAGGTGGTGCTGCACGGCGACTCGTTCCCTGAAGCCCTGGCCTACTCGCTGAAACTGGTCGACGAAAAGGGCTACGTCTACATCCACCCGTATGACGATCCCCATACCATTGCCGGGCAGGGCACGGTGGCGATGGAAATCCTGCGCCAGCACCCGGGGCGCCTGGATGCGATATTTGTCCCGGTGGGCGGTGGCGGGCTGATCGCCGGGATCGCCGCCTACGTGAAATACCTGCGCCCGGACATCAAGGTCATCGGCGTCGAGCCGGACGACTCCAATTGCCTGCAAGCGGCCCTGGCGGCGGGCGAGCGCGTGGTGCTGCCAACGGTGGGGCTGTTTGCCGACGGCGTCGCCGTGGCGCAGATCGGCCAGCACACCTTCGATATCTGCAAGCACTACGTGGATGAGGTGATCACCGTCAGCACCGACGAGATCTGCGCCGCGATCAAGGATATCTACGACGATACCCGCTCGATCACCGAACCTGCCGGCGCCTTGGGCGTGGCCGGGATCAAGAAGTACGTCGAAACGCGCGCCACCAGCGGCCAGACCCTCGTAGCCATCGACTCCGGCGCCAACGTCAACTTCGACCGCTTGCGCCACGTGGCCGAGCGCGCCGAACTGGGCGAAGGTCGCGAAGCGATCATCGCGGTGACCATCCCCGAGAAACCGGGCAGCTTCAAGGCCTTCTGCGAAGCCATCGGCAAGCGCCAGATCACCGAATTCAACTACCGCTACAACACCGGCAGCGAAGCCCACATCTTCGTTGGCGTGCAGACCCACCCGGAGAACGACCCGCGCACGGCGCTGATCGCCAGCCTGACCGCGCAAGGCTTCCCGGTGCTGGACCTGACCGACAACGAACTGGCCAAGTTGCACATCCGCCACATGGTGGGTGGCCACGCGGCCCATGTCATCGACGAAGTGGTGCTGCGCTTCGAGTTCCCGGAGCGCCCGGGCGCGCTGTTCAACTTCCTCAACAAGCTGGGCGGGCGCTGGAATATCTCGATGTTCCACTACCGCAACCACGGCGCGGCGGACGGCCGGGTGGTCGCGGGGCTACAGGTGCCACACGATGAACGCCATCTGGTGCCGGCGGCGCTGGAGGAAATCGGTTACCCGTACTGGGATGAAAGCGATAACCCGGCGTATCAACTGTTTCTGGGGTGAATCCCGCGGTTTGGACTGGGGACTGGGTGGACCTGTGGCGAGGGAGCTTGCTCCCGCTTGAGTGCGAAGCGCTCACTGCTTTTTTGGGGCCGCTTCGCGACCCAGCGGGAGCAAGCTCCCTCGCCACAGAGGGGTCTAAGCTGTGCTGGACAAGTCATAAGGAAATCGAACCATGGAAACCTTGACCATCCTGAAAGTCGCTCACGTCATTGCCACGGTACTGCTGCTGGCAGGCGTCCTGGGCCTGGCTATCTGGGTCTGGCGGACACGCCGTAACGGCGATGCCACGGCTGCGGCGCGCACGCTGCAACGCCCTCGACTGTTTGTCTGGCTGGTGATGGGCCTGTCCCTGGCGAGCCTGCCGTTTACCGGCTGGTGGATGGTGCATCAGGTCGGCTGGCCACTGGGGCAGACCTGGCTGCTGGCTTCCAGCGTGCTCTACACCCTGGCGGCGCTGGCGGGGTTCTGGTTGGTGGTGCGGCTGAACAAAATGCGCAAGGCGCCGGGAGGTAGCGGGAAGTTTACCTTTGCCTTGGCGCTGTTCAGTGTTGTCTGCTTTATCGCCATTGCGGGGTTGATGGGGGCCAAGCCGGTTTAATATCTGGGACCGGATTGGCTTCATCGCGAGCAAGCTCGCTCCCACAGGGGGTTGCGTCGATCACACAACCTCTGTGGGAGCGAGCTTGCTCGCGATAGCGGTTTCAGCCGCGCAGGCTGATTACCGGCCAGCCCCGCTTCTGCGCCTCGGCCCGCAAGTTCGGGTCCGGGTCCACGGCCACCGGGTGCGTCACCGCCTCCAGCAACGGCAAGTCATTCATCGAGTCGCTGTAGAAATAGCTGTCCTCAAGCGAATGCCCGGTTTCTTCCAGCCAGCGGTTCAGCCGGGTCACCTTGCCTTCGCGAAAGCACGGGATGTCGGTGCTGCGGCCGCTGTAGCGCCCGTCGACCATCTCGCATTCGGTGGCGATCAGGGTCTCGACCCCCAGGCGCTCGGCAATCGGGGCGGTGACGAAACGGTTGGTGGCGGTGATGATCACCAGCTTGTCGCCGGCATCGCGGTGTTTTTTCAACAGGTCGAGGGCCTGGGGCAACACGATCGGCTCGATGCAATCGCGCATGTAGTCCAGATGCCACTGGGCCAGCACGTCCATCTCGGTACGGCCGAGGATTTCCAGGCAAAAATTCAGGTACTCGGCGTTGTCCAGCTTGCCGGCCAGGTAATCCTGGTAGAACGCGTCGTTGCGCGCCTTGTAGGAGACGGCGTCGAGAAAGCCGCGCTCACACAGGTAATCGCCCCACGCGTGGTCGCTGTCGCCGCCCAGCAAGGTGTTGTCCAAGTCGAATAAAGCCAGCCGCATTGCAGTTACTCGCTGAAAAATCTGAAGAAAGGCGTCCAGAATACGGACTTTTCACAAGAGTGCACATAAGGTAGGCCGGCGCGTTGCTGCTTTCACAACCTTTGTGGAACAATGCGGCGACATGCGTTTGCGAGGTTGTTGCCGTGATCGACCCCGATGGTTTCCGCCCCAATGTGGGGATCATTCTGACGAATGATGCAGGGCAGGTGCTATGGGCTCGCCGTATCAATCAAGACGCCTGGCAGTTTCCCCAGGGCGGGATCAACCCCCAGGAGACGCCGGAAGAGGCCTTGTACCGCGAGTTGAACGAAGAAGTGGGGCTTGAGCGAGAAGATGTCGAAATACTCGCCTGCACCCGCGGCTGGTTGCGCTATCGTTTGCCGCAACGCCTGGTCCGCACGCACAGCCAACCGCTGTGCATCGGCCAGAAACAGAAATGGTTTCTCCTGCGCCTGATCTCCAACGAGCAGCGGGTGCGGATGGATTTGACCGGTAAACCGGAGTTCGATGGCTGGCGCTGGGTCAGCTATTGGTATCCGTTGGGCCAGGTGGTGACATTCAAGCGCGAGGTGTATCGACGCGCTCTCAAAGAGCTTGCCCCGCGCCTGCTGACGCGCGACTGACGACGGAGTTCGACCCCGAGCCATGCTCAATACGCTGCGCAAGATCGTCCAGGAAGTTAACTCCGCCAAGGATCTCAAGGCGGCGTTGGGGATTATTGTATTGCGCGTCAAAGAGGCCATGGGCAGCCAGGTCTGCTCGGTCTACCTGCTGGACCCCGAGACCAACCGTTTCGTGCTGATGGCCACCGAGGGCTTGAACAAGCGCTCGATCGGCAAGGTCAGCATGGCGCCCAATGAAGGTCTGGTCGGCCTGGTCGGCACGCGCGAAGAACCCCTGAACCTCGAGAACGCCGCGGACCACCCGCGCTACCGCTACTTCGCCGAAACCGGCGAAGAGCGTTACGCCTCGTTCCTCGGCGCACCGATCATTCACCACCGCCGCGTCGTCGGCGTGCTGGTCATCCAGCAAAAGGAGCGCCGCCAGTTCGACGAAGGTGAAGAAGCCTTCCTCGTGACGATGAGCGCGCAACTGGCCGGGGTCATCGCCCACGCCGAGGCCACCGGCTCGATCAGCGGCCTGGGTCGCCAGGGCAAGGGCATCCAGGAAGCCAAGTTCGTCGGCGTGCCGGGTTCACCGGGAGCGGCCGTGGGTACCGCGGTGGTCATGCTGCCGCCGGCCGACCTCGACGTGGTGCCGGACAAGACCATCACCGACATCGACGCCGAGCTGGGGCTGTTCAAGACCGCCATCGAAGGCGTGCGCGCCGACATGCGCGCCCTCTCGGCCAAACTGGCGACGCAACTGCGCCCCGAAGAGCGCGCGCTGTTCGACGTCTACCTGATGATGCTCGACGACGCCTCCCTGGGCAGCGAAGTGACCACGGTCATCAAGACTGGCCAGTGGGCCCAGGGCGCGTTGCGCCAGGTGGTGACCGACCACGTCAACCGTTTCGAACTGATGGACGACGCCTACCTGCGCGAGCGCGCCTCCGACGTCAAGGACCTCGGCCGCCGGCTGCTGGCCTACCTGCAGCAGGAACGCCAGCAGACCCTGGTCTACCCCGACAACACCATCCTGGTCAGCGAGGAGCTGACCCCGGCCATGCTCGGCGAAGTGCCCGAAGGCAAGCTGGCGGGGCTGGTGTCGGTGCTGGGTTCGGGCAACTCCCACGTGGCGATCCTGGCCCGGGCCATGGGCATCCCGACGGTGATGGGCCTGGTGGACCTGCCGTACTCCAAGGTCGACGGCATCCAGATGATCGTCGACGGCTACCACGGCGAGGTCTACACCAACCCCAGCGACGTGCTGCGCAAGCAGTTCGCCGATGTGGTGGAAGAAGAAAAACAACTGGCCCTGGGCCTGGATGCGCTGCGGGACCTGCCTTGCGTGACGCTGGACGGCCATCGCATGCCGCTGTGGGTCAACACCGGCCTGCTGGCCGACGTGGCCCGGGCGCAGAAGCGCGGCGCCGAGGGCGTAGGCCTGTACCGCACCGAAGTGCCATTCATGATCAACCAGCGCTTCCCCAGCGAGAAGGAACAGCTGGCGATCTACCGTGAACAACTGGCCGCCTTCCATCCGCAGCCGGTGACCATGCGCAGCCTGGACATTGGCGGCGACAAATCCCTGTCTTACTTCCCGATCAAGGAAGACAACCCGTTCCTCGGCTGGCGCGGCATCCGCGTGACCCTCGACCACCCGGAAATCTTCCTGGTCCAGGCACGCGCCATGCTCAAGGCCAGCGAAGGCCTGAACAACCTGCGCATCCTGTTGCCGATGATCTCCGGCACCCACGAGCTGGAAGAAGCCCTGCACCTGATTCACCGGGCCTGGGGCGAAGTACGCGACGAAGGCACCGACGTACCGATGCCGCCGGTGGGCGTGATGATCGAGATCCCGGCAGCGGTGTACCAGACCAAGGAACTGGCGCGCCAGGTGGACTTCCTGTCGGTGGGCTCCAACGACCTGACGCAATACCTGCTGGCCGTGGACCGCAACAACCCACGGGTGGCCGACCTGTACGACTATCTGCACCCCGCCGTGCTGCAAGCGTTGCAGACCGTGGTGCGCGACGCCCATGCCGAAGGCAAGCCGGTGAGCATCTGCGGCGAAATGGCCGGCGACCCGGCAGCCGCCGTCCTGTTGATGGCGATGGGTTTTGACAGCCTGTCGATGAACGCCACCAACTTGCCGAAAGTGAAGTGGATGCTGCGCCAGATCAACCTCAGCAAGGCCCAGGAACTGCTGGCGGAAGTCATGACCATCGACAACCCGCAAGTGATCCACAGCTCCCTGCAACTGGCGCTGAAGAACCTCGGGTTGGCGCGGATGATCAATCCGGCTTCGAACAAGACGCTCTAGGTTCTGTTTGAAAGTCTTGAGACGAAGTGAGGCGGTTTTTAACGCAGCATCACCGAGTATCAAGGCTTTTCGGGCAGAGCCTAGTCGCCGCATCTGTGGCGAGGGAGCTTGCTCCCGCTCGGCTGCGAAGCAGTCGCAAGCTCCCCCTGACACTGTTCTTATCGATATCCCCGCAATCGGGAGTGCCTTGCACTCCAGCGGGAGCAAGCTCCCTCGCCACGGGTTGACGCTACCCCTTCAGGCTCGCACCTCCACCTCCACCTCCCCCAAATGCCCCCCATGGGGCCCGAAGCTGCGTTCGACCAGGTGCCGTGTCCCATCGGCATGGACGATCAACGCCGTGCTCGCTCGCGTCCCGTAGGCGGGGCTGGCAATGAAGACACTCGACAACAGCCGCTCGGTCGCCAGGCCCACGCCGGTGTCCGGCAAATCGGCCACCGGGGCCGGCTCCGGGTCGTTGAGCAGTGCCAGCAAGGCCTGGGGATGCGGGTCATCCAGCACCTCGGCGAGCGCGGCCCGGGCCTTGAGAAGCTTGGGCCAGGGCGTGTTCAGCCCGGCGTTCGACACCCCGTAAAGGCCCTCCGCCAGGCATTGCGGACGGGCGTCGCGAGCGTTGAAGTGCCAGAGCTCAGCGCCGTCGCCAAGCAACAGGTTGAACCCGCCATACTCGCCGGCACGGGGCACGACTTCGCTGAAATAATCGGCAATCGACAGGCTCCCGCCCAAAAAGCGCGCCACCAGCTCTCCCCGCGACTTGAAGGCCGGGCCCTGGCCCGGGTCGCGGATGTTGGTCAGGGCGGCGAAGCGACCGTCGGCGCCGATGCCCAGCCAGGTGCCACCGGCCTCCAGATCACGACCGGCATGGACATGGGGTGCATCCGGCCACTGAGCCAGGGGCAAGGTCGGCCGGGCGTAGAATTCATCGCGGTTGGCCGCCACGATCAACGGCCAAGCGTGGCCAGGTCGCCAGGCAAATACGATCAGGCACATCAGGTAGTCCCCAGCCAGTTAGACGGATTTAGCGAAGACCCGTGGCGAGGGAGCTTGCTCCCGCTGGAGGGCGCAGCACTCCCCGGCGATTTTTGGGCTACTGCGTAGCCCAACGGGAGCAAGCTCCCTCGCCACAAAAGCGATCGGTGTTCGAACCCACTCTACCCACACATCGCCCTCGCATCCATCGCCTTCAGTGGAGCCCGGGGCCATGGATCCGTTACCATGCCGCTCTTGTTTCGGGGATGGCTGGGGAGACGCTGGTGGAATTTGTGCTCTATCTGCTGCTCGGCGCCTGCGCCGGTGTGCTGGCCGGGCTGTTCGGCGTGGGCGGCGGGATGATCATCGTTCCCGTCCTGGTGTTCAGTTTCACCTTGCAGGGTTTCGACCCGCAGGTCCTGACCCACCTGGCCGTGGGCACCTCCCTGGCGTCGATCATCTTCACCTCGGTCAATGCCGTGCGCGAGCACCAGCGCAAGGGCGCGGTGCGCTGGCCGATCTTCGCCTGGATGACCGTCGGGATCCTGGTCGGGGCTGGCGTCGGAGCGGTCACCGCCGAGGCGATTTCCGGCCCGAACCTGCAAAAGATCATCGGCGTGTTCGCCATGGTCGTCGCGCTGCAACTGGCCCTGGACTTCAAGCCCAAGGCCAGCCGCACGGTGCCGGGCAAGGCCGGCCTGACCCTGGCCGGCACGGTGATCGGCTGGGCGTCGGCGATTTTCGGCATCGGCGGCGGTTCGCTGACCGTACCGTTCCTGACCTGGCGCAGCGTGCCGATGCAGCAGGCGGTGGCGACGTCATCGGCCTGTGGCCTGCCGATTGCCCTGGCCAGTGCTTTAAGTTTCATGATTTTGGGCTGGCACGATCCGCTGCTCCCAGCCCATAGTCTCGGTTTTGTGTATTTGCCGGCGTTGTTGGGCATCGCCCTGACCAGCATGGTCTTCGCCCGCTTCGGCGCGCGACTGGCCCATCGCCTGTCGCCGCGCTTGCTCAAACGGCTGTTCGCCGCTTTGCTGTTCTGCGTGGGCGCAAGTTTCCTGCTCTGACGCAATCCTGGCTTAATCCCGAGGTGGCAGCGTCGCCCGGGTATTTTTGACGTTTACGAGGAATATCAATGCTGCCTTACCCGCAGATCGATCCGGTGGCCCTGGCCATCGGCCCGCTGAAAATCCACTGGTACGGCCTGATGTACCTGGTCGGCATCGGCGGCGCCTGGCTGTTGGCGTCGCGCCGGCTCAACCGCTTCGACCCGACCTGGAACAAGGAAAAACTCTCCGACCTGGTGTTCTGGCTGTCCATGGGGGTGATTGTCGGCGGGCGCCTGGGCTACGTGCTGTTCTACGACCTGAGCGCCTACCTGGCCAACCCGACGCTGATCTTCGAGGTCTGGAAGGGCGGCATGTCGTTCCACGGTGGCTTCATCGGCGTGATGCTCGCGGCGGTGTGGTTCGGCAAGCGCAACAACAAGTCGTTTTTCGAGCTGATGGACTTCGTCGCGCCGATGGTGCCGATCGGCCTGGGCGCCGGGCGCATCGGCAACTTCATCAACGCCGAATTGTGGGGCAAGCCGACCGACGTGCCGTGGGCGATGGTCTTCCCGCCGTTCAGCGACCCGGCGCAGTTGCCGCGCCACCCGTCGCAGTTGTACCAGTTCGCCCTCGAAGGCGTGGCGCTGTTCCTGATTCTCTGGCTGTTCTCGCGCAAGCCGCGGCCGACCATGGCCGTGTCGGGCATGTTCGCGCTGTTCTACGGGATCTTCCGCTTCATCGTCGAGTTCGTCCGTGTACCGGACGCCCAGCTCGGCTACCTGGCGTGGAACTGGCTGACCATGGGCCAGGTGCTGTGCCTGCCGATGATCGTCGGTGGCCTGGTGCTGATCTGGCTGGCTTATCATCGTGCGCCGGCTGCGGCGGCCAAGGCTTAAAAAATTCGAACCCCGGGGCCCGGCCTCGGGTTCAAGGACACAGGTAACCCATGAAGCAATATCTCGATCTGGTGGCCCACGTCATCAAGAACGGCACCAAGCAAGCCAACCGCACGGGCGTGAACACCATCAGTTTCCCCGGTGCGATGCTGCGCTATGACCTCAAGGACGGTTTCCCGGCCATCACCACTCGCAAGATGGCGTTCAAGTCGGCCATCGGCGAGATGTGCGGGTTCCTGCGCGGCGTCAACAATGCTGCCGAATTCCGGGCGTTGGGCTGCAAGGTCTGGGACCAGAACGCCAATGAAAACGCCCAATGGCTGGCCAACCCATTCCGCCAGGGCGAAGACGACCTGGGCGAGATCTATGGCGTGCAATGGCGCAAGTGGCCGGCCTACAAGCAGATCCCGGTGACCAACCGGGCGGCCATCGAGCAGACCCTGGCCCAGGGCTACCGGCAGATCGCCGAAGGCGAAGAGAACGGCCAGGCCTACGTGGTGCTGTACAAAGCCATCGACCAGGTCCGCCAGTGCGTCGACACCATCATCAAGGACCCGGGCAGCCGGCGCATTCTGTTCCACGGCTGGAACTGCGCCCAGCTCGATGAGATGGCCCTGCCGCCGTGCCATCTGCTCTATCAGTTCCACCCGAACGTAGAGACCAAGGAAATCTCCCTGACCCTCTACATCCGCTCCAACGACCTGGGGCTGGGCACGCCGTTCAACCTCACCGAGGGCGCCGCGCTGCTGAGCCTGATCGGCCGCCTGACCGGCTATACCCCGCGTTGGTTCACCTATTTCATCGGCGACGCGCACGTCTACGAAAACCACCTGGACATGCTCAACGAACAGCTCACCCGCGAGCCGTTCCCGATGCCGAGGCTGGTGATTTCCGAGCGCGTGCCGGAGTTCGCCAAGACCGGCGTGTACCAGCCGGAGTGGCTGGAGCTCGTGGAGCCGGGCGACTTCAGCCTCGAAGGCTACCAGCACCATGCGCCGATGACCGCGCCGATGGCGGTCTGACTCCCCACGCATCTCCCTGTGGGAGCGAGCTTGCTCGCGATGAGGCCATTACATTCAACATCGATGTTGACTGATTGGCCGCTATCGCGAGCAAGCTCGCTCCCACAAGATGTTTTCTGTGTATTCGAGACGGGTGACAGGCTTCAATGCCCATGACTGCGCCCCACATGCGAAGGCTCCGTCTCCGGCACCACCGCTCCGCTGACCTCCAGCCGCTGCAAAATCCCACATTGCTCCAGGTCCGGCCCTTCGCCACAGCGATGGCGCAGGTCGATCAGTTGCGCCTGCAAGGCCAGCAGGCCATCGATGCGCGCCTTGACGTGGTGGATGTGCTCATCGATCAGGGCATTGACGCTTTCGCATTGGTCCTGGGGGCTGTCGCGCAGGGTCAGCAGGCTACGGATTTCCTCCAGGGTCATGTCCAGGGTGCGGCAGTTGCGGATGAACGTCAGCCGCTCGGCATGGGCCTGGGTATAGACGCGGTAGTTGCCGTCGCTGCGGGCCGGCTCCGGCAACAGGCCTTCGCGTTCGTAGTAGCGGATGGTTTCGACCTGGCAGTCGGTGATTTTCGCCAGTTCGCCAATCTTCATGGCGGTGTCTCCCAAATAGGTGCTTGACCCTATAGTGGCTACAGGGTCTTTACTGTGCAACAGGCACTTTTCATGGACGTCACCCGATGAGCGATTCCCTTCACATCCACAAGCCCAACCATGGCCATGACCACGGGCATTCCTGCTGCGCCTCGAAAGCGGCACCGTCGGTGGTCAACCTCGGCCACGCACCGACAGACGGCGCACGGCTGAGCAGCTTTCGCATCGAGGCGATGGACTGCCCCACCGAACAGACGCTGATCCAGAACAAGCTCGGCAAGCTTGAAGGCGTGCAGCAGCTGGAATTCAACCTGATTAACCGCGTGCTGGGCGTCACCCATGACTTGCCCGACGACGCACCGATCATCCGCGCGATCCAGTCCCTGGGCATGCAGGCCGAGCCGCTGACACCGGGTCAGGAGAAACCTGCCAACCCACAACCCGCCCCCGCCAAGCCCTGGTGGCCGCTGGCGTTGTCCGGCGTCACGGCCCTGGGCGCCGAGGTGATCCATTTCACCAATGCCGCACCCACCTGGGTGGTGGCCGTGGTGGCGCTGGTGTCGATCCTCAGCGGCGGCCTTGGCACCTACAAAAAAGGCTGGATCGCCCTGAAGAACCGCAACCTGAACATCAACGCGCTGATGAGCATCGCCGTGACCGGCGCCGTGCTGATCGGCCAATGGCCGGAAGCGGCAATGGTGATGTTCCTGTTCACCGTGGCCGAACTGATCGAGGCCAAATCCCTGGACCGGGCGCGCAACGCCATCAGCGGCCTGATGCAGATGGCCCCGGAACAGGCCACCGTGCAACAGCCCGACGGTAGCTGGCAGGTGCAGGAGGTCAAGGCCATCGCCCTGGGCGCGCGGGTCCGGGTTCGCCCCGGCGAGCGCGTCGCCCTGGACGGAGACGTGGTAGCCGGGCGCTCGACCATCGACCAGGCACCGATCACCGGCGAAAGCCTGCCGGTGGAGAAAACCGTCGGCGACAAGGTGTTTGCCGGCACCATCAACCAGGCCGGCGAGCTGGAGTACACCGTCACCGCCGCGGCGGACCAGTCCACCCTGGCGCGCATTATCCACGCCGTGGAACAGGCCCAGGGTTCGCGGGCACCCACTCAGCGTTTCGTCGATCAATTTTCAACCTATTACACCCCGGTGGTATTCGCCCTGGCCCTCGCCGTGGCCGTCATCCCGCCGCTGTTCATGGACGCGGCGTGGTTCGACTGGATCTACCGGGCGCTGGTGCTGCTGGTGGTAGCTTGCCCTTGTGCGCTGGTGATCTCCACGCCGGTGACCATCGTCAGCGGCCTGGCGGCAGCGGCGCGCCGAGGTATCCTGGTCAAGGGCGGTGTGTACCTGGAGGGTGGCTACAAACTCGACTACCTGGCCTTGGACAAGACCGGCACGATTACCCACGGCAAACCGGTGCAGACCGACTGCGTGGTGCTGGACCCCACCGTGGAAACCACCGCCCCGGCCTTGGCCGCGAGCCTGGCCGCCCGTTCCGACCACCCGGTGTCGCGCGCCATCGCCGAGGCGGCGACGGACAAGCAACGGGCGGCGCAGCCTGTGGATAACTTCCAAGCCCTGGCGGGACGAGGGGTGCGTGGCGACATCAACGGCCAGACCTACCACCTGGGCAATCATCGCCTGGTGGAAGACCTGGGCCTGTGCTCACCGGCGCTGGAGGAGCAACTCTTCGCCCTGGAAAAACAAGGCAAGTCGGTGGTGCTGTTGCTCGATGCCAAGGGCCCCCTGGCGCTGTTCGCCGTGGCCGACACCGTGAAGGAGTCCAGCCGCGAAGCCATCCGGCAATTGCATGAGCTGGGCATCAAGACCCTGATGCTCACCGGCGACAACGTTCACACCGCAGAAGCGATTGCGACCCAGGTGGGCATGGACCAGGCCCGGGGCGACCTGTTGCCGAACGACAAGCTGCAAGCCATCGAAGCGCTGTACGCCAAGGGGCACCGGGTGGGCATGGTGGGTGACGGCATCAACGACGCGCCGGCCCTGGCTCGCGCGGAAATCGGCTTCGCCATGGCAGCGGCCGGGACCGACACGGCCATCGAAACCGCCGACGTCGCCCTGATGGACGACGACCTGCGCAAGATCCCGGCCTTCATCCGCCTGTCGCGGCAAACCTCCAGCATCCTGAAACAGAACATCGCCTTGGCGCTGGTCATCAAGGCGATTTTCCTCGGCGTGACCTTCGCCGGCCTCGCCACCATGTGGATGGCGGTTTTCGCCGACATGGGGGTGAGCTTGCTGGTGGTGTTCAATGGGTTGCGGTTGTTGCGTAAGTAAAGGTCACGGTTGGCTGGGTGGACGCCTTCGCGGGTAAACCCGCTCCCACAGGGGACGCGGGCGGATGCAGAATCTGTATTCACACCACCGCCTTTGTGGGAGCGGGTTTACCCGCGAAGGCGTCGGTACAGTCAGTACCCATTTATCAGACCCGCCCTCCCTCGCCACAGGGGCCGAGAACAGCCCCTTCAATCGCGCTTGGGCTCGCGGATCTTGTACCAGGCCACATACAGCGCCGGCAGGAACAACAGCGTTAGCAGCGTGGCGATGATGATCCCGCCGATCATCGCGTAAGCCATCGGCCCCCAGAACACTTCGCGGGCAATCGGGATCATCCCCAGGCTGGCGGCAGCGGCCGTGAGCAGGATCGGCCGGCGCCGGTGCTCGGTGGCCTCCACCACCGCATCCCAGGGCTCGTAGCCGTCGCGCTCATACTCATCGATCTGGGTCACCAGGATCACCGAGTTGCGGATGATGATGCCGATCAGCGCCAGGATCCCCAGGATCGCCACGAAGCCCATGGGCGTACCCGTCGGCACCAGCGCCAGGACCACGCCGATCAGGCCCAGGGGCGCCACGCTCGCCACCAGGAACAGCTTCTGCACGCTGTGCAGCTGGATCATCAGGAAAGTCGCCATCAGGAACAGCATCAGCGGCACGACACTGGCAATCGGCCCCTGGGCCTTGCTACTTTCCTCCACCGTACCGCCCGTGGCGACCTTGTAGCCCGCCGGCAAGCCGGCGGCGAACTTGTCGATGTCCGGTTGCAGTTGCTTGACCAGGTCAGTGGGCTGGATTTCGTCGCGCACCGCGGCCTTGATGGTGATGGTCGGCTTGCGGTCGCGCCGCCACACCAGTGGCTGCTCCAGCTCATAGCGCACGGTGGCGAACGCCAACAGCGGGATCGAGGCGCCGCCGGGGGTGACAATCTGCAGGTTCTGCAAGGTTTCCGGCGAACCGCGTTCGGCGTCGACGGCACGCCCCACCACATCGATCAGGTAGATATCGTCGTCGACCTGGGTCACGGGCGAGCCACTGACGATGCTGTTCATCAGCCGGGCGACGTCATCGGAGGACAAGCCGAGTTGCCGCGCCTTGTCCTGGGCAATGTCAATGCGCAGCACCTTGCCCGGCTCGTTCCAGTCGTAAATGATCTCTCCGATGTGCGAGTTCTTGTCCAGTTCGGTGGCCAGTTCGATGGCATGCTTGCGCACCTGGTCGATGTCCTTGCCGCTGACCCGGTACTGGATCGGCCGGCCCACCGGCGGGCCCATTTCCAGGGCTTGCACGTAGCTGCCGATGCCGACGAAGTCCTCGCGCAAGCGCTTTTGCAGGCGCTCGGTGAGGGCCGTGCGCGACTCCAGGCCCTTGCTGACGATCACCAGCTGCGCGTAGTACGGGTTCTGCAACTGCTGGTCCAGGGGCAGGTAGAAGCGAATCGCGCCTTCGCCGATGTAGGTGCTCCAGCGCTCGATATCCGGGTCGCCCTTGAGGCTCGCTTCCAGGCGATCGACCGCCCGGCGCGTCTCGTCCATCGAGGCATTTTGCGGCAGGTTCAGGTCCACCAGGATTTCCGGCCGGTCCGAGGACGGGAAGAACTGGTTCTGCACGAAGCGCATGCAAAACACCGCCAGCACGAACAGCAGCACCGTAATGCCGATGGCCCACCAGCGATTGCGCATCGCCCACAACAGGCCGCCGTTGAACGCCCGGCCGATCCGGCCCGGTTCGGCGCTATGGGGCTTCACGTTGGTGCTGAGGATGTGCACGCCGATCACCGGGGCGAACAGTACCGCGACGATCCAGGACACCAGCATCGCCACGGCGATGACCGCGAACAGGGTGAAGGTGTACTCGCCGGCGGAGCTGGCGTTCAGGCCGATGGGCACGAAACCGGCCACGGTCACCAGGGTCCCGGTGAGCATCGGGAACGCAGTGGAGGTATAGGCGAAGGTGGCGGCCTGGTCCTTGCTGTCGCCTTTCTCCAGACGCGTGACCATCATCTCCACGGTGATCATGGCGTCGTCCACCAGCAGCCCCAGGGCGATGATCAACGCCCCGAGGGAGATCCGCTGCATGGTAATGCCGCTGTACTCCATGAAGAGGAAGACCATCGCCAGCACCAGCGGGATCGAGCAGGCCACCACCAGCCCGGCGCGTATGCCCAGGCTGATGAAACTGACCACCAGCACGATGATCACCGCCTCGAACAACGCGCTGGTGAAGCCGCCGACGGCCTCCTCCACCACTTCGGCCTGGTCCGACACGGTGTGCACGCCGACGCCGACCGGCAGGTCGGCCGTCAGTTCGTTCATGCGCGCATGCAGGGCCTTGCCGAATGCCTGGATATTGCCGCCCTTCTTCATGGCGATGGCCAGGCCGATGGCTGGCGTGCCGTTGAAGCGGAACATCGGCGTGGCCGGGTCGACGTAGCCGCGACTGATGTCGGCGATGTCAGTCAGGCGGTAGAACCGGTCGTTGAGCCGCAGATTGACGTTGGCCAGGTCTTTTTCCGACTGAAACTGCCCCGACGTGCGCACGGAAATCCGCTCGGGACCGGCGTCGATCACCCCGGCGGGCGTCACCGCGTTCTGCGATTGCAGGCTCTGCACCACCTGGCGCTGGTCGATGCCCAGTGCGGCGAGTTTGCGCGTGGAGAAGTTCAGGTACAGCACTTCGTCCTGTTCGCCGATCATCTCCACCTTGCCCAGGCCTGGCACGTCGCGGATTTCGGCACGGACCTGCTCCACGTAGTCGCGCAACTGGCGCATCGACAAGCCGTCGCCGGTGAAGGCATACACCGAACCGTACACGTCACCGAACTCGTCGTTGAACCCCGGGCCTTGCAGGCCTTCGGGGAAGTCGCCACGAATGTCGTTGATCTTCTTGCGCACCTGGTACCAGATCTCGGGAATGTCCTTGGCACTGGTGGTATCGCGCAGGTACACGAACACCGTCGACTCCCCCGGACGGGTGTAGCTCTTGACGTAGTCGAGGGAGTCGAGCTCTTCGAGTTTCTTCTCGATGCGGTCGGTGACCTGCTTGAGGGTTTCTTCCTGGGTCGCACCGGGCCAACGGGTCTGGATGACCATGGTCTTGATGGTGAACGAAGGGTCTTCTTCGCGCCCCAGGTTAAGGTAGGAAAACACCCCCATCAGCAACGCAACGAACATCAGGTACCAGACGAACGACTGATGCCGCAGGGCCCATTCGGATAAGTTGAAAGGCCCTTTCATCGTGCGTCCTCGTCGAGTTTCACTTTCTGCCCCGGCTTGAGGCTGTTCACGCCGGCGCTGACCACGCGGTCGCCCGGCTTGATGCCATTGGCGACCAGCACCGAGTCCGCCGAACGCTCGATGATCCGCACGTCGCGAGGCGAGACCGTTTGGTTCTGCGGGTCGATCAGCCAGATCCGGGCCTTGCCATCGACCTCTTGCAGCGCACTGAGGGGCAGCTCGATCCGCGGTTCAATGGCCGAACTCAGGGTGACGCTGATGGCCGTGCCCAGGCGAAAGCCCGGCGGCGTCTCGGCCAGCGTCAGTCGCGCGCGACGCGTGCGCGTTGCACTCTGGGCCTGGGGTTCGATCTCGCGGACGGTGGCGGTGGTGCGGGTGGCCGGATCCAGCTGCGCGGCAACTTCGAATACGACGCCGGCGGGCAGCCGGTCGACCAAGTCGGCCGGCAGGTCGATCACCGCTTCCTTGATGTCCGGGCGAGCCAGGGTCACCACTTGCTGGCCGGCGGTGACCACCTGCCCGGCTTCGGCATTCCAGGCCGTGACCACCGCATCGTGATCGGTGTGCAGCTCGCTGTAGTTGAGTTGATCACGGGCCTGTTGCACCGCTGCCTTGGCCTGTTCTAGCGAGGCCCCGGTGGTCTTCAGGTCGGTCTGGGCGATGTCCAGTTGCGCCTGGGCACCGACGCCACGGTCGAACAATTGCTGCTGGCGGCGGGCATTGGCCTGGGCATTGATGTACTGCGCCTCGATCCGCGCCAAGTCGCCCTGGGCGGCAAGCAACTGGTTCTGCTGGTCGGTGGGGTCGAGGGTGGCGAGCAGGTCGCCCTTCTTCACTTCGGCGCCGACATCGACATTGCGCCTGGCGATTCGCCCGGGCACGCGGAAACCCACGTTGGTCTCGTAGCGCGCCTGGATGTTCCCGGCAAAGCGTCCGAGAGCCTGTTGGTCCAGGGCCTGCACTTCAACGGACAGCACCGGGCGTACCGGCTCGGGCGGGGCTTCTTCCTTCGAACAGGCGACCAGCAGCAACGCCATCAGGAACGTCCATGGACCTTTCATGGCTGGGCTCCTGTCGGGGGTTTCGCGGCGGTGTTTTCAGCGATCTCGACGCGTACGCCGGGGTGCAGCAACTGCCCGCCGGCAGTGACGACGTTCTCGCCGCCCTTGAGCCCGTCGCTGATGATGACCTTGCCGGTCAGGTAGCGACCGACGGTGACCGAATGCAGTTGCGCCTTGCCCTCGCCGTCCACCAGCCACACGGCCGGCTCGCTGAGGTTCTTGGTCAACGCCGACCAGGGCAGCTCGACGGCGGTCTGGCCCGCGGATTTGGCCGTGGCGCTGACCACCGACCCCAGGCGCATGCCTTCGGGCAGGTCATCGAGGGTGACCTTGACCTGCACCGTGCCGGTCTGGGCGGACACTGCCGGAGTGATTTCACGCACCTTGCCCGTGGTCTGGACGGCCGGGTTGTCCAGCAGGCTGATGACAATCGCCGGATCCGAGGGTGGTTCACGCAACAGCGATTCGTAGATGTTGAACACCGCGTCGCGCGCGCCGTCCTGGGCCAGGCTGAAAATCGGCTCGGTGGCCTGCACCACCTGCCCCACCTCGGCCTGGCGCGCCGTGATGATGCCCGGCGCCTCGGCGACCAGCGCGGTGTAGCTCAACTGTTCGCGGGCATTGGCCAACTGGGCCTGGGCCGCGGTCAAGGCACTCTGGCTGCTGCGCAACTGCGCCTGGGCCGCGTCGTATTCGCTCTGGCTGGTGTAGCCCTTGGGCAAGAGTTTCTGCTGGCGCACGAACGCTGCCGCACTCTGCTTGACCCGCGCCTGCTCGGCGGCCACCTGGGCCTCGGCGGAGTCGACGTTGGTCTGCAAGTCCCGCGGATCGAGGCGGGCGAGCACTTGTCGTGCCGAAACCCTGTCGCCGACATCCACCTTGCGCTCGATGATCTTGCCGCCCACGCGAAACGAAAGGTCGGTCTGCACCCGCGCCTGGACATCACCGGTCAGCGTCACCGAGGCCGCATATTCGCTGGGCACGACCTGCTGCACGAAGACCCGTGGCAAGGCTTTTTCAACAGGTTTTTCATCACCGCATCCCGCCAACAACGCACACAAGGCCAAGCCAACAACCCGTTTGATTCGAGGACCAGCCATGCAGACTCCTTGCATTGCACGAACGTGCCAGTGACGATACGACTGTGAGCTTAGAACAGGGTTCCACGGATGCACAGACGCTAACCCGACAGCAGGAAATCGCCCATGCTCAGAACACTCGCGGTGGCCAACTACCGCTCCATCAACAAGCTGGTGATCCCCTTGGGGCGGCTGAACCTGATCACCGGCCCCAATGGCAGCGGCAAGTCCAATCTGTACCGCGCCCTGCGCCTGCTGGCTGAAACCGCGCAGGGTGGCGTGGTCAACGCCCTGGCCCGCGAAGGTGGCCTGGACTCGACCTTCTGGGCCGGGCCGGAGGAAATCAGCCGACGCATGCGCAGCGGCGATGTGCCTGTGCAGGGCATCGTGCGTCAGGGCACCAAGCGCCTGCGCCTGGGCTTTGCCGGGGAAGACTTCAGCTATTCGATCGCCCTGGGCCTGCCGGAGCCCAGCCTCTCGGCGTTTTCACTGGACCCTGAAATCAAGCGCGAATGCATCTGGGCCGGCCCGGTCTTTCGTCCCGCCAGTCTGCTGGTGGACCGCAACGGGCCAATGATCCGTGCCCGCGAAGGCCGCGCCTGGGATGTACTGGCCCAGCACACGCCCACCTTCGACAGCCTGTTCGATCAGGTCGGCAGCTTGCGCTCCTCGCCGGAGGTGTTCCAGATGCGCGAATTCATCCGACGCTGGCGCTTCTACGACCACTTTCGCAGCGACGCCGACGCCCCGGTACGCCAGCCACAACTGGGCACTCGCACGCCGGTGCTGCACCACGACGGCCGCGACCTGGCCGCCGCCCTGCAGACCATCCTTGAGATCGGCGACGTCGAGGCGTTGCACGCCACCATTGGCGATGCGTTCCCTGGCGCCCGGCTGCACATCGAAAAACTCCAAGGTGGGCGTTTCGCGATCGCGTTCCAGCAGCACGGCCTGCTGCGTCCGCTGTCCGCCGCCGAACTGTCGGACGGCACCCTGCGCTACCTGTTGCTGGTCGCCGCCCTGCTCACACCGCGACCGCCGTCGCTGATGGTGCTCAACGAACCTGAAACCAGCCTGCACCCCGATCTGCTACCGGCCCTGGCACGCTTGATCATCCGCGCCTCGGCCAATTGCCAGATCTGGGTCGTGTCCCATGCCACGCGCCTGATCGCCGCCCTGCAACAAGACGAGGACTGCAATTGCATCGTGCTGGAAAAAGACCTGGGACAGACCGCAGTGGTGGGCCAGGGAATGCTGGATATGCCGGCCTGGAACTGGCCGGATTGACCGGCAGGATTTGCACAAGCGTTGCAGGGGGACTATTTTCCTTGCGCTGCAGGACGGGTTTGATCGCCCGCCAAGGAAACGCAGCCAACCGCCAGCCTCTCTGGCGACACACACAAGGAGAATTGAATGGCCAACGTGAAAGCCCCCCAACCACTCGCCCCGCAAGACGTGGTCAAACTGCTCGTGGCCCTGCGCCGAGCGCTGAAGAACAGAGCTGCGTAGCACAGCAGAATCGATGTGCCATTGTGGCGAGCGGATCAATCCCCTCGCCACAAACGCGTCAGCTTGGCTCGATCAGAACGCCGGCAATACCGCGCCGCTGTATTTCTGCTCGATGAACGCCTTCACTTCAGGGCTGGTCAGGGCCTTGGCCAGTTTCTGGATGGCCGGGCTGTCCTTGTTGTCAGGACGCGCCACCAGGAAGTTCACGTAAGGCGAATCCGAACCTTCGATCACCAAAGCATCCTTGGCCGGGTTCAGACCCGCTTCCAGCGCGTAGTTGGTGTTGATCATGTCCAGGTCGACCTGGTCCAGCACACGCGGCAGCATGGCCGATTCCAGCTCCTTGAACTTGAAGTTGTGCGGGTTCTTGGCGATGTCTTTCGGCGTGGCCAGGGCGTTCTTCGGATCCTTGAGCTCGATCAGGCCCGCCTTCTGCAGCAGGATCAGGGCGCGACCGCTGTTGCTGCCTTCGTTGGGGATGGCAATGGTGGCGCCGTCTTTGAGCTCGGCCAGGCTTTTGACTTTCTTCGAGTAGCCGCCGAAGGGTTCGACGTGCACGCCGATAACGGTCACCAGGTTGGTGCCTTTGCCTTCGTTGAAGCTCTTGAGGTACGGCAGGGTCTGGAAGTAGTTGGCGTCCAGGCGCTTCTGGTCGACCTGTACGTTGGGTTGCACGTAGTCGGTGAAGACCTTGATTTGCAGGTCCACGCCTTCCTTGGCCAGGGCCGGCTTGATCAGTTCGAGGATCTCGGCGTGGGGCACCGGGGTGGCGGCCACGACCAGTTTTTCCGCCGCCTGGGCCAGGCCCGAAGTCAGGGCTGCCGCCAATGCGGTAAACAACAGAACCTTTTTCATGCAGTGTCCTTATCGAGAATCACCGTCGCCCGCGGCGACAGCCAGAAAGTGAGAGTGCCAGCGAAGTGCTATCGCTGGCGTGAGACGGACAATACCGATATTTTTTATGCCTTAACAATATCTTTTATTCAAATTCATATTCATTTTGCTCATATAAGTAACCGACCGTGGCGAGGGAGCTTGCTCCCGCTGGGACGGTCCGACGTCTCGGGCGAAGCGGCCCTGAAAATATTACGGCGGCTGCGCAACCGAGCGGGTGCCAGCGCCCTCGCCACAGGTTTTATACCGCTTGGTCCAGCCGGGCGAGCAGCGCTTTGAGCGCCATGCGTTCAGTGTCGGTACCACGAGCAATGACCTGCGCCACCTGCTGCTCGATCAGCGCCAGCACCGATGGCTGCGCCGGCAGGTTCAAATGTTCCGGCAGGATCTCCTCCCCGGTGCTGACCAGCAACGCAAAATGAATGACGTTCTCCAGCTCGCGGGTGTTCCCCGGCCAACTGTGTCGCTCCAACGCACGCTGGGCTGCCTCGCTGATCAGCGGCACCGCCAGGCCAAGGCGCTGGCTGTAGATGCCCAGGAAGTACTCGGCCAGGGACAGGATATCGCCCACCCGTTCGCGCAGGGCCGGCAGTTCCAGGTGCCCTTCGCTGAGGTAATGGTAGAGCCGCTGATGAAATTTCCCGGCCTCCACCGCCTGCGCCAGGTCGATGCTGGTGGCCGCGACCAGGCGTACGTCCACCGGGCTGGGTTGGTGCGCACCGACGCGAGTGACTTCATGGTTTTCCAGGGCGGCGAGCAACTTGACCTGGATCGGCAGCGGCAAATCGCCGATCTCATCCAGGTACAGGGTGCCGCCGTTGGCCGAACCGAACCAACCGGCCCGGCTGCTGGCCGAACCGCTGTAGCTGCCGGCGGCATAGCCGAACAGTTCGGCATCGGCGTAGGTCGGGCTGATGGCGCCGCAGTTGACGGACACGAACAACCCGCCGCGCTCGCTTTCGCGATGGATGTGCCGGGCCAGCAACTCCTTGCCGGTGCCGGTTTCACCGCGTATCAGCACCGAGATCGCCCGCGGCGCCAGTTGCTCCAGGGCCTGGCGCAACTGGCGCGAACGTGGATCGACGAACACCAGCGCCTTGGCACGGATGCTCAGGGGGCTTTTTTCCGCCTCGGGAAAGGTCAGCAATGGCTGACCGAAGGTTTCATGCAAACTCATGGCAGTCTCCGCGCCATACCGCCGGCAGACGGAGGGGCACTCTTGAATTCAGGGCAGATACAACGCAGCGTCAGGCGCGACGCAGGGCGTGATGCTCCATGCGGTTCTGCAGGCGATAGAGATAGGCGAAACCCTGCTCCCAGCGCTGGTGGCCGGACTTCACATTGATGTGCCCGGCCCCGCCCAGGATCCCGGCTTCGGCGCCCCAGTGGCGCGCCAGTTCCAGGGCCCGCGAGGCACTCACGGCAGGGTCGTTGTCAGAGCCCACCACCTGGCTGGGAAACGGCAGCAGGTCCATAGGGATCGGCGCGAAATTGCGCAACGCCGGGGTGCAGGCCGGCCGCTCGACATCCGCCGGGGCCACCAGCAACGCCCCGCGCACTTGCCGCAGGTACTGCGCTGGCGCGGTGGCGGCCCAATGGGCGACCGTGATGCAGCCCAGGCTGTGGGCAATCTGGATGACCGGCGTGCTGTCGCTGGCGATGGCCTCGGCCAGCGCCGCGACCCAGTCCTCGCGCCGAGGCGTCAACCAATCGGCCTGCTCGACCCTGGCGCTGTTGGGCAGGCTGTTCTGCCAGTGGGTTTGCCAATGGTTTTCCGGCGATCCTTGCCAGCCCGGCACAATCAGGTAGCGAATCGATTCGTTGCGCATGGGGATGCTCTCCTGCGTGTCTGTTCCCGGACGAGTATAGGGAGGAGAGTTATATTATTTAAGGAATAAGAAGCTATTTATTAATAACCATAAAGAATAATTGTCATTTCCCACAGGTTTTCTGCATCACTCGCTGCGCCCCTTGCGCAACAACACATCCAACTGGTCTATCACTTCCGCCCAGTCCGCATCCTCGAGGAGCTCGTCGCGCAGCATCTGCCGCTGACCCTCGCTCCAGAAAAACGCATCGGCCAAGTGCAGCTCAGGCTTGAGGGGTGAATGGCTGGTTATAAATTGATCAATACCCTGAGCGTCATCGGGCAAGCCCAGTTGCTTGAATAATGAGGAAAGAGGGTGAATTGGGGTGTGCATCGGGCCTCCTGAACATCATGGGGATGGCGGGGTGTTTCTTCGCAGTCTAGCCCCTCGCCGACCGCCAGACTGATCAAAATTCAATCAGCCCCGACTCGACTAGACTTTGAGTAAACATCCCGACAACGACACGTTGCGGAGGATCCCGTGAACATTCACTGGTTGACGGTTGCGCTGCTGGCGATCAGCGGGCCCGCGTTCGGTGCCGATGGCCTGGTGCCGTCGGGGATCGATCCACTGGGCTTCTGGCTGATCGCAGTGGGCGTGGCCTTGCTGGCCGCCGAGGCGGCGCTGCCCAACTACGGCATTGCCGGACTGGGCGGGATTGTCTTGTGCGTGATCGGCGCGGTGATCCTGACCAACGCCGAGGTCCCGGTGCCCTTGATGATGGGCCTGGGCGTGATCAGCGCCCTGCTCTTGGTGGCGCTGGTGATCCGGGCGCTGAAAACCCGACCACGCCAAGCGGTCACCGGCGATGCTGCGCTGCTGGGCAACGTCACGACGGTGACCGCGTTGCAGGCCGGCAACCACCATCATGGCTGGGTCCAACTGGAAGGCGAACGCTGGCAGGTGAACTGCGTCACGCCGCTGCGAACCGGGCAGGCGGTGCGGGTCATGGCCCGCAAAGGCCTGCTGCTGGAAGTGGCCCCGGCTGATTCACAAGGAGCATGAGATGGGTATGCAGATCGGTTTTACGCTGCTGCTGTTGCTGGTCATCGCACTGGCGGCCTCGACCTTCCGGATCCTGCGCGAATACGAACGCGCAGTGGTGTTCCAACTGGGCCGGTTCTGGCAGGTCAAGGGGCCGGGGCTGATCCTGCTGATTCCGGTGGTGCAGCAGATGATCCGCGTCGACCTGCGCACGATTGTGCTCGACGTGCCGCCCCAGGATGTGATCACCCGGGACAACGTGTCGGTGAAGGTCAACGCGGTGCTGTACTTCCGCGTGCTCGACCCACAGAAGGCAATCATCCAGGTCGAGAATTTCCTCATGGCCACCAGCCAACTGGCCCAGACCACGTTGCGCGCGGTCCTCGGCAAACACGACCTGGACCAGTTGCTGGCCGAGCGCGAGCAGTTGAACAGCGACATCCAGCAAGTGCTCGATGCCCAGACCGACGCCTGGGGCATCAAGGTGGCGAACGTCGAGATCAAGCACGTGGACCTCAACGAGTCGATGATCCGCGCCATCGCCCGCCAGGCCGAGGCCGAACGGGAACGCCGGGCCAAGGTGATCCATGCCGAAGGTGAGCTGCAAGCCTCGGAAAAACTCATGCAGGCCGCTGAAATGCTCGGGCGCCAACCGGGTGCCATGCAACTGCGCTACATGCAGACGCTGGGGTCGATCGCCGGGGACAAATCCTCCACCATCGTCTTCCCCCTGCCGATCGAGTTGCTCAAGGGCATGGCTGAGTTGTCACCGAACAAGCCTTGACCCACAGAGCAAGCATCCCCCTGTGGCGAGGGGATTTATCCCCGCTGGGCTGCGAAGCGGCCCCGAATCGGCCAGCTCGGTGTGCCAGGAAGATTGAGTTCGCTGCTTTAGGGCTGCTTCGCAGCCCAACGGGGATAAATCCCCTCGCCACAAAAGCGGGTTTGATTCCCCGCTACGGGGGCAGTGACTTCAACGCTTCATAGGGCCCCTGCGCCCAGCGCATGACCAGCTCGCGCAACAGCGCCGACGCCTCCCGGCGCTTCTCTTCGCTATCCCCGGTAAACCCCTGCGCCGGCTGCTTGGCGTGTCGCCCCACGGTGGCGAACGCTTGCCTGCGCTGCGCCTCATCAAGCTGGAAAAAATCCGCCAGCCTCCCCGCCATGGCCTCGGGCAGCTCGGTGTAGTTCACGGCCACTGCGGCCAATGCCTGGCACTGCTCAAGCCCAACCTGCAGCAATTTCCCGACCCTGCGCGCAATGAAATCTTCCGGGCCGGTGTACGGCACTCCGTCGTCCAGCACGCTCGGGCCGATCATTCCCGGCACCATGTGCATGCCGGGGCGGCGCAGGTGAGACACGGCGATTTCCAGCGGATCGCGGTACACGAACAGCCAGGGCGTGTCGGGAAAACACTCCCGCAGCCGCGACAGCTCACCAATGTTCCAGGCGTCGAGCTTGATCACCAATCGTCGCTCCACACCGCGACGAGGCTGCCCGTAGGCCGACAGCAAGCCCTTGAGCGCCGCGCAACGTTCGGCGGCAGGCAGGTCACTGCGCAGCAACCGATCCAGCGGTGGCGGTTCGGAGATGACGATGTGATCGTCCAACTGCGCCAGCATCTGGCTGATCAGCGTCGAGCCGCAGCGCGAGGCATGGAAGATGAACGCACTGGGGGCGAGGCCCGGGCTCTGGTGCTGCCACTGGGCGAGTGCGTGCAAGGGAGTCTGGCGCCGGAACGCCTGGTTGAAGGGCAGGCGCAAGACGTCTTCCACGGCATCGCCAAAGAAAGGTTGCGACAAGGGCTTGTCGCCGAACCAGCACCAGTCGACCCACCACTGCCCGGCCTCTTGCCACACGCGAATCGGCAGCCAGCCTTGCAGGTTCAGGCCTTCCATTGATCGCTCCACTGCCGTCGACCGTGGCGCATGGCCGTGCGCAATTCTTCCCGGGAAAAGTGCAACCCTTGCCGGGCACCCAGGGCGAGGGCGCATTCGATGAACGCCTCGACGTCCTGCACGCCTTGCAGGGCCTGAGCGAGGTTCGGGTCGCCCGCCACGCATTGCTGGAACCGGGCCAGGTCGCTTGGCCCGTTGCCCGGCACGGGCGTGGTGGGCAGCCCATCGGCAATCTGCTGCTCCAGCCAGGGGCCGGGGCGACAATCGAGCACCAGGTGAACCCGCGGCCAAGCGCTGCGATTGACCACCCGATGAGGACGCGCCAGGTCGAGAAACCAGCACTCGCCCGCCGCCATCGGAATGATTTGCCCCTCCAGCCAGAAGTCCACGCCCGGCGCGCTGAGCAACGGCACATGCAGGCGCAGGTCGGCGTCCGGCCCGCCCAGGTCATAATCGCGATGTTCGTGGATGCAGCCACCGGGCCCCAGTCGCAACAACCGGGCCGATACGATCTGAAGGGGCCAATCGCCCAGCGCCGCCTGCCATCGCTCATCCCTGGACCACGGCTCGCGGATCACAGGCTGGCCGCGCCCCGGCGACAATTCGGTCAAGGCATCCGCCGGCGTAATCAGCGCCACGCCACTCCAGTCACCGCTGTAGTAAGCGCTGTTGAAATGGCCCTGCCAGCGCGTCTCGACAACACCTGCCAAGGCTTGCAACAGCAATGGCAGGTCAACCGTCAGCGGCAGCCGGGAAAACGCCGGGCGCATCCTAGGCGCGCGCCGTTACTTGGGCACCGCGGCCGTCGGTACGGCGATATTGCCCTGGGCCCACGCCGCTTCACGGCTGGCCAACGCCGTGGCAATCGACTGGACCTCGGTCGATTGCACTTCGTTGGGCAGTGGGTCGAGGCCGGCGCTGGCGAATATCTGGCCGTAGGCGTTGCGCAGGTCGGCATAGGCCAGGTCCCGGCGCAGATCAGCCTGCAAGGTGTTCAACTCGCCTTGGATCAGGTCCAGCTCGCCAATGCCCGCGGCCTGGTGACGGCTGCGCAATTGGCCGACGATCTGCCCGTCGATGTCCGACAGCTGCTGGCTGGTCTTGAATTGGCGCAGTGCCTCGCGATAGTTGGCGTTGGCGACGTACAACTGCGCCAGCACCGCGATCGACATTGCCTGGCGCCGCGCCGAAGCGACTTCCTCGCCCGCCTTGGCGACGTCGATGGCCGCCGGGGCGGAGATCACGTTGAACAGGTTCCAGGTGACCTTCACGCCATAGTCGGCCCAGCCCTGCTCCACCAGGAACGAGTTGCTGTCGTAGTGCCCGCCGGCGGAGAACTCCAGCCCCGGCAACAGGCGCAACATGGCCTTGCGGGTTTCAGCGGCGGTGATGCGCGTTTGGTAGTCCTGCTCGCGCAGTTCCGGGCGGCTGGCCAGAGCTTCCTGTTCGAGACGGGACAGGTCGACCTTGAGCTCCGGAATCTCGTACTCATCCTGGGTCGCCAGGGTCAGCTCGGTGCCCAGGGGCAAGTTGATCAAGGTTGCCAGTTCGGTCTTGGCCAACGACAGCGCCCGGCGCTGCTCTTCGAGCTGGCGGGTCGCCTGGATCAGCGAGCGCTGGTAACCCAGGGCCTGCACCGGGTCACCGATGCGTTGCTCGCTCATGCTCTGGCTGTTGCCGCGCGCCGACTCGACCCGCGCCATCAGGCTGTCGATCTGTTTGAGCAGCCGTTCGGCAGCCATGGCGCGCCAGTAGGCCGAGCGCACGTCCTGAACGATGGTGTTGATCACCTTGCGCCGGCGTTCCTGGACGATCAGGCGCTGGTCGCCGGCCTGCTTGGCGCTGATGTAGCTCACGCCGAAGTCGAGCACGTTCCAGACCATGGTCAGGTCCGCCACCTCACGGTCGCGGTCCTGGGAGGTCGACGGTTCCAGGGACTGGGTGCCGGTTTCGACGCTCTGGCTACTGGAGGCGCTGACATTGTTGCGGCCCACATAGCCGGCATCCAGTGCCATGCGCGGCAGCATGTCGAAACTGGCGAGGTCCAGCTGCCGCTTGGCCAGGGCCTCCTCCATGATCTTCAAGCGGCCTTCAAGGTTGTACTTCACCGCACGGGCCATGGCCTGGTGCAGGGTCAGCGGGCCACTGAGGGGCTCCTGGTCCTTGTACATGTTCTGCAGATCGGTTCGGGCGCGCTGTTCGCTGACGCTTCGATCGATCGGCTCACTGGTGACGGCACATCCGCTGACCACCAACGCCAGCGCACTGACTGCGAATAACTTCTGACTTCTATTCATTCCCTGGATTGCCCCTGGCTGCCCCAATTTTTTAGTTTTATCAGGCCTGCACCTGGCTGATGCCGACCTGTTGCAAAGCCACTGCCAGGCTATCCACCTGACGTTGTTCTGTGTCCTTGAGGTGTTGCAGTTGCTGGCCCAAGGTCGGTGCGCCAAACATTCCACGCAGCCCCTGGGACACATCGCCACCCTGCATCGATGAGCTGCCGAAGGCGTTCATCGACTCGCTGTCAGACACGGAGTCGTGGTTGAACAGCGTCGCCAGCGTGCTGCTGCCGAACACTCCGCCATCGCCACCGCCAAAGCCCAGGAACCCATGGCCCGAGCCATCGCCGGCAGCGTCGCTGCTGAAGACCTGGGCGATGTAGCTCGGCGCCAGTTCACCACGATTGATGAAAATATCGCCTATCGGATCCAGCCCACCGCCCACATCCCGCTGTTCGAACAGCGGCGGGAAGCCCAGCGGCGAGCCCAGGTTGCCGGTGGGCGGCGTGAAGACCACCGGTTGCAACGGCACCTCGGTCGGAGGCACCACGGTGACCGGGTCCGACACCAGGAACTCCGGTGGCGGCTTCACATCGTTGGGCACCACGGTGTCGATCGCGTAGTTGTTGGACACCGCCACGCTGGCCCCGGCGTTGCCGGACTGGTCACTGACGTTGCTGGTGTCCAGGGCGATGAAGTTGCTCGGGTCGGTGAGGTTCACCGTCGGCGTGAACGTCGCCGTCCAGGTCCTGCCGCCATCGCTGGTGGTCAGGTTGGTCAGTTCACCGTTGGTGACGCTGAGGTCCGACAGGTCGAAATTGGTCACCGCTTCGCTGAAGGTGAACGTCACCTGGGTCGTCTCGCCCACGGTCAGGTTCGAGTCGGCCACGACGATGGTCGCGGTCGGCCGGGTCGCGTCGAGGGCGTAGTTGCTGGAGATCGCGACGCCCACACCGGCGTTGCCGGCAATGTCCTGCACCGTGCTGGCGTCCAGCAGGATCAGGTTGGTGGCATCGTTGACGCCCGCGGTAGGCGTCAGCGTCGCGGTCCAGGTCAAGCCGCCGTCGCTGCTGGCAAGGTTGGACAGCACGCCATTGGCGACGCTGAGGTCCGACAGGTCGAAACCGGTCACCGCTTCAGTGAAGCTGATGGTCACGGTGGTGGTCTGGCCGATGCCCAGGCGGGTATCGGCCAGGGTAATGGTGGCGCCTGGGCGCACCGTGTCGATCGCATAGTTGTTGGAGTTCACCACCCCGACGCCACTGTTGCCCGAGACGCTGACCACGCCGGCGGTATCCAGGCTGATCAGGTTGCTGGTGTCGGTGATGTTGCTCGCCGGCGTGAACGTCGCGGTCCAGGTCACGCCGCCATCGCTGGACGAAACGTTGCTCAGGGTGCCGTTGCTCACGTTCAGGTCGCTGTTGTCGAAGCCGCTGACCGCTTCCGAGAAGGTGATGGTCACCAGCGAGGTCTCACCGACCCTGAGGGCGTTGTCGGCCACCACGATCGTGGCGGTGGGCACGCGGGTCTCGACCGCGTAGTTGGCCGAATCGGTGGTGCCCGCGCCCGCGTTGCCCGCCGCGTCGCTCACCCCGGTGTTGTCCAGGGTGATCAGGTTGGTGGCGTCGCTCACGCCCTGGGTCGGGGTGAACGTGGCGGTCCAGGTCAGGCCGCCGTCGCTGCTGCTGACGGCGCTCAAGGTGCCGTTGGCCACCGTCAGGTCGGCGTTGGTGAAACCGGTCACCGCCTCGCTGAAGGTGATGGTCACCTGCGCGGTTTCACCCGGCCGGAGCGTTGTATCGCTGAGCACGATGGTGGCGGTCGGCAACTGGGTGTCGACGGCGTAGTTGTTGGAATCGGTGGTGCCGCTGCCCGCGTTGCCCGCCAGGTCGGCCACGCCGGTGTTGTCCAGGGTGATCAGGTTGCTGGTGTCGGAAATGCCGGCGCTCGGGGTAAAGGTCGCCGTCCAGGTGATGCCGCCATCGCTGCTGGTCAGGCCGCTGACCGTACCGTTGGCCACACTCAGGTCGGCAATGGTAAAGCCGCTCACGGCTTCGCTGAATGTGATGGTCACCAGCGACGTCTCGCCCGCGGCGAGGGTCGTGTCGGCGACAACGATGGTGGCGCTCGGACGCACGGTGTCGATGGCGTAGTTGTTGGAATCGGTGGTGCCTACACCAGCGTTACCCGAGACGTTGACGACACCGGTGTTGTCCAGGGTGATCAGGTTGCTGGTATCGGAAACACTCGCGCTCGGTGTGAACGTAGCCGTCCAGGTAACGCCACCGTCGGAAGACGACACGTTGCTCAGCGTGCCATTGCTGATGGTCAGGTCGCTGTTGTCGAAACCGCTCACCGCTTCGTTGAAGGTGATGGTCACCTGGCTGGTTTCACCGATGCTCAGCGACGGATCGGCCACCACGATGGTGGCGGTCGGTACCTGGGTGTCGATGGTGTAGTTATTGGAGCTGGTCGCGCCGGTGCCGGCATTGCCCGCCCCATCGCTCACGCCGGTGTTGTCCAGCACGATGAGGTTGGTCGTGTCCCGGATGCCTAGGGCCGGGGTGAACACCGCGGTCCAAGTGATACCGCCATCGCTGCTGCTGACCGCGCTCAGGGTACCGTTGGCCACGCTCAGGTCCGAGTTGTCGAAACCGGTGACCGCTTCGGAGAAGGTGATGGTCACCAGGGACGTTTCGCCAACGCTCAGCGCGTTGTCCGCCACCACAATGGTGGCGGTCGGGCGCAGCGTATCGACGCCGTAGTTGTTCGAGTCGGTGGTGCCGACGTTGACGTTGCCGGCCAAGTCAGCGATGGCGCCGCTGTTGAGCGAAATGACGTTGCTGGTGTCCGTGACGCCCGCGGTCGGGGTGAAGGTCGCGGTCCAGGTGACGCCGCCGTCACTGCTGCTCAGGCCGGAGATCACACCGTTGGCAACCGTCAGGTCGGCGCTGGTGAACGCGGTCACCGCCTCGTTGAAGGTGATGGTTACCTGTGAGGTCTGGCCAGCGGCAATGGCCGTGTCGGCCACGACGATGGTCGCCGTTGGGCGCACGGTGTCGATGGCGTAGTTGTTCGAATCGGTGGTGCCGACCCCGGCGTTGTTCGCGCCATTGCGCACGCCGGTGTTGTCCAGGGTGATCAGATTGCTGGTGTCGGAAATGCCGACGCTCGGGGTGAACGTCGCGGTCCAGGTCACGCCGCCGTCAGAGCTGCTCACACTGCTCAGGGTGCCGTTGCTGATGGTCAGGTCGCTGTTGTCGAAGCCATTCACGGCGTCGTTGAAGGTGATGGTCACCAGGGACGTTTCACCAATGCTCAGCGACGTATCGGCCACCACGATGGTCGCCGTGGGCACGTTGGTGTCGACCTGGTAGTTGTTGGAGTTGGTGGTGCCGCTGCCGGTATTGCCCGCCGCATCGCTGATACCGGTGTTGTTCAGGGTGATCAGGTTGCTGGCGTCGCTGACGCCCAGGTTCGGGGTCAGGGTGGCGGTCCAGGTGAAGCCGCCGTCGCTGCTGCTGACCGCGCTGAGCGTGCCGTTGGCCACGATCAGGTCCGAGTTGTCGAAACCTGTGACCGCTTCGGAGAAGGTGATGGTCACCAGGGACGTTTCGCCAACGCTCAGCGCGTTGTCCGCCACCACAATCGTGGCGGTCGGGCGCAGGGTATCGACGGCGTAGTTGTTCGAATCGGTGGTGCCGGTGCCGGCGTTGCCCGCCCCGTCCACGACACCGGTGTTATCCAGGGTGATCAGGTTAGTGGTGTCACTGATGCTCGCGCTTGGGGTGAAGGTCGCGATGTAGGTGATGTTGTCGCTGGTGCTCAGGCCGCTCAAGACACCGTTCGCCGCCGTCAGGTCGGCCAGGGAGAAGCCCGTCACCGCTTCGCTGAAGGTGATGGTCACCAGGGACGTCTCGCCGATGCTCAAGGTGCTGTCGGCGACCACGATCGTCGCGGTAGGCCGCACGTTGTCGATGGCGTAGTTGTTGGAGCTGGTGGTACCGGTGCCAGCGTTGCCCGCGGCATCGCTCACGCCGGTGTTGTCCAGGGTGATGACGTTGCTGGCGTCACTGATGCTGGCGGTCGGGGTCAGCGTGCCGGTCCAGGTGATGCCGCCGTCACTGCTGCTCAGCGCGGACACGGTGCCATTGGCCACGGTCAGGTCGGCCGTGGTGAGGCCGGTCACCGCCTCGTTGAAGGTGATGGTCACCAACGACGTTTCGCCAATGCTAAGCGCCGAATCGGCCACGACGATGCTGGCGGTTGGGCGCTGGGTGTCGATGGCGTAGTTGTTGGAACTGGTGGTACCGCTGCCGGCATTACCGGCGGCGTCGGACACGCCTGTGTTCGCCAGCACGATCAGGTTGGTGGCGTCGGTGATGCTGGCGGTCGGTGTGAGCGTCGCGGTCCAGGTAATGCCGCCGTCACTGCTGTTCAGGCCACTCAGAGAGCCGTTGGCGACCGTCAGGTCGGCCAGGGTAAAGCCGCTCACGGCCTCGCTGAAGGTAATGGTCACCAGTGAAGTTTCGCCGGCCGACAGTGTAGGGTCGGCCACCACGATGGTGGCGGTCGGACGCGCCGTGTCGATCGCATAGTTATTGGAGTCGACAGTGCCCAGATTGGCGTTGCCGGACAGGTCGACAACGGCGCCACTGTTGAGCGTGATCACGTTGGTGGTGTCACTGACGCTGGCGGTCGGCGTCAAGGTCGCGGTCCAGGTGATGCCACCGTCGCTGCTGCTCAACCCGGTCACCGTGCCGTTGGCGACGGTCAGGTCGGCGGTGGTGAAACTGGTCACCGCTTCATTGAACGTAATGGTCACCAGGGACGTTTCACCGATGCTCAGCGACGGATCGGCCACCACGATGGTGGCGGTCGGGCGCAGGGTATCGATGGCGTAGTTGTTGGAGTTGGTGGTGCCCACGCCGGCGTTGCCGGACAGGTCGGCGACACCGGTCTTGTCCAGCACCACCAGGTTAGTGGTATCGGTGATATCGGCGGTCGGCGTCAGCGTCGCGGTCCAGGTGATGCCGCCGTCGGCGCTGTTCAGGCCGGTGATCGTGCCGTTCGCCACCGTCAGGTCGGCAGCGGTGAAGCCGGTCACCGCTTCGCTGAAGGTGATGGTCACGGCCGAGGTTTCGCCGCTGGTGAGCGTGGTATCGGCCACCACGATGGTCGCGGTCGGCGCTACGGTGTCGTTGACCACGTAGTTGTTCGAGGTGGTGGTCCCCACGCCGGCGTTGCCGGCCAGGTCGGCGACGCCGGTGTTGTCCAGGGTGATCACGTTGGTGGTGTCGGCAATGTTGCTGGCCGCCGTCAACGTGCCGGTCCAGGTGATGCCGCCGTCGCTGCTGCTCAAGGTGCCTACGGTGCCGTTCTGCACCGTCAGGTCGGACGCGGTGAGGCCCGTCACGGCTTCGGAGAAGGTGATGGTCACCAGCGACGTGCCACCGGAGTTCAGGTTGGGGTTGGCCACCACGACAGTCGCGGTCGGTGGCGTGACGTCCGGCACATAGTTGGTGTTGATGGTCCCGCCATCGCCATAGACGTTCGCCACCGAGGCCGGCGAAGTACCCGCAGAGCCGGCACTGCCACCGCCGGTACCGCTGCCGCCGACGTTACCCGACAGCGCCGCGAAGTTGGCGGCGGTGATCAGGATCGAGCCTTTGTTCCAGATGGCGCCAACGCCGACGCCGCCCGCACCACCGGTGTGGGTGTAGCCACCGCCGGCGCCACCGCCACCGCCGCCGCCACCGGCGCCGATGTTGTTGGAGATCACCGAGTTGCCGATGATGCGCAGGGTCGCGCCGGTGTCGTTGTAGATACCACCGACCGCGCCGCCACCCGCACCGCCCACGGCGTTGTAGCCGTCACCGCCACCGCCGCCGCCAATGGACAGGCCTGCGCTGGCCGCCGTGCCGCCGGCCGATCCGGTGCTGTAGCCCGGATACGCCGCACCACCGGCGCCACCGGTGGAATTGCCGCCCCGCCCGCCCATATTGAAGAAGCCACCGCCGGCGCCGCCCTGTCCGGTCGACCCAACGGAGCCTGTGGCATTGATCGTATCGCCGCCCCGGCCACCCGTTCCGCTGCCGACCGCCCCGCCACCACCGCCGCCACCACCGGCATATTGCGGCGTCACGCCGCCACCGCCGCCACCGCCCGACGCAGCGTTCGCGGTGACCGTGACGTTGCGCATGGTCAGGGTCCCGGCGTTGTAGATCCCGCCGGCCTTGGCGACCGCCGCATCGACGCCGCCATTGCCCCCGTCGCCCGCCACCATGCCGCGGGTAATCACCAGGCCATCGAGGGTCGCCGTCGTACCGGACGTCACGTTGAGGACCTGGGTGCGGAACTGCCCATCGAGGGTGACATCGGCCACGTTGTCGTTATTGAGGTCGCCGTCGATGGTCACGTTCTTGTTGACCACCAGCACCTGGGTCAGCGCAACGGTCATGCCGCTGCTGAAGGTCACGATGTCACCGTTCTGCGCCGAAGCCAGGGCCGCACGCAACGAACCCACGCCGGTGTTGGCGTTATTGGTGGCGGTCCAGGTGGCGAGGCCCCACTGGTATTGGCTCATCGCGCTGGCGGACAGCACGTTGGTGCTTTCGATAGTGCCGGTGGCGATTTCCAGGTCCCAGTCGCCGCCCAGGCCTGTGCGATCATTGGAGGCCGCCACGTCGCGGCCGGTCAACTGCGCCAGCGAATCGACCAGCGCCAGGCCCCGGTCGCCCTCGGCGGTGTAGCAGCCGTAGATCAGGATGTCGCCACCGACGTTCATGTCCTGGCCGATCTGCGCCAGCACTTCGCTGCGGGCTTGGACGTTGTCCGCCGACAGGTAGGCGTTGCCCAACCACAAATCGCCGGCGTTGCCGTGGGCGATGATTTGCACCGAGCTCACGCCCTGGTGGCTGTCCAGGTAATCGGCAATCTGTTGCAGGCCGTCCTTGGTCGCATCGAGCTGCACCACCTGGGTACCGGCCGCGACGCCATCGAGCAGGCTGGCCGCGTCCTTGACCCGCGAATCGATGAACACCACGGACTTGCCCGGAACGGCCGCCTCGGTGGCATCCACCTGGCCCTGGGGCGCGTGGGTATCGGCAGGCTGGTCGGCCGTCGGCGCCTTGGCGGCGTCAGCCGTGGGATGGGCCTCCGGCTGCGCGGCTTCGGCCACGGTCGCGGCCACCGCGCCGTCGAACAGCATGCGCGGCTCCAGCGACATGATCATTGGCGATGCCAGGGCCTGGGTGCCCTCGATTACCCGCGATTTACCTTTGCTCCACCACATGACGTTCACCTGGACTCGAACTGCTTGAACACGCAAATGAAAAAAACCGCGATCAGCTGAGCGCGGCGTCGGTTTTCATACGGATGACATTGGCCGCGCTGGCAGACCCATCGCGCCAGAACGACAACTCGGAAAATCTTTCGAACAGGTCCGGCGGCAGCAGGGTTCGCCGCACTTGCGGCGCGACCTGGGGCTTGACCTTGTGCAGGCCGGCAACGCCCAAGGCCTGGTCGAAGGCCGGTGCGTCGTAGGTCAAGTGATTGAAGTCGTGCTCGAACCAAGGCTCGCCGATGAACTCGTAGACCAGCCGCATCACCCGCTCGGGCGCCTGGCTCAGCAGGTCGTAATCGACGATCAACAGCGACTCGGCGTGCTCGCCGTAATAGGCTTCCTTGAGCGCTGTCCAGGCAAACCCCACCAGGCGGTTGCGCTGGGCCAGGGTTTCGCACCGGCTGTAGACGGTGTTGCGTTCGTCATCGTCGTTGAACAGCTTGGTATTCTCGAAGGGATTGGCGCGATACAGCCGCTCCAGGCTGTCGAGCACCCAGGCGACGTTGCGCACGCAGGCGATGGTCTTGGCTTGGGGAAACAGGTCTTGCAGGGCCGGCAGGCGCGCGCACCACTGGCGATTGGTGTCGAAGATGACAGGTTTGTCGGCCTTGTCGGCGTAGTAGGAGTCGAACAGCCCGCGCAACAGACGGCGGCGCAGGTCCGTGTCGATCACCGAACCAAACTCGCTGCCGGCGCTGCATTGTTGCAGCACACTGCTGAACAGCGAACCGACGGGGCTGGTCATGCCGGCGTGAAAGCGCGGGTTCTGCAGCAGAATCGCCGACAGCAGGGTCGAGCCTGAGCGCGGCAGGCCGGAAATAAAGTGAAACTGCGACAATCCCTTCACCGTGTGTAGTCCTTTTGTGTCCGAAGCGTAGCCTAGGAAACAAACGCCGCCTAGTAGTACTTTGATATCAAATTAACTTTGTCCTACAAAAAAGATGGGCGGTAGAAGCACGGGCGCCACTGAATCGTTTTAGCCGATCCAGGAGAATTTTCCTCGTGCCTCCCCCGGCAAAATCAGACATCCCCGTCTACGCTCAGCCGTGCGTGACAGGCCAGGGAATGAAGGCGTCGGGCTGATCGCTCCCTTCCCCAGCCTGCCGGACGCACGCCAGACCAATCACCTGAGGAATGAGGCATTTATGGAAGTATTCATCGGGACTATCCAACCCTTCGCTTTTAACTTCGCCCCCAGGGACTGGGCCCTGTGCAACGGGCAGACGCTCAGTCTGGCCCAGTACCAGACACTGTTTGCCCTGATCGGCGTGACGTACGGGGGGAATGGCCAGACCACCTTCCAGTTGCCCAACCTGCAAGGCCGCCTGCCCATGGGCCAGGGCAATGGCCTGGGCCTGACGCCACGGGTCATCGGCACCATCGCCGGCACCGAGAATGTCACGGCGACTCTGAACAACCTGCCCAACCACACCCACGCCCTCACGGCCATCACCGCCGCCACCACCGTGCAACTGGCGAACCCGGCCAGCAACCCGGCGAACACGCCGACGGCCACCAATTCGTTCATTGGCACCTCGGGCACCGGGCCCGGCGCGGCGAATATCTATTCCGACCAGGTCGGCGCCTCACCGGTACCGCTCAAAGGCGTGACCACCACGGTCAGCGGAACGGTGGCCCCGACGGGCAATGGCCTGCCGATGGCGATCATGAACCCGTTCCTGGCGATCAACTTCAGCATCGCCCTCCAAGGTTACTTCCCGTCCCGCAATTGATGACCTACCGCCGGGCCATGGCCCGGCGGTCCGTTGGAGTATCGACATGCTGCAAGCGGTTCATAGCCACCATTTCCAACCCTTGCTGGGCCAGACCAGCCGCCTGACCCTGCCCGACGGCAGTTGCCTGCCCATACAGTTCGAGACCCTCGATCAAACCCCCAGGGCCAAGATGCCGAACACCGAGCGCATGCCGTTCAGCGTGGCGTTCAACAGCCTGGAAACCACCGAGTTCGTCGATGGCCTGTGTGCGCTGGACGTGCCCGAACTGGGCCGGCTCGAAGGGGTGTTCGTGTCACGGGTGCCCCCCATGGGCCGTGACTCCACGCTGGGCTATTACTACATCGCGTTCAACTAGTGGCCTGTACGGTTAATTCGAGTACTCAAGTCCTGGCGCCGAAGTTGAGTAAACGAATTAGCCACACAGGCACTAGCGTTGGGGGCAACCCTGTGGGATCTGTGGTGTACACAGGTCTTGCAGCGATCCGCCAAGGCCGCCGGCAGAGTGCCACAACCGCGTCTACGCTCAGCCGTGCGTGATCAGGCCAGGGAACAGGGAATCGGGCTGAACGCAATCTTCTTCTCTGGCCACACCAGACCAATAACCTGAGGGATGAGGAATTTATGGAAGTATTCATGGGCACTATCCAGTCTTTTGCCTTTAACTTCGCACCCAGTGGCTGGGCGTTGTGCAATGGACAGACGCTCGCCATTTCGCAGTACCAGGCGCTGTTCTCGCTGCTGGGCACCTATTACGGCGGCAACGGCCAGACCAACTTCATGCTCCCCAACCTGCAAGGTCGCCTGCCGATGGGCCAGGGCAACGGGCTGGGCCTGACCCCGCGGGTCATCGGCGAGGTCTCCGGCACCGAAAACGTCACCGCGACCCTGAACAACCTGCCCACCCACACCCACACCCTCACGGGCATCACCGCTGCCACCACCGTGCAGTTGGCGAACCCGGCCAGCAACCCGGCGAACGCGCCCACGCCCACCAATTCGTTCATTGGCACCTCGGGCACCGGGCCGGGTGCGGCGAATATCTATTCCGACCAGGTCGGCGCCACACCGGTGCCGCTCAAAGGCGTGACCACCACGGTCAGCGGAACGGTGGCCCCGACGGGCAATGGCCTGCCGATGGCGATCATGAACCCGTTCCTGGCCATCAACTTCAGCATCGCCTTGAACGGGCTCTTCCCTTCGCGTAACTGAGGCCGCCGCAAAGCTGTGCTTTTTGTGGGAACGGGCTTGCTCGCGAATGCGGTGGTTCAGATAAAAATCTGGTGACTGACACTCCGCTTTCGCGAGCAAGCCCGATCCCACAGAAGTCGGTGTTTTTGTCAGTCGCCTTTCGGATACCACACCAGCCGCTCAGCCGCCGGGCTGCGCTCTTGCACCTCGAAGCCCAGCGCCAGGTAGTGCCGCCGGGCATGGGGGTTGCTGGTCCAGACCACGGTGGCCACCGGGCAGCGGATGTGTTGCGCGGCTTTCTGCACCCCTTGCAGCACCGTCCTGCCGTAACCCTGCCCCCGCGCCTGGGGGATGAAGGCCAGGTACAGCACGCGGATTTCATTCGGGCCGAAATCCGTGCTCAGGGCGCCGATGGCGGTGCCGAGCTTCTCCACCACGTAATGCATGGCATTGGGAAAGTTCTCCCCCAGGCCCTGTTCCTGCACCTGGAACTGCTGGGCGATCACCTGCTGCACTTGCTCGTGCTCGCCGTCGATCCATTGCAAATCCGGACGCGCCGCCTGGTAAAGACGCTGCATGAACGGACCATCGCTGACCCGCGATGGCCGCACCACCAATCCGTCTGCCGCCACTGAATTCATGTTCGCTCCTTAAAATCCGCTTTCCCTCACGCCCAGCGCCGCCAACCGGCGCCAAGCCGCTCCCAGCACCGACTCGCCATGCCCCTGCAACACCACCACGCCACGCAGCGGTTGCAGCGGCGCAACCCCGTCCTCGACCGCGCTCAAGCGCACGCCGTACTGGGCCTGCACTGGCTCGGCCCGCTGCTGCGAATCACGGCGCACCGCAATCGGTCCGTGATGATCGGAGGTCAGCGCCTGCTGCTCGACCCAGGCCACGCCATTGGTGTCGATCTCATCCAGTTGCACGGCAATCGACGGGTGCATCGGATCGTCGGCAATGAACCGCCCCGTGGCACCGGCACTGACTCGCCACAGCTCGGCCTCGGTCAGGTACCCACGCAGGCGAGAATCGGTCTGCACCACCCGCGCCAGCGGCTGCGTGGGCGACAGCCAGCGCCCCACCGAAAGTTGCGGCAGCAGGTCGCGCACCTGGCCGGCATGAGGCGCACGCAGCAACAGGCGCTCGCGCTGGGCGACCAGGCCCCGGTACTCCGCCACCGCCTCGGCCAACTGCTGCTCGACGATGCCGGCATCGGCGGCGGTCTCGCTGCGTCCGGCCTGACGACGCATCTGCAACTGCTGGATCTCGATTTCCCGACGCACGATGACCAGGCGCGAAGCCATGTCCGGCGACTCCAGTTCAATCAGCACGTCGCCTTGGGCCACGGTCTGGCCGTCGCGCACATTCACCTGTTTGACCCGCGCCGCCACCGGCGCATACAACGCACTGGCGCGCCCCGCTTCGAGCATCGCCGGCACCTCCACGGCGCTGCGCCAGGGCAGCAGCAACGCCAGCACCAGCGCGAGCAAGACCAGGCCGCTCAATAGCACCCGCGGCCCGTGGGCCTGTTCACGGCGACTCCACCATTGCCGCCATTCATTCACGATGGGCATAAAAATGAACCAGACCAATTCCACCATCATCAGGAAAATGCCCAGCACCTTGAAAAACAGGTGATAGACCGCCAGGGCAATGCCGAAAAACAACGCCGCCCGCCATAACCACGAGCCATATCCCCAGACCAGCAAGCGACGGCGCATCTTCGGCGACCAGGGTTCCGGGGCCGCCACGCCATAGCCGAACAAGGCTTCGCGCAAGCGCCAGCGACACAGGGCGAATGCACGCCCCTGGAGGTTATCCACCGCCCAGAAATCACTGAGCAGGAAATACCCGTCGAAGCGCATGAAGGGATTCAAGTTGATCACCAGCGTGGTGATCCAGGTGGCGCTGGCCAACATGAACGCGGCGGTGCGTGCCGGCCCGTCGGGCAACAGCGACCAGGCCAGCAGGGCGATGCACGCCAACAGCAATTCGGCCAATACGCCACCGGCACCGATCAACAACCGCGCCCGCCGGTCATTGATCCGCCAGGCGTCGCTGACATCGGTATAGAACATCGGCAACAGCACCATGAACGCCACGCCCATGCTCTGCACCCGACAACCGGCGCGCTTGGCCATGAACGCATGGCCGAACTCATGGCACAGCTTGGCAAAAAACAACGCCGCGCCGAACGCCAATGCGCCGCCCAGGCTGAACAGGTGCGGAAACGTCGCCAGGAACCGCTGCCAATCGCGCGACACCAGGAAAATACCCAGCCCCAGGGTCAGCGGCAGTCCATAACGCAAGAGCTTGGGCCCAAAGCGTGCCAGCCAGGGCCAGGCACGATTGAGGAAGGCGTCCGGGCGCCACAGCGGAATCCGGAAAAACAGATATTGGTGCAGCAGCATCTGCCACAGGCTCTGGCGCCGGGCCGCCGTCTTGAACAGGTAGCTGTCGCGCTGTTGCGGGTCCATCGCGCTGATCAGATCATGGCCCCGCAGAAAACCCAGCAACTGTTCCAGCGACTCACCGTTGAGGGGCAGGCCCGGCTCGCGATTCGCCGCTTGCAGCACCCGCTCCGGGTCGCCCAGGGACCAATGCCGCAACATGCGCATCGCCGCCGCACCCAGCTTGAAATAACGCCCACGCACCGGGTCGGCCAGGGTCCATTGCGGAGAACCGTCGGGGTCTGGAGCCGCCGGGGACAATTGCAAGTCTGGCCGCAGGCTCGGCAGGTCCATGCTACAGGCCTACGCTCTGGCGCAGCCCGGCCAGTGGTCGACGCAACAGGTACAAAGCCAACGGGGCGCGTTCGCCAAAGACCTTGGCCGTACCCCGCAGGCCGATGCGCGGCGCCGTGGCGTCGAAGCGCGCATCCAGTCGGTAGGCCAGTTGGCCGCCCGCCGTGGGCTGCGCTTCATAGGCCGAACGTTCGAGCCAGGCCAGGTGCCGCTGCAACGGATCGCTGTCGAGAAACAGCGCCACTTGTGCGCCGGGCTCCAAGGCAATCGCATCGCCCACCGCCAGCTCGATGCGCAACTCGGCCTGGTTCGGATCGGCAATTTCCATCAGCCGCTCGCCGGTCTGCACCGGCTTGCCGAGCCAGCGCTCGGCATCGGCAAACACGGCAATACCGTCGCGCTCGGCACGTACCTCGCTGCGCTTGAGCAGCTCCATCGCATAGTTGCGTTCGGCCCGCTTCTGTTCGACACGGGCGGCCAGCAGGTCCACCTTGGAACTGGACTCTGCATCGGCAAACGAGCGCTGGGAATTGGCCTTGAGCTCCGCTTCGGCCACCCCCAATGCCCGCTCGGCAACATCGGCCTGGGCCTTGAGGCTGGTGCTTTCGAAACGCAACAACAGGTCGCCATTCTTCACGGCCTGGTTGGGCTTGACCATGAACTCGGCGATCACGCCGTCCAACGGTGCCGCCACCACTTGTCCGCCCAGCGGCACTACTTCGGCCGGGGCCAGGACCGATTGGCGCACCGGGATCAGCAGGCCCAGCAACAGCACCGCGACCAGCGCCACCTGGCGCTTGCGCGTCCAGCGCAGGCGCCACGGCTTGCGCGGTTGCAAAGCCAGCCAGGCATGGCTGTAGGTGTCGCCCAGTTGCGACAAGAGCACTTGTTCAGACGGGGTCCACGGCAAGTCGCGGGCCAGCCACAAGCCGCCGAACACCTGGCCCTGATGATCGACCAACGGCAGCCAGAACACCTGCCCGGCCGACAGGCTGCGCCAATCCGCGCGGATGGATTCACTGACACCGTCGGCGGCGATCACCCGGGCCTGGTTCAGTAGCCCCTGCTTGAACAACTGGGCCACCGCCTGCTCGACGAACGCCACGAACGGCGCGTTGGGCTCCACGGCACTGACGCCCGTCACCGCGTGCACCTTGCCGGCAATCAAGAGCGCGGCATGGCGAAACCCGAACAACGCCTGGCCGTCGTTGACCAGGCTGTAGCTCAACTGCGCCGGGGTGCGGGCTGCCCGCGTCTGGCGCTCAAGGTCGAGAAAGCGGGCGAACACCTGCTCGGTGCTGCCCGTTATCGGCGCGTTCACTTGGGCTCCGCAAAACGCGCCGTACCGCTCATGCCGGACAATAATCCGCTGGCATCCGGCACGCTCGCCACCAACAGCAAGGTCTGGCTGCCCTCGTCGATGCGCGCGCCCAGGCGCTTGACCGTGGCCTGCAACGGCTTGCCGGTTTCATCGGGGATGAAGGTGAACGGCTGGCCGGGCTTGAGCCGGTCCATCCAGCGCGACGGCACCAGCAGATGGATTTCCAGGGTGCGGTTGTCGACCACATCCAGCAACGGCGCGCCGGCCGCCACGCTTTCATAACGCTGGACCTTGCGCGTCACCACCTGGCCGTCGAACGGCGCGATGACACTGCAACGCTTGACCTGTACCTGGTACACCTGGGACTGCGCCTGCGCCTCGCTGACCCGGGCCTCGGCCCGCGACACTTCGAAACGCCCGACCGACTTCAATGCCTCCAGTTGCCGGTTATGCGCCAACTCTTCGTTGGCCCCACGGCTGGCCGCCTGGGCCGCATTGAGCTGGGCCTGATAGGCCGAGCAATCGAACCGCGCCAGGGTATCGCCCTTCTTGAACGACTCGCCCTCACTGAATGGCAACTCGACAATACGCCCGGCCAATTCACTCGCCAGTACCGCCTGATCCCGCGCCCGAAGCACCCCACGCGCCTCATTGCCAGCCGGTGCACTGGCCGCCGCGTTGCTCTCGAGCAACGGATCGCCTGCATCAGGCGTTTGCGCCTGAACGCCGCACGCTACAAAGGTCAATCCCACAACCCAACTACTCAAACGCCGCATGACCGTTTTACTCCCTGACGGATGGGCGGAGTCTAGAAGAAATCTCTGGTTTCAAAAAGGCTGGAGTTGGGGATAAAAGGTGCCGGCTTTTTTACCGACACCAGCAGGTATCAAACCCCACAACGATTTAGGCAGATACACTCCTCAAAATCAGCCAGGCAGAATGGACTACTCAAATCATCAGCCACTGTCACTTACACGGAAAAGCCCTGAAATACACTTAGCCAAATCGGTTCAAAAACGCCTTGCCCTCAAGCCATAAAAGCACACAACTCTCAAACCGCCGGTGCCGCAGCTTTCCTATCCACGGTTGACGCACGAACACCCTGGGATTAGGATTCGTCCACTGCTCAACCTCGTACGCAGCGATTAAATTCGCTGGCCGTTGGGGTGAAAACACCGGCTTCGGCCGGTTTTTTCGTTTCTGGGGATTGAGCTTGTGCGTACCGCTTTTTTTGTTGACGGCTATAACGTTTTTTATGGGCTGCTCGCCGGTACGCCCTATAAATGGCTGAACCTTACGCAGCTACTGATACACATAGCCCGCGTCGAGAATCCACACAGTTCATTTTCTTCACTCGACTACTTCACGTCCTCCGTCAAACCGGAACTGGCAACGCGTGGAATCGTATCCAAAGAGGCTCAGGACGCTTATGTCCGCGCATTAAAGGCCAATCAGGTTACTGTCCACTATGGACGTCACCAGCTCGAACGTGCCAACGCCCCCCGCTTCGTCAGCAAAAAGATCAGTGCTTCATGCCAAGACACCGTTGCTATCTGGAAGCTTGAAGAAAAGGAAACCGATGTCCACATCGCAATCAGCATGTATTCGAACAGCTTGTGCTGGTATCGGGCGACACTGATATGGCGCCCGCACTGCGAGCTATTCGAGAAGACTTTCCCCATTTGAGAGTCGGCGTCGTGCTTCCCTACCGAACCGGCTCCAAGCGCCTTGCGCCAGGCTCCTTGAGAGAACACGCCCACTGGATGCGCCGCGTCGTCACTTGCGATGAGCTTCAATCCCACCAGTTCCCCGACCGGGTCCCCACGCGCAAGGCGCCGGCCATCAAGCCGGATTATTGGTAGCGCCCGCCGGATACACCGACTCCCATCCCCCACCCAGCGCCTTGTACAACCCGACCATCGCCAACGACACGCCCGTGGCGCTTTCCACCAGTTGCTCCTGGGTGGCCAACAGCGCGCCCTGGACCGTGAGCACGGTGACGAAGTCCACCACGCCTTCCACGTATTGCTGTTGCGCGGTGCGCAAGGCGATCTGGTTCTGGCGCACGGCCTCGGCGAGGCTGTCGCGACGCAGTTGACTGGCGTTGTAGGCGCTCAGCTGGTCATCGATTTCATGCCAGGCCTTGAGCACGGTCTGCTGGTAGGCGACCGCCGCTTCCTGTTGCTGGGCCTCGCGCAACTGCAGCATGCCGCGCAGGCGTCCACCGTCGAACAACGGCAGGTTGAACTGCGGGCCGATGCCGAACGCACGGGAGCCCCAGGAACCGAAATCACTGAGTTGCATGGCTTGGGAGCCCAGGTTGCCCGACAAGGTGATGCGCGGGTAGAAATCGCCCTTGGCCACGCCAATGCTTGCGGTGGCGGCATACAGCCGGGCCTCGGCCTGGCGGATGTCCGGGCGCCGCTCAGCCAACTGGGAGGGCAGGCCGATGGCGACCTGGCGAGGCGCCTGGGGCACCGGTGCGTCGGCGGCGAGTTCGGCCTGCAACGCTTGCGGAGGCTGGCCCATCAACAGGCTGAGGGCATTGATCAGTTGAGCTTGGCGCTGCTGCAACGTCGGCAGCCGCGCTTCGATGGCCGCGACCTGGGCCGCCGCTTCGGCCACGTCCAGATCCGTGGCGACCCCATCGGCCAGGCGTAATTGGGTGAGCTTCAGGCTGTGGCGGGCCACGTCGAGGTTCTGCTCGGTGACCGCCCGGGTGCTCTGCACACCCCGCAGTTGCAGGTAGTCGTGAGCCGTTTCGGCGAGTACCGCCAACAGCACACCGCGACGGTCGTCCCGCGCGACCTCCAGGTTGGCATCCGCCGCTTCGGCCTCACGCCGTACCCGGCCCCACACATCCAGCTCCCACGCCGCGGAAAAGCCCGCGTCCCACAGGTTGAAAGCCGAATCGCCGTTGTGGCCCGACGGGTCATTGAGCCCTTCACCGCTGTTGCGTTTACGGCCATAACTGCCGGTGGCGGCGGTGTTGGGGTACTGCGCCGAGGTGATGACCTGGCGGGCCGCGCGACTCTGCTGCAAGCGACTGCCGGCAAGTTTCAGGTCGAGGTTATCGGCCACGGCACGACGGGTTAGCGCCGACAGCACCGGGTCATCGAAGACCTCCCACCAACGCTCGCTCATGTCCGTGGTGACCACCTGGCTGGCAGCGGCGTTGGCCGGCGTTGCCCATTGAGACGGCGAGGGTGCCACGGGGCGCTGGAAGTCCGGGCCGACAGTGCAGGCGCATAGCGCCGATGCCACACAGACCAGCAGGCCTGTGTGGCGAGGGAGCTTGCTCCCTCGCCACAGGGCGACTAAGGGGCTCGATTTCATCGCTGCGCCACCTCCCGCCCATCACCCTCCGAACGGGCGGTATCGATACTCGCTTCCACCGACATGCCCACCCGCAACCGCTGCGCCAGCGGCTGGTCCGGGTCCAGGACAATCTTTACCGGGATGCGCTGGACCACCTTGGTGAAGTTGCCGGTGGCGTTGTCCGGCTTGACCGCCGCGAACGTCACGCCGGTCGCCGGGGCAATGCTCTGCACACGGCCCAGCAACGCTTGCCCGCCGAAGCTGTCGACCCGCACGCTCACCCGCTGGCCCGGCTGCACATCGGTGAGCTGGGTTTCCTGGAAGTTGCCCACCACATAGGCCTGGGCCAGCGGCACCACCGCCAACAGCTTGCTGCCCGGCGTCACGTAGGCACCGACCCGCACCGCGCGTTCGCCGACCATGCCGTCCTGGGGCGCCACGATGCGGGTGTACGACAGTTCAAAACTGGCGATTTCCAACGCCGCCTGGGCGCGTTTCAACCCACCTTCGGCGGCGTCACGCTGGGCCGTGAGAATCTCCACCTGCTTGCGCTCGGCCGCCAACACCGCCGTGGCACTCGCCAACTGCGCGGTGGCCTGGTCGATCCGGGTCTGGGCCTGTTGGGCGTTCTGCACGGTACCGGCCCCTACGCCGGCCAGGTGTTGATAACGATTGCGCTCCTGTTCGGCAAAGGCCATCTGCGCCTTGGCCGCGACCACATTGGCTTGGGCCTGGGCAATCACCGACGCCTGGCGCTCCAGTGTCGCCCGCGCGTTTTCCAGCTGGGCGCGGGCAACCAGGGTCTGCGCGTCGGCGGCCTGGGCAGCGGCGTGCAAGTCGCGGTCGTCGATCAGGGCCAACAGTTGCCCGGCCTTGACCTGCTGATTGTCTTGCACCAGCACTTCTTTGATGAAACCGGCAACGCGCGGCACCACCAGGGTGTAGTCCGCCGAAACAAAGGCATCGTTGGTGCTCTGCTGCACGCGTTTACCGAACAGCCCCGGTGCCAGCAGATAAGTCAGCCCGCCGAGCACGAGGGTTGCCGCGAGGGTCAGGGCTATGGGCTTTTTCAGTTGAGTCATGATGGAAACCTTCAGGATTCAGCGCGGCGCACGAGGCGGATAGATCCGCGTCGGCAACCAGAAAATAAGCAGGATCAAGGCGAGCGCGACGCCCGCCATGGACAGGTAAAGATCGGAAGAGGTCAGCACCACCGCCTGCTGGTGCAGGCGATGGGCAAGCCCGGCGCTGTCGTTGTCCACCAGCGGGGCGTTGCCGAGGCTGTCCACCAGCATCGTCGAATGAAAATGCAGGCGTGCGGTGGTCAACGCGTCCAACACGCCCGTGGCGATCACCGCCGCCAGGCCCTTGACCGTGTTGAACCACGCCGAAGCGAACGGGCCTTCGAGGGGAGAAATACTCCCGGTGGACAGCATCAGCAGCGGCAGCACCGCCATGGGCTGGCCGAAGATCTGCAACAGTTGCAAGACGTAGAAATCGTCACGGATCCAGGCCGACGTCAACTGCGCCCCCCCCAGGCAGGACAGTGCCAACAGGCCCAGGCCCAGCCCCAACACCCAGCGGCAATCGACCCAGCGAAGATTGCACAGCGCCGCCACCAACGGCAGTGCGAGCAACTGCGGCAGCGCCATCAACAACATCACCGGAGCGGTCTGGACCGGACGATAGCCCTGGACCTGGGCCAGGTAGCTGGACGGAATGATGATCACCGCCAGCAGCACCACCAACACACCCGCCAGGGTCATCAGGGCGAAGGCCAGGTTGCGGATGCCGAGCATCTGCAACTTGAAGAACGGCACCGGCTGCGACCACTCGTTGACCAGGAACAGCACCAGCAACACCAGCCCGCCACCGAGCAAAGTGCAGATCAGGCTCGACTCGAACCAGTCGAGCCGGTTGCCCTGCAGGATGCCGATCACCAGCATGCAGATCGCCGGAAAACCCAGTAGCAGGCCTCGCCAGTTGAACTGCTTGAGGCGTTCCAGGCGCGGCGGGTCCTGGGGCAAACCATAGGCCACCGCGGCCATGGCAATCAGGCAAGGCACGATGATCTGCCAGAAGGTCCATTGCCAGCCAAGGTACTCGGTCCACAGGCCGGCCAGGGGCGTGCCCAGGCCAGGGCCGAACGTGGCGGTCAGGGCGTAGCCGGCCAGGCCGTAGAGCTTCACGCCCGGCGGCAGAAAGCGCAGGGCGACGGTCATCAGCATGGGTGGCAATGCACCGCCGGCCAGCCCTTGCAGGGTGCGCATCACCAGCAGGCTTTCGTAGTCCGGCGCAAACGGGCACAGCGCACCCAGCAGGGTGAACAGGCTGATGGCCCACAGCGTGAAACGGCGCAGCGAGAAGGTCACCGAGCACCAGGGCGCGAAGGCCATGGCGGCCACTGACGTCGCGGCGTAGCACGCCACCACCCAGGTGCCTTCGTCATACCCGATGGCCATGGCTCCGCGGATATCGGCCAGGGCCACCTTGGTGACCATCTCGTTCAGCCCCGACACCAGCACCGCCAGCAACACGCCCACCAGGCCGATGACGATCCTCGGGCCGAACGCCGGCGGCGCGGCCGCTGCCGTCGGTAGCGCCGTGGTTGTGAGGGATGTCATTGGGGGTTAACACTCCAGTGAGAAATACCGGAGCAGTTTAAAAAGCCGCAGTGCTGACAAAAAGTGACTTATTGGCAGTTTATAAGTGCGTTTAACGCAGCAATTGAAACCCTCTGCCACCAAAGTCAAAGCCTGGCGATCAACCCGTCTGCGCTTCCAGCCAGGTCTCGTCGCAACAGGCCTTGAGGGTTTCGCGCAGCCAGCGGTGGGCCGGGTCGTTATCGTAGCGCGGGTGCCAGGCCTGGGTCAGCATGAGCGTGGGCAACGGGACCGGCAGCGTGAAGGAGCGCAGGTGCAGCCCCAGGCGCCTGACGCTCAGCAACGCTTCCTTGGGCACCGGCAGGATCAGGTCCGAATCGGGCAAGGCGAACATGGCCGCATGAAAGCTCGGCGCGATGACCGCCACCCGCCGCTCCAGCCCCAACGCGTTGAGCGCGGTGTCGATGGGGCCGCGGGCAATGCCGCGGCGGGAGGTGCTGATGTGGGAAAACCCGGCGAACCGCTCAGCGGTGATCTCGCCATCGAGCAAGGGATGGTCTTCGCGCACCAGGCCCACGAAGTGGGTGGAAAACAGGTTCTGCACCTTCACTTCCGGCATCACTGGCCGGGTGTTGCTGATGCTCAGGTCGATCCGCCCCTCACGCAGCGCCTCATCATCGCCGTCGCCTTCCGGGACATAGCGCAGCTCGCAATGCGGGGCCTTGCGTTCGAGGGTGTCGAACAACTTGCCGCCATAGACGCCGACGAAGAAGTCGTTGGCCCGGACATTGAAACGCCGCCGCAAGGTGCTCAGGTCCACCGCATCGGCCGAACGGAAGACCAGCGCCGCCTGCTCCACCACGTCACGCACCTGCTCGCGCAGGGCCTGGGCCTTGGGTGTCGGCACCAGCCCACGGCCGGCGCGCACCAGGATCGGGTCACCCACGGCCTCGCGGATTCGCGTCAAGGTACGGCTCATGGCGGCAGGGCTCAGGTTCATCCGTCGCGCCGCACCGACCACGCTGCCCTCGTCGAGCAGGGCATCGAGGGCGACCAGCAGGTTCATGTCCGGGAGTTGCATGCTGAGCACTCGTGACAGATCAACATTGATCCAGACGCAATGCTAGCAGATCACCCCCCGGCCGCTGGCGACTTGTCCAACAAGGTCAACTCACCGTCGCGGTACACCACCTCCCGCCCGAGCCACGTGGCATCCACCTGAGGCAGTACCGCCGAAGGCTTGCGCAGTTCGCGCAACAAGGTCGAACCGTGGGACAGGCGACCGCCCATGCGCGCGATCACGGCCCGGGCACGCTGATAGTGCGCGTGGCGACCGGGGTCCAGGGTGTCTTCCAGCAGGATGTCCGCGCCCAGGATGCCTTGTGCCTGGCCCGGGTAGATCAAGAAGCCCGCTGCCTGCTCGGTGCCCTCGCGACCGTCCTGCCAAAAACTGCCGTCACGACTGCGAATGTCCGGGTGCGGCGCGAACCAATGGGCGCGGTCAGCCAGCGGCATGGCGTGGTGCAGGCGAAAGAACATTCGCATCAGGTTGTCGCGGTACCATTCGCGCACTTGCAGATAGTAGCCACGCAACCCCGGCAGCCCCGCCGAATGCGCCAGGCGTACGGGCAGGGACCAATGGGGAAAGGCTTGCAAGGGCAGCTCGGTCGGGGCCGGACGCGGCGTGGCCGGGTCGGTTTCCCAGGGCAACCGATGCGGGGCGGACTCGAGGTTGTCATAGGCGGTGGGTGGCCGGCCGAGCCAGGCGCCACCGCTGCTAGCCAATGCCGTGGCGATGCACAGGTTGCCCTGCACCACGAACACATAGAAGCGGGTGAACCAATCGGCCAGTGACTGACCTCCGGCGCCCTGCCCGGCCAGTTGCGCAAGCTCATGATCGAAACGGCGCAAACCGGCTTCGAGCGTCAACAGGTGCCCACGGGCCACGTGCTGCATGCGCAGGAACAACGGCAGTGATCGGACCAGGCGCACCGGTCGCCAGGACAACCGCGGGGTCGCCCCGCCGACCTCCCCCGCGTAGCTGCTGGAACGGATGCCCCAGTCGGCGAGCCGGGCGAGAAACAAGTCGTTGTTGATGTACGACGCGCCGCCAAACACGGCCGTGAAAGGCTCGTTGTCTTGCAACACCCGTGCATCCCAACGCGCCATGATCGCCGGGATGCTCGCCGCCGCACGACGCTGGGCATACTCCACCAACACGCTGGGTTGGGGCGGCAGAATTTCGGCGATGTTGGCCGCGGTCAGGTGTCGACGCCAGCCGTAATCACTGATCGGGCGGTACTGCAACAGCCAGAGTTGCTGGCCGTCCCAGGCCCATTCGATGTCACCGGGCACGTAGTGGAAAACCCGCAGCACACCTTGCAGGAAGCGCCACAACAGGTCGGCGTCAAGACCGTGGGTGGGCTCGAACGCACCGCAGTTCCAGGCCGCTCCCAGGCGAGAAATGACTGCGCGCCGGGGGCTCACCTGACCATCGGCCAACGACTCGAGGTGCCCCTCGACCCACTCCAGCTCGACCGCCAGGTGACGCACGAAAGCGATTCCGGACAGCTGCGGCGTGATGAAGCGTTGCACCACCACTTCCTCGACGCCCATCGCCGTCAACTCAGCGATGCGCCCCGGCACCTGGCTCGCCGGCTCGCGCAGGAACGTACTGCTCAGGCCGGCGTTCGCCGCATCGGCTTGATCCTCGCCATAACTGGACGAGCGGACCGCCCACGTGGCGTGCGCTTGGCTGGCCAGAAACGCCGGCAGGCGCGGGTCGTGGCACTCATTGAGGGTCAGCGCCGGCGGCACCGCTTGCCCGGCCAACGCAGCCAGGCGCAAACGCCCGCCCTTGGTGTGCGCGACAAACCCACGCGCGCCCGACTCCAGCCACGCGGCGAACTCGGCCGGCGCGTCGATCCAGGGGTAATGGCCCCAGCCTGGCTTCAGGCTGATGGTCAGGTCGGCGCGGGCGAGAATCGCCGACCAGGCCGCCGCCTGCTCGACACCCAGCATGTTGTCCTGGTCGCCCCAGACCAACTCGACCGGGTCGGTGATCCATTCCAGCAGCGGCAACGCGGTGTCCGCCCGCACCAGGTCCCAGTGCGGCACGAAGGCACGGCAGCGGGCGTAGCCAGCGCCCATGCGTAGGTATTGCGCAGGCGTCCAGGGCCGGTTGGAGAATTTGCGTGCAAACAGCGTCGGTTTGTTCGCCAGCAACCAATGGATGGTTTTGCGCACCGGCAATGGCGACATCAGTGCCGGCAGGCGCCGTTGCCACAGGAACGCCCCCACCGGCGCCAGCAATACGCTGCGCTGGAAGTGCCCGGGCTGACGTTGCAAGGCGTGCAGCACCAACAACGCATTCACCCCGACCGCGGTGATCGCGCTGCCCCTGGCCGTCATCGCCAACAAAGCCTCGGCGTAGGCGGCCAGGTCTTCGCAGGGCGCCTGTGGGTTGTCACCGAAACCGGGCAACTCCAGCGGCACCACCTGGTAGTGCGCAAAATGCGGGAGCACGTCATCCCACCAATCGGCGGCGCTACCGTTACCCGCCAGCAGGTACATCAACGGTTTGCCTGCGGATGCCAGATCAACCATGGCGGGCCTCCCGGGCTGCACAGCCGTTGCCGTCGTGGCGATAGAGCCAGAGCAACGGCGGCAGCAGCAGGAGCAATGCCACGCCATCGAGCCACAGGTGCGACCACATCCGCGCCTGGGCGGAGATCAACATGTCCTGGGGTGCCCAGAGCAGGATGCCGGCGATGATCCAGCCCCAGGGCGCGGCGCGTTTCATGCGATGGCCGATGTGCACCAGGGCGAGCATGTACAGGGCATAGCTCTGCAACGTCGCGCCGAACAACGCCAGCCACCAGACCTGCTGCGCCCTGGCCGCCGCAGGCGCCGCGTCGGAGGCCCAGAACGCTTGTTCGAGAGTGAGCAGATAGTCATCGAACACGCCCGAATGCCCGGCCCAACTCAGCATGAAACCGGCGAGCAGATGCAACAGCGCCAAGGCATACAGCCAGGCGATCAGGGCTTTGCGAAGAGTGTGGCGAGGGCTTGGCATTCCGTGTCCCGAAGGCGTGCTTGAGGGCTGCAAGTCTAAAGGAAAAGGCCGGGGCTTTACCCGGCCGACGGGGGCGGCCGATAAATAAACCTGTGCGAAGGCGGTCGCCCAAGCCCGGAATGCTTACCCGAACAGCTCGCCAGCACCGCTCAACGCTGCATCCCCCAACGCTTGACCGTCACCCGTTCCAAGCTGTCGAAGACCAGGTTTTCCACCAGCAAGCCGATCAGGATCACCACCGCCAGCCCGGCGAAGACCTTGTCGGTGTACAGCTCGTTGCGGTTCTGGAAGATGTACCAGCCCAGGCCGCCCTTGCCGCTGGTGGCGCCGAACACCAGTTCGGCGGCGATCAGCGTGCGCCAGGCGAAGGCCCAGCCGATCTTCAACCCGGCGAGGATCGACGGCAGCGCCGCCGGAATCAGGATGAACAGCACGAAGCGCAGACCCTTGAGCCCATAGTTGCGCCCGGCCATGCGCAAGGTGTCGGACACCCCGAGAAAGCCTGCGTACATGTTCACCGCCAACGCCCACAGCACCGAGTGCACCAGGACGAAAATCAGGCTGTTCTGCCCCAGGCCAAACCACAGCAACGCCAACGGCAACAGGGCAATGGCCGGCAGCGGGTTGAACATCGACGTCAACGTACTGAGCAGGTCGCGGCCCAGTTGAGTCGACACCGCCAGGGTGGTCAGGCCGAACGCCAAGACAATGCCCAGCAGATAGCCCTTGAGCAGTACCACCAGGGAAATCCAGACCTTGCCCAGCAGCTCGCCGCTGACCAGGCCCCCGTACAGCGCGCTGGCGGTTTGCAGGAACCCCGGCAGCAGCAGGTCGTTGTTCTGGTAGCGGGCCACGCTTTCCCAGAGCACCGCCAGCAACAGCAAAATCAGGCTTTTGCGCAACCACCCCTGCTGCCAGAGGCGCTGCCTCAACGGCAAGGCCCGCTCCAGCGGGATGTGGGTCAAGGGTTGCAGGTCGACTTCGTATTCTTCGCGCACAGGCGATAGATGGTTCATGGACGCTTCCCTCAGTACGCGATGCGAATGTCGGCGAAATCCAGCTCACGCTCGGTCTGCGGCGACTGGCCCGGTTCGAACAACAGCGAGTGGATCCGCCGCGCCGTGTGCTGGAACGCCCCACCCCCGAGGCTGTGCAGGTCGTACTGATGGCTGTGGATTTCTGCCCGTACGCGGCCCGGATGGGGCGACAACAACAGGATCCGGTTGCCCACCACCAGCGCTTCCTCGATCGAATGCGTAACGAACAGCAGGGTGAAACGCACCTCCTCCCAGAGCAGCAGCAATTCTTCCTGCATCTTGCGTCGGGTCAGGGCATCGAGGGCGGCGAAGGGCTCGTCCATCAGCAGGATTTTCGGTTGCATCGCCAATGCCCGGGCAATGGCGACCCGGGCTTTCATGCCCCCGGACAACGTATGTGGGTAGGCATCAGCGAATGCCGCCAGCCCGACCTTGTCCAGATAGTGCAACGCTCGCTCCTCGGCCTCGCGGCGCTTGAGGGTGTGGGACGCCAGCAACGCGAACATCACGTTCTGCTTGACGGTTCTCCACGGCGGCAACTGGTCGAACTCCTGGAACACCACGATTCGATCCGGCCCCGGAGCGCTGACGCGCTGGCCCTGCAAGCGAATCTCGCCCTCGCAAGGCGCGATGAAGCCGCCAACGGCCTTGAGCAGCGTGGACTTGCCGCAACCGGACGGGCCGAGCAGGACAAACCGGTCCGCCGGATCGACCTCGAAACTCACCTGGTGCGTCGCCCGCACCACCCGTTGCGGCGTGCGGTATTCGAGGCTGACGCTGTCCACCGAGAGCAATGCCGCGTCGGTGCGACTGAGGTTGCTGGCCGCGTGGCCTTGCAGGGGGGCGTTCATGACCATCAACTCCCTTGCAACGGCTGGGCGTCCTGGAAGAAGTAGTCTTCCCACGACGCCGGTTTGTGCTTGATCGCGCCGACACGGTAGAGGAACTCCGCCAGCGGGTAGGTGTTCTTCGGCGTGACAGTGAACTCGATCTGCGGATTCTCGATGATCTTCAGCAACGTGGCCCGGTCGATCTTGGCCTGGGTGACGCGCAGATACGTATCCGCCGCCCCCTCTTTATCCTTCTGGGCGAACGCCGCCGCTTCCGTCAGGGCCTGGATAAACGCCTTGTAGGTCTTGGGGTTTTCATCGCGGAATTTTTCCGTGGCGAACAGCACGGTGGGCGAGTTCGGCCCGAGCACATCATAGGAATTGAGCACCACGTGAACATTGGGGTTCTGCAGGGCCTGGTCCTGGAACGGCGGGTTGGAGAAGTGCCCGGTCAATTCCGTCCCGCCGGCAATCAGCGCCGCCGTGGCGTCCGGGTGCGGCACGGCCAGGGTGTACTTGTCGAGGCGATTGAACTCCTTGTCGCCCCATTGCTTGGCGGCGGCGTATTGCAGGAAGCGCGACTGCACCGACACCCCCACCGCCGGCACCGCGATGCGGTCGTGCTCGGTGAAGTCGGCGATGGTCTTGACCTTGGGGTTGTTGCTCAACAGGTAATAGGGAAAGTTGCCCAGCGAAGCCACGGCCTTGACGTTCTGCTTGCCGCGCGTGCGGTCCCAGATCGTCAGCAGCGGCCCGACGCCAGCCCCGGCGATGTCGATGGAGCCCGACAGCAACGCGTCGTTGACCGCCGCGCCGCCGGACAACTGGGTCCAATCGACCTTGATGTCGAGGCCTTCCTGCTTGCCGTACTTCTCGATCAACTGCTGATCGCGGACCACGTTCAGCAGCAGGTAAACGATGCCGAACTGCTCGGCGATGCGAATCTCGCCCTCGGCCTGGGCGCTGGCGGGCGCCACCAGGCTGCCGGCCAGCAGGCTGAAACCCAGGCCGATGGCGGCGGCCAGCGGTGCAAAGGCAATGCGTTTGGACATGGTGATTCTCCGGGCTGTTTGCGCGAGGCGCGGCCGATCAGAAAGGGGCATCGCCCTGGATGGTGGTGCGGTACAACTTGCGACGCAGATGGCTCGGGCAACCGGCGGCCAGATGAATCAGCGAACGGTTGTCCCAGAACACCAGGTCATGGGGCTGCCATTGGTGGCGATAGATGTTCTGGGGCCGCACGCTGTGGGCATACAGTTCGGCCAGCAGCGCGGCGCTTTCATCCTCCGGCAGGCCGACGATACGGGTGGTGAAGCCCTCGCTGACGAACAACGCCTTGCGCCCGGTTTCCGGGTGGGTGCGCACGATGGGGTGCACCACTTCGGCGACCTGGGCCAGTTGTTCCGGGGTGAGCGTCGGGCGCCAGTTGCCTTCGAACTTGCTCTCGCTGTAGCGCGCCGTGTAGGAGTGCGCCGCCGAACGGCCTTCCACGGCCTTGCGCAAGGCCTCGGGCAAGCCCTCCCAGGCTTTGTGCATGTCGGCGAACAACGTGTCGCCGCCCTCGCTCGGCAATTCCTGGGCATGCAGCATCGAGCCCAGGCTGGGCAGTTCTTTATAAGAGAGGTCGGAATGCCAGAACTTGCCGGCATCGCCGAGGCCGATGGATTGGCCGTTTTCGATGATGTTGGAGACGATCAGGATTTCCGGGTGCCCGGCCAGTAAAAACTGCTTGAGCACATGGATCTGCAGCACGCCAAAGCGACGGCTGAAGGCGATGTGTTGTTCGGGGGTGATGTGCTGGTCGCGAAACACCACCACGTGGTGATCCAGGTGGGCGCGATGGATGCGGGCAAAGTCGCGGTCGTTGAGCGGCCGGGACAGGTCCAGGCCGACGATTTCGGCCCCGACGCTGTCGCCGAACGGGCGGATATCGAAGGCCTGCGGCGCGATGTCGGCGGCACTTGAAGCAAGGTGATCCGGAGAATAGGAAACGGCTGGCATACATCACTCCCACGCACAGCGCGCTTCAATGGCGCGCGTCGATCAAAACTCACGGCGTTGCCGTGTCGGTTCGTGTCGTGCGGCGCGCCGATTGGTCGGCAGGTACGCAGGGGAGTGACTTTATAGCTATAAGAACTGAAATTTAAATACCGTTAACGAATAACGATATGGAGTTTTGGCAGGGGTCTGGTGGGGCGGGAGGCTCCCTTTCCACAGGACGTCAGTGTGCAAGCCGTGGCGAGGGAGCTTGCTCCCGCTGGGGGGCGCAGCGGCCCTGAACAGCGATGAGCGCTTCGCACTCAAGCGGGAGCAAGCTCCCTCGCCACAAGAGCCTCAAGCCTCAAGCCTCAAGCCTCAAGCCTCAAGCCTCAAGCCTCAAGCCTCAAGCCTCAAGCCTCAAGCCTCAAGCCTCAAGTCGCTAGGGTCAGGGCGTCTATCGCTCGTGCAACGCCTCGGCCCGGGCCTTGATGATGGGCTTGAGCAGGTAGCTGAGCACGGTTTTCTTGCCGGTGATGATGTCCACCGAGGCCACCATGCCGGGGATGATCAGCAGGGGCTTTTCATCGGTGCCCAGGTGGCTGCGTTCGGTGCGCAGCTTGATGATGTAGTAGGTGGTTTTCTTGTCTTCATCGGTGATGGTGTCGGCACCGATCTGTTCCAGCTTGGCTTTCAGGCCGCCGTAGATGGTGTAGTCGTAGGCGGTGAATTTCACCGTGGCGTCCTGGCCGGGGTGCAGGAAGGCGATGTCCTGGGGACGGATTTTCGCTTCCACCAGGATGGTGTCGTCCAGCGGCACGATTTCCACCAGGTCGCTGCCGGGCTGGATCACCCCACCGATGGTGTTCACCAGCATCTTGTTGACGATGCCCCGCACAGGCGAGGTGACCAGGGTCCGGCTGACCCGGTCCTCCAGTGCCTTGCCGGTGGCCTGGGCCTTGTTCAGGTCGGTGCGCGCCTCGTTGAGCTGGGTCAGGGCCTCACTGCGGAATTTGCCGCGGGTCTCGTCGATCTTGCGCTGCACTTCCTTGATCGCCGATTCGGCACGGGGGATCGCCAGCGTCGTCGCGTCCAGTTGCCCACGGGTTTCGACTTCCGCACGCTTGAGCCGCAGCACTTCCACCGGGGAGACCGCGCCCTGGGCCACCAGCGGCTCGGACATGTTGATTTCCTGGCGTTGCAGCGCCAGGCCGGAGCGGTACTGGGCCTGCTTGGACACGAACTCGCGCAGCTCCTGTTGGCGCTGGACCAGCTGTTCCTGCAAGCCGCCGATCTCGTCGTGCAACTGTTGGCGCCGGCTGATGTACAGCGACTCCTCGCTGGCGGCCTGGCCGGGCACGGCCTTGAGCACATCGGCCGGGAAATTCAGCGGTCGGTCGTCGACTTCGGCGCTCAAGCGCTCGACCCGCAGCAGCATGGACAAGCGATCGGCCTCGGTTTCCCCGACGTTGGAGACAAACCGTGTGTCATCCAGGCGAATCAACGGCGCGCCGGCCTCGACGATCTGCCCTTCCTTGACGAACAGCTCGGCGACGATACCGCCCTCCAGGTTCTGGATTTTCTGGATCTTGGACGACGGAATCGCCTTGCCGTCGCCCTTGGTCACCTCGTCGAGCACGGCGAAGTTGGCCCACACCATCAGGAACACGAAGAAGCCGATGATCCCCCAGATCGTCAGGCGCACCACCCGCGGGGCGTCTTCGATCAGGGCCTTGTTGACCTCCGGCAGAGGCTGGCCCTGCAACGACGCCGAGCCTTTGAAGTAACGGCCGACAGACTCCTTGAAACCCGATTTAAGCAACACTGATCTGCCCCTTCTTCAACGCTTCCATCACGACCGCTTTCGGGCCGTCGGCCAGGATCTGCCCGCGGTCGATCACCAACAGGCGATCCACCAGCGACAGCAGCGATGCCCGGTGCGTGACCAGCAGCACCGTCTTGTTTTCCACCACGGCGGCCAGGCGCTGCTTGAGGCGTTCTTCACCGGTGTTGTCCATGGCACTGGTGGGTTCGTCCAACAGCAGGATGGGCGGGTTGAGCAGCAACGCCCGAGCCAGGGCGACGTTCTGGCGCTGGCCGCCGGACAGGTTCTGCCCGCGCTCCCCCACTTGCAGCTCGTAGCCCTGCGGATGCAGGCGCGCGAACTCGTGCACGCCCGCCAGCTCGGCGGCCTGCAGCACCAGCTCGTCTTCCACGTAGCGGGCGCCGGAGGTCAGGTTGTCACGCAGGGTGCCGGCCAATAACTGGATGTCCTGGGGCACGTAGCCGACGTTGTAGCGCAGCTCACTGACGTCGATCTGGCGGATGTCCACGCCGTCCACCAGCAACGCACCGGCATCGGGCTGGTACAGGCCCACCAGCAACTTCGCCAGGGAACTCTTGCCCGAGCCGCTGCGGCCGATGATGCCGATCTTCTCGCCGGGCTTGATCACCAGGTTAATGTTCTTCAGCGCCGGGTTCTGCTGGTTCGGGTAGGTGAAGTCCAGTTGGCGGCATTCGATGGCGCCCTGCAGGACCTTGCGGCTCAGCGGCCGCTCTTCGAAATTGCGCTCCTGGGGCAGCTCCATCATCTGGTCGACCGAGGTCATGGTGACCCGCGCCTGCTGGTAGCGGGTCAGCAGGCCCGACAACGACGCCAGCGGGCTGAGGGCGCGGCCGCTGAGCATGTAGCAGGCGATCAGGCCGCCCATGCTCAGGTTGCCGGCGATGATCTGGTAGACGCCGAAGATGATCATGATCACACCGGCCAGTTGCTGGATCAGCAAGGTGATGTTCATCGCCAGGCCGGACAGCATCTTCACCCGCAGTTCGAGGCGGCTCAGGGTTCCGATGGTCTGTTCCCACTGGTACTGGCGCTCGCTCTCGGCGTTGTTGACCTTCACGGCGTCCAGGCCGGCCAGGGTTTCGATCAGGCTGGACTGACGCTCGGCGCCCAGGGCCATGGTCCGCTCCATGGTCGCCACCAGCGGCTTCTGCAACGCATAGCCGATCAACAGGGCAATCGGGAACGCCAGCACCGGGATCCACACCAGGTGCCCGCCGAGAATCGCAATGACCAGGAAGATCAGCAGGGTGAACGGCAAATCGATCAGGCTGGTCAGCGTCAGCGAGGCCAAGAAGTCCCGCAGGCTCTGGAACTCATGGATGTTCTGGGCAAAGCTGCCGACGCGCGCCGGGCGGTATTTCATGGCCATGCCGACGATGCGCTCGAACAGCGTGGCCGAGATGATCAGGTCGGTTTTCTTGCCGGCCAGGTCCAGGCACAAACTGCGCAGCATCTTGAGGATCAGGTCGAACAGATAGGCGCCGGTGATACCCACGGCCAGTACCCACAGGGTCGATTCGGCCTGGTTCGGCACGACGCGGTCGTAGACGTTCATCACGAACAGCGGCGCGGCCATGGCAATGATGTTGATCAGCAGGCTGGCGGCGATAGCATCGGCGTACAGCCAGCGGGATCGCTTGAGGGTGTCGCGAAACCAGGAGCGTGCCCGAGGGATCAGCGTGCCGTGGTTCACGTCAAATTTATGTTGCGGCTGCGCGAAGAAGACCTTGCCGCTGTAGTCGTCCGCCAGCAGTTCGCGGTTGATGGTCACTTCGCCGCCATCGCTTTCGCTGAGCAGCAAGCGCGCCTGGTCATCACCGACCCAGCCCAGCAGCACGGCACTTCGACCGTCCTTGAGCAACAACAGGGCCGGCATGGCAATGGTCGGAATCTGTTCGAGCTTGCGTTGCAGCACCCGCCCTTGCAGACCGGCACGGGCCGCCGCGCGCGACAATAATTCGACGCTCAAGCGCTGCTTGGGCAACGGCAAGCCGGTGGTGAGCATCGCCGCGCTGGCCGGCTTCTGGTGCAGCATGCAAAGCGCCAGCAGACCGTCCAGCAACGGGTCATCGTGCAGCGTGCGCGGATCATGGCTGAGTTTGACTCGACTGACTTCTGATTCCACGCTCGGCACTCTTGCTGGTTAAAACGGATGGGGAGCTTAATTCATCCCAGGCAACTGGACCTTGGGTTTCACGTCGTTCTGCACAACCGATGCCAACGGCGCGACGACCCCCTGACTTTTGAGCAACTGGCCCATGGTCGCCTTGATCCGGTACTGGGTGAACAGCTGCACGTTCTTGATTTCCACCAGGCGCCTGGAGGCGGTGAACAGCTCGTTTTCGCTGTCGAGCAAGTCGAGCAGGGTCCGCTCGCCAAGGCTGAACTGCTTCTGATAGGCGGTGCGCACGCTGGTGCTGCGGTCCACGTACTGCTGGGCGATCGGCACCTGGGCATTGGCATTGTTCATGGCGTTCCAGGCCAGGCCCAACTCTTCGTTGAGCTGGCGCAGGGCGTTGTTGCGGATGTCCAGGGCCTGGTTGGACAGGTACGACTTGGATTCCAGGTCAGCCTTGTTGCTGCCGCCGGCATACAGGTTGAAGCGCATGCGCAGCATGGCCTGCCATTCATTGTTGTGGCCGTTCTGGCCGTCCAGGTCGTTGTCGGCGGTGCGGCCCAGCTCAGCGTCGAAGCGAGGGTAGAAGCTCGACTTGGCGGCTTCGTACTGCTTCTCGGTGGCAACGATGTCCGCCTCGGCCGAACGCAGCACCGGGCTGTTTTCCAACATCTGATTGCGGGCTTCGTTGAGGTTGGCCGGCAGCAGCGCCATAAAATCGGCGGGGCGTTCCAGTTGGTCGGGCAGTTGGCCCACGGCGCTGAGGTAGTTGGTCTCGGCGTCGGCCAGGTTGGTCTGCTCGGTGATCAGGTTGTTGCGGGCCTGGGCCATGCGCGCTTCCGCCTGGTCGAGGTCGGCGCCACTGCCTACGCCACGGCTGGTGCGCAGCTTGATCTGGTCGAAGATGCGCTCATGGCTCTTGAGGTTTTCCTCGGCCAGGCGCACGAATTCGCGGCGGGTCAGCACGTCCAGGTACACCTGGGCGACGGTCAGGCCGGTGCGCTCGGAGGTGTCCAGCAGCGAATACGCGCGGGCGTTGACGGTGGCTTGTTGACGCCCCACTTCGCTGGACGTCGCAAAACCGTCAAAAACCATTTGCGTCAGGCGCAGGCTCGACTCGCTACGGTTCAGGGTTTCCCAATGATTGTTGCTGCCCGAGCGGGTGGTGACGCTGTCGGTGCCTTCGCGACCGTACCCGGCTGCAAGGTCCACTCTAGGCAGGTAGCCGCCCTTGGCCGCCTTGAGTTGATAGTCCGCCGCAAGGCGACTGTTAACGCCAGCCTGAATTTCAGGATGAACATCCAGCGCCTGTTGCATGGCCTGCGGCAAGGTTTGTGCTTGTACGAAACTGGCGGCGAGGGCGAAGGGTAAAGCCTTGAACAGAGGCGAACGCATGGTGGGATTTTTCCTGAAACTCTTGTCGTGGATCACAGCGAAACGTGGCGCTGCATCGGATGATGGCAACCGGAATGACCGTATGTCGGAAAGTTCGAAACAGGAAACGAATCGTGCACCGAATTAACAGGTCGCCGCTTAAATATCAATGTGACATTACCGAAGCGATTGTTTAGGATGGCCGGCATAAGGTCAATAGTTTGGCATAAACAAAAAGCTCGAAAAAACCAGCCAAAATATTGACATAGTAGAGCGTCAAAACAACCCCTATTTGCGAAACAAGAACGTCCAGACCGCTGCTGCCTTACAGGCTGTCGGGTCCATGGAAGTCTACTGAGCGTGGCACCCGGAGAAGTCTTCAATGAGCAGTGTTATTGCCGTTGTCAAAAGCATTGTTGGTCAGGTTTTCGTCGTATCCCCCGAGGGCATTCGGCGTGTACTCATTGAAGGTGATCGCCTGTACACGGGCGACCAGTTGGACACCGGCCCTGCGGGCGCCGTCACGTTGGAATTGGCCGACGGCCGCACGCTCGACCTGGGCCGCGACACCCAGTGGAGCGCCAATGCACCCGACTCTTCCACCGATCTCGCCGCCGCCACTGCCCAGGCCGCGCCGTCGGTAGAAGAACTGCAGCAGGCCATCGCCGCCGGTGCCGACCCGACGACAGCCCTGGAAGCCACCGCTGCCGGCGCCACCGCCGCGGGGACGGGCGGTGCCGCCGGTGGCGGTCACACCTTCGTGGCGCTGGACGCCACCGCTGGCAGCGTCGACCCTACCGTCGGTTTTCCAACGGAAGGCCTGAGCACGGCCGCCGCCACCACCACCGACCTCACTGGCCTGGATACCAACGCCAATGCCAATACCACCGCCAACGCGGTGGTCAACGCGACGATGACCCTGAGCGCCACGCCGACCCTGACAGAGGCTGGTGGTGTGTTGGTCTACACCGCAACCGTGACCCAGGCGCCACAGACCGCCCTGACCGTGACACTGTCCAACGGCTCCGTGATCGTGATTCCAGCGGGCCAGACAACCGGCACCGTCAACGTTCCGCTGGCGCCGAACGACACGGTCTACAACGACCCCACCCAAATCAGCGTGACCGTTACTGGCACCACGGGCGGTACCGGCATCGCCGTGACCCTGCCTACCGCGCCAGCCGTGACCCAGATCACCGACACCATCGACACCACCAACGTCACCCTGACCGCAGGCAACACGGTGACTGAAGGCGGCCAGATCACCTACACCGCGACCCTGACCAACCCGGCTCAAACTCCAGTGACCGTGACCTTGAGCAATGGCTCGGTCATCACCATCGCGGCAGGTCAGACTGCCGGCACCGTCACCGTCGACACCCCGGCCAACGACGTCTACAACAACGGCAGCACCGTCAGCACCACCATTACCGGGGCTACTGGCGGCAACTTTGAAAACCTGGTGCCAAGCACCACGCCAGCAGTCACTACGATTACCGATTCGGCTGATACCACTGGCCTGACCCTGTCCGCCAGCAACACCATCACCGAAGGCGGCCAGATCACCTACACCGCCACCTTGACCAACGCCGCTCAAACCCCGGTGACCGTGACCTTGAGCAATGGCTCGGTCATCACCATCGCTGCGGGCCAGACCGCCGGCACCGTCACCGTCGATACCCCGGCCAACGACGTCTACAACAATGGCAGCACCGTCAGCACCACCATTACCGGGGCTACTGGCGGCAACTTTGAAAACCTGGTGCCAAGCACCACGCCAGCAGTCACTACGATTACCGATTCGGCTGATACCACTGGCCTGACCCTGTCCGCCAGCAACACCATCACCGAAGGCGGCCAGATCACCTACACCGCCACCTTGACCAACGCCGCTCAAACCCCGGTGACCGTGACCTTGAGCAATGGCTCGGTCATCACCATCGCGGCAGGTCAGACTGCCGGCACCGTCACCGTCGACACCCCGGCTAACGACGTCTACAACAACGGCAGCACCGTCAGCACCACCATTACCGGTGCCACCGGCGGCAACTTCGAGAACCTGGTACCGAGCACCACGCCAGCGGTCACTACGATCACCGATTCGACGGACACTACCGATCTGAGTCTGTCGGCATCCACCGAAGTGGCAGAGGGCGGTCAGATCCTCTACACCGCGACACTGACCAACCCTGCCGGTACCCCAGTCACCGTGACGCTGAGCAACGGCGCCGTGATCAACATCGCGGCCGGTGCAACCACTGGTTCCGTGGCTGTGGACGCGCCAAAAGACGACGTCTACAAGGACGCCGGCAAGGTCGAAGTCAGCATCGATAAAGCCGTTGGCGGTAACTTCGAAAACCTGGTTCCGAGCACTGCCCCAGCAGTGACTGATGTCACCGACACCATCGACACCAGCACTGTTTCGCTCACTGCGACGTCGACGGTGGCCGAAGGTGGCACCGTCGTTTACACCGCTTCGGTTAATGCCCCGGTGACTGATGCTCCGCTGGTTGTAACACTGAGCAACGGCCAGACCATCACTATCCCCGTGGGCGCAAGCTCCGCGTCGGTAAACTTCGTTGCGCCAAACGATGCCCTCGCCGGCGGCGACAACTTGAGCGTCAAAATTGACGACGCTCAGGGCGGCAACTACGAAAATCTGGTTGCAGATAAAACCCCAGCTGAAACCTCGGTGACTGACGTACAGGACACCACCGGTCTTAGCCTGAGCGCTACCGGCACCGTCGCCGAAGGTGGCTCGATCGTTTACACCGCGACCCTGACTAATGCAGCCGGCACCCCAGTGACCGTCACGTTGAGCAACGGCGCCGTGATCAACATCGCGGCAGGTGCAACAACCGGCACTGTGACCGTCGACGCGCCGAAAGACGACGTCTACAAAGACGCCGGCAAGGTTGAAGTCAGCATCGACAAAGCCACGGGTGGCAACTTCGAGAACCTCGTTCCGAGCACTACTCCAGCGGTCACTGACGTTACCGATACTATCGATACGTCAACCGTCAGCCTGACGGCCACCTCGACCGTGGCTGAAGGCGGAACCGTTGTCTACACCGCTTCGGTTAATGCCCCAGTGACTGACGCTCCGTTGGTCGTCACTTTGTCGAATGGCCAGACCATCACCATCCCAGTGGGCGCAAGCTCTGCTTCGGTGAACTTCGTTGCGCCAAACGACGCCCTCGCTGGCGGCGACAACTTGAGCGTCAAGATCGATGACGCCCAGGGCGGCAACTACGAAAATCTGGTTGCAGATAAAACTCCAGCTGAAACTACGGTTACAGACACCCAAGACACTACCGGCCTGACGCTTTCCGCAACTGACACAGTGGCTGAAGGTGGCTCGATCGTTTACACCGCTACTCTGACCAACGCCGCCGGCACACCAGTGACTGTGACGCTGAGCAATGGTGCGGTCATCAACATCGCGGCTGGTGCGACCACTGGCACTGTGACCGTCGACGCACCGAAGGACGACGTCTACAAAGACGCCGGCAAGGTCGAAGTCAGCATCGATAAAGCCACTGGCGGCAACTTCGAGAATTTGGTGCCGAGCACCACGCCAGCGGTAACAGATGTCACTGACACCATCGACACCAGCACTGTCTCGCTCACGGCGACTTCGACCGTCGCTGAAGGCGGTACCGTGGTCTACACCGCATCGGTCAACGCCCCAGTCACTGACGCTCCGTTGGTCGTCACGCTGAGCAACGGTCAAACCATCACCATTCCGGTCGGCGCAAGCTCCGCTTCGGTGAACTTCGTTGCACCGAACGACGCCCTCGCCGGCGGCGATAACTTGAGCGTCAAGATCGATGACGCACAGGGCGGCAACTACGAAAAACTCACCATCGATGGCAAAACCGCTGACACCACCGTTACGGATACTCAGGACACTACCGGTCTGACCTTGAGTGCGACTGATTCGGTTGCTGAAGGCGGTTCGATTGTTTACACCGCAACCCTGACCAACGCCGCCGGCACGCCAGTGACTGTGACGCTGAGCAATGGCGCGGTGATCAACATCGCGGCCGGTGCGACCACCGGCACTGTGACCGTCGACGCACCGAAGGATGACGTCTACAAAGACGCCGGCAAAGTTGAAGTCAGCATCGATAAAGCCGTTGGCGGTAACTTCGAAAACTTGGTGCCTAGCACCACGCCAGCGGTGACTGATGTCACCGACACCATCGACACCAGCACTGTTTCGCTCACTGCGACGTCGACGGTGGCCGAAGGTGGCACCGTGGTTTATACCGCCTCGGTTAATGCCCCAGTGACTGAGGCGCCACTGGTCGTCACTTTGTCGAATGGCCAGACCATCACCATCCCAGTGGGCGCAAGCTCTGCTTCGGTGAACTTCGTTGCACCGAATGATGCACTCGCTGGCGGCGATAACCTGAGCGTCAAAATTGATGACGCCCAGGGCGGCAACTACGAAAAACTCGCCATCGACGGTAAAACTGCTGACACCACCGTTACCGACACGCAGGACACTACAGGCCTGACCTTGAGTGCGACTGATTCGGTTGCTGAAGGTGGCTCGATTGTTTACACCGCAACCCTGACCAACGCCGCCGGCACCCCAGTGACTGTGACACTGAGCAATGGCGCGGTGATCAACATCGCGGCCGGTGCGACCACCGGCACTGTGACCGTCGACGCACCGAAGGACGACGTCTACAAAGACGCCGGCAAAGTTGAAGTCAGCATCGATAAAGCCGTTGGCGGTAACTTCGAAAACTTGGTGCCGAGCACCACGCCAGCGGTGACTGATGTCACCGACACCATCGACACCAGCACTGTTTCGCTCACTGCGACTTCGACCGTCGCTGAAGGCGGTACCGTGGTCTACACCGCATCGGTAAACGCCCCGGTCACTGAAGCGCCGCTGGTCGTCACGCTGAGCAACGGCCAAACCATCACCATCCCAGTGGGCGCAAGCTCTGCTTCGGTGAACTTCGTTGCACCGAACGACGCCCTCGCCGGCGGCGATAGCCTGAGCGTCAAGATCGATGACGCCCAGGGCGGCAACTACGAAAAACTCGCCATTGATGGCAAAACCGCTGAGACCACGGTTACCGATACCCAAGACACCACCGGCCTGACGCTTTCCGCAACCGACACTGTGGCTGAGGGCGGCTCGATCGTTTACACCGCTACCCTGACCAACGCCGCCGGCACGCCAGTGACTGTGACGCTGAGCAATGGCGCGGTGATCAACATCGCCGCTGGTGCAACCACCGGTACCGTCACTGTCGACGCGCCAAAAGACGACGTCTACAAAGACGCCGGCAAAGTTGAAGTCAGCATCGACAAGGCCACGGGCGGTAACTTCGAGAACCTCGTTCCGAGCACTACTCCAGCGGTCACTGACGTTACCGACACCATCGACACCAGCACTGTTTCGCTCACTGCGACTTCGACGGTGGCCGAAGGTGGCACCGTCGTTTACACCGCCTCGGTTAATGCCCCGGTGACTGACGCTCCGTTGGTCGTCACTTTGTCGAATGGCCAGACCATCACCATCCCCGTGGGCGCAAGCTCTGCTTCGGTGAACTTCGTTGCACCAAACGACGCCCTCGCCGGCGGCGATAACCTGAGCGTCAAGATCGATGACGCCCAGGGCGGTAACTACGAAAAACTTGCCATCGATGGCAAAACTGCTGACACCACCGTTACCGACACCCAGGACACTACCGGTCTGACCTTGAGTGCGACTGATTCGGTTGCTGAAGGCGGCTCGATCGTTTACACCGCTACTCTGACCAACGCCGCCGGCACCCCAGTGACTGTGACGCTGAGCAATGGTGCGGTCATCAACATCGCGGCTGGTGCGACCACTGGCACCGTCACTGTCGATGCACCGAAGGACGATGTCTACAAAGATGCTGGCAAGGTTGAAGTCAGTATCGACAAGGCCACGGGTGGCAACTTCGAGAACCTGGTTCCGAGCACTACCCCTGCTGTGACTGACGTTACCGATACCATCGACACCAGTACCGTTTCGCTTACTGCGACTTCGACCGTGGCCGAAGGTGGCACTGTCGTTTACACCGCATCGGTAAACGCCCCGGTCACTGAAGAGCCGCTGGTCGTCACGCTGAGCAACGGCCAAACCATCACCATCCCAGTGGGCGCAAGCTCCGCGTCGGTGAACTTCGTTGCACCGAACGACGCGCTCGCCGGCGGCGATAACCTGAGCGTCAAGATCGATGACGCCCAGGGCGGCAACTACGAAAAACTTGCCATCGACGGTAAAACTGCTGACACCACCGTTACCGACACCCAGGACACTACAGGCCTGACCTTGAGTGCGACTGACTCGGTTGCTGAAGGTGGCTCGATTGTTTACACCGCTACTCTGACTAATGCGGCCGGCACACCAGTGACTGTGACGCTGAGCAATGGCGCGGTGATCAACATCGCGGCTGGTGCGACCACCGGCACCGTCACCGTCGATGCACCGAAGGATGACGTCTATAAGGACGCCGGCAAGGTTGAAGTCAGCATCGACAAGGCCACAGGCGGTAACTTCGAGAACCTGGTTCCGAGCACTACCCCTGCTGTGACTGACGTTACCGACACCATCGATACATCGACCGTCAGCCTGTCGGCCACCTCGACCGTGGCTGAAGGTGGCACCGTGGTTTATACCGCCTCGGTTAATGCCCCCGTGACTGACACTCCGTTGGTTGTCACGCTGAGCAATGGCCAAATCATCACCATCCCGGTTGGCGCAAGCTCCGCTTCGGTGAACTTCGTTGCGCCAAACGACGCCCTCGCCGGCGGCGATAATCTGAGCGTCAAGATTGATGACGCCCAAGGCGGTAACTACGAAAAACTCGCCATCGATGGCAAAACCGCTGACACCACCGTTACCGATACCCAAGACACTACAGGCCTGACCTTGAGTGCGACTGATTCGGTTGCTGAAGGTGGCTCGATCGTTTACACCGCAACCCTGACCAACGCCGCCGGCACCCCAGTGACCGTCACGTTGAGCAACGGCGCCGTGATCAACATCGCCGCTGGTGCGACCACCGGTACCGTAACTGTCGACGCGCCGAAGGATGACGTCTACAAAGATGCTGGCAAGGTCGAAGTCAGCATCGACAAGGCCTCAGGCGGTAACTTCGAAAACCTGGTTCCGAGCACCACTCCGGCTGTCACTGACGTTACCGATACCATCGACACCAGCACCGTTTCACTTACTGCGACTTCGACGGTGGCCGAAGGTGGCACTGTCGTTTACACCGCTTCGGTTAATGCCCCAGTGACTGACGCTCCGTTGGTCGTCACTTTGTCGAATGGCCAGACCATCACCATCCCGGTCGGCGCAAGTTCTGCTTCGGTGAACTTCGTTGCACCAAACGACGCCCTCGCCGGCGGCGACAACTTGAGCGTCAAGATCGACGATGCCCAGGGCGGCAACTACGAAAAACTTGCCATCGATGGCAAAACCGCTGACACCACCGTTACGGATACCCAAGACACTACCGGTCTGACGCTTTCCGCAACCGACACTGTCGCTGAAGGCGGCTCGATCGTTTACACCGCAACCCTGACCAACGCCGCCGGCACGCCAGTGACTGTGACACTGAGCAATGGCGCGGTGATCAACATCGCGGCTGGTGCAACCACTGGCACCGTCACCGTTGATGCGCCTAAAGACGACGTCTACAAAGACGCGGGCAAAGTTGAAGTCAGCATCGATAAAGCCACAGGCGGCAACTTCGAGAATTTGGTGCCGAGCACCACTCCAGCGGTAACAGATGTCACTGACACCATCGACACCAGTACCGTTTCGCTCACCGCGACTTCGACGGTGGCCGAAGGTGGCACTGTCGTTTACACCGCTTCGGTTAATGCCCCAGTGACTGACGCTCCGTTGGTCGTCACTTTGTCGAATGGCCAGACCATCACCATCCCGGTCGGCGCAAGTTCTGCTTCGGTGAACTTCGTTGCACCAAACGACGCCCTCGCCGGCGGCGACAACTTGAGCATCAAGATCGACGATGCCAAGGGCGGCAACTACGAAAATCTGGTTGCAGATAAAACTCCAGCCGAAACTACGGTTACAGACACCCAAGACACTACCGGTCTGACGCTTTCCGCAACCGACACTGTTGCTGAAGGCGGTTCGATTGTTTACACCGCGACCCTGACCAATGCGGCTGGCACACCAGTGACCGTCACGCTGAGCAACGGCGCCGTGATTAACATCGCGGCCGGTGCGACCACTGGCACTGTCACTGTCGACGCGCCAAAAGACGACGTCTACAAAGACGCCGGCAAGGTTGAAGTCAGCATCGACAAGGCCACGGGTGGCAACTTCGAGAACCTCGTTCCGAGCACTACTCCAGCGGTCACTGACGTTACCGACACCATCGACACATCGACCGTCAGTCTGTCGGCCACTTCGACCGTCGCCGAAGGCGGTACCGTGGTCTACACCGCCTCGGTCAACGCGCCAGTCACTGACGCTCCGCTGGTCGTCACTTTGTCGAATGGCCAGACCATCACCATCCCAGTAGGCGCAAGCTCTGCTTCGGTGAACTTCGTTGCACCGAACGATGCGCTCGCCGGCGGCGACAACTTGAGCGTCAAGATCGACGATGCCAAGGGCGGCAACTACGAAAATCTGGTTGCAGATAAAACTCCAGCCGAAACTACGGTTACAGACACCCAAGACACTACCGGTCTGACGCTTTCCGCAACCGACACTGTGGCTGAGGGCGGCTCGATCGTTTACACCGCTACTCTGACCAACGCCGCCGGCACACCAGTGACCGTCACGCTGAGCAACGGCGCAGTGATCAACATCGCGGCCGGTGCGACCACTGGCACTGTCACTGTCGACGCGCCAAAAGACGACGTCTACAAAGACGCCGGCAAGGTTGAAGTCAGCATCGACAAGGCCACGGGTGGCAACTTCGAGAACCTCGTTCCGAGCACTACTCCAGCGGTCACTGACGTTACCGACACCATCGACACATCGACCGTCAGTCTGTCGGCCACTTCGACCGTCGCCGAAGGCGGTACCGTGGTCTACACCGCCTCGGTCAACGCGCCAGTCACTGACGCTCCGCTGGTCGTCACTTTGTCGAATGGCCAGACCATCACCATCCCAGTAGGCGCAAGCTCTGCTTCGGTGAACTTCGTTGCACCGAACGATGCGCTCGCCGGCGGCGACAACTTGAGCGTCAAGATCGACGATGCCAAGGGCGGCAACTACGAAAATCTGGTTGCAGATAAAACTCCAGCCGAAACTACGGTTACAGACACCCAAGACACTACCGGTCTGACGCTTTCCGCAACTGACACTGTGGCCGAGGGCGGTTCGATCGTTTACACCGCTACTCTGACCAATGCAGCCGGCACACCAGTGACCGTCACGCTGAGCAACGGCGCAGTCATCAACATCGCCGCTGGTGCAACTACCGGTACCGTCACTGTCGACGCGCCAAAAGACGACGTCTACAAAGACGCCGGCAAGGTCGAAGTCAGCATCGACAAGGCCACGGGTGGCAACTTCGAAAACTTGGTGCCTAGCACCACGCCAGCGGTGACTGACGTTACCGATACCATCGACACCAGCACCGTTTCGCTTACTGCGACTTCGACTGTGGCCGAAGGTGGCACCGTCGTTTACACCGCTTCGGTCAACGCGCCAGTCACTGACGCGCCATTGGTCGTCACCTTGTCGAATGGCCAGACCATCACCATTCCCGTGGGCGCAAGTTCTGCTTCGGTGAACTTCGTTGCGCCAAACGACGCCCTCGCTGGCGGCGATAACCTGAGCGTCAAGATTGATGACGCCCAGGGCGGTAACTACGAAAAACTTGCCATCGACGGTAAAACTGCTGACACCACCCTTACCGACACCCAGGACACTACAGGCCTGACCTTGAGTGCGACTGACTCGGTTGCTGAAGGTGGCTCGATTGTTTACACCGCTACTCTGACTAATGCGGCCGGCACACCAGTGACTGTGACGCTGAGCAATGGCGCGGTGATCAACATCGCGGCTGGTGCAACCACTGGCACCGTCACTGTCGACGCGCCTAAAGACGACGTCTACAAGGATGCCGGCAAGGTTGAAGTCAGCATCGATAAAGCCACTGGCGGTAACTTCGAAAACCTGGTTCCGAGCACTGCCCCAGCAGTGACTGACGTCACCGACACCATCGACACATCGACCGTCAGCCTGTCCGCCACTTCGACCGTCGCCGAAGGCGGCACCGTGGTCTACACCGCGTCGGTCAACGCGCCAGTCACTGACGCGCCATTGGTCGTCACTTTGTCGAATGGCCAGACCATCACCATCCCGGTCGGCGCAAGTTCTGCTTCGGTGAACTTCGTTGCGCCAAACGACGCCCTCGCTGGCGGCGATAACCTGAGCGTCAAGATCGATGACGCACAGGGCGGCAACTACGAAAAACTCGCCATCGATGGCAAAACCGCTGACACCACCGTTACCGATACCCAAGACACTACAGGCCTGACCTTGAGTGCGACTGATTCGGTTGCTGAAGGTGGCTCGATTGTTTACACCGCGACCCTGACCAACGCCGCTGGCACGCCAGTGACTGTGACACTGAGCAATGGTGCGGTCATCAACATCGCCGCCGGTGCAACCACCGGCACTGTGACCGTCGACGCGCCGAAGGATGACGTCTATAAAGATGCTGGCAAAGTTGAAGTCAGCATCGATAAGGCGGTTGGCGGTAACTTCGAGAACCTCGTTCCGAGCACTACTCCAGCCGTGACCAATGTCACCGACACCATCGACACATCGACCGTCAGCCTGTCCGCCACTTCGACCGTCGCCGAAGGCGGCACCGTGGTCTACACCGCCTCGGTCAACGCCCCGGTCACCAACGCGCCGCTGGTCGTCACGCTGAGCAACGGCCAGACCATCACCATTCCCGTGGGCGCAAGCTCCGCGTCGGTGAACTTCGTTGCGCCAAACGACACCCTCGCCGGCGGCAACCACCTGAGCGTCAAGATCGATGACGCACAGGGCGGCAACTACGAAAAACTCGCCATCGACGGCAAAACCGCTGACACCACCGTTACCGATACCCAGGACACCACCGGCCTGAGCCTGAGCGCTACCGGTACCGTGGCCGAGGGTGGTCAGATCACCTACACCGCGACCCTGACCAACGCAGCCGGTACACCTGTCGACGTTACCCTGAGCAATGGCGCCGTCATTCACATCGACGCCGGCAAAACCACCGGCACCGTCACTGTCGACGCGCCTAAAGACGACGTCTACAAAGACGCCGGCAAGGTCGAAGTCAGTATCGATAAAGCAACAGGCGGTAACTTCGAGCACCTGGTGCCAAGTACCACTCCAGCCGTGACCAATGTCACCGACACCATCGACACCAGTACTGTCAGCATCAGCGGCAGCACGTCGGTCACTGAAGGCCAGACCGCTACGTACACCGTCAGCCTGACGAACCCGGCGCAAACCGAGGTGACGCTCAAGATCGTCTACAGCGGCACCGCCGCCGACGGCTCGGACTTCACCGGCGTCTACACCGTGAAGATCCCGGCCAACGGCACCAGCGCCACCTTCAACGTGGCCACGCTGGACGACAAGATCACCGAAGGCACGGAAAACTTCGTGGTCAAGATCGACTCGGCCACCGGCGGCAACTTCGAGAACCTGGCAATCAGCGGCACCAATGGCAGCGTCAGCACCTCGATCATCGACAACGATGCGCCACCGGTACTCGACCTGGATGCCAACAACTCCAGCGGCAAGACCGGCGCTGACTATCAGGTGACCTTCACCGAAGGCACCCCTGGCCAGGGCGTGTCGATTGGCGACACTGACCTGAAAATCACCGACCCGGACAGCACCATGCTGACCGGCGCCACCATCGTGCTGACCAACCGTCAGCCCGGCGATGCGCTGAACCTGGGCAACAGCGTCAATGGCATCAGCATCAACGCCAACAGCACCAACGGTACGGTCACGCTGACCCTGTCCGGCAACGCGACGCTCGCCGACTACATGCAGCAGATCAAGAACATCAGCTTCACCAACAGCAGCGATGACCCAAGCACCGTCCCGCGCATCATCACCGTGACCGTGACCGACGGCACCAGTTACTCCAACACCGCCACCACCACCGTGAACGTGGTCGGGGTCAACGATGCACCGGTGGCCACCGGCGGTGCGGTGACCGGTACCGAGGACACTTCGCTGGTCCTCGGCTGGTCGACCTTCGGCGTCAGCGACCTGGACAGCCCGGCAGCAAGCCTGGGTGTGAAAATCACCGGCCTGCCCAGCGACGGCAAGTTGCAGTACCTTGATGGCGCAACCTGGAAGGACGTGGCCAACAACCAGACCTTCACCAAGGCTGACATCGATGCCGGCAAGCTGCGCTTCACGCCGGACGCCAACGAATCCGGTGCCAACGGCAACCCGGCCGGCGTGGGCGATCAAAAGGCCGATTACGCACAGATCAGCTTCCAGCCCACCGACGGCCAGGCGCTGGGCACTACCGGCACCGTGAAGATCGACATCACACCCGTTGCCGACGCCCCGACCCTCAACGTGGCCGGCAACAGCGTGACCTCCACCGGCCTGATCAAGGAAGTCTGGACCGGCCTGTCTGGCCTGGGCACCGATGGCAGCGGCGCGCCGTCCGGCACCCTCAAGTCGGTGATCGATGCTGCCGGTACGCCGAACAGCAGCAGCACCGTGACCAACGTGCAGTCCGACAGCAACGTGAACCCTGGCACGGCGTCGAAAACTTCCGGTCTGATTTACCTCGAAGCCGGCAAGACCTACACCTTCAGCGGCACCGGCGACGACAGCCTGTTGGTGACCGTCGGCGGCAAGGACGTGGCGGCGATTACCTGGGGCGCGGGCGGCAAGCTGAACGGCTCGTTCACGCCGACCACCAGCGGCTACTACACCCTGGACATCTACCACCACAACCAGACCGGCCCGGGCAGCTATGACGTGAACCTGTCGGTCAACGGCGGCACGGCGGTCGACCTGAGCAGTGCTGGCGTACCGCTGTACACCGGCGTGGCTGACCTGGCGAATGCCGGCGTGACGGTCTCCGACCTGCACGGCAGCAATGGCGAGGGTTACTACGACGGCTACAAGCTCAACGAAGGCGCCGAAGGCTCCAGCGTGCACCTGTCGAAGATCACCACCGCCCTGACCGACACCGACGGCTCCGAAAGCCTGAGCGTGAAAGTCGGCGGTATCCCTGAAGGCAGCGTGCTGACCGATGGCGCGGGCCACACCGCGACCGTGGGCAGCAGCGGCGAAGCCTCGATCACCGGCTGGAACCTGGGCAGCCTGACCTTGACGCCACCGGCGTACTACAACGGCAAGTTCAACGTGACCGTGACGTCGACGGCCACCGAGGCCCTGGGAGGCTCGGCGGTCACCACGGCCCAGATCCCGGTTACCGTGTACCCGGCCGTCTACAACGCCACCACCGCGACCTCCGCCAGTGACAACGTCGTCGGCACCGACGCCAACGACATCATTGTCGCCGACATCGGCGGCCTGACCGTGGTACCGGGCGTCAACTACAACATCGCCTTCATGGTCGACAGCTCCGGCAGCATGAGTTCCTCGTCCATCACCGCGGCCAAGGATTCGCTGACGTCGGTGTTCAACACCCTCAAGCAAAGCCTGGGCAGCAACTCCGGCACGGTGAACATCTTCCTGGCCGACTTCGACGCCCAGGTGAACAAGACCGTTTCGGTGAACCTCAACGACCCGAATGCCCTGACACTGCTCAAGGGCGTGCTGAACTCCATGGTTTCCGGCGGCGGCACCAACTACGAGGACGTGTTCAAGACCACGGCCAACTGGTTCAAGAGCACCGAGGCCATGGCCAACACCGGCGCGAAGAACCTGACGTACTTCATCACCGACGGCCAGCCGACGTTCTACCAGGCCGGCGAGCAGACGAACCCGACCCTGTATGGCGATGTGAAGCTGGACAGCCTCATCACCACCAACAACTACAAGCTTGGGCAAACCTTCAGCGCCGATCTGGACAGCAAGCACCGCGTGCAGGTCGATAGCAGCGGCAACGTCACGCTGCAGACCTGGCAGAAGTCGTGGGGCGGCTACTGGAGCAGCGAGGAACTGGGCACCCTGCACGCCCAAGGGGACGGCACCTATGAACTGTCCTACCTCAGCGGCACCGGCAACAGCACCGACTCGGCCACCAGCAGCAACTCCCTGAGTGCCTTTGCGCTGCTCAGCTCGGTGTCCGGCGTGGAAGCCATCGGCCTGAACCAGGGCGTGACCCTGGCCGACCTCAAGCCCTACGACTCGGACCAGACGCCGCAGACCAACATCGACCCGAAAAACCTGGCCAACTCGATCATCGGCCACACCGAAGCGACCCTGCCGGGGGCCGACACCGTCAATGGCGGCGATGGCCACGACATCCTGTTCGGCGACCTGGTGAGCTTCAACGGCATTGCCGGCGAGGGTTACCAGGCCATCCAGGCGTTCGTTGCCCAGCAGAACGGCGTGGACGTGAGCAAAGTCACCACCAGCAACGTGCACCAGTACATCACCGAACACTACACCGCGTTCGATGTGTCGGGTGCCCACGATGGCAATGACACCCTGCTCGGCGGCGCCGGCAACGACATCATCTTTGGCCAGGGCGGCAACGACCTGCTCGACGGTGGCAAGGGCAACGACATCCTGCTCGGTGGCACCGGCAACGACACGCTGATTGGCGGCCAGGGCAATGACACCCTGATCGGTGGCTTGGGCGGCGATACCTTTGTCTGGAAGTCCGGTGACACCGGCACTGACGTGATCAAGGACTTCAAGGCCGCTGAAGGTGACCGGATCGACCTGCGGGATCTATTGCAGGGCGAAAGCGGCAGCACCATCGACCACTTCCTGAAAATCAGCACGGTCGATGGCGTGTCGTCGCTGCAAGTGAGCAGCTCCGGCCAGTTCAACACCGGCAACGCCGCGGCGACGCCGGACGTGACGATCAAGCTGGAAGGCAACAACTGGTCGAGCGTCAACCTGAACTCGTTGATCGCCGGCAGCGACCCGACCATCAAGATCGATCACAACAACAGCTGAACCTGACACAAACCGGTGGCGAGGGAGCAAGCTCCCTCGCCACAATAAGTGTTCATACTCCCGCAGAGTTGGCCTATGCTGCCCAGCATGACGCCGCTTCATACATGAGGGATGCCCGATGTTTTATGTGCAACGCGATGCACAAGGCTTGCTGGTGCGCGTAGAAGCCATCGCCTATGCCGAAGCCACCGAAACCCTGCCGGCCGACAACCACGAGATCCAGGACTGGTTTGCCAACCAGGCGGTGGAAAACAGTCTCAAGCAGCTCAAGCAGAGCGACCTGGAGATGATCCGGGTACTCGACGACTTGATCCAGGTGCTGACCAGCAAAGGCGTCATCCGCGTCACCGACCTGCCACCGGCGGCCCAGGCCAAACTGATGGACCGCAACCAGGCACGGGTCGCATTGGGAGGGTTGAGCCGGTTGATCGATGATGATGAGAAGGGGTTGATCTAGCCCTGACTCTCAGGCTGACGCCATTCCAGGCAATACACAGCCTCTGTGGCGAGGGAGCTTGCTCCCGCTGGCCTGCGAAGCAGGCCCCGGCATTTCTCCAGGCAGACCGCACTGTCCGATCTTGCGACTGCTGCGCAGCCGAGCGGGAGCAAGCTCCCTCGCCACGGTCTTTGGGGTGTGTCTGATCCGACGAAGGCGGTTCTCAATCCACCACAGACCTGTCAGCTCGGCGCTTGCGCTTCCAGCCGATCCATCGCCTAGGACTTGCTGGCTTTATGCATCTTCAAGAGCTGGATTGCCTGGGCCGCCGCCTTCGCGGGCAAGCCCGCTCCCACAATGGATCGGCGTACACCCGAGAGAGACAAGTCGGCCGTAAAACCGCCTCGCTTTGGCTTTGGCTTTGGCTTTGGCTTTGGCTTTTGATCTGGAGCGCCCCGTTAACCACGCTGGCCGAACGCAGGCATTGCGCAGTGGGCACCTCGGCATGGATGCCGAGGTAGCCGCGCTGGGCCATGGATGGCCCTTCGCGGCGGGCCCACGGAGCAATGCCGGAGTGAGGGAACACCTCGCCTAAGCGAGGTGCCGAGTGGTGGGGCAAGCCTTTTTTGCTTACTTTTTTTGGCGCCTGAAAAAAGTGAGCCGCCGTAAGGGCGGAACCATAAGCCGCCGTTACCGCAGCAACGGATATACTCTCAATTCAATTCCCCCAACGCCCAGGCTCCCCAACCAACCGCCCCTGCACCCCAAACAACCCCATCTCCCGAATCACCGCCAACTCCCCCTCGGTCTCCACCCGCTCGGCAATCAACGGCAAGTCGATACTGTGGGCAGCACGCTGGATCGCCTCGATGAACAGGCGCTTGTCACTCTCCTGGTCGATGGCGCGAATGTAGCCGCCATCGATTTTCAGATAAGCCAACCCCAACCGCGACAGGTTACCGATCATGCTGAACCGCCCACCAAAGCGCTGCAGGCTCAACGAGAACCCCAGCTCGCGCAGTTGCCGGGTCAGTTGCTCCAGCACCGCTTGCTCAGGCAACTGTTCCTCGCCGATCTCCAGGGTCAGGCGCGGCCCGAAGTTGGAGTGGGCCCGCAGGATCTCGAAGACCTTGTTCAACGCCTGTGGGTCACCCAGGGTGGCGGAAGAGAGGTTCAGCGCCAGGGATTGATCGTGCCCGGCCATTTGCCTGAGCACCTGTTCGAGCATCAGGCGGTCCAGCCGCGCCGTCCAGCCGAAACGCTCCAGCCAGGGCAGGAAACGCCCGGCGGGAATGGTCTGGCCTTGCTCGTCGAGCAACCGCGACAAGACCTTGTAATGCAGCACCATGGCGGTGTCCTGGGCTGCTACCACCGGTTGGAAGTACAACTCGAAACGCTGCTGGTTCAGGGCCTGGTCGAGCAACGTATGCCAGGCATGGTGATCGTCGGCCACACGCTTGACCGCACTGTGGTCAAGGCAGGCCCAGCTCGGTTCGCCTTGGCTTTCGGCCTGGGCCAGGGCCTGGTCGCCGAGCTGGAGCACTGCTTGCGGTGAGTCGCCATGGACGAAGGGCGCCAGGCCGATGGAAGCCACCGACGCCACGTCGGTCGCGCCGGTGGCATGCAGGCTGGCCAGCGCGTTTTCAAGGTTCTGTGCCAGTTGCAGCGCTTCCTCACGCACCAGGCCCGGCGCCAACACAGCAAATTCGCCACCCCGAATACGCGTCACCAGGTTCTGGGTTTCCGGGTAGCGCGCGCTTTCACGCAGCAACTGCTCGCCCACCGCCTTAAGCAATTGGTCCGTGCGCTGGCCGCCCAAGCGCTGGTTCAAACCGGCCAGGTCCTTGACCCGCAACAGCAACAGGTAACCGGAGCTGGCCTGCTCCGGGTTGCTCACCCGGGCGTTGAGCTGCATTTCGAAATAGCGCCGGTTAGCCAGCCCCGTGAGGTTGTCCTGATAAGACTCCACGCGCAGTTTCTCGCTGCGCTCGGCCTGCTCCTGGAACAGCGCCTTGAGCTTCTCGACCATCTGGTTCATCGCCTGGACCACGCGACGCAGCTCAGGGGTGCGCGGCAGCTCCGGCAAGCTGAGGAACTCGCGCCGGGCGATGGCGTGGGACTGGTGCACCATGTAATCCAGCGGTTTGAGCTGACGCCGCAGCAGCAAGGCCCCCAGCACCGCGCTGACAGCGCCGCACAACAGCAACCAACCCAGGCTGCCCAACGCGCTCTGCCACAGCTTGGCGAGGGCGAACATCGGGTGGCTGACCACTTCGACCCGCGCCGCCTGCTCCCAGCCGCGATTGACGATCGCATCGCCACCGGCCGGCTCCAGGCCGATGAGTTTGACGAACCACTGCGGCACGCTGCCGGCGTCCGGCGTGCCGGTGCGCTCGACCAGGGTCTTGTCGGTGGCCACATCGACTACCCGGATGCTGGCGTAGTAGCCACTGTCGAAGATCGAGCTGACCATCAACTCCACCATCGCCGGATCGTCGATGTTCGGTGTCAGCGACAGCGCCAACGCCGTGGCCGCGTCCTGGGCATGGGAGCGCAACTGGTTGACGTACTGGGTCCGCGAGCTCTCGAGGCTGACCATGAAGCTGCCGCTGAAGGCAACCACCAGGAACAGACAGATAGCGATCAACAGCTGTTTGAACAAGGACATCTGAGCGCGCGCTCCTAGTTAGTCGTCTCGACCGGAAAACCTTCGGCCTGCATTTTTTTCAACACATCCTGCCACCGTGACAGGCGCTTGGTATCACCCACTTTCTTGTTGCCCTTGGCGCCCGGCAGCCACAACCCTTCGGCATTGAAAGAGTAGACCGGCAACAGGTCGGTTCGCTGGCTGGCCGGCAGGATGCCGTCGACCAGGCTGTCGAGCACCAACGGCATCGCCTCGGGCGTGGCGTAGTAGGTCAGCACCATGTGCGCACGGTTCTGCCGCAACGCCTTGACGTAGGTGATGCGCAACTTGTCACTGGAGACCCCGAGATGGCGCAGGCTGAAGTACTTGGCGATGGCATAGTCCTCGCAATCGCCGGCTCCTTTCCACAGGGCCTGGATCGGGGTTTCCCAGTAGTCCACCTCGTGCCACAGGTCGATGTCTTCCACGTAGCGCACCTGTTTGTTGAAGAACAGGTTCACCACCTTGAGTTGTTCCAGCTCGGGAATCTGTTTCTGGGTCGCCAGCAATTGCTGCCAGGCATCGATTCGCTGCTGCCCCTGCCCCAGGGGCCCGTAGAGCGCCTGGGCCCGTCGGCTGATCTGCGCGAAGTCCCAGTCGGCCTGCAGGCCGCCCAGCATGAGGCCGGCCAGCAACACTGCCGAACACAACCAACGCAAGGGCCTGGGAACAGGGAAAGGTGCAGCCAAGGGAAATACGTCCGAAAAGGGCCGTTGGAAATCGTTGGATGGTGAAGCCTGGCCCGGCAAAAGACAATGGCAGGATGCAATCACTCCAAGCAGACTAAACTGTAGTTCAGGATCCGACACCACAAGTCTTTGACGGCCCGTAAAGCTGTTACTAATGTTCGCCTGGATCCATTTTCTACTACTCGTCAGGATGCGTTGTCGTGACCCAGAAGCCCAGACCGCTCAGCACCATCCAGGTCAACGGACCCATTCCCGCTGACCGGGCACGTTCGATCATCGAAGAATCCCTGCGCGAAGCCATTCTCGACGGGCGCCTGCCCAGTGGCACGGCCCTGCGCCAACAGGAATTGGCCGATCTGTTCGGCGTGAGCCGCATGCCGGTGCGCGAGGCGCTGCGCCAGCTCGAAGCGCAATCACTGCTCAACGTGGTCCAGCACAAGGGCGCGGTGGTGGCGCCACTGATCACCAACAACGCGGTCGAGACCTACGCCCTGCGCTCGGTCCTGGAGTCCTTCGCCTTGCGCCTGTCCATTCCGTTGCTGGACGACGACGACCTGGCGCACGCCGCCCAGTATATCGAGCAGTTGGAAGCGCAAACCGACCATGCCCAGATCGGCAAGCTCAACCGGCTGTTTCACATGTCGCTTTACCACAAGGCGCCCAACGCCAAGCTGCTGGACCTGATCGAACGCGAACTCAACGAAGAAGAGCGCTTCCTGCGTTTTCATCTATCGTCCATGGGCCTGGGCAAGCTGACCCAGGACGACCATCGCGCCCTGCTGGAAGCCGCGACGACCAGAGACATCGATAAGGCCGTTGCCCTGCTGGAACACCACCTGGAAAAAGCCTCGGTCACCATACGCCGATACCTGGAACAAACGTCGAAACGCTGACCTCGCGCCGGCGTCCGGGCCGGCGTATCAATTTCTTACATATCCTGCCTACCCAGCGAATTACCTGCCCGGCGGCGCGGCCGTGGCCGCGACGCCCCGCCCCATAAGCCCAATGGCACTGCCATCGATTTGGGCCCACTCTTGCGCTTGTCGATTGAAAAAACAGACCTGTCGCAGTCAGTGCCTGGCTGAAACCAGGCGAATCGAAGCCCACACGCAAGGAGCGTCGTCCAACCGGCGGGATGATCGGATGTCCGACCGACGTCTCTCCCCTAAACATAAGACTTCTTAACTTCCCGATCCCTGAAGTGCTCCGAGTGAGGCATTCACTCGACTGATTCGATTCTGATCCTTATCCATCGGAAGGAGCTTCTTCGCCTCAATAAAACTTACTCCAGAAGTTTTAATAACTTCCTTCGCGCCCAATAAATACCCAACTTTAAATAATTAAAAAATAACTTGCCGCCCGCTTGATACGTGTATTAGTTTTTTATTCGCCGGATTGTTACCGGCTGTTTAAAGAGCGCAACAACGCCTGAATACAGGCACCGCAGACTCGAAACACGCACATTAAGCGAATGCTTGAGCCACTTGGGTAATTCATGGATTCCGGTTCAGGCACCCGCTCGCCTATATAAAAACTCGAGCCACCTGCCGGACAAATATCATTGATGAGGACGTTCCAATGCAGCCAACCAAAGAACAACTATCTCTGAAAAAACACGAACTTGGCCAACACCCGGTTTTTTCCGAAATAACATCAATTGATCTGCTGCGCCGGTTTATGGAAAGCCACGTATTTGCCGTGTGGGACTTCATGTCCCTGACCAAGCGCCTGCAACGGGAACTGACCTGCGTGCATCTGCCCTGGCTGCCGCCGGCCGACCCACATTCGGCTCGCCTGATCAACGAAATCGTCTTGGGCGAAGAGTCGGATGATCGGCCTGGAGCGGGCTATTGCAGCCATTTCGAACTGTACCTGGACGCCATGCGCGAAGTGGGCGCGGACACCCGGGCGATCGAGCGATTCATCACCCTGCAACAGGAAGGCGTCAGCCCCGAAACCGCGCTGGAAAGCGTCGAAGTGGAACCGGCGGCGGCACGGTTCGTTCGCCAGACCCTGCACACCGCCCTGCATGCGCCGGCCCACAGTGTGGCCGCCGCATTCGTGCATGGCCGCGAGAGCGTCATCCCGCAGATGTTCCAACGCATGCTGGACGCCTGGGGCATTGGCCTGGACCAGGCACCCACCTTTCGCTACTACCTGCAACGCCACATCGAGGTCGACTCCGAAGACCACGGCCCGGCCGCGGAGAAGCTGCTGGCGCGGCTGATCGACGGCGATCCGCAGCGCGAAACCGAAGTGCTGGCCGCCGCACTCGCCGCCGTGCACAGCCGCGCGGCCCTGTGGGACGGCCTGCGCGAAAGCATGAGCCAACCGGCCGCGCAGGTGACCCTATGAACGCCCTCGCCTACCAATCGTTCGCCGACGCCTGGGAAAGCCGCGCCACGATCCGCACGCGGCCACGCCGGCGGGTCGAGGACGACGACAAGCTGATCTTCCCCATGAGCCGCCAACCGCTGGTGCACAGCCAGACCTTTCTCAGCCACTGTGCGCCCCTGCGCGATTTCGTGCTGGTGCAGAGCCTGTACAAGTTCATCAACGACGTGGTGATTTTCGAGACCGAGCTTGTGGACCACACCGCCCGGCGCATCGCCAAGAATCGCTTCGGCATCGAGTTCCCGTTCCCGTGCCGCTACGACGCGATGACCGTGGTGGTGGACGAGGATTATCACGCGCTGGTGGCGATGGACTTCATGCAACAGACCATCGACATGACCGGCATCGCGCCGATCCCGTTGCCGGGGCAGATCGAGCTGAGCCGGGCGATACCGGCGACCCTGGCCCGGGCGCCGGAACATTTGCTCAGCGCCGTGGAGCTGATCTGCATCGCCATTGCCGAAAACACGGTGACCAACGAAGTCGCGGCCTTCGCCCGGGACGATTCGGTGAAGGCTTCGATCAAGGGGCTGATGGCCGACCACTTGCTCGATGAGGGCCGGCATTCGGGGTTCTGGACACGGCTGGTGCAGATGTACTGGCGCACCGCGCCCGAGGAAGACCGTGAAGCGATCGCGCATTTGATGCCCGGCTTCATCGCCGAGTACCTGGCGAGCGACCTGCAGCAGGCGTTCGATTTCGAGCTGATCGCCCACCTGCCCGTCGACGAGTCGGTACGCCAGGCACTGCGTGAGGACGCCAGTGCACTGGCCTACCCCATCAATCGCTTCCATCCACTGGTGGGCAACATCACGCGGTTCTTTCGCGGCAGCTCGATGCTCGCGTCCCCCTGCGTGCGCGATGCCCTCGCCGATTACCTGACCCCATGAGGACCTTTCCATGAGACGCCTCGACATTGCAGTGCCTGGCAGCAGCCAGGCCATGGCCGAACTGGCCAAGGAACTGGAACTGCACGGCCATGGTGTGGTGGATCTGCACACATCGGCCGTCCCTGCCGCGCTCGACCTGTTGATTGACGACGGTACGCAGCCGTGCGCCGTTCAAACCCGTATGCGTCTTGAGGTGCGCGTGGCACTGCGCACGCTGCCCGGTGACCCCTTGCCGCAACCGACCGTGATTATTCGCGACGGCGACCAGCGGGTGTTATGCCAGGAGACAATCGCCCCGCAACGCTGCGGCAATGGCCAGTCATTGCGGCTGCGCACGCAGGCGGTGGTGGTCGAGCAGTTGGCGCAGCTGGTCAGTCAGTTCTCGCGGGATGAAACCTGCTTCGAGCATTGGCCCCTGGTGCAGGACAATGCAGTTGCCGAGCCGCTGCACGGGCTCGATGCGTTGGAGCCGCTGGCTTTCGAGCACCCTTTCAATCGGCCGCCGGTGCCCTGGCTGCTGGCCGCCGCCGACGTGCCGGTGATGCACGACATCGAACAGCGCATGCTCGACGACGTGACGCAACCGGCCCTGTGGGTCGATGGGCAATGCATCGACTACAAGGCCTTGCGCGGCCTGACGCTGAGGCTGCAGCAGGCGCTGCTGGAGCGGTTGGAACATGCAGACCCAGGGCAATCCAGCCCTGTGGGAGCAAAGCTTGCCCGCGATACAGACACAGCGGTACCCAACCAGACCAAGTCATCGTTTATCGCGGGCAAGCCTTGCTCTCACCAGCCTAGCTCGCAAAAGGTGATTGCGGTATGTCTGCCCAAATCCGCACACCTGTATGCAGCGATTCTGGCGGTGCTGGGTTGCGGCGCGGTGTACTTGCCACTGGACCCGCAACACCCGGCACAACGTCGGCGCTTCATCCTGGAGAACGCCCAGGCAGACCTGCTGTTGCACGCCGGCGACAGTGACCTGGGCGAGCTCGCGCTGCCGACGCTGGATGTGCTGCGCTTGCCGGCACTCAAGCCAGGCTTGCCGACCTCGCTGATCCGCCGCGTGGTGGACGGCGACGAGCCGGCCGTTGCGATCTACACCTCCGGCACCACCGGCCAGCCCAAGGGCGTCTTGCTCAGCCATCGCAACCTCAGCCATTTCTGTGCCTGGTACGGCGATTACGTCGGGTTGCAGCGCGACAGCCGGGCGTTGCAGTTTTCCACCATCAACTTTGACGCATCGCTGCTGGATATCCTGCCAACGTTCATCCGCGGCGCCCTGCTGGTGGTGCCCAGCGAAGACCAACGCCGCGATCCGCAGCAGTTGGTCATGCTGATGCACGCCCGGCAGGTCACCCATGCCTTCCTGCCGCCGGCGCTGTTGAGCGTGATGCCCCTCGACGAGCCCCTGGGCCTGTCGCACCTGATCACCGGCGGCGATGTCTGTGAGCCGTTCGTGATCGAACGTCTCGCCCCACAATGTGCGTTCCACAACATCTATGGCCCGACCGAAACCACGGTGCTGGTGACCACCCGGCCATTCGCGGTCGGCGACAGCAACCGCAACCTGGGCGTGCCCATCGCCAACGCTCGGGTGCTGATCCTGGACGAGCAGCTGCAACCGGTACCCCAGGATACGCCCGGCGAGCTCTACATCGCCGGGCCGGGGGTCGGCCTGGGTTATCTCAACGATCCGACGCTGACCGCCGCCCGTTACCTCGACCTGGCGCTGCCCGGCGGGCAAACGGTGCGGGTCTATCGCACCGGTGATATCGCTCAGTGGACCGCCGCCGGCATCGAGCTCTGCGGCCGCCGGGACAACCAGGTGAAGATTCGCGGCTTCAGGGTCGAGCCAGAGGAAATCGAACACTGCCTGCGCGAGCGCCAGTTGTTTCGCCAGGTGGCGGTGGGCGTGGATGAGCGGCGACGGATCCTGGCCTTCCTGGTTCATCCCGAGGAGGACCGCCCCGGCGCCGCGCTCCAGGCCCTGCGCGAACATGTGCAAGACTCGCTGCCCAGCTACATGCACCCGGCGGCCTACGTTGAACTGCCGAGCCTGCCTTACACCAGCAACGGCAAGGTGGATCGCCGCGCCTTGCTCGCGATGTCGGTGCAGGTCCAGGTCGGCGGCCAGCGACGACAACCTCAGACCCCGCTGCAAACGCAGTTGCGCCAACTGTGGGCCGAGCTGCTGGAGGTGCCGGCCGAGGACATCGCGACGGATGAGAGTTTCTTCAACCTGGGCGGGCATTCGATCCTGCTGTCGCAACTGTTGCTGAGCATTCGCCAGACGTTCGGGCGCAGCCTGTCGATCAACCGGTTCATCGAGGCACCCACCTTGCTGACCTTGGCAAAATTGCTCGACAGCCCCGAACAACACGAGACGTCGACCCTCAGTCCCCAGGCGTTCATTGACGCCGAAGCCGAGCTCAACCTCGACCCGCTGCCCATCAGCCAGTGCGGTGACGTGCACAAAGTCGTGGTGACCGGCGCCAACAGTTTTCTCGGGGTGCACATCGTCGAAGCCTTGCTGGCCTGGGGCGCCACCGAAGTCGCCTGCCTTGTGCGCGCGTCTGCCGGGCAAAGTGCGGCGCAACGTTTTTCCCAGGCCTTGCAGGACAACCGCCTGACCCACCTGGACCTGAGCCGCGTCAGCGTCTACGCCGCCGACATCACCCAACCGCAACTGGGCCTGGCGGACGACGTCTACGCCCGCATCGACCGCACGTTCGGCGCGCTGGTGCACAACGCCGCCCACGTCAACCACGTGCTCGACTACGAGTCGTTGGCGCGGGACAACGTGGAGCCGATTTTCGAATGCCTGCGCCTGTGCGAGGGGCGCAGTAAGAAAATCTTCAACTTCGTTTCCACGCTGTCGGCGTCCAGCGCCCTGGATGCCAACGGCCAGGTGCTGGAACAACCCGCCGCGCCCACGCCGCCGATCTACATCAAGAACGGCTACAACCTGTCCAAGTGGGTCGGCGAACGGATCCTGCAACGGGCCCGGGATCGTGGGGTGTGGGTCAACCTGTTTCGCCCCGGCAACATCAGCTTCAACAGCCTGACCGGGGTCTGCCAGCCCCACAAAAACCGCCTGATGCTGATGCTCAAGGGTTCGATCCAGCTCGGCCAGGTGCCCGACCTATCGCTCAATTTCGACCTGATGCCGGTGGACTTCCTGGCCCGTTTCATCGCTTTCCACGCCAGCCGCTACCAGCCGGCGCAAGCGGTGTTCAACCTGCACAACCCCGAGCCGTTGAGCTGGGATGCCTACGTGGCGTCGTTCCGCGACAGCGGCCGGGAGTTTTCCCTGGTGAGCGTCACCGACTGGCAACGGCAACTGGGCCGGGTCGATGCCGACAACGCGCTGTTCGGCGTACTGGGGTTCTACCTCAACGGGTTCGAGGAAGACATCGGCGATATCTCGCTGATCCGCCACGACAACGCCCGCACCGGTGTGCGGCAGATGGGCGCGCGCTACCCGGAAAAATCCCCGGCCCTGCTACGGCGCGGCGCCGAGTACCTCAAGGCCATCGATTTCATTTGAACCACCCTCACTCACGCAAGGAGCAAGACCATGACTGCATTACAACCCGACACCCTGATCAAGAACCCCCACGCCTGCCAGGTCGAAACCTCGGTGGACGTAGCGGCCCCTGCCGCTCAAGTGTGGGACGTGGTAGGTGATTTTGGCGGCTTCAACCGTTTCATCCCGGCGCTGGCGCGCATCGAAATGACGGGCGAGGGCGAGAGGTCGCTGCGCAAGAAGTTCTTCGCCGATGGGCAGAACCTGGTGGTGGAGCAGCTCAACAGCCGCGACGACCAGGCCATGCACATGACCTGGACACTGATCTACAACACCCTGGGCATCGACAACCTGTGGGCGGCGATGCGCGTCGACCCCCTGACGGACAACCGCTGCCGCGCCACCTGGACCATCATCGCCGACCACACCGACGCCCACACCCCGTTGGGCTTCAGGGACTTCCTGCAAGGCTTCGCCGATGAAGCGATGGGGAACGTACAGGCGATGTTCAAATAACCCCAGGCCACCATCTCCTGTGGGAGCGAGCTTGCTCGCGATGGCAATGGATCAGTGGTGGTGATGCTGGCTGGACTGACGCTATCGCGAGCAAGCTCGCTCCCACAACTGGTTCCGGGGTAGATCCGAGATCCGGGTCCACCCCCAATCCCCTGCGGGAGCGAGCCAGCTCCGAGCGGCGATCCGACGATGCGGTGGATCAGATCTTGAAGCTGTCTACCAGCTGTTTCAGGCGATTGGCCTGTTGGGACAGGGCGTCGCAGTCCCTCAGGGTTTCATTGAGGTTGGCCACGCTTTGCTGGTTCAGCAGGTTGATGTGGCTGACGTCCATGTTGAGGGTTTCCACCACGGCGGTCTGTTCCTCGGTCGCGGCGGCGACCGATTGATTCATGCCGTCGATCTCGCCGATGCGCTGCGTCACGCTGACCAGCCGCAGGCCGGCCTGGTTGGCAACTTCGACGCTTTCTTCACTGGAGGCCTGGCTGGCGTTCATGGTGGTCACCGCTTCGCGGGAGCCCACTTGCAGCGAGGTGATCATCTTGTGGATCTCTTCCGCCGACTCCTGGGTGCGGTGCGCCAGGTTGCGCACCTCGTCGGCCACCACCGCAAAACCACGCCCGGCTTCACCGGCACGGGCCGCTTCGATGGCCGCGTTCAGGGCCAGCAGGTTGGTTTGCTGGGAAATGCCCTTGATCACGTCCAGGATGTGGCCGATGTTGTCGGTGCTGGCGTTCAGGGTTTCGATCTGGGTGCACGACAGGCTGATCTTCTGCGACAGCTCGGTCATGGCCTGGATGGTTTTTTCCACCACCTGGCGACCATCGTCGGCCTGTTCGCTGGCACCACTGGCCTGCTGCGAGGCATCGGCGGCGTTGCGGGCGATTTCCTGGGTGGCGGCGCCCAACTGGTTGATGGCCGCCGCCACGCTGTTGGTGCGAGCACTCTGCTCATCCGAATCCACGAGTGAAGCGTTGGACGAGCTCATCACTCGCTGCGACAGGTCGTGCACCTGGCGGGTAGCGGAAGACACTTCGCTAATCGAGGCATGGATACGCTCGACGAACTGGTTGAACGAGCCCCCCAGTACCGCGAACTCATCCTTGCCCTGCACGACCAGCCGGCGAGTCAGGTCGCCTTCACCCTGGGCGATGTCCTGCATGGCGCGGCCCATGGTGGTCAATGGACGCATCAGCACCTGGATCAGCAGGCTCAGCAGCAAGGCGATGGCCGCCACCGCGACAAACATCGCGATCAATGCGGAGGTACGGAACTGGCTCAGCGGCGCGTAGGCCTTGGCCTTGTCGATCGACAGGCCAATGTACCACTCGGCGCCCGGCAGGCCGGTGACTGGGGTGAACGAGAGAATCCGGTCCTGCCCGTTCAGCTCGACTTCCTGGATGCCCTTGCCGATGCGCACCGGGGTGCCTGGGTAGATGTCCTTGAGGTTCTTCATCACCTGGTCCTTGTCCGGGCTGACGATCACTTGACCGTCGCCGCTGACCAGGAACGCATGGCCGATACCGCCGAAATCCACCGAATTGATGATCTTCACCAGGGTATCGAGGCTCAGGTCGCCGCCCACCACGCCCAGCAGTTCACCGTTTTTCTTCACCGGCAGGGCAATGGTCACCACCAGGCCACCGACGGCGGCCGAGTACGGCGGGGTCAGCATGGTTTTATCGCTGGTCACCGCCTGCTTGTACCAAGGGCGCTGGCGCGGGTCGTAGCCGTCAGGCATTTTGGCGTCGGGCCGCTGGGTGAAGACCCCGTTGGCCTGGCCCACATAGGTGAACTGGAAATTGGAAGTCAGCGCCGGTTGGTCAACCAGCCCCGCCAGGTCGGCGGCAGCCCCCTGGTGCGCGATGTTCTGCCCCAGGTTCTCCAGCACCAGCACGCGCCCGCTCATCCAGTTCTGGACGCTGCTGGCCGTGAGGTCGCCGGATTGTGCGATGGAGGATTCAAGGCTACGGCCGATGGTGTTGCGCTGCAGATAGTCGTTGTAGAACGTGAACAGGGCAAACGCCAGCACCACCACACCGGAGGCGGCTAGAAGGATTTTGTGGCTGAACTTCAGATTCATCGACGAGGCTTCTTATGCAGGGAGTGGGGGTGCATTCCGGTTGCAACAATCCATGTAACAGCGCGGGCAGGACAGGTGGTCCGCTCCACTTTGGTGCACACATATCAGGCTGTCGGCCAACGCCTGAAAAAAATGAGCGCTTAACAGAAATGGGCGACGGAAGGCCATGGCGGGGCGAACGGTGGTTGCAAATTCATCGGACCATGATGACAATGCGACCTATTATCATTTGTGATACCAGGCCCGTCGCGTTCATGTCGTCTCCCGAGTTTGCAGTTCAGGCGCTCTACAGCAATCATCACGGCTGGCTCAACACCTGGTTGCGCACCCGGTTGGGCAATGCCGCCGATGCGGCGGACCTGGCCCAGGACACGTTCGTGCGCCTACTGCAACGCAGCGAACGCCTGGAGCTCAAGGCCCCGCGGGCGTTCCTGCGCACCATCGCCCATGGCCTGGTAATCGATCATTGGCGCCGGGAAGAAATCGAGCGCGCCTACCTTGAAACCATTGCCCACCTGCCGCCCGCCGAAACCCCGGGGGCCGAAGCCCAGGCCTTGATTCTGGAACTGCTGGAAGCCATCGCACGGATGCTCGAAGGCCTCAAGCCAAAAGTGCGCAAGGCCTTTTTGCTGGCCCAGTGCGAGGGCCTGACCTACAAACAGATCGCCGAACAGATGGGGATCTCGTTGCGATCGGTGGAGCGTTATGTCGCCGATGCGCTGTACCACTGCTATGTGTTGCGCTATGAAAGTTGAACCACTGGACACCCCCCGCCCCAGTGATCCGTCGCAACAGGTCGTCAGGCAAGCGATCAACTGGTTGCTGCGCCTGCGCAACCACGCCCCCGATCCTGTCCTGAGCCGACAATGCGACGCCTGGCGCGCGACCGACCCGGCGCACGAACGGGCCTGGCAACGGGTGCAATCGCTGCACAGCGAACTGACCACGAACCTGCGAGCAGTGCCCGGCGTCCACACGGCCCTCGACACCCTGGAAAACAGCGCCCAGCGCCTCGCTCGCCGCCAGGCCCTGAAGCTGCTGTCGGGCCTCGTGCTGGTGGGTGGTGTCGCCTGGCTGGGCAAAACGTCGCCATGGCAACCCTGGAGCGCCGACTTCGCCACCGCCACGGGCGAACGCCGCGGCTTCCAACTGCCGGACGGCTCCCGCCTCGAACTCAATACCCACAGCGCCGCCAACCTGGATTTCAACGCCGACCATCGCTGGGTGACCCTGGTGCGCGGGGAAATCATGCTCACCTGCAACCGCGACACCGCGCGGCCCTTGCGGGTACAAAGCCGACACGGTCTGTTCGAGACCGTCGAGGGGCGCTTCGTCGTACGCCAGGACAGCGACTGCACGCGCTTGAGCGTCACCCGCGGCACGGTGGCGATCCGTTCCCACTCCAGCGGCAGTGGTGCGCCCCTCCAGGTGACTGCCGGGCAAAGCTATGTGCTCACCCCGTCGACCACGACGCTGGCGGCCTCGCTGGACATGGACACCAGTGCCTGGGCGGACGGCTTGATCGTCACGCGCGACATGCGCCTGGAGGACTTTCTCAGTGAGGTGGGCCGCTACCGCCCGGGCTTGCTGAAGTGCGCGCCGTCCATCGCCGACCTGCGCCTGTCAGGGGTGTTTCGCCTGGAGGACACCGACACATTGCTGGCGGTCCTGCCCCGTACGCTGCCGGTGCAGATACGCTACCGAACCCGGTGGTGGGTCACGGTGGAACGGCTGGCTTGATTTTTTTTGGCGGGTTTCGAGCCGGTGTCCGGCTAGGACAGTAAGCAACGCTTATCTGCCTTCAGCGACTTCAATGGAACCCACAATGACTGAGCGCTTACTTCACCGCAATTCCTTAGGCCTGCGCGCGCAACCGGGCCTGTTGTGCCAGGCGGTCCACGCCGCGCTGTTCTGCACCGTGCTGGGCGTCGGCGCCCTGCCGCTGCTGGCGGTCGCCGCCGACCATGGCGTGACGGCCAGCCATCAGCGCTACAACATCGCGGCTGGCCCGCTGAGCGAGGTCTTGAATCAATTCGCCCGCCAGGCCGGCATCACCCTGGCCAGCACGCCGACCCACACCAGCGGCGTCCAATCGCCCGGACTCAAGGGCGACTATTCGCCCGACCAGGCCCTGAGCCACCTGCTCAGCGGAACGGGCCTGGTTGCGGTCAGCCAGGACGGCAGCAGCTACGTGCTGCAAGCCGCGCCCGCCGACAACGCCCTGGAACTGCCCACCACGGACATCAAGGGTTTCGCGCTGGGCAACGCCTTGGGCAGCATGGAAGGCTACAACGCCACCCACAGCCAGGTTGCCACCAAAACCAGCGCCGCCCTGCGGGAAACCTCGCAAAGCGTGTCCGTGGTTACCCGCGAACAAATGGACGACCAGGGCGCGCAAACCGTGTCCCAGGCCATGCGTTATAGCCCCGGCGTACTGACCAACCCCTACGGTGCGACTCATCGCTACGACTACGTGGCCATGCGCGGTTTCAACGACGGCTCGGTAGACAACATCTACCTCGACGGCCTCAAATCCATGGGCGACAGCGGGACCTACAGTTCCATACAGATCGACCCGTATTTCCTGGAGCGGGTCGATATCCTCAAGGGACCGTCCTCGGTGCTCTATGGCCGCAGCTCCCCCGGTGGCCTGGTGGCCCTCACCAGCAAGAAACCCTTGTACGAAGCCTATCGCCAGGTCCAGGCCACGGTCGGCACCCAGGGCCAGCGCGGCATGGGCTTTGACTTCACCGGCCCGGTGGATGACGACAAACGCATCACTTATCGCCTGGTCGGCTTGGCGGACACCTCCGACACCCAGTTCGACCACAACAAGGAAAAGCGCTTCGCCCTCGCCCCCACGGTGAACATCGACTTCAGCGAAGACACCTCGCTGACACTCCAGGCCTACCTGCAGCATGACCCGGAGGGCGGCTACCACGGCGGCATGCCGGCCGACGGCACATTGCACTCGCGCAACGGCCGGCGGATTTCCGAACACTTTTTCGAGGGCGAGCCGGGCATCGATGGGTATGAACGGGACCAGCAGTCGTTCGGCTACCAGTTCGAACATCGCTTCAACGACGTCTTCACGGCGCGGCAGAACTTCCGATACCTGGATTCGGAGGTCAAGAACGACCAGGTCTACGCCTACGGCTGGACCACCCCCACCAGCAACGAGCTGAACCGCTACTACAGCGGCGCCGAGGAAAAACTCCACGCCTTCATCGTCGATAACATGCTGCAAGCCGAGTTCTTTACCGGCGCGACGAAACACACCGTGCTGATGGGTGCCGACTACCAACGCCGCAAGACCGTGGTCGACTGGACCAGCGGCAGCCTGGCCCCGATCAACGCCTTCGATCCGACCTACGGCAACGCCGCCATTACCTATTTCAGTCCCACCAGCTACCTGCGGCGCCTGGAGCAGACCGGCGTCTACCTGCAAGACCTGATCGAAATGGACCAGTGGCGCTTTTCCCTGGGCCTGCGCCAGGACTGGGTCGAAACCTCCGATGAAAACCGCATCGCCGAATCCGGTCGCCCGCAAGGCACCGAGATCAACGACAAGCGCACCAAGCTCACCGGTCGCGCCGGTGCGCTGTACCTGTTCGACAACGGCCTGGCCCCGTACATCAGCTATTCGGAGTCGTTCAACCCCAACTCCTACGCCGACAGCGCCGGCAACCCACTGCCACCCACTGACGGCAAGCAATGGGAGCTGGGCTTGAAATACCAGCCGCCGGGCACCGATGACCTGTACACGGCCTCGCTGTTTCGCATCGACCAGGAGAACCTGGCGACCAAGCTGCCCCAGGAAAACTTCTACCGCGCCGTCGGGGCCGTGCGCTCCCAGGGCCTGGAGCTGGAAGCGCACCTGCAACTGACCGAGCAGCTCAAGGTGCTGGGCAGCTACACCTTTACCGATATCGAATACTCGAAGTCGATGATCAGCACCCTCAGCAGCGCCACCGACATCATCGAAAACAAAGGCAACTCACCGACCCAGGCGCCGCGGCACATGGCCTCGCTCTGGGCCGACTACCGGTTCGACAGCGGCGCGCTCGACGGTCTGCGCCTGGGCGGTGGCGTGCGCTATGTCGGCTACAGCTGGGCCGACGCGGAGAACACCACGAAGGTGCCGTCCTATACGCTGTTCGATGCCTCGGTGGGGTATGACCTGGGCAAGGTCGGGCTCAAAGGGGTCGATGTGCGCCTGAATGCGAACAACCTGACGAACGAAAACTACGTCGCCTCGTGCGCCAGCCTGAGCTATTGCTACCTGGGTGAGGAGCGCAATGTGGCGGCGACGGTGAGTTATCGGTTCTAACTCATTCTTCAGGCCCTACATGCACCTGTGGCGAGGGGATTTATCCCCGCTGGGTCGCGCAGCGGCCCCAAAGAGGTTGAACGCAATCAAGCCTGACATTACGAGACGGCAGGTCAAAGGGGCTGCTGCGCAGCCCAGCGGGGATAAATCCCCTCGCCACAGGTTCTGTGTTTGTCCCTGAAGTAGTGCGTCTCAAACCTGGGCCGCACTCACCTCCTCCCGCGCCACACCCTCTTCCCGCACAAACCGGTTCGCCCGGCCAAAGGTGCCGAAATCATTGAACCGCACACCCATCTCGCGCATCACCTTGTGGGCCACCGGCACCGTGAGCTGGCGAATGTAGAACGGCTCTTTCACCACGAAATGATGGATCCCGTGGCTGCTGCCAAAATTGAAGCAGAACGCCTGCAAAGGCCAAAGCCACCAGGGATTGAGCACCTGGGTCTGCTGGATCACGTTGCCTGGCTCGACGTCGCCGTAGTAATGCATGTTCGAACTGATGAAGTGCAGGCAGAAGGTGCGCAGCACATTGGGGCCGATGATCACCACTGCCGCGATGTCGATCACCCGCATCACCGCCAGCGTGTCCGCCGACCAGTCGATCGAGGCGCCGAGCAGGCCCGCAACGGCATTGGCCCCGTGAAAGCCGAGGAACACGTACCAGGCGCCCCAATGCAGCAGCGCCAACGGAAAATAGACCTTCAGCGTGCGCTTGAGGATGCCGCGCTTGTGAGCCCAGCTCTTGGCCCGCAACAGCCGGATGAAGGCCGACATCACGTTGTCGCCGACCATCAGCAACCGCGCCAAGCCCCAGGGCTCGCCGTTGGTGATCGCGCGCTCCTCGAGGTCGGCCTCGCTGCCGGACACCTTGTGATGGTTCAGGTGCAGGTGGCGACGGATCCACGGATTGATGGTGCTCGGACGCGCCAGCCACACCAGGCCCATCATCAGGTTGTGAGGCAGGCGTTGCTTGCGAAAGTACATGCTGTGGATCAGGTCATGCTCCAGCTCGTGGGTCAGCGAAGCGAAGAACGCGTTGAGTAGCAGGCACGCCCATCCGGGCAGCGCGCCGTTGAGATAGAGCAGCGCCGAACCGATCATTCCCGCCAGGGCGAACGCCAGGATGCCCGCGCCGATCGCATCCTGGTGCCGCAGGATCGGGTAACGCTGGCGCAAGTGCTCGCCATGGGCCAACACCACCTGGCGAATATGGGCGGATCGTTCTTGTGCATTCAATCGCTCGGGACTTGCGCAACGGCCGTGCATGGCTTACATCCTCTAGTTATCGATGTGCTCATCCTGCCGGGCGTTGTCCCATGGGGTGGTAGCCGTATACGCCAACCTGTTGACCGCAAGCGCCAATCGTCATGCCTGAACCGACCTCACTCGCCAGCTGGACCCGCGCCCTGCGCAAACAGCTCGATGCGTTGGGCCTGGACAGCCATGCCTTGTGCCTGGAGGCCGGCCTCGACCCGCAATGGATGGACGACCCGAACGCCCGTTACCCGCTCTCGGCGACGACGCGTCTGTGGGCGTTGGCGGTACAGGCCAGTGGCGACCCGGCGATCGGCCTGCGCGTGTCGCGCTTTGTCAGCCCCACCACGTTTCACGCCCTGGGTTATGCCCTGGTCGCCAGCGGCAGCCTGCGGGAAGTGTTCGAGCGGATCGTGCGCTATCACCCGGTGGTCAGCGACGCCCTGACCCTGCAATTGAGCCGCGGCGAAGACCGCTACCGCTTCAGCCTCGATGTGCCAGCGTGCAATCCGGCGCCGGCCTACGAAGCCATCGACGCGTTCGTCGCGATCTATGTGCGCACCTGCCGCAACCGACTGGGCCGCGACTACGCACCGCTGGCGGTGTACCTGCGGCGCCCGGAACCGGCAGATCCTGGCCCCTGGCACAAGGTCTTGCGTTGCCCCGTGCACTTCGCCGCCGCCCAGGATTGCCTGGAGTTCGACCTCAATGATTTCGACAGCCACCTGGACGACGCCAATCCGGAGCTGGCCGAACACAACGAAGCGGTGCTGGAACGCACCCTTGCCCAGCTCAAGCCACTGACGTGGGAGCGCAAGGTGCGTGCGGCCATCGAGGCCCAGTTGCCCGAAGGCGAACCCAGCGCCGAACGCATCGCCCAAGCCATGCACCTGAGCCTGCGCAGCCTGCAACGGCACCTGGCCGACGAAGGCTGCCGCTTCGACGCGCTGCTCAACGAATGTCGCGAAAACCTGGCGCTGCTGCACCTGCGCGACCCGCATTGCTCGCTGAGCGAAGTCAGCTACCTGCTCGGCTTTGCCGACACCAGCAGCTTCAGCCGCGCATTCAAACGCTGGACCGGGATGACGCCCGGGCAGTTTCGAGAGGGGTTGCGCTAGCGTTTGCGGCGATTGATCTGGCCCCTTCGCGGGCAAGCCCGCTCCCACATGAGATTTTTGCCAGGCACAGATCCCCCTGTGGAAGCGGGCTTGCTCGCGAAGGGGCCAGGCCCGTCAACAGACAGAGCGGCGTTCAAGGCGCCGTCAGCGCCCGCAACCGTTCGATGTCGAGGATTTCGATCTCGCCATAACCGAGGTGAAGAATGCCCTGGACCTGCAGGTCCTTGAGGATCTGGTTGGTGGTCTGGCGCGACAGCGAGAGCATCAGCGCCAGTTGTTCCTGGGGCAGTTGCAGGACCCGGCGGGCCGGTTCGATTTCGCCGTAGCCTTCGGCGATCAGCAGCAGGCGATGGGCCACGCGGGCCGGGGCGGGCATCAGGCTCAGGTGTTCGAGGTTGATGAAAGTCAGGCGCAACTTGTGGCTCATCAGCAGTGCCAGGTGCCGCCAATACATCGGTTGTGCCTGCAGGAACGCCAGCAATGGTGCCTGAGGCAAATGCAGCAGCGTACAGTGCCCGACACCGACCGCGTCGTGGGTGCGTGGCTGACCGTCGAACAGGCAGATCTCGCCGAACCAGTGGGGCGCCTCTATAACGCTCAGCAGCGCTTCCTTGCCCTGCTCGCTCACCGAGCCGACCCGCACCGCGCCTTCCAGCACGGCGTACAACCCGCAGGGCGGGTCGCCGCGCCGGAACAACGCATGCCCCGCCGGCACGCGGCGCACCCGCGACATGTCCAGCAGGCTATGCTGCAACTCGACGGGCAGATGGCTGTACCAGTGGCCGGCCATCAGGTGCGAGTGCCAGGGATGCGAATTCATGGAGACTCCGGGACAAGTGTCGGCTAGCTGACAGAACGCCGCGTCGAACCTGGGCATCATGCAGGCATCACCTCAGGAGGAACAACAATGAAAAGCCTCGTCGATCATCTCAGTCAATACGCCGCCTACCACCGCGACCCGCGCAACATCGCCAGCCATTTCATTGGCATTCCGCTGATCTTCGTCGCCGTGGCCGTGCTGCTGTCGCGGCCAGGCTGGCCAGTGGGTGCGGTCCTGGTCTCGCCGGCGCTGCTGGTGGCCATCGCCAGTGCCTGGTTCTACCTGCGCCTGGAACTGCGCCTGGGGGTGCTGATGACCGTGCTGCTGGGCCTGGCGGTATGGTTCGGCCAATTCCTGGCCGCCCAGAGCACCTCGGTGTGGTTGGCCAGTGGCCTGGGAATGTTCGTGGTGGGCTGGGTGATCCAGTTCGTCGGCCATTACTACGAGGGCCGCAAACCGGCGTTCGTCGATGACCTCACCGGGTTGATCGTCGGACCGTTGTTCGTGGTCGCGGAGGCAGGGTTCCTGCTGGGGTTGAGGCATGACCTGAAACACGCCATCGAGAAACGTGCCGGACCGGTGGCCGTGCGTCAGCAACGTTCGGCCGCCTGAGGCCCAACCCCTAGCGCTGGCCGAGGCCAGGCTCGGGGTCGCGAGGTACAAGGCCTGCGCGCGAGGGCCGATGGGCCGACGGCAGGTCCCAGCGGCCGAGCGTGACTTCGCTGTAATCCCTGGGACGGGCCTGGGCAATTTTCCAGGCCCAGCTCTGGATGTACGCCTGGTCGGACACCACCGTCGAATCGGTCGGCTGGTGGAGCCCGGCAGCATAAGGCTGGTACCAGACGCCCAGCAGCCACAACTTCATGATCGAACGCGCGGCCTGTGCGGGCCGGGTGACGGCCGGGCGCGATCCGTTCATCAACACGGCCTGGGCAATCTGACCCGCCGGCCGGCGTTCGGCCGCCATCCGGGCGTACTGCGTCAACAGGGTGTCGAGCACTTCGGGCGTGACGCGGGGGGTGATGAACTCGAGGAAGATACGCGGCAGGCCCATCGGATCGATCGCCGGCGCCAATCGCTCGCAGGGAATACCGGTCAGGGCCGATGACAGGCCGATGAAGTTATCCAGGTCACTGTTCATGCTTTCTCTCCTTGGCATCAAGACACCAGGAGATAACACCGGCCCGTCATTGGACCTTTACAACGCCTCCTGGCCCATCAGAGTCTAGGTAGGGAGACGCTTGGGGGTAGAACCGATCGGCGCAAGACTGCGCGCGGTTATTCAGATTTGAATGGGGTGAAGGTGAAGTCGTCTTCGCGAGCAAGCTCGCGCTCACAGAAGGAACTGTGGTGACGGCGCGATGAGCGGCCACCTCAGGTCCATCGTGGGAGCGAGCTTGCTCGCCAAGCGCTTAAAGGCTGGCGACTTTCTGCCAGACCTTCGGCTTGAAGAACAACGTCTCGCCCTTCGCCAGGCCCACCAGGCTGTCGTGGTCCTTGACCACTTCGGCTTCGATCAGCTCGCTCTGGCCTTCCACCTTCAAGGTCACCCGCGTGGTGGCGCCCAGTGGCCGGATATCGCGCACCTCGGCGGCGTGATGGTCTTCCAGTTCCGAACGCGACAGCGAAACCTCATGGGGGCGGAACAGCACGTGCTGGTCCTCACCCAAGTGCAGGCGGTTCGAATCACCGAGGAAGTGATAGACGAAATCGCTGGCCGGGTTCTCGTAGACGTCGCCTGGCGAACCGATCTGCTCGATCACGCCCTTGTTCATCACCACGATCCGATCGGCGACTTCCATGGCTTCTTCCTGGTCGTGGGTCACGAACACCGACGTCAGGTTGATGTCCTCGTGCAGCCGCGCCAGCCAGCGGCGCAGCTCCTTGCGAACCTTGGCGTCGAGCGCGCCAAAGGGCTCGTCGAGCAACAACACCTTGGGCTCCACGGCCAGGGCGCGGGCCAGGGCGATACGCTGGCGCTGGCCGCCCGACAGTTGCTCGGGGTAGCGGTCGGCGAGCCAATCCAGTTGCACCATGTTCAGCAACTCATGGACCTTGGTCGCGATCTGGCTTTCGGTCGGGCGCTGGCCCTTGGCTTTCATGCGCAGGCCGAAGGCGACGTTGTCGAACACCGTCATGTGGCGGAACAAGGCGTAGTGCTGGAACACGAAACCGACATTGCGATCACGCACGTCGTGGCCGGAAACGTCCTCGCCGTGAAACACGATGTTGCCCTGGTCCGGAGTCTCGAGGCCGGCGATGATCCGCAGCAGCGTGGTCTTGCCACAACCCGACGGGCCCAACAGCGCCACCAGCTCACCGCTCTGGATGTCCAGGCTGATGTCATCCAGTGCCCTGAACGCGTTGAAATTCTTGCTGACGTTACGAACTTCGATCGACATGACTTATTCCTCCGCGGCGCTGGCGCGCAGGCGGTTGATTCGGTTTTCGCTCCACTGCTTGAGCAGCAGGATGAAGAGCGCCAGGATCAGCAACAGGCTCGCCACGGCGAACGCGGCCACGTGGTTGTATTCGTTGTAGAGGATCTCGACGTGCAACGGCAGGGTGTTGGTCACCCCGCGAATGTGCCCGGACACCACCGACACCGCGCCGAACTCGCCCATGGCCCGGGCGGTACACAGCACCACGCCATAGATCAGCCCCCACTTGATGTTCGGCACGGTGACATGCCAGAACATCTGCCAGCCATTGGCGCCCAGCAGGCGCGCGGCCTCCTCTTCCTGGGTGCCCTGCTCCTGCATCAGTGGGATCAATTCCCGGGCCACGAACGGCACCGTCACGAAGATGGTCGCCAGGACAATGCCCGGCAGCGCGAACACGATCTGGATGTCGTGATCCGACAGCCACGGTCCGAACAGGCCCTGGGCGCCGAACATCAACACATAGACCAGGCCGGCGATCACCGGCGACACCGAGAACGGCAGGTCGATCAGCGTCACCAGCATGCTTTTGCCACGGAACGAATACTTGCTTACGCACCACGCGGCGCTGACGCCGAACACAAGGTTCAGCGGCACCGAGATCAGCACGGCGATCACCGTGAGCTTGAGCGCCGACAGCGCGTCGGGTTCGAAGATCGCGCTGAAAAAGGCCCCCAGGCCGAGCTTCAGGCCCTGGGACACGACGATGAACAGGGGCAGCAGCAGGAACAGTGCAAAAATCAGCCAGCCAAGGCCAATCAGGATTCGCCGCGAGGTCGCGCTGCCGCGACGGGCCGCATTGGTGGAAGCGGCGGCAATGGACGATTGGGACATGTTCGCGCCTCCTTATGGGGTTTCAATGCGCCGCTGCAGCAAATTGATCAGCAGCAACAGGACGAAGGACACCACCAGCATCAGCACACCGATGGACGTGGCGCCGGTGTAGTCATACTGGTCGAGCTTGACCATGATCAACAGCGGCAGGATCTCGGTTTTCATGGGCATGTTGCCGGCGATGAAAATCACCGAGCCGTACTCGCCGACGCCACGGGCAAACGCCAGCGCGAAGCCGGTCAACCAGGCCGGCAGCAACGCCGGGACGAGGATGTGGCGGAACACCTGCCACGGCTTGGCCCCCAGGCACGCGGCGGCTTCTTCGACTTCACGGGGGATATCAGCGAGCACCGGCTGCACCGTGCGCACCACGAACGGCAACGTCACGAAGGTCAGCGCCAGGGTGATGCCCAAAGGGGTGTAGGCGATCTTGAAACCCAGGTCGGTGGCGAACTGGCCGACCAGGCCGGTCGGCGCGTACAACGCCGTCAAGGCGATACCGGCCACGGCGGTGGGCAGGGCGAAGGGCAGGTCGATCATCGCGTCGATGATCTTGCGACCGGGGAAGGTGTACCGCACCAGCACCCAGGCCAGCAACGTCCCGATCACCCCGTTGATGATCGCGGCGTACAGCGCGGTGCCAAAGCTGAGCTTCAGGGCCGCCAGCACTCGCGGCGCCGAAATGATCGCCCAGAACTGTTCCCAGGTGAGCTGGGCGGCATGCACGAACATGGCCGCCAGGGGTATAAGCACAATCAGACTGAGGTACACCAGGGTGTAGCCCAGCGTCAGCCCGAAGCCGGGTATGACGGGTGAGATGCGACGCGACATAGAAGTCCTTGGCTGATTGTGGCAAGGGAGCAACTGTGGCGAGGGAGCTTGCTCCCGCTGGGCTACGAAGTAGCCCCAGAATCCTGGGAGCGCTTCGCACTGGTGCGCCAGCCCGGTCCAGCGGGAGCAAGCTCCCTCGCCACAGCAAGCACCCTTGCCACGATGAATCAAAATTACGACTTGAATCGGAGCAGCTTACTGCGCCTGATAGATCTGGTCGAACACGCCGCCATCGTTGAAGAATTTCGGCTGGGCGCTTTTCCAGCCGCCGAAGTCCTTGTCGATGGTCACCAGCTCCAGTTTCGGGAACTGCTGGGCGTACTTGGCGGCCACGTCCTTGTCACGCGGACGGTAGAAGTTCTTCGCGGCAATTTCCTGTCCAGCCGGGCTGTACAGGTGCTTGAGGTAGGCTTCGGCGATCTCGGCGTTGCCCTTCTTCTCGGCATTCTTGTCCACCACCGCCACCGGCGGTTCGGCCAGGATCGACAGCGACGGCACGACGATGTCGAACTTGTCGGCGCCACCGTCTTCCTTCAGCGCCAGGAACGCCTCGTTTTCCCAGGCCAGCAACACGTCGCCCTGACCGTTGTTGACGAACGTAATGGTCGAGCCACGGGCACCGGTGTCGAGGATCGGCACGTGCTTGAACAGCGTTTGCACATACGCCTTGGCCTTGGCTTCGTCACCGCCGTTGGCTTTCAGGCCATAGGCCCAGGCGGCCAGGAAGTTCCAGCGAGCACCGCCGGACGTCTTCGGGTTCGGCGTGATGACCGACACGTCGTCCTTGATCAAATCGCCCCAATCCTTGATGCCCTTGGGGTTGCCCTTGCGCACCAGGAACACGATGGTCGAGGTGTAGGGGGTGCTGGCGTCCGGCAGGCGCTTCTGCCAATCCACCGGCAAGGTTTTACCCAATTTGGCGATTTCATCGATGTCACCGGCCAACGCCAGGGTCACCACGTCGGCACGCAGGCCGTCGATCACCGCCCGGCCCTGCTTGCCCGAGCCGCCATGGGACTGCTGGATCTTCACACTGTCGCCTGGGTGCGACTGCTTCCAGAAATTCGTGAATTCGGCGTTGTAGTCCTGATACAGCTCGCGGGTCGGGTCGTAGGACACGTTGAGCAGTTCGTAATCCTTGGCAACCGCGGAACCTGCAAAAACAGCACTGGCCAGGGCGGCCAAGGCATAACGGCGAATCGACGACATGGTGAAAGCTCCTGGAATTCTGGTTTCTTATGGCTTCAAGAATCAAACGGCCCTGAAAAATCCCCGCCCTGTGGGAGCAAGGCTTGCTCCCACAGCCCCAACGGTTCTTCAGCCCGGTTTATGGCTCGGCTGCTGCAAGCGGAATTTTTCCTTTCGCTCGATCTGGACCACCTGGGCGTTGTGCACGGTGATTTCCACCGCGCCGAAACGCAGATCGCGCAAGGCGCTCTGGATTTCACGCAAGATGGTTGCTTCGTCCTGGCCGTCAACGCTACGTAGGGATGCGCTCATGCTGCTGCTCCTTGAATGAATGCCTGGCAGTGGGCGGCACTGCTTGCGGCGTGGGAGCAATACTAGATAAAGCCAGATATTCTTAAAAAGACTATTTAAGAATTTTTATATAACCAAAATAACATTCGACCGGTGCTGGTCTTCGTCGAGGCGAGCCTGCTCGCGAAAACCGCCGCGCAGCCGGCTTTTCATCAGGGTAGCCCCATCGCGAGCAGGCTCATTTCCACGACGGTTTACCATCAGGTGATTGCAGGGGCGTGCGCCCAGTCCAGTTGCGGCGCCGGCACCGGCCGTCCAAACCAGTAGCCCTGCCCCAGCTCGCAGGCCTGTTCGAGCAGGAAAGCCGCCTGCTCGCGCTGCTCGATGCCCTCGGCGTGCACCTGCATGCCCATGCTGCGGGCCAGGGCCACGATGACGCGGACGATCGCCACGTCGTCCTCGTCCCACGGCAGCCCGGCGACAAAACCCTGGTCGATCTTGAGCTTCTGCACCGGCAGGCGCTTGAGGCGCAGCAGCGACGAATAGCCGGTGCCGAAATCATCGATGGCCAGCCGCACACCCAATTCCCGCAGGCGATACATCTGCTCCAGTGCCACCTCCGGGTCTTCCATCACCGCACTTTCGGTCACCTCAAGCTCCAGGCAAGCCGGGTCCAGCCCCGTGTCATGCAACACCCGGGCGACTTCGTCGTACAGCTCGCGATGAGCGAACAGCCGGCTCGAAACGTTGACCGCGACAAACTCCAGCGCCACGCCGGCCTGTTGCCAGCGGCACATCTGCCGACAGGCCTGGTCCATGACCCAGGCATCGATCCGGGCGATCAACCCGGTACGCTCGGCGATGGGAATGAACTCGGCAGGCGAGACCAGCCCACGGGAGGGGTGCTGCCAACGCACCAGTGCCTCGACCCCGACCAGACGGCTGCTCGCCAGGTCGTGTACCGGCTGGTAATAGACGCGCAACTCTTGCTGCTCAAGGGCGCGGCGCAGTTCGAAAGCGATTTCGACCCGCTGCTGGGCGTGGGCCGTGAGCTCTTCGGTGTACAGGGCGTAGCCATCACGCCCGGCGCTCTTGGCCTTGAACAGCGCCGAATCAGCGTTGCGCAGCAATTGCCCGGCGCTGCGGGCGTCGCCGGGAAACAGGCTGATGCCCACGCTCGCATTGATGAACAAGGCGTGGTCGTCGAACCGCAGCGGCTCTTTCAAGGCGTCGAGGATCCGGCGCGCCAATACCGCCGCCTGGCCGGGTTGCGAGCAGTTTTCCACCAGGACCGCGAACTCGTCACCGCCCAACCGAGCCAGGGTCACGCCCGGCGCGAACAGCCCGCGAAACCGTTCGGCCACGCGCTTGAGCAACTCATCGCCGACGTTGTGGCCCAGGCTGTCGTTGATGTTCTTGAAATGATCCAGGTCCACCAGCAACAGGGCGCAGCCGCGCTTGTGAAGTTGCGCCGAGGCCAGGGCCTGTTCCGTGCGATCGGAAAACAGCAGGCGGTTGGGCAAGCCGGTCAGCGGGTCGTGATGGGCCAGGTGCGCCAGTTCGTGTTCGGAATCCTTGATCGCACTGATGTCCGAAAACACCGCGACGTAATGGCTGACCTTGGCGTCATCGTCGCGAATCACGCGGATCGTCTGCCATTGCGGGTAGATCTCGCCGCTTTTGCGCCGATTCCAGATCTCGCCACTCCATTCGCCCACCTCTGCCAGGGCGGTGAACATGGCGCGGTAGAAATCCGCACCATGGCGGCCGGACTTGAACAGATTGGGACGCTGGCCCAGGACCTCGTCCTCCTCGTAACCGGTGATCGCCATGAAGGCGCGGTTCACGTGCACGATCAGGCCGTTACGGTCCGTCACCAGCACCCCTTCGCGAGTGCAGTCGAAGACCGCCGCGGCCTGGCGCAGGCGCTCGCGGTCGGCGCTTTGCCCGGTCTTTGCAAAACAGCGCGCAATGCGCACCCGCGCCAGGAAGATCAGCCCGGCGCTGACCAGTACCCAGGCGTAACCGTTGATCAGGAGCCAGTGCTGCTTGTCGACGAATTTATCGAAGAAACTGCTCAATAAATAACCAACGAGCTGCAACCAGATGACTGAAAACAGGAGATAAAGCAGCGCCGTACGCAAGGCACCGCGTTGATGGGCAGTCATTCGGTCGTCCATGTCCCTACAGAGAGGCGGGAATTATAGAGGAAGAAACATCCTGCCACTCTTATCTGAAAGGCCGACTGGTTTTATCCGTGGGGCCGGTGATAATGCAACGGCTGCTTCTATCTTTATCGAGGGCCCTACAGCCTATGTGGTACGAAGGTTTTCTTGGCTTGTCAGCCTGGTCGCTGGTGGCAGTCACCCTGCTGATGACCCATGTCACGATCATTGCCGTCACGGTCTACCTGCACCGTTATTCGGCGCATCGCTCCCTGGAGCTGAACGCCGGCCTCAAGCATTTCTTCCGTTTCTGGCTGTGGCTGACCACGGCCCAGAACACCCGCGAGTGGACCGCCATCCACCGCAAGCACCACGCCAAGTGCGAAACCGTCGATGACCCCCACAGTCCGGTCATCAAGGGCTTGTCCACCGTGCTGCGCAAGGGCGCCGAGCTGTACCGCGCCGAAGCCGAGAACCCGGAAACCCTGCGCATCTACGGCAAGAACTGCCCGGACGACTGGATCGAGCGCAATCTCTACAGCCGCTTCCCGCTGCTGGGTGTGGCGATCATGGGCGTCATCGACCTGCTGCTGTTCGGCACTATCGGCATCACCATCTGGGCCATCCAGATGATGTGGATTCCGGTCTGGGCCGCCGGCGTGGTCAATGGCCTGGGCCACGCCGTGGGCTACCGCAACTTCGAATGCCGCGACGCGGCGACCAACCTGGTGCCCTGGGGCATCCTGATCGGCGGCGAAGAGCTGCACAACAACCACCACACCTACCCCAACTCGGCCAAGCTGTCGGTTCGCAAATGGGAGTTCGACCTGGGCTGGGCCTGGATCCAGGTCTTCAGTTTCCTGCGCCTGGCCAAGGTCCAGCGTGTCGCGCCGATCGCCCACCGGGTCGAGGGCAAGGGCCACCTGGACATGGACACGGCCATGGCGATCCTCAATAACCGCTTCCAGATCATGGCGCAGTACCGTCGCCTGGTCATCGCGCCGCTGGTCAAGCAGGAGCTGGAAAAGGTCGATTATTCCGTGCGCCACCAGTTCCACCGGGCCAAGCGCCTGCTGTCGCGGGAAACCAGCCTGCTGGACGACCGCCATCACCTGCGCATCCAGAACATGCTCGAACACAGCCAGGCGTTGAAGGTGATCTACGAGAAACGCTTGGCCCTGCAACAGATCTGGATCAAGACCAGCAGCAACGGGCACGACATGCTCGCCGCCATCAAGGATTGGGTCCACGAAGCCGAGGCCAGCGGCATCCAGTCCCTGCGCGACTTTGCCGACCAGCTCAAGACCTATTCGCTGCGGCCTGCCACGGCCTGACATTCAAACCGCAAGCGCTTGCTGAAGTAGCAAGGAGCTTGTTGTGGCGAGGGGATTTATCCCCGCTGGGTTGCGAAGCGACCCCACGAAATCAACTCGGTGAGCCAGATGCACCGCAGTCGAGATTCGGGGCTGCTCCGCAGCCCAGCGGGGATAAATCCCCTCGCCACAGATTTGGCCCCGACACCCCGCCCTTCGTCGCCTGAAAAGGAACTTCGACCACAATCCCCTATCTCAAAGAGCACTTCGCCATCCAGGCGGGCTTTGGAGAAAGCGCGTGCGAACCTTCAGCAGTGCACGCTCTTTGAGATTTGTGCCGATGGTCGACAAGAACCTACAGGATTCATCCCTACCTCACTGGCCCGAGGCGGCCCAGACGCTCATGGCGCTGATGCACGCCCAGGGTGAAGTGGCGCGCTTGAGCGAACGTGAGCAGTTGTTCAGTTCGCTGTTGGTCAGCGTCAATGCCGTGCTTTGGGCGTTCAATTGGGAAACCCGGCAAGTGCTGTACGTCAGCCCCGCCTACGAACGGATCTTCGGCCGCCCAGCCGGCCTGGTCCTGGCCGATTTCAACGAATGGCGCGACGCGATCTATCCCGACGACCTGGAATACGCCGAGCGAAGCCTGGCCGAAGTGCTGGTCAAGGGCGCCGTCGAGGACCGCGAATACCGGATCATCGCCGGCGATGGCCAAATTCGCTGGTTGAGCGACAAATGCTTCATCAGTCGCCAGGCCGAACCGGGGCAACCGGTGATCGTGGTCGGCATCGCCGAAGACATCACTGAAAAGAAGTTGCTGGAAAGTGAGCTGCAGCGCCTGGCGACCACCGATGTGCTGACCCAGAGCAGCAATCGCCGGCACTTCTTCGAATGTGCCCACCGCGAGTTCGAGCAGGCCCGGCTCCAGGGAATCCCCATGGCGTTCCTGCTACTGGATATCGATGACTTCAAGGTGATCAACGATACCTACGGCCACCAGGAAGGCGACACGGTGCTGCAGCGAATCGCCGAGAGCGGTCGTTCCGTGCTGCGCCGTGGCGATCTGTTCGGCCGGATCGGCGGAGAAGAGTTCGCCGCTGTGTTTCCCGGCTGCGCCCCGGACATGGCGTTGCAGGTGGCCGAGCGGTTGCAACGGGAAATCCAGCGCCTGACGTTCCGCAGCGGCGAGCAGAGCTTCGGCATCACCGTCAGCCAGGGCCTGACCAGCATCACGGCCGAAGACCAGAGCCTCGACAGCCTGTTCGCCCGCGCCGACGCCGCCATGTACGAAGCCAAGCACCAGGGCAAGAACCGCATCATCGCCGCCTGACCCTGTGGGAGCGAGCCGGCGGGCTACTTTTTGCGCAAGCGCGTCAGCTCCGGCAAACCGACCTTCAGCAAACGCGCCGTGCGCCCCCGTGCCAGTTCCTCAAGCCCTTCGTGCGCGGGCAGGCGGGCCATTTGCGCGGCCATGTTCATCACCAGCGCCTCGCGCGAATACACCCCGCCTCCCAATCCGTAGACCGCTGCGATCAACTCGCGCAATTCCAGCGGCAGGCGCCAACGGGTCCGCAGCGCCGAGCCAAAGCCGGCACCGAACCGTTCCAGGCAATCCCCCACTTCCTCCGGCTCGTCCAACTCGCCGCCAGCCTGCTTCCATTCCTCCAGGCAACGCAGCACCGCCAGGTCACCCAAGCGATGCAAGAGCCCGGCGCAATAGCAGCGCTCCTGCTCCAAATCCAGCAATCGCGCGATCGTCCGGGCGTATTCGGCCGTGTACAGCGACAATTGCCAGTAGCGCTCGGCGTAATGCGCCAGGCCGGGAACGCTAAGCCGGGCGCAACGCTTGAGGGTCAAGCCGAGGATCAGGTTCATGCTCGGGCCGCTGCCCAGCTGGTGCAGCGCCTGGGCCACGGTCTGCACCGGGCCGCCACTCTGATGCTGGGCCGCGCTGTTGGCCGCCGCGATCAGCGCGGCGGTGATCTGCGGATCCGTGCGGATCTCTTCTTCCAGCAGTTTCAGGTCCAACCCCTTGGGGTTGAGGCTGCGCTTGACCGCCACTTGCACGTCGGTCATCAATGGCGCGCCTTGGGACTGGTCCCGGCGACGCTCGAGAAAGGCAGCCAGGGTCAGGCCCGGTTCCAGGGTGGGCGCGGCGTCCGCCGCTTCAGGGCCGCCCAGCAGCAATCCCTGCAAACGCTGGATCAGGTTTTCCCGGTTCAGGGGTTTGCTCAGGTAGGCCGTCGGTGCCAGCGGCAAGACCTCACGCACACTGGCGCTGTCATTGCGCCGACTCATCAGGATGAACGGCAGCACGGGCGTACGGGGTTGCTGACGAAGGCCGCGCAAGAGGCTCAGGCCATCGACGCCCGGCAACTCCCAGTCGGCTACCACCAAGTCGTAAGGATTGCGCCCCAGCAGCTCCAACGCCTCACGGCCATCGCTACAGCTGTCCACCTGGGCGTCACAGCGCACGTGTGACAACACCTCCTCCAACAACTCCCGGGAGGCTGGATCAGCCTCGGCAATCAACACTCGCGGTACAGCGGGTAACACCACAGCAGTCATTGCGCATCTCCCTTGCCATACTTTCACCTTAGCCAATGACGGCCGTTCCAGACAGCTCAAAAGCGGCCACACCGTTTAGCGGGCATGAAAAAACCCGCCGAAGCGGGTTTTTTGTGAATCAAGCCACAATCAGAGTTCGCGCAAGCACTCTTCGATGATTGCCAGGCCTTTGTCCAGTTGCTCATCCGGCGAGGTCAGCGGCACCAGCACCCGCAGGACGTTGCCGTAGGTGCCGCAGGACAACAGGATCAAGCCCTTGTCCCGGGCCTTGGCCACGACCTGGGCCACAGCGGCGGCGTTCGGCTTGTGGGAATCGCCGTCCTCGAACAGCTCCACAGCGATCATGGCCCCCAGTGCACGCACTTCACCGATGACCGGGTATTTCTTCTGCATTGCCTTGAGGCTAGTCACCAGGCGCTCGCCCACGGCCTTGCAGCGGTCCAGCAGGTGTTCTTCTTCGAACACTTGCATCACCGCCAGCGCCGCCGCACAGGCGATCGGGCTACCGGCATAGGTACCGCCCAGGCCGCCCGGGGCGATGGCGTCCATGTACTCGGCCTTGCCGCAAACGCCGGCCAGTGGGAAGCCGCCGGCAATGGACTTGGCGAACGTGGTCAGGTCAGCCGCAACGCCCATCTGCTCCATGGCGAAGAAGGTGCCGGTACGGCCGGCGCCGGTCTGCACTTCGTCAGCGATCAGCAGGATGCCGTGCTGGTCGCACAGGGCGCGCAGGCGCTTCATGAATTCCTTCGGCGCGACATAGAAACCACCCTCGCCCTGCACCGGCTCGATGATGATCGCAGCGATGTCACGCGGCTCGGCGTCGTTCTTGAAGATGCGCTCGATGCTGGCGATGGAGTCGTCGATGCTCACGCCGTGCAGTTCGTTCGGGTACAACGCGCGGAAAATGCCGCCAGGCATCAGGCCCATGCCGGCCGAATACGGTACAACCTTGCCGGTCAGGCCCAGGGTCATCATGGTGCGGCCGTGGTAAGCGCCGGTGAAGGCGATCACGCCGGCACGGCCGGTGGCGGCGCGGGCGATCTTCACGGCGTTCTCCACCGCTTCGGAACCGGTGGTCACCAACAGGGTTTTCTTGGCGAAATCGCCGGGCACCTTGGCGTTGATTTTTTCGCACAGTTCCACGTACGGCTCGTAGGCCAGGACCTGGAAGCAAGTGTGGGTCAGCTTGTTCAGCTGGTCGGTCACGGCGGCGATGATTTTCGGGTGCACGTGGCCGGTGTTGAGCACGGCGATACCGCCGGCGAAGTCGATGAATTCACGGCCTTCAACGTCGGTTACCGTGGCGTTCTTCGCCGATTCAGCGAAGATCGGGTGGATCTGGCCGACGCCACGTGGAACGGCAGCGGTACGACGGGCCATCAGGTCAGCGTTAGTCTTGCTCATTACAGTCCTCATTCGCCGCTCATCGGTCGGCGTAGTCCAAGGAATACATGGCGGGGAGGCAACTGCGACAGCATGCGATGATCGACTGCCGCAGCGTTCCGGCCACAAGAAACAGAACAGGTGGAGCACGCAAAGGACAGCGCTCTCGTGCCCTTTGCGCTTGCAGCAGGATCAGATACCCAGGCAGAGGTATTTGATTTCCAGGTAATCCTCGATGCCGTACTTGGAGCCTTCACGGCCCAGGCCCGAAGCCTTGATGCCGCCGAACGGCGCGACTTCGTTGGAAATCAACCCGGTGTTGACGCCGACCATGCCGTATTCCAGGGCCTCGGCCACGCGGAACACACGGCCCAGGTCACGGGCATAGAAGTACGAGGCCAGGCCGAACTCGGTGTCGTTGGACATCGCGATCACTTCGGCTTCGTCTTTGAAGCGGAACAGCGGCGCCAGCGGGCCGAAGGTCTCTTCCTTGGCCACGGCAGCGGTTTTCGGGACGTTGGTCAGGATGGTCGGCTCGAAGAAGTTGCCTTCCATCGCCTTGCCACCGGCCAGTACGGTCGCGCCTTTGCCGACAGCATCGGCGATGTGCTCCTGGACCTTGGCGACGGCTTTCTCGTCGATCAACGGACCGGTGGTGGTGCCGTCTTCCAGACCGTTGCCGATCTTGAGCTTGGCCACCGCGGCCTTGAGTTTCTCGGCGAACGCGTCGTACACCGAATCCTGGATGTACAGGCGGTTGGCGCAGACGCAGGTCTGGCCGTTGTTGCGGTACTTGGAAATGATCGCGCCCTCGACGGCCTTATCCAGGTCCGCGTCGTCGAACACGATGAACGGTGCGTTGCCGCCCAGCTCCAGGGACACTTTCTTGATGTCCTGGGCGCATTCGGCCATCAGCTGGCGACCGATCTCGGTCGAACCGGTAAAGGACAGTTTGCGCACGATCGGGTTGCTGGTCAGCTCGCCGCCGATGTCGCCGGCACTGCCGGTGACCACGCTCAGCACGCCTTGCGGAATGCCGGCACGGTGCGCCAGCTCCACCAGGGCCAGGGCCGAGAACGGGGTTTGCGAAGCCGGTTTGATGACCATGGTGCAGCCGGCGGCCAGGGCTGGGCCGGCCTTGCGGGTGATCATCGCCGCCGGGAAGTTCCACGGGGTAATGGCCGCGGTCACGCCGATCGGCTGCTTGATCACGATCAGGCGCTTGTCGGGCTGGTGGCCAGGAATCACGTCACCGTAGATGCGCTTGGCCTCTTCGGCGAACCACTCGATGAAGGACGCGGCATAGACGATCTCACCCTTGGCTTCGGCCAGGGGCTTGCCCTGCTCCAGGGTCATCAGGCGACCCAGGTCGTCCTGGTTTTCGATCAGCAATTCGTACCAGCGGCGCAGCTTGTTGGCGCGCTCCTTGGCGGTCAGCGCACGCCAGGCCGGCAGCGCCTTGTCGGCGGCTTCAATCGCGCGGCGGGTTTCGGCAGCGCCCATTTTCGGCACCGTGCCCAGCACTTCGCCCGTTGCCGGGTTGGTGACCTTGATCGTCTGACCATTGTCCGCATCGACCCAAGCGCCATCGATAAAGGCTTGCTGGCGGAACAACTGGGTGTCTTTAAGCTGCATGTCGGCTTTCCTTAACAGCACCGCGCGCACGCGGAGCGAATTAGAGTTGTAGAAAGGCGCCTTATGGGCTGCCGTCAGGGAAATCATCCACCGGGCTGAAGCACAGAAATAACGCACATAAGCATAGACGTGCGGTTCAGCACCCAGACAAGAGCGTTTGAAATCTCAAACGAATCCTAGGGCCGATAGGGGGAGAGGACAATAGGCTGTTCGAAAAAAAGAACGAAAAACCCCCATTTGCCCGTTTTTTCTGATCAGCGTAGCCGACGCCCGAACAGCCTTGGGAAAACAACGGCAAATCAGCAGCATGGACGCCCGCCCAGCATATGAGTATCATGGCGCCCGCGCTGCACCAGTAGCTCAGCTGGATAGAGTACTGCCCTCCGAAGGCAGGGGTCGTGGGTTCGAATCCCGCCTGGTGCACCATACAGATGATCAAAAGCCCCACGTCGCAAGACGTGGGGCTTTTTTGTGGGCATAACAATTCAAAGGAGCGCAGTGGTGCATGCTTATCCGATGGGTCCAGTGGTCGAGATCAACCTCAAGCTGTTCAGGGGAAGGGTCAATATCCCCTAAGGACTTCGCAAGAAGACCGCACTGTCGAGCCTTGGAATAAAGACCTGCATCGTGGGTCCAGATTTCATCAGCGTTGGTTGCCAGAGCAATGGCAATGATTTGACGGTCAAACCGTAGCTTGGCTTTTGTCGCTGCGGGATCAAGCACTTTCAGCTCGTTGTCATCAACCATACGGGCACATTCAACCGCAGCAATCTGATCGAATGACACGATCTCAAAACATGAGAAACCGTTGATGACATCAAGATGACTCTGATGGAAGAGCCTATCAATACCGACCAAATACTCGGCCAAAGCAGGTGTTGGTATCAGTACCGTCCCGCCCTCGGCATCAACTTGTTCGATCAATGCATCAGCTCTCGCCTCCGCCCTTTCAACAGGGTGACGGGTGAGAGGGTCAACCAAGACGATACCATCCTTGGCATTCCCCAGGACCTGGACGAGAACGTTGGTGTCGAGAACTATGCGCACCTCATCCCCTTAAGTTCTGGATCGTCCCATGAGGGTCGTCCATCTCACTCCAAGTGATGCCACCAAGATCCTTGAGCTGAGTAACCGCGCTACGCAAAGAGCTTTTTTCAAGCTTTTCGTAAGATTGAATAAACATTTTCCGCAGTCGCCAACCACCATGGGGTCGACTTTCCCACTCGCCCTTTCCATGAACTCGGACTTGCTTGAACAACAACTTGCCCAATTGTTCAGCCAACGCCGTGTCGGCTTCACAAAGAAGAGTTTCACCACCAGCGCCCTCAAGCCGGACAGGAATCGTCTCGTCTTTCCCGCCTACGATATACAGACGTCCCTGAACGCTACCCTGCTTGATGACGACCATGGGAGGAGGGGATGTCTTGGCTTTCGGGAACTGGAGAATACTCACATCCGCTGCTTGCAAGACCCCGTCGACTCGGTCCTGCTCCATCAATGCGGAGAGCTGCGCGTATGCCTTCCTTGCACGCTTAGGCCCAATTCCCTGAGCAGCTTCACGTACTCTGTTCAAAACGTGAGGGTATTTCTCATCCTTTACCCAAGTGTTCAGACAGACACAGCCTTCAGTTATAGAGTCAAAATGAACATCATCTTGAGAGCCGAAGAGCTCAACGAGCTCACGCAGATAATCCGTCAAGCGAGCCATCGAGAGCTTGCTTGGGTCGGTTCCGTCGAGTTCGAGCATCAGCTTTTTCATGATCGTGAGTATAGTTCCGCTCATTTGATCCTGCTATGTCTGCATTTGTAACCCCATGCCCGGCAACCAGGCGATAATGGCCGGTGCACATTTTCTGCCGACTGTGAAGCGATCCCGTTCTCGGGAGACCTGTCCCTCAACGCTTTTGCAACGCCTCCAGCCGGGCCGGCAAGTCTTCCTTGGGGAAGCGCTTGTGCAGTGCCAGCAGCTTCTCATCCGCCGCCTTGGTGTCCCCTGCCTGACGCAGGCGCAGTATTTCCTGCAAGCCTTGCTCCAGGGACGGTAGGGCAACGGCCGCGGACTTGCTCATCCGAGCCTTGGGCTCGTCCGCCAGCGATTGCACAGGGCTCGCCGGCGCTGGTGCCAGGGCCATTTCGGCCTGGGGGGCGATGCGGGCCATCGGCGCGGGGGCCGGCTTCGCGGGCGCTGCGGCCACGACGGGTGCCTGGCTTGCGGACTCATCCAGCGAGGCCGGCGCGGCCAGTTCTTGCTGGGGTACCGGCGAGCGCAGCACCAGGCCGATCATCAGCGCGACACCTGCCACCGTGGCGAACGCCATCTGCCAGCGCGGTCGTTGGCAGGCCAGCCACCAGCGCTTCCACAAACCAGGCCGGGGCGCGGGGGCTTCGCGCTGGGCGGTGGCCAGGATGAAGGCGTCCAGGGACGCGGGCGGCTCGCCGCGGGTGTGTTGGCGGAAATGCTCGATCAGCGCTTCGTCGGCGGGATCCGGGGTCTGTCGGGAATCGATCATGCGGGTACCTCCTCGGCCAGCAGGCGCTGCAACTTCTGCTGGGCGTAACGCAAACGGCTCTTTACCGTTTCCAACGGGACGCCGGTCAGAACGGCGATCTGCGGCAACTCAAGGTCGCCATGCAGGCGCAGCAGGAAGACCTCGCGCTGGTCCTCGGGCAAGGCTTGCAAAGCGGCCTCCAGGCGCGCCTGGTCGCGACTCAGGCTCAACTGTCGCTCGGGGCTGGCGGTGTCGTCGGGTTGGACGTGAAGCTGTTCGTCGTAGCTGTCATGCAGTGGATTATGAACGCCATGCTTGCGCCAGTGGTCGATCAGCCGATTACGGGCAATCTGGAACAACCAGGTACGAAAACTCGCCCGGCCCTGTGGCTGGGTCGCGCTGCGAATCAGGCTGAGCCAGGTGTCCTGGAACACTTCCTCGGCCAGTTCGGCCTTGTTGCTCAAGGATACGAGGAAACGGTACAGCCCCTGCCGATGCCGCGCATACAGGATCTCAAAACTGGCGCCATCACCGTTGCGGTAGCGGGTCAGCAACGATTCGTCGCTGACTGAGTCGATCGGGGTGGGCATTTGGGCGGCGGACTCCTTCCAATTGAAATGCGATCCTGCAAACAACACCGATCCTTTGTAGAAGCCGGACAAGCCCGGCTTCTACAGGTTGATACCATGACTCTTCAGGAGCCGCGCTTGACCTCGGGCTTGAGGCTCTGGGCGAGCTCGACCAGTTGCACGAACTCGGCGCGCAACCCGAACGGGTCGTCACCGCGGGCAGCACGGGCCAGTTGCGCGGTGTCCTTCAAACTCATCGACCCAGTGTAGCGCCCATCTCCCTTGAGCTGCTGCGCAAACGCCGCCACGGCCGCCGCGAACCGCAGGTCATCGCTGGCCTTGTCTTCGGCCTGCGCGCTGGCGATCGGGTGCTCGATCAGCCGGCTGCTGCCGCCTTCAGCGGGCTTGTAGCGCACACGCAGCATCGCCATTTCCCCGGACGTGCCTTCCTTCTTTGCCTGCGGGTTGGCATAGCGCAGCGGTTCCAACCAGCCCTTCTCGCCCTTGGGCACGATTTCGTAGAGCGCCGTGACCGTATGCCCGGCACCGATCTCGCCGGCATCGACCTTGTCGTTGTTGAAATCCTCACGCTTGAGCGCCCGGTTCTCATAGCCCAGCAAGCGGTACTCGCTGACTTGGGCGGGGTTGAACTCCACCTGCAACTTCACGTCCCGGGCCACCACGGTCAGGGTCGAGCTGAGCTGGTCCACCAACACTTTGCGCGCTTCGAGCAGGTTATCGATGTAGGCGTAGTTACCATCCCCCGCATCCGCCAGTTGCTCCATCAGGTGCTCGTTGTAGTTGTCCACGCCGAAACCCAGCGTGGTGAGGGAAATACCGCTCTTGCGCTGGTCCACGGCCATTTGCTTGAGGCTGTCGAAGTCGCTGATGCCAACGTTGAAGTCACCGTCAGTGGCCAGCAGGATGCGATTGATGCCGTTGTCGATGAAGCTCTCCCGCGCCATCTGGTAGGCCAGCTCGATGCCCGACGCCCCGGCGGTCGAACCACCGGCGTTCAATTGGTCGATGGCGTTGCGGAGGGTGGCCTTTTCACGACCCGACGTGGGCTTGAGCACCACTCGGGATTCGCCGGCATACACCACCAGGGACACCCGGTCCTGGTCGCGCAGTTGATCCACCAGCAGCTTCAGCGTGCTCTTGACCAGCGGCAAGCCTTCGCGGCGGTCCATGGAGCCGGAAACGTCCACCAGGAACACCAGGTTGGCCGGCGCCAGGTCAGCCACGGCGCGGTCGGATGCCTTGATGCCAATGCGCAGCAGCCGGGTGTGCGGGTTCCACGGCGACGGAGCCACTTCGGTGGTCACGCCAAAAGGCGAACCATCGGTGGGCAGCGCGTAGGTGTAGGGAAAGTAGTTGACCATTTCCTCCAGCCGCACCGCCCCTTCCGGCGGCAGGCTGCCCTGGTTGAGGAAACGGCGCACATTGGCGTAGCTGCCGGTGTCGACATCCACGCTGAAGGTCGAGACCGGCGTTTCGGCGACGCTGTGGACCGGGTTGTCCGGCAGTTTTTCATACTGTTCGCGCGGCTCGCTGCGGTAGTCCGGGGACATGGCATCACTCGCCACCATCGGCGAAGGCATCGGGGCTGGCGCGATCCTGTACTTGGCCACGGAGGGCTGCACGGCGGCGGCCTCGCGTTGCAGCTCGGGCTTGTCGGCCGCCGAGATGGGGCCGGCGCTCTCCCGTGACGACAACCCACAACCGGCCAGCGAAACCAATAAGGTCACGGCGAAGCCCTGGGCAGCAGGACGCAGGAAGGGGAATGGACGGGACATGGGCAGAACCTCGTGAGTGGATAATCCGTTCACAAGCTCAGACGAGGAGGATTTTCGGTTCGGGTTAAGGACGGCAAAATTTTTTGTGGGGTGAAACAGCAGCGCCTGGTCACCCAGGATGTCCAGGCGCAAGACGCGGCTAGCGAGACGGAATGGCTTGCAGATCATCGACGATAAAGCGGCTCAACACGCCGGTATAGTACCCCTCTACATCGGAGTTCCCCTTGTTGGTCAGCGCGCCCAGCATGCTCTTCATGTTTTGCATTTGCCCCATCGCCCCGGCCGGCATCAGTCCTTCACGAGCCTGGGCAAAGTGCAACACCTCGGCGCCGTCCTTCTTCACCTTGACCTGATAGCTGAAATCAACGCTGGCAAGGTACGTACCGTCGGCAACGATCTTGTTCATGAAGCCGCCCTGGGTGTCCTGGATGCGGCGCGCGTAAACGGTGTTCACGTCCAGCAGATAGTCCGCTGTTTCCCGGCTGGAGGCATAGCGATTGGCATCGAGCAGGCGCAGGACCAGATCGCTGTTCAATTGCTCGCGAACGGTTTCGTCAGGCAGGAAGCGTTCATTCTTGCCGACGACTTCAACGTTGAAGGTGTCGATCCAGTAGGTGGCTGTCTTGGGGATCGCGACCGGCGCGGGAGAAATGTAGTAATCAGGCGTGGAGGCACAGCCCGCCAGGAAGCAGAGGGCCAGGAATGTGGCGAGAAAACGCATATCAGGACTCGTCCTTGAAGAGTGGATTGTAAACGCGGCGGATTCTACGGAGTCTGGAGGGCTTCTCAAGCTGTTTACCGGACTGTGTTGCCAAGACGCTCCTCCCCAGAGGCCAGGGCCCCGGTCGTCAGGGATCGAGCTTTTCCTGGCACATGACCCGTAACGGGAGAGCCAATCATTCGGCGTCGATTTCCACCACCGTTTTCCCTTGCCCGCGCCCTTCGGCCACTTGCGCAAACGCGTCATTGACTTGGCCCAGGCCAAACCGCCGTGGATCGACCTTGATCCGCAGCTTCCCGGCCTCAACCAGCTTTGCCGCCTCCCGCAAAATCTGGCCATGGTGCTCGCGGCCTTTGCCGGCCAGCAAGGGCATCAAGGTGAAGACGCCGGAATAGCTCGCGCCACGAAACGACAATGGCGCCAGGCTATGTTGTCCCCAGCCCAGGCAACTGAGGACATGGCCGGTGTAGGTCTTCACCGCGTTGAACGACGCGTCCAGGGTCGAGCCGCCGACCGTGTCATACACGATGTCGAAGCCTTCGCCATTGGTGTGCAGGCGTACGTAGCTGTCGGTGTTCTCGGATCGGTAGTCAATGGCCGTCGCACCCAGCTCGCGAATGAAATCCAGGCTGCCGATCGAACCGGTGGCATACACCTGCGCACCTCGCGCCCTGGCAATCTGCACAGCCATTTGACCGACACCTCCCGCGCCACCATGAATCAGTACTTGCTGGCCGGCCCGGACGTTGGCCCGATCCACCAGCCCTTCCCAAGCCGTGATGAAGACCAGCGGCAGTGCCGCTGCTTCCCGCATGCTCAGTGAAGCGGGTTTGGGGGCGATCAGGCGAGCATCGACGACAATGTATTCGGCCAGGGCACCCTGGGCACCCCCGATACCGCCCGCCATGCCGAAGACCTCCTGGCCGGGAACAAAGTCATCCACGCCCTCGCCCAGCTCCAGCACCGTCCCGGCCAGGTCAATTCCCAATACAGCCGGCAGCGGCTGACGAGCATGGGCACCACCGCCTGTCGCGATCTTGGTGTCCAACGGATTTATCCCTACAGCTTGAACCTTGATCAGGACCTGTCCATTACCTGGAGCAGGCCGGGGAATGGAGCGCACGACCAGCGGCGCCTGGGCAACTTCGGCAATGGCAGCAGACATGGTGTTGTTCATGACGGGTAAACCTCCAATGAGTGGGTAGGTTTATAGTGCGAGCGCCGAAACATTCCGATAAGTAAGCAATAATGGATAGGATTTATTCCTCATAAAGGCCAAATCCCATGGATCTGTTCGAGGCAATGCGGGTGTTTGTACGGGTGGTGGAACGCGGCTCGTTCTCGGCCGTCGCCAGAGAACTGAACCTGGGTCAACCGGCGGTGAGCAAGCAGATCCGCGGATTGGAGAAACACCTGGGTGGGGCGCTGTTTGCTCGCAGCACCCGCCATCTGGCGCTGACCGACCAAGGCCAGCGCTTCTATGCCCAAAGCAAGGAAATCCTCGCCAGCCTGGACACTGCCCGGCTCAGTTTCGCCAGCGGACAGGAGCAGATCGCCGGCCCGCTGCGCGTGGCGGCGCCGGTGAGTTTCGGACGGTTATGCATTGCACCTTTGATCGGTGACTTCCTGGCGCGTCATCCACAGGTTCGGATCGACCTGAGGCTGAGCGATCAACAGGAGGACGTGCTGAAGGAAAATATCGACGTGGCCATTCGTATCGGCCAGGTCAAACACGAAGGGCTGGTGGCCGTGAAGCTCGGCGAGAGCACGCGCCAGGTGTATGCCTCCCCTACCTATTTGCAACGGCACGGCACGCCACTCGAACCGTCCGACCTGAGCCGCCATAACTGTCTGGGGTTTACCCTGCTGGAGCATTATGACGTCTGGCAGTTCGACCACCTTGGCGAGCCCCATCACGTGACGATCAAGGGCAACGTCACCAGCAACAGCAGCGAAGCGATCCGGGAAATGGTGCTTGCCGGCTTAGGGCTTTCGCTTTCGCCACACTGGTTGTTCGCCGCCGACGTTCGCCAGGGAACCGTGACCAACGTGCTTACCCAATATCTGCCAATGGCATTGCCCATCCATGCCGTCTTCAGCCAGGATCGACGCCGCTCGGCACGCACCCGGGCCTTCGTGGACTTCTTGCGTGAACGCCTTTGAAGGACGGCCACCCAACCTGCAGGCACCTGGGCAAACTAGGCATCACAGGCCAATGAGGGCTGCGCCGACGTCATGGGACGGCGCGAGAAATACATCGCCGCCGCGACGCCCACCGCCCCCATCACCACGCTATACCCCACGCACACCCACGGGCTCCACGGCACCAGCGCAATCAGCAGCAACGGCGTCATGCTGGCCCACAACGCATAGGCGATGTTGTAGGTGAACGAAATACCGGACACACGGATGTTCGCCGGGAACAGGCTGACCATCACCGAAGGCACCGCACCGACCACGCCACAGCCCAGGCCGGCGATGGCGTACGCCAGGCCCAGCCAGGCGCTGCCGCTGATCAGGCTGGCGTAGAGCACGGCGATGCCCAGAGGCAGCAACAGGCTGTAAAGCATGACGGTGCGCCAGGCACCGATGCGGTCGACGATGAGCCCGGCCAGGACGCAGCCGATGTTCAGGAAGACGATGCCCAGGCTGCTCAGGGCGAAGGTGTGGCCGGGGGTAAGGCCGAAGCTTTTCTGCATCACGGTGGGGGTGATGACCACGAACACCACCACGGCGGACGTCAGCACGCAGGTCAGGATGACAGCGGGCAGCAAGGCCTGGCGGTGCTCACGCAGGACCGTGCGCAACGGCAGTTCAGCCGACCCTTCGCGATTGGCCTGCAACGCCATGAAGATCGGCGTTTCGCTCAGCCAGCGGCGCAGCCAGACGCCGATCACGCCAAAGAGGCCGCCCAGCAGGAACGGCAGGCGCCAGGCGTAATCGAGAATCTCCTGCGGTGTGTAGATCCGCGCCAGCGCGGTGGCCGTCAGGGCGCCCAGCAAGTAACCGAACGTCAGCCCCGCCTGGAGGAAGCCCAGCGCGTAACCGCGATGATGCAGCGGCGCGTGCTCGGCCACGAACACCCAGGCGCTGGGAACTTCTCCGCCCACCGCCGCGCCCTGCAGGATGCGCAACGCCAACAATAGCAACGGGGCGAAATAACCGATTTGCGCGTAGGTCGGCATCACCCCGATGAGCAGGCAGGGCAAGGCCATCATCAGGATGCTCAGGCTGAACACCCGCTTGCGCCCCAGCCGATCAGCGAAGTGCGCCATGAGAATGCCGCCCAGGGGCCGGGCCAGGTAGCCGGTGGCAAAGATCCCGAAGCTTTGCAGCAAGCGCAGCCAATCGGGCATTTCCGGGGGAAAGAACAACTGGCTGAGGGTCAGGGCGAAGAACACGAAAATGATGAAGTCGTAGATTTCCAGCGCCCCGCCCAGGGCAGCGAGGCCTAGGGTCTTGTAGTCGGATCGGCTGAATCGCTCGCCTGGTAAATGAGTGTTGGCAGTCATGGGCAGATTTGAACAGTTGGGAAAGGGCGACGGCTCAGCTGTCGCGAGGGTCCACGGGTTGGGCCGGCGCGGCCTCTTCGACTTCGTCGGCCTCATCGGCGGGCAGGAAGTCCTTGCGGCTCTGGGCGATGGCCCGGCGTATTTCATCGCCCTTGGTAGGGCAGTTCTTGAGGCGGGCGATGCCGTCGGGTTTCTGCGTCATCGCCATCCTCCGGCATGAATGAACAGGGCCTCGATAGTGCTCGCTTTTGGCCCGTGATGCCAATGTTGAGGTTCGGGGGGCCGCTCTGGCCCCACGGTAAACTCCCTCGCCACAGGGTTCGTGCGGGCTGATCAGCGGTGGTAGCGCCGCACGACGCTGCTGTTGCGCAAGACATGGCCGTTGATTTTTTCCATCAACTGGGCGCGCGTCAGGCCCGCGGGCAAGGCATCCGGCGGCAGGTCCAGGGCGAAGAGCTGGATCAGGTAATGATGCGCGCTGTCACCAATGGGTGGGCACGGACCGATGTAGCCACGGGTGTTCTTGCTGTTGATGCCGCTCATGCCTTCCAGCGTGGCCTTGGTGCCGGCGCCGGCCGGAATCTGCCGCGTGGAGGCCTTGATGCCGTAATGGACCCAATGGTCGACGCCCTGGCCACGTTGACCGTCCGGGTCCAACATGACGATGGCATAGCTGAGGGTACCGGGCGGGCCGGCGTTCCAGCTCAGGGCCGGGGAAATGTTCTTGCCGCCACAGTTGTTGGCGTCGCTGGCCGCGGCGGCGGTGAAGAGGCGGTCGTCCGACACACCGGGGATGTTGAGCGTGAAGCGCTCTTCGGCCTGGGCAACGCCTTGTGCGCACAGCACCAGGGCGACGGCCGCCAGCCAGGGAGTCAGGGAGTTCAATCGGGTCATACCGGGCACCTTATGCGGATCAGGCCATGGACGGCCTGCGAACTATAGCCGCAGCGCCCATCCGGTTGCAGTGACAATTACGCTGAACCTCGTTCAGATCCTGAGACTCCAACGGCAAATGCCTGCCGGAGAACGACCATGCCTATGCATCAAGTCGCCCGCTTCGCCGATGTGCGCGAAGACCGCGGCCTCGAAGTCAAACTCGGTGAAACATCCATCCTGCTGCTGCGTTCAGGCGATCAGGTGCGGGCTTTCCAGGGCAAATGCCCGCACGCCGGCGCACCGCTGGCCAAAGGTGCGGTGTGCCATGGAAGGCTGATCTGCCCTTGGCACAAGGCGGCGTTTCGCCTCGAAGACGGCGCCCTGTGCGAACCGCCGGCCCTCGACAGCCTGGCCCGTTATCACGTCGAGGTGCGCGGCGCCGATGTCTGGGTCGACGACCAACCGCTGCCGGCCGATAAAATTCCGCCCGCCGACGACCCTCGCACCTTCGTCATCATCGGCGCCGGTGCAGCCGGCACGGCAGGCGCGGCGGCGTTGCGGGAGAAGGGATTTGGCGGCCGAATCCTGTTGATCGACCGAGAGGCCGAAGCCAGCTACGACCGCACGGTACTGAGCAAGTACGTGTTGGCCGGCGACATGGCCGTCAACGAGACAGTGCCGCTGCGCGATGAAACTTACTTCACGCAGCAACGCATCGAACGGCTCCATGGCGAGGTCACCCATCTTGACCCCCATGCCCGACAGATCCAGCTCGCAGACGGCCGGCGCCTGGGCTACGATGCCGCGCTCATTGCCACGGGCGGGGAGCCGAAGACGCCCGCGCTGCCCGGCATCGATCTGCCGCAGGTGTTCGTGCTGCGCTCGATCGCCCACGCCCGGCAGATTCTCGACACAGTCCGACCCGGGCAGCGGGCGGTGATCATCGGCGACAGTTTCATTGCCATGGAGGTCGCCTCCTCCCTGCGCAAACGCGAATTGGAGGTCACCGTCCTGGCCCGGCATCCGGTGCCCTTTGCCGCACAGTTGGGCGAAAGCGTCGGCAAGGCGATCCTCGCCCTGCACCAGGCCAATGGCGTGGTGTATCGCACCGACGGCGAAGCGGCCGGAATCGAGGGCGCGCACAAGGTCGAAGCCGTGGTGCTGGATAACGGCCAGCGCCTGGCCGCCGACCTGGTGATCATCGGTGTCGGCGTACGCCCCGCTACCGAACCGTTTGCCGACCTGCCACGGCAACAGGACCTGTCACTGAGCGTTGACGCGGGCATGCGGGTGACGGACGGATTGTGGGCCGTCGGCGATATCGCGACCTTTCCCCTCAGCGGTCAGCCCCAACGCATCGAACACTGGCGGCTGGCCCAGCAGCACGCGCGCATCGCTGCCGCGAACATGCTCGGTGGCGACGAGCATTACTTGGACGTGCCGTTCTTCTGGACCTATCACTTCGGCAAACGCTATGACTACCTCGGCCACGCCGAACACTGGGACGAGGTGGAATTCAAGGGCACGCCGGAACATCCCCCCTTCATCGCCCTGTTGGGCAAGAACGGCCTCGTGGCCGCGGCCGTGGCGTGCGACGAAGGCCGGGCCATGGCGGCATTGGCACAACGCATGAAACAACCGTTGCCGGTGGACGAGGCCTGGCGACTGGTGCGGGATTTTTCGTCGTAGGCCTGCCCACATCCACCCCAATCCCTGTGGGAGCGAGCTTGCTCGCGATAGCGGTGGGTCGGTCGACGTCAATATCGATGAGTCGTCCCCATCGCGAGCAAGCTCGCGCCCACCGTTTTGTAGCGTGTATCAGTGCACGGACTGATCGGCCGGCAGGTGGATGACCCGCGGCCGTTCCAGCGGGGCCAGGGGCGGTGGTTGCAGGTCAGGGCCGAGCAGGTGGAAATGCGGCACGACGTGGCTGATATCGCCGTCCTGATTGTTGTGGATGATCTTCGAGCCCGGCTGGCGCAGCGTTTCCAGGCGTTCGTCGGTCAACTTGAAGCTGTCGCTCAAGCCTTGGTCGTCCACCACCGGCGCCGGCAGCCGCCGCTGGGCAAAACTGCGGCTCTTGCGCTGCTGATACCGCGCCCAGGCGATCAGCAGCACCGCGTTGACCAGTGCGATCCAGCCATACACCTGCAAGGTCGCGAGGGTATCGACCAGCGAGCCGCCCAGGCGGGGGCCGGCGTGGCTGTCGAACAGCGGCCAGAGCCCGTTGACCAGCAGGTACAACAGCCCGACCCACGCCAGCACGGTAATGAACGCATCGATGAGCACCAGAAAAGGTCGCTGTCGGGTCCTGATAATTTTCATCGGATCACTTCCTCTTCCTGATCATCGAACGGCTTGATACCGCGGTCCGGGCTGACCCAGCGCGCCCGCTTCTGATGCTGGCCGAACAGCACTTTCGGAAAGCTCACCAAGGTCGTGAACAGGCTGATCAGCCAGAACACCAACGGGTACCAGACCACCCAGAACATGATGTGCCAAAGGCCTTTTTCGTAACGACGATCGATCAGGATGCTCACTCCGAATTGCATCAGGCACACCACCGCCAGCAGCAGCCCGGTGAAGGCTGGCGGCATGAGGTGATCGACGGCAATGGCCGCCGGCAACGCCACGAACTTGCCAACGCCCCAGAAGATCACCGACAACAGGAACGTGAAGGCCCAACCGGTGGACAGGCAGTATTCGAACAGCAACGGCCACAGGTAACGGTGCCGGTACTGCCAGATGCCACGGATGTTCTTGAACAGCACTTCGGCACCACCCTGGGCCCAGCGCAGGCGCTGCCGCCACAGGCCGCGCAGGGTTTCGGGCATGAGGATCCAGCACAGCGCACGGGGTTCGTAGAAGATGCTCCAGTGGTCCAGTTGCAGCTTCCAACTGATGTCGATGTCTTCGGTGATCATGTCCGGGCTCCAGTAGCCGACCCGGTGCAGGGCCGTGCGACGGAAGGCGACGATCACGCCGGAGACGGTGAAGATCCGCCCGAAAACCCGCTGGGTGCGCTTGATCAAGCCGATGATCGAGGAGAACTCACCGACCTGGACCCGGCCGATCAAGGTCGAGCGGGTGCGGATACGCGGGTTGCCGGTCACCGCGCCAAGGCGGGCGTTCTCCAACATCGGTGCCACCAGGTAGGCGCAGGTGTTGGGCGCCAGCAACGCGTCACCGTCGATGCACACCAGGTACTCACTGCGCGCCGCGATGGCCCCCATGCGCAGTGCCACGGCCTTGCCCTGGTTTTCCGCCAGGTGCAGCACGCGCAGGCGCGGGTCCTCGGCGGCCAGTTGGTCGAGCATCTGGGCGGTGTTGTCCTTCGAGCCGTCGTTGATGGCGATGACTTCGATGTTCGGATAATGCTGGCCCAGCGCAGCGTGAATCGTGTCGGCGACGTTGTCACCTTCGTTGAAGCACGGGATCAGGATGCTGATCAGCGGCTCGCCGGCCAGGGGCGGCGGCAAGGTGTCGTCCTGCCAGGGCCAGTGGCGCTCCCAGTGCAGCCAGAAATACAGGCCGCCGGCGATCCACAGCCCGGACATGAACAACGGATAGAAGAACACGAAGTCCATCAGGAATTGCCCGGTGACCAGGAAGATCAGGCCCAGGGGCACCCCAAGGACGATCGCCAGCACCAGCAGGGCGAGCAGTCTGTCGAGCATGTCAAGGATTCCACTTGTTGGAGAGCGCCGGCCGCACGGTTTTCACAGCGGGCTGGTCTTCGATGAAGTTGTCCGGGTAGTAGCCGAAACTGGTCACGCCCTGGCGCTTGAGGCGCCCCATCCAGTCGGCGAGCAGTTCGCCGTCGATGTCGGCCACCGGCTGGCTGTCCCAATCACGCGCCTGCAATTCGAACACGGTGCGCTTGAGGGCTCCGGGGCGGGACTTGACCGTCTGGACCAGGCGCTCCAGCCAGGGGCCGGATTGCTGGCGCGTTTGTTTTTCCATCAACGGCATGGCCATCGGCGCCGTCCAGTCGTAGGCATTGAGAAAGTCGTCGAGGTTCTGGGCAAACCAGGCTTCGCTCGAAGGGTTGAGCATCGGCTCGGCAAAGATATTGCGCGCCGTCAGAACCTGCGGGCCTCGAATCGCCCGGACCTTGGCGGTGAGTTCATGGGTGAAGTCGATCAGGTAACGGCTCTTGAAACGAGTCCAGCGCTGCATCGTCGCCGGGTCGTCCCGCAGGGCCGCCATGGACGTCGGCAAGCCGTTGGCCGCGTAGACTTTCAGCGCAGCGGGGCCGGCGTCCTCGAAGTCGGAGAACACCGCGTCGTCGTGATACAGGACCCCATCCAACGAGCTCATCCGCGCCAGGTCTTCGTAGATTTCGCCAATGACCTTGCGCACCGCCGGGTCGAACGGCGACAACCGTACGTACTGGTCCGCAGCGACCTCGGTCTTGCCGGTCTCGGGATTCCAACGCTGCACCCGCGGCAGTTTCGCGTCCAGGGCGAAACTGAGAACCGGCATCCAGGCGTAGACCTTGGCATTGGCCCGGGTGCGCAGTTGCCAGGCCACCCGGTCGAAAAGATCGGCCCGCACCGGCAGGTGACGGTTGGGGAAGTACAGCGAATGCACCAGGCCGTCGCCCTTCGGATCGGCGAAGGCCTGCAGGAACACCGTGTTGGCGCCCAAGTCGGAAATGCGCTGGATCAACTTGCCGACGTTGGCTTCCTGCTGCACCGGGTCCGGGTCGTAGACGTAATCGAGGTCGACATGGACCACGCGCATCGGGTCCATCGTCTGCACGGACACCACGCTCTCGGCGAAATGGGCGCCATCCGGGTCGGAAGCCACCAAAAAGCGCGGGCCGCTCATCAGGTTATCGAGGCTGTCGAGTCCATCCTCCAGGGTCAGGGCCATCTGATAGCCCTCGCTGCCAATCACCTGCAACGCAGTGCCGTCGGCTTCCCCGTAAGGCCAGACCCAGACCCGTGGGCTATAGCCGGTGACCTTGCGGATTTTTTCGGAAATGGCCACGACGTCCTTGCGCAAGCGCGCCTGGAAATCGGCCTCGGTTTCATAGCGACCGGTGGCGGGATCGTAGCGGCGGGTGGTCGCCGCCGGTTGCTGGTTGCCTTGCGGGTTGGCGAGTACGCCCTTGTGGTTGGCGTCGGTGTGGGCGGCGATTTCCACCAGGCCCGACTTCGACACTTCGCGAATCTGCTCCCAGGTCAGGAACTCGGAACGCTTGCGCGGCACCCCGGCGAAATCCACCGGTTGATCCAGCGGTGTGTCGACCCAGCTGCCGACCGGGGCCAGGATCGCCGGCCAGTTGTAGGCGCGCAAAATGGGCATGACGCGGGTGTAGAAACTCGAGTAACCGTCGTCGAAACTCAGCAGTACCGCACGCGGCGGCAGTTCAGGGCCACCATTGCGAGCGGTGATGATCTGGTCCACGGTCACCGGCTGGTAGTTGTTTTCCCGCAGCCAGGCCAGTTGCTCGATCAGTCGCTCGGTGCGCACCGCCACCAGGGCCTGGTCCGGGTCGAGGTCCTCGACGTCGTGGTAAGCGATGCCGAGCACGTGGTTCTTCGGCCACGGCGCATCGTTGGCGGCCACGGGACGTTGCGCGGGCGGCGTGAAGGCCGGGGCCTGCTGGGCACAAGCGCTGATCAGCAAGACCCCCAGCAGAAGGATGAATCGCGAAATGACAGGCATCTTCAAACTCTTCTAGAAGCGGTAGGTGAGGTCGACAAGCAGGCGCAGGTCGCTTTCGCGATCGCCGTCGTAAGGGCGGTTGAGCCAGCTCAGAGCGGCACCGGCCTCGACCACGTCGTTCCAGATGAAACGCTGGCCGTAGCTGAGCAATCCCGTGGCAACGGTGCTGTAGTCACGCTGGCTGTAGGCCCCCGCGCCGACCTGAAATTGCTGACTCCAGGTGGTTTCGTAACGGCGATACAGCACATGGTTGGCGAGCACCGTCGGCATGACGCTCAAGTCCGACTTGGGGTTGAAGTAGGGCACTTCGTTGGAACCACTGTTGCGGCTGGCCGCCACCTCCAGCCCCAGTTCCACTTGCAGGCGCGGCGCGCTGTAGAGGCCCTCGCGACCAGTCAACTGGGTCTCGAGGCGGTTATTGCCATCGCTGAAATGAGACGGGCTGACGGTCAGTCGCCACTCGCGGCTTTCATTGGCCCGCCAACGCACGAAACCACTGCCACCATTGGCCCGGACGCCGCTGTTGAGCGCTCGCAAGGGGGTGTTCGCCGAGAGGTAATCCAGGCTGCCGCCGTATTGCCAATGATCATTGACGTCCAGGGCCATCGCCAGGCGCGCGCCCTGTTTGTCGCCGGAGCCGTAGTCGTGGTTGGACACCTCGGCTTCCAGCGTCATGTCACGCGCGCGCCGCTCCACGCCCAGGCGTTGCCAGCGGTGATGGCCGGTGCCTTCCTCGAAATCACCGGTGGCGTAGCCGGTGCCGCCGAACAGCCGCCAGTCTTCGTCGATCGGCGGGCTGTAGAGCAGCGTTTCGATACCAAAGTCCCGGCTACCGGTGACGGCCCCCGCGTCACCGTTGCCGCCGCCATAACTCTTGCCGGTGTAGGCTTCGATACGCAGCTCGGCCATGTCGTGCACTTCACGCTGGCGTTGCAGGCGTTTGACGTGGGCATTTTCCGGGTAGCGCGCGACCACGTCGTCGGTCAGTGCATCCAATTGCCGCCACTCCTGCAAATCCATCGCGGCACGGGCCTGGGCAATTTCCAGGTCACGGTTGCGCGGGATCGTCGCCTCGATTTCCTTGAGCAGGCTTTCCGAACGGCGTGGCCAGTCACGGGCCTGGTACAGATCGGCCTGGGCCAGGCGCATGCCGGTGTTGCCGGGACCCTGGCTGACCAGATTTTCCAGGCGAGTCTCGGCCGAGGGCAGATCGGCCCCGTAAGTTCCGGCCTGGGCAGCCAACTGCTGGGCGTCCATCCATTCGTCGTTGGGGTTGCCGATCGGCAAGCCCTTGAGCTCGATGCGCGGGCGTTGGGACTTGGCCATGTCTTCGGCCAAGGCGCGGGCTTCTTCGGACTGCTCACTTTCCAGCAGCGCGTAGTAGAGCGCGGTGCTGTCTTCGAAGCGGTCCGCCGGATCGGCATCCGGCGCCGCGAGTATCCGTCGGTACAGGTCGACGGCGATCTCCGGCTCCCGCTGCTCCAGGTACGAGGAGGCCACCCAACGCAGGGCATAAGTCGGAATGCCCACCCCTTCGGCGAGCAGCTTCTGGTATTCGGTAATGACTTCAGCACGGCGGGCACGGGCATTGAGGGCGCCCATGCGGTCGATTCGCCAACGCACCACGTCGTCATGGGCCTCCGCCACCGGGGTCCAGGTGGCGAGCAGCTTGTCGTAGTCGGCCAGGGCGCGGTCGGCAATGACGAAGCGTTCCTGTTCGCCGCGGCTGGTCATGTCCGACAGGCGTACCCGTTCGGCCGCCACATCGCCTTCCAGGCGGCGCTGTATGCCCCGGTCGATCAACCCTGGTTGCAGGCGGGCCAGGCGCAGCGCCGGCTCGGGCAAACGCGCCCGTTGCAGGGCGACGATGTATTCGCGGGCGACTTCGGGGTTGTGGCCGGCGCGCGCGAAGGCCTGATCGTATTCGAACAACGCCTCGTGGGGATTGTTGGCCCGGGTCAGGGCGTAGCCCAGGGCCATTCGGCGCATCGGGTCCGCTGGCTTCGCTTGGACCAGAGCCCGGGCGCGGCTGACGGCTTCATCGGGTTTGCCGCCATCGGCCTGGGTCAGGGCCAGGCCCAGTTGCAGGTCCGGGTTCTGTGGGTCGATCCGCAACGCCTGGCGATACACCTGCGCCGCCGCGTCCCAGCGTTTGAGATTGCGATAGGCGCGGGCCGTTGCGCTCAGTGCCTGGACCGGCAGGTCGCGATAACGACCTTGGGTTTCATAGACGTCGACCACCTCGGCATCGAGGCCGGCCCAACTGGCGATCTGCAGATGATCACTGATTTGCCCGGCGCTGGCCTGGCCGGCCGGAACCTGGCGCAACACGGTCAAGGCGGGCGTGTAGTGACCCGCTCGGGCATCGAGCACCTTCTGGTCATAAGCCGTGTCGGCAAACGCGAGCATCGGCCAGCACAATTGACCGCACAGCGCCATGCGAAACAGCGGGCGTAAACCACGTTGAATAAAGGGACCCACGGTACGCGGCATTCGTCAGCATCCTTACATGGCCAGCCGGGTCGCAGTGCCCCCTTGCCCATCAAACAGGAAGCCGGATCAAAGGAATCCAGCCAAGCTCTAATGGGCTTAGTTTTGCACTGTCCGAGCGGTCATCTTTCGCAACGCCACAATTCTTCAGAATCGATACAGATTTCAACGAAGGTTTCGCGGGCGAAAAAAAACCGGCCCGTGCGCAGTGCACGGGCCGGCCTGGATGCAGCGCGAGGCGGTTTACTGGACCGCGACGCCACCGCCAATCTGATTCATCACAAACGCGGTGAATTGCTCCACTGTCATCTTCTGACCGTTGAAATCAACCTGATTGTTGGCGTAGTGCAGCTTGGTCACCACGTCATTGCCATCAAGCGTCGCCAGCTGCGTGCCAACGGCCATGGCACTGAACATATCGCTGGTGGCGGTGGCCTGGTCGGCGATCATCTTGGCATCCGTCTGGCCTTCCATCTGGGCCTGAACAGTGATCAGGTCCGCCAGCATCGGCTTGGACACCTTGAGGTTGAACTCCAGCAGGGCGAGCAGTTGGCGGCCCAGCTCATCAGGCGGCAGGTCCATGGATTGCGGCTTGGCCAGGTCGACGACCAGGCTCGCACGGCTTTCACCGTTGGCGGTACTGAACGACAGGTTCTCCAAAGCGATTTGCGGGGCGCCGGCCAGGATCCTCTCCAGATCGGCTTTGACCTGCGCTTCCTCGGCTTCAGTCAGGTTCAACTCAGGCGTTGGCTCGCCGGCAGCAGCGGCTTCAGCGGCGGCTTTCTCGTAGGGTTGCAGCTTGGTCTGGTAGATCTGCATCAGCGACATCGTGGCCGGAATGTCCAGGTTCTTCAGGCTCACAGCCATCTGCGCAGCACCGATGGTCTTGTCGTTGTACGACAGCTCACCGATCTTGTAGTCGGCGCGCCCGGAGGCACTGGTGCCGTTTTCGGAGCTGCTGTTCTTCATCTCCAGGTTTTTCAGGCCCAGCACCGACTTCGGCTCGCCAAAGGTGGACTTGATGTTGCTCAGCAATACGGTGTTGTCACCCATGTAGTAGCCATAGGTGCTTTTGCTCAGATTGCTGGCCAGCGTCAGGCCGTTTACCTCGACGTGCACCGGTGTCTGGTCTTCGCTGACCGTGGTCAGCTTGATGCTGTCCATGTAGCCGTCAGCCTTGACCTTCTGCCCTTGGGCACTGGCGGCCATATCGATTTTCAGGCCAGAGAAGATCAGCTGGGTTTTCTCATCCAGCTTGGTGTCCAGCGGCAACAGTTCATAGGTGCCGTTGAAGGACTCGTCATAACCCAGGTTGGTCACGCCCTTGAGCGGCGACTTGCCCTGGGTGGCAGCGAACCACTTTTCAGTCAGCGGGTTGGGCTCCAGCTCGGTATGGCTGGTGGCCATGACTGGCAACCACTTGAGCGTTACCAAACGCGAGAACGGGATTGGACCGTGTTCGATCTTGTCGACGAGCAGCAGCTCGACCGGCTCACCACCAAACACCTCGCCCTCACCCTTGAGACGATAGTGAGCGGTGCTGCTGAACGTGCCACGTTCCATGGAAACCAGCTCCAGGACGGCGGTGCTATTGGAACCTGCCATGGCCGTTTGCATTTGCTTGTTGCTGTCGACAATCGCTTTTTGCAGCACGCCTTCGAGCTTGGTGCCGGTGTACCACGCGCCTCCCGCGCTGATCGCACCGACCGCCACGACGATACCCAGAAGTACGCTTGCTGATTTATTCATGAGTGACCCGATTGATATCCATGGTTGAAGAAAGCCGTCGTCTTCCCTGACCCGCAAAGGGGTGTGGCTCGACGCCGTGAAGTGGAGGGGAGATTACCATCACGCAGGCCTTCGGGCCCAATGTTTAAAGGGGTAAAAACCTGTTCTTGAGAGGTGGTCTACGAATATTGGACTTCAATTTCGTCGAGTTGATGGTCGAAGGTCTTGAGCCGGGCGCTCCATGTGTAGACCAGCACTTCGAAATCACGGTTGATCACCGCGGCGCCAGATGAGTCAGCCCGCGAGTCGCAGAAATCCAGCTGGTAGCGCTCCCGGGCCATGGCGTTAGCGACATCACACAGCTCACGTGCGTTATTGAGCCAATGCCAACCGTCCTGGGTGACTTGCTTGTCCAAGGCGGCGCATTGGACCTTCAGGGCTTCGAGACTCTTTTCCAGCGGAGTGCCGGTGAGCTCTCCCATGACCTCCTGAAAAGTGCGGCCCGGCTGCCAGTAGCTGCCCCAGAAGTATCGGTCGAACACTGTTTCCACTCGCCGCAGCGCCACCTTGGTGTCCCAGATCAGCACCAGGGTCTTGCCTTGCTCAAGGTGTTTTTTCTTGATGCGTTGGCCTTGCAAGGATGCCCAGGCCACGGTTGCGATGGAGATCACACCGATCAACGCCGCCGCGCTGTCCAGGAAGAGCAGCGCCTTGTCGATCTGGTGAGTGAGCATGACGCCATAGAAGTAGGTGGCCGAGAGCAGCAACAACGCCGCAATCGCGCACCAGAAGCCAGGAGCATAAGGGTTTTTCATTATTGGAATCCCCATGACCAGTGACGTCGCGGGCCCTTGGTTCGAGGTACCCCGACTATCACAGCATAGCAACGGCAACGGGGTTTGCCGGGGCATCACGGACAATCAGCGCTTGATCCGATTACCGGCCCAAAACGACAAAACCCCTGTCTGCGTCAGCAGACAGGGGTTTTGGGAATTCAATCTTGACGATGACCTACTCTCACATGGGGAAACCCCACACTACCATCGGCGATGCATCGTTTCACTTCTGAGTTCGGGATGGGATCAGGTGGTTCCAATGCTCTATGGTCGTCAAGAAATTCTGTGTCCCGCCCGTTCAACAACAACGAGCCGGAGAAAATCGATAACTTCTACTAAAACAAAACCCCAACTGCTTTCGCAATTGGGGTTTCGGAATTTAATCTTGACGATGACCTACTCTCACATGGGGAAACCCCACACTACCATCGGCGATGCATCGTTTCACTGCTGAGTTCGGGATGGGATCAGGTGGTTCCAATGCTCTATGGTCGTCAAGAAATTCTTGAGCCAGCGCGCTTTTCAGCGTTCCAGCAAATCGGGTATGTGATCGGGTGTGAGCCGCAAACTTTCGGTTCGTTTCGTCTTCACCACACCGCAATCTGGCTTTCTAAGCGCAAATTGCTTGGGTGTTATATGGTCAAGCCTCACGGGCAATTAGTACAGGTTAGCTCAACGCCTCACAGCGCTTACACACCCTGCCTATCAACGTCGTAGTCTTCGACGGCCCTTCAGGGAGCTCAAGGCTCCAGTGAGATCTCATCTTGAGGCAAGTTTCCCGCTTAGATGCTTTCAGCGGTTATCTTTTCCGAACATAGCTACCCGGCAATGCCACTGGCGTGACAACCGGAACACCAGAGGTTCGTCCACTCCGGTCCTCTCGTACTAGGAGCAGCCCCTCTCAAATCTCAAACGTCCACGGCAGATAGGGACCGAACTGTCTCACGACGTTCTAAACCCAGCTCGCGTACCACTTTAAATGGCGAACAGCCATACCCTTGGGACCGGCTTCAGCCCCAGGATGTGATGAGCCGACATCGAGGTGCCAAACACCGCCGTCGATATGAACTCTTGGGCGGTATCAGCCTGTTATCCCCGGAGTACCTTTTATCCGTTGAGCGATGGCCCTTCCATACAGAACCACCGGATCACTAAGACCTACTTTCGTACCTGCTCGACGTGTCTGTCTCGCAGTCAAGCGCGCTTTTGCCTTTATACTCTACGACCGATTTCCGACCGGTCTGAGCGCACCTTCGTACTCCTCCGTTACTCTTTAGGAGGAGACCGCCCCAGTCAAACTACCCACCATACACTGTCCTCGATCCGGATAACGGACCTGAGTTAGAACCTCAAAGTTGCCAGGGTGGTATTTCAAGGATGGCTCCACGCAGACTGGCGTCCACGCTTCAAAGCCTCCCACCTATCCTACACAAGCAAATTCAAAGTCCAGTGCAAAGCTATAGTAAAGGTTCACGGGGTCTTTCCGTCTAGCCGCGGATACACTGCATCTTCACAGCGATTTCAATTTCACTGAGTCTCGGGTGGAGACAGCGCCGCCATCGTTACGCCATTCGTGCAGGTCGGAACTTACCCGACAAGGAATTTCGCTACCTTAGGACCGTTATAGTTACGGCCGCCGTTTACCGGGGCTTCGATCAAGAGCTTCGCGTTAGCTAACCCCATCAATTAACCTTCCGGCACCGGGCAGGCGTCACACCCTATACGTCCACTTTCGTGTTTGCAGAGTGCTGTGTTTTTAATAAACAGTCGCAGCGGCCTGGTATCTTCGACCGGCGTGGGCTTACGCAGCAAGTGCTTCACCCTCACCGGCGCACCTTCTCCCGAAGTTACGGTGCCATTTTGCCTAGTTCCTTCACCCGAGTTCTCTCAAGCGCCTTGGTATTCTCTACCCAACCACCTGTGTCGGTTTGGGGTACGGTTCCTGGTTACCTGAAGCTTAGAAGCTTTTCTTGGAAGCATGGCATCAACCACTTCGTCACCCAAAGGGTAACTCGTCATCAGCTCTCGGCCTTAGAATCCCGGATTTACCTAAGATTCCAGCCTACCACCTTAAACTTGGACAACCAACGCCAAGCTGGCCTAGCCTTCTCCGTCCCTCCATCGCAATAACCAGAAGTACAGGAATATTAACCTGTTTTCCATCGACTACGCTTTTCAGCCTCGCCTTAGGGACCGACTAACCCTGCGTCGATTAACGTTGCGCAGGAAACCTTGGTCTTTCGGCGTGGGTGTTTTTCACACCCATTGTCGTTACTCATGTCAGCATTCGCACTTCTGATACCTCCAGCAAGCTTCTCAACTCACCTTCACAGGCTTACAGAACGCTCCTCTACCGCATCACCCGAGGGTGATACCCGTAGCTTCGGTGTATGGTTTGAGCCCCGTTACATCTTCCGCGCAGGCCGACTCGACTAGTGAGCTATTACGCTTTCTTTAAAGGGTGGCTGCTTCTAAGCCAACCTCCTAGCTGTCTAAGCCTTCCCACATCGTTTCCCACTTAACCATAACTTTGGGACCTTAGCTGACGGTCTGGGTTGTTTCCCTTTTCACGACGGACGTTAGCACCCGCCGTGTGTCTCCCATGCTCGGCACTTGTAGGTATTCGGAGTTTGCATCGGTTTGGTAAGTCGGGATGACCCCCTAGCCGAAACAGTGCTCTACCCCCTACAGTGATACATGAGGCGCTACCTAAATAGCTTTCGAGGAGAACCAGCTATCTCCGAGCTTGATTAGCCTTTCACTCCGATCCACAGGTCATCCGCTAACTTTTCAACGGTAGTCGGTTCGGTCCTCCAGTTAGTGTTACCCAACCTTCAACCTGCCCATGGATAGATCGCCCGGTTTCGGGTCTATTCCCAGCGACTAGACGCCCTATTAAGACTCGCTTTCGCTACGCCTCCCCTATTCGGTTAAGCTCGCCACTGAAAATAAGTCGCTGACCCATTATACAAAAGGTACGCAGTCACCCAACAAAGTGGGCTCCCACTGCTTGTACGCATACGGTTTCAGGATCTATTTCACTCCCCTCTCCGGGGTTCTTTTCGCCTTTCCCTCACGGTACTAGTTCACTATCGGTCAGTCAGTAGTATTTAGCCTTGGAGGATGGTCCCCCCATATTCAGACAAAGTTTCTCGTGCTCCGTCCTACTCGATTTCATGACTAAGAGATTTTCGCGTACAGGGCTATCACCCACTATGGCCGCACTTTCCAGAGCGTTCCGCTAATCTCAAAGCCACTTAAGGGCTAGTCCCCGTTCGCTCGCCACTACTAAGGGAATCTCGGTTGATTTCTTTTCCTCAGGGTACTTAGATGTTTCAGTTCCCCTGGTTCGCCTCTTGCACCTATGTATTCAGTACAAGATAACCATCTTATGATGGCTGGGTTCCCCCATTCAGACATCTCCGGATCAAAGTCTGTTTGCCGACTCCCCGAAGCTTTTCGCAGGCTACCACGTCTTTCATCGCCTCTGACTGCCAAGGCATCCACCGTATGCGCTTCTTCACTTGACCATATAACCCCAAGCAATCTGGTTATACTGTGAAGACGACATTCGCCGAAAATTCGAATTTCTCAATTAAGAGAACTCACAAATTTTACCTTAGCCTGATCCGTTACCAGTGAAAGTAACGTTCAGTCTATCTTTCTATCACATACCCAAATTTTTAAAGAACGAACTAGTCAAAGACTAGAAATCAACATTCACCATCACAATGATGGAATGCTCATTTCTAAGCTTTCTACAAACAGAAGCAGTAGTGGTGGAGCCAAACGGGATCGAACCGTTGACCTCCTGCGTGCAAGGCAGGCGCTCTCCCAGCTGAGCTATGGCCCCGTATTTCTACAGGCGTTTCCCACACAAAATTGGTGGGTCTGGGCAGATTCGAACTGCCGACCTCACCCTTATCAGGGGTGCGCTCTAACCAACTGAGCTACAGACCCAATTTCGGGCTGCTTCTTTTCGTCTTCTTCAATGAATCAAGCAATTCGTGTGGGAACTTATGGAGCAGCTGATGTCGTCGATTAAGGAGGTGATCCAGCCGCAGGTTCCCCTACGGCTACCTTGTTACGACTTCACCCCAGTCATGAATCACACCGTGGTAACCGTCCTCCCGAAGGTTAGACTAGCTACTTCTGGTGCAACCCACTCCCATGGTGTGACGGGCGGTGTGTACAAGGCCCGGGAACGTATTCACCGCGACATTCTGATTCGCGATTACTAGCGATTCCGACTTCACGCAGTCGAGTTGCAGACTGCGATCCGGACTACGATCGGTTTTATGGGATTAGCTCCACCTCGCGGCTTGGCAACCCTCTGTACCGACCATTGTAGCACGTGTGTAGCCCAGGCCGTAAGGGCCATGATGACTTGACGTCATCCCCACCTTCCTCCGGTTTGTCACCGGCAGTCTCCTTAGAGTGCCCACCATTACGTGCTGGTAACTAAGGACAAGGGTTGCGCTCGTTACGGGACTTAACCCAACATCTCACGACACGAGCTGACGACAGCCATGCAGCACCTGTCTCAATGTTCCCGAAGGCACCAATCTATCTCTAGAAAGTTCATTGGATGTCAAGGCCTGGTAAGGTTCTTCGCGTTGCTTCGAATTAAACCACATGCTCCACCGCTTGTGCGGGCCCCCGTCAATTCATTTGAGTTTTAACCTTGCGGCCGTACTCCCCAGGCGGTCAACTTAATGCGTTAGCTGCGCCACTAAGAGCTCAAGGCTCCCAACGGCTAGTTGACATCGTTTACGGCGTGGACTACCAGGGTATCTAATCCTGTTTGCTCCCCACGCTTTCGCACCTCAGTGTCAGTATCAGTCCAGGTGGTCGCCTTCGCCACTGGTGTTCCTTCCTATATCTACGCATTTCACCGCTACACAGGAAATTCCACCACCCTCTACCATACTCTAGTCAGTCAGTTTTGAATGCAGTTCCCAGGTTGAGCCCGGGGATTTCACATCCAACTTAACTAACCACCTACGCGCGCTTTACGCCCAGTAATTCCGATTAACGCTTGCACCCTCTGTATTACCGCGGCTGCTGGCACAGAGTTAGCCGGTGCTTATTCTGTCGGTAACGTCAAAATTGCAGAGTATTAATCTACAACCCTTCCTCCCAACTTAAAGTGCTTTACAATCCGAAGACCTTCTTCACACACGCGGCATGGCTGGATCAGGCTTTCGCCCATTGTCCAATATTCCCCACTGCTGCCTCCCGTAGGAGTCTGGACCGTGTCTCAGTTCCAGTGTGACTGATCATCCTCTCAGACCAGTTACGGATCGTCGCCTTGGTGAGCCATTACCCCACCAACTAGCTAATCCGACCTAGGCTCATCTGATAGCGCAAGGCCCGAAGGTCCCCTGCTTTCTCCCGTAGGACGTATGCGGTATTAGCGTTCGTTTCCGAACGTTATCCCCTACTACCAGGCAGATTCCTAGGCATTACTCACCCGTCCGCCGCTCTCAAGAGGTGCAAGCACCTCTCTACCGCTCGACTTGCATGTGTTAGGCCTGCCGCCAGCGTTCAATCTGAGCCATGATCAAACTCTTCAGTTCAAACATCTTTGGGTTTTGAGAAAACCCTAAACTTGGCTCAGCAATCGTTGGTTACATCTTTGATTTCTCGCGGAGTAACTTGTGATGCTGATAATCTGTTGACTAGCAGTCTGACTCCACAAGCACCCACACGAATTGCTTGATTCAGTTGTTAAAGAGCGGTGGTTGATTCTTTCGTCTCAACCGAGGCGCGCATTCTACAGCGCCTGGTGTTGCTGTCAAGCGGTTATTTAAGAAGTTTTTCAAAGTTTCCCGTGGGAAACACTAACAACTTCAACCACTTGCGCTTTCGATCTCTCGTTAGCGGGAGGCGAATTCTACAGCGTTGTTCGCTGCTGTCAACACCTCTTTTTCACCGCTTTCGACCGAGAGGATCGAACCGTTGATAAAGCCAAACGACAGCGCCTTATCCACGGCTTCCGGACTTCGATGAACTGAAGCCCTGCACTGCCGAAAATCGTTTAACTCATTGAAACTCAAGGAGTTTTTCTTTTCGGCTGCGCCGGAAGTGGGGCGAATTATAGACGTCTGGAATCTGCCGTCAACACTTAATTAAGCTTTTGTTGCAGAAGGTACTTTCCTGCCTAGTAAACGCGGGATCCGGCGCGTAATCGGCGGCACCCTGAGCAACAAGAGTACAGCGCCTATAGACGCATAGATCGACCACTCCTTCAGGTCCGCTCGCACGATCCATAGCATGTGCAGCAGTCCAAGCCCGAGGATCAGGTAAACCAGACGATGCAGTTTTTTCCAGCGCCCCCCAAGCCGGCGCTGGCTGTAGCGGTTGGAGGTAACCGCCAAGGCCAGCAGGCCGAGAAACCCGAGCACGCCGACAATAATGTAGGGCCGTTTGCTCAGCTCAACACCCAACTGCGACCAATCGAAGCCCAGGATGAACGCGGCGTACCCGCTCAAGTGCAGCACGACATAAGTGAAACACCACAACCCCAACTGGCGCCTGACCGCCATCCACCCCGCCCAGCCGGTCAGCTTCTGCAGCGGAGTCATGCTCAAGGTGATCAACAAGAGGATCAGCGTGCCCAGCCCAAGCCTGTCCACCAGTACTTTGCCCGGGTCAGGCCCCAACGTATTCGTCAACGCCTGGTAAAGCCAAACCAACGGCCAGCCCGCCGCCGCAAGGAAGACACCCACCCGCCACACTGGAAAACGCATCAGTAGTCCTTCCTCAAGTCCATCCCTGCATACAGGGAGGCCACCTCGTCCTGGTAACCATTGAACATCAAGGTATCGCGAACATTGGGACTGAACAGCCCGCTCGGCAACCGACGCTCATGGGCCTGGGTCCAGCGCGGATGGTCGACCGTCGGGTTGACGTTGGCATAGAAGCCGTACTCATCGGCCGCAATGCTCTGCCAGGTGGTCTTCGGCTGCTCACTCACCAGGCTGATGCGCACGATCGACTTGACACTCTTGAAGCCGTACTTCCACGGCACCACCAACCGCAGAGGCGCACCATTCTGATTGGGCAGTTCGCGGCCATACATCCCGACTGCCAGGATGGCCAGAGGATTCATCGCCTCGTCCAGTCGCAGCCCTTCCACATAAGGCCAGTCGATCAGGGCAAAACCGGAACGCTGTCCCGGCATCACCTTAGGGTCCTGCAAGGTTTCGAAACGGATGTATTTAGCCTTGGAAGTAGGCTCGACCTGCTTGAGCAACGCCGAGATGGGAAAGCCAATCCACGGGATGACCATTGACCACGCCTCGACACAGCGCAATCGATAGATCCGCTCCTCCAGTTGATAGGGCTTCATGAAGTCTTCCAACGCATAGCGCCCCGGCTTGCCGACCTCGCCATCCACTAGCACGCTCCAGGGTTCGGTTTTCAAGGAACCGGCATTGGCGGCCGGGTCACCCTTGTCGGTGCCGAACTCGTAGAAGTTGTTGTAGTGGGTTGCATCCTTGAACGGGGTGATGGTTTCGTTCTTGACGGTCACCGCCCCCCATTGGATAGACGGCAGTTTCTCGGTAAACCACGATGGCGCCTTGCCGGGCTCGACCTCGGCATAACGTGCGGCGTCGGCAGCACTCGCCCAGCGTGGCAGGCTGCTTACGGCCAGCCCAGCCATGGATGCACCGAGTACCTGGCGACGGGAGAGATAGAAGGATTCGGGCGTGACGTCCGATTCACGGCAGTCGGACGACTTGGGGATCTTGATCAGCATGACAACTCCGCAGTATTGGAGGGCAGTTGCACCAATAGACTGCGGAGTATGGGGGAAATTACATTAAGGCAACGTTTAGCGCCGGCGAAGACGCAACAAATACTGAACCGGACCGGAGGCCGCGTAGGCGAGGAAGATCAGCAGCAGGATGCGTGGCGGATCACTGAAGACCACCGCGAACACCAGCACGACCGCCAAAATCGCAACGAATGGCACGCGCCCCTTCAGGTCCAGCTCCTTGAAGCTGTTGTACTTGATGTTGCTGACCATCAGCATCCCGGCCGCCGCCACCAGCAGCGCGACGAGGAACGACATCTTCGAACCCTGTATGCCGTAATCGCTGAACGCCCAGACGACGCCCGCTACCACGCCCGCAGCGGCCGGGCTGGCGAGCCCGATGAAGTAGCGCTTGTCCGCCTTGCCTACCTGGGTATTGAAACGCGCCAGGCGCAACGCCGCCCCCGCCACATAGATGAAGGCGACCATCCAGCCGACCTTGCCCATGTCTCCCAACGCCCAACCAAACGCCAGCAAGGCCGGCGCCACGCCGAAGGCGACCATGTCGGACAGGGAGTCATATTCGGCGCCGAATGCGCTTTGGGTGTTGGTCATGCGGGCCACGCGCCCGTCCAGGCCATCGAGCACCATGGCGACAAAGATGGCGATGGCGGCGAAAGCGAAATAGCGGCTCGCCCCCACGCTGTCGCCGGCACTCAATGCCGCCTGGGCACTCATGGAGTTGATGATGGAATAGAAGCCGGCGAAGAGGTTCGCAGTGGTAAACAGATTCGGCAACAGATAGATGCCACGATGCCGGACCTTACGGCCTTCAGCGTCATGGCCTTCTTCGATGTGCTCATCGATGGGCAGCAGGCTTTCGGCGTCAGGAGCCTGGTTTGGCTCGTCGGGGCGTTCGCTCATGGACAGTACCTTGCAACGGTGTGAAAAAATTCGACAGGCGTCTGGGACGACGGTTCGGCCGCAAACGATGCAGCTTTATACCAGAAGCCATCGCCCAAACGAAAAAACGCGGCCGAGGCCGCGTTTTTCGATCAAGCTCGCGACTTAGTTCTTGGCTTTGTCGACGATCTTGTTGGCGCTGATCCACGGCATCATCGAGCGCAGTTGCTCACCGATGATTTCGATACCGTGCGCAGCGTTGTTACGACGCTTGGCGGTCATCGAAGGATAGCCGGTAGCCCCTTCGCTGATGAACATCTTGGCGTATTCGCCGTCCTGAATACGTTTCAGGGCGTTGCGCATGGCCTGACGGGATTCGGCGTTGATCACTTCCGGACCGGTCACATACTCGCCGTATTCGGCGTTGTTGGAGATCGAGTAGTTCATGTTGGCGATACCGCCTTCGTACATGAGGTCAACGATCAGCTTCAGTTCGTGCAGGCACTCGAAGTAAGCCATTTCTGGCGCGTAGCCCGCTTCGACCAGGGTTTCGAAACCGGCTTTCACCAGTTCGACGGTACCGCCGCACAGAACGGCTTGTTCGCCGAACAGGTCGGTTTCGGTCTCGTCCTTGAAGGTGGTTTCGATGATGCCGGTACGACCGCCACCCACACCTGCCGCGTAGGACAGAGCGACATTCTTGGCGTTGCCCGAAGCGTCCTGGTAGATCGCGATCAGGTCAGGGATACCGCCGCCCTTCACGAACTCGGAACGCACGGTGTGGCCCGGTGCCTTCGGCGCGATCATGATCACGTCGAGGTCGGCACGCGGCACGACCTGGTTGTAGTGGATCGAGAAGCCGTGGGAGAAGGCCAGGGTTGCGCCTTTCTTGATGTTCGGCTCGATCTCGTCGCGGTACAGCGCGCCCTGGAATTCGTCCGGGGTCAGGATCATTACCAGGTCGGCAGCGGCAACGGCGGAAGCCACGTCAGCCACTTTCAGGCCATGGGCTTCTGCCTTGGCAACGGTGGACGAGCCTTTACGCAGGCCGACGGTCACGTCAACGCCGGAGTCTTTCAGGTTGCAAGCTTGCGCGTGGCCCTGGGAACCGTAGCCGATGATCGCGACTTTCTTGCCCTGGATGATCGACAGGTCGCAGTCTTTATCGTAGAAAACTTTCATGAATTTCCTCTCTATCCGGCCGTTCAGGCCATTCGCTAATTTGGTTTAGATGCTCAGTACTTTGTCGCCACGGGCAATCCCGGTGACACCACTGCGTACGGTTTCCAGAATCGAGGCAGTGCCGATCGACTGGATGAAGCTGTCGAGCTTGTCGCTGGTACCGGTCAATTGAACGGTATAGACGCTGGCGCTGACATCGACGATCTGCCCACGATAAATATCGGTAGTGCGTTTGATCTCGGCGCGCTGGGCGCCGGTGGCCTTGACCTTGACCAGCATCAGTTCGCGCTCGATGTGAGCACTTTCCGACAGGTCCACCAGCTTGACCACCTCGATCAGCTTGTTCAGGTTCTTGGTGATCTGCTCGATGATCTCATCGTGCCCGACAGTGGTCAGCGTCAGACGCGACAGGGTCGGGTCCTCGGTTGGCGCCACGGTCAGGCTTTCGATGTTGTAGTTGCGCTGTGAGAACAGGCCCACAACACGAGACAGCGCACCCGGTTCGTTTTCCAGAAGCAGGGAAATAATATGTCGCATGATTAGGTACGCTCCGTCTTGCTCAGCCACATATCGCGCATGGAGCCGTCTTTGATCTGCATCGGGTAGACGTGCTCGCTGGTGTCGACCGCAATATCGATCACCACCAGGCGATCCTTCATGGCGAACGCTTCCTCCATTTTCGTCTTCAAGTCTTTCGACTCGGTAATGCGTACGCCGACGTGACCATAGGCCTCTGCCAGCTTGACGAAGTCAGGCAGCGATTCCATGTAGGAATGCGAGTGACGGCTGCCGTAGCTCATGTCCTGCCACTGGCGAACCATACCCAGTACACCGTTGTTCAGGATCACGATCTTCACCGGCAAGCCGTATTGCAGGCAGGTGGACAGTTCCTGGATGTTCATCTGGATGCTGCCCTCGCCGGTGACGCAGGCGACGTCGGCATCCGGGAAGCTCAACTGGATGCCCATGGCCGCCGGGAAACCGAAGCCCATGGTGCCCAGGCCGCCGGAGTTGATCCAGCGGTTGGGCTTGTTGAACTTGTAGTACTGCGCAGCGAACATCTGGTGCTGGCCCACGTCGGAGGTCACGAAGGCATCGCCCTTGGTGACTTCGCAGAGGGTTTCGATCACGGTCTGCGGCTTGATCACGCTACCGTCGCCCTTGTCGTAAGGGAACAGTCCGCGATCGCCGCGCCATTCATCGACCTGCTTCCACCAACTGGCCAGCGCTTCCTTGTTCGGGGTCTCGCCGATTTCCTTGAGGATGGCGACCATTTCGGTCAGCACGCTCTCTACGGGACCGACGATAGGCACGTCTGCCTTGATCGTCTTGGAGATGGAAGCCGGGTCGATGTCGATATGGATGATCTTGGCGTTCGGGCAGAACTTCGACGCACCGTTGATGACACGGTCATCGAAGCGCGCCCCAACAGCCAGGATCACGTCGGCATGGTGCATCGCCAGGTTGGCGGTGTAGCTGCCGTGCATGCCGAGCATGCCGATGAACTGGCGATCGGTGCCCGGAAACGCACCCAGGCCCATCAGCGTATTGGTCACCGGCAGGTTGAGCATTTTCGCCAGTTCGGTCAGCGGCGCGGAGCCACCACCGAGGATCACGCCGCCACCCGAATACAAAACGGGACGCTTGGCCGCCAGGAGCATTTCGGCTGCCTTGCGGATCTGCCCGGAGTGACCGCGTACGGCCGGGCTGTAGGAGCGAAGCTTGGCTTTCTTCGGGAAGATGTATTCGAACTTCTCGGCCGGGTTGGTCATGTCTTTCGGCACGTCGACCACGACCGGGCCTGGACGACCGGATTCAGCCAGGTAGAAGGCCTTCTTCATGACCTCGGGGATTTCCGACGCGTGCTTGATCATGAAGCTGTGCTTCACGATCGGCCGGGAGATACCGATCATGTCGGTTTCCTGGAACGCATCGGTGCCGACCATGGTGCTGGGCACCTGACCGGAGATGATCACCATCGGGATAGAGTCCATGTAGGCGGTGGCGATACCGGTGATGGCGTTCGTGGCGCCTGGACCGGAAGTCACCAACACCACGCCGGCCTTGCCGGTGGCACGGGCATAGCCGTCGGCCATGTGGGTCGCCGCTTGCTCGTGACGAACCAGGATGTGGGTCACTTCCGGCTCTTTGAACAGGGCATCATAGACATGAAGAAGAGCACCACCCGGGTACCCATAGATATATTTGACGCCTTCGTCGCGCAAAAAGCGGACGAGCATCTCACCGCCAGATAAAAGCTCCACGTTGTTCACCTCTAAAACGCCAGAATACCGGCCCACGAAAGGGGACGGGTCTTAATAGGTTTACTTCTCGGCAGAGCATGAGCGACGGTGGTCGCCGACTACGTCAGCACTGACTGAGCAAGTATTGGGATCGTCCCAAGTGTTGCGGGCCTTTCCCACCCAGCGCGAGGTAACGCGTTGCGGGTGTAACAGGTCGGCGCGGATGTGCGCCTCATGATCTGCCGAGTGGGCCTGCTTCTGGCAGTCCCTCTACAGCGGACTTTGGATTCTTCTGTTTCGCCCTCTGCAAGTCAAGACGTCAATGTGCTTTATTCGAAGTAAGCGCATGAGAACGCAAGAAAAAACCTATAAACGGCAACTGTGTTAGCTTCAATTGCGCAACCCATGACAAGGAAACAGCATGCGAATGTTCTTCTTGACGGCCAGCCTGCTGGTTGGCCTGAGCCCAATCTGTGTGGCCGGCCAGGTCTATAAATGGGTGGACGCCCAGGGCGTTACCCATTTCAGTGCCCAGCCGCCCGAAGGCGAGCAAGCCGCAACCATGATCAAATCCACCCCGCCCGCGCCCGCCAAGGCTGCGTCGCCGCCGTCCGGTGGGGTCGTTGGCGACCAGAAGGCCATCGATCAGCAGGTCAAGAAACAGGTCGCCGAGCAGGAAGCCCAGCTCAAGGCGTTCTGCGAGCAGGCCCGGACCAACCTGGCGCAACTGCAGAACAACCCGAGGGTACGGGAGGACGTGGAAGGTGAAATGCGCCGCCTCAGCGACGAGCAGCGGCGCCAGCGGATCGATGAGACCCGCAAGCAGATAGAGGAAAACTGCCAGTGAAGAAAGTCAGCTGGCGCGGCTGATCAACTGGTCGAACTGCGACAGCAGCCGCTGCAACTCGATGCCCTGCCCCGGGCGCTGGGCATAGACCATCTCCGCCATCGCCAGAATGCCGGAGGCGTTGGGCAGCGGCAGGTCGTTTTCCAGGATGGCTTTCATGCGTGGCAGGAAGATCCATTGCAGCCATTGCTCGAAGTCCAGGGTGTCGACCGCGAATGGCTCGACACTGGCCAGTGCTTCGGCCGAGGGCGACTGCTCGCTCCACCAGCCCTGGACCCGCAGCTCCCGCTCGATCAGCAGAAGCTGATCGGCGATTTGGGGAAAACGCGTATCCATCAGAGCGAGACCTTGGCCTTCTGACGGGCCAGGGCCGCGCCAGCTGGATCGCCTTGTTTCTCACGGGCCTGAGCGATCAACTCCCACAGACTGGCCTGAAGTGCCGGACGACCGCTGGTGAAGGTCAGGCCACGACGGGCAAGCTGCTCGGCTTGCGGCGCGTCGCCTTGGGCCATGCGCACCTGGGCCAGGCGATACAGGACCTGTGGCTCACGCGGCGCAACACGCTGGGCACGCTCAAGGCTCGACGACGCACCGTTGAGGTCACCACCGGCCTGTTGCTGTTGCGCCGTGGTCAACAGCGCCAGCACCGGACCGTCCAGCTGTTCATCGGCGGACAAGCCACCCGAGCTGGCCGACGGGATACTGCTCGGCGTCGAAGGCATGCTGTAGCTGCCCTGGTTGATCGGCGACGTCTCGATAGGCCCTGGCGTGATCGGTCCTGGCGTGATCGGCGTGCTGCTGATCGGAGCCGAGGTCGTGGCGCCGCCACCTGGAATCATCACGACGACACCGGAGTCGCCCTGGGGAATCGCCTGGGCCTGGCCCTGGGTCGGACGTTTCACCGTCGTCTGCCGGAAACCGCCATTGGCCGAGACGCGCTCGCTGTTGGACACCGCCGTGCCGGAATCAACGACCGGAATCGAACCGCGCTGTACGGTAGAGCAACCACTGAGCAAAGCCACGGCCGTTACCGCTGGAATCAACCACTTGTTCACTTGAAACCCTCTTTGCTTAATTCATCCAGTCCTTGACCCAATCCATCACCGATTCGGCGGGATTCTGGCTACCACAGGCAGCACCGGGTGGAGGCTCGCTGCCGCGAATATACGGCATCTGTACCGCACCCGGGCAATTGGCGTCGGAGCCTTGGCCCGTACGCGAATCCACCCAGGCCTGGACGATATTGTCCGGTTGCGGCATGTCCAGCGGCAACGGGTCGGCCTTGCGCATGAAACTGGTCCAGACCTGGAGCGCGCCGGTGGCACCGGTAAACGGGGTCTTGCCATTGTCGTCGCGGCCGAGCCAGACCACCGCCAGCAGATCCTGGCTGAAACCGGCGAACCAACTGTCACGCGAATCGTTACTGGTACCGGTCTTGCCGGCCAGGGTCAGGGTCCGGGGCAACACGTTATAGACCGAGCTGCCGGTGCCTTCGCGCATGACCCGCTGCATCGCGCTCTGGATCAGGTAGATGGACGCCGGATCGAACCGTTGCTGGATCTGGAACGGATACCGCTTGAGCGGTTCGCCATCGGCAGTCAGCACACTGCGAATCCCGCGCATCGGCGTGTTGAAGCCGCCGTTGGCCAGCGTCTGGTACATCGCCGCCACTTCAATCGGCGTAAGGCCGCCCGCCCCCAGCAGCATCGATGGGAAGGCCGGCAATTCGCGGCTCACTCCCAGGCGCGCGACGGTCTTGAGCACGTTCGGCACGCCGACTTCAAGGCCCAGGCGAGCGGTTGACAGGTTGTAGGAATGCGCCAGCCCCTGATAGAGGAAGACCGTGCCGTGGGAACGCCGGTCGTAGTTCTGCGGCTTCCAGACCTGGCCATCGGCGCCCTTGACCGAAAACGCCTCGTCCGACAGCCAACTGGTCAGCGTGTACTGGCTGGGTTTTTCCAGGGCGGTGAGGTACACCGCCGGCTTGATCAGCGAGCCAATCGGGCGGACCGCATCCAGTGCCCGGTTGAAACCGGCGAAACTGGCCTGGCGACTGCCGATCATGGCCTGGACTTCACCGGTTTCCGGGTTGGTCACGACCATGGCGGCTTCGACTTCGTCGGCGCCCTTGCGCGCGCCGAGGCGCTTGAAGGTGTCATCCACCGATGCCTCGGCCTTCATCTGCAGGATCGGGTCGAAGCTGGTGAAAATTCGCAGCCCTTCTTCGGTCAAGTCCTCGTCTCGGTAGTCTTCACGCAACTGGCGTTTGACCAGGTCCATGAAGCCGGGGAACGAGCTGTCCGCCAGGCTGCCACGCTTGGTCACGCCCAGCGGCATCTTCTTCGCGGCCTCCACTTGCTCGGCCGTCGCCACGCCTTGCTGCTGCAACAGGTCGAGCACCAGGTTGCGCCGCTCGAGGGCGCGTTCCGGGTAACGCCGCGGGTTGTAGGAAGACGGCCCCTTGACCATGCCCACCAGCAACGCCACCTGGTGCAGCTTGAGCTCGGACAACGGCTGGCTGAAGAAGAACTGGCTGGCGAGACCAAAACCGTGCACGGCGCGCTGACCGTCCTGGCCGATGAAGACCTCGTTGAGGTAGGCCTCGAGAATCTCCTGCTTGTCGTAATGCAGCTCCAACAGCAGCGCCATCATGGCTTCGGTGAGCTTGCGGGTGAGGCTGCGTTCGTTGGTCAGGTAGAAGTTCTTGACCAACTGCTGGGTCAAGGTACTGCCACCCTGACGCATATGGCCCGAGGACGTGTTGACCCAGACGGCGCGGGCAATCGACTTGGGCGAGACGCCAAAGTGATGGTAGAAATCACGGTCTTCGACGGCGATCAGCGTATCGAGCAGGAACGGTGGCACCTGGTCGATCTTGATCAGGATCCGGTCTTCCAGGTTCTTGGGGTACAGGCCGCCGATCAGCAGCGGTTCGAGACGCACCACCGACAGGCTGGCGTTATTGGCGCCGGTCAGCGCCGCGACGTAGTCACCGGAAAAACGCACCCGCACCGGCTGCGGTTGCTCCATGCCTTCATAGAACTGGAAGCCACGGGTGTTGAGGTCGACGGTATTGCCATTGACCGAGGCCGCGCCCGGGCCATTGGCGACGCTTTCGCGACGATAGCCCAGGGCATCGAGTTCAGTCAGGAAGTCGTCGCGGCTCAGCTTCTGTCCGACGAACAGCTCCAGCGGCCTGGCGTAGACCTTGGCCGGGATGGTCCAGCGCTTGCCGGAGAACTTCTCCTGGACCACGGCATCGAGGTAGACCGCGAAACCGGCGAGCACGACGAGGCCGACCAGGCTGAGTTTAAGGGCCCAGCCCAGCCAGGGCCGAAGGCGGCTGGCGGGTGGTTTCTTGGGGGTTCGGGGGGATCGAGTACGAGTCATGGCGGCGGATTATACGCACTTTGCTACGGTTCAACATGAGCCCGATGGCCCCGCTTGGCACCCAGGCCAGCCTGTTTGCGTTCACGACACTTGCCGCCATAATGACGGCCGTGAATTTTCCCAGACTATGAAGGATCGCCCGTGAGCCAGTCCCTGATCGCTGCCCTGCAAAACCCGGCCCTCTACCCGCATCCCGTCGAAGGGTTTCAGGTCATCGAGACGCATATTTCCTGGGTATTGCTCACCGGGCCCTACGCCTACAAATTCAAGAAACCGGTCAACTTCGGTTTCCTCGACTTCACCAGCCTCGAGGCGCGCAAGCATTTTTGCGGCGAAGAACTGCGGCTGAACCAACGCCTGACCCAAGACCTGTACCTGGAAGTGCTGCCTGTGACCGGCAGCGCCGAAGCCCCTCAACTGGGTGGCGACGGGCCGGTCATCGAGTACGCGCTGAAAATGCGCCAGTTCCCGCAGAGCCAACTGCTCAGCACGCTGCAAGCCAATGGCGAGCTGACCACCGCGCACATCGACGAAATGGCCGCGCAGATCGCCCAGTTCCATCTCTCTACACCCAAAGTCCCGGCCGATAACGCCGCCGGCACCCCGGAGAGCGTGATGGCCCCGGTGAGCCAGAACTTCGAACAGATTCGCCCGTTCCTCAGCGACAAGGCCGATCTGCTGCAACTCGAAGCCCTGCAAGCGTGGGCCGACAGCAGTTTCGAGCGCCTCAAGCCACTGTTCATCCAGCGCAAGGCCGAAGGCTTCATCCGCGAATGCCATGGCGACATCCACCTGGGCAACGCCACGGTGATCGACGCCAAGGTGGTGATTTTCGACTGCATCGAATTCAACGAGCCGTTCCGCTTCACCGACGTCTACGGCGACACCGCGTTCCTGGCGATGGACCTGGAGGACCGTGGCCTCAAGTCGCTGGCGCGACGCTTCATCAGCCAGTACCTGGAACTGACCGGCGACTACCACGGGCTGGAACTGCTGAACTTCTATAAAGCCTACCGCGCCCTGGTGCGCGCCAAGATCGCACTGTTCAGCATGCCGGCCGAAGCCGATCCAGTGCAGCGCGCCACCACCCTGCGCCAGTACCGCAACTACGCCAACCTGGCCGAAAGCTACAGCACCATTCCTTCACGCTTCCTGGCCATTACCCACGGTGTTTCGGCAGTCGGCAAAAGCCACGTCGCCATGCGCCTGGTCGAAGCCCTGGGCGCCATTCGCCTGCGCTCGGACGTAGAGCGCAAGCGCCTGTTCGGCGAGCAGCAAGTGCCCAACGATCCACAGGCCGGCATCTATAGCAGCGACGCCAGCAGCGCCACTTACGGCCGCCTGCATGAAATCGCCGACGTCATCCTGCGCGCCGGCTTCCCCGTGGTGATCGACGCGACCTACCTCAAGCGTGACCAGCGCGATGCCGCCGCGAAAATCGCCGAAGCCACGGGCGCTCCGTTCCTGATCCTTGACTGCAATGCACCGCAGGCAGTGATCGAAAGCTGGCTGGCGCAGCGCCAGGCCGACCAGAACGACCCTTCCGATGCGAACCTGGCCGTCATCGCTGCCCAGCAAGCCAACCGGGAAGCCCTTACTCCAGCGGAAATCCTTTGCAGCAAACGGGTCCAGACCAACGAAAGCGGGACACTCGACGTCGTGGTCGCGCAGATCCGCCAACGCCTGCCAGGTCTGTAGAAAACTATTTCGGCCGTGAAGCGACGCTCGGCTTCACGGCCGCCAAATAGTGGCACTATACTGGCGTCATAAAACCAACAGGTGATGTGACATGAGCCTTCCCAAGCTTCTCAATACCCCGCTGTACGCCTTGCTGCGCAAAGACGATATCGCCGGCTTCAACAGCGAGCGTCCGCAGGGTCCGGTCGACATGCGTGGCGGCGATTTTCGTGGCCTTGACCTGCGCGAACTGAACGCAGACGACGTGGATTTCACCGACGCTTACTTCCGATCTGCCGATCTGCGCGGGATCGACTTCCGCAAGGCATCGCTGGAGGGCGCGAGCCTGGCCCACGCGCAAATATCCGGTGCCTACTTCCCGCCCGAGTTGTCCGCGGACGAGATCCTGATGTCGATGAACTTCGGCACCCGATTGCGCTACCGCACCCGTTGACGACAGGGCTGCTCCCGATGGGGTGTCAGTGTTGCTGGCGCCTTCGCGAGCAGGCTCGTTCCCTGGTCCCCCCTTCCAGCGCCCCCGCCTGCGCTGAAACAGGCTTGTTGCCGCCTCGATCGTGCGTAATGCCTTAGAAGCTTTCGCAACTAATCCCACCAAAGAATCACGCTTTTCCTACTGACCGCTACACTGCTCAGAAGCTTGCCCACCGCACCGATCGGCCGTCGCAAGGAGGCTCGATGAATGATGAACTGCAACACCTGAAGAATCTGGGCAAGACATCAGCCCAGTGGCTGCACGCCGTGGGCATCCACAGTGCCTCGGATCTGCGCCGGCTCGGTGCGGTGGATGCTTATCGCGCCGTGCGCACCCGCGGTTTCCGGGCTTCCAAGGTATTGCTGTATGCGATCGAGGGCGCGTTGCTGGACGTGCACTGGAATGACGTTCCCGCCGAACGCAAGGAAGCCCTCAATAAACAGCTGGACGCCATGACGACACGGCACAAGTCCTGACGGCCTCTTCGCACCTCGTTGCAGGGTAATTTCAGCGAATCACGAAACAATGTTTGACATGGTAATGAGAATCGCTATGATTACCACATCCGGTCGCGAGACTGGTCGATATTTGAACAGCCCTTGGTTCGGACTCTCAGATATCTCCTCATCAGGCTAATCACGGTTATTTGACCCGGCTTTTGCCGGGTCTTTTTTTGCCCGCAAAAATCACCTTTCGGACTGTTCACGCATCTGCGCACAGTAATCCTGTGACGCAGTGGCCGGGGTGTACCACACGTAATCGGCCATGGCCGGGGTCACGTCGCTGCCCTCCTCGGCCAGCATCAGAACGATCGGCGCTTCATCGGCGCCCAGGTCCAGCATGTGCAACGGTACGCCGAGGTCCTTTCGCCCGTGCCAGGCACCCGCCAACAACAATGCGGGCGTCGGCGCTTGCAGCAGGCGTTCGGCCATGCGCCGGTCACGCTGTTGCTGCACCGCCAGCATCGCCGGCATTTGCGATTCCGGCAGCAGGCCGCAATGGGACTCGCGGATCTGCCCCAATAACACGTCTTTCACGGCAACCGCATTGCTGCGATCGCCCTGCAAGGCCGGCGGCTGCCGATAGAATCGCTGGATTTCGGTGGCATCCAGATTGGCGGCCAGCAACGGGTAGCGCTGTGCCAGGGCAAACTCGACGACGGGCCCATACAGGCTCCAATCCCAACCCGGCGACCAAGCCAGGACGGCGGGCAGGTCGTTGGGCATTGTGGATCGTTGGCGGAGCGCATCCACCCGTGGCTGCTGCGACGGGGTCAGCATTTCCAGCAACAGACTGCCTTGGGCCCGCTCTGCGCCCAAAGCCTGGAGCAACCAGCGCTGCAGCGTGTGATGGTCGCGGTTGTCGTGCTGCTCGCCCACCACCACCCGCGGCGCCACTGCCAGGCGCTCGACCAACCTCTGGGGCGTCACGGCCTGGCCGCTGTGCAAATCCACGATTCGCCCGCTGACCGGGGGCGGTGCGACACTCTGGCAGGCCGCCAGGATGCTCAGTGCAAGCAGCAGAATCAGGCGCATGTCCATATCCTCGACAGGCCCTCAACGGGCAATGATCAACGGGTGCCCGCGCTCCGGATGGGGTTGCACGAGAACTTCCAGGCCGAACACGGCCTTGAGCGAATCCGGGCGCAGTACCTCTTGGGGGGTGCCCATGGCAACCGACTGCCCCGACGCAAGCAGCAACAGGCGATCACAGTAGCGCGCCGCCAGGTTCAGGTCATGCAGGATCACCAGTACGGCGGCGCCGCGATCGGCAAACCCGCGCACCGCTTGCAGGAGGGTGTGCTGATGCAATGGATCGAGCATGGACGTTGGCTCGTCCAGCAGCAGGACCTGCCCCGCCTCACCCGGCCACAACTGCGCCAGTACCCGCGCCAGGTGCACACGCTGGCGCTCGCCGCCGGACAACGCCAGGTAACTGCGCCCATGCAGGTGCGAGGCGTCGGCCGCTTGCAGCGCCGCAGCGACGACCTGCCCGTCCCGCACGCGCCCCGTTTGATGCGGCAGGCGACCCAGACCGACCACCTCTTCGACCCGGAAGGCAAAATCCAGGGTCGAGGACTGTGGCAAGACCGCCAGGCGTCGCGCGCGCTCGGGGCCCTCCCATTGGGCCAGCGGTCGATCATCCAGCCAGACCTGTCCCTGGGTCGGGCGCAAGTCGCCACACAGGCCGGCCAGCAAGCTACTTTTACCGGCACCGTTGGGCCCGAGCACACCGAGCACTTCGCCGGGGTTTAGCCGCAGGTCGATGTCGGTCAACACGGTGTGCTTGCCACGCTGGACCTGCAGGTTCTGCGCTCGCAACATCAGGCGCGCCCTCGCAGCAATAAATAAAGGAAGAACGGCGCGCCGATAAAGGCAGTGACGATCCCTATCGGCAGCTCTGCCGGAGCCAGGACCAGGCGTGCCACCAGGTCGGCGAACAGCAGCAGGCTCGCCCCCGCCAGCACGGAGGCGGGCAGCAACACCCGATGGTCGGGCCCCGCCAGCAATCGGACCAGGTGCGGCACCACCAATCCAACGAACCCGATCAGGCCGGCCGCCGCCACCGCCGCGCCCACACCCAGGGCCGTGCAGAACACCAGTTCGCGCTTGAGCCGTTCGACGTCAACACCCAGGTGAGCGGCCTCGGACTCTCCCAGCAACAATGCATTGAGCGCCTGCGCCCGACGCGGCAACCAAAGCGCCACGCCCGTGCTGACCAGGAGCAATGGCCACAGCCTGGCGTAGCTGGCGCCGTTGAGACTGCCCAGGTTCCAGAACGCCAGGGTGCGCAGGGTCGCATCGTCCGCCAGGTAGGTGAACAGGCCCACGGCCGATCCCGACAGCGCGGTCAGGGCAATGCCTGCCAACAGCATGGTCGCCACATGCGCCTGGCCGTTGCGCCGCCCCAGGCGATACACCAGCGCCGTGACCCCGAGCCCACCCAGGAACGCACACAGTGACAGTACATAGGGGCTGAACGCTTGCGGGACTCCGCCCAGCGCCGAACCGCCGACAATGGCGAACGCGGCGCCCAGTGCAGCGCCACTGGAGACCCCCACCAGCCCCGGATCGGCCAGTGGATTGCGGAACAACCCCTGCATCGCCACGCCAGACAATGCCAACACCCCGCCCACCGTCAGGCCCAGCAAGGTGCGTGGCAAACGAATCTGGCCGAGGATCAGCTCAGCCTGCTCCAGGCCATCGGCCGACACCGGCAGCCCCGATAACCGCAACGCCGCCCGCACCGTGTCGAGCAGTGGCAGGCTCACCGACCCCAAGGCCAGGGACAGCCAGGTCGCCAGCAGGCACAACAGGCCCAAGCCGACGAACAGGCTTCGCGGCTTGAGCACTGCGGCGCCCGGGCTGGCGAAGAGCGCAGCCACGCGGTTACTCAGACGCATCAGGCGGCTTCCTCAAAGAAGTTGTACAGGGGACCGAGCATGAACTGGCCAGGGCAAGTATCCTCAGCCATCCGCGAGAAGGCGCCATTTGATGATTGCTTTCATTTGACCGTCAAGCTTGAACCCTTCGCAGGCTCGCGCCCGCCTCGAGGCTCTCCCACCGATGTGTAGAGACACCCATGAAGTTTCTATGTAACAGCGCCGAACTGCCCGACAACGGCAGCCGCGGCTTCGACCTCGATGGACGCAAGGTGATGGCCGTGCGCCGCGCAGGCCAGGCCTACGTTTACGTCAATCGCTGCCCGCACCGCGGCGTGCCACTGGAATGGCAACCGGACCAGTTCCTCGACCCCAGCGCCAGCCTGATCCACTGCGCCACCCACGGCGCCTTGTTCCTGATCGAGAACGGCGAATGCGTGGCCGGTCCGTGTGCCGGCCAATTCCTGACGGCGCTAGACAGCCGGGAGGACGAGCAAGGTCTCTGGGTCGAGCTCTAACGGGGCCGACAGCACCGGCAACGGTCGGTCCACCCACATCTGCTCAGGCGTCAGCGTGACGCCGTAGGCCAGCACCTGCACCCCCGCCGCAATCGCTTCACGCAGCGCGGCGGCGTACGCCGGATCGATTTCGTGCGCCGGACGCACCGCTTCGATCCCGCTCAGGTTCACGCAATACAATTGCACCGCCCGTATACCTTGCCGGGCCAGGCTGGCCAGCTCGCGCAGATGCTTGGCCCCACGCTGGGTCACCGCATCGGGAAACGCCGCCACCGGGGTGTCGTCGAACCCCAACGTCACACTTTTGACTTCGACCCAGGCCGAGCCCTGTTCGTAGTCCAGCCGAAAATCGATACGGCTGTTTTCCTGACCATAGGCCACTTCGCGCTTGAGCCCGATGAACCCGTTCAGTTCACTGATGACCCCGGCGCGCAGGGCTTCCTCGACCAGGGTGTTGGCCCGCGCCGTATTAATGCAGGCGAGCCGTCCCTGAGGGGTCTCGCCTAGTTCCCAGGTGCCCGGCAACTTGCGCTTGGGGTCGTTGGAGCGGCTGAACCAAACGCGTGCACCAGGCGCCATGCAATTGAGCATCGAGCCGGTGTTCGGACAATGAATAGTGAGCAGTTCGCCCTGAACGGTCTCGATATCAGCGAGAAAACGCTTGTAACGTCGAATCAGGCGACCTTCTTCTAACGCAGGAGAGAAACGCATCAGCCTTGCCAGCTCCGCAGTCCACGTTCGATTCGCGCCACCGCTTCCTGGAGTCGTCCCAGGCTCTGGGTGTAGGCGAAGCGCACGTGATGGCCGGCTTGATAGCGGCCAAAATCCAGACCCGGGGTGAAGGCCACGTGTTCGGTTTCCAGGAAGTGTTGGCAGAACGCGAACGCGTCGCCGCCGAAGGCGCTGATATCGGCGTAGAGGTAGAACGCCCCTTCCGGCTCCACGGCAATGCCGAAGCCCAACGCCCGCAAGGCCGGCAGGAGGAAATCGCGGCGTAACGCAAACTCGGCCCGACGTTGCTCGAAGATCTCGATGGTGGCCGGTTCAAAGCAAGCCAGGGCCGCGTGCTGGGCCATGCTCGGGGCGCTGATGTAAAGGTTCTGCGCGAGCTTTTCCAGCTCGCTGACGGCCGCCGAGGGCGCCACCAGCCAGCCGAGCCGCCAACCGGTCATGCCGAAATACTTGGAAAAACTATTCAGGACAAAGGCGTCGTCATCCACTTCCAGCACGCTGGCGGCATCGGTGCCGTAGGTCAGGCCGTGATAGATCTCGTCCACCACCAGGTGGCCGTTGTGCGCCTTGATGGCCTTGGACAAGCCCGCCAGTTCATCCCGGGAAAGGATCGTCCCGGTCGGGTTGGCCGGCGATGCCACCAACGCGCCGACGCTGTCCTGGTCCCAGTAGCGATCCACCAGGTCCGGGGTCAATTGATAACGCACCTCCGGGCCCACCGGCACCAGCTGCGCCGCGCCCTCCACCAGCCGCAGGAAGTGACGGTTGCACGGATAGCCGGGGTCGGCCAGCAGCCAATGCTTGCCCGGGTCCACCAGCAGGGCACTGGCGAGCAACAACGCGCCCGAGCCGCCCGGCGTCACCAGGATGCGCCGCGGGTCGATCTGCACGCCATAGCGCTGGCCATAGAAACCGGCGATGGCCTCGCGCAACTCGGGGATCCCACGGGCCGCGGTGTAGCGGGTCTTGCCCGCGGCCAACGCCGCCTGGCCGGCCTGGATGATCGGCTCGGCGGTGGTGAAGTCCGGCTCGCCGATCTCCAGGTGAATGACGTCGTGCCCCGCCGCCTGCAGCTCGTTGGCGCGGGCCAGCAGCGCCATCACATGGAAAGGTTCGATGGCGCGGCTGCGCGCACTGTAGGGCTGAGGCATTAGCCTTCCTTCAAGGTAAAAAAGAACCGATTCTACCCAACTCTCCCCTCAAGTCAGAAGCAACTGCGGAACGCACGCGAACCCGCAGCGGTCTGAGGCCGTGGATTGCAGGAAATGACTCCGGCGATTGGCCCAGGCTTGACTAGGCTGTACATAGCCTAGAATCAAGCATTGAGCAGGATTACATCCACACCGAACCGAACCCGACCCTGGGCTACGAAGCCCGCCCGCCGCAGGCTCGACAACCGGGAGTAGCGCGGCCCGATTCGATCTGGTAAGTTCGCCCGCTTGCAGCCGCAGGGCCGGCAGGTGTCGGTGATGGAGCAATCCTGCGTAGTGGATTACAAGAGTAGAGGCGGTCCATTCATGCCCACCCAAGCAAAGCAGAATCAAAACCAGTCGCTCAGCGGGTTTGAGCCGTACGTCCCGCAAGCGGGCGAAGAGTACATGGGCGCCCCCATGCGCGCGCACTTCACCAAGATCCTGAACAAGTGGAAACAGGACTTGATGCAAGAAGTCGATCGCACCGTGGATCACATGAAAGACGAAGCGGCCAACTTCCCCGACCCGGCCGACCGTGCCAGCCAGGAAGAAGAATTCAGCCTCGAACTGCGCGCCCGTGACCGTGAGCGCAAGCTCATCAAGAAAATCGACAAGACCCTGCAACTGATCGAAGACGAAGAATACGGTTGGTGCGAGTCCTGCGGCATCGAGATCGGCATTCGCCGCCTGGAAGCCCGACCGACCGCCGACCTGTGCATCGATTGCAAGACCCTGGCTGAAATCAAGGAAAAACAGGTCGGCAAGTAATTGCCCGGGCTGTTACAGAAAAACGGAGCGTTCATACGCTCCGTTTTTTGTTTCTGAAACCGACACGCCCTCTCGGACCTGGCGAAGTCCTGTGGGAGCGGGCTTGCTCGCGAAGAGGGCTGTATAGTTAGTACTGATATCGCTTGACACACCGCCTTCGCGAGCAAGCCCGCTCCCACAGACGGTCCGTGATTAAAAGACATATGCCTCTGCCAACCGGATCCAGCAACATTCTTCCCATGACTGCCACCTCTCCCTACATCGGCCGCTTCGCCCCCACCCCCAGCGGCCACCTGCACTTCGGTTCGCTGGTCGCCGCGCTGGCCTCGTACCTGGACGCCCGGGCCGTGGGCGGGCGCTGGTTACTGCGCATGGAAGACCTCGACCCGCCCCGTGAAGAGCCCGGTGCCCAGACGGCGATCCTGCGGGCACTGGAGCGCTACGGGTTTGAATGGGACGGCGAGATGGTGCGCCAGAGCGAGCGCCACGAGGCCTACCAGCACGTGATCAACCGGCTGTTCAGCCAAGGGCTGGCGTACGCCTGCACCTGCTCGCGCAAACAACTGGAAGCGTACCAGGGCATTTATCCAGGGCTTTGCCGCAATGCCGGGCACGACACCGAGGACGCTGCCATCCGCGTGCGTGTCCCGGAGCTCGAATACCACTTCACCGACCGGGTCCAGGGCCCGTTCCGCCAACACCTGGGCCGCGAGGCGGGCGACTTCGTGATCCGCCGCCGCGACGGGCTCTACGCCTATCAACTGGCCGTGGTGCTGGACGACGCCTGGCAAGGCGTGACCGATATCGTGCGCGGCGCCGACCTGCTGGACTCGACACCGCGCCAGTTGTACCTGCAAGAACTGCTCGGGCTGCCCCAACCGCGTTACCTGCACGTGCCATTGATCACCCAGCCTGACGGGCACAAACTGGGCAAGTCCTATCGCTCACCGCCGCTTTCGGCCGACCAGGCCACGCCGCTGCTGTTGCGGGCACTGCGCGCACTGGGCCAGCAACCGGGGCCCGAACTGGCCGACGCCAGCCCGCGGGAGTTGCTGGCCTGGGGCATGCGCCACTGGGATGCCGCGAGGATCCCGCGCACGCTGAACCTGCCGGAAGCGCAAATCCGTTGACGGCCCTTGCAGCCTGGCGCCCATCCGTTACCATCGCCGCACGTTTTCGGGCACGCGCATCAACATAGAGAGGCCGGGATGTACATCTATCGCTTGGTCCTGCTCCTGGTAGTGGGGATTTACCTGTTTTCCCCGGCCATCATGGATTGGTGGATCGACGCCACGGGTGCCTGGTATCGGCCCTATCTGCTCTGGCTGATCCTGATTGTCGTGACCTTCATCCTGCAGAGCCAAAAAGATGCCGATGAGCTTTAGCCTGACCCAGATGATCCTGATCAGCGCCGCCTACCTGGCCGTGCTGTTCAGCGTGGCCTGGGTCAGCGAACGGGGCATGATCCCCCGGGCGATCATCCGCCACCCGCTGACCTACACCTTGTCGCTGGGCGTCTATGCCAGCGCCTGGGCGTTCTACGGCACGGTCGGGCTGGCGTACCAGTACGGCTATGGCTTCCTGTCCAGCTACCTCGGCGTGTCGGGGGCGTTCCTGCTGGCGCCGGTGCTGCTTTACCCGATCCTGAAAATCACCCGCACCTACCAACTGTCATCATTGGCCGACCTGTTCGCCTTCCGCTTTCGCAGCACCTGGGCGGGCGCGCTGACCACGATCTTCATGCTGGTCGGGGTATTGCCATTGCTGGCCCTGCAAGTCCAGGCCGTCGCCGACTCCATCAGCATCCTCACCGGCGAACCGGTACAGCACCGCGTGGCCCTGAGCTTCTGCGGGCTGATTATCCTGTTCACGATCTTCTTCGGCTCCCGCCACATCGCCACTCGTGAGAAACACGAAGGTCTGGTGTTCGCGATCGCGTTCGAATCGGTGATCAAGCTGATCGCCATCGGCGGCGTCGGCCTCTACGCGTTGTACGGCGTATTCGACGGCCCGCAGCAACTGGAAATCTGGCTGCTGCAGAACCAGACCGCCCTCGCCGCCCTGCACACGCCCTTGCAGGAAGGCCCGTGGCGTACGCTGCTGCTGGTGTTCTTCGCGTCGGCGATCGTCATGCCGCACATGTACCACATGACCTTTACCGAAAACCTCAACCCACGCTCGCTGGTGAGCGCGAGCTGGGGCCTGCCGCTGTTCCTGTTGCTGATGAGCCTCGCGGTGCCTTTGATCCTGTGGGCCGGGCTGAAACTGGGGGCCAGCACCAACCCCGAATACTTCACCCTCGGCATCGGCATCGCCGCCAACAGCAAGGCCCTGGCCCTGCTGGCCTACGTCGGTGGCCTGTCGGCGGCCAGCGGCCTGATCATCGTCACCACGCTGGCACTGTCGGGGATGGCCCTCAATCACCTGGTGCTGCCGCTTTACCAGCCACCGGCCGAAGGTAACATCTACCGCTGGCTGAAATGGACGCGCCGGGCGCTGATCGTGGCGATCATCATGGCCGGCTACGGGTTCTACCTGATGCTGGGTGACGGCCAGGACCTGGCCAACCTGGGCATCGTCGCGTTCGTGGCCACCTTGCAGTTCCTGCCCGGGGTGCTGTCGGTGCTGTACTGGCCGACCGCCAACCGTCGCGGTTTCATTGCCGGGCTGCTGGCGGGCATCCTGGTGTGGCTGGTGGCCATGCTGTTGCCGCTGATGGGCAACCTGCAAGGCTTCTACATCCCGCTACTGAACATGATCTACGTGCTCGACGACACCAGTTGGCACATGGCGGCCATCGCCTCCCTGGCGGCGAACGTGCTGATGTTCACGCTGATTTCGCTGTTCACCAACGCCAGCAGCGAAGAAGCCAGCGCCGCCGAGGCCTGCGCCGTGGACAACGTCCGTCGCCCGCAACGGCGCGAGCTGCACGCCGCCTCGCCCCAGGAGTTCGCCACGCAACTGGCCAAGCCCCTGGGCGCCAAGGCCGCGCAAAAAGAAGTCGAACAGGCGCTGCGCGACCTCTACCTGCCCTTTGACGAACGGCGCCCGTATGCCTTGCGTCGCCTGCGCGACCGGATCGAAGCCAACCTCTCCGGCCTGATGGGCCCGAGCGTGGCCCAGGACATGGTCGAGACGTTCCTGCCCTACAAGGCCGGTGGCGAAAACTATGTCACCGAAGACATCCACTTCATCGAAAGCCGCCTTGAGGACTACCACTCGCGCCTCACCGGCCTGGCCGCCGAACTGGACGCCTTGCGCCGCTATCATCGCCAGACCCTGCAAGAGTTGCCGATGGGCGTGTGCTCCCTGGCCAAGGACCAAGAGATCCTGATGTGGAACAAGGCCATGGAAGAACTGACCGGGATCGCCGCCCAACGGGTGGTCGGCTCACGCCTGAGCACCCTCGGCGAGCCGTGGAAAGGTCTGCTGCAAGGCTTCATCGACCTGCCGGACGAACACTTGCACAAGCAACACCTGGCCTTGGACGGACAGACCCGCTGGCTGAACCTGCACAAGGCCGCGATCGACGAACCCCTGGCGCCCGGCAACAGCGGCCTGGTGCTGCTGGTGGAAGACCTGACCGACACCCAGATGCTCGAAGACAAGCTGGTCCACTCCGAACGCCTGGCCAGCATCGGCCGGCTGGCAGCCGGGGTGGCCCATGAGATCGGCAACCCGATCACCGGCATCGCCTGCCTGGCGCAGAACCTGCGCGAAGAGCGCGAGGACGACAGCGAGCTGACGGAAATCAGCGGGCAGATCCTTGAACAGACCAAGCGGGTGTCGCGCATCGTCCAGTCGCTGATGAGCTTTGCCCATGCCGGCGGCCACCAGCACAACGACGAGGCCGTCTGTCTGGCCGAAGTGGCCCAGGATGCCATTGGTCTGTTGGCCCTTAACCGGCGCAATTTCGAAGTGCAATTCTTCAACCTGTGCGATCCGGACCACTGGGTCGACGGCGATCCCCAGCGACTCGCCCAGGTACTGATCAACCTGCTGTCCAACGCCCGCGACGCCACGCCGGCGGGAAGCGCGGTGCGGGTCAGGAGCGAAGCCAGCGAACACACGATCGACCTGATCGTCGAAGACGAGGGCAGCGGTATCCCACAGAACATCATGGACCGATTGTTCGAACCCTTCTTCACCACCAAGGATCCTGGCGAAGGCACCGGTCTGGGCCTCGCACTGGTCTATTCCATCGTTGAAGAGCATTATGGACAAATCACCATCGACAGCCCGGCCGATGTACAGAGCCAACGCGGCACCCGTATCAGGGTGACCTTGCCGCGTCATGTCGAAGCGACGTCCGCTGTGAACTGAGACCGTCGAGAGAATCGAATCAATGCCGCACATTTTGATCGTCGAAGACGAAACAATTATCCGCTCCGCCTTGCGCCGCCTGCTGGAACGCAACCAGTACCAGGTCAGCGAAGCCGGTTCCGTGCAGGAAGCACAAGAACGTTTCAGCATTCCCACGTTTGACCTGATCGTCAGCGACCTGCGCCTGCCCGGCGCTCCCGGCACCGAGCTGATCAAGCTCGGCCAGGGCACGCCGGTTCTGATCATGACCAGCTACGCCAGCCTGCGCTCGGCGGTGGACTCCATGAAAATGGGCGCGGTGGACTACATCGCCAAGCCGTTCGACCATGACGAGATGCTCCAGGCCGTGGCCCGCATCCTGCGCGACCGACAGGCAGCGAGCAGCCATTCGTCGGAACCTGCCGGCAAGACCAGCACCGCCGTGAAAGGTGGCGCCAGCAACAGCAATGGCGAAATCGGCATCATCGGTTCCTGCCCACCGATGCAGGACCTGTACGGCAAAATCCGCAAAGTCGCGCCGACCGACTCCAATGTGCTGATCCAGGGCGAGTCCGGCACCGGCAAGGAACTGGTTGCCCGCGCCCTGCACAACCTGTCTCGTCGGGCCAAGGCACCGATGATCTCGGTGAACTGCGCGGCGATCCCGGAAAGCCTGATCGAATCCGAACTCTTCGGCCACGAGAAAGGCGCGTTCACCGGTGCCAGCGCCGGCCGCGCCGGGCTGGTGGAGGCGGCGGACGGCGGCACATTGTTCCTCGATGAAATCGGCGAGCTGCCACTGGAAGCCCAGGCGCGCTTGCTGCGGGTGCTCCAGGAAGGCGAGATTCGCCGGGTGGGCTCGGTGCAATCACAGAAAGTCGACGTACGCCTGATCGCGGCGACCCACCGAGACCTCAAGAGCCTGGCGAAGATCGGCCAGTTCCGTGAAGACCTGTATTACCGCCTGCACGTGATCGCCCTGAAACTGCCGCCCCTTCGCGAACGTGGCGCCGACGTCAACGAAATCGCCCAGGCCTTCCTCGCCCGCCAGAGCGCGCGCATCAATCGCACCGACCTCAAGTTCGCCCCGGACGCCGAACAGGCCATTCGTCATTACGCCTGGCCGGGTAACGTCCGAGAGCTGGAAAACGCCGTCGAGCGCGCGGTGATCCTGAGTGAGAGCCCGGAAATTTCCGCCGACTTGCTGGGCATCGACATCGAGCTGGGCGACCTGGACGACGAAGAGTTTATCGGCCTGGCCCCGCAGCACGGCGGTGCCGCCAACAACACCAGCCACGAGCCTACCGAGGACCTGTCCCTGGAAGACTACTTCCAGCATTTCGTCCTGGAACACCAGGACCACATGACCGAGACCGAACTGGCGCGCAAGCTGGGCGTCAGCCGCAAATGCCTGTGGGAACGCCGCCAACGCCTGGGCATCCCCCGGCGCAAGACCGGCGTGGCCAGCGAAAGCTGAAACTCGCCCCCACAAGAGATCACTGTCTACCAGTGCATGTGAAAAAACTGTTACCTCAGTTTTTTCACGTAACAGAAGCCGGGGTTTACGGTAACGAAACCCCGGCTTTTTTTCGCCCACGAAAAATGGCTATAACCATAGAACCCCCGGTTTCACTGGGCCACGCAAAAGTTGGCACGCACCCTGCTATAGCTTTGGTACAAGAACAATAACAAGCAATGCAAAAGACAATAAAAATAAGACGAATCGACTCACGCACAATAAAAACAAGACGGCGAGAGGCGCAGCTAACTGATTCTTTTGGAGAGGCGTTGTATTTGGGGCTTGCCCCACAACCAGGCCGAGAACAATAAAAACTGTCTCAAGACAGGTGCCTGAACTGGTTGGATCGGTTGATCACTGCAACACAGCGACCAAAGCAATCCGTTTGCTCTTGACTCCCGATTGGGAGCGTCACGAAGGGAAACCTCGTGGCACGGGCACTCAACAAAAACAAGAAGCCCGAAATCAATAATAAAAATAGAGCACGAAACTAATTCTGGGGGAGCTTAGGCTCCCCTTGTGGTTTCCGACGTTTCGCCCTCCCCCAAGCCTACAGGGCTTATCGTTCAAAGCTTGCAGCCAAATCTGCTGCGTCCTACACCATCCCTCGACTAAATGCTAGAATCCCCGCCCATCATGCGGTCAATTCTTCATTTTGGCCGAACATTCCTTCAAACAGTGCATCCCATGCTGAAGAAGCTGTTCCAGTCATTCCGTTCTCCCTTGCGTCGTACGCAACACATTCGCAGCACGCCTGAAGTGCTCAACATCGGCCAGCATTCGCTGCAAAAGGCCCAGTTCAGCCGTTATGCGGTGAACATCGTCGAACGCTTGCAGAACGCCGGCTACCAGGCTTACCTGGTCGGTGGCTGTGTGCGCGACATGCTGCTCAACATCACGCCCAAGGATTTCGACGTCGCCACCAGCGCCACGCCGGAGCAGGTCCGGGCCGAATTCCGCAACGCACGGATCATTGGCCGGCGCTTCAAGCTGGTCCATATCCATTTCGGGCGCGAAATCATCGAAGTGGCGACGTTCCGCGCCAACCACCCGCAAAACGACGAAGAAGAAGACAGCAACCAGTCTTCTCGCAACGAGAGCGGGCGCATCCTGCGCGACAACGTCTACGGCACCCTGGAAGAAGACGCGCAACGCCGCGACTTCACCATCAACGCCCTCTACTACGACCCGGTCAGCGAGCGCATCCTCGACTACGCCAATGGCGTGCACGACATCCGCAACCATCTGATCCGGTTGATCGGCGACCCCAGGCAGCGTTACCAGGAAGACCCGGTACGCATGCTGCGGGCCGTGCGTTTCGCCGCCAAGCTGAACTTCGGCATCGAAAAACACAGCGCCGCGCCGATTCGCGACCTGGCGCCGATGCTGCGGGAGATCCCTTCGGCGCGGTTGTTCGAGGAAGTGCTCAAGCTGTTCCTGTCGGGCAACGCCGCGGACACCTTCGAGATGCTGGTGGACCTGCAACTGTTCGATCCGCTGTTCCCGGCCAGTGCCGAGGCGCTGGAGCACAACCCGACCTACACCCACACCTTGATCAGCGAAGCCCTGATCAACACCGACCTGCGCATCAAGCAGAACAAACCGGTGACCCCGGCGTTCCTGTTCGCCGCCCTGCTCTGGCCAGCCTTGCCAGCACGGGTATTGCGCCTGCAAGACCGTGGCATGCCGCCGATTCCGGCGATGCAGGAAGCCGCCCACGAACTGATTGCCGAACAGTGCCAACGCATCGCGATTCCAAAACGCTTCACGATGCCGATCCGCGAGATCTGGGACATGCAGGAGCGCCTGCCACGGCGCAGCGGCAAACGCGCCGACCTGCTGCTGGACAACCCGCGGTTCCGCGCCGGCTACGACTTCTTGTTGCTGCGCGAAAGCGCTGGCGAGCAGACCGATGGCCTCGGCGAATGGTGGACCGATTACCAGGATGCCAACGACAGCGAACGCCGCGAGATGATCCGCGACCTCAGCGGCAAGGATGAAGCCGGCAGCGGCCCGCGCAAGCGGCGTCGCAGCGGGGGTGGTGCCAAGCGCAAGCGCGCCGGTGCTTCGAGCGAGTCGGGCGAGTAATCGATGGAACGCGTCTACATCGGCATGGGCAGCAACCTGGCCGAACCTGCCGAGCAACTGCGCAGTGCCCTCCAGGCCCTGGCGCAACTGCCCGATACCGAACTGGCAGGTGTCTCGTCGTTCTATCAAAGCGACTCGCTGTTGCCTGGGCAGCCGCGCTACACCAATGCGGTGGCGGCGCTGGACAGTCACCTGGCACCGCTGGACCTGCTCGACGCCCTGCAGGCCATCGAAACCGGCCAAGGTCGCGAGCGCCTGGAACGTTGGGGCCCGCGCACCCTGGACCTGGACATCCTGCTGTTCGGCGACCGCCTGATCGACGAGCCCCGCCTCAAAGTCCCGCATTACCACATGCAGGCCCGGGCGTTTGTCCTGTATCCACTGGCGGAACTGGCGCCCGCCGAGCTGCGCCTGGCCGATGGACGCTTGCTCCAGGACCTGCTTGCCGCTTGCCCGTTCGAAGGCCTGGAACGCCTAAAGCCTGTGTAACCCCCTTGTGGGAGCGAGCTTGCTCGCGCCCACAACTCAGGATCATTGCTGCCAGCTACGCCTCAGGCGTGGGGACCGGACAGTCACATCAGAAACGCCCCTCCTCGCTGAAACGCATCAGTAACCTCGGTAACACCCGCCGGTAACACATCCAATTGACTTCCCGGGTCCTCCTCACGACTATAGGCGTCCCATAGCCGCCAACGCGGCGTTTAAGGGCGCAATCCAGGCCTTACAAGCACCACGCATAAGAGGGTGCGCCTGTGTAAATGACGAATCATGCGCGTTACTAGCAGTAGTTCACGAGCGCCTGAAGAGGACTTTTTCATGCCAGCTATTACCCTGACCACGCTGCAAGGTCTCAAGCAAAAAGGCGAGAAAATCGCCATGCTGACCTGCTATGACGCCACCTTCGCCCACGCCTGCAACGAAGCCGGTGTCGAAGTGTTGCTGGTGGGCGATTCCCTCGGCATGGTGCTGCAAGGTCACGACAGCACGCTGCCGGTGACCACCGCCGACATGGCTTATCACGTGGCCGCCGTCAAACGCGGTAACACCGATGCACTGATCCTCGCCGACCTGCCATTCATGGCCTACGCCACCCTCGAACAAACCATGACCAACAGCGCCCAGCTGATGCAGGCCGGCGCGCACATGGTCAAGGTCGAAGGGGCCTTGTGGCTGGCCGACTCGATCCGGCTGCTGGCCGAACGTGGCATTCCGGTCTGCGCGCACTTGGGCCTGACGCCGCAGGCGGTGAACATCCTGGGCGGCTACAAGGTCCAGGGGCGCAATGAAAACCAGGCACGCCAGATGCGCGCCGATGCCATTGCCCTGGAACAGGCCGGCGCGGCGATGCTGCTGCTCGAGTGCGTGCCCAGCGAACTGGCGGAAGAAATCACCCAGGCAGTGAAGATCCCGGTGATCGGGATCGGTGCCGGTAACGCCACCGACGGCCAGGTGCTGGTGCTGCACGACATGCTCGGCTTGTCGCTCACCGGGCGCTCGCCCAAGTTCGTGAAGAACTTCATGGCCGGGCAAACCAGCATCCAGGCCGCCCTGGGCGCCTACGTAGCCGAAGTGAAGGCCGCGACTTTCCCGGGCGTCGAACACGGATTCTCCGCATGAACACCGTCAAAACCGTACGCGAACTGCGCGCCGCCGTGGCTCGCGCCCGCAGCGAAGGCAAACGCATCGCCTTCGTGCCGACCATGGGCAACCTGCACAGCGGCCACGTGGCGCTGGTGACCAAGGCGGGGCAACGGGCCGACTTCGTCGTGACGAGCATTTTCGTCAACCCGCTGCAATTCGGCGCCGGCGAAGACCTGGACAAGTACCCTCGTACCCTGGCGGCCGACCAGGAGAAACTGCTCCAGGCCGGCTGCCACCTGCTGTTCGCCCCCAGCGTCGAGGAGATGTACCCCGACGGCATGACCGGGCAGACCCGGGTCAGCGTCCCGCAGTTATCCGAAGGCCTGTGTGGCGCCAGCCGCCCCGGGCACTTCGAGGGCGTGGCAACGGTGGTCAGCAAGCTGTTCAACATGGTCCAGCCTGACATCGCGGTGTTTGGCCAGAAAGACTTCCAGCAACTGGCGGTGATCCGCGCGCTGGTCCATGACTTGAACATGCCGATCCAGATCATCGGCGAACCAACCGTGCGTGCCGACGACGGCCTGGCGCTGTCGTCGCGCAATGGCTTCCTCAGCGCCGAGCAACGCGCCGTCGCCCCTGTGGTTTATCGTGGCCTGAGCCAGATTGCCGAGGCCATCCGGAAGGGACAGCGCGATTACCCGGCGTTGGTCGCCGGGCAGATCCAGCAACTCCAAGCGGCAGGCCTGCGCCCCGACTACCTGGAAGTCCGCCACGCCCGAACCCTGCGCCCGGCCACCCAGGAAGATCGCGACCTGGTGATTCTGGTGGCCGCCTTCCTCGGGACCACCCGGTTGATCGACAACCTGCACCTGGACCTCGACGCGCCTCTCTGACCTACCCTGCTGTGGAAAGAGCCTACCCGCGAAAGCGGTGGATCCATCGGCTTCAATGCTGACTGAGCCACCGCCTTCGCGCGCCAGGCTCGCTCTCACGCAAGATCGTGGCACCGCACCCGCTCGTCGCCACCTCCCCAGCCCCGATGTATAAAAAAGTACCGCCCTGAGGTCTGACAAAGCCGAGACAGATCGCAACGCGAGGTTTACTGTAGTCGCCCTGCGTCCGGCGATCGTCCCGATGCAGTGTCCGGACGCCCGTCCCATGCCGCGCCGGCATTTTTAGTGTACAAAAGGTCGTTCAAGTAAAAAGGAAACCCGCAGCGATGGCGTACTACCGAACCCCTCATGACGTGACCGCTCTGCCCGCCTGGCAAGCGCTGAATGACCACCGCAAAGCCATGCAGGATTTCAGCATGCGCGAAGCGTTCAATGCCGACCCGCAGCGTTTCAACCAATTCACCCTGTCGAGCTGCGGCCTGTTTCTCGACTACTCGAAAAACCTGATCAACGCCCAGACCCGCGACCTGCTGGTCAGCCTGGCCAACGAAGTCGACCTCCAGGGCGCGATCAAGGCATTGTTCGAAGGCGAAATCGTCAACTCGTCCGAAGGCCGTCCGGCCCTGCACACCGCACTGCGCCGCCCAGTGGGCGACAAGCTGTCGGTCAACGGCGTCAACGTGATGCCGGAAGTCCACAAGGTGCTGAACCAGATCACCGACCTGGTAGGCCGCATCCACGACGGCCTGTGGCGTGGCTACACCGAGAAGCCGATCACCGACGTGGTGAACATCGGCATCGGTGGCTCGTTCCTCGGCCCGCAACTGGTGTCCGAAGCCCTGTTGTCCTACACGCACAAAGGCGTACGTTGCCACTACCTGGCAAACATCGACGGCAGCGAATTCCACGAACTGACCATGAAGCTGCGCGCCGAGACCACGCTGTTCATCGTCTCGTCGAAATCCTTCAACACCCTCGAAACCTTGAAGAACGCCCAGGCCGCTCGTTCCTGGTACCTCGCCCAGGGCGGTTCCGAGGCCGAGCTGTATCGCCACTTCATCGCGGTGTCGAGCAACAACGCCGCTGCCGTGGCCTTTGGTATCCGCGAAGAAAACATCTTCCCGATGTGGGACTGGGTCGGCGGGCGCTACTCGCTGTGGTCGGCCATCGGCCTGCCGATCGCCCTGGCCATCGGCATGTCCAACTTCAAGGAATTGCTCTCCGGGGCCTATTCCATGGACCAGCATTTCCAGAGCGCACCGTTCGAACAGAACATGCCGGTGCTGCTGGCCCTGCTGGGCGTGTGGTATGGCAACTTCTGGGGCGCGCAGAGCCACGCGATCCTGCCGTACGACCACTACCTGCGTAACATCACCAAGCACTTGCAACAGCTGGACATGGAGTCCAACGGCAAGAGCGTGCGCCAGGACGGCACCCCCGTGTCCACCGACACCGGGCCGGTGATCTGGGGGGGCGTCGGCTGCAACGGCCAGCATGCCTATCACCAGTTGTTGCACCAGGGCACGCAACTGATCCCGGCCGACTTCATCGTGCCGATCGTCAGCTTCAACCCGGTCGCCGACCATCACCAGTGGCTGTACGCCAACTGCCTGTCCCAGAGCCAGGCACTGATGCTGGGCAAGACCCGCGCCGAAGCCGAAGCCGAGCTGCGGGACAAGGGCGCGAGCGAAGAAGAGGTACAGAAACTGGCTTCCCACAAGGTGATCCCGGGCAACCGTCCGAGCAACACCCTGGTGGTCGAACGCATCAGCCCGCGGCGCCTGGGTGCGCTGGTGGCGTTGTATGAACACAAGGTGTTCGTGCAAAGCGTGGTCTGGGGCATCAACGCCTTCGATCAATGGGGCGTGGAGCTGGGCAAGGAATTGGGCAAAGGCGTGTACAACCGTCTGGTGGGCAGCGAAGAAAGCCCGGCGGAAGACGCTTCGACCCAAGGCCTGATCAACTACTTCCGCGGACGCCATCGCGGCTAACCCCCGAGGTTCGCATCCCCCTGTGGGAGCGAGCTTGCTCGCGAAGACGTTGTGTCAGTGGCCATTCATGTGCCTGACACCCCGCCTTCGCGAGCAAGCCCGCTCCCACAATGACTTCATGTACAGCTTGAACTCGATATTCGCTGGGCGCATCTTTAGGCTTGTCGCAAAAACAAGAATAAGGATCCGTCATGTTCGAGATCAGCCAGTACCCCCAAGCCGACACCGTCCGCCGGGCTGCGCAATTGAGTCAGGACGAGTACCAGCGGCTCTACAAGGAATCCATCGAACACCCCAGCGCCTTCTGGGCCGGGCAGGCCACGCGCTTTCTCGACTGGATGGCACCCTGGCAAACCGTCCAGCGCTATGACCTCAAGAACGGCGACGCGACCTGGTTCGCCGGCGGCAAGTTGAACGTCAGCGCCAACTGCATCGACCGTCACCTGGACACCCGTGGCGACCAGGTCGCGATCATCTGGGAAGGCGACAACCCCGCCGAATCGGCGCAAATCACCTACAAAAAACTTCATCACCATGTCTGCCGCCTGGCCAACGTGCTGAAAAGTCGTGGAGTGAAAAAAGGCGATCGGGTCTGCATCTACATGCCGATGATTCCGGAAGCGGCCTACGCCATGCTCGCCTGCACCCGCATCGGTGCGGTGCACTCGGTGGTGTTCGGCGGCTTCTCGCCGGACTCGCTGCGCGATCGGATTCTCGACGCCGATTGCCGCACCGTGATCACCGCGGACGAAGGCGTGCGCGGCGGGCGCTTCATACCGCTCAAGCGCAACGTCGACAAGGCCCTGGAAAGCTGCCCGAATGTCAGCACCGTGGTGGTGGTCGAGCGCACCCAGGGCGAGGTGAGCTGGGTCGAAGGCCGCGACCTGTGGTACCACCAGGCCATGCACGAGGCGAGCGACGACTGCCCGGCCGAGCCGATGGACGCCGAGGACCCGCTGTTCATCCTCTACACCTCCGGCAGCACCGGCAAACCCAAGGGTGTCCTGCACACCACCGGCGGCTACCTGCTGCAAGCGGCGATGACGTTCAAGTACGTGCTGGACTACCGCGACAACGAAGTCTTCTGGTGCACCGCCGATGTGGGCTGGGTCACCGGCCACAGCTACATCGTCTACGGACCGCTGGCCAACGGCGCCACCACGCTGATCTTCGAGGGCGTACCGAGCCATCCCAGCAGCTCACGCTTCTGGCAGGTGATCGACAAGCACCAGGTCAACATTTTCTACACCGCGCCGACGGCCCTGCGAGCGCTGATGCGCGAAGGCCCCGGTCCCCTGCAGGACACTTCTCGCCAGAGCCTGCGATTGCTCGGCAGCGTTGGTGAGCCGATCAACCCCGAAGCGTGGGAGTGGTATTTCAATGCGGTCGGCGAACAGCGCTGCCCGATTGTCGATACCTGGTGGCAGACCGAGACCGGCGGCATCATGCTCAGCCCGCTGGTCAGCGCCCCACGGCTCAAGCCGGGCTGCGCCACCCGGCCGATGTTCGGCGTACAGCCGGTGCTGCTGGACGAAGTGGGCAAGGAGATCAGCGGCGCCGGCAGCGGCGTGCTGGCCATCAAATCCAGTTGGCCCGGGCAGATCCGCAGCGTCTACGGTGACCATCAGCGCATGGTCGACACCTACTTCAAGCCTTACCCCGGCTATTACTTCACCGGGGATGGGGCCCGTCGCGATGAAGATGGCGATTACTGGATCACCGGGCGCATCGACGACGTGATCAACGTCTCCGGCCACCGCATCGGCACCGCCGAAGTGGAAAGCGCCCTGGTGCTGCACGACAGCATTGCCGAAGCGGCGGTGGTCGGCTATCCCCATGACCTCAAGGGCCAGGGCATCTATGCCTTCGTCACCCCGATGAACGGCGTCGAGGCCAACGAAGCGTTGCAGCAGGAGCTGCTGGCCCATGTCAGCAAGGAGATCGGCAGCTTCGCCAAGCCGGAACTGATCCAGTGGGCACCGGCGCTGCCCAAGACTCGCTCGGGCAAGATCATGCGACGCATCCTGCGCAAGATCGCCTGCAACGAGCTGGACAGCCTGGGCGACACCTCGACCCTGGCCGACCCGAGCGTGGTGGAAGGGCTGATCGACAAGCGCCTGAATCGCTGATATCACCGCAATCCCTGTGGCGAGGGAGCTTGCTCCCGCTGGGTTGCGTAGCAGCCCCAAAAAAAACAGGGCCGCTTCGCGCCCCAGCGGGAGCAAGCTCCCTCGCCACGGTCAGTGCTCGGCTGTGAACCGCATACACTGTCCATAGCTGCTAAACTCCCGCGCCTCATTTCTCTAAGGCGCGCATGGCATGTCTTCCTTGAATCAGGCGCTGCGCGCCGCCCTCGACCAGCGTCAGGACCTGCTCGGCCAGTTGCACCAGCAAGGCACCGACTGTTATCGCCTCTTCCACGGCAGCCAGGAAGGCGCACCCGGCCTGACCGTCGACCGCTACGGCCCGCAACTGTTGGTGCAGAGCTTCCACCAGTCGCTGGAGCGCGATGCCCTGCTGCAAGTGCACGGCATCGTCAACGAACACCTGGGCCTGGACACCCTGCTGGTCTACAACGACCGCTCGGGGGGCAACTCGCGCATTGATCGCCAGGACACGGTCTACCAGGCTGACGAAGCCGCCCTGCAAGACCTGGTCGGCCATGAGTGGGGCCTGAACTACCGCGTGCGCGGGCGCCATGCCGGGCAGGACCCGCTGCTGTTCCTCGACCTGCGCAACGCTCGGGGCTGGGTCAAGGCCCACAGCCGCGGCAAGAGCGTGCTGAACCTGTTCGCCTATACCTGTGGCGTCGGCCTGAGCGCGGCCGCCGGTGGGGCGCGGGACGTCTGCAACCTCGACTTCGCCGAAGGCAACCTGGCGGTCGGCCGTGAGAATGGCTTGCTCAACCCGACCTTGCCGGCCATGACGTTCGTGCAGTCGGACTACTTCCCGGCGATCCGTCAGTTGGCCGGCCTGCCCATCAGCCAGCGGCGCGGCCAGAAGCTGCCCAGTTATGTGCGCCTGGAACCGCGCCAGTACGATCTGGTGCTGCTCGACCCGCCGGCCTGGGCCAAGAGCGCGTTCGGCACCGTCGACCTGCTGCGCGACTACCAGAGCCTGCTCAAACCGGCGCTGCTGACCACCGCCGACGACGGCGTGCTGATCTGCTGCAACAACCTGGCGAAGGTGCCCATGGACGACTGGCGCGAGCAGGTGCTGCGCTGCGCGCAAAAGGCTGGCCGCCCGGTTCGGGAGTGGAGCGTACTGACGCCCGGCAGCGATTTCCCTTCGATGGACCATCAGCCGCCGCTCAAGACGTTGATCCTGCAGCTTTGAATCCGGCGCAATCCTACTGCAGAAGCGGACAAGTCTCATAAATCACAGTGGTTTCGGAACCGCAAACGCATGCCATACTCCAAGGCACTCCGAATTCACATCAGATGAAGCCGCACATGCCCAAAGGATTGCTCCGCGCTCTCGGCGCCCTGTTGACCGCACTGGCCCTCTACAGCCTGTTGGGTTTCCTGATCCTGCCCGGTGTCGCCTTGCGGATCGCCAATCAGCAGTTGGCCGAACACGCCACGGTGCCCGCCAGGATCCAGCGGGTCGAGCTCAATCCGTTCAGCCTCGAAGTGACCCTCTGGGGCCTGAGCATCGGGGAACCGGGCAAGGAGCAGATTGGTTTCGAACGGTTGTACGCCAACCTGCAGGTCGACAGCCTGTGGTCAGGCGCCCTGCACCTGGCCGACATCGAGCTGGACAAACCCAAGACCGAGGTGGTGTTCGCCAAGGATGGCCAGTTGAACCTGCTGGGCCTGTTCAAGCTGCCGGCCAGCGAGCCGACCCCGGCCGACCCCGAGGCCAAGCCATTTCCACTGCGTGTGGACCGGATCAAGCTGGCCAGCGGCTACGTGCACTTCCAGGACTTGCGCCCCAGCGAGCCGATCGAGTTTCTCTACGACGCCCTCGATTTCGAGCTGAATAACCTCAGCACCCTGCCCGACGACAGCGCCGACATGACCCTGGTGGCCGTCGGCCCTGGCGGCGGACGTGTCGACTGGACCGGTAACTTCAGCCTTACGCCCATCGCGTCCGAAGGTAAACTCAAGATCACCGACGGCCAGATGAAAGCCTTCTGGCCCTACGTCCGCGACGCCGTACCGCTGGTGCTGGAGAACGGCGTGCTGAACGTCAGCACCGACTACACACTCAACCTGGCCAAGGGCACCGAGCTGCGCCTGGACAATGTCGCCGCCAGCGTCGCGCCCTTCGCCATCAAGGCGCCCGATGGCCGGCCATTGGCCAGGCTCGAACGCCTGGACGTCAGCGAAACCACGGTCGACCTGGCCAAGCAACAAGTGGTGGTGGGCAAGATCCGCAGCCAGAAACTCGAGACCTGGGCCGCTCGCGAGGCGGACGGGCAGCTCGACTGGCAGAAGCTCTTCGCCAGCCAGCCGGCCAAGCCACAGGCCAAGGCCGAACCCGCTTCAGCCCCGGCCGCCGCCGACTCACCGAAACCTGAACCCGCCGCCCCCAGCAAACCCTGGCAGGTGTTGTTGAAAGACGTGCAACTGCGCAATTACCAGGTGCACCTGGCCGACCGCCAGGCGCAACCTGCCGTGGCACTGGAAGTCGGCCCGCTGAACCTGGACCTGCAGAACTACGACATGCTCAACGGTTCGCCCTTTACCCTCAAGCTGGACACCGGGCTGGGCAAACAGGGCAAGATCCTCGCCGACGGCGAGGTGAACCTGAACCCGATCAGCGCCCGGCTCAAGGTCAAGACCCAGGACATCGACCTGCGAGTCGCCCAGTCGTACATCAACCCGTTCATTCGCCTGGAACTGCGCTCCGGGATGCTCGGCAGCGACCTGGCGGTAGACCTCAAGAGCACCGAGCCGCTGGCCTTTGCAGTGACCGGCCGTGCCCAGGTCGATCAATTGCACACCCTCGACACCCTCAAGACCCGGGACTTCCTCAAGTGGCAGAGCCTGGTCCTCGAAGGCCTCGACTACCAGCACGGTGACCGCCTCTCCATCGACAAGGTCAACCTGTTCCAGCCTTATGCCCGCTTCATGATCAACGACGACCGCACCACCAACGTCGATGACCTGTTGATCCCGCAACCGGCCGAGGGCGCGCCGAAAACCGCGGCGGCCAAACCGGCCTCGGCGGAAAAACCCCTGGGCATTCACATCGGTGGCATCGCCATCAACGACGGCTCGGCCAACTTCGCCGACTTCAGCCTGACGCCGAATTTCGCCACGGCCATCCAACAGCTCAACGGCCAGATCGGCACCATCGACAGCCGCGAGGCCAAGCCGGCCAGCGTCGACGTCAAGGGTAAGGTCGACCGCTATGCGCCGGTCACCATCAAGGGGGCAGTCAACCCCTTCGACCCGATGGCCAGCCTCGACATCGCCACCAGTTTCAAACGGGTCGAGCTGACCACCCTGACCCCCTATTCCGGCAAGTTCGCCGGCTACCGTATCCGCAAGGGCCGACTCAACCTGGACCTGCATTACCGGATCACCAAGGGTCAGCTCCAGGCTGAAAACAAAGTGGTGGTCGAGCAATTGCAACTGGGGGAAAAAGTCGACAGCCCGGACGCCGTGAGCCTGCCATTGAAGCTGGCCATCGCACTACTGAAGGACTCCGAAGGCAAGATCTCCATCGAACTGCCGGTGACCGGCAACCTCAACGACCCGCAATTCAGCGTCATGCCGATTGTCTGGCAGACCTTGCGCAACCTGGTGGTCCGCGCGGCGCAGGCGCCGTTCAAGCTCATCGGCGGGCTGGTGTCCGGTGGCGGTTCGGAGGACCTCGGCAGCGTGGCATTCGCCCCAGGTTCAAGCGACTTGAGCAAAGAAAGCGAGGGCGTGCTGCTCAAACTTTCCGAAGCCTTGGGCAAGCGCCCGGAACTGCGCCTGGAGATCGAAGGCACGGCGGCCGAAAGCAGCGACGGCCCGCTGCTCGCCGCCCAGCGCCTGGAACGTGAATACCAGTACAACTACTACAAGATGCTGCAGCGGCGCGGCGACAAGGTGCCGGCCCAGGCCTCGCTGTTGCAGGTGCCCGAAGATGAAAAGGCACCGTTGCTCGAAGGCATCTATCGCACCCGCCTCAAGACCCAGCCGCCGGCCGAATGGGCGCAGCTGGACAAAAAAGCGCGCACCGACAAGCTGCGCGAAAGCGTGATCAAGTTCTGGAGCGGCAGTGATGTGTTGCTGCGCCAACTGGGGCAAGAGCGGGCCGGTAGCATCAAGGACTTTTTGGTGGACAAAGGGCGCCTGGCCGACGACCGCGTCTACTTCATCGACGCCAGCCTCGGCCAGGCCGAGAGCGACGGACGCGTCATTACCCCCATGCACCTGGATGCCGAATGATGAAGTGTTTGTACCTGCTCGGGCTGGGCGCATGGCTGGCCGCCGGCACGGCATCGGCAGCCGATACGCTGCGTTGCGGCAGCCAGTTGATCAGCGTCGGCGACCGCTCCAGCGAAGTGCTGCAAAAGTGTGGCGAGCCTGCGGCGCGGGACGACCTGGGCTACAAGCGCAGCGTCAATCGCCGGGAAGAATACCCGGTTGAGGAATGGACCTACGGCCCCAACAGCGGCATGTACCAGTACCTGCGTTTTGAGGGAAACCGGTTGGTGCAGATCACCGGCAAGCGCGGGCGCTGAAAGGGCGCCCTCTTCGCGAGCAAGCTCGCTCCCACAGGGATCGTGCAGGCCACCCCATGTGGGAGCGGGCCTGCTCGCGAATACCCACCACCCCCGCTCACGCCAGTTTTCCACCCCTGAATAGAACAGGCCCCCGGCACGTATGCCGGGGGCCTGTAATGGCCACGTCCGTGTGGCCTTCGCATGAACTTCAAAAGCAACGGCAGGCGTATGACTCAGCCCGCTTGCCGCGCCTTCTCCCGGTCCAGGCGAGAACTCGTCAGCCTTACTCGGCTTTCAGGCCATCAGCTGAGACGGCTTTGACGCCTTTGATTTTCTTGGCAATGGCCACGGCCATGTCTTTTTGCGAATCAGTCACGGCCACGGTGGAGGACAGCGACACAACACCTTTGTTGGTTTCAACTTTGATGTCGGAGCCTGGAATACCTTTTTCGGTCAGCAGGTCAGCCTTGACCTTGGTGGTGATCCAGGTGTCGGAAGTGGTTTCCTTCGCCTTGGTCACTTCGCCAGCAGCCAGCATCATTGGAGCCTGAGTTGCTTGAGTGGTCTCGGCGAATGCGCTAGCCATGGTCAGGGTCAGAGCGGTTGCAGCAGCGGCAGTGATAGCGAACTTCTTCATACGAGTAACTCCTGTTTTTCTCAGAAACTGCCGGATTTGCATCCAGCAGGGTTACCAGGAGTAGTGCGAAGGCTGTGCCAGTTTTGATAAATCAATTAATTCCTTATAAATCAAATAGTTAAGCGAAGCGGCAAAATTCATAATCATGCAAATTGCATGAGCCTCCCATTTTCAACATGCAACTTGCCGATTCTGCCTCGCCGCTAAGCTGATGAATCAAAGAAGGCTTTAAACGGCGAGGGAGTGCCCCATCGCCGCGCAGTATCAGGTACCAGGGCAAGCGGTCGGCAGGTATTCCTTGGGTGCGGTGGATGCGCATGTCCAGGCGCCATTGACATCACGGCTAAGCGTGATCGTTTTACCTGCTATGGCGGCAGGGGCGTTCTGGAGGGTACAAATGATAGAGCCTGCCGTCGTGGCTGTACCTGTTAGCGAGATGGCGCAATTATTGGTTGTGGACGGGGCGTTCATGAGGGCCAACGTTGGCGTAACCCCCTGATTCATCTGATCCTCGTACGCTACCTTCAGCGCGGATATTTCCCCCAGTCCGGCGGTAGCCTTCGCTCGCGCCTGGTACCTGGAATACTGCGGCAACGCAAACGTCGCCAGGATGCCGATGATCGCCACGACGATCAGCAGTTCGATCAGGGTAAAACCTTTTTGCTTGCTCATAGACTTCTCCATCGCATGAGGCGGAATCTCATGTCCTGAGGCGGCTATTGCACGGCACATGCCAACCCTCAAGACGCCACTGACAAAGGACTTCGCCGGCCAGAAGCCTTGCGTCCTACCCCAACAACCGCACTATCTGACACTTTTTGTCACCCCGCCTCGCTGGTTTGGCGTCGATGCTTGACTAGGCTATAAGTCATGAACTGTCCGCGTCTGGTATCCCCATGCCCATGAATGACATCGCACTCAGCGGCTTGACCAAGCAACTGGTGTTGGCTGAACTGATCACCGAGCAGAATGCCCAGCAGGCGTACCAGCAGGCCCAGCGCAATCGCATGCCCCTGGTCAGCTACCTGGTACAGAACAAACTGGTCCAGAGTCGTCAGGTTGCGGAAATTGCCTCGGAGCATTTCGGCGTCGCCCTGCTGGATCTCAACAGCCTCGACAAGGAGAACCAGCCCGCCGGCCTGGTCAGCGAAAAACTGGTCCGCCAACACCACGCCCTGCCGCTCTGGCGACGTGGCAACAAGTTGTTCGTGGGCATCTCCGATCCAACCAACCACCAGGCCATCAATGACATTCAGTTCAGCACCGGCCTGACCACCGAAGCCATCCTGGTGGAGGACGACAAACTCAGCGACGCCATCGAGAAGTTCTTCGAGTCCAGCAGCACCGGCCTGGAGGGCATGGGTGATGTCGACCTCGACGGCCTGGACATCGAGTCGGACGACGATCGCAAGCAGGACACCCTTGCCGGCCAGGACGCCGACGACGCGCCGGTGGTGCGGTTCGTCAACAAGATGTTGCTGGACGCGATCAAGGGCGGTTCCTCCGACCTGCACTTCGAGCCGTATGAAAAATCCTACCGGGTGCGGGTGCGCACCGACGGCATGCTACGTGAAGTGGCCAAGCCGCCCACCCAACTGGCCGGCCGTATCGCCGCACGGCTGAAGGTCATGGCCAGCCTGGACATTTCCGAGCGCCGCAAGCCCCAGGACGGACGCCTGAAAATGCGCCTGTCGAAAAACAAGTCGATCGATTTCCGGGTCAACACCCTGCCCACGCTCTGGGGCGAAAAAGTGGTCATCCGGATCCTCGACCCTTCCAGCGCGCAAATGGGCATCGACGCCCTGGGCTACGAGCCCGACCAGAAAGCGCTGTACATGGCGGCGCTCAAGCAACCCCAGGGGCTGATCCTGGTCACCGGGCCCACCGGCTCGGGCAAGACCGTATCGCTCTACACCGGGCTGAACATTCTCAACACCGTGGACATCAACATTTCCACCGCCGAGGATCCGGTGGAGATCAACATGGAAGGCATCAACCAGGTCAACGTGAACCCGCGCCAGGGGCTGGATTTCGCCCAGGCCCTGCGCTCGTTCCTGCGCCAGGACCCGGACGTGATCATGGTCGGCGAGATCCGCGACCTGGAAACCGCCGAGATCGCCATCAAGGCCGCCCAGACCGGTCACCTGGTGCTCTCCACGCTGCACACCAACAGCGCGGCGGAAACCCTGATCCGCTTGCAGAACATGGGCATCCCCGGCTTCAACATCGCCACCGCCGTGCACTTGATCATCGCCCAGCGGCTGGCGCGCAAGTTGTGCAACCACTGCAAGAAAGCCCTCGAGATTCCCGACGAAACCCTGCTCAAGGAAGGCTTCCCCCGGGAACGCATCGGCTCATTCACGATCTATGAGCCGGTCGGTTGCCAGCAGTGCAACAGTGGCTACAAAGGGCGCGTGGGGGTCTACGAAGTGGTCAGGAATACCCCTCAGTTGCAACGCCTGATCATGGCCGAAGGCAACTCGTTGGAAATCGACCTGCAAATGCGCAAGGACGGTTTCAATGACCTGCGCACCTCGGGGCTGCTCAAAGTGATGCAGGGCGTCACCAGCCTCGAAGAAATCAACCGCGTCACCAAGGATTGAACATGGCGGTCAAGGCAGTCAAAACCGATGTTTACACCTGGGAAGGCAAGGACCGCAAAGGCACGAGGATGACCGGCGAGCTGACGGGGCAGAGCACCGCCCTGGTCAAGGCCCAGTTACGCAAGCAAGGCATCAACCCGCAGAAGGTGCGCAAGAAGACCTCTTCGATCTTCAGCAAGGGCAAGCGCATCAAGCCGTTGGACATCGCCCTCTTCACTCGCCAGATGGCCACGATGCTCAAGGCCGGCGTGCCGCTGTTGCAGGCGTTCGACATCATTGGCGAGGGCTTCGACAACCCCAACATGCGCAAGCTGGTGGACGAGGTGAAGCAGGAAGTCGCGGCCGGCAACAGCTTCGCCGCGGCACTGCGCAAATGCCCGCAGTATTTTGACGAGCTGTACTGCAACCTGGTGGATGCCGGCGAACAGGCCGGCGCCCTGGACACGCTGCTGGACCGGATCGCGACCTACAAGGAAAAGACCGAGGCGCTCAAGGCCAAGATCAAGAAGGCCATGACCTACCCGGCGGCCGTGGTGCTCGTCGCGGCCGTGGTCACCGGCATCCTGCTGGTCAAGGTGGTGCCCCAGTTCGAGTCGGTGTTCTCCGGCTTCGGCGCGCAATTGCCGGCCTTCACGCTAATGGTCATCGGCCTGTCGGAGTTCATGCAGCGCTATTGGTGGCTGATACTGGCCCTGTTGGTCGGCCTGTTCTTTGGTGTGAAGTACGCCCTCAAGCGCTCCGCGGCGCTGCGTGACTGGCGCGATAAATGGATGCTGAAGCTGCCGCTGATCGGCACGCTGATGTACAAGACCGCCGTGGCCCGCTACGCCCGCACGCTGTCCACCACCTTCGCCGCGGGCGTCCCGTTGGTGGAGGCCCTGGATTCGGTTTCCGGCGCCACCGGCAACGTGGTGTTCAAGCAAGCGGTGCAACGCATCAAGCAGGACGTCTCGACCGGCATGCAATTGAATTTCTCCATGCGCGCTTCCGGCATCTTCCCGAACCTGGCGATCCAGATGACGGCCATCGGCGAAGAGTCCGGCGCGCTGGATGACATGCTCGACAAGGTGGCAAGCTTTTACGAAGCCGAAGTGGACAATCTGGTGGACAACCTCACCAGCCTGATGGAACCCTTCATCATGGTGATCCTGGGGTTGGTCGTCGGTGGCCTGGTGGTTGCCATGTACCTGCCCATCTTTCAACTCGGCTCTGCGATCTGACATGCCCCTGAGCGAATTCTTCGTGCTTTATCCCCTGGCCTTCGTGCTCACTGCGTTGCTGCTCGGGCTGATCGTCGGCAGCTTCCTCAACGTACTGGTGTGGCGTCTGCCGAAGATGCTCAGCCGCGAATGGCGCGTGCAGGCCCACGACCTGCTGGGCCTGCCGGCCGAAGCCCCCGGCCCGGTCTACAACCTGATGCTGCCCCACTCCCAGTGCCCCCACTGTGGCCATCGCATCCGGGCCTGGGAAAACATCCCGCTGCTCAGCTACCTGATGCTGCGCGGCCGCTGTTCGAGTTGCTCCGCTCCCATTGGCCGGCGTTACCCGTTGACGGAACTGGCCTGCGGTGTGCTGTCGGCGTTCGTCGCCTGGCATTTGGGCTTCGGCTGGCAAGCCGCAGGGGTGATGGTGTTGACCTGGGGTCTCCTGGCCATGAGCCTGATCGACGCCGAACACCAACTGCTCCCCGATACCCTGGTCCTGCCGCTGTTATGGCTGGGCCTGATCGTCAACAGCTTCGGCCTGTTCGCCTCTTTGAACCAGGCCATGTGGGGAGCGGTGGCGGGCTATCTGGCCTTGTGGTCGGTGTATTGGGTGTTCAAGTTGCTCACGGGCAAGGAAGGCATGGGCTACGGTGACTTCAAGCTGTTGGCGATGCTAGGCGCCTGGGGTGGCTGGCAGATCCTGCCACTGACCTTGTTGCTGTCGTCGCTGGTGGGGGCTGTGATCGGGGTCATCGTGCTGCGCCTGCGCAACGCCCCGGGGTCGACGCAGATCCCCTTTGGCCCTTTTCTGGCCATTGCCGGCTGGATTGCATTGCTCTGGGGTGGTCAAATAACCGACTTCTATTGGCAGGCTGTCGGTTTCTAATGTCGATTCACTATGAATAACCTCAAGGAAAAACCCTGGATTCTCGGCCTGACCGGTGGCATTGGCAGCGGCAAGAGCGCGGCGGCCCAGCACTTCATCGACCTGGGCGTGCATGTCATCGACGCCGATCACGCGGCGCGCTGGGTGGTCGAACCCGGCCGCCCGGCGCTGGCCCGAATCGCCGAACACTTCGGCCCAGGCGTGTTGCAGGCCGACGGCACCCTGGATCGAGCGGCGCTGCGCAAGTTGATCTTCGAAAATGCCGATGAACGCCGCTGGCTCGAGGCGCTGTTGCATCCGTTGATCGCCGATGAAATCGCCCATCATCTGGCACAGGCACAATCGCCCTACGCGATTCTGGTATCGCCGTTGTTGATCGAATCGGGACAATACGCCATGACCCGGCGCATCCTGGTGATCGACGCCCCGGAACAGTTGCAGGTCGAACGCACGCTGCAGCGTGACCAGACCAGCGAACAGCAGGTCCAGGCGATCCTCAAGGCCCAATCCAGCCGCCAGGACCGCCTGAGCCATGCCGACGACGTGGTGGTCAACGACCGCGACCTCGCCTGGTTGCACAGCGAGGTCGAGCGGCTGCACCACTTTTACCTTACTTTGCGTGGAGGCCAGTCATGAGCCAAACCCCAACCGTTGATTGCCCAACCTGCGGCGCACCCGTCGAATGGAGCCCGCAGAGCACGTTCCGGCCGTTCTGCTCCGATCGCTGCAAACTGATCGACCTGGGCGCATGGGCGTCCGAGGAACACAAGATCCCGGTCAGCCCGGAGGCCGAGGATGAGCTGTTCAGCGAGGACTTCAACCCCCGCTCCCATCATTAAGGCCGCATGAAACCGTAGTCCTGTTGATCGTCGAGGTTTTCCGCGAGGAAGCTCAACTCATCGGCCAGGTCCTCGGCGCTGCGCACTGTCTTGCTCTGTTGCACGATTGCACTGAGCAAGGCACGCAGGCTCAAGCCCGGGTCGAAACCAATCTCCATCGCGGCATCGTGGCTACGCCTGATCTCTTGTCTCGCCCACTCATAAACACTCATTGCTGTGCTCCTGGAAGTTTTCCAGAGCATGAGCGGCGCCTGCCTGCACGGCCTTGATATGCATCAAGATTTGTCTTCATCCTTCCAGGGTGCCGACAGGTAGCGCGTGCGGTTGAAGGTCTCCAGCCATTCGGGGCTGAACACCACCAGCGCACTGACCACCATGCCGTTGATGAACGCCTCGGGAAAGATGATCAGCCAGAGGTAACCGATGAAGTCTTCCAGCCAGTAAGGCATGGCGAATACGCCGTCGTACCACAGCAGCGCGAGCCCCAGCAGCAGGCACAGCAACGCCGACAGCGCCGCGGCGAGAAAGCCCGAGCAGAAGATGTAGACGAACAGGTTGCGCGGCTGGGCGCGCTCCACCAGGATCGCGCAACACTCGGTGACCAGCACCGGCAAGAGGATCAGCAGCGCACCGTTGACGCCCATCGCCGCCATGTCCTGACGCCCCAGCAGCACCAGTGCAGACTGGGCAAAGAGGCCGCCGAGGATTGCCAGCGGCCAGTCCAGCAACAGCGTCACGGCGGTCATGCCGATGAAGTGATACGACACGCCCGTGTCGAAATCCCGGCGCACCAGCCACAGCATGAACAGCGCCAGCACCGTGCCGAACAACAGGTGCTGGCGCCGACTGTCGGTGAACAGTTCCACCCACGGCGCACGCCAAACGGCGCAAGCCAGCACCGGGACATACATCAGCCACCCCACCGCCAGGGTCTGCGGTGAGAGCAGTTCGGCACCGATCATCGCGTTACACCTTTCATGTCCTGTGGCCGGGGCACTGGCGGCACCGGGCTGCGCAGCCGTCCCCTCGCCAGCGTCATTTCCAGTCGGCAGTCTACACCTCCCCAAGGACCGCCATTAATCAACGCAACGCTTTCAGCTTGTCGCAATTGAACGCTAAGCTTGGGCCCATGGATGATTCCGATTATTTACGCCTGCTGACCATTGCGGCCGAGCAGGCCAACGCCTTTCTTTCCAATGCCCGCAAATGGGAGCGTGAGCGTTGGGTTTGCCAACGCCTGCTGCAAGGCCTGAACGTGCCCTATCGCGCCGACGAATTCGCCCCCGCTGGCGAGCCGCCGGACGTGCTGTTTCGCGATGCCAATTTCGAAGTGTTCTTCGTGCTCGACGAGGGCCGGCGCCTCAATGACGAGTGGCGCGACGAGCTGCAACGGCGCCGCAGCGCCTTTTCCCTGAGCCAATTGGTGCGCCGCGAAGCCAAGCCCCGGCGTATCCCCGCCAACGAGTTCCTGCTCAGACTGGCGCCCACCTTGCGCAAGAAAGCCCACAACTACACCGAGCGCGGCATGGACCTGGGCGAGCTGGACATCATTGCCTTCGCCAGCCTCAAGCGCGAAGTGCTGGACCTCAACAGTCATTTTCCGCCGCCCACCGAGTACCTGCGCCAGGGGTGGCGCTCGCTGTCGCTGGTGGGGCCCACGTTTGCCCGGGTGCTGTTCGCCCATCCCGATGCGCCGGATTTCCTGCGGGGCAACCTGGGTCGCAGCATCGTCTTCGACGTCGGGATCAGCCTGTGAGCCCGCGCCAGGCAGACCGTCGTACACACTCATCTGACGAGCGGCTACGCTGCATTGAATGCCGGATCGCCGGACGCTGTAACGCCAGCCCATTTCGCAACGTCTACCTGACGAGGCCTTTATGACCAGCCGCCTGAACCCAGATGACCAGAAGCATGTCGAAGAGTACCTGCAACTGTCCCAGCACCGAGTCGAGCGCCGGCCTTTCCGGCCGTGGATGCTCCTGGTGGTGGTATTGGCCGTGACCATCGGCCTGGGCCTGTTGAGCCGCTTGATCAGTTACCTGACGCTATGAGCAGGTGTCGTGCCTCATTTCAAGGAACAGTGTTTGTGAGGCACGACAGCACACTCGCGAGGGTAACGGCACCGATTTCCTTTAGCCTTGCGAGATATCCCCATGACTCATCGTATTGTCATTGTTGGCGGCGGCGCCGGCGGTCTGGAGTTGGCTACCCGTCTGGGTAAGACTCTGGGCAAGCGCGGCACCGCCAGTGTGATGCTGGTCGACGCCAACCTGACCCACATCTGGAAACCCCTGCTGCACGAAGTGGCCGCCGGCTCCCTGAACTCCTCCGAAGACGAACTCAACTACGTCGCCCAAGCCAAATGGAACCACTTCGAGTTCCAATTGGGGCGCATGAGCGGACTGGATCGTGAGCAGAAGAAGATCCAACTGGCAGCCACCTACGACGAGGCGGGCGTGGAGTTGTTGCCGGCCCGGGAGCTGGGCTACGACACCCTGGTGATCGCCGTCGGCAGCACCACCAACGATTTCGGCACCGAAGGCGCAGCGCAGCACTGTCTGTTCCTCGACACCCGCAAGCAGGCCGAGCGCTTCCACCAACAACTGCTCAATCACTACCTGCGCGCCCACGCCGCCGACCAGGCCGATGCAGCGCAGCGTATCAGCGTCGCCATCGTCGGCGCCGGTGCCACCGGTGTCGAACTGGCGGCCGAGCTGCACAACGCCGCCCATGAGCTGGCGGCCTACGGCCTGGACCGGATCAAGCCGGAAAACATGCACATCACCCTGATCGAAGCCGGGCCACGGGTCTTGCCAGCCCTGCCCGAACGTATCGGCGGCCCGGTGCACAAGACCCTGGAGAAACTCGGGGTGAATGTGATGACCAATGCCGCCGTCAGCCAGGTGACCGCCGACAGTCTGATCACCGGCGACGGCAAGGTGATCGATGCGAGCCTGAAGGTGTGGGCCGCCGGGATCCGCGCACCGGCTTTTCTCAAGGACATCGATGGCCTGGAGACCAACCGGATCAACCAGCTGCAAGTGCTGCCGACCCTGCAGACCACCCGCGACGAGAACATCTTTGCCTTCGGCGACTGCGCCGCCTGCCCTCAACCGGGCAGCGACCGCAACGTGCCGCCCCGCGCCCAGGCGGCGCACCAGCAGGCATCGCTGTTGGCAAAATCGCTGAAGTTGAAAATCGAAGGCAAGCCGATGCCCCATTACAAATACACCGACTACGGCTCGCTGATCTCGCTGTCGCGGTTCTCGGCGGTGGGTAACCTGATGGGCAACCTCACCGGCAGCGTGATGCTCGAGGGTTGGCTGGCGCGGATGTTCTACGTGTCGCTGTACCGCATGCACCAGATGGCGCTGTATGGCACGTTCCGCACGGCGATGCTGATGCTGGGCAGCAAGATCGGCCGCGGAACCGAGCCACGGCTCAAGTTGCACTGAAGAGAGTCGTTGCCTGAAACACCGCCTTCGCGAGCAAGCCCGCTCCCACAGGAGATCGAGTACCTGATGTGTACGCGGTCAACTGTGGGAGCGGGCTTGCTCGCGAAGACGGCAGTGCAATCGATGCAGATCTACAGCCCTGCACTCAAACCTGAAACCGCTGCACCATCGTGCGCAACGAATTGGCCAACTGCGACAGTTCATGGCTGGACGCACTGGTCTGGTCCGCCCCCGTGGCCGAACGTACGGACAGGTCCCGGATATTCACCAGGTTGCGATCAACCTCACGGGCCACTTGCGCCTGCTCCTCGGCGGCGCTGGCGATGACCAGGTTGCGTTCGTGGATTTCGCTGACCGACGTCGTGATGGTCTGTAGCGCTTCTCCCGCGCGCTCCGCCATCGCCAGGGTGCTGGCGGCGCGACTGGAGCTGGCCTGCATGGAACCCAGCGCCTGGCTGGCACCGCTGCGCATGCCCTGGACCATCTGCTCGATTTCCTGGGTCGATTGCTGCGTGCGATATGCCAGCGCCCGGACTTCGTCGGCCACCACCGCAAAACCGCGACCGCTTTCCCCGGCCCGGGCCGCCTCGATGGCCGCGTTGAGGGCCAGCAGGTTGGTCTGCTCGGCAATGGCCCGGATCACATCCAGCACCTTGCCGATATCCTGCGACTGGTTGGCCAAGGACTGCACCAGGTCACCCGTGACCTGCACATCGCTGGCGAGGGCGCCAATGGCGTCCACCGTGTCACTGACCCGCTGCTGTCCGAGGGAAGCCGACTCACTGGACTGACGCGTGGCATCGGAGGTGGACACGGCGTTGCGGGCAACCTCCTCCACGGCGGTGGTCATTTCGGTGACCGCGGTGGCCGCCTGTTCGATTTCGTTGTTCTGCTGTTGCAGGCTCTGGGTGCTGTCGAGGGTCACCGCGTTCAGCTCATCGGCGGCGGTGGCCAATTGCGTCGCCGAACCGCTGATGCTCTGCAGCGTTTCACGCAGGTTCAACTGCATGGTCGCCAACGCCTTGAGCAAGCGGCTCACTTCGTCGTTGCCGTGGGTCTCGATGGGCCGGGTCAGGTCACCTTGGGCGACATGCTCCGCCGCGCTCAGCGCCTCGCCCAGGGGTTTGACGATACTGCGGGTGAGCAACATCGCCAGGATCACCGTGGCCAGGGCCGCGAGCACGATGAACAGGCTGACGATCATGCGGGAGTTGGCGTAGTGCTCCTGGGATTTCTGGCTCTCGAGGGACACCTGCTGGGAGAACAACTGCGCCAGGTCGTTGAGCTGTTTGCCGGAACCGTCCACCACGGTCTTCATGTCCACCAGCAACAACTTGATCAGGTCCTCGCGCCGACCCTGCTCCGCCAGGGTAAAGGACTGGGCGATACCGGCGCGGTAAGCGGCGAAGGTCTGCTTGAACTGGTCATAGAGCGCCTTGCCTTCAGGGGTGACGACGAGCTTGTCATACGTGGCGATTTTTTCGCTCAGTTCCTTGTCACGGGTGTCCATTTGCCCGCGATACACCGAAATGTTCTTCGGGTCTTCGTCCAGCGCCATGCGCAGGGAAATCGTGCGGATGCGCAGCATCAGTTCGCGAATCTCGTCACCACCGCGAATGCTGGGCAACCACTGGGTTTCCACCGCGACTTCGCTGTCACGGATGCTCGACATCTGGCCCAGCGCAAACACCCCGAGCAACGCCACCAGCACGGCGATCAAGGCAAACCCCAAGGCGGCGCGGGGGGCAATATTCAGCTGACGAAGAAACATAACGGGGTGCCTTTTTTGTTATTGGCCTGAAATGGGGCGATCAGTCCAAGCCCCGGTTGGTGGGCAATGGGCCCGACGCTTTCGCGAGCAGGCTCGCTCCCACAGGCGTTATCGGCAGGTTGTATGACAACTTGACACCCCGGGCCTTTTTCGCAGGCAAAAAAAATCCCCGTACCTTTCGATACGGGGATTTTCAATATGGTCGGGGTAAGGGGATTCGAACTCCTGACATCCTGCTCCCAAAGCAGGCGCGCTACCGGACTGCGCTATACCCCGGTAAAAAAAAGGCGACCTCAACAAGTCGCCTTCCTCGATCAGTGCTTTTGGCCTCTGATCTTAAGATTCGATTCCAGCGAACTGGTCTCAAAAATGGTGGGTCGTGTGGGATTCGAACCTACGACCAATTGGTTAAAAGCCAACTGCTCTACCAACTGAGCTAACGACCCAAATATGGTCGGGGTAAGGGGATTCGAACTCCTGACATCCTGCTCCCAAAGCAGGCGCGCTACCGGACTGCGCTATACCCCGATTGAAATGGCTCCGTGACCAGGACTCGAACCTGGGACCCAATGATTAACAGTCATTTGCTCTACCGACTGAGCTATCACGGAACTGATATTTCAAGTTACAACGTTGAAGCTAGCTTCAACCTCTTCCACCCTGTTCGCATCGCTGCGTTCGTGTGTCTGAGGCGCGCTATTCTACAATCTTCAAAACCTCTGTCAACCCCTTAAATTGCTTTCAAGACAATGATTTGCAACTTATTTCGGATTCTTTCTCAGGGAGAAGTAACCCTTGGGGTGACGTACTGCGGGGCGCACTTTACAAGCCTTTTCCTTTGAGTTCAACGACCTGATGAAAAAAATGGTGCTTGGAAGCGAGCCATCCCATCAATCAGGAAAAACAACTCCAGCCGTGGCGAGGGAGCTTGCTCCCACTGGGTCGCATAGCGGCCCCTCAAAAAGCGAGGAGTGCCTCGCACTCCAGCGGGAGCAAACTCCCTCGCCACAAAGCCCAGACAATCGCCTCAATTGAAGACGATTTCGTCGTTCTGCACTGTACCGGTCACAGTTTCACCTGGCATGAAGCGGCCGGACAGGATCAACTGCGCCAACGGGTTTTCGATCCAGCGCTGGATCGCACGCTTGAGTGGCCGTGCGCCATAGACCGGGTCGTAACCCACCGCAATCAACTTGTCCAAGGCCTCGTCGCTCAATTGCAACTTCAACTCCCGCTCGGTGAGGCGGCTGCGCAGGCGACCCAGCTGGATCTCGGTGATGCCGGCGATCTGGTCACGGGCCAACGGCTCGAAAATCACCACCTCGTCGACCCGGTTGATGAACTCAGGTCGGAAGTGGGTGGAAATCGCATCCATCACTGCCGCACGTTGTGCCTCGCGGTCACCTACCAATTCCTGGATCTGCGCCGAGCCCAGGTTGGAGGTCATCACGATCACGGTGTTACGGAAGTCCACCGTGCGCCCGTGGCTGTCGGTCAGGCGCCCGTCCTCCAGCACTTGCAAAAGGATGTTGAACACATCCGGATGCGCCTTCTCGACCTCGTCCAATAGGATCACCGAGTAAGGCTTGCGCCGTACCGCTTCGGTCAGGTAACCGCCTTCCTCATAGCCGACGTATCCCGGTGGGGCACCGATCAGCCGCGCCACGGAATGTTTCTCCATGAACTCGGACATATCGATGCGCACCATCGCCTCTTCGGTGTCGAAGAGAAACTCGGCCAGCGCCTTGCACAGCTCGGTCTTACCAACACCGGTCGGGCCGAGGAACATGAACGAGCCACTCGGCCGGTTCGGGTCCGACAACCCGGCACGGGACCGACGCACGGCGTTGGCCACCGCCACCACCGCCTCTTCCTGGCCGATCACACGCTGGTGCAACAGGCTTTCCATCTTCAGCAGCTTGTCGCGCTCGCCTTCGAGCATTTTCGACACCGGGATACCGGTCCACTTGGAGACCACTTCGGCGATTTCTTCCTCAGTGACCTTGCTGCGCAGCAACTGGTTTTCGCTCTTGCCGTGCTGGTCGACCATCTGCAGGCTGCGCTCCAGGTCCGGGATCACCCCGTACTGCAGCTCGGCCATGCGGTTAAGGTCGCCCTTGCGACGGGCCGCCTCCAGTTCCTGGCGGGATTGCTCGATCTTTTGCTGGATCTGCGCCGAACCCTGGACTTCGGCTTTCTCCGAGTTCCAGATTTCCTCGAGATCGGAATACTCGCGCTCATGGCGAACGATTTCGTCCTGCAACCTTTCCAGCCGCTTCTTCGCCGCTTCGTCGCTTTCTTTCTTCAGGGCCTGGGATTCGACCTTGAGTTGAATCAGGCGCCGCTCCAGGCGATCCAGCACTTCGGGCTTGGAATCGATTTCCATGCGGATGCGGCTGGCGGCCTCGTCGATCAGGTCGATGGCCTTGTCCGGCAATTGACGATCGGTGATGTAGCGGTGGCTGAGCTTGGCCGCCGCGATGATCGCGCCATCGGTGATCGCCACCTTGTGGTGAACCTCGTACCGCTCCTTGAGGCCACGCAGGATGGCGATGGTGTCTTCTTCGCTCGGCTCCTCCACCAGCACTTTCTGGAAACGCCGTTCGAGGGCCGCGTCCTTCTCTATGTATTGGCGGTATTCATTGAGCGTGGTCGCGCCGACGCAGTGCAGCTCGCCACGGGCCAGTGCCGGCTTGAGCATGTTGCCCGCATCCATCGAGCCCTCGCCCTTGCCGGCGCCGACCATGGTGTGCAACTCGTCGATGAACAGGATGATCTGGCCTTCCTGTTTGGACAGTTCATTGAGCAGCGCCTTGAGCCGCTCTTCGAACTCGCCACGGTATTTGGCGCCGGCGATCAGCGCCCCCATGTCCAGGGACAGCAGACGCTTGCCCTTGAGGCCATCGGGCACTTCGCCATTGATGATGCGCTGGGCCAGGCCCTCGGCGATGGCGGTCTTGCCCACGCCGGGCTCACCGATCAGCACCGGGTTGTTCTTGGTACGGCGTTGCAGCACCTGCACCGTGCGACGGATTTCATCGTCGCGCCCGATCACCGGGTCGAGCTTGCCTTCCTCGGCACGCTTGGTCAGGTCGACGGTGTATTTGTCCAGCGCCTGGCGGGACTCCTCGTGGTTGGCGTCATTGACTGCTTCGCCGCCACGCAGGTTGTTGATGGCGTTTTCCAGGGCTTTCTTGCTCACGCCCTGGCCGAGCAGCAATTTGCCCAGTTTGCTGTTCTCGTCCATGGCGGCGAGCAGCACCAGTTCGCTGGAAATGAACTGGTCGCCCTTCTGCTGGGCCAGGCGATCGGCCTGGTTGAGCAGCCGGGCCAAATCCTGGGACATGTTCACGTCACCGGTCGGATTCTGGATCTTGGGCAGTTGGTCGAGCTCCTTGGCCAACTCCTTGCGCAGGCTGTTGACGTCAAAGCCCACCTGCATCAGCAGGGGCTTGATGGAGCCGCCTTGCTGTTCGAGCATGGCTTGCATCAAGTGCGCCGGTTCGATACCGGGATGGTCCAGGCCGACGGCCAGGGACTGGGCATCGGACAGGGCCAATTGTAATTTGCTGGTTAAACGATCAATTCGCATGGGTCACCTTCCTTTTGAGCAGGCCGGACCGAAAAACATCCTGAATGAAGAAACCTGCCAGATACCGCTATAGATGTGGACGATTCTGGAAGATTCAAGCGGGCTTCATTGACACAGATCAGTCAGATGGCAGCCCCTTCCAAGCCTTTGTGGGCGCGAGCCTGCTCGCGAAGAAGGCGGCTTGTCAGCCAATTAAAGGTTAGCTGACCCGTCGCCGTCGCGGGCAGGCTCGTCCCCACAAAGGGATCTGCTACAAGGAAGCAGCCGAAGGGGCTTTTTTATTGGTCGAGCCAGACCAGGGAGGCGAAGCGGCCGGTACGCGGGTTGCGACGGTAGGAGAAAAAGCGAGGATCGGTCACGGTACACAGGCCGCCACCATAGACCGCCGTAACGCCGCGCGCCGCCAGCCGCAGGCGCGCCAACGCATAAATGTCGGCGAGGAACTTGCCGGCATTGTGGCTGGGGACGAAGGCTTGCGCCGTACTGGGCAGTTGCGCGGTGAACGCGTCACGCACTTCCGGCCCGACCTCGAAGGCTTGCGGGCCAATGGCCGGGCCGAGCCAGGCAAGGACCTGGTCGGCGGGCAGTTGAAGGCTGTCCAAGGTCGCTTCCAGCACGCCGTTCGCCAACCCACGCCAACCGGCATGGGCGGCCGCGACGCGGGTGCCGGCATGGTCGCAGAACAGCACGGGCAGGCAGTCTGCGGTCATCGCCGCACACGCGATACCGGGTGTCGCCGTCCAGCTGGCATCGGCGGTGGCCACTTGGCTGGGGTCAGCCTCGACCACGTCAATCCCATGGACCTGCCGTAGCCAGGCTGGACGGATGGCGAATCGATCGGTGAGACGGCGACGGTTTTCGGCCACGGCCGCAGGGTCGTCCTCCACATGATCGCCGAGGTTGAGGCTGTCGAACGGCGCCAGGCTGACGCCGCCCGCACGGGTGGTGACACAGGCCTTGACCCGGTCCGGCGCGGGCCAGTCGGGGATCAGCCAGTCACTCATCCGATGAACGCCTCGCGATCCTGCTTGAGCAAGGTCAGCAGCCAGACGAAGTCATCCGGCAGCGGCGACTCCCAGCTCATGCGCTTGCCGGTGGTCGGATGGTCCAGCTCCAGGAAACGCGCATGCAGCGCCTGGCGCGGGAAGTTCTTCAGCGACTCGACCATCGTCACGCTGGCCGCCGGCGGAATGCGGAAACGTCCGCCATAGGCCGGGTCGCCCACCAACGGGAAGTTGATGTGGGCCATGTGCACGCGAATCTGGTGGGTACGGCCGGTTTCGAGCTTGACCCGCACGTGGGTATGGGAACGGAAACGCTCCAGCACGCGGTAATGGCTGACCGCCGGCTTGCCACCCTCCATCACCGCCATGCGCTGGCGCTGCTGGCCATGACGGCCGATCGGTGCGTTGATCTTGCCACCGGCGGTGACCACGCCGATAACGATGCACTCATAGATACGGCTGACACTGCGGCTTTGCAACTGTGCGACCAGCTGTGTCTGGGCCTGGATGGTCTTGGCCACGACCATCAGGCCGGTGGTGTCCTTGTCCAGGCGATGGACGATGCCGGCACGGGGCACGTTGATGATGTCCGGCACGTGGTGCAACAAGGCGTTGAGCAGGGTGCCATCGGCATGCCCGGCCGCCGGGTGCACCACCAGGCCCGCAGGCTTGTTGATGACCAGGATCTCGTCGTCTTCATAGACGATGTCCAGGGCAATGTCCTGGGCGACCCATTCTCCCTGGGCCTCCTGCTCGGCAGTCAGTTCGAGGACGGCGCCACCATGGACGATGTCGCGCGGGCGAACGACCGCCCCATCCACGGTCAGGCGGCCGTCCTTGATCCAGGCGGAAAGGCGCGAGCGAGAGTGCTCGGCAAAGAGTTGGGCGGCGACTTGATCGAGGCGTTGGCCGCCCAATTCGGACGGCACCTCTGCGCGAAGTTCTATTTTATCGGACATGCTCGGACTGGGCGTCGGCACAGCCTTTGGTTTCGGCTGCGCGCTTGTGGTTAAATACGGCGTCTTTTGCCCCGAGGCTTTTCAACGGGGCGCTCATCATAACAGGACGGCCCCGCCCAAGACAGCGGCCGTCATAGGGACGCAAGCCGCCATGCAAGTGAAACACCTGCTGCTGATCGCCATCCTCGCATTGACTGCTGCTTGCTCGTCGAAGGAAGTCGTAGACGAAAACCTGAGCGAAGTCGAACTGTACCAACAGGCGCAGAACGACCTGGACAACAACAGCTACACCAGCGCCACAGCCAAGCTCAAGGCCCTGGAGTCGCGGTATCCGTTCGGTCGCTACGCCGACCAGGCCCAGCTGGAACTGATCTACGCCAACTACAAGAACGCCGAGCCGGAAGCGGCGAAGTCCGCCGCCGAGCGCTTCATTCGCCTGCATCCGCAGCACCCGAACGTCGATTACGCCTATTACCTCAAGGGCCTGACCTCCTTCGACCAGGACGTCGGCCTGCTGGCGCGCTTCCTGCCGCTGGACATGACCAAGCGTGACCCGGGCGCGGCCCGCGACTCCTACAATGAGTTCGCCCAGCTGACCAGCCGCTTCCCCAACAGCCGTTATTCGCCGGACGCCAAGCAGCGCATGATCTACCTGCGCAACCTGCTGGCCTCCTACGAAATCCACGTGGCCGATTACTACCTGACCCGTCAGGCCTACGTCGCCGCCGCCAACCGTGGCCGCTACGTGGTGGAAAACTTCCAGGAAACCCCTTCGGTGGGCGACGGCCTGGCGGTGATGACCGAAGCGTACCAGCGCCTGCACCTGGACGACCTGGCTGCCACCAGCCTGGAAACCCTGAAGCTGAACTACCCGGACCACCCTTCCCTGGTGGATGGCCAGTTCACCCCGCGGGTCGGCGAAGTCGACAACCGTTCGTGGCTGAGCAAGGCCACCCTGGGCCTGATCGAGTCCCGTCCACCGCTGCCGCCGGGAGAAACCCGCGCCAACCAGGACGTACAGCGCCAGTTCCAGGACGCCAAGGAAGCCATTCCGAACGAGCTCAAGCCTAAGGACGAGAATGGCGACGTGATCGAGGAAGAAACCCCCGAAAACGAATCCAGCGACCGCTCCTGGTTCAGCTACATGACCTTCGGCCTGTTCGACTAAGGCCACGCTGCCAGGCAAAAAGGGAGACCCGACGGTCTCCCTTTTTTGTGCCTGGAATCCACAGCCCTGTGCGCCGCTCCCGTGCCCGGCTAAACTGCCTGATCTCTAGCCAAAAAGCCGCCCATCATGCTTCGTCTACTATTCTGGATCGCCCTGATTGCCGCCGCGGTATGGTTCTGGCGCAAGCTCAAGGCTGCCTCTGCCACGCCGAACGCTCCCCGGGAGCCGGATGCGCCGCCGATGGTCCGTTGCGCCCAGTGCGGCGTGCACCTGCCTCGCGACCGGGCGCTGGTGCTCGAACAACAGTGGTATTGCAGCCAGGCTCACCTTGAGCAAGGCCCGGGCAGCCGTGAACGCTGAGGCCGCCAGCCCTCGCGTCAAGCAGGCGCAGCGTCTGCTGCGTCTGTATCACCTGTACCGCCTGAGTATCGGCATCACCCTGGTGCTGTTGATCTCCAGCAACATGGACAACCGTTTGCTGGAGTCCGCCAACGACGACTTGCTGCGCAGCGGCAGCTGGTTATACCTGGTCTTGAACATCCTGCTGGTGGTGTTCCTGGAAAACACCCGCCGCCCGGCCCGCTTGTTCGGCCTGGCCCTGGCCGACGTGCTGTTGCTCTCCTGGCTGTTTTTCGTCGCCGGGGGCGCCCCCAGCGCCATCGGTAACCTGCTCATCGTCTCCGTGGCCATCGGCAACACGCTGTTGCGAGGCCGTATCGGCCTGTTGATCGCCGCCGTCGCCACCCTCGGCATCGTCGGCTCGAGTTTCTTCCTCGGGCTGAGCGACGCAAGCCGGCCCAGCAACTACCTGCAGGCCGGCACCCTGGGCGCGCTGTGCTTTGCCGCCGCGCTATTGGTCCAAGGCCTGACCCGACGCCTGGAGGCCAGCGAAACCCTGGCCGAGCAACGGGCCAGCGAAGTGGTCGGCCTGGAGGCGCTCAACGCCCTGATCCTGCAACGCATGCGCACCGGCATCCTGGTGCTCGACCGCCAACGCCGGGTGCAACTGGCCAACGAAAGCGCGCTGAACCTGCTGGGCATGCACGACCTGGTCGGCCAGCCGATCGACGACTGCTCCAACGCCCTGGTCGAACGCCTGCAACGCTGGCTGAACAACCCCAGCCTGCGGCCACAGAGCCTGACCGTCCCTGGCACCGGCCTGACGCTGCAGCCGAGCTTCATCGCCCTGGGGCATCACGAACAGCATCAGATCCTGGTGTTTCTCGAAGACCTGGCCCAAGTGTCCCAACAGGCCCAACAACTTAAACTCGCCTCCCTCGGGCGCCTCACCGCCGGCATCGCCCATGAAATCCGCAACCCCTTGGGCGCGATCAGCCATGCCGCGCAATTGCTGCGCGAGTCCGAGGAACTGAACAGCGCCGATCGGCGTCTGACGCAGATTATTCAAGACCACTCGCAACGAATGAACCGCGTCATCGAAAACGTCCTGCAGCTGTCACGCCGCCAGCCACCCACGCCCCAACGCCTTGACCTGCGGACCTGGCTGCAGCAATTCGTCCAGCAAGCCCACGAAAGCGCGACCGAGCACCAGCATTTGCACCTGAGCATCGATCCAGGCGACTACATTACGCTCATGGACCCCGACCAGTTGACCCAGGTGCTCGACAACCTGTTGCGCAACGCCTGGCGCCACAGCGCGATGATCAATGAGCAGGCCGAAGCCTGGTTGAAGCTGTCCGTCGACCCACAGAGCCAGCTATCCACGCTGGACATCATCGACAACGGGCCCGGCGTGACACCCGACCAGCAGGCGCATCTGTTCGAACCCTTTTTCACCACCAGCAGCCAGGGCACCGGCCTTGGCCTCTATCTGTCCCGTGAGCTGTGCGAAAGCAACCAGGCCCGCCTAGACTTCAAACCACGCCAAGGCGGCGGTTGCTTTCGCATCACCTTTGCTCACGGACGGAAACAGATTTGAATACACGCTCACGGCAACGAATCCTGATCGTCGACGACGAACCGGACATCCGCGAACTCCTGGACATCACCCTGGGCCGGATGAAACTCGACACCCGCAGCGCCAAGAACCTTGCCGAGGCCCAAGCCCTGTTGGCGGACGAGGCCTTCGACCTGTGCCTGACCGACATGCGCCTGCCCGATGGCACCGGCCTGGAACTGGTGCAACACATCCAGCAACGCTACATCCAGCTGCCCGTGGCGATGATCACCGCCTACGGCAGCCTGGAAACCGCCATCGATGCCCTCAAGGCCGGGGCCTTCGACTTCCTGACCAAGCCGGTCGACCTGACCCGGTTGCGTGAACTGGTCGCCAGCGCCCTGCGCCTGCCACCGGTTGCCGCCCCCGGCACAACCATCGAGCGCTGCCTGCTGGGCGAATCACCGCCCATGCGCAACGTGCGCAAACAGATCGAAAAACTCGCCCGCAGCCAGGCGCCGGTGTACATCAGCGGCGAGTCGGGCTGTGGCAAGGAGTTGGTGGCCCGGCTGATCCACGAACAAGGTCCCCGTTCCAATCTCGGCTTTGTGCCGGTCAACTGTGGAGCAATTCCCACGGAGCTGATGGAAAGCGAGTTTTTCGGCCACCGCAAAGGCAGTTTCAGCGGCGCCATCGAAGACAAACCCGGGCTGTTCCAGGCCGCCCATGGCGGCACGCTGTTCCTCGACGAGGTGGCTGACCTGCCCCTGGCCATGCAAGTCAAACTGCTGCGGGCCATCCAGGAAAAAGCCGTGCGCGCCGTCGGCGGCCAACAGGAAGAAGTGGTGGACGTACGCATCCTTTGCGCCACCCACAAGGACCTGGACGCCGAAGTCGCCGCCGGGCGTTTTCGCCAGGACCTGTACTATCGGCTGAACGTCATCGAACTGCGCGTCCCGCCCCTGCGCGAACGCCGCGAAGACATCGAGCCCCTGGCCAACCACATGCTCCAACGCCTGGCGGCCAACACCGCCAGCCCTGCCGTCAAACTCCACCCCCAGGCCCTGGAGGCCCTTCGCAACTACCGTTTCCCAGGAAACGTGCGGGAGCTGGAGAACATGCTCGAACGGGCCTACACCCTTTGCGAGCACCAACAGATCGAAGCCGACGACCTGCGCCTGGCCGACAGCAATAATGCCAACGACGCCACCAGCGCCGACCTGGTGCAGGTCGACAACCTGGAAGACTACCTGGAAGACGTCGAACGCAAACTCATCCTCCAGGCCCTGGAAGAAACCCGCTGGAACCGCACGGCGGCGGCCCAGCGGTTGAAACTGTCGTTTCGTTCGATGCGGTATCGGTTGAAGAAGCTGGGGCTGGATTGAGGGAAGCCGCCTCCAATGGCTGGGCTCTCCCCTCCTGTGGCGAGGGGATTTATCCCCAGCGGGGCTGCGTAGCAGCCCCAAGACAGTCAATACAAATCTACCTGATACACGCCGCGACGCGATTGGAGGTGGCAGCTGTACGCGGGTTCGCGCACCGAGACCTTGGTACCCGGCATACCCGAAGGTATCCCACGCACAGCCAGCCATGACAGTGAATAAATATTGGATGTGCCGACGCCTTCGCGAGCAAGCCCGCTCCCACAGGGAGACCGAGGCCAGCCGCAAGAACGGGCCGGCTGTAAGGCCGCCTCACTTTTGCTTTTGCTTTTGATCTTCGGGCCCCGTTAACCACGACGGCCGAACGCAGGCATTGCGTAGTGGGCACCCCGGCATGGATGCCGGGGTAGCCGCGCTGGGCCATGGATGGCCCTTCGCGGTGGGCCCACGGAGCAATGCCGGAGTGAGGGTATGCCGAGCCCAGGCGAGGCACCGAGTGGTGGGGCCAAGCCTTTTTTGCTTACTTTTTTTGGCGTCTGAAAAAAAGTAAGCCGCCGTCAGGGCGGAACCCTAAGCCGCCGTTACCGCAGCAACGGATATGTGCTCGACCCAAGACCGCCATCGCGAGCAGTCCCGCTCCCACAATTAACCCTACATCCGCCCCGCCGGCGCGTACGGCGCAGGGTCGATCACCGGCTCGCGCCCCAGCATCACATCCGCAAACAACCGACACGACGCCGGCGCCAACACCAACCCATTGCGATAATGCCCACAGTTCAACCACAACCCCGCAACCCCCGGCACTTCACCGATATAGGGAATCCCCTCCGGCGACGCCGGTCGCAACCCTGCCCAATGTCCGACCACCTCGGCATCGGCCAGCGCCGGAATCAGCTGCTGCGCCGAAGCCTTCAGGCTCTCCAGCGCCACATCGGTCGGGGTCTTGTCGAAGCCTTCGCGCTCCAGTGTGCTGCCCACCAAGATGTGCCCGTCGCGACGGGGTATCGCGTAACGGCCCTTGGCCAGGACCATGCTCGACAGGAAATCCGCAGCGCACTTGTACAGGATCATCTGGCCCTTGACCGGCTCGACTGGCAACTTCAGCCCCAGCGTGCCGAGCAACTCGCCACTCCAGGCACCCGCGGCCAGCACCACCTGGTCGCCATGGATCGGCCCCGCGGAACTGTTCACCCCCACGACACGCTCACCCTCGCGAATGAAGCCGCTGACTTCACAATGCTCATGCAGCGTGACACCGGGCATCGCCAGCAAGGCGGCCTTGAGGGACTTCACCAACCGGGGATTGCGCACGTTGGCGACGTCGGCCATGTAAATCGCCCGGGAAAACCCTGCACCCAGCACCGGCACCGCATCCTGCACGGCACCGATATCCACCGCCCGCAATGGGCGCCCTTCCCGCTCCGCCCAGGCCAGCGCTTCGTCCTGGTCATCCAGGTCCAGCCAATACAAGCCGGTGACATGCACTTGCGGATCGACGCCGGTGGACGCGAACAGACGCTGCCCCAGTTGTGGATAGAAATCCTGCGACCAATGGGCCAGGGCGGTGACCGCCGGGCTATAGCGCCAGGGGTATAGCGGCGAAACGATACCGCCACCGGCCCAGGAGGCTTCCTGGCCAACACCACTGCGGTCAAGCAGCACCACGCGCTGCCCTTCGCACGCCAGATTGAACGCCGTCAGCAGGCCGATGACGCCCCCGCCGACAATCACCACTTGCTGTTGCATGGTCATGTTCTGATTCGACTCATAAGACAGAGGGCGCAAGACCGCGCCCGAAACAAGGAAAACCTAACGCCCCCAGCAATCCTTGGTGGTCACCCCGCTGGCGGCGTTGAGCATACTCCGTACGCCCGTGTTGTTGAGGGTGAAATCGCCGCACTTGTCCGTCGCCATGGAGGAGCCGCTTTTGCGCACGGCCGTCAGGGTGAAGCTCTGGTCCGCCAGCGTCTGGGTAATGGTGTAGAAATCGTTACCGCTGCTCAGGCCGGTCGCGTTGGTGTAGACGTTGTTCTTCGAGTAGTAGCGCTCGAGAATCTGTGCCTGCTCCGACAACAACCCGGCGATTTCGGTACGCCGCCCCTTCTTCATGTACTCGGTCAGGCTCGGATAGCCGATGGTGACCACGATACCGATGATCGCGATCACGATCATGATTTCGATCAAGGTGAAACCCCGGTTGGAACTGCGCATGCCCTTGCCTCTCACTGTATTTGCCGCCACATGATGCGACGGCTGCCGCCGACGGTCTTTTCCAGCAGGTTGGTGATACCACCGCTGGAGTCATTCACAACCATGTTGGTGGCCCCGCTGGCGCTGACGACGGCGCTCAAGGTCGGGATGCCACCGGTGAAAACGACGCCGGCGGAAATCGTATCGAGGTTGCTGAGGGCGCCGTCATTGTTGGTATCGAGCACCGCATAGTTGAGCATCTTACCGTTGAACGCACTCAACTCGATCAGTTTGCCGGTCCCGAAGCTCGCGCAGGGGTCGGTGGTGTCCACGGCGGCCGTGGTGAAGACCACGCGCCCGAGCACCAGGTTGGCCGAGTTGATCACCCGCTCCCCGGTCAAGACGTTGTTGTACACCAGGGGCAAGTACCAACCCTTTTTCGAGGGGTAGGCCACATCGTTCTGGCTGGTGGTCACGAACTGCCCCGTACTGCCGGAAAACACCCCGGTGATGGCCTGGGCCTGCAGGTTCGAGACGGTGATCTGCCCCCCTCCGCCGACAGCATCCCAGATCGAGTAGAAGCCCTGTAGATCCTTGTTGAGCTTGTCTGCCGTCTCATTGAACTTGCCGGTGCCGAAGAACACCTGGGTCCCGCCTTGGGGGTTGTCCGCCAGCAACGGCTGCACGGTGATGGGCTGGGTAGCGCCCCCCGGTGCGGTGAACAAGGGTTGGCCGGCAAACGCCAGCCCCCAGGCCGTCGGGGAGGTGGCGCTGAGGTCGAACTTCCACATCCGCCCCTTCAGGTCACCACCGTAGGCAGCCTGCACGACGTTCTGGGAGTTGACCCGAAGCTTGACCGACGACAGGCCGTTGTCGGTCTCGCTGCTGTTGATGACGATCTTCCTGATCAGCGAGCCGTCGCGGATATCCACCACATACAGCGCCGCCACGCCGCTGTTGCTGCCATAACCGTTGGAAATGAACGCGGCCCAGCGCCCGTCCGCCAGGCGCGCCACTTCGGGACGGGCATAGGCGTAGCCCAGGTCATTGAAGACGTTGGCCGTGCTGGCCACGGCCGGCGCACTGATTTCCCACAAGGCCCGATACACATTACCCGCCGCCGCGTCGAACAATTGAACCGCATAGAACGTCCTGCCCCCCGCCCCGGTGCCGCCCAGGGCCACGGTCTTCCAGGCAGTTCCCGACTGCGTATCGAACACGCCAATCTGCCCGTCCACCAGGAAGTCGTGGCTGACACCATTGATGTAGTTGGGGTCCGCGATGCCCTGCAACGACGGCAGCACGCTCGACGGCATGTACGCATAGCGCCGCGTGCCGTTGGCACTGTTGATGACGCTGAAGAAACCGTCGTTGGCGTTCACCACCAGGCTGCTGCTCATGTTGGTCGCCTTGGTCGCCAGGTAAGTGCTGTAGCTGGTGTCGTTCAGCAGGTCCGCGGCGGTCTGGTCATTGGGCGAGGCCAGCACCAGCGGCGAGTTGATGATGTCCCCCAGCAACACGCTGCGCACCTTGAGCCCGGTCTTGTTGACGCCCTTGCTCCACTCCACCAGGTCATTGCCGGTGATGCCCGTGGGCAGGTTCTGGTTGAGGCTGGTTTGCTGGGCCGGTGAAAAGTTGGCGTAGGAAAGGGTCACGGGCACATTGGTCGCGGTGTTCCAGGATTGATAGGTCGGGGCCGTGGCACCGGGCACGATGGCGGTGTCGGTGGTCCACTGCACCGCCGCCGAATCGACCGTGCCCGCCGACGTGAAGCCGAATGCGCGGATGGTGCCGCGCCAATCCTTGGGGTCGTAGGTGGTCTGGTAGAAGCTGGAGGTGCTGGACAACGAGGCGCCGTTGGTGGCGCCACCGCCGCCCGAACCGGCCTTGGAGGTAATGTCGCTCAAGGCCGAGGACAGCGCCGAGCTCAGGCCTTCGCTGTCGGTCGCCTGGTAGTACTTGCCGGCGCCATAGCGGGCGGCATCGGACAGCATCTGGTTGGTCGCCGTGAACCCGACCGTGTAGGTGTTGAGGTATTGCCGGGGGAAGTCGGCGGCATTCCAGCTCTTGCCGGTGGCGTCGGTGCCGGTGGAGCGCATGTCGATGTCGAAGGCGAACTTGGCAATGTCATCCAGGTACAGGGTGTCGCCTTCGCCATCGCCGTTGGGGTTGTCGCCGTCGTTGGTGCTGATCCCGTCCCAGTTCGGCAGCCGGGGACCACCCGTAGCCGTCGCCTGCGGGTCATTGGTGGGGAACGTCCGGTCATAGGTGGGCAAGCCGTCGGTGATCACCACGCCGAAGTTTTTTTGGCACCGATACTGGATCGGGCTGGTGTAGGTGGTCGGCGTGCTGTTGTGGTAAGGCGCCATGCCCCTGAAATAGCGGGTGATCTCGTAGTAGCTCTCGGCCAACGGCGTATTTGCCACCGCGCCCAGGGCGTTGATGGCGCTGGTCAGCGCGGTGTAGTTGGTATTGGCCTGGGCTTGGGTGACACTGCCGCTGACCGGCGACAGGTCGCTGACCGAACGGGCGATATAGCCGCCGGGACCGGAGTTGGTGCTGTTGGGCGGGTTGAAGGTGGCCAGGCCGATGCGCAGGGCGCGGTTGCTGGCCACCAGGTCGGTGGAGACGTTCCGGGCCACGTTGATGCGATAGTCATTGGGGATGGTGCCGGTGGTGAAATCACGGTTCGAGCCGTTGGCGAGGGTCAGCAGGTAGGACAGGTATTTGGTGGTGTAGCGGGTATCGCCCCCACCCACCGGGTCCGGCAACCGCAGGCAGACCCGGCTGAGGATGTTGCGGTAGAAACCGACCCAGCCGCTCGAGCAACCACCGCGCAACAAGCTCGACAGCAAGACATTCCCGTCATCGGGGTCCAGTTGCTGGCCGCCGAAGCAACTGCTGCTCGAGTTGCAGTTGTAGATAAGCGGCCGTGAAACCTCCGGATCGAACCCCGACGCCCAGATGATGCTGTTCATGCTCCCCGAATCGTCGATCAGCAGCATCACGTTCGGCGTCACCGCCCCCGCACTCAACAGTGGCGAATCCGACGGCGTGAAAGCGTAGGCCGGGGCCGCCAGGTAAAGGCCGAGCAGCGCGCCCCACAAGGCCTGCCGCCAGCCGCGACGCCCCTCAGTATTTCGCATAGATGCTCTCCACCACGCTGCGCTGGTTGTTCCCCACCACCGCCACCGCCGTGATCCGATACAGCGTCGCCGAAGTATTGCTGGGTACGTTGACCGCCGTGAGCGTGGTGCCGATGTTCTGTACGCCATAGAAGCCTGCGCCGGCGGCGACCCAGGTCACCCCCGAGGTGGAATTGCGCCCGGCGGCCGTCACGGTTGCCGACTCGGCCGGTGGCGCACATTGGGTCGCGGTGGTACACACTGCCAGCGAATAAGTGTCGACCTGCACCGCGCTCTCGCCCATCCGCAGCGCCGCCTCGGCGATCTGGAACGACTGGTTGCGCAGCATGACGCTGCTGGTCATTTTTTCCTGGAGCGTGGCGCTCTGCATGGACGACAGCCCGATCAGGGTCAACAGCAGCAGAAACACCAGGCTGACCAGCAAAGCCATGCCACGTTGTCGATGTTTGATTGGAATCGATTTCATGGGCTTGCCCTTTACAACAGCCGGTTGCGCAAGGCGGCAACCACGTTGAAGGTTTGCTCGCGCACCGCGTTTCGCGGATCGAAAAGCGTCAGGCTCAGGCGCACGCTGCGGATCAGTGCCGGGTCGGCCGGGTTGCTGCTGTAGCTGGACGCCGCGATGTCCGAGGCACTGCCGGCCACGCCGAAGGTCACGCTGAACGTGCGCACGTTATCCACCAGCACCGCCATGGGCGGGTTGGCAGGACCGCCGGCTGTCTGGACGCCCATCAGCAGTTGGTTGTTGCTGTAGCTGTAGATCAATCGCCTGATCGGAAACGCGATTTGCCCGGCCGCAGGCGCCCGCACGCCCGTGTAGGCGGTGGCCGAGGTGCGACAGTCGGAAACCACGGTCCAGGTGGGCGCCCCGCCGCCACTGCCCACGTCCGCCGTCACCAGGGTCAACTTCAGGTTGGCGTTGTCCCAACGGATCGGCGTGATCTGGCTGGCATTGAAATCCCCGGCGGCGGACGCGTCGGTGATGCTCCCCAGGCAACCGAACATCCCCACCATGCGCAGCTCCTGGACCATTTTGCTCAAGGCGAACCGCGCATCCTCCTGCATCACCGCCGCCGCCCCCTGGCTGACGTAGGTGTTCTTCGCGGCGATGAAGATCTGCACGACCCCCAGCACGACGATCAGGCTGAGCACCAGCGCGATCATCAGCTCGATCAGGCCGAAACCCCGGCTGCGCCCGTTCATGGCGCCGGCGTCGCGATCGGGTCGACGGCGACACGGCTGGTCAGCACGAAGCTGCGCCGCGCGTCGGCCGCGTTGGTGGTGTTGGCGGCCCTCGCATCGTCCCAGGAAATGGTGATGGTGTAGACGCGCTGGTTCAGGGCGACGGTGCCGGTGGCCGTGGCGCCGCCAAAGGCGATGATGTTGGTCTTGAAGTCGTAGAGGTCCTGGTCCCGCGCCACATTGAGGTTTGGCGCGCTGGGCGGCGTGACGGTGTAGTCCGCGCCGGAGTTGGCGCGTATGCGGTCCAGCAGGTCATAGGCGATGAAACTGGCCTGGCTGGTCATGCGCGAGCTGTCGGTGTACTTGAGGGCGTTGAGCTGAATCATCGCGGCGCCCAACAAGCCCACGCCGAGAATCAACACCGCCACCAGCACCTCGATCAGGGTCATGCCCTCCTGTGCGCGTCTACTGCAATCCTTCATCCGCAACTTCCACCCAATACGATTCTTCCGTTGAGGCAAACATTCAGCGTCCTGCTCTGTGTTCCCCGCACATAATTGAAACCCACCGGCGTGGCCGGTGCCGATAATCCGCCCAGGTTGTTGAAATCAATCGCGGTCACGTCTGAGGTTAGCGTCAGAGTCGCGCCACCGCCCATCGCTGGAACAACCCGCAATACATTGGCCGGCGTGCCCGTACTGTCATACACCGTCAGTTCGCCGTTCCAGGCGCTGCCCAGCACCGTGGGGCGAATCCTGATGGTGGTGCCCCGGTCGATGGCCTCCATCCGGGCGAAGTTCAACGCCCGACGCAGGTCGCCGATCTCGGTATCGGCCCGGGTGCCCTGCATTGAACTGGTGAAGGCCGGCACCGCCAGGGTGATGAGGATCAGCATGACGCCAAGGGTTACCAGCACCTCGATCAGCGTGAAACCTTTTGTACGAAGATCCATCGATGCCCTCTGCCGCCGTCGGCTATACCTGCTTTTACAAAGCTAGAACAAACAGCCGCAGCATGCGTAACGCTGATCAACTGTGGCGAGGGGATTTATCCCCGTTGGGCTGCGAAGCAGCCCCAATGAAGCTGATCACCGTTGCGACCTGATGCACGGCTGCGTTTGGTTTGGGGCTGCTACGCAGCCCAACGGGGATAAATCCCCTCGCCACAACTCACCAGCCTCAGAACCGTTTTCACGCACTCCAGGGAGGAGGCAACATGCACCAACAGGGGTTCAGCCTGATCGAGCTGCTCATGGGACTGGCAATTGCCGCGATTGTTCTGCCGTGGGCCAGTTCCGGCTACAAAGCGCTCATCGAATCCATCGAACGCAAGGACGCCGCCCGGTTACTGGCCAGTGGCTTGCGCACTGCGCGAAGCGAAGCCATCACCCGTAACCGGACGGTGGCGATCAGAGGGATAGACAATGACTGGAGCAAAGGGTGGCAAATCATTCTGGACGGCGATGACCAGGCGCTGCTGACACAGCGCAGCAACGGGGCTCGCATCATGGGTAACTGGGCGATGAAAGGGTCGGTCAGGTTCGCCTTCCATGGCCAGGCGGTATGGCCCAGCGGGGCCTTTCATTCGGGAACGCTATACGTCTGTGGCAAACACGACTCGATCAGCCACCATCAAGTGGTGCTCGCGCCCTCAGGGCGCGTGAGCCTGCGCAGCGAGGTCGCCGAGCAGGCCGCGTGCGAAAAGCGCTTAAAGCAGCGAGCGGACGCGTAGTTCCTTGGGCATGGAGAACGTGATGTTTTCCTCGCGGCCGGCCAGTTCATCGGCACCTGTAGCGCCCCAGGCCTGCAATTGCTGGATCACCCCACGCACCAGCACCTCGGGGGCCGACGCACCGGCGGTGATACCGATGCGCTCGACACCGTCGAACCAACTGCGCTGCAGGTCCTCGGCACCGTCGATCAGGTAGGCCGGCGTGGACATGCGCTCGGCCAGCTCGCGCAAGCGGTTGGAGTTGGAGCTGTTCGGACTGCCGACGACCAACACCACGTCGCACTCGTTGGCCAATTGCTTGACCGCGTCCTGGCGATTCTGGGTGGCGTAGCAGATGTCATCCTTGCGCGGCCCGCCGATGGCCGGGAAACGCGAGCGCAGGGCGTCGATCACGCGGCTGGTATCGTCCATGGACAGCGTGGTCTGGGTGACGAAGGCCAGGCTCTCGGGGTTGCGGACCTGCAGGGCAGCCACGTCGTCCTCGTCCTCGACCAGGTAGATCGCGCCGCCATTGCTGGCATCGTACTGACCCATGGTGCCCTCGACTTCCGGGTGGCCCTCGTGGCCGATCAGGATGCATTCGCGACCGTCACGGCTGTAGCGCGCCACTTCGATGTGCACCTTGGTCACCAACGGGCACGTCGCGTCGAACACCTTCAGGCCACGGCCGGCGGCTTCGGTGCGTACGGCCTGGGAAACCCCGTGGGCACTGAAGATCACGATGACGTCGTCCGGCACCTGGTCCAGTTCCTCGACGAAGATGGCCCCGCGGCTGCGCAGGTCTTCGACGACGAATTTGTTGTGGACCACTTCGTGGCGCACATAGATCGGCGGACCGAAAACTTCCAGGGCGCGGTTGACGATTTCGATCGCCCGGTCCACACCGGCGCAGAAGCCACGGGGGTTGGCGAGTTTGATTTGCATGCTGTGCCTCGTGTCTGGCCTGTTGATCGAACGAAGGGCTCGAACACAATGGAAATACCTTGTGGGAGCGGGCTTGCTCGCGAAGAGGACCTGACATCCAACATTGATGTTGGCTGACAGACCGTATTCGCGAGCAAGCCCGCTCCCACACTTGACCGCATCCGGCCAGTTACAGAGCCTTGACCTCAAGAATTTCCACTTCGAAATTCAAGGTCTTGCCCGCCAGGGGATGGTTGAAATCCACGGTCACCTGGGCGTCGTCGAAAGCCTTCACCACGCCCGGCAGTTCGGTGTTGGCCGCGTCATTGAAGATCACCAGCAGCCCCTCCGACAGCTCCATGTCCTGGAACTGGGAGCGTGGCATGGTCTGCACGTTCTGTGGATTGGGCTGACCAAAGGCGTTTTCCGGGGCAACGATCACGGTGCGCTTGTCGCCGGCCTTGAAACCGAAGATCGCCGCCTCGAAGCCTGGCAACAGGTTGCCATCACCGACCTTGAACACCGCCGGGGCCTTGTCGAAAGTGCTGTCGACGGTGTCGCCGTTTTCCAGGTGCAGGGCAAAGTGCAGCTTCACTTCGGTGTTTTGAGCGATACGCTGCTCAGTCATGGACGGCTTCTCCGGTTTTCTTGCTCTTGAACATGTCCAGGGCGAGCATGATCGCGCCCACGGTGATGGCGCTGTCGGCAAAGTTGAACGCCGGGAAGTACCAGCGGTTCTGCCAATGCACCAGGATGAAATCGATCACGTGGCCCAAGGCGATGCGGTCATAGAGATTGCCCAGGGCGCCGCCGAGAACCAGTGCCAGCGCCACCGCCAGCCAGGTTTCATCGCGGCCCAGGCGCTTGAGCCAGACCACCAGCACCGCGCTGACCACGATGGCAATCAAAGCGAACAGCCAGCGCTGCCAGCCCGAACTGTCGGCCAGGAAGCTGAACGCCGCCCCCGTGTTGTAGGCCAGCGTCCAGCTGAAGTAGTCGGGAATGACCACGATCTGCTGGTACATGGTCAACGAGCTTTCAAAGTAGAACTTGCTGGCCTGGTCGATGACCAGCACCAGCACGCTCAACCAGAGCCAGCCCAGCCGTCCGAAACGGCCCGCTGCGTTAGGCATAGTGGCGAACCTCACCGGTGCCGCTGATGTTGTCGACACAACGACCGCAGATTTCCGGATGCTCCGGGTTCACGCCGACGTCTTCGCGGCAGTGCCAGCAACGGGCGCACTTGACGAAGCTCGACTTGACCACCTTGAGCTTCAGGCCCGCCACTTCGGTGACCACGGCATCGGCCGGGGCCTGCACCAACGGGGCGACGCTGGCGGTGGAGGTGATCAGCACGAAGCGCAGTTCGTTGCCCAACTTGGCCAGGTCGGTCCCCAGGGATTCCTCGGCATAGAGGGTCACTTCGGCTTGCAGGTTGCCACCGACGGCCTTGGCCGCACGCTGGATTTCCATTTCCTTGTTGACCGCCGCCTTGACCGCCATGACGCGATCCCAATAGGCACGGTCCAGCTCGAAGCCTTGCGGCAGTTCGGTCAGGCCTTCGTACCAGGTGTTGAGCATCACCGATTCGTTACGCTCGCCCGGCAGATATTGCCACAGCTCGTCGGCGGTAAACGCCAGGATCGGCGCGATCCAGCGCACCAGCGCCTCGCTGATGTGGAACAGCGCGGTCTGGCACGAGCGACGCGCCTTGCTGTTGGCGCCGGTGGTGTACTGGCGGTCCTTGATGATGTCGAGGTAGAAACCGCCCAGCTCCTGCACGCAGAAGTTGTGGATCTTCGAGTAGACGTTCCAGAAGCGGTATTCGCCGTAGTGCTCCTGCAATTCGCGTTGCAGCAGCAGGGTACGGTCCACGGCCCAACGGTCCAGGGCCAGCATGTCTTCGGCCGGCAGCAGGTCGGTGGCCGGGTTGAAGCCGGTCAGGTTCGACAGCAGGAAGCGCGCGGTATTACGGATGCGCCGGTAGGCGTCCGCACTGCGCTGCAGGATCTGGTCGGACACCGCCATCTCGCCGGAATAGTCGGTGGAGGCCACCCACAGGCGCATGATGTCGGCGCCCAGGGTGTCGTTGACCTTCTGCGGCGCGATCACGTTGCCCAGGGACTTGGACATCTTGCGGCCGGCTTCGTCGACGGTGAAACCGTGGGTCAGCAACTCGCGATACGGCGCGTGGTTGTCGATGGCGCAACCGGTCAGCAAGGACGAGTGGAACCAGCCGCGATGCTGGTCCGAGCCTTCCAGGTAGAGGTCGGCACGCGGGCCGCTCTCATGGCCCATCGGGTGCGAACCGCGCAGCACGTGCCAGTGGGTGGTGCCGGAGTCGAACCAGACGTCCAGGGTGTCGCTGATCTTGTCGTACAGCGGCGCTTCGTCGCCCAGCAGCTCCGCGGCGTCCATCTTGAACCAGGCTTCGATGCCTTCGACTTCGACGCGCTTGGCCACCTCTTCCATCAGTTCGACGGTGCGCGGGTGCAGCTCACCGCTTTCCTTGTTCAGGAAGAACGGGATCGGCACGCCCCAGTTGCGCTGGCGGGAGATGCACCAGTCCGGACGGTTGGCGATCATCGAGTGCAGGCGCGCCTGGCCCCAGGCCGGGACGAACTTAGTGTCTTCGATGGCCTTGAGCGAGCGCTGGCGCAGTGTGTCGCCGCTGGCCGGCTGTTTGTCCATGCCGATGAACCACTGCGCGGTGGCGCGGTAGATCAGCGGGGTCTTGTGGCGCCAGCAGTGCATGTAGCTGTGCTCGATGACGGTGGTGTGCAGCAGCGCACCGACTTCGGTCAGCTTGTCGACGATGGCTGGGTTGGCTTTCCAGATGAACTGGCCGCCAAAGAACGCCAGCGACGGCGCGTACACGCCATTGCTCTGGACCGGATTGAGGATGTCGTCGTTGACCATGCCGTACTTCTTGCAGGTCACGAAGTCATCCACGCCATAGGCCGGCGCGGAGTGAACCACACCGGTGCCGGCGCCCAGTTCCACGTAGTCGGCCAGGTACACCGGCGACAGGCGATCATAGAACGGGTGACGGAAGTTGATCAGTTCCAGCGCCGAACCCGGGGCAGTGGCCAGCACCGAGCCTTCGAGGCCGTAGCGGCCCAGGCAGGACTCGACCAGTTCCTCGGCCAGCACCAGCAGCTTGTCGCCGACGTCCACCAGCGCGTAGTTGAATTCCGGATGGACGTTCAGCGCCTGGTTGGCCGGGATGGTCCACGGGGTGGTGGTCCAGATCACGATCGCGGCCGGCTTGGCCAACTGGCCCAGGCCGAACGCGGCGGCCAGCTTGTCTTCATCGGCGATCGGGAACGCCACGTCGATGGTCGACGACTTCTTGTTCTCGTACTCGACTTCCGCCTCGGCCAGGGCCGAACCGCAATCGAAGCACCAGTTCACCGGCTTGAGGCCCTTGAACACGAAACCGCCATCGACGATTTTCGCCAAGGCACGGATTTCACCGGCTTCGTTCTTGAAGTCCATGGTCTTGTACGGATTGGCGAAGTCGCCCAGCACGCCGAGGCGGATGAATTCCGACTTCTGCCCTTCGATCTGCTCGGTGGCGTAGGCACGGCACAGCTCGCGGGTCTTGTCGGCGCCCAGGTTCTTGCCGTGGGTCACTTCCACCTTGTGTTCGATCGGCAGGCCGTGGCAATCCCAGCCCGGAACATACGGTGCGTCAAAACCCGACAGGGTCTTGGAGCGCACGATCATGTCCTTGAGAATCTTGTTCAGCGCGTGACCGATATGGATCGTGCCGTTGGCATACGGAGGGCCGTCGTGCAGGACGAACTTCGGACGATCCTTGCCAATTTCGCGCAACTTTCCGTACAGGCCAATGCTGTCCCAACGCTGCAGAATCTGTGGTTCGCGCTGAGGCAGGCCGGCCTTCATAGGGAAGGCGGTGTCCGGAAGGTTTAGCGTGGCTTTATAGTCGGTCATTTAAGGCTCTTCATTAGCGATTGGCGCTGGTTGCGACAAGGGCACGGGCGGCGGCGATATCTGCATGGATCGCCGTCTTGAGCGCCTCCAGGGAGGCAAAACGCTGCTCTTCACGCAGCTTCTGGTGGAAAACCACCGTCAAACGCCGGTCATACAGATCGCCGGCAAAATCCAGAACATGTACTTCGAGGTGGGCTTTGCCATCCCCCTGGACCGTGGGCCGTACGCCGATATTGGCGACACCGGGCCAGGCCTTGCCGTCAATCTCGACGCTGACCAGGAACACCCCGGTCAGCGGCACGCGACGGCGCTTGAGTTGCACGTTGGCAGTCGGCGTGCCCAATTGACGCGCCAGTTTCTGCCCATGCAGGATCCGCCCGGCAATCCGGTACGGACGGCCGAGCAAGCGCTCGGCCAGTTCGAAGTCGGCAGCGGCCAGGGCATTGCGGACCTGGGTACTGCTCACGCGCAAGCCGTCCAGTTCGACAGTCTGCGCGGCTTCGACGGTAAAACCATGGACGCTGCCGGACTGTTGCAGGTATTCGAAATCCCCGGAACGGTCGCAGCCGAAGCGGAAATCATCACCCACTTCCAGGTGTTTCACGTCGAGACCGTCCACCAGGATGGTCTCGACGAACTCGGCGGCACTGAGCTTGCTCAGGCGCTGGTTGAAGGCCAGGCACAAGACCCGGTCGACGCCTTCGCTGGCAAGCAGTTGCAACTTGTCCCGCAGCCGGGCCAGACGGGCCGGCGCGGTGTCCGGGGCAAAAAACTCCCGCGGCTGCGGCTCGAAGATGACCACGCAGCTGGGCACGCCCAATTCCAGCGCACGCTCACGCAGCCGCGCCAGGATAGCCTGGTGGCCACGGTGGACACCGTCAAAGTTGCCAATAGTGGCGACACAGCCCCGATGCTGGGGGCGCAGGTTGTGGAGGCCTCGAACCAGCTGCATAACGCGCTTCTTGCTCATAAAGTGGCCGATTATAACCACACCCGGCGGCCGACGACAGGCAACACCGTAACCCAAAGTGCTCGAACCGACAAAACCACTGCCCGGTCCGGGTTGATCGAGGCCCCGCCCTCAGCCCAAGGCCTTGCGATTGAAGTCCCGCAGGCGGAATCCCATCAGCAGCAACATGCCGAAATACGCCACCACGCCCGCGACAACCAGCACGCCCAGGCGCAGGAAACGTTCGAGCATCTGCCCTTCGCTCCAGGCCGGCATGAAGTGCAGCGCCCCCAGCAGGACCGCCGACATCACCGCCACGGCGACCAGCAACTTGAGGCCAAACCGGCCCCAGCCCGGCTGGGGCTGATACATCTTCTGCTTGCGCAACTGATAGAACAGCAGCCCGGCATTGAGACAGGCACCGGCACTGATCGCCAAGGCCAGCCCGGCGTGGGCCAGTGGACCGATGAGCAGGAGGTTGAACAACTGCGTCATCACCAGGGTGAACACGGCGATCTTTACCGGCGTGCGAATGTTCTGCTGAGCGTAGAACCCCGGCGCCAGCACCTTGATCACGATGATCCCGAGCAGGCCCACCGAATAGGCGATCAGCGCCCGCTGGGTCATGACGGCGTCGAAGGCATTGAACTGGCCGTACTGGAACAACGAAACCGTCAGCGGCTCGGCGAGGATACCCAGCGCCAGGGCACAAGGCAGCACCAGCACGAAGCACAGTCGCAGACCCCAATCGAGGATGCGCGAATACTCCTGGCGGTCCTGGTTGGCGTAGGTCTTGGCGAGGGTTGGCAGCAGGATGGTGCCCAAGGCCACGCCCAACACACCGGACGGCAGCTCCATCAGACGGTCGGCGTAGTACATCCAGGACACGGAACCAGCCACCAGGAACGAGGCGAAAATCGTGTTGATAATCAGGGAAATCTGACTCACCGACACGCCGAGGATTGCCGGCAGCATCTGTTTCATCACCCGCCACACGCCGCTGTCACGCAGGTTCAGCCGGGGCAGCACCAACATGCCGATCTTTTTAAGGTGAGGCAGTTGGTACAGCAACTGCGCCAGGCCGCCCACCAGCACCGCCCAACCGAGGGCCATCACCGGCGGGTCGAAATACGGTGTCAGGAACAGCGCGAACACGATCATGCTGACGTTGAGCAAGGTCGGCACGAAGGCCGGGACGGAAAAACGGTTCCAGGTATTGAGGATCGCGCCGGCCAGGGACGACAGGGAAATCAGCAATATATAAGGGAAGGTCACCCGCAACAGGTCGGAGGTGAGCTGGAATTTCTCCGGGGTGTCGGCAAACCCCGGCGCCGTGGCCCAGATGACCCAGGGGGCGGCGAGCATGCCGGCGGCGGTGACCAGCGCCAGCACCAAGGTCAGCAGGCCAGTGACATAGGCAATGAATGTGCGGGTCGCTTCGTCGCCTTTCTGGCTCTTGTATTCCGCCAGGATCGGCACGAAGGCCTGGGAGAACGCGCCCTCGGCGAAGATCCGCCGCAGCAGGTTGGGCAGCTTGAAGGCGATGAAAAAGGCGTCGGTGGCCATTCCGGCCCCGAAAATGCGCGCGATCAGCGTATCGCGAACAAACCCCAGGACACGGGAAAGCATCGTGATAGAGCTGACGGCAGCCAACGATTTGAGCAGATTCATGAAAAGAGTTTTTGCCTGTCGATAAACAGCAGGCGAACAACGCGCCCACTTGTGCGATACTCCGCGCCGCTAAACAGCACAGCGCCAAAGCCCGCGAGTTTACAGGTCGCACGCCGGAAAGAAATCACCCGGTGCGTAGCACCTGCCATTCAGCGGAACGTGTCACCCGCCCTTGACAAGACCTCAACTCATCGGCATGATTCGCGGCCTATTTTGTTTGCTATTTCCTAAAAAGTCTTTCGAGGAGCTCGACGGTGGCCAACTCACCTTCCGCCAAAAAACGTGCAAAACAGGCTGAGAAGCGTCGCAGCCACAACGCCAGCCTGCGTTCCATGGTCCGTACCTACATCAAGAATGTAGTTAAGGCCATCGACGCAAAAGACGCTGAAAAAGCTCAAGCTGCTTACGTTCTGGCTGTGCCAGTTATCGACCGCATGGCCGATAAAGGCATCATCCACAAGAACAAGGCTGCTCGCCATAAGAGCCGCCTGAATGGCCACGTAAAGGCCCTGAACGTTGCCGCTGCTGCCTAAGCGACGCGCTCATTAAAAAACCGACCTCAGGGTCGGTTTTTTATTGCCTGCAACTCTTCATTCAGAACATTGTGGGAGCGAGCTTGCTCGCGATGGCGGAGCATCAGACAAATCGTTGTTACTGACGCACCGCCATCGCGAGCAAGCTCGCTCCCACAGGGCTATGTGTCGATTATTGAGTACGAGCCCACGGCAGGATCGGGATCGCCGTCACCGCGTTCTGCGGGCTACCCTCGATCACGCGATCGCTGTAGACCAGATACACCAGCGTGTTGCGCTTCTTGTCGAGGAAACGCACCACCTGCATGGTCTTGAACACCAGCGAAGTGCGCTCCCTGAACACCTCATCGCCATCCTTGAGCTCGCCCTTGAAGCTGATCGGCCCCACCTGGCGACAAGCAATGGAGGCCTCGGCACGGTCTTCGGCCAGACCCAGGCCACCTTTCACGCCACCAGTCTTGGCCCGCGACAGGTAGCAGGTCACGCCTTCGACCTTGGGGTCGTCGAACGCCTCGACCACGATCCGGTCGTTCGGTCCGACAAACTTGAACACGGTGGATACCTGGCCGATCTCCTCGGCCGAAGCCAACAGCGGCACCGCCAGCAGCAAGCCGATCAATCCTTTTGCCAAACCCATGATTTTTCCTTAGACGAGGATCAGGTTGTCACGGTGAACCAGCTCAGGCTCCGCCATGTACCCCAACAGACCAACGATTGCATCGGACGACTGGCCGATGATTTTCTGTGCTTCCAGCGCACTGTAGTTGGCCAGGCCACGGGCGATCTCGCGACCGTCCGGCGCCACGCACACGACCATTTCGCCACGCCGGAAACTGCCTTGGACCAGCTTCACACCCACTGGCAGCAAGCTTTTGTTGCCCTGGGACAGCGCCGCGACGGCGCCCGCGTCCAGCACCAGGGTGCCACGGGTCTGCAGGTGCCCGGCCAGCCACTGCTTGCGCGCCGCCAGCATGCCGCGCTCAGGGGAAAGCAAGGTGCCGATACGCTCGCCGGCTTTCAGGCGATCCAGCACCCGCTCCAGCCGCCCACCAACGATGATGGTATGAGCCCCCGAACGCGCCGCCAGCCGCGCGGCACGCAGCTTGGTCTGCATGCCACCACGCCCCAGCGCGCCCCCCGTACCACCCGCCACCGCATCCAGCGCCGGATCATCGGCCCGGGCTTCGTAGATCAGCTTGGCATCGGGATTGTTGCGCGGGTCGGCATCGAACATGCCGTCACGGTCGGTGAGGATCACCAGCAGGTCCGCCTCCACCAGGTTCGCCACCAGCGCGGCCAGGGTGTCGTTGTCGCCGAAACGGATCTCGTCGGTGACCACTGTGTCATTCTCGTTGATCACCGGGATGACCTTCAACTCCACCAGCGCGCGCAAGGTGCTGCGGGCATTGAGGTAGCGCTTGCGGTCCGACAGGTCGTCATGGGTCAGCAGGATCTGCGCCGTGTGGCGACCGTGCTCGGCAAAGCTCGACTCCCAAGCCTGCACCAGGCCCATCTGGCCGATGGCGGCAGCGGCTTGCAATTCGTGCATCGCACTGGGTCGCGACGTCCAGCCCAAACGGCTCATGCCGGCCGCCACGGCACCGGAAGAAACCAACACCAGTTCGACGCCAGCCTCATGCAGGGCCACCATCTGCTCGACCCACACCGCCATGGCCTGGCGATCCAGCCCCTTGCCATCCGCCGTCAGCAGTGCGCTGCCGATCTTCACGACCCAGCGCTGCGCACCCGTCACCTTGCTCCGCATCATCTTCAACCTTTGCCAGCGGACGGCGCGACCCAGCGCCGCCCATGGGATTATTCGTATTTGCGTTCTACAGATACCAAAACGCCGCTCGAATGAGCGGCGCCTAGGAAACCGGCTTGCCGGCGATGATAACACCGCACTGAAACACTTGAACCTGTGGGAGCGAGCAAGTTCGCTCCCACAGGACTCCTGCAGGCCCTGGTTTCAGTTGAGTGATATCAGCACAAGATCAGTCGCGAACGTAGATGATTTCCGGACCGTCTTCGTCATCCACATCTTCCTCATCCCAATCGTCGTCACCGATGTCATGGACCGACTTGACACCACTGCGACGCAGGGCACGCTGGTCATCCAGGGCCTGCAACTGGGCACGAGCTTCGTCTTCGATACGCTGGTCGAGCTCGGCCAGCTCTTCCTTGTAGGCTGGGTCGTTGGCCAGGCGATCGGCGCGATCTTCCAGGTAACGCATGATGTCGTGGCACAGGCGCTCGGTGCCTTCTTTGGCAATGGCCGAGATCACGTAGACCGGACCTTCCCACTCCAGGCGCTCGACGATTTCCTTGACCCGCTCTTCATGCTCTTCTTCGAGGATCTGGTCGCACTTGTTCAGCACCAGCCAACGATCACGCTCAGCCAGGGCCGGGCTGAACTTGGTCAGCTCGCTGACAATGACTTCGGCCGCATCGGCGGCACTGGTTTCATCCAGCGGCGCCATGTCCACGAGGTGCAGCAGCAGACGGGTACGAGACAAGTGCTTGAGGAAGCGAATGCCCAGGCCAGCGCCATCGGAAGCCCCTTCGATCAGGCCCGGAATGTCCGCGACCACGAAGCTTTTCCAGCGATCGACGCTGACCACGCCCAGGTTCGGCACCAGGGTGGTGAACGGGTAGTCGGCGACTTTCGGCTTGGCTGCCGACACGGAACGAATGAAGGTACTTTTGCCAGCGTTCGGCAGGCCCAGCAGGCCCACATCGGCCAACACCTTCATTTCCAGCTTCAGGTCACGCTGCTCGCCCGGCTTGCCTGGCGTGGTCTGGCGCGGCGCGCGGTTGGTACTGGATTTGAAACGCGTGTTCCCAAGGCCGTGCCAGCCGCCATGAGCCACCAGCAAACGCTGGCCCGGCTTGGTCAGGTCGCCGATCACTTCCTGGGTCGCGGAGTCGATCACCGTGGTGCCGACCGGCACGCGCAGGATCAGGTCTTCGCCCTTTTTGCCGGTGCAGTCGGTGCTGCCGCCGTTGGAGCCACGCTCGGCATCGAAGTGCCGGGTGTAACGGTAGTCCACCAGGGTGTTGAGGTTTTCGTCGGCGAGCATGAAGATCGAGCCGCCGTCGCCGCCGTCACCACCGTTCGGGCCGCCGTTTTCAATGAATTTTTCCCGACGGAAACTCATGCAGCCATTGCCGCCGTCGCCGGCCTTTACTCGAATCGATACTTCATCAACAAACTTCATGACACACGCCTCTCGCCATACGGACGAGCCGAAAAAAACAAGACATAAGACTCTTGCAAAAATGCACGCTGCGACCCGATCAAGCGCCCGGTTGCGGCGCCACCAGCCCACACAAACAGCTTTGCAAGAGACTCACCCCACAAACGAAAAAGCCCCGTCGCAAGACAGGGCTTCTCCAGCGGTCTCGCAATTAAGCTGCGATAACGCTTACGTAACGACGACCGAAGGCGCCTTTTACTTCAAACTTGATCACGCCTTCGACTTTAGCGAAGAGGGTGTGATCTTTACCCATGCCCACGCCGTAGCCAGCGTGGAATTGGGTGCCGCGCTGACGCACGATGATGTTGCCTGCTTTGATAGCCTGGCCGCCATACATCTTCACGCCAAGGCGTTTGGCTTCTGAGTCGCGACCGTTACGGGTACTACCACCAGCTTTTTTGTGTGCCATGAGTTCAATTCTCCTAGTGAGGAATTAGGCTGAAATTAAGCCTGAATACCGGTGATTTTGATCTCGGTGTACCACTGGCGGTGGCCCATACGCTTCATGTGGTGCTTACGACGACGGAACTTGATGATGCGGACTTTATCGTGACGACCTTGGGAGATCACTTCAGCCACAACGGTCGCGCCAGCAACAACTGGAGCACCGATATTCACGTCATCGCCATTGGCGACCAACAGAACGCGATCAAAAGTCACGGATTCGCCGGTAGCGATTTCCAGTTTTTCGATCTTCAGGTATTCACCTGGGGCGACCTTGTATTGCTTGCCACCAGTAACGATTACTGCATACGACATGGTATTTCTCCGATAATCCTGCTCACCCAGCGCTTTATAAGAAGAGGTATTGGCTGGCATGGCTGCATGGGCTGGAAGGCCCGGATGCAATTGCGTAAGGCAGGTGCTGCCCAGGAAGTTCAGGGTGCGCGATTGTACGCAAGCTGTTCCAGGCTTGCAAGTAGCCGTCCATCGCGCCTTGACACCTGCGGATGTGGGTCCTAGCATGCCGCGCAACCCTTCTGGAGCACCTGTCGCTGATGCAACCCCAAGCTTTCTACCGCGCGGTGGCGGACGATTTTAGCGCCGTCGACGGCATCATCAAGAAGCAGCTGACTTCCCGAGTGCCTCTGGTATCGAAAATCGGCGATTACATCACTTCAGCCGGTGGCAAGCGCCTGCGTCCTTTATTGGTGCTTTTGTGTGGCAAGGCCCTGGGCCGCGAAGGCGACGATATGCGCCTGCTGGCCGCCACCATCGAATTCCTGCACACCGCCACCCTGCTGCATGACGACGTGGTCGACATGTCCGGCATGCGCCGCGGCCGCTCGACTGCCAACGCCATGTGGGGCAACGCCCCCAGCGTGCTGGTAGGCGACTTCCTGTACTCGCGCTCGTTCGAAATGATGGTCGAACTGGGCTCGATGCCGGTGATGAAGATCCTGTCCCAGGCCACGCGCATCATCGCCGAAGGCGAAGTGCTGCAACTGTCCAAGGTACGCGACGCCAGCACCACGGAAGAAACCTACATGGAGGTCATCCGCGGCAAGACCGCGATGCTCTTCGAGGCCTCGACCCACAGTGCCGCCGCCCTGGCCGGCGCCAGCGCCGAACAGAGCGAAGCGCTACGCACCTTTGGCGACCACCTGGGCGTGGCATTCCAGTTGGTGGACGACCTGCTGGACTACAAGGGCGACGCCGAAACCCTGGGCAAGAACGTCGGTGACGATCTCGCCGAGGGCAAGCCGACCCTGCCACTGATCTACACCATGCGCGAAGGCACGCCCGAACAGGCGGCGCTGGTGCGCCAGGCGATCCAGAAAGGCGGGATCGAAGACCTGGAAAGCATTCGGGCAGCGGTTGAAGCCTCCGGCTCGCTGGACTACACCGCGAAACTGGCCCGTGACTACGTCGCCCGCGCGATCAAGTGCCTCGACGCCCTGCCCTCCAGCGAATACCGCGATGCGCTGGTGGAACTGAGCGAGTTTGCGGTGGCGCGTACTCACTGATCACATAGATCGCAATGAGCTTTTGTGGCGAGGGAGCTTGCTCCCGCTCGGTCGGTCCGACGCCTCGGGCGCAGCGACCGCAAGCGCCATATGGGGCTGCTCCGCAGCCCAGCGGGAGCAAGCTCCCTCGCCACAAAAACCCTCACATCGCCCTCCTAGCCGCAAAACCCTATACAATGTGCGCCCTTTTGTCCTCCTGATACCAAGGAACCCTAGTGAGCACGTTGCCTCCCTGCCCGAAATGCAATTCCGAATACACCTACGAAGACGGTACTCAACTGGTCTGCCCTGAGTGTGCCCACGAATGGTCCGCCAGCGGCGAGGTCGAGACGGCCTCCGACACCACGGTGAAGAAGGATTCGGTCGGTAACGTCCTGCAGGACGGCGACACCATCACCGTGATCAAAGACCTCAAGGTCAAGGGCACCTCGCTGGTGGTCAAGGTCGGCACCAAGGTCAAGAACATCCGCCTGTGTGAAGGCGACCATGACATCGACTGCAAGATCGACGGCATCGGCCCAATGAAACTCAAATCCGAGTTCGTCAGAAAAGTCTGAATCTGCCGTACGCCATCCCGCGCCTGCCGTGGGATGGTGCCCCCACCTCCCCCGATCCCACCCCGCCTTGCACGTACCAGCCCATTGCCAGCGGTCCTGAACGTCGACCGCCCGTCGTCAGAAAACAAATCGGAATACCAATAGAGACTTGCTATTTAGCGAATAAGAATTATTCTCATCGAAACCCATCACGGAGGTGAGAACCATGACTTATTTGATCGACGCCTGGCTGGATCGCCCGCACCCCTACCTCAGGATCCTGCATCGGGAAACCGGGGAAGTCTGCGCAGTGCTTGAGGAAGAAGCCTTGAGCGAGCTGCAGGACCAGGGTGATCTGGACCTCAACAGCCTCAATTCCAGCGAGCCGCTGGTGCTCAAGGAGCTGGTGCGCAACCTGTTCCTGTTCTGCTACGCCAGGGCATTGCGCCCGACTGGCGATTTCAATGGCAGGTTTCACGGATGAGCATGAAGACAATGTGGGAGCGGGCTTGCTCGCGAAGGCGGTACATCAGTTAGCTGATAGGTCGACTGAAAGTCCGCTTTCGCGAGCAAGCTCGCTCCCACATTTTGCCCACTGTTAAACCGGGCAGGGTCTTACAGGACGTCCAGCAACTCGACGTCGAACACCAGTACGCTGTGCGGCGGAATGCTGCCAACGCCTTGAGCGCCGTAAGCCAGTTCGCTCGGCACGTACAGGCGCCATTTGCTGCCGGCGTTCATCAGTTGCAACGCTTCGGTCCAGCCTGGGATCACGCCGCCGACCGGGAATTCGGCAGGCTGGCCACGATCGTAGGAGCTGTCGAACACCGTGCCATCGATCAGGGTGCCGTGGTAGTGGGTACGCACCTGGTCTTCACGGGTCGGCTTGGCGCCTTCGCCCTGGGTCAACACTTCAAACTGCAGGCCCGAAGCCAGGGTGGTGATGCCTTCGCGCTTGGCATTTTCGGCCAGGAATGCACGTCCTTCGCCCGCCGCGGCTTCAGCCTTGGCAGCCGCTTCGGCTTGCATGATTTCGCGGATGACCTTGAAGCTGGCGGACATCTCTTCCTGGCCCACGCGGCTTGGCTTGCCGGCGAAGGCGTCGGTCAGGCCAGCCAGGATCGCGTCCAGGCTGACGCCCGGTGGCGGGTTGTCGCGCAGTTGGTCGCCCAACTGACGGCCAATGCCGTAGCTGACGCGGGTTTCGTCGGTGGACAGGTTAACTTCGGACATGGTGCTGCTCCGCTGTGCGGACGGCCCGGGAATGGCCATGGATGACACGGCGCTTCCCGGAGCGCCCGGAACCAAAAGGGCGAGCAGACTAGCACAGATGCCGGGGCGGATGACCAACACCCGCGCCAAAGCACGCCGCCAGAAACGACAACGCCCACCGGCTTCTCAACAGGTGGGCGTTGCACCAGCACGCGGGACGCGCCTCAGTGCTTGGTCAGTTTATCCAGGTAACCCATGGCAAACGCCGAGACCACGAAGGTCATGTGGATGATCACGTACCACATCAGGTGCTCGGGATCGACGTTCTTGGCGTCCATGAAGATGCGCAGCAGGTGGATGGAGGAAATCGCCACGATCGAGGCAGCCACTTTCATCTTCAGCGAGGAAGAGTCCATGGTGCCGAGCCAGTTGAGCTTTTCCTTGTCGGAGTCGATGTCCAGTTGCGAGACGAAGTTTTCGTAGCCGGAAATCATCACCATCACCAGCAGCCCGCCCACCAGCGCCATGTCGATCAGCGACAGCAACACCAGGATCAGGTCGGACTCGGCCATGGAAAACACGTTGGGGATAACGTGGAAGACTTCCTGGAAGAATTTCAGTGCCAGTGCCAGCAAGCCCAGGGACAGCCCGAAGTAGATCGGCGCCAGCAACCAACGGGAGGCGTACATTGCATTTTCGATAAAGCGTTCCATTGAGTCTCACACCAGGGCTGAAAAATCGCGGCGAGTATATCAGCCACGAGCGGCCCTACAAACGCCAGGCCACATCCCTGGACCCGGCGCAACAGCCAAGAGCTGCGTGGTGGAAACGCTCAATGCAGCGGGCGATACTCGAAGCCGCCCACGTTGCGACACCGCCCGCCATTGATCTCACGCAGTTGGGCCTGCATGTGCAGGCACCAGATCTGTGGGTCGTTGGCCAGCTCATAGCCGTGCAACGTCAGGCTCTGGACGATGGTATCGAGGATGGTTTCGGCGGCGTTCGGGCCGGCAAATGGGCCCTGGGCCTTGATGGCGGAAGGTTGTTCACCGGCCATTCCGGCGGCAAAGAGCAAGGTCCACATACCGGTATCTCCCGCCAGCGGGCGGATGGCGCATTCGATACGGGTCACAAGGCCCAGGCATTGACGAGTGAGACAAAGGTTGCGCGACATGGCGGCGCCCCTCGGTAGATCCGGTATTCAGTCCCAGGAGGGGGCTGTTTCGATCCAATGATGGCTCTCGTTATCCTTGAGCTGAGGATAGAAGAAAAGTTCCGGGCGCAAAGGATTTCGAGACCAGAATACGCCGAGCGGTCACAGTGTGAATATTGACGCCAAAGTGGTGGCATTACTAACAGGAAATCACTGCAAAACCTATTGTGGGAGCGGGCTTGCTCGCGAAAGCGGTTTGTCAGTTGGCATAGTCGTCAGCTGACACACTGGTTTCGCGAGCAAGCCCGCTCCCACAGGGCAATTGCCGCTCAGATCAAACCGGCTTGGCCTCCGCCAGAGCCTGCTGGGCCAGTTCCTTTTCCGCTTCCTTGATGTCGTCTTCGCTGATCATTTCGGCGATGACCCGCAGGCGCTCCACCACCCGGGCGTTGACGCTGCCCTCCGGAAACTCGCCGTTCTCATCGGGCTCACCGGCCGGCTCACCCACCAGCAGGCTCAACGCCTCGTCGGCCTGGCGGACCGCATAGACGTGGAATTGCCCGGCGCGCACGGCGGCCAGCACCCGCTCATCGAGCATCAGCGTCGCGACGTTGGCCTGGGGGATGATCGCCCCCTGCTCGCCCGTCAGCCCGCGGGCTTCGCAGAGGCGGAAGAAGCCTTCGATCTTCTCGTTGACCCCGCCCACCGCCTGCACTTCGCCAAACTGGTTGATCGAACCGGTGATGGCGAAACATTGCTTCAACGGCGTCTTCGACAGGGCCGAAATCAGCGTGCACGCCTCACCCAGCGAGGCGCTGTCGCCGTCCACGTAACCGTAGGACTGCTCCAGGGCGATACTGGCCGAGATCGCCAGCGGGAATTCCTGGGCATAACGGCTGCCCAGGTAACCGGTGAGGATCATCACGCCCTTGGAGTGGATCGGTTGGCCGAGGTTGACCTCGCGCTCGATGTCGACGATGCCGCTGCCACCCGGGTACACCGTGGCGGAAATCCGCGCTGGCACGCCAAACGCCGAATCACCGACCTCCAGCACCGTCAGACCGTTGCACTTGCCCACGGCGGCGCCGTCGGTGTCGATCAGGATGATCCCCGCCAGCATGTCGTCGAGGATCCGCGCCGAGACGCGTCCGGTGCGGGTGGCCTTGGCTTTCAGTGCGCGTTCGATATGGCCGGCATCGGTCATTTCGTCACCGGCCAGCTGGCGAATGAAATCCGCTTCGCTGACCAGTTGGAACAGGTCGCCGATACGCGCCGACAGACGCCCCTGGTGCTCGGCCAGGCGAGCGCTGTAGGTCGCCAGGCGAGCCACCGCATCAGCGGTCAACGGCGCCATGCCCTCCTCCGAGGTGCGGGTCTTGAGCAACTGGGCGAACTGCTCCAGGCTTTCATCGCCCATCGGGATGTCTTCGTCGAAGTCCACCAGCACGCGAAACATTTCCTGGAAGTCCGAGTCCAGGTCCTGCAAGGCGTAGTAGAGCTGGCGGGCGCCAATGATCACGACCTTGACCTGCAACGGGATGTGCTGCGGCGTCAGGGTCACCGTGGCCAGTCGCCCCAGCTCACCCAACGGCGATTCCATTTTCAGCTTGCGCGACTGCAGAGCGCGCTTGAGCGCATCCCACACGAATGGTTCGCCAAGCATTTTTTCCGCTTCGAGGATCAGGAACCCACCGTTGGCCCGGTGCAAGGCCCCTGGACGCAACTGCCGGTACGTGGTGTAGAGCGCGCCCTGGTCGGTGCTGTATTCAATACGGCCGAAGAGGTTGTCGTAGGTCGGGTGCGGCTCGAACACCACCGGCGCACCGCCGCTGGACGGATGCCCCACCACCAGGCTCGGGGCATATTGTTCCTCCAGCAGCTTGCGGGCAACGGCGTCGGTCTTGCTGTCGTCCACCAGTTGCTCGACCACCGTGCGCAGCAGGTTGACCTGCATGGCTTGCAGATAACCGCAGACGGCGGCGTTCTCGGCGTACTTTTCCGACAACGGCGCCAACAGCGGTTGCAGGGCCAGGGTGATGGTTTCTTCGTTGAGCTGACGCAACTGGTTGTTGGACTCGCGCTTCCACTGCGGCAGGCTGGCGAGTTCTTCGTTCAGGCGCTCTTCCAGGCTGGAGATATCCTCGTGGAAACGCTCGCGCTCGGCTTCCGGCAACTGGGCGAATTCCGCCTCGTCCAGGGCCTTGCCCTCGCTCATCGGCGTGAAGGCGATGTTGCTGCTGTCGCGGTACAGCGCGACGTCCTTTTCCAGCGCCAGGCGCTCGATCACATCGAGGGCGCGGTCGTAGCGCTGGTTGAAGGCGCGATCGATGGCGCTCTTCTTCTGTTGGTAGGACGGGTGCTCGAACACCGCGGGAAAGGTCGCCAGCAGGTTGTCGATCAGGCCGTTGATGTCGGCGATGAAGGCGCCGGCAGTGCCCGATGGCAGCTCCAGTGCACGGGGTTCGCGAGGCTCATCGAAATTGTTGACGTAGACCCAGTCTGCCGGGGTCTGCATGCGCTTGCCCTCGGCCTTGAGGTAGCGCTTGACGAACGAGAACCGACCGGTACCGGGCTCGCCCATGACGAATACGTTGTAACCGGGGCGCGGCATGGCCACGCCGAACTGCAAGGCTTCGACCGCACGCTCCTGGCCGAGCACACCGCGAAAGGGCTCCAGATCATTGGTGGTAGAGAAGCTGAACTGTTCAGCGGAAAACGGACGGGTCAGCGCTTCAGGCGCTAGACGCAAGCTGGCAGCAACAGGATCAGGCATCGGGCTTCCTTACATCAGGCGGGGCAGATAGCGGCATTCTGGCGCTGCCCATGCCTGACTGGCAAGGAGCGCCTCAGGCCAAAGCATAGTCGAGCGAGCGCCCCGGCCCGGGCTCGGTCCATTCACGACCCCACGGATTGTTTTTGCAAAATGTCACGGAACCCCAGGATCGTGCCTAAACTCCAAATTGCGCGGCTGGAACAATAACCGGCCCACTGGCACGCGTGGTTGAAGCCACAAAGGCGCCAGACCCTGTCCATTGGTATGCACATAAAGAGAACATAGCTATGAAACGGATTCTTCTCGGTACTCTCTTCACCGCTGTATCCATCAACGCCATGGCTCAGGCGCCAGGCGGCCCGGATTGCGGTTGGGGCAACATGCTGTTCGAAGGTCAGCGTGGCACTCCGGCTCACTTCCTGGCATCCACCACCAACGGCACCTCCGGTAACGCCACCTTCGGCATGACCTCCGGCACCAACGGTTGCTCGACCAACGCGGCACTGACCTATGGTGGCAAGTCCTGGCTGGCCATGAATGGCATGATGAACGAGCTGTCCGAAGACATGGCCAAGGGTCAGGGCGAAGCGCTGACCACCTATGCCGTGGTGCTGGGCGTGGCGCCGGAAGATCGCGCACACTTCTCGGCCGTCACCCACGAGCACTTCCAGCAAATCTTCAGCAAGGCTGACGTGACCGCCGAAGACGTGCATACCAATACCCTGGCCGTCCTGAAGAACGATCCACGCCTGGCCAAATACGCCACTCAAGCTTAAGCTCGACACCACTCGCTCCTCTCGGGGAGCGGGTTTTCTTTCTGGGGCCCCTTGCGCTCTTTTTTTTCGACTTTCCAAGTAGCCGACTATGCTCAAACGCCTTGCCTGGCTGGCGCTCTGTGTGTGCGCCCCGCTGTCCGCAGCGCCTCATGTCGACCCTCAACGTTTGCAGCAACTGGCCAATGACCGCTTCTGGATTTCCCTGGGCCACTATGAAACCGCCAAGCTGGGCGGCTGGCGCAGCTACATCAGCGACAAGAAATTCTTCCTCGCGCCCGACGGCAATCAGCACCCCGACCGTGAACTGACCGCCACGCTGCAAGCCTTGTATGGCCCGGCCAGTGCCGGCCAGCAGCACGCCCAATGCGTGTACCCGGCACGCACGCGCTGGCTCAAGGCGCAGCTCAAGCTGACGGACCTGCCCGCCGTCGACTGCAGCGAATTCAACCAATGGTTCAAGGACGTCTCGCCCCACAGCGCGGTGATGATTTTTCCGGCGGCGTACCTCAACAGCCCATCTTCGATGTTCGGCCATACCCTGCTGCGCATCGACCAGGCCGACGTGCAAAGCGACAAGACCGCCCTGCTCAGCTACGCGATCAATTTCGGCGCCTACATCGAAGGCTCGGACAACAGCATCCTTTACGCCTGGAAGGGCTTGATGGGGGGCTATCCCGGCCTGTTCGCCCTGGTGCCCTACCAGGAAAAACTTTCCGAGTACCGAAGCCTGGAGAACCGCGACCTGTGGGAGTATCGCCTCAACCTGAGCCAGGTCGAAACCGAGCGCATGGTCGAACACGTCTGGGAACTCAAGCAGATCCAGTTCGACTACTTTTTCTTCGACGAAAACTGCTCCTATCGCCTGCTTGAACTGTTGCAGGTGGCGCGCCCCAGCCTGCGCCTGACCGAACAGTTCCCGCTGACCGCCATCCCCACCGACACCGTCAAGGCGGTGAAGGAAGCCGGCCTGGTGGAAAGCATCCAGTACCGACCGTCCCGGGAGCGGGAACTGCTCAGCCGTGCCGAACCGCTCAGCGATGACGAACAACAATGGGTGCTGAAGGTCAGCGCCGACCAGCAACAACTGCAAGCCGACGCCTTCAAGGCGCTGCCACGGGACCGCCAGGCGCTGATCGTCGATGCGGCCTACCGCCTGGAGCGCTACCGCGCCAACGGCCAGGAGCGCGACCCACAGCGCTCCCAGCGCAGCTTCGAATTGTTGCGGGCGATCAACCAGAATCCCGCGCCGGAACTCGATATCCCGCAGCCGGGCCTGCCCGAGGACGGCCATGAATCCCGCACCTGGCAGGCCGGCCTCGGCACCCGGGGCGACCGGGCGTTCGGCGAGTATGGCTTGCGCATGGCCTATCACGACCTCAACGACAACGCCGAGAGCTTCCCGCTGGGGGCCCAGATTGAAATCCTGCAACTCAAACTGCGCCAGCACGAAGGCAATGACTGGCAGGTGCAACAACTCGACCTGGCGACGATTCGCTCGCTGACGCCGCGCAACGAGTTGTTGCAGCCATGGTCCTGGCAGGTTACCGGCGGCCTGGAGCGAGTGCCGGGCAAGCACGACGATGAAACCCTGGTCAGCCACGTCAACGGCGGTGCCGGCGGGACCTGGGCATTGGGCGAAGATGTGCTGGGGTTCGCCCTGGGCACGGTGCGGGTCGAGCACAACAACGACTTCGCCGAGTTCATCGCCCCGGCCGGCGGCTTCAACAGCGGCGTGCTGTGGAAAAACCCGCTGGGCAACCTGAGCCTGGAAGCCAAGGGCGACTACTTCGTCAACGGCGAAGTGCGCCGCAGCCTGAGCCTGAACCAGCAATGGGAATTGTCCCGCAACCTCGGCCTGCGCCTGAGTGCCCAACGTGAATTCAGCCACCTCGCCTCGCCGGAGAACGAAGTGATGCTCGAGGTGAAGTGGTACCACTACTGACGCCGACGGCCGTCAATCGAGCGCCCCCGCCAGGGCGTTCGTCACCTGCCCAACGGATTGCTCACAACGCTTTCACATCGGCCTGACGAATCCGCTTCTAGACTTCAGGTGAATCCGGCAGGAAGGCAGAAAATGAGGCGGGCGGTGGTGGTATTGGCGGTACTGATGTTGCTTGGCGGTTGCGAGACCACTCACGAGGACCTCATTGCCCGAGGTTTCCCACCGGCCTTCGCCGACGGCTACGACGACGGTTGCAGCAGCGGCCGGCAAGCCGCCGGCGTGATTACCGGTCAGTTCCGCAAAGATGTGCCGCGCTATCTGAAGGATCCCCGCTACGCCGAAGGCTGGAGCGACGGGTTCCGGCAGTGCCAGGCCATGCGCGAAAGCGAAGAGCGCGATGCCTATCGCGAACGCCATTGGGACGAGCGCGAACGCGCCTGGCAACAGGAAAAGGATCGGGACGCCGGCCGGGCTTATCGCTCGCAGTGAGTCGCGCATAGACATTCGTCGAAACCAAAAGCCTGCGACCATGGCCCAAACTCCAACAGAGGAGAACACCATGAGTCGCGCTTTCGTCAACGAAGACAACGCCGCCGCCCAGGCCGACCAGCCAGTCGAACGCCAGGTCAGCGCACAACCGAACTACGTCACGCCCAGCGGGCTCGCCGAGTTGCAGGCGCGGGTCGCACAGTTGCAGGCGTTGCACAGCCAGCAGACAGCCCGCGGCGATCAGGCCGATAAGCAGCGGATCGCGGACATCGAACGTGACCTGCGCTATTTCAACCTGCGCCTGCAAAGCGCCCAGGTCGTGGCGCCGACGTCATCCGATCAGGTCCGGATTGGACACTGGGTGACCTTCGCCGACGAACTGGACCAGCAGCAACGGGTGCAACTGGTGGGCGAGGACCAGGCCGACGCGGCCAGCGGCCTGATCAACTGGGGATCACCCCTGGGCCGGGCGTTGCTGGGAGCGAAGTTGGGGGATGAGGTGGTCTGGCAGCGACCGGTGGGCGATCTTTGCATTGAAGTGATTGCAATCGAACTGCCCTGAAGCGGCGCGCGCCGGCATCTTGCTATTGGATTAACTCACAACTAACAGCCATTCGCTTAGTTACCTGTAGCGACAGGTAACTGCAACATGAGGTTATAACCGCAAGTTTGCGCTTATCGAAGTCCATGCTACTGTTTTTCCCGCGTCGAAACCGGCGCAAACAAAAACAAGGAGATGCATGATGGGCGAACACATTTTGGCAATGTCCGGTGACTTCGACGGCGACTTCAATGCCTACCAACAGGTAAACCACCTCGGCATCGAATCGGCGGCGCGGACCATTGTCGAGTGCGGCACTGTGCATTGCACCGCTATCTTGTGCTGAATCCTGCTCTTTGAAGTCAATCCGCACCGCGGGCACTTCGACACTCCCTAACCCTATCCCTTAATAACTTCATGACATCCCACCGTTCGGATGCGCTGTCTGGCACCCGATCGCCCGTGGGTCATTGTATTGAATTGATCAACCTGATGAGGAACACATCATGAGCGAACAGATCCTGAACATGTCCGGCGACTTCTATCTCGAGTTCGACGCCTATCAAGCGCCGGCCAGCAACATCGCCGCAATCCTGGCGACGACGATGGAATGCAACACGTTCGGCACCTGCACCAACCTCGAGTGCTCGACACTCGGGTGCTGATCCAGCCCACTGACCGTCGCAACAGGCAACACCGATAAACATGGAGCAGGCACCGCCTGCTCCATCCATGCCAGGAGCCTAGGCATGCTTGTTAACGCTTTGAAGTGGGATCAGCGAGGGCAGTACACAGGCGCTTCCACACTCGACATCGCCCTGTTCGAAAACAACCTGACTCGCCTGCACGCCGATGACCAGGCTTTGCTGGATCACTTTGGTCTGGGCCGGGAACAACTGCTGAAACACGTCAGCGCCCCCAACCACCAACACCGCCTGCCCCCCAGCAGCGAATCATGCCTGCAAAGTTTGGAACAAAAGCTGGCCCACCTCGACAGCCTTCCTGTCGAAACAAAAACAAGTGCAACTAAAAAAGATAACTTTCATGGCTTCGGCCAGCGGTTTCTTCTTTATTTCATCGACACGTTCAAGGCCGACAAGCGTTACTCCCAAGTTTCACCGCACATTGACGAGTCGGCCTTGCTCGCAAGCCTCGAACAGTATGTTCTGGCCCGGGTGAGTCGCACCTCGGAACAAAGTCTTGTGCATCATTTGAACACGCGAATTGCGCAAGGCGAAAACATTGACCTGGGCACCTTCAATGAACAACTGCGCACGTTGCCACTGCGGCCACTCTTCGAGTGCTACCCGGTACTGGCAACGCTGCTGTTCGATCAATTGGAAGATACCCTCAACTATCTTTATGCGCTCATTCTCCATTTCGCAGCCGACCTCGCATTATTGGAGGCCGCGTTTTCAAACGCGGCTCGGCAAATCAGTGCAATTGAACTGGGCCTCGGTGACCCCCACGGTCGCGGCGAAACGGTCTGTCTGGTCACCGTTGGCAGCGTTTCACTGGTCTACAAACCTCGGGCAAGCCGGGAAGCGCTTTTCTACAACCGCTTGCTTGAACACCTGCACGAGTGGACAGGCGCGGACTGCTTCTCTGTGCGCGGGCCAAGGATTCTCAGCCGCCCGCGGCATAGCTGGATAGAAAAAATCGACAACCTGCCCTGCGAACAGGCAACGGATGTCGAGTTGTTCTACAAGAGAATGGGCGCCCAGATCGCCGTCATTCATGCCTTGAACGGCATCGACTTTCATTACGAGAACATCATTGCCTGCGGCAGCAGCCCGGTCATGATCGACCTCGAATGCCTGTTCACGGCGTCCACCAGCGACTTGCTGACGGAGTTGCCCGCGGGCTGCGCACTGTCCAGCAGTTTCAAGGCGATCCAGCAATCCATCTGTTCCAGCGGCTTCGTGCCCTTTTCGCAAAAGACCAATAACGACCAGAGCGGGCTGACTCGCCAGGCCCTGTTCATTTCCACCCGTCGCGCCCTGGTTTTCGAGGGTGGGTTCTACCACCTGCGCAAAATCGAATTCGAGCATCAGTTGGCGCAAAAACACCTGCCCCTGCTGCAAGGCGAGCGAATAGGGCCGCAGGCCTATAAGACCGCGCTGTTCAAAGGCTTCGAATACGCTTACGGCGCACTGATGGTTCATCGGCACGCGATCATGGAGATGCTCGAACAATCCGCCGGCGAACTGACCACCCGCGTATTGCTCAAGAATTCGCAGCGCTACGCCGACTTTATCGGACTGATCCGCCACCCACGCTTCATGCAGAACATGCTCGACCGAGAACTGCTGCTTGCAACCCTGTGGAAAGATCTAAAAGAACCCTATCGGGAAAGAGGTATTGCCCGCTATGAAATAGCCGACCTGCAAAGGTCCAGTATTCCGTGTTTCACCATGGCGCTGAACGCACGCTGCTTTACGAACGCACAAGGTGAAACCGTCGAGATGGCAACCCTGGAACCTCCATTAAAAAGTTGCCTGCAAAAAATCAGTCACCTGTCCCGTGAGGACTGGGCCCTGCAACGCACACTCCTGGACATCTGCCTGTTCCCAGAGCCATCCTCACCGGAAACGCGAACACCCCTACTCCCTGGAAAAGAACCGCCAGCAGAGCGACTCGACGCGGTCCTGGCCATCAGCGCCCGCCTCGATGAACTTGCCGTGAGGGGCACGGCAACCGACGTCCGCTGGCTGTCTTTTCATACTCACCCCACGAGCCTGCGCAAATACCCGGCGCCGATGGACCATGGGTTGTATTCGGGTATCGCCGGGATCGGCCTGTTTTACCTGGCCGCGTTCAAAGTCGGTGGCCAGTCGCACTGGCTGTCGCGCCTGGATCGGATCCTGGACGCCCTGGACCAGCACTTCGGCTTTTTCCGAACCGACCTGACTGTCAGCGCTTATCACGGTCTTGGGGCCTACCTTTACTTGCTTATCAATCGCCGCCGGATCACCGCGGATGCCCGCCATGATGAAAAGATTGCCGGCTTGCTTACCCAACTGATCGAAATCCCCCCTGAGCGCTACGATTTCGACTTCCTCGCAGGCTGTTGTGGCGCGGTGACGCTCCTGGCCAATCTCCACGAGTCGTCGGCACAGAACGAGGTACTGCCGGCCCTCCGGCGGATGGTCGACTACATACGGGAGCAGGTCCTGATCGAAGAGGGTCGGCTTCTACGGCGCGATGATCGCTCCGTCATCCTGACGGGCTTGTCCCACGGTCTCTCGGGCGTCATCCATGCCCTGTGCAAGGCCTATGACGTGACCGGGGATGCGACGCTGGTGCCTTTGGCCATCCAGGTGCTCGAAGGTGAGAACCGCTTGAGCCGGGACGGTTTCTGGCTGGACCTGAGGAACCTCGGACCAGTGGACCATACGTCCAAGTGGTGCCATGGCGACGGCGGTGTGCTCATTGCCAGGCGACAGCTGCTGCAATCGATGGGGGATGTGCTGGACGCGGCGACCCGACAGACCGTGCTCGACGACATACAGCGATGCGAGCGCAATCTCTGGGAGCACGGGTTGGGTGAGGGTTACAACCTGTGTCACGGCGATTTCGGCAATCTGTTGTGCCTGCATGACCTGTATCGGCATTCAGGCAACGCCGATGGCATGAACAGGGTCAGGACAGCCCTAGACGAGGCCGCCCGGCAATTTTTTGCAGGACCTTGGCTGGACAACGACAGGGTGCCCGACGTCAGCCTGCTGACGGGCATCACCGGTGTGGGCTATGCCTTGCTGTACGAGATGGACCCGACGATCCCCAACATTCTCACGCTCGATTTTGCGCCACAGGCCTAGCGCCTGACCTGCATGGCGAGGGAGCACGCTCCCTCGCCATGGGTTCAGCGACCTTGCGGTCGCACGCCCCTCAAGCCAGCTTCTTGTGCCGCACACGGTGCGGCTGGGCAGCGGCCTCGCCGAGGCGTTTCTTGCGATCGGCTTCGTACTCGGTGTAGTTGCCTTCGAAGAACACCGCCTGGGAGTCGTCTTCGTACGCCAGGATGTGAGTTGCCACGCGGTCAAGGAACCACCGATCGTGGGAGATCACAATGGCGGCGCCCGGGAAGTCCAGCAGGGCTTCTTCCAGGGAACGCAGGGTTTCGACGTCGAGGTCGTTGGACGGTTCGTCGAGCAGCAGGACGTTGCCACCCTCCTTCAGCGTCAGCGCCAGGTGCAAGCGGCCGCGCTCACCGCCGGACAGGTCCTTGACGAACTTCTGCTGGTCGCCGCCCTTGAAGTTGAAACGCCCCACGTAGGTGCGCGACGGGATTTCGTAGTTGCCGATGCGGATCTGGTCGGAGCCGTCGGAAATCTGCTGGAACACGGTCTTGCTGCCGTCCAGGTCTTCGCGGCTCTGGTCGACGCAGGCCAGTTGCACGGTTTCGCCGATCTCGATGCTGCCCGAGTCCGGTGTTTCCTTGCCCATCAGCATGCGGAACAGCGTGGATTTACCCGCGCCGTTACCACCGATGACACCGACGATGGCGCCCTTGGGCATGGAGAACGACAGGTTGTCGATCAGCACACGGTCGCCGTAGCCTTTGGTGACGTTCTTGAACTCGATGACCTTGTCGCCCAGGCGTGGACCGGCCGGGATGTAGATCTCGTTGGTTTCGCTGCGCTTCTGGAATTCCTGCGACTGCATTTCCTCGAAGCGTTGCAGGCGAGCCTTGGATTTGGACTGGCGGGCCTTGGCGCCTTTGCGCACCCACTCCAGTTCTTCCTTCATGGCCTTTTCATGGGCCGACTGCTGCTTGGATTCCTGGGCAAGACGCTCAGACTTGGCTTCCAGCCAGCCCGAATAGTTGCCTTCGTACGGGATGCCGGCGCCACGGTCGAGTTCCAGGATCCAGCCGGCGACGTTGTCGAGGAAGTAACGGTCGTGCGTGATCGCTACCACGGTGCCCGGGAAATCGTGCAGGAAGTGTTCGAGCCAGGCGACGGAATCGGCGTCCAGGTGGTTGGTCGGTTCGTCGAGCAGCAGCATGTCCGGGGCGGACAGCAGCAGGCGGCACAGGGCCACGCGGCGTTTTTCACCACCAGACAGGTGCTCGACCTTCGCGTCCCAGGCTGGCAGGCGCAGCGCATCGGCGGCCACTTCCAGCTGACGCTCCAGGTTGTGGCCGTCGCTGGCTTGCAGGATGGCTTCGAGCTTAGCCTGTTCGGCGGCCAGCTTGTCGAAATCGGCATCGGGATCCGCGTAGGCGGCATAGACCTCGTCCAGGCGTGCCTGGGCATCCTTGATCACGCTGACCGCTTCCTCGACCACTTCGCGAACGGTCTTGGTCGGATCGAGCTGCGGTTCCTGCGGCAGGTAGCCGATGTTCAGGTCCGGCATCGGACGGGCTTCGCCGTCGAATTCATTGTCGACACCGGCCATGATTTTCAGCAGCGTGGACTTGCCCGAGCCGTTGAGGCCCAGCACACCGATCTTGGCGCCGGGGAAGAACGACAGCGAAATGTTTTTAAGGATTTCCCGCTTCGGCGGAACAACTTTGCTCAGCCGATGCATGGTGAAGACGTATTGAGCCATGGTGAACCTAGCGTCAGTGACAGGTGAAAAGAACGAGCCAGGCCATGCACGGCGCCGGCGCTTGAAGGGGATCAAGGCCAGGGGGCCGATGGCGCCTGGGAATGTGGAGCTGGAACGCTCTTGTTTGACCGGCAAAGCTACCTCAACCGTCGGTCAAGGTCCAGCCGCCAGGGACTGGCACTTTGCCACAAGGCAAGGCATGCTAGCCGCCCTTCGGGCGTCCGGCTTATAGTGCACGTCGCGCCAGTCCAGCAAACCGCAGGATTACAGCTTGTCCAAAGTCACGCCGCCCTCGTCCCCACGCGCGCCCGCTACGGTGCCCGGCTCGCCCCTGCGCGGGACATTGAAGGGCGCGCTGGCCACACTGGTGCTGCTGTTGCTCGGCCTGCTCTTCTGGCAGTTGCTCGACCAACTGCGTGAAACCCAGCAGCAACAGCGCCAGTACACCATCGACTACACCGCCGACCTGGCCTCGCAAATCAGCCTGAACATGGCGCTGAACGCGCAAATCGCCCTCAACCTGCTACCGATCGTCGAACAACCGCAAACGGCCGACGAACAGCAGGCGCTGTTGCGCAAGCTGCAGCAATCGTTGCCCGAACTGCGCAGCCTGGCGTTGCTGAGCCCTTCGGGCAAGGTCCTCAGCGACAGCGACGCCGCCAGCGAAGACGCCGACTATCTGGCCGACCTGGTGCGACGCAGCCGGGCCCAGGCCCACTATTTCAGCAACTCCACGGACGGCTCCGTGGTGCACCTGCTGTTGCACCAGGCCAGCGGCAGCACCCGCGGCTACTGGGCCTTGCGCCTGACCCCGAACTTCTTCGCCACGCTGACCAAGCAGGCCGATGTGGGCCTGCGCCCGTTGTGGCTGGTGGAAAACCGTCTCGACCAGCAGATCATCAGCCGCGACGAGGGCCTGCCTTCGGAAAGCGCCGCCCGGCTCTCCCCGGACGATCTGGAAAACACCGTGCTGACCGTGCCCCTGAGCAGCAGCGATTGGCAGTTGCGTGGGTTGTTCGACCGGCGCCAGGTGATCGAGCAACTGTTGCCGGCCTTCATCGGCAAATGCCTGCTGGGCCTGGCGATCTCGCTGCTGCCGGTGATCGCGCTGTTGAACATGCGCCGACGCCAACGGCAACTGCATGAAGGTCGCCGGCGTTACCAGGATATTTTCGAAGGCACCGGCGTGGCCCTGTGCGTGCTCGATTTGTCGGGGCTCAAGGCCTTCTTCCAGAAGGTCGGCCTGCACACCGGCGATCAATTGCGCACCTGGCTGGAAACACCCCATCAGCGCGAGCAACTGCAACGGGAAGTGGTGGTGACCGAGGTCAACCAGATGGCGTTGAAGCTGCTTAACGTCGACTCGTGCGAACAGGCCTGGCAACTGCTGGTGGGCAACGGCCCGCAAGACCACAACCCCGTGGGCTCGAAACTGCTCCAGGCCCTGCTCGACCAGCACAAGCAACTGGAACTGGAAATCCGCCTGCAGGACGCCCATGGCCGCGACCAGCACCTGTGGCTGGTGCTGCGCCTGCCGGAAAAACAGGACGACTATAACGCTGTCATCCTGAGCATCAGCGACATCACCAGCCGCAAGCTGGTGGAACTCTCGCTGCTCGAACGCGAAGGCTTCTGGTCCGACGTGGTGCGCACCGTGCCGGATCACCTCTACGTGCAGGACGTCATCAGCCAGCGGATGATCTTCAGCAACCATCACCTCGGCCAGACCCTGGGCTACGACCGCACCGAACTGCACCAGATGGGCGAGTACTTCTGGGAAATCCTGCTGCACAGCGAAGATGCCGACCATTACCACGGCCTGCGCCAGGAACAGCGTCGGGGCGGGTACACGCAACTGCTGCAATGCCAACTGCGCTTTCGTCACCGCAACGGCAAGTGGCGGCGCTTCGATATCCGCGAACAGGCCCTGGCCCGGGACCGGCATGACCAGGTGACGCGGATCATCGGCGTGGCCAAGGACATCACCGAGCAGATCGAAGCCAGCGAATCGCTGCGCGACAGCGAACAACGCTACCGGATGCTCGCCGAAAGCATCAGCGACGTGATCTTCTCCACCGACAGCAAGCTTTCGCTCAACTATGTCAGCCCGTCGGTTCAGGCGGTGCTGGGCTACAACGTCGACTGGATTTTCCAGAACGGCTGGCAATCGACCATCGCCAACCCGCAGCAACTGACCGGCATCTACAGCCTGATGGAGCGGGTCAGCAAGGCCCTCGACAAGCCCGAGCAACTGGCCGAGCTGCGCAACCAGATGCAGACCCAGCTGTTCCTGTTCGACTGCCTGCGGGCCGATGGGCGCAAGATCCCCATCGAGTTGCGGCTGGTGCTGGTGTGGGACGATCACGGCGCGTTCGAAGGCGTGCTGGGCGTGGGCCGCGACATCAGCCAGCAGCGCCGCGCCGAAAAAGACCTGCGCATGGCCGCCACGGTATTCGAGCATTCGACCTCGGCCATCCTGATCACCGACCCGGCGGGCTACATCGTCCAGGCCAACGAAGCGTTCAGCCGCGTCAGTGGCTACGCGGTGTCGCAGGTGCTGGACCAGTTGCCCAACATGCTGACCGTGGACGAACAGCAGGAAGCGCACCTGCGCTATGTGCTCAAGCAGCTGCAACAGCACAGCACCTGGGAAGGCGAAGTGTGGCTCAAGCGGCGCAATGGCGAGCACTACCCGGCCTGGGTCGGCATCACCGCGGTGCTGGATGACGAAGGCGACCTGGCCAGCTACGTGTGCTTCTTCAGCGACATCAGCGAACGCAAGGCCAGCGAACAGCGCATCCATCGCCTGGCCTACTACGACGCCCTGACCCACCTGCCGAACCGCACGTTGTTCCAGGACCGCCTGCACACCGCGCTGCAAGCGGCCGAGCGGCAGAAGAGCTGGGTCGTGCTGATGTTCCTCGACCTCGACCGTTTCAAACCGATCAACGACTCCCTGGGCCATGCCGCCGGCGACCGGATGCTCAAGGAAATGGCCACGCGACTGCTCGGCTGCGTCGCCGACGACGACACCGTGGCGCGCATGGGCGGCGACGAGTTCACCCTGCTGCTGCAACCGCGCGCCAGTCGCGAGATGGCGCTGAACCGAGCCATTACCGTGGCCGAACAGATCCTCGCCAGCCTGGTCAGGCCCTTCGTGCTCGAAGGCCGGGAGTTCTTCGTCACCGCCAGTATCGGTATTGCCCTGAGCCCCCAGGACGGCAACGAACTGAGCCAGTTGATGAAAAACGCCGACACGGCCATGTACCACGCCAAGGAACGCGGCAAGAACAACTTCCAGTTCTACCAGGCCGACATGAACGCCAGCGCCCTGGAACGCCTGGAGCTGGAAAGCGACCTGCGCCACGCCCTGGAGCAGAACGAGTTCGTGCTGTATTACCAGCCGCAGTTCAGCGGCGACGGCAAGCGCCTGACCGGCGCCGAGGCCCTGCTGCGCTGGCGCCATCCACGCCGCGGGCTGGTGCCGCCGGGGGATTTCATCCCGGTCCTGGAAGAACTCGGGCTGGTGGTGGACGTGGGCGACTGGGTCATCGCCGAGGCCTGTCGGCAGCTCAGGACCTGGCACCAGGCCAAGGTCCGGGTGCCGAAGGTTTCGGTCAATATCTCGGCCCGGCAATTCTCCGATGGCCAACTGGGGACGCGCATCGCCAATATCCTGCGCAGCACCGGCCTGCCACCGGCGTGCCTGGAGCTGGAGTTGACCGAGAGCATCCTGATGCGCGAAGTCAGCGAAGCGATGCAGATCCTGGCCGGGTTGAAAAACCTCGGCCTGAGTATCGCCGTGGATGACTTCGGCACGGGCTACTCGTCGCTCAACTACCTCAAGCAGTTCCCCATTGACGTGTTGAAGATCGACCGCACCTTCGTCGATGGCCTGCCCTCCGGCGAACAGGACGCGCAGATCGCCCGTGCGATCATCGCCATGGCCCACAGCCTCAACCTCGCGGTGATCGCCGAGGGGGTCGAGACCCACGAACAACTGGACTTCCTGCGCGAACACGGCTGCGACGAAGTCCAGGGCTACCTGTTCGGCCGCCCGATGCCGGCCAATCGCTTCGAAGCGCAGTTCAGCAATGATGCGTTGTTCATGCTCGACTGAGGCTCTTCGGTGCCTGTAGTGACCTCATCGCGAGCAAGCTCGCTCCCACAGGGTTATGGGCACGCGGGTCCAAATGTGGGAGCGAGCTTGCTCGCGATGGGGCCCGCCAAGGCAACGCAGAATGGTGCGTGAATCCCATTCGTCCACGACATGACGTCCTTTCATACCCCTTCCAAAACCGGTTGGGTTAGAATGCCCCCCTTTTCTGCCCCGATCCTTGAGGACCGCCATGTTCAGCCGTGATTTGACTATTGCCAAGTACGACGCCGATCTCTTTGCCGCCATGGAGCAAGAAGCCCAGCGCCAGGAAGAGCACATTGAGCTGATCGCTTCGGAAAACTACACCAGCCCCGCGGTGATGGAAGCTCAAGGCTCGGTACTGACCAACAAGTACGCCGAAGGCTACCCGGGCAAGCGTTACTACGGTGGCTGCGAGTACGTCGACGTGGTCGAGCAACTGGCCATCGACCGCGCCAAGCAACTGTTCGGCGCCGACTACGCCAACGTCCAGCCGCACGCCGGCTCCCAGGCCAACGCCGCCGTGTACCTGGCGCTGCTGTCGGCCGGTGACACCATCCTGGGCATGAGCCTGGCCCACGGCGGCCACCTGACCCACGGTGCCAGCGTGTCGTCCTCCGGCAAGTTGTACAACGCCATCCAGTACGGCATCGACGGCAACGGCCTGATCGACTACGACGAAGTCGAGCGCCTGGCACTCGAGCACAAGCCGAAAATGATCGTGGCCGGTTTCTCCGCCTACTCGCAAGTGCTCGACTTCCCGCGTTTCCGTGAAATCGCCGACAAGGTCGGTGCCTACCTGTTCGTCGACATGGCTCACGTCGCCGGCCTGGTTGCCGCCGGTGTGTACCCGAACCCGGTGCCGTTCGCCGACGTCGTGACCACCACCACCCACAAGACCCTGCGCGGTCCACGTGGCGGTCTGATCCTGGCACGCGCCAACGCCGACATCGAGAAGAAGCTCAACTCCGCCGTGTTCCCAGGCGCCCAGGGCGGCCCGTTGGAGCACGTGATCGCGGCCAAGGCGATCTGCTTCAAGGAAGCGCTGCAACCTGAGTTCAAGGCCTACCAGCAACAAGTGGTGAAGAACGCCCAGGCCATGGCCAGCGTATTCATCGAGCGCGGCTTTGACGTCGTGTCCGGCGGCACCCAGAACCACCTGTTCCTGCTGTCGCTGATCAAACAGGACATCTCCGGCAAAGACGCCGACGCAGCGCTGGGCAAGGCGTTCATCACTGTGAACAAGAACTCGGTGCCAAACGACCCTCGCTCCCCGTTCGTCACTTCCGGCCTGCGCTTCGGCACGCCAGCCGTGACCACCCGTGGCTTCAAGGAAGCCGAGTGCAAGGAACTGGCCGGCTGGATCTGCGACATCCTGGCGGACCTGAACAACGAAGCGGTGATCGACGCCGTGCGTGAAAAGGTCAAGGCCATCTGCAAGAAGCTGCCGGTGTACGGCGCTTGATGCGGCACTAGGCTGTCATTGAAAAAGCCCGCCTCGAAATAGGCGGGCTTTTTTATTGGCTGCTCTTCCCTGTAAAGCCAGTAATAACTTCAACATCCCTTTATACACCTCACGCCTTGAAACATAGCCTTCGACACAACTTACCAAGAACCTCCTAACATCGAATCTCATTATTCACGGCCACCCAGGCCATCAATAAAGGATGCGATCTCTACATGGACAGTAAACGCTCTTTTTCCGCAACACTTCGCTCGCCAGACATGCATATCCACTTGCTTGAAACGCTGCACGGAAAACCGGCCATGGCGACCATTACTTCATTCAGCGGTGGATTTTTCAGCGGCAAACCGCAAACCGTCGATCATTCAAGCCTGCTGGGCATGCACGCCAAAGCCAGCGGCGGCGCCGTCGCGCCGCTGATGCTGCACTTTCGCCACAGCGCCGATGGCTACACCCTGTGGATAAAAACGCCCGGCGAACACCACGACAAGTTCATCGGAAAAAGTTGGTTCGACGCCCTTGGCGTAAAAGACTCGGGCCAAGCAAGTACCTTTAGACTTGTTAATCCAAAGAACCGCGTAATCACCTTGGACGATATAACGGCCCAACACTCGCCCCTCTCGCTCATGACGAAGCACAACAAATATGTGGGCGGATTAAGAATGCACGGTTCGCCTTATCTTTATCTGGCAGAAACCGATGTACGCTCGAAGCTGACGTTCATACTCAGCCTGACTTGAATAGACTGTGTGGGCGCAAGCCTGCTCGCGATAAGGGCCCGTTCAATCGGCCTTGACTGACCTGCTCCTTTCGCAAGCCGGCTCGCTCCCACACGTTTCTGGTTTTGCCCCAGGCCTGGGCCGCCGGTCATTTTTTTCATGGGAGGGAAAAGGCTCAAGCACGAGGGTTTCCTTGCAACTGGTAAGACCGGTAAAGCCAAAACCTAAAAAATCGCCTTGCGGCCGTGGCAAAACCGCGCCTAGACTGCGCCTGCACTGGACAAACCGGTAAGACCACAATAATGAAGTCCTGACGCCAACGGCCCTAAAGCCCAGCGGACACGGACACCGAACCAGGAATCCCTCCCATGCTCAAATGGTGCTCGCGGTCGATCTTCCTTCAAGTTGTCCTCGGACTGGTGCTTGGCATCGTCTGCGGGCTTACCCTTCCCGAATACTCTGCACAGCTCAAGCCCCTCGGTGACGGGTTTATCAAGCTGATCAAGATGCTCATCGGTCTGATCGTGTTCTGCGTGGTGGTCAGCGGCATCTCCGGTGCCGGCGACCTCAAGAAGGTCGGACGCATCGGCCTCAAGTCGGTCATCTATTTCGAAGTTCTCACCACCATCGCCCTGGTGATCGGGCTGGTGTTCGCTTTCACCACCGGCATCGGCAGCGGCGCCAATATCCACCTGGAGCAGCTCTCCAGCGCTGACATGGGTGACATCGCCCAGCGCGGCCAGCACATGGTCACCACCACCCAATTTCTGATGAACCTGATCCCAACGTCGGTGATCGGCGCCTTCGCGGAAAACAACATCCTGCAAGTGCTGCTGTTCGCGGTGCTGTTCGGCAGTGCGTTGAACCTGGTGGGGGACGCCGCCTCGGGTATTTCGCGCCTGATCAACGAGCTCAGCCACGTGATTTTTCGCATCATGGGCATGATCGTGCGCCTGGCGCCAATCGGTGTCTTTGGCGCCATCGCCTTCACCACCAGCAAATACGGCCTGGATTCGCTGCAGCACCTGGGCAGCCTCGTCGGCTTGTTCTACCTGACCTGCATCGCCTTCGTCGCGGTCATCCTCGGGCTGGTGATGCGCGCGTCGGGGCTGCCCATGCTGCCGTTCCTCAAATACCTGCGTGAAGAACTGCTGATCGTGCTCGGCACCGCTTCGTCCGACGCCGTGCTGCCGCAAATCATGCGCAAGCTCGAACACCTCGGCATCGGCAGCTCGACCGTGGGCCTGGTCATCCCAACCGGCTACTCGTTCAACCTGGACGGCTTTTCGATCTACCTGACCCTGGCCATCGTCTTCATCGCCAATGCGACCGGCACGCCGCTGGCCATGAGCGACCTGCTGACCATCCTGCTGGTGTCGTTGATCACCTCCAAGGGCGCCCACGGAATTCCAGGTTCGGCGCTGGTTATCCTGGCGGCCACGTTGACGGCGATCCCGGCCATCCCGGTGGTTGGCCTGGTCCTGGTGCTGGCGGTGGACTGGTTCATGGGCATCGGGCGCGCCCTGACTAACCTGATCGGCAACTGCGTGGCCACCGTGGCCATCGCCCGCTGGGAAAAAGACATCGACGTACCGAGGGCCCGCAAGGTGTTGTCCGGCCAGCAAGGCTATACCTTCCAGGCCCGAAAACCGGTGGGCAGTGCTCATCACCAGCAATTCTGAAAGACTGCGGCGCCGGCCCGCGAACCGGCACCGCCTGATGATTTCCAAGGAGCCCCATGTGATCAGTTCATCAACCGTCGTCAACTCGGTCGTGGAGAAACTCCGCGCCGCCCTCGCCCGAGGCCAATGGCGCTCCGGCGACATGCTCCCGGGCCAGCGCGAACTGGCCGAGCAACTGGGCATCAGCCGGCCCAGCCTGCGCGAAGCGGTGATTGTGCTGGAAACCCTGGGCCTGGTTCGCTCGATGCCCGGCAAGGGCGTCGTGGTGCTGGAGGCCAATTTCAGCGATGCCGGCGGTGACAGCAGCGCCATGGCCGGCGCCAGTCTCGAAGACCTGCTGCAACTGCGCTACACCCTTGAACCCTTCATCGTTGGCCTGGTGGCCCAGTCCATCAGCAGCAAGGAAGTCGGCCAGTTGCGCCTGACCCTGATGGACATGCGCGAAGCCCTGGAAGCCAATGACAGCGACGCCTGCGCCAACGCCTACATCGCCTTCCACGAGGAACTGTTCGCCCTGACCTCCAACCCGATTTTCCAGAACGTGGTGCAGCAGACCAGCAACGCCCTCAAGCAGAGCGCCGATGTGTTGCGCAACTCGCCCGAACACCTGGCCGAGCGCCTGGAAGAGAACGAAGCGGTGGTGCGCGCCATTCGCGCCAAGAACAGTGCCCAGGCCAGCGCCGAGATGCGGCGGCACATCCTGCGGGAAGGCCAACGCATGGGCATCGAACTGAATATCCCGGACGACAACCTCGGCACTTGAGCCACGGCCTGCGGAGATCGCCATGAACAACCTCGCTTCCCATCAGCACCAGCGCAGCGTACTTGCCTCCCTGCCCTTGCCCGGCCGGGTCGGCAAGCCGTCGGTGGACGATATCTACCCGCGGATCTTCGACGCCATTCTCGACCAGCGCATTGCCCCCGCCAGCCGTTTCACCGAGGAAAGCCTGGGGGATGTGTTCGGCGTCAGCCGCAGCATCATTCGTCGCGTCCTGGCGCGCCTGTCCCATCAGCAGGTGGTGATCCTGCGCCCCAACCACCGGCCCCAGGTCGCGGCACCGGACCTCGAACAGACCCGGCAAATCCTCCATGCCCGCCGCCTGGCCGAACATACCCTGGTGCGCCTGGCCTGCAAGGCGCCACACCCCAGGGACCTGCAAGGCCTGCGCGAACTGGTGGACCGCGAACGCCAGTGCCTGGACCGCGGCGAACGCGGCCCGGCGATACGCCTGTCCGGCGAGTTTCACCTGCAACTGGCGGCCATGGCTGGCAACGCACCCTTGGCGCAGTTCCTCGGCAGCCTGGTGCCATTGACCTCGTTGGCCCTGGCCCGGCATGAGGTCAAGTCACGCCGGCACTGCGCCTGGCAAGAACACCTGGCCATCGTGGACGCCGTGGAAAACGGCGACGTCGATGAAGCCATGCGGCTGATGGACGAGCACCTGGACCATCTCGAACAGAAGTTGCTGATGGCCGCCGGCGCCGGATCGTCAACTTAGCGCGGCGTCGAAGCCTGCGCGGATCTTCTCTTCGGGCAGCTCATCGGCGATGAACACGATCACGCTCTCGCGAGGCTCATCGGGGGCCCATTCGGTGTCCCAATCGAAACCGTAGAGCTTGAGCACGCCCTGGAACACCAGCCGACGAGGTTCACCGGCGATGTTCAGCACGCCCTTGTAGCGCAGCAGTTGCTTGCCGTGCTCCTCCAGCAACTGGTTCATGAACGCGCTGAGCTTGTCGATATCCAGCGGCTTGTCGGTACGCAGCACCAGGCTGCTGATGCGATCGCCCGGGGTCGCCTTGCCGACCGGGCGCAGGCTGAACCCGGCGCCCAGGTCCGCATTGAGGTTGAAGCCGCGGATGTCGAGCAGCTCGGCCAGGTCGATCTTGCCGTGCTCCACCACCCGGATGGGCGCTCGCCGATTGATCCGCGCCAGACGCTCGCCGAGGGCTTCGACCTGGGCCGCGTCCACCAGGTCGGTCTTGCTCAGGAGCAAGCGATCGGCGAACCCGACCTGGGCCTGGGCGATGGCCTGGGTCAGGTGCAGGTCGGCGTGGGCGGCGTCTACCAGGGTCAGGATGCCGTCGAGGATGTAGCGCTCGCGCAGGTCTTCGTCGATGAAAAACGCCTGGGCCACTGGCGCCGGATCGGCCAGGCCGGTGCACTCGATCACCAGGCGATCGAAGGCGATCGCGCCGCTGTCCAGCCGTTCGAGCAGCAGGTACAGGGCCTTGGTCAGGTCGGTGTGAATGGTGCAGCACACACAGCCGTTGGCCAGGGTCATGACCTGCACCGGCTCGTCGCCCAGCAGTTGGGTGTCGATGCCGGCATCGCTGAATTCGTTCTCGATCACGGCAATTTTCAGGCCGTGCTCGGCCTTGAGCAGATGACGCAGCAGCGTAGTCTTGCCAGCGCCGAGGAAGCCACTGAGGATGGTGACCGGGATGGGAGAGGACAAACAGAATCTCCTTGATGCGGATTTTTGTGGGAGCGAGCCTGCTTACGACAGCAGAGGGTCAGTCAACCTCTTCATCGACTGACCCACTGCATTCGCGAGCAAGCCCGCTCCCACACAGGGAATCTGTGACGGACACACATCTTGTGCCCCACCAAATAACTCTGTGGGAGCGGGCTTGCCCGCGAAAGCGGTGGGTCAGCCGACCTCTTCATCGACTGACCCACCCTCTTCGCGAGCAAGCCCGCTCCCACAGGGGGTACCTCAGGGCTGCCGGGTCAGCAGCACTTGGGCCCGGCCTTGCCGCCGTAACGGGCTTCCTGGCGTTCGCGGAAGAACGTCTCGTAGTCCATCAGCGGCTTGTCCGGGTGCTGGGTCTGCATGTGCTCGACGTAGTTGTCGTAGTCGGGCATGCCGACCATCAGGCGGGCGGCCTGACCGAGGTATTTACCCAGGCGACTCAAGTCATTGAACATCGTTGCAATCCTCGTTTCAGGCGTCCGGCAGCGCTTGGAAAGGCGCTTCCTTGTCCGTGCGTTCCTTCGTGCCCCAGGCGGCGATGCCGACCTTGAGCGCGTAGAACAGGATGCTGAAGACCACGAACAGGAACAGTGCCGCAGCCGGCAACAGGGTGACCCAGATGTAGCGCTGGCGCTTCATTTTGATCAGGACAACGGTGGCGAGCATCAGCGCGATACCGGCCAGCATCTGGTTGGAGATGCCGAACAGCGGCCACAAGGTATTGATGCCACCCAGCGGATCGATGACGCCCTGGTACAGCAAGTAGCCCCACATCGCCACGCAGCCCGCCGTGGCAATCAGGTTGGCGGTCCAGGACTCGGTACGCTTGAGCGCCGGGACGAAGGAGCCGAGCAGATCCTGGAGCATGAAGCGACCGGCACGGGTACCGGCGTCAACGGCGGTCAGGATGAACAGCGCCTCGAACAGGATCGCAAAGTGGTACCAGAATGCCATGGTGTTTTCACCCGGCAGGACACTGTGCAGGATCTGCGCGATACCAACCGCCAGGGTCGGCGCACCGCCAGCACGGGCCAGGATAGTGGTTTCACCGATATCGTTGGCCACCGCCTGCAGCGCTTCCGGGGTAATCGCAAAACCCCAACTGCTGACGGTCTGCGCCACGGTCACCACATCACTGCCAACCACGGCAGCCGGGCTGTTCATGGCGAAGTACACACCCGGTTCGATCACCGAGGCGGCGACCATGGCCATGATGGCCACGAAGGACTCCATCAACATACCGCCGTAGCCGATGTATCGGGCGTTGGTTTCGTTATCCAGCAGCTTGGGCGTGGTGCCCGAGGAAATCAGCGCGTGGAAACCCGAGACCGCGCCACAGGCGATGGTGATGAACAGGAACGGGAACAGRCCGCCCTTCCACACCGGGCCCAGGCCATTGGTGAACTGGGTCAGCGCCGGCATTTTCAGCTCGGGCATGGTGACCAGGATGCCGATCGCCAGGGCGACGATGGTGCCGATCTTGAGGAAGGTCGACAGGTAGTCCCGCGGTGCCAGGATCAGCCACACCGGCAGCACGGCGGCGACAAAGCCGTAGCCGATCAGCATCCAGGTGATCTGGATCCCGGTGAAGGTGAAGGCCTTGGCCCAGACCGGGTCGGCGGCGATCTGCCCACCCAGCCAGATCGACCCCAGCAGCAACAGCACGCCGATCAGCGAGATTTCGCCGATGCGGCCCGGGCGAATGTAGCGCATGTACAGGCCCATGAACATCGCGATCGGGATGGTCGCCATCACCGTGAAGATCCCCCACGGGCTCTCGGCCAGGGCCTTGACCACGATCAGCGCCAGCACCGCGAGGATGATGATCATGATCAGGAAGCAGCCGAACAGCGCGATGGTGCCGGGAATGCGGCCCATTTCCTCGCGGACCATGTCCCCCAGGGAACGACCGTTGCGGCGGGTGGACAGGAACAGGACCATGAAGTCCTGCACGGCCCCGGCCAGCACCACGCCGGCGATCAGCCAGAGCGTGCCGGGCAGGTAGCCCATCTGCGCGGCCAGCACCGGCCCGACCAGCGGTCCCGCGCCGGCAATGGCGGCGAAGTGGTGACCGAAGAGGATGTGCTTGTTGGTCGGGACGAAGTCCAGGCCATCGTTGTTGAGCACGGCAGGCGTGGCCCGGCGCGCATCGAGTTGCATCACGTTGTTGGCGATGAAGAGGCTGTAGTAGCGGTAGGCGACCAGGTAGATGGCCACGGCTGCGACGACGATCCAGAGGGCGTTGATGGCTTCGCCGCGGCGTAACGCGACGACGCCCAGCGCGCACGCGCCGACGACGGCCAGCAGGAGCCAGGGGATATGGCGCAGCAGGCTATTATTGTTTGTCATTTTTATATTCCAGCCAGGGGTGGACAAGAAGACAGCTACCGGAGTTTAGCGCTAACCCGAACAAAGGCCATACCCGACATTCGTCTGCCGCCGGCCGAACGGTGATGAAGACGCGCAGGTTGGGTCTATAGTCAGTGAATCTTCAAAGAGGATGGGTCATGAGCGAACGCCGCCGCTTCGTACGAATCGAGTTTCACGCCAGGACGGAACTGAGCCAGGGCCCCTTTATCTGGCCAGTGGAGTTGCTGGACCTGTCCCTCAAGGGCCTGCTGATCAAAAAACCCGAGCCCTGGCTCGGCAACCCGGAAGAACCCTTCGTGGCCGATGTCCACCTGAGCAATGAGGTGGAGGTGCGCATGGAAGTTCGATTGGCCCACGACGACCATGGCCACCTGGGTTTTGTCTGCGAACACATCGACCTGGATTCGATCGCCCACCTGCGGCGCCTGGTGGAGCTGAACCTGGCCGACCATGACGAACTGGAGCGGGAGTTGGCGGCATTGATCCAGGTCTGAACCCCACGCCACAGATTCATTTGCTCAAATGGGCACTGCAAAAGCCTGGGCTTATTCGAACAACGAATCCAACGCCTGCTCCAGGCGTGTCACGGCAATAATCTGCAACCCTGCCGGGGCTTCCTTCGGGGCATTGCCCTTGGGCACGATGGCGCGCTTGAAGCCGTGCTTGGCCGCCTCCTTGAGTCGCTCCTGCCCGCTGGGCACCGGCCGGACTTCACCCGACAACCCCACTTCACCGAATACCAGCAGGTCGTGGGGCAGCGGTCGATTGCGCAGGCTCGACATGACCGCCGCCATCAAGGCCAGGTCGGAGGCGGTTTCCAGCACCTTTACCCCGCCCACCACGTTGAGGAAAACATCCTGGTCATGGGTCGGGATCCCCCCGTGCCGGTGCAGCACGGCCAGCAGCATGGCCAGTCGGTTCTGATCCAGGCCCAGAGTCACGCGGCGCGGATTGGCCAGGTGGCTGTCGTCCACCAGCGCCTGCACTTCGACCAACATCGGGCGCGTCCCCTCCCAGGTCGCCATGACCACGCTGCCCGGCACTTCTTCCTGGGCACGGGTCAGGAAGATGGCCGACGGGTTGGAGACCTCCTTCAGGCCCCGGTCGGTCATGCCGAACACTCCCAGCTCATTGACCGCGCCAAAACGGTTCTTCACCGCCCGCAGCAAACGCAGGCGGCCATCGGACTCGCCTTCGAAATACAGCACGGTATCGACCATGTGCTCCAGCACTCGCGGTCCCGCCAGCGCGCCTTCCTTGGTGACGTGGCCCACCAGGAAAATCGCCGTGCCGCTCTGTTTCGCGTAGCGCACCAACAGCGCCGCGCTTTCGCGCACCTGGGACACGCCGCCCGGCGCCGATTGCAGTTGTTCGGTGAAGATCGTCTGGATCGAGTCGATCACCATCACCTTGGGTTTTTCCAGGCGCGCCGTGGCGATGATGGTTTCGATGCAGGTCTCGGTCATGACCCGCAACTGATCCTGGGGCAAGCCCAGGCGCCGGGCACGCATGGCGACCTGCTGTTGGGATTCTTCGCCGGTGACGTACAGCGCCGGCATGCGCGTGGCGATGTTGCACAGGGTCTGCAGCAGGATGGTGGACTTGCCGATGCCCGGGTCGCCCCCGATCAGCACCACCGAGCCGTCCACCAGGCCGCCTCCCAGCACCCGATCCAATTCCCCGGAGGCCGTGGAGAAACGCGGGATTTCTTCGACACTGACTTCGGCCAGGGTCTTGATCTGGGCCTGCTGGCCGGCCCACCCCGTACGCCCGGCAGGCGCCGCCGCACCGCCGCTCTCCACCATGGTTTCAGTCAGGGTGTTCCAGGCTCCGCACTCACCGCACTGGCCGGCCCATTTGGGAAAGGTCGAACCGCACTCGGTGCAGCCGTACATGCGCTTTGCCTTGGCCATCTGAACTCCGGGGTAAAAATCGCGATGATAGCTCAGGCGAGCATCAGCGCGGGGCCGGCATTCTGATTTCACCGCGGGCCAGGTCCGTCGCGCTATTGCCCAGCGGGTCCCGGGCTTGCAGGTCGGCGCCCTTGGCCTTCAAGGCCTCCAGCAGTTCATCACGCTTGAACAGGCCGGCGTACATCGCTGCGGTCTGCCCCGCCCCATTGCGTTGGTCGGGGCTGCAATCGGTGGACAGCAGGCGCCGGGCGATCTGCACTTCGCCCTTGAAGATGGCGCCCATCAGCGCGGTGTTGCCGCGCTTGTCCTGGGCGCAGGCATCGGCCCCGGCGGCCAGCAGCCGCTCCACCGCCGGCCCTTGGCCGTGGTAGGCCGCGAGGATCAGCGCGGTGTAGCCCTTTTCGTCCTGGGTATCGAGCGCGTAGCCGGCGTCGATGAAGGCATCGAGCATGGGCACGTCGCCCCGGCGGGCGGCGTCGAAGTAATAGGTTTGCAACTCGGCCTGCACGGCCGCCGGGTCGGTGGGCAGGGGCTCATCGGCCAGTGCGGCGAGTGAGCAGGTGGCGAGCAGTGAACACAGGAAATAGCGCATCGTCATGTCTCCTTCTGACACAAGAGCGTGGGAACAAAGCCCGCTCGCGAGCCAGTGGCTGCATCGCGGCTTTGCTCCCACTCGTCATGTGCCTGATCAGTCAGCCAGCTTTTCCGCCAGCGCCTTGACCCGGGCCAGGTCGCCTTTGGCGACACGGGCCACGCCGGTGCCGTACTCAGGGTCTGCCTTGTAGAGGAACGACAGGATGATGTGCTTGCTCTCGTCGTCGGTGGTGGCCAGGGATCCACCGAAATTCTCGATCAGGTCGTTGCGTTCCTTCTGGTTGAACGAGCGGTACAGGTCACCGGCCTGCTTGAAGTTCTGCTCGCGCTGGATCTTCGCCTGCTGGGTGCTGCCCGTCAGCACCGTCTGGCTGTAGCGCGCCGCGGGTTGTTCGTCCCGAGGCGTCAGGCGGCTCGGCTGGTAGTTCACGCCGGTGCTGGTGCTGCCAGGGTTCATGGCACCGTCCTGGTTGCCGTTGTTCACCGCCACCTTGGGTGCGTTGATCGGCAATTGCAGGGCGTTGGCGCCTATGCGGTACATCTGTGTATCGGCGTAGGAGAACACCCGCCCCTGGAGCAGGCGGTCTTCCGAAGGCTCGATGCCCGGGACGAGGTTGGCCGGCGCCATCGCCACTTGTTCGGTTTCCTGGAAGACGTTCGCCGGGTTGCGGTTCAAGACCATCTGCCCGACCTTGCGCTCAGGCACACCGGGCCAGATCTTGGTGGCGTCCAGTGGGTCGAAGTCAAACTTGGCCAAGTCTTCCGGCTTCAGCACTTGGACATACAAGTCCCACTTTGGAAAATCGCCTTTATTGATGTGAGTGACCAAGTCATTGGTCATATGGCTGTAATCCTGACCTTGAACTTTCACGACTTCTTTCGGATCGAGATTTTTCAACCCCTGCAAACTTTTCCAATGAAACTTGACGTAATGAACTTCGCCTTTGGCATTGATCAGTTTGTAGGCGTGCACGCCATTACCGTCCATTTCACGATAACTGGCCGGTGTCCCGGAGTTGGAATACAACTCGGTCAGGGTGCGGGTGGATTCTGGAACATGGGAGAAGAAATCGAAGCGACGTGAATCATCGTCCAGGTTGGTCCGTGGGTCGGGCTTGAACGCGTGGACCATGTCGGGAAACTTGATGGCATCGCGAATGAAAAAGGTCGGGAAGTTGTTGCCCACCAGGTCCCAGTTACCGTCCGCCGTGTAGAACTTGGTGGCGAAACCACGGGGGTCGCGCAGGGTTTCCGGAGAATGATTGCCATGGACCACCGCCGAGAAACGCACGAACACCGGCGTGACCTGGCCGCCGGCAAAGACCTTGGCCTTGGTCAGGTCGCTTAGGTCATCGGAAACCGTGAAGGTGCCATGGGCCCCGGTGCCCCGGGCATGCACCACGCGTTCCGGGATGCGTTCGCGGTCGAAGCGCTGGAGCTTCTGGATCAACTGCACGTCTTGCAACAGGGTCGGTCCGTTGGGGCCAGCGGTTTGCGAGTTCTGGTTGTCACCGACCGCCGCGCCATTATCACGGGTCAGGGTGGCGGCATTGACGGACAAGGACAGCAGGCTGGCGGTCAGCGCAAAAAACGCGCGACGGTGGGAAAAAGCCCCGCGGCCAAGTGAGATATTCATAGGCGTGTTCCTCTGATGTTGTAGAGCGCATCCAGGTGCGCCTGTCAGAGGCTAGTGCCCGAAAAACCAAAACCTAAATAGAAATCCCGTACCGCTTCGATAGAAAAAACGTTGTGGGGAATCGGTTTCAAACCACGTATCACGCGCGATTGGTGGCACTTTGTAAACTTTTGACCTGAGGCCGGGTCGATAACTAAGCTTCTAAGCAGGCGTTTGCGCAAGACACGCCAGGCTGATTTACACTGCCACTCACCCCTCACCTGCCACAAGGAATAACACATGGGCGTGCTAAGCGAGTTCAAGGCCTTCGCGGTCAAAGGCAATGTCGTCGACATGGCCGTCGGGATCATCATCGGTGCCGCCTTCGGCAAAATCGTGTCGTCATTCGTTGGCGATGTGATCATGCCGCCCATCGGCATGCTGATCGGCGGGGTGGATTTCAGCGACCTGGCCATTACCCTCAAGGCCGCCCAAGGTGACGCGCCGGCGGTGGTATTGGCCTACGGCAAATTCATCCAGAGTGTCATCGACTTCATCATTGTCGCGTTCGCCATCTTCATGGGCGTCAAGGCCATCAACCGCCTCAAGCGCGAAGAAGCCGTGGCCCCGAGCGCGCCTCCTGTCCCGAGCAAGGAAGAGCTGCTGCTGAGCGAGATTCGCGACCTGCTCAAGGCGCAGAACGAGAGGCCTTGAGCGGTCTTTTTCCCATGGGAGCGGGCTTGCGCGTGAAAGCGTGGGTCAGTTTGCGGTGATGTCGACTGTGTCGACGTCGTCGCGCAAGCCCGCTCCCACGGGTTTCATGTCGGGCCTCTACCAGTAATTCTCCACCGCCACCTGGCCGGGTCGGCGGGTCAGGCTCAACTGTAGGCCCCTGGCCTTGAGCAACTGGCGCGTGTCGTCGATCATCTGTGGGTTGCCGCAGAGCATCACGCGCGAATGCTCCGGCGTCAGTGCCACCTCCGCCGCCCGCTCCAGCTCGCCATTCTCGATCAACGTGGTAATACGCCCATTGAGCGCGCCCGGATGCTGCTCGCGGGTGACGGTGGCGATGAAACGAAACTTGTGCGCGTACTCGGCCAGGTATTCACGCCGGGGCAACGCTTCGATCAGGTCCTGATACGCCAGCTCCCGCGCTTCACGCACGCTGTACACCAGGATGATGCGTTCGAATTTCTCCCAGGCTTCGAAGTCCTGGAGGATCGAAATGAACGGGGCCACGCCCGTCCCCGTGGACAGCAGCCACAAGTCCCGGCCATCGGCGAATCGGTCCAGGGTCAGGTAGCCAAACGCCTGGCGATCCACCAGCAACGTGTCGCCCGGCTGCAACCGGCTGAGCTCGCTGGTGAACTCGCCATTGGGCACCACAATGGAAAAGAATTCGAGGAACTCATCGAACGGCGAAGACACCATGGAGTAGGCCCGCCAGACGGTACTGCCGTCCGCCTTGGTCACGCCCAACCGGGCGAACTGACCGGCGCGGAAGCGAAAGCCGCGATCTCGCGTCGTACGCAAGGTAAACAAATGAGGGGTCAATGTCTGGACATCGAGCAGGGTCTGGCGGGTGAACTTCTCTGCACTGTCGCTCATGCGTCACTCCAATGGAACCAGTGCACAGTGTCCCGCAAATGGACAATCGCCACCACCGTCGCGACGCAATGGCAATTTAATAGCTATGTAGCCGCACCAGCCGCGAACACTTCGTAAACTTGTACAAAGTTACAAACGCTGTAAAAACAACCGACTAGGAAGTTTACTTTTTAAACACCTCACACTGTCAGTAAACTAAAAAAATTCCACTGCAAATCAGGAATAGTCCTACACTGAAATTTCGCATCATGGATTGGATCCGCATGGACGAATCAACCCAGGAGAAAGCGATGGACAATTGGAAGGACTCGCAGCTGAGAAAACTGTCCTGTGAAAAAGACCTGCAGGCGGCCTATCGTCTGGTCCTGAATTTCTTTAACAATCAGGGGTTTGAATATTGTGCGTTCGCCAGCTATCACGGCAGCCCCGATAAGCACACCAACAAGGTCAACCTTAATAACTACCCTTATGGCTGGGACCGGTTCTATGAGCAAAACGGCTATGCCTCGCAGGATCCGTTAGTAGCACATTGCAATCAATCAATGATCCCCATTCTCTGGAGTGAAACAGTCTTTGCCAAAGCGCCGAAGTTATGGCGCGAACTTAATCGACAGGGACTCAAGTACGGCTGGACCCAGGCCGTCCATGATGAACAGGGCACCCATTGCAGCCTGTTCAGCCTGGCCAGGTCTCATTACCCCATCGATATCGACGAGCATTACGGCAACCTCGGTTATGCGATTTTCGCCAGCCAACGGCTGCACGCCCTGGCCAGCAAGAAGTTATCCGACACTGTCACCAGCAAGCCGAGCGTTCACCTGTCACCCAGGGAGATCGAAGTGTTGAAGTGGTCCGCCGAAGGCAAGACAGCATCGGAAGTGGGCAGGATCCTTTGCCTTTCCGAACGCACCGTGAATTTCCACGTGTGCAGTTGCATGCGCAAACTGAATGTCAGCAACAAGATTTCCGCCGTCGCCAAGGCCGCCCACATTCACGTGATCTGACATGCCGTGTGACCTGACCGGCCAGGAAAAACCCGCGGGCAATACGAGGCAAAAAAACGTACCATTTACGGTTCCACTTGAATGATGCCGCTCCATCTGCGCGACGTAGTTCATTCAGGCGGTCCCGCCCAGACTCCTACCCCAGGCAGCGGGACATCCACCGATCTCCAGAGTCCCAGCCATGCCCCTGCTCGACAGCCCCTTCGCCCAGCTCGACCTGATCCGCCAGCCCGAACAGCAGAACGAACCGCTGCAAGCTTTTGACGCGGCCGACGAATACCTGCTCGCCCACCTGGCCGAACAACAGCCCACGGCGCAGACCCGGGTCCTGGTGCTCAATGACGGCTTCGGCGCACTGGCCGCCAGCCTGGCCGGCAAGGTGGCCGTGACCAGCAGCGGCGACTCATTCCTGGCCCTGCAGGCGCTGGAGAAAAACCTGGTGCGTAATGGCCGGCCCTTCGATGCGGTGCCGACAGTGCCCGCCAGCGAAGCGTTGACCGGCCCCTTCGACCGTGTGCTGATCAAGGTGCCGAAAACCCTGGCGCTGCTGGAAGAACAATTGATCCGTCTGCAAGGGCAACTGGCGCCCGGCGCCCAGGTGATTGCCGGGGCCATGATCAAGCACCTGCCCCGCGCCGCCGGCGACTTGCTGGAGCGCTACATCGGCCCGGTGCAAGCGTCCCTGGCGGTGAAAAAGGCCCGCCTGTTGATCGCCACGCCAGAAGCCAAGGCGCCGGTCGTGTCCCCCTACCCCACCCGCTACTGGCTCGACGAACCCCACATCGAGCTGCGCAACCACGCCAATGTGTTCTGCCGCGAAGGCCTGGACATCGGCACCCGCGCCTTCCTGCCGCACCTGCCGAAAAATCTCGGCACGGCCGAGGTCGCGGACCTGGGCTGCGGCAACGGCGTGCTGGCCATCGCCAGCGCCCTGCAAAACCCTGAGGCCCGCTACACGCTGGTGGATGAGTCGTACATGGCCGTGCAGTCGGCGGCCGAAAACTGGGCCGCCGCCCTGGGCGAGCGCGAGGTGACGCTGCGCGCCGGCGACGGGCTTGCCGGGCAACCGGCGCAGTCGCTGGACGTGGTGCTGTGCAATCCGCCGTTCCACCAGCAGCAGGTCGTGGGGGATTTCCTCGCCTGGCGCATGTTCCAGCAGGCGCGCGAAGCCTTGGTCGTCGGCGGTGCCCTGTACATCGTCGGCAACCGACATTTGGGTTATCACAGCAAGCTGGCCCGGCTGTTCCGCGGCGTCGAGCAAGTGGCCGCGACGCCGAAGTTCGTCATCCTCAAGGCCCGCAAGTAGCCACCACGGGAACTCAGTGGGTGGTCAGGCCGGCGGCGTTCATGAACATCCGCATCAGGCTGGCCACGATGAACAGCGCCAGCACGCTGCCGGCCCAGATCATCGCCAGCCAACCCAGCCGCTGCCACAAGGGCTTTCGCTCGGCCGCCTCGATGTCCTTCAAGTCAGGTTTGGCCATGTGCATGCCTCGCAGGTCGGTCAATGGTAGCCGTCGTCATGGGTCACCTTGCCGCGGAACACGTAGTAGCTCCAGAAGGTGTACACCAGGATCAACGGAATGATGAACAACGTGCCGACCAGCATGAAGCCCTGGCTCTGGGGCGGTGACGCGGCGTCCCAGATCGAGATGGACGGTGGCACGATGTTCGGCCACAAGCTGATGCCCAACCCGCTGTAGCCGAGGAAAATCAGCACCAGCGTCAGGATGAACGGCGTGTAGTGGGCGTTGCGGGCCACCGCGCGGAACAGCCCGTACATGGTCACCAGCACCAGGATCGGCACCGGCAGGAACCAGAACAGGTTCGGCAGGGTGAACCAGCGCGCGGCAATGTCGGCATGGGCCAGCGGTGTCCAGAGGCTGACAATGCCAATCACCGCCAGCACCACGAACGCCAGCGGCCTGGCCAGATCATGCATCTGCTCCTGCAACTTGCCTTCGGTCTTCATGATCAGCCAGGTACAACCGAGCAAGGCGTAGGCGGCGATCAAGGCCAGGCCGCAGAACACCGTGAACGGCGTGAACCAGTCCAGGGACCCGCCGGCGAACTGGCGATTGACCACTTCGAAGCCGTCGATGAACGCCCCCAGCGCCACGCCCTGGAAGAAGGTCGCCGTCAGCGAACCGCCGATGAAGGCCTTGTCCCACAGGTGCCGCTTATGCGCCTTGGCCTTGAAGCGGAATTCGAAGGCCACGCCCCGGAAGATCAGGCCGATGAGCATCAGGATCAATGGCAGGTACAGGGCCGATAACACCACCGAATAAGCCAGCGGAAACGCCCCGAACAGCCCTGCGCCGCCCAGCACCAGCCAGGTCTCGTTGCCGTCCCAGACCGGCGCGACGGTGTTCATCATGACGTCACGGTCGCGCTCGCCCTTGATGAAGGGGAAGAGAATGCCGATCCCCAGGTCGAAACCGTCCATGATCACGTACATCATGATGCCGAAGATGATGACCACGGCCCAGATCAGCGGAAGATCAATACCCATGGTTCAATTCTCCTTGTTCGCGCGGTCGTTGTGGTCCATGTCGTCGTCGCCTTCGTCGGCGGCCGACAAGGGTCGGGCCGGGGTGCGTTTCTGGCCTGGGCCACCGTCGCTCGGCTCGGCTTCGTGGGCCTCCGGCCCCTTGCGCACCAGGCGCATCATGTAGCTCAGCCCAGCGCCGAACAGCGCGAAATACACCACGACAAACAGCACCAGGGTGATGCTCATCTGCGCGACGCTGTGGCCGGACGAAGCATCGGCCGTGCGCATCAGGCCGTAGACGACCCACGGCTGGCGGCCGATTTCGGTGGTGAACCAGCCCGCCAGGATCGCGATCAACCCGGACGGCCCCATCCACAGCACCATGTGCAGGAAAGGCCGGGATTGGTAGATCCGGTCATTGCGGCGCAGCCACAAGCTGCACAGGCCGGTGAAGATCATCAGCAGGCCCAGGCCCACCATGACCCGGAACGACCAGAACACGATGGTCGAATTCGGACGATCCTCGGGTGGAAACTCCTTGAGGGCCGGCACCTGCTTGTCCAGGCTGTGGGTCAGGATCAGGCTGCCCAGGTAGGGAATTTCCACGGCAAAGCGGGTTTTCTCCGCCTGCATGTCGGGCAGGCCGAACAGGATCAGCGGAGTCGGCTCGTTGCCGACGTTTTCCCAGTGGCCTTCGATGGCCGCGATCTTCGCCGGTTGGTGCTTGAGGGTGTTGAGGCCGTGGAAGTCGCCGATCACTGCCTGTATCGGCGCCACCAGCAAGGCCATCCACATCGCCATCGACAGCATCCGGCGGATCGCCGGGGTGTCACGGCCGCGCAGCAGGTGCCAGGCCGCCGAAGAGCCAACGAAGAACGCGGTAGCGACGAACGCCGCGGTCGACATGTGCAACAGGCGATAAGGGAATGAAGGGTTGAACACCACCGCCAGCCAGTCCACCGGGATCACTCGCCCGTCGACGATCTCGTAGCCCTGCGGGGTCTGCATCCAGCTGTTGGAGGACAGGATCCAGAACGTCGAGATCAGCGTGCCGATCGCCACCATGACCGTGGAAAAGAAGTGCAGGCCACGGCCGACGCGGTTCCAGCCGAACAGCATCACACCGAGGAAGCCGGCTTCGAGGAAGAACGCCGTGAGCACCTCGTAGGTCAGCAGCGGCCCGGTCACCGCCCCGGCGAAGTCGGAGAACCGGCTCCAGTTGGTGCCGAACTGATAGGCCATGACCAACCCGGACACCACGCCCATGCCGAAGTTGACGGCAAAGATCTTCGACCAGAAGTGGTACAGGTCACGGTAGGTGTCGTCTCGGGTCTTGAGCCACAGGCCTTCGAGCACCGCGAGGTAACTCGCCAGGCCGATGGTGATCGCCGGAAACAGGATATGGAACGAGATGGTGAACGCGAACTGGATTCGGGCGAGATCGAGCGCCTCCAAACCGAACATAAGTCTTCCTCTGTCAGGTAAAACCGGCTGCGGGCGAGGCTTGCATCACCGCCTCCAGGGATATGGAGTGCGATGCTTTTCAAATCGTTCTTTTTAAACCGTCACAACGCAGGATTCTGGCCGGATGGCCGCCAGCCCAGCACCCGGCAGGGTATTGATCTGGATCAAGCAATGATCAAAGAGTAGTCGCATTATGGCCGATGGACGGCGTGGTCTTTTGTCGCGTGACAGGTTGACTCAGCGACAATTGATAGCATCCGGCCGGGGCACCATCAGCCAACCGTGGCGAGGGAGGTGCTCTGGTCAAAATCGATGTTTGGCTAACTATTTTTCCCACCACCGCAACTTCCGGTTACAGCTCGGTGATAATCTCATTGCCTTCATCACCGGACCTCTTCCAGATGCCCAGCCAAGCGCCGCTGCTGCTCCGTCACCATCGTCCCTTCATTGCCTTCTGGCTGGCCCGGATCTTCACCGCCAGCGGCTTCCAGATGCTGACCGTGGCCATCGGCTGGAACCTCTATCAACTGACCGGCAATGTCCTGGACCTGGGGCTTGTGGGCCTGGTGGAATTCGCGCCGCGCGTGCTGTTCATGCTCCACACCGGGCACGTGGCCGACCGTTATGACCGGCGCAAGGTCGCGGCCCTCTGCCAGTCGTTGCAGGCGATGATCGCCCTGGCGCTGGTGATCGGCAGCGCCACCGACAACGTCACGCGGGAGATGATTTTCATCCTCGCCTTCCTGCTCGGCGCTGCCCGCTCGTTCGAAATGCCGACCACCCAGGCACTGCTGCCGAGCATCGTGCCGGCCGCGCTGTTTCCACGGGCCGTGGCCGCCGCCCAATCGGCCCAGCAGTCAGCCACCATCGTCGCCCCGGCCCTCGGCGGCCTGCTTTATGCCTTTGGCAGTGTCTGGGTCTATGGGCCGACCGTGCTGCTCTACGTCATCGCCTGCTGCCTGATGCTCAATCTCCCGGCCCGGCAAACCCCGTTGAACAAAGGCAAGGCGACGATGGACTCGTTGCTGGCCGGGATTCGCTTCATCCGCAGCCGCCCGGATATCCTCGGGGCGATCTCCCTGGACCTGTTCGCGGTGTTGCTCGGCGGTGCGACGGCGCTGCTGCCGGTATTCGCCAAGGACATCCTGCTCACCGGTCCCTGGGGCCTTGGCCTGTTGCGTTCGGCGCCCGCGGTCGGGGCGTTGCTGATGTCGTTGTGGTTGGCGCGGTTCGCCGTGGAGCGCAAGGTCGGCCGGGTGATGTTCACCGCCGTGGGCGTGTTCGGCGTCGCCACCATTGCCTTCGGCCTTTCGACGTCGTTCTGGTTTTCCCTGGCGGTGCTGGTGGTGCTCGGCGCGGCGGACATGATCAGCATGGTGATCCGCGCCTCCTTCGTACAACTGGAAACCCCGGACGAAATGCGCGGCCGCGTCAGCGCGGTGAACGGGTTGTTCATCGGCGCCTCGAACCAGTTGGGCGAGTTCGAGTCCGGCCTCACCGCCCACTGGTTCGGCACGGTGCCGGCGGTGGTCATGGGCGGTGTCGGCACGCTGCTGGTGACCGGAGTCTGGATCAAGCTGTTCCCGACCCTGGCCCAGCGCGACCGGATGCACGAGCCGGTCGCCGAGGCGACACCCTAGGCTCTGTCTGAAAAGCCTTAATACTCGTTCATGCTGCGTTGAAAACCGGCTCGGAATGCTCATTTACTCCAGTAAAGTCGAGCGCGACCCCGGCCGTTCCTCGCCGGTTTTCGCCTTGCCTGACCTTCGTCTCAAGACTTTTCAAACAGACCCTAGAGCAACGTGTCGAGGGTGATGGGGAAATCCCGCACCCGCTTGCCGGTGGCGTGGTAGATCGCATTCGCCACGGCCGCCGCCACGCCGACGATGCCGATTTCTCCCACGCCCTTGGAACCGAGCGCGTTGACGATCTCGTCCTGCTCGTCGACAAAGATCACTTCGATGTCGCCGATGTCCGCGTTTACCGGCAAGTGGTACTCGGCCAGGCTGTGGTTCATGTGCCGGCCCAGGGCGTGGTCGGTGAGGGTTTCCTCGTGCAGCGCCATGCCGATGCCCCAGACCACGCCACCGAGGATCTGGCTGCGCGCGGTTTTCGGGTTGACCACCCGCCCGGCGGCGATGGCGCTGACCACCCGGCTGACCTTCACCGTGCCCAGGTCTTCATCCACCCGGACTTCGACAAACACCGCCGAGTGCGTCGCGGTGGCGTAGGCCTTGCGCTTTTCATCCGGCTCGGCGGTGACTTGGGCTTGCACGGGTATCTCGGCGCTTTTTCTTGCCAGCGCCGCCAGGGCGACCTGAGCCTCGCCAAAGCGCAGTTGCCCATCGGCGAAGGTGACTTGCTCAAGGGTCGCACCGCTGAAGTCCGGACAGGTCTGCCAGGCCACGGCCAGCAGTTTCTCCTTCAGTGCTTCGCAGGCCTGCTGCACGGCCGTGCCGACCGATGACACGGTGAACGAGCCGCCTTGCAGCGGCGCGGTCGGCAGTGATGAGTCACCGAGGACAAAGGTGATGTCTGCCACGGGCACGCCTGACGCCTCGGCGGCGATCTGGGTCATGACCGTGTAGGTGCCGGTGCCGATGTCCGTGGTGGCGCTGCTGACCGTGAGTTTACCGTCCGCGTCCAGGGACGCCCGGGCGCTGGCCTTCTGCTGCATGGCTTCCCATACGCCGCCGGCCATCCCCCAGCCCACCAGTTGCCGGCCTTCGCGCATGCTGCGCGGCTCGGGGTTGCGCTTGTCCCAACCAAAGCGACGAGCCCCCTGGGCGTAGCACTCGCGCAGCTCCTTGCTGGAGTACGGCTTGTCTTCGTTTTCGTTGCGCTCGGCGTAGTTGTTCAAGCGCAACTGGACGGGATCGATCGCCAGGGCGCAGGCCAGTTCATCCATGGCGCACTCAAGGCCGATCAACCCGAGCGCGGCACCGGGGGCGCGCATGTCCAGCGGCGTGTAGACGTCCAGCGGCACCAGTTTGTAGCTCAGCTCGACGTTGTCGCAGTGATAGAGCATGCCGCTCCACTCCACCACGTGTTCGGTGAAATCCTCGAAACGCGAGGTCTGGCCGACAGCACTGTGCGCCACCGCCAGCAACCGCCCATTGGCCGCGGCTCCCAATTGCAGACGCTGGAACGTGCGCGGCCGGTAGCCGAAGGTGAACATCTGCTGGCGGGTCAGGCTGACCCGCACCGAACGCTTGAGGGCTAGCGCCGCCATCACCCCCAACGCCAATTGATACTGCGGCCGCAGCCCTGAGCCAAAGGCGCCGCCGACGAACGCGGCAAACACGCGGACCTGGTCTTTCTCCAGGCCGAATACCTTCTGCACATAGGCCTGGCAGTTCTGCGTGCCTTGGGTCTTGTCATGGATGTGCAGGCTGCCGTCAGGCTGATACAGCACGGTGCAGGCATGAGGCTCCATCGGGTTGTGGTGTTCGATCGGTGTGCTGTAGGACACATCCACACTCAGCGCCGCACTGGCGTACTCGCCCTGGAAATTTCCACGGGGCTTGGGCAGTTCGGCCGGTGCCGGATAGGCCTCGCCTTGCAGGAGGGCCAGGTCGGTCTGATGGTCCTGGACCTCGTATTCGATCTCGACCAGCGAGCCGGCATAACGGGCCAGTTCGAGGTTCTGCGCAACCACCAGGGCCAGCGGCTGGCCGCTGTAGAGCACCTCATCGTTGTACAGCGGCCGGAACGGCGAGCCATCCGCCGCGTCGGCGTCCTGGTAGGGCTCATCGTAGCTGGCGACCCGGGGCCGGTTGGTATGGTCGATGACGGCGACGACCCCAGGCAGCGCCAAGGCTTTGGAGGCGTCGATGCGCAGCACCCGGCCGCGGGCGATGGTGCCCGACACGACACTGCCGTACAGCAAGCCGTCTTCGGGGTATTCGCCGGCATAGCGGGCCTGACCCGTCACCTTGAGCAGGCCATCGACCCGGTCCAGTGGCTGCCCTATGGATTTGCTCGGAGCATTCATTTGGCTTGCCCTCCCAGTGCGGCATCGCTCAAGGCGCGCACGATCGCCCGGCGCGCCAACCTGACCTTGAAGCCGTTGTGTTCCAGCGGTTCAGCGTTTTGCAGCAGCGCGTCGGCAGCGGCGGTGAAGGTTTCGCGGCTGACGGTCTGGCCGCTCAGCCAGCTTTCCACCGCCCGGTCACGCCAGGGCTTGTGCGCTACGCCTCCCAGGGCCAGGCGCGCCTGGCGGATCACCGGTCCGTCGAGTTCCAGCGCCGCCGCCACCGACACCAGCGCAAAGGCGTAGGAGGCTCGGTCACGGACCTTCAGGTAGTGACTGTGCTCGGCAAAACCAGCGGCCGGCAGTTCGATGGCGGTGATCAGTTCATCGTCGGCCAGTTGGTTATCCCGCTCCGGGGCATCGCCGGGCAGGCGGTGGAAGTCGGCGAACTCGATGGTCCGCGCCCCGCCCCGGCCCAGCACATGGACCACCGCTTCCAGGGCCGCCAAGGCCACGCACATGTCGGACGGATGCGTCGCGACGCACTGGTCGCTGGCACCGAAAATCGCGTGGATCCGGTTCAGCCCGCTGCGCGCCGGGCAGCCGCTGCCAGGCTGGCGTTTGTTGCACGGCACGTTGGCGTCGTAGAAGTAGTAGCAGCGGGTGCGTTGCAACAGGTTGCCACCGGTGCTGGCCATGTTGCGCAGTTGCGGCGAGGCGCCCGCCAGGATCGCCTGGGACAGCAGCGGGTAGCGGCGCTCGATCCACGGATGCCAGGCCAGGTCGGCATTGCTCACCAAGGCGCCGATCATCACCCCACCCGATGGGGTTTCGCTGAGGTCCGCCAGGGGCAGCCCGGTGATGTCGATCAGGTGCGCCGGGCGGGTGAGGTTCTCCTTCATCAGGTCCAGCAGGTTGGTGCCACCGGCGATGAAGCGCGACACCGGGCTCGACAGGTCGATGGCAGCCTGCACGGTCTCAGGCTTGCTGTATTGAAAGGGGTTCATTGCTCGCCCTCCGGTGCCTGGGGTTGTGGGCAAAGCGGCAAGGCTTCTTCGATGGCGTCGCGGATGTTGTTATAGGCACCGCAGCGGCAGAGGTTACCGCTCATCAGTTCACTGATCTGCGCGCCGGTCTGCGCCCGGCCCTCGTTGGCCAGGCCGACGGCCGAACAGATCTGCCCCGGCGTGCAGTAGCCGCACTGGAAGGCATCATGAGTGATGAAAGCTTGCTGCATGGGGTGCAACGCGTCATCGCCGGCCAAGCCTTCGATGGTGGTCAATTCGACGCCGTCGCACATCACCGCCAGGGTCAGGCAGGCATTGATGCGTTTGCCATCGCGCAACACCGTGCACGCGCCGCACTGGCCGTGGTCACAGCCTTTCTTGCTGCCTACCAGGTCCAGTTGCTCACGCAGCAGGTCCAGCAGCGTGGTCCAGGGCAATACCTGCAGCTCGCGCACCTGGCCATTGAGTGTCAGGCGGATCGGATGACGGACGAAGGACGCCTGCGTCGCTTCGGACAGGGTCGCGCTCATAAACACCTCACGGTTGGTCGTACACTCGCGGCGTTTTGGGAAACCGCCGTCATAAGGGGTACGACTTCGGGGGGCGGTGAGCGTTCAAAGGCGTTCGTGAAGGCGAACAGGCGCGGCAAAGCGCACCTTTATGTCGCTCAAGTGCGGTCTCTATATACCGCACCCTGTGCAATACATCGCCTTACACTCGGCGCCATGATTAAAGCCTTCCAGCTTTCCCACAACACGCCTGACGCCAGTCAGGCCAGCAGTTCCGCCGCCACCACATTGCGCACGCCCTTGCCGCTGAGTTGTTCCACCAACGCCAGGGCAAACGCCAGGGCGGCGGCCGAGCCCTGGGCGGTGATGCAGTTGCCATCCACGACCACGGGTTGGTCGACAAAGGTACATCCGGACAATTGCTGGCTGACGGCGGGCAGGCAGGTCATGCGCCGTTGGCGCAGCACGCCGCAAGGTTGCAATGCCAGGGCGGGCGCTTCGGCGATGGCGGCGAAGAAGCGGCCGGCGGCGGCCTGGCCCTTGAGCAGTTGTTGCAGGGGTTGATGGGCGGCCAGGTGCTGGGCGCCGATGAGGCCGCCGGGCAGGACGATCAGGTCGAAGTCCTGCACCAGCACGTCCACCAACATGCCGTCGGCGGTCAGGCGGGTGCCACGGGCGCAGGTCAGCATCCGCCGGCCTTCGATGCTCGCCAGCACCACTTCGAGCTGCGCCCGGCGCAGGACGTCGATCAGGGTGACGGTCTGCAAGTCGTCGACACCTTCGGCAACGGCGATCAGGGCTCGGGGAATCGCGGTTCCAGCAATCATGGGTGTTCTCCGCAGGGGTGTTCCTGAAGACTAGGCTGTGTACGAAATAGTTTGAAACGCAGGTTAGGCAAGGCAAAAACCGGCGAGGAACGACCGGGGTCGCGCTCGACTTGACTGGTTGTCAATGAGCATTCCGAGCCGGTTTTTAACGCCGCATAACCAAGTTTCAAGCTATTTCGTACATAGCCTAGTCAGGTTTGCCGGACTGCGTCCTGCCAACTGCCCGTCACTTGATATACAACTGGGTCGACATCCGATTGCCCGGCGCATTGATCGAGACGTTGCTGTAGCTGAAGGTGCCCTCCTGCTTGCCCTTCAGGTCGAAGATGTACAGATAGCCGACGACCTTGGTGCGGCTCGAACAATCGTTGAGATTGCCATTGCTGAACGCGCACACCGGCGAGCGGGTGCCGTCGACTTCGAAGCCGTCCAGCGTGACATGGGGCTGGCGGCCATAGCCGACTTCCAGCACATAGACCTTGATGTTCGCACCACTGTGGTCACAACGGGTCTGTGCCTGCCCGGGGGTGATGTCCTCGAAGCCACAGGCCGGCGACTCGACCTTGAGCACCTTGACCTCGCTCAACGGCGGTGCCGAGGCGGCATTGACGGGCAGGCCGGGCAACCACAGGCCCAACGCGCAAGCCAAGGCCAGCAGATTTCTGTTCATGTGAGACCTATCGAGCTTCTGAACCGCGCGCAGTATGGCGCTCTTTTTGCTTCGGTAAAACATCGACGACGATCGCAGCCACATGGCCACGCTGCTGGTATGATGCGCGGCTTTTTCCGACCCGCAGAAAATTCAGGCGCCCCTGGCGGTCTGTGCTTTGCTGTTGAGGTCGATACATTCACGGCGCCCTGCGCGCCACGGGGAGCAGACATGCTGGAAAGGCTGTTTCAACTCAAGGCACACAACACCAACGTGCGGACCGAGATCCTGGCGGGCGTCACGACCTTCCTGGCCATGGCCTACATCCTGTTCGTCAACCCGAGCATCCTCGGCGAAACCGGCATGGACAAGGGCGCCGTATTCGTCGCCACGTGCCTGGCGGCAGCCATCGGCTCCACGGTCATGGGGCTGATCGCCAACTACCCGATCGCCCTGGCCCCGGGCATGGGCTTGAACGCCTTCTTCACCTACACCGTGGTCCTGCACATGGGCCATACCTGGCAAGTGGCGCTGGGCGCGGTGTTCGTCTCTGCGGTGCTGTTCTTCCTGCTGTCGATCTTTCGCATCCGCGAGTGGATCATCAACAGCATCCCGCTGCCATTGCGCTCGGCCATCGCCGCCGGCATCGGCCTGTTCCTGGCGCTGATCGCCCTGAACAACGCCGGCATCGTGGTGAAAAACCCGGCGACCATGGTCGGCCTCGGCGACCTGAAGCAACCGGCGCCAATCCTCGCCACGCTCGGTTTTGTCCTGATCGTCGCGCTCGAAGCACTGAAAGTGCGCGGGGCCGTGCTGATCGGCATCCTCGCGGTGACCATCGTCTCGATCCTGATGGGCTTCACCCCGTTCGGCGGCGTGATATCGATGCCGCCCTCCCTGGCCCCGACCTTCCTGCAACTGGACATCAAGGGCGCCCTGGACATCGGCCTGGTCAGCGTGATCTTCGCTTTCCTGTTCGTCGACCTGTTCGACAACTCCGGCACCCTGATCGGCGTCGCCAAGCGCGCCGGGCTGATGGGCAAGGACGGCCACATGCCGAAGATGGGCCGTGCGCTGATCGCCGACAGCACCGCCGCCATGGCCGGTTCGCTGCTGGGCACCTCCACCACCACCAGCTACATCGAGTCGGCGGCGGGCGTCAGTGCCGGCGGCCGCACCGGCCTGACCGCCATCGTGGTGGCGGTCCTGTTCCTGCTGGCGTTGTTCTTCTCGCCACTGGCAGGCAGCGTCCCGGCGTTCGCCACCGCGCCGGCCTTGCTGTTCGTCGCCGTACTGATGACTTCGGGCCTGGCGGAAATCGACTGGGACGACATCACCGTCGCCGCCCCGGTGGTGGTGACCGCGCTGGCCATGCCGTTCACCTACTCCATCGCCAACGGCATCGCCTTCGGTTTCATCGCCTGGACCGCCATCAAGCTGGTGTCGGGCCGTGGCCGTGAGCTGAACCCGGCGCTGGTCATCCTGTCCATCCTGTTCGTGATCAAGTTGGGTTGGTTCAACGCATGACTTTCGATTCCCAGGCGTACGCCACGCAGCTCCAGGACAAGGTCACCCGCTTGCGTGAGCTGCTGGCCCCCTTCGATGCGCCGCAACCCGAGGTGTTCGACTCGCCACTGCAGAACTTCCGCCTGCGGGCCGAATTCCGCCTGTGGCGCGAGGCCGGCGAGCGGCACTACGCGATGTTCTCCCAGGAAGACAAACGCACGCCGATCCTCATCGAGACGTTCCCTATCGCCAGCCTGCGCATCAACCAGTTGATGCCGCAACTCAAAGCCGCCTGGCAGGCCAGCGCGCCCCTGAGCCACAAGCTGTTCCAGGTGGAGTTCCTGACCACCCTGGCCGGCGACGCGATGATCACCCTGTGTTATCACCGTCCGCTGGACGAGCATTGGCATGCCGCCGCCACGCAACTGGCCAACGACTTGGGCGTCAGCATCATTGGCCGCTCCAAGGGCAAGCGAGAAGTGATCGGCCACGACTACGTGGTGGAGCGCCTTGAAGTGGGCGGCCGCACCTTCAGCTATCGCCAGCCCGAAGGCGCCTTCACCCAGCCCAACGGCACGGTGAACCAGAAGATGCTCAATTGGGCCTACGACGCCTTGGGCGATCGCAACGACGACTTGTTGGAACTGTACTGCGGCAACGGCAACTTTACCCTGCCCCTGGCAACCCGCGTACGCAACGTGCTGGCCACCGAAATCAGCAAGACTTCGGTGAACGCGGCGCTGAGCAACCTGGACGAAAACGCCGTGGCTAACGTGAAGCTGGTGCGCTTGTCGGCGGAAGAATTGACCGAAGCGTTGAACGAAGTCCGGCCGTTCCGCCGCTTGCAGGGCATCGACCTGAAAAGCTACGCGTTCGGCAGCGTCTTCGTCGATCCGCCGCGCGCAGGCATGGACCCGGACACCTGCGAACTGACCCGGCGCTTCGACAACATCCTGTACATCTCCTGCAACCCGGAAACCCTCGCCGCCAACATCGCGCAACTGAACGACACCCACCGCATCACGCGCTGCGCGTTGTTCGACCAATTCCCCTGGACCCATCACATGGAATCCGGGGTGTTGCTGACCCGGCGTTGAGGCGATTCCCTCGCCACCTACCCCACAGTGGCGAGGGAGCTTGCTCCCGCTGGACTGCGCAGCAGTCCCAAACCCTACTTCATACACCCCAGATAACCGGTGCATAACTCGGGTCTGCTTCGCAGCCCAGCGGGAGCGAGCTCCCTCGCCACAGATTTGATATCGGGCATAGCCGCTGTTCGATCATCGAACACTTATTGAGCGCCGACAGCGGCTTCGTTTGACCAAACTAACCATCTAGTACAATTTATCTCCAACGGCTGGAACCCGGCCAACACCAACAATAAAAAGTGTGGAGAGAATTGCGATGCCTCCGATCGTCCTGGTGCTGAACGGCCCGAACCTGAACCTGCTCGGCACTCGCGAGCCGGCCACCTATGGCCATGAAACCCTGGCGGACATTTCCGCGTTGTGCGCACGCGCCGCTGAAGAGTTCGGCCTGGCGGTGGAGTTTCGCCAGACCAACCAGGAAGGTGAACTGCTCGACTGGATTCACGGCGCCCGTGGCCGCTGTGCCGGTATCGTCATCAACCCGGCCGCCTGGACCCACACCTCCGTGGCGATCCGTGACGCCCTGGTGGCCAGCGAAATCCCGGTGATCGAAGTGCATTTGTCCAACGTCCATGCGCGGGAAACCTTCCGCCACCACTCCTTCGTCTCCTCCATCGCCATCGGCGTGATGTGCGGGTTTGGCAGCCACGGCTATCGCCTGGCCCTGGAGCATTTCAGTCAGCGGTTGAAGGGTTGATCCACATGTCGAACATCACTGTGCTCGCCGGGCTGATCGGCGCCGGTATCCAGGCCTCGCGCACCCCTGCCCTGCACGAGCACGAAGGCGACGCCCAAGGCATGCGCTACCTCTACCGGTTGATCGACCTCGATGCGCTGACACTCGACAGCAGCGCCCTGCCCGACCTGCTGGCCGCCGCCGAACGCATGAGCTTTACCGGCCTGAACATCACCTTTCCGTGCAAGCAGGCGATCATCCCGCTGCTGGACGAACTGTCGCCCGAAGCCCGCGGCATCGGCGCGGTGAATACCGTGGTGCTCAAGGACGGCAAACGCGTCGGCCACAACACCGATTGCCTGGGGTTCGCCGAAGGGTTTCGCCGTGGCCTGGGGGATGTTTCCCGCGGGCACGTGGTCCAGATGGGCGCCGGCGGCGCCGGTGCGGCCGTTGCCCACGCGCTATTGGCTGAAGGCGTACAGACGCTGAGTATTTTCGATGTGGAAGTCAGCCGCGCCGAGGCCTTGGCCCACAACCTGAACCAACACTTCGGCGCCGGTCGCGCCCGGGCCGGGCATGACTTGCCCGCCGCCATGGCCGAGGCCGACGGCCTGGTCAACACCACCCCGATGGGCATGACGAAGTTGCCGGGCATGCCGGTGCCGGTCGAGCTGTTGCGGGGCGCGTTGTGGGTGGCGGAAATCGTCTACTTCCCCCTGGAAACCGAACTGCTGCGCAACGCCCGCGCCTTGGGCTGCCGCACACTCGATGGCGGCACCATGGCCGTGTTCCAGGCGGTGAAGGCCTTTGAATTGTTCAGCGGCGTGGTGCCGGATGCGCAGCGGATGCTGGAACATTTCCAGCGCATGAATCACTGAGGACCCGTGGGAGCGGGCTAGCTCGCGAATGCGATCCGACAGTCAACCTCCATGGCGACTGTGCGGGCCCTTTCGCAAGCAAGCCCGCTCCCACAGGGGTTGCGTTCAGGCCTGCAAATAGCGCAGCACCGACTCGCAGATCATCTGGCGATGACGCTGCTTGATCGCTTCGTCCGATAGGTCGATCTGAAAAATCTCGCCGAAGGTGTGGCGGTTCGACACCCGGTGAAAACAGAACGAACTGATCAGCAAGTGCACATCCAGCGGTGCCAGGCCCGCCCGGAACACGCCTTCTTCAGCGCCCCGCCGCAGGATCAGGTCGAGGGAGTCGAGGATGGTGCTGTTCATCGCCTTGATCACCCGCGACTGCTTGACGTACTCGGCGTTATGGATGTTCTCGATGGCGACGATCCGCACGAAATCCACATTGCGATCATGGTGGTCGAACGTGAACTCCACCAGGCGCCGTATCGCGTGGACCGGCGCCAGCTCGGCCAGGTGCAGCCGGCCCTCGGTGCTGCGGATATCGCCGTAGAGCTTCTCCAGCACCTCGATGTACAGCTGCTCCTTGCTGCCGAAGTAGTAATAGATCATGCGCTTGGAGGTATGGATGCGTTCGGCGATGGCATCGACCCGGGCGCCGGCCAGGCCCTGCTGGACGAATTCGACGATGGCTTCCTGAAGAATGTTTTCCCGGGTTTTCTCCGGGTTGTTCTTGCGACTCTTGCGTGGCGCGACGAGGGGCTCGTCGAGGTCTGCGGGAAGCTCTGGATTCATAGTCATTGTGGGCTCACGGCCATCACTGCAAGGCTTGCGATTATGGGCCGCACCGTGCAGTGAAGGAAGTCACGGGGCCGCCCTTTGCCGCCACTTTTACGATTTCCCTACAACTTGGCATGCCGCAAGCCACCGCTGCGGGATTTCGCCATGGCCGCCAGCCGCACCGCCACGTTGGCCGCGCCGTAGCCGGCGTAACCGTTCTTGCGCTGGATGATCTCGAAGAAAAACCGCCCCTCGAACGGTTCGGTGTAGACATGAAACAACTCGCCGCCCTGGGCGTCGCGGTCATACAGCACGTTGAAATAGGCCAGCTCGCTGAGAAACTCATCGTCGAAATCGAAACGCGCGGCCAGGTCGTCATAGTAATTGAGCGGAATGTCCAGCAACGGCACCCCGGCCTCCTTGGCGCGGCTGACCTGGGCGAAGATGTCATCGCAATCGAAGGCGATGTGGTGCACGCCAGAGCCACGATAACTCGACAGCGCGTGTGAGATTGCCGTGTTGCGGTTTTCGGAAATGTTCAGGGGCAACCGGATCGAACTGCAGCGGCTGCGCAGCGCGCGGCTTTTCACCAGGCCATAGGGGTCGGGCAGCACCACTTCGTCGTCGGCCTCGAAATCCAGCAGGCTCTTGTAGAACAACACCCAGCTGTCGAGGCTGTCGGCCGGCAACGCCATGGCCATGTGGTCGATGCGCTTGAGCCCAGCCCCGATGACCGCGCCCGGTTGCAAATTGAAATCGGTGCCATAGACGTCGGCGTCCTGGTCGACCAGGTAGATCAAGCTGCCGTCCGGTGCGCGCACCGCCGCCAGCTCCAGCTCATTGGGCCCGACCAAGCCGCGGTAGGGCTGGCCCTTGTAGGCCACCGCCCGCGCCAGAGCGCTGGCACTGTCCTTGACCCGCAATGCGGTGGCGCACAACGACGGCCCGTGAGCTTCGAAAAAGCTGTGGGCGAAGGAGTACGGTTCACTGTTGAGGATCAGGTTGATATCGCCCTGGCGCAGCAGGCTGACGTTCTTGGAACGATGCTGGCCAGCCTTGACGAAGCCCAGCCGCTCCAGCCAGTGGGAGAGCTTGGCGCCGAGGTTGTCGTCCACGGCAAACTCGAGGAACTCGATACCGTTGTATTCGCTGGCCGACGGCGTCGCGAACAGGCAATCGGCGTTACTGACCGGCATGGCCTCTTCGGCCAGGCGTTGGCGGGTCTTCTCTTCCAGGTACAGCAGCGAGCGCAAGCCATCGGCGGCGTTGGCCCTTGGTGGCGCGGCGCGGAAGCCGTCGTTGAAGATCTCCAGCGACAGCGGACCGCGGTAGCCACTCTTGATGATCGGCGCCAGGAAACCCGGCAAGTCGAACTCGCCCTGGCCGGGGAAGCAGCGAAAATGGCGGCTCCACTCCAAAACATCCATTGCCAGGATCGGCGCGTCGGCCATCTGCACGAAAAAAATCTTCTCGCCGGGGATCTCGGCAATCGCCCTCGGATCGCCCTTGAGGGACAAGGTGTGGAAGCTGTCGAGCAGCACGCCAAGGCTTGGATGATCGGCCTGGCGCACGATGTTCCAGACCTGTTGATAAGTATTGACGTGCCGGCCCCAGGCCAACGCTTCATAGCCGATGCGCAGGCCGCGCGCGCCAGCCCGTTCGGCCAGCAGCCGCAGGTCATCGACCAACAATTGCTCATCGCCCAGGCTGTCGGCCGAGGCATTGCTGCACACCAGCACCAGATCGGTGCCCAGCTCCTGCATCAGGTCGAATTTGCGCTCGGCCCGCTCCAGGTTACGCGCCAGGCGATCACGACGGCAGCCTTCGAAGTCACGAAACGGCTGGAACAAGGTGATGGCGATGCCTAGGTCGGCGCACATCTGCCTGATTTCCCGCGGGCTGCCATCGTAATAGAGAAGGTCGTTCTCGAAGATTTCCACACCGTCGAAACCGGCGGCGGCAATGGCTTCGAGTTTTTCCGGCAGGGTACCGCTCAAGGAAACGGTGGCAATGGAACGCTGCATGACTTCGGCTCCCGGGAGGCATCGGCTACAGAGTTGCGGCGCTGTTGGCAGCGCTTTTGAAGGAATGGACCGATTATTGAGGCGCTGATGGCTTTCAGCAATTTAATATGTACCACCCAGTTAGTTTTTTGGGCGATTATCGAACAAAATGCCTTGGGGCGAATTGACGATTTTTCGTCCACTGCGCACCATCAGCCCCACATTGACGCAGCCGGATTGGCCGGCGTCGTGGAATACCCCGATCACCCCATAAGAATTTCAAAAACGGGTACACGCTATGAATCCTTCCCAAAGTTCTCCCCTGAGCCCAGGCATGGGCGTCACGACCGGCGGCATCGGCGACAAAATCCGCGGCGCCCTGGCCGTGGGCAAGACCCGTTGGGGCATGCTCGCGCTGGTGTTTTTCGCCACCACCCTGAACTACATCGACCGCGCCGCTCTCGGCGTGATGCAGCCCATCCTGGCCAAGGAAATGAGCTGGACGGCGATGGATTACGCCAACATCAACTTCTGGTTCCAGGTCGGTTATGCCGTGGGCTTTGTCCTGCAGGGCCGGCTGATCGACCGGATCGGCGTCAAGCGCGTGTTCTTCTGCGCCGTGCTGCTCTGGAGCCTGGCGACCGGTGCCCATGGCCTGGCCACTTCGGCGGTCGGCTTCATGGTCTGCCGCTTCATCCTGGGCCTGACCGAAGCGGCCAACTACCCGGCCTGCGTGAAGACCACGCGGCTGTGGTTTCCGGCCGGCGAACGGGCGGTGGCCACCGGTATCTTCAACGCCGGGACCAACGTCGGCGCAATGTTCACGCCGATGCTGCTGCCATTGATCCTGCACGTGTGGGGCTGGCAGGCGGCGTTCCTGTGCATGGCCGCGCTGGGCGGGGTCTGGTTGCTGTTCTGGGGCCTGAAATACTTCAACCCGGAAGACCACCCCAACGTCAAGGCGTCGGAACTGGCCTACATCCAGGCCCAGGACGAACCGGAGCAGGCCCGCGTGCCCTTCTCCCGTATCCTGCGCATGCGCGGCACCTGGGCGTTCGCCCTCGCCTACTCGATCACCGCGCCGGTGTTCTGGTTCTACCTTTACTGGCTGCCGCCGTTCCTGAACCAGCAATACAACCTGGGCATCAACGTCACCCAGATGGGCATCCCGCTGATCATCATCTACCTGACCGCCGACTTCGGCAGCGTGGGCGGCGGTATCCTGTCTTCGTTCCTGATTGGCCGCGGCCTCAACCCGATCAAGGCGCGCCTGCTTTCCATGCTGCTGTTCGCCTGCTGCATCATCGGTGTGATCATGGCCGCCGGCGCAAGCAACCTATGGATGGCGGTGTTCGCCATTTCCCTGGCCATCGGCGCGCACCAGGCCTGGACCGCCAACATCTGGAGCCTGGTCATGGACTACACGCCCAAATACATGATGAGCACGGTGTTCGGCTTCGGCGGCATGTGCGCGGCCATCGGCGGGATGTTCATGACCCAGTTGGTGGGCCACATCCTGACCGTCACAAACAACAACTACACCGTGTTGTTCACCTTGATCCCGGCGATGTACTTCATCGCCCTGACCTGGCTGTACTTCATGGCGCCGCGCAAGATTCCAAATCTGGAGAGCTGATACGACCGCAGCCCCTGTGGCGAGAGACCTTCTTCCCTCACCACAGGGGTTGCGGCAGCCAGTCACTTGCGTCGCTGCTGCCACGCCGCCGCCAGGCCACTCAGGCAGATCAGCACGATACCGAACACCGTGGTCAACGTCGGCGTATGGTTGAACAACAACCACCCCAGCAGGCCGGCGAACACGATCTGACAATACCCGAACGGCGCGAGCAGCGCCGGGGCGGCAAAGCGGAACGCCTGGGTCAGCATCAGGTGCGCCGTCATCCCGCAGGCCCCCAGCGCCAGCATCATCAAGCCATGCACCAGGCTCGGCACCTGCCAGAAGAACGGCACCAACGCACTCATCCCCAACGTATTGCACAGGCCGGCGAAGAAGTTGCTGGTGGTCGGGCTGTCGATCTCGCTGAGCTTGCGGGTCAGCAGTTGGTAGAAACAGAAGAACAGCGCCGAACAAAACGGCAGCAACACCGCCGGCGTAAACAGATCCCCGCCGGGATGGACGATGATCAACACCCCGATGAAACCGAAGATCACCGCGATCCACTGGCCACGCGTCACCCGCTCACCCAGCAACGGCACCGACAACGCCGTGACCAGCACGGGGGCCAGGAAGTTGACCGCCGTCGCCTCCGCCAACGGGATGTACAACAAGGCCGTGGTGAAGAACAAGCTGGTGCCCAGCAGGCACAACGCCCGGGCCACTTGCCACAAGGGACGCTTGGTGCGTAGCACCCGCAATCCCGAACGGGGCAGGAAGATGCCCGCCATCAACAGGGTGTGCACCACGTAGCGCGCCCACACCACCATGATGATCGGGTAGAACCCCGAAAGGTATTTCGACAAGGCGTCATGGCTGGAGAACAGGAATGTTGCGCAAAGAATCAGCAGGATGCCCTTGAAGGCCTGATTGACGCCGGAAAGCGGAGTGCTGACGGTCATGTAGGAATCCCGCGATGCATGAAGTAAGAGGCCAGGGCTGGCGTGTGACGGATAAGACCGCGCCCACGCCCATTCAATCGCTGCGACGACCGGTTCAGTTGAACAACTCCGAAGCCTGGCTGGCCTGGGACAGCTCTTCGGCAAACGCCAGCAAGGTCGGTGCCAGCTCATGCAGGCGCGGCCGTGTCATCCGCGCGCTGGGACCGGCCACGCTGAGCACACCGACGACCCGCCCATCCACCGGATGACGCACCACGGCGGCAATGGCCGACGTACCGATCGCCGAACTTTCCTCGACACAGGCGTAGCCTTGCTCGCGCGCCTGGCGCAGGTACTCCAGCAGTTCGGCCGAGTTGCGCGGCGCGTTGGGCCCCGCCTCTGCCGGCAGTTGGGCAGCCTGGCGTTCCACCCGCGACAGCGCCTCGGCGTCGCTCATGCACGCCAGCCAGGCATGGCCCGAAGCGGTATAGAACAGCGGCGCCTCTCGGCCCATGTCCGGGTCGTAGCGCAGCCCGGACCGCGCGCCCTGGGATTTGGCGATCCAGGTCTGGCAATCGCCTTCGATGACGCCCAGGCGCACCAGCTCGCCGGTTTCCCGGGCCAGGCGATCCAGCACGGGCTGCACGATGTCAGCGCCGCTTCGTGACAGGTAGCGAAAACCCATGGCCACCAACCGGGTGGACAGGTGATACCGCAGGTTATCGGGGTTCTGGCGCACATAGCCCAGGCGCATCAGCTCGGCGAGCAAGCGATGGGTGGCGCTCTTGGGGATCTGCAACTGCTCGGCCAGCCCTAGCAGCGGCCAGCCTCGGGGATCGCTGGCGAGATTTTCCAACACATTGAAGACACGTTCGATTTGACTGCCGGCCATGGACGATCCAGATGAATACGCTGATTCCAGAATAAGCGAAGTGTAATGCAAATTCTGGAACGACATGGGATTTTAATCCATATCGGTGTCAGCGAGCCGGCGCGAGAAGCGGCACTTCGCGCCACGCAGAAGGTCAACGGATACAACGCACTCGCGCGCCGATCCGTTCCCACAGTCAAAAATCTGTTAGTGAACTGGCGGCAATCCCACTCAGCGGCAACACTGTTCACACCGGTCAATCAGAGGACTGCCCACATGCTATGGAAAAAAGGTCGCCGCAGTGACAACGTGGTGGACGCCCGAGGCGATGGCGGCGGGGGTGGCGGATTGCGCTTCGGCGGCGGCAAGGGCTTGAGCCTGACGGCCATTCTCCTGATCGTCGGCATCGGCTGGATCACCGGCCAGGACCCGATGCAGATCCTTGGGCAGTTGGCCGGGCAGATGGACACGTCCGCCCCCGCCTCGTCGCAAACCCGCCAGGCGCCGCCGGCCAACGATGAGCAGGCCGAGTTCGTGCGCTCGATCCTTGGCGATACCGAAGACACCTGGGGCCAGGTGTTCCAGCAGGCCGGGCGCCAGTACCAGCAACCGAAGCTGGTGCTGTTCAGCGGTCGGGTCAACTCGGCCTGCGGCCTCGCGTCATCGGCCACCGGGCCGTTCTATTGCCCGGCAGACCGGCAGGTCTACCTCGACATGAGTTTCTTCAAGGAAATGGCCCAACGTTTCTCCGCGGCCGGGGACTTCGCCCAGGCCTACGTCATTGCCCACGAGGTTGGGCACCACGTGCAGACGCTGCTAGGCGTGTCGGCGAAAATCCAGGAGGCCCGCCAGCAAGGCCGGCAGATGGAAGGCGACGGCGGCCTGTTGGTGCGTCAGGAGTTGCAGGCCGACTGCCTCGCCGGCGTCTGGGCCAACCATGCCCAGAAACGCCTGAACTGGCTGGAACCGGGCGACATCGAAGAAGCCCTGAACGCCGCCAATGCCATCGGCGATGACCGCTTGCAACAGCAGGGCCAGGGCCGCGTGGTACCCGACTCCTTCACCCACGGCACCTCGGCGCAGCGGGTACGCTGGTTCAAGACCGGGTTCGCCCAGGGCCAGGTCAGCCAGTGCGACACTTTTGCGGCGAAAACCCTGTAGATGATGAAGTGGGCCGCATGGTTCGCGCTGGTGCTGGGCAGCACCTTGGCCCAGGCCAATGAGCATGGCGTCAACGTGGTCGCGCAAGGGCGCCTGCAACTCAAGGGTGGCGCCATGGCCGTGGACGTCAGCCCGGCCCCGGCGTCCATCCAGCGCGTGCTGATCATCCTCCACGGTCGGCTGCGCAATGCCGACACCTACCTGCACAGCGCCGAGAAAGCGGCCGGGCAGGCCGGGCAACTGGGCACCACCCTGATCATCGCCCCGCAGTTTCTCAACGAGCAGGACGTTGCTCGCCACCTGTTGCCCAATGACCTGCTCCGCTGGCAGGGCAACGACTGGATGGCCGGAGGCCTGTCCACGGGGCCGCATCCGGTCAGCTCGTTCCAGGTTCTGGACGACATCGTCGCGCGGGTCAGTGACCGGCAACAGTTCCCCGAAGTGCAACAGATCGTCATCGCCGGCCATTCCGGTGGTGCCCAGGTCGTGCAGCGCTACGCCCTGCTCGCCCACGGCCCCTTCAGGATCAACCCGCGCTTCGTCGTCGCCAACCCGTCGTCCTACGCCTATTTCGATGAACAACGGCCGATGGCCTTCGATGCCGCCAGTTGTCCGGGTTTCAATCACTGGAAGTACGGGCTGAAAAACTTGCCGGCCTACGCCGCCGGGCAAACACCGGCTCAACTGGAAGACAACTACATCAAGCGCGACATCGTCTACCTGCTCGGCCAACAGGATGTCGACCCGGAGCATCCAGCCCTGGACAAAAGCTGCGAAGCGCAAACCCAGGGACCGTATCGGTTATTGCGCGGTCATTTCTTTTTCGACTACCTGACCAGAAGGCACCCAGGGGAGATGCCCCAACGGCTGATCGAAGTGCCCGGGATCGGGCACGATGGCAGTGGGATGTTCAATTCGCCCGAGGGGCTGAAGGCCTTGTTCGGGCAGTAAGCCTCGTCCTGCCTGACTTGGCCTCATCGCGAACACTCGATCAACACTTCAAGCCAACAGCATCCGCCGCAGCTCGTCACAATCGCGCGCATGCCAGTCGGTCAGTTCCGGCCACGGGTTGTCCGGTAGGTTCACCAGCACCGTCCGCGCCCCTGCCGCACGACCACAGTCCAGGTCGAAGCGGTAATCACCGACCATCACCATTGTCTCGGGGGCCACGTCCCAGGCCTGCGCCAGCTTCAACAGACCACCGGGATGCGGCTTGGGCGGCGCCTCGTCGCGGCCCAGTACATCGGCCACGTCGAAACAGTCGGCCAGGCCGATGGCCTCCAAAGTGACATGGGCCAGCTCGCGGGCGTTGCGGGTCAGGATTCCCAGGCGGTCACCGCGTCCTGCCAACTCGCGCACCAGCTCGACCGCCCCCGGCGCCGGCCTGGAGCCCAGCGCCAGGTCGCGCTCGTGCTCCAGCAGCCAGGCGTGCTTGGCCGCTGCCTCATCGGCCGGCAGGGCCGCCAGGTGGGTGAGGATGTCGTCTTCGGGCGGGATCGCCAGGGCCACCCGGATCGCCGCGAAATCATGCACGGCGATGGTCAGCGTGCCGTCCATGTCGAAGACCCAGTGACGGACATCGGCCAGGCTCATGCCCAGTCCTTGCGATGGCGAATCAGCCCTTCCTGGGTGACCGACGCCACCAGTTGCCCGGCGCGGTTGAACACGCTGCCCCGGGAAAACCCGCGGGAGTTGCCGGCCCACGGGCTGTCCATGGCGTAGAGCAACCAATCGTCGGCCCGCAGGTCGGCGTGGAACCACAAGGCATGGTCGAGGCTGGCGACCTGCATGTCCTTCTGCCAGACCGACTTGCCATGGGGCAGCATCGAGGTAGTCAACAGGCCGAAGTCCGAGGCATAGGCCAGCAGGTACTTGTGCAAGGCTGGCGAATCCGCCAGGGCGCCATCGGCGCGAAACCACACGTACTTGATCGGGTCGGCCGGCTGCGGGTTGTAAGGATCCTTTTCCGTGACCGGTCGCACTTCGATCGGCTTGGGGCACAACAGCTTTTCGCGCATGTGCTCAGGCAACAGGTGCGCGCGCTGCTGGGTCAGTTCCAGCTCGGACGGCAGGTTTTCCGGCCCGACCACCTGCGGCATGCTGCTCTGGTGCTCGAAGCCCAGCTCGTCGTACTGGAACGAGGCGCTGCAGGTGAAGATCGGATGGCCCTTCTGGATCGCCGTGACCCGACGGGTGCTGAAGCTGCCGCCGTCACGCACCCGGTCCACCTGGTAGACCACCGGCAAAGCCGCATCACCGGGGCGCAGGAAATAGCCGTGCATCGAATGGACGTGACGGGCCTCTTCCACGGTCTGGCTGGCCGCCGACAATGATTGGCCCAGCACCTGGCCGCCGAACAACTGGCGAAACCCCAGGTCCTGGCTGCGACCGCGAAACAGGTTTTCTTCGATCGGTTCCAGGGTCAGCAGGTCGACCAGATCTTCCAACACGTGGCTCATTCAGACTTTCCTCACACAGCGCAATACCGCGCAGTCTGTGCTGCGGCGGTGGATCGATTGTTGGCCCGGGCCATTGGGCGGGCATTGTAAACGTCCGTGTTGGCTAACCGTGAAGGGTCTGCAACCACTGCTCACGATTGATGCGATAGAGCACATGGTGACGCAACGGATGGCCGACTGCGAGTGTTGGGTGTTCGAAGTCGTCCGCCGGGTCATGCTGCATGCCGATGGCCTGCATGACCTTCTGCGACGGCAGGTTGTCGACGGCGGTGAACGCCACCACTTCCTCCAGCCCCAAGGCATCGAAGGCACACCGCAGCGCGGTCCACGCGGCTTCGCTGGCATACCCCAGGCCCCAGTGCTCGCGGGCCAGGCGCCAGCCGATCTCGATCGCCGGGGTGAACGGTGCGTCGAAGCCGACCACGCCAAGGCCGGTGAAGCCGACGAAGGCGCCGGTGTCCTTGCGCTCCAACGCCCACAAACCGAAACCGTGCTCGGCAAAATGCCCGCGCACGCGCCCGATCAGCGCGGCGCTTTCCAGGCGGCTCAGCGGCGCGGGGAAATAACGCATCACCTGCGGGTCCGCACACATGGCGGCAAATTCCGGCAAGTCGTCGTCACGCCACTGGCGCAAGACCAGCCGCGCGCTTTCCAATTCGAGTATCGGCTCCATCTTCACTCCCTCTCCATGCCCTGAGTCTACATCGCTGGTAGGATCCGTCACTTAAATCACCTTTGAAAAACACCATGCCGTTGCCGCTGATCTACCACGAAGACTACAGCCCCGAATTCCCGGCGGAACACCGTTTCCCCATGGACAAGTTTCGCCTGTTGCGCGATCACCTCGTCGACAGCGGGCTGACCCGCGACGCCGACCTGCTGCGCCCTTCACTGTGTCCGCCGGACATCCTCGCCCTGGCCCATGACCGTGCCTATATCGAACGCTACATGGGGGGCGAGTTGTCCCGCGAGGACCAACGGCGCCTTGGCCTGCCCTGGAGTGACGCCCTGGCCCGCCGAACGGTTCGCGCCGTGGGCGGCTCGCTGCTGGCCGCCGAACAGGCCCTTGAGCACGGCCTGGCCTGTCACCTGGCCGGCGGCACCCACCATGCCCACTACGACCACCCGGCCGGCTTCTGCATTTTCAACGACCTGGCCGTGATCAGCCGCTATTTCCTGGCCAGCGGTCGGGTCTCGCGGGTGCTGATCTTCGACTGCGATGTGCACCAGGGCGACGGCACCGCGCGAATACTTCATGACACTCCCGACGCAGTGACAGTTTCCCTGCACTGCGAAAAGAATTTTCCGGCACGCAAGGCACAAAGCGACTGGGACATTCCACTGCCCATGGGCATGGGCGACGCCGCCTACCTGGAGGTGGTGGACGACGCCCTCAACTACCTGTTGCCGCTGTACCAGCCGGACCTGGTGCTGTACGACGCTGGCGTCGATGTGCACAAGGACGACGCCCTCGGTTACCTGAAGCTGACAGACGAAGGCCTCGCCGACCGCGACGAACGGGTCATGCGCCATTGCCTGGGGCGCGACATCCCGGTGGTCGGCGTGATCGGCGGCGGCTACAGCAAGGATCGCCAGGCCCTGGCCCGCCGCCACGGGATCCTGCACCACAGCGCACAAAAGGTCTGGACGTCATCAGGTTGTCATTGAAACCAGGGCGCGTTACCCACAATGCCTGTGGAGCGGCCTGTGGATAACCTGAGCGAAACGACTTGCAGGCCATGCCGGACATGGCCTGCAGAGCCCTGACTGTTTTTTGAGCACCTGCACCGGCATCTCCCGCTCCCACAGGATTTGCGTGCTGATAGAATGCCGCGCTTACTCACTTCTCTGTCAGCGCCCATCATGACCTCGACCGGCCCATCCACCCCTCCAAACGTCACCATCATCGGCGGCGGCCCCGCCGGCCTGATGGCCGCCGAGGTATTGAGCCAGGCCGGGATCCAGGTCGATGTGTACGACGCCATGCCCTCCGTGGGTCGCAAATTTCTGCTGGCCGGTGTCGGCGGCATGAACATCACCCACTCCGAAGCCTTTCCGGCGTTCCTGGCCCGCTACGGCGAGCGCGCGGCGAACCTCGCACCGTTGCTGCGCAGCTTCGGTGCCGATGAGTTGTGCCGCTGGATCCATGAGCTGGGCATCGACACCTTTGTCGGCAGCTCCGGCCGGGTCTTTCCCACCGACATGAAAGCCGCCCCGCTGCTGCGGGCCTGGCTCAAGCGCCTGCGCGACGGCGGCGTGGCGATCCACACACGCCATCGCTGGCTCGGCTGGAACGCCGACGGCAGCCTGAAGATCGCCTCGCCGGCAGGCGAACACGCCGTGCGCCACGCCGCGACGCTGCTGGCGCTGGGTGGCGGCAGTTGGTCGCGCCTGGGCTCCGACGGCGCGTGGATGCTGCCCCTGGAACAACGGGGCGTCACCCTGGCGCCGCTGCAACCGAGCAACTGCGGCTTCGACGTCCAGGCCTGGAGCGAACTGCTGGTCAGCAAGTTCGCCGGTGCGCCGCTGAAGAACGTCGCCTTGGGCCTGGACGACGAGGTGCCGCGCCTCGGCGAATGCGTGATCACCGCCACCGGCATCGAGGGCAGCCTGGTCTATGCCTTGTCGGCATCGATTCGCGAGGCCATCAACCAACACGGCAGCGCTACGCTCCATCTGGACCTGCTGCCCGGCCGGCCTGTGGACAAAGTCCTCCAGGCCCTCGGCAAGCCACGCGGCTCACGCTCGATGGCCAAGCATCTGCACAGCCAGTTGGGCCTGGATGGGGTCAAGGCCGCGCTGCTGCGCGAACTCACCCCCGCCGACGCCTTCGCCGACCCAGCACGGCTCGCCCAGGCAATCAAGGCCCTGCCCATCACCCTGGTCAAGCCTCGTCCGCTGGATGAAGCCATCAGCAGTGCCGGCGGCGTGGTGTTCAGCGGTCTGGACGAGAACCTGATGCTGAGGTCCGTTCCAGGGGTCTTCGTTGCAGGGGAAATGCTCGATTGGGAAGCGCCGACCGGCGGCTACCTGCTCACGGCATGCTTTGCGACAGGCTACCGTGCGGGGCTGGGCGTGCTGGATTGGCTCAGGAAGGGCACGGCATCCTGAGCCACTCGTTCACGCCAGGCAGGCCAGGCCTGGCAGCCTAGCCGACTGAAACAGCCTTGAGCAGCGCGGTCATTGCCGTTCGGCTTTGCACCGCATCGAAGTTGCTCTTTACATACTGCGCCCCACTCTGCCCCATCTTGTTGCGCAGAGGCTCATTGCGCATCAGGTCGGCAATGATGACTGAAAGTTGATGGCCATTGTTCGGCTCAAACACCATCCCGGCTTTCGCATCCTTGACGATCTCGGCAGCCTCTCCTTCGACACCGCACAACACGGGGCGACCGCAGGCCATGTAATCGAGCAGCTTCGTAGGGATGGCGCCCCTGAACAACGGAATGTCCTTCAAGGTGACGAGGCATACATCGGCGGCGTTGATGAAACCCCGCCCTTCGTGCTTGGACACCGGAGGCAGGATCAATACGTTGTCGATGTTCAGCTCGGCAATCCGCTGCTCAAGGTAGGGCCGCTTCATGCCGTCACCGATCAACAGGAACAGCGTGTTTTCATCCTGGCACTGCACGGCGGCATCAATGACCACATCCAGGTTATTGGCTTCGCCCATGGCGCCGAAGTACAGGACGATATTGCGCCCCTCCCAACCGAAGTTGCGACGCACCACGCTTCCAGCTTCGGCGTCCGGATAGAGCATCTGGGTATCTACACCACAGGTAATGACTTCCAGCTTGCTCGCAGGCCAGCCGCGCGCATGGATGTCATTGCGAATCCCCTGGGTCAGGGTGACGATGCGTTGCGCCTTGTCATAGAGCAACCGCTCCATCCAGGACATGATGGAAATCAGCAACCGATTGCGCAGGATCCCCATCTGCACGGCAGACTCCGGCCACAGGTCCCGGACCTCGAATACCAGCGGTATACCTCGCAGCTTGCACACCACCCACACGGGAAGCATGGGGAAGATAGGGGGTGAGGAGGCCAGCACGACATCCGGTCTTTCGGCCCTCAGAAGACCAAAGGGCGCTGTCACGGAGAATGAAAGGAAACTGATCAACCGCCCCAGATAACTGCGATGCAATTCACTGTAGGTGTAGGTACGGATGATCTTAACCAGGCCTTCTTTTTCCTTGAGGATCAGCCGCCGGTACCAAGGGAGTACGGGTGTGTCGCGCTGCATGTAACCGGTTTGCCCGGACACCACCGTCACGCTATGGCCCTCAGCCGCCAGATGCTGGGTCAGTTCGTACACCAGCGAATGTCCAGGAGACGAGTGTCCCTGATAGTACTGATAAACCACTGCGACTTTCATTTGAACGCCTTGTACAGTTGCTTGAGCCGCTCGCCTTCCTGCTGCCAGCTCAGCGCCTGGCGAACCACGGAGAGTTGCTCACGCCAGTGCTGCAGCCTTTGTCCATTGGCAAAAAAAGTCTCGATCATGCCGGCGATCGCCCGGGGCGTCGAAAGATCGCCCACGCAGCCGATCCGGTTTCCCTCCACCAGGCGGCGAAGTTCGGGCAGGTCGCTGGCCAGGATCGGCAGCCCCGCCGCCATGAATTCGAACAGTTTGTTCGGCGTGCAGTAATAGTTGTTCAAGCAGATCGGCTGGTAGGGGATGACACCCGCATCGGCCGAGGCCGTTATTGCAAGCAGATCCGCTTGGGCCACCGCCGGATGCAGGTGCACCCGTGCCGCCAGTCCTTTGCGCTCGACCAGGCGCTGCAGGCCCGTGGCAAGCTGACCGTCTCCCAGCAGGACCAGATGGATTGCGTCGCGGGGCAACAATGCCATGGCCTCGACCAGTTCAGGCAGATTGCGCCCGGCGGAAAAACCGCCCTGGAACAACAACACGCGATGCTCGCGGGGAATGCCAAAGCGCTCGTGCAAGTACCAGGAACGCTCGGTTTGCGGCTGGATACGCTCGGCATTGTGGATAACGGCCACTTCAGCCACCCCATAACGCGCCTCCAGCTCGCGGGCGATGGAGGGGTTGACGGTAATCACGCGATCACAGGCCTGTATATGCCGACGCTCGACCTGGGCCCAACTGGCGCGCTGTCCCCGAGAGAACTCCTGCTCGCTGTAGAGCTCATGGCTGTCGTAGACCAGGCGCGCCTCGAACGCTTCGGACAACGTGCGCCCCACCGCCAGCATCGGCAGATCGTGAGCCACCACCACCTGAGCCTTGTGTTGAAGCCCATCGGCCAGGAACAGGTTCAGGTAGAAACGCTCATGATCGACCAGGAAGCGCCAGGCAAGGGATTTCATGGCACGCATCAGGCGACCGTTCATCGGTAGATGCCGGCGCATCAGGCCATAGGCCTCAAGCACCCGATTTTCCTTGCGTGCAGTCGACTCGGTCTGCGCACCGATGCGCCGTACGCGGCGGTCATCCGTCCCCATGAGTTCATCCGCCGGCATGGCCAGGATCGTGACGTCCCAACCGTCCTCTTCCAGGCTGTCGGCCTGGAGAAGGATTCTTCGGTCAATCTGCCTGTCGTTACAGAGCATCAAGACCCGCGGGGCATTCGGCATGATTTCAGATACCACCCGGTTGCAGGTCTCCATCGATAAAGTTGCGATGCCAGAGCTCCATGCACAGCAACCCCCAGACGACCCGTCCGAACTCGCTTTCGCTGTTCAATGCCTTCTCGACGGATTGCGCGTTGTACAACCCGCGCGAGCGGGCTCGCTCGGACAGCAGCGTGTCGCGAACGAAATCGCGGGCTACGCCCTTGGTCCATTGCGTCAATGGCGTCGGGAAGCCCATCTTGTCCTTGCGCTCGAAAATGCTCTGCGGCACCGCGTTGCGTACGGATTCCTTGAACAGATGCTTCATCCGCCCGCCAGCGAACTTGATGTTCGGTGGAATGGTCGCCATGAACTCCACAATGCGGTGATCCAGCAGCGGCACGCGCGACTCGATGGAGGCGGCCATGCTGGTGCGATCCTCAACGTGAAGCAACGCCGGCAGGGAGCCCTTGAGGTCGAAGTAGGTCATCTGGTTGACCAGGGAATGCAGGCCTTCGCGATTGAAGATCTTCTGATAGGACTCGAACGGCGAGTAGCCCTTGTCGAAGGCATCCGGGTTGAACAGGTGCGACATGCCTTCACTGCGATCGATCAGGCGGAAGTAGCGCTGGTCGGTCGAGGCGAACAGCCCTTCGCGCCATAGCCCCTGCAACATTGGCTGGTACGTCTTGAGCAACGACAGGTTGGGGATGATCGATTCCAGCGAAACGGCATAGCGATGCTGGTTCGCCGTTTCATTGATCGCACCGGACAAGCACTTCTCCAGGTAGGCCGCCATGTAGCGGGCATACCCTACGAACAGCTCGTCACCGCCCTGCCCGCCCAGTACGACCTTGACCTGTTCGCCAGCCAGGCGCGAAACGTAATACTGTGGAATCAGGCCTGGGCCGGCAAGCGGCTCATCCATGAAGTGCATCAGCTTGGGAAGCAGGTCGGCCAGCTCGCTGCCCGGGATGTACACCTCGTTGTAGTCGGTACCGGCGAACGCGGATACAGCCTTGGCGTGCCCCGTCTCATCGAACTGCGGGCCTTCATGGAAAGCCCCGGTGAATGTCTTGAGCTGCTCGCCACCCAACATCCTCGACGCCAGGCACACGACTGCGCTGGAATCCAGGCCGCCGGACAAGTGCGCGCCCAACGGCACATCGGAGCGCAAGTGCATGCGCACCGAGTCTTCGATCAGGGCCGCGAGGTTATCGACGAAGTAACGCTCGTCATGGCGCTCGTCGATGTTGTATTGCAGATCCCAGTACTGGGAAGTCTTGATCTTGAGCTGGCTGCCCTCATACCAGGCGCTGAGGTGATAACCCGGCTCAAGCTTCTGGACACCTTTGAACAGCGTCTTCTCGTTCAGGCAAAACTGGAACGTCAGGTAATCCTGCAAACCGTCCGAATTGGACTCCGCCTTCAGGGAGCCATCGGCAAAGAGTGCCTTGATCTCGGAGGCGAACCCGAGTTTCTGGCCATCGAAATGGTAGTAGAACGGCTTGATGCCAATCCGATCCCGAGCGCAGAAAAGACGTTGTTCGAGGCGGTCCCAGATGGCAAAGGCAAACATGCCGATCAGGCGATCGACACAACGCTCGCCCCACTCGCGGAAGGCGTACAGCAACACTTCCGTGTCCGAGTAGTTGTGCAACGGGTGACCTCGACCGATGAGCTCGCGGCGCAACTCCAGGTAGTTGTAGATGGCGCCGTTGAAAACGATCGTGTAACGACCGTCCTCGGTGGTCATCGGCTGCTTGCCGTGTTCCGGGTCGATAATTGCCAGGCGCCGATGTCCCAGCGCCACAGGCCGAGCAGGATCAAGCCAGGTGCCCTCGCCATCGGGGCCACGGTGACGAATGGCGTCCATCATCTTCATGACGGAGCCACGCATCGACTCTGGCGTTCCTGAAACCGCTACGATCCCTGCAATCCCACACATAAAAAACCATCCTGCCCTAAACAAACAATAACTGACGCGTCGTTCAAACTTTCTAAGAAGTCAGCCCGTAACCCGTTGATAGATATTCAGCAACTTTTCACCTTCCACGTCCCAATTGATCGCTTCCCGGGCTTTCTTCGCCCCGTCTTTCAGCGCCGCCATTTTCGCTGAGTCGCCGAACAATTGGTTGACCGCACTTGCAATGGCCTCGGCAGAATTCAAGTCCGCCAGCAAACCGTTGCCATAAGTAGCGACGATATCGTGAAGGAATGGCAAGTCGTTACTGATGAAAGGCAACTCGGCGACCGCAAACTCGAACAACTTGTTGGGGCTGCAGAAGTAATTATTCTCGTCGACGCCATGGTAGGGAATGATGCCCAGGTCGGCGTCGCAGGTCAGTTCGTGCAGATCATCCGACGGCACCCCGCCATAAAAGAACACCCGATCTCCGAGGTTTCGCTCCATGACCAGTTTTTTCAAGGTGTCCTCGAATGCACCGTATCCCACAAGCACGAGATAAGTGTTGGCGGCAAAGTTGGCCGCCGCCTCGACGATGCGCTCAATGCCCCGATTGTCGGAGATCCAGCCCTGGTACAGCAGAATGTTGTCATCGGGCGCAAGACCGAAGCGCTCGCGCAGCAAGGACGTCGACGCCACCGGCACCTTGGGCGCCGCGTTCATGATGACGTGCGGGGCCGTGACGGCGTAGCGCTCGGCCATCAGCTTGGCAATGTACGGGTTGACGGTAATCGCTGCATCGACCTGTTTGATCAGCCGCGATTCCTTTTTCTTGTACTTTCTCTGGGTGGCCTCGGGCAGTTGCACCTGGGCGTAGTACAGTTCGTGGGCATCGTAGATCAGCGGAACCTTGCGCATCTTCGCCAATTCGACGGCCGGCGCCAGCATGGGAAAGTCATGCACGTGCAGCACATCGACCTGGTATTCCGTCATTCGATCGAGAATGAACTGCTCGAAGCTGTTCAAGCTCGCCACACGGTTGGCCCAGGCCCGGAACAAGCGCCAGGCCCGGTTATAAGTGCTCGAGCCTGGTTGCAGGTTATAGCGACGTGCCAGGGCTGAAAACCGCGAATCGCCCCAATCGAACATGAACCGCTCGATCTTTATGCCATTGTGCGAGTAAGACTCGCGCTGCGGACATTCGAAACCCGCCAACAACGTCACTTGGTGGCCCTGCTCAACTAATGTCTGGGCTTCCTGCAGAATCCGCCGATCGATCATCAAATGATCGGCTGTTGTCATCAAAATATTCATGCGCCGTTGCAATCCCGATTCATTGACACTGGGTCAAGTTCAACTTGCTGGTCAAGTTGCCGGCATCGTAACTGGCAACGCCAATTTGCCCGCCCTGCTCGACGCCATGCGCTTCAATACCGTTGTAATAGATGGTTGGCGAGTCGGCCTCTTCAAAGAAGTACATGCCGTACTTCAAGCCATCCCACGCTTTCCCGGTATTGTCCTTGAACGTGAACACCGGCTCCTGGCTTGCCGCAACGAGCTTGTCCGATGCATTGAAGCAATAGGCATCCCAACTGTTCGGGGTTTCCACGAAGAGCACAGGCTTGTCATTGACGTGGACAACACCCAATGTGTAGATCCCACTGTCCGGGTTCAACACCACAGTGCTCGGTCCCACGCCGCCATCGGCCTTCAGTTCGGCCGCCTTGATCGTATTGTTCCCGTTGACCGTGGAGGTGTAGACGATCGTGTCGCGCCCATTGTGCTTGAACACAACCGGGTCAAGGGCACTGTCGCCCAACAGTTTCTTGGGGGTCTCCCAACGCAGGCCATTGGTGCTGGTGGAACGATAGATCGCCGAGTAGGAGGCCGAACCATCTTCGGTCACGGAAAAGAACAGCTCATAGCGGGTTGCACCGTTTACCAGGTTCTTCCTGACAAACGGAAAGGCGTAGGCGCCTTTGAATGGAAGCAGCTTTTCATCGAAGATGTTGCCCTGCTTGACGTAGTCGGTGTCGTTCTGCGCGGTGGCCAGCTTGATCCTCCAGCGATGATCGTCGCCATACCCGGAGTACAGCATTGCGTTGGCATCGCCGACCTTGAAGACCGAAGGGTATTCGACATGCAGGGAGTCTTCCGACCCCGGCTGGACACGCACGACCGGCTCGCTGCTCCAGTTAAAGACACCACCGAACAGCAAGTTGTTTTTCCATGCATACCCCAAACCGGCTACTGCCACGACGGCAGCCGAAGCAAGTATCACGGCACGGCTCTTAGAGTTACTCACTTGCACACCCTTAAAATAAACGACGAATAAAGGAAATCCTGTACAGCAACCAGGCTGTGGCAAAAGCACAGAGGGTCGTCAGCACGAAGGTCAATGGCACTTCTATCAATGGCCTCATCAACGAGGGAGAGACCTTGGCGTATTGCGAGCGCAACAATTCCATGAAAATCGGATGGAGGATGTAGACCAGCAGCGTCAGCGGAGCCAGCCGCTTGAGCCCGGGAATCCTGACTTTTTGCGCGACTTGCAGGCTCAACCCCCAGACACCGATGGACATGGCGAAAACCGTCGGGCTGAAATAGCTGAAGAAGTACAGCTTCCACGTGTAGGCACTGCCAAAACCGTAGGCCAGCGCGAAGGTCCCGACCACCGTGACCAGGTAACCCAACCAGGCGATCATCGCGTAAGGCAGGTTGGGTCGAAACTTGTACAGGTAATACCCCAGCAGGAAGTAACTGATATACGACCAGGAGAAACTACCGCCATTGGGCGTGTACGTGCGGGAAAACGTGCTCCAGGCAAAGGTCACCATGGTCAGGGTGCACGTGGCGATGACCGCGTTGCGCAGGTCTTTCTCTTGCATGTTGACCACGGCCTGGGACAGCGGTGGCGCGATCAGGTAAAGCCCGATGATCAGGTAGAAGAAGTGCAAGTGGTAATACGGCTGCCCCAGGACAATGGCTCTCAAGAACGCGGTCCAGACAAAGGCCTGCTGGAAATACTTCATCCACAGGGCATAGATCACCGAAGAGATGAACAGCACAGCCAGCATGCGCGGCACGCGGGAGGTCAGGATATGGCGATAGGTTGTCTTGGCATTGCCGAGGATCAGCACAGCGCTCAGCATCACGAACACCGGCACGCACCAGTGAGTTAACGAGCTGACGGCGTCACCGAGAAACCAGGCCCACATGCTCAATTCGCCCTGCATGTAGATCGGCCGCGCGGAAACGTGCAGCAGCACTACGGCCAGGCAAGCGACCACCCGCACAAAATCCAGGTTCGAATCATGCGCCCGCACGGGCGAACCTGTTATGACTTGATTCATTGAACGAAAGCATCCCTGTTGAATTATTTGTAAGTCAGCACGCTGATAGGCACCTAGCGCTTGCGGTTTTCCATCGAGGCCGAGTACACGTTCGCGATTTCCTGGGCAATGCTGGCGCTGGAGAACTTCAGCTCCGTCACTTTCCGGATGACCCGACTGTTGAAGGTTTCCCGTTGGCGAGCCATCGTCAGCATCCCCTGGGTCAACTCATCAACGCTCATCCCCACGACATGCCCCAGCTGTGAATGCGAAACGATCTCGGCAGGGCCGCCGCAGCGAGTGGTGAGCACCGGCCTGCCGCAACTCATGGCTTCGATCGCCACCACGCCAAACGTCTCGCTTTCACTGGAGATCACCAGGAAATCGCATTCACGGTAGTAATCGACCAATTGCGTGCGGCTGGCGCGTCCGGAGAACTCCACGGCGTGCCCGATGCCAAAGCTGTCCACCAGGGCTTGGGCGTCCTCGAGTCCTTCCCCGCTGCCCGCCAGGCGCAGGCGCAGGCGCGGTTCCGACTGGAGCGCTACGGCGAAGGCTTCCAGCAGTACCGGGACTCGCTTGACGGGCACGAAGTGACCGACCCACAACAAATGGATCAATTCGTCGCGCGTGACCGCTTGTTCGCCAAACAGCTCGGTATCGACCAGGTTGGCGATCACTTGCGTATGGACACCCGCCTTGAGCTTGACCTCCCGACGCATGTCCGAGAGCAACGCCGAACTGACCGCGATCACCTTGTCAGCCGCGTTCAGGGCCTTTTGCGTCATGCGGCGCAAGTAGCGCGTACGGGTCAAGGTCGTGAAAGGTCCGGTGTGTTCGGTAATGACCAACGGTACGTTCAGCTTGCTGGCCAGGCGGCGACCAGCGGTGCCGTCGGTGTAGGCGGTGTGGGCATGGATCAGTTCGAAATCGAAGTCTGCCCGCAACCACTCGGCCTGGCGTAGCAACCCATGGGAGTAAGTCGTGGCATGGGCCTGGAAAGGCAGCAGTGAACTGACGATATAGGGGAAGCGGATCAGCGGCACGCCTTCATGCTCCTCCCAGCCACTGATTTTCTGGGCCCGGTAGATATTCAGCGCACGCCTGATCGCCTTGGGGTTGACGGTGTTGATCCAGAACGGCTCGCCGCTGACCACGCGGGCGTCGATGCCCTGGGCCCTGAGGGCCTTGACCTGCTCATGGACAAAAATCCCGCCAACCATGTTGTATTCGCGAGGATACATATGCGACAGCACCAGGACCTTGCGTGGCTGGTTCACCTCCCTGTGCAGGCCTTCCCCCAGGCGGATATGCAACGCATCGACCAACATCTGGTATTCGGTTTTCTCCTCCACCAGGCCGTTGATGGTCATGCCCAGGCTCTTGACCTTGGCCTCCAGCATTTCACGCTGGCTTTCCAGGCGCTCGGACAAGTCATTCAAGTGCTGCGTAACACGGTGTTTTTCTGCCAATTCGTGAGAACGCGCCGAAACTTCCATGTTCAGACTTTCCAACTCCAGGCTCAACGTGGTTTTTTCCAGCGCCAGAACTTCGATCCGCTCAACGGCGTTCTGGTATTCAAGCGCGATGATCTGTGCCTGATTGACTTGCGACTCAAGCGCTTCGATCGTCATGGTCAGGTCGTGCTGCCTGAGTTCGAGTTCGCTGTTTTTCTCGATCCAGTGTTCTTTTTGCAGCAGCGCCGAGTCATACAGGCCCTGCAGGCTCTTCAACTGCTGATCACGCGACTGGAGCTCACGCTCGAGGGCATCTCGCCGAGCTTCGAGTTCATTGGCAAGGTGGCTCAGTTGTTCAACCTTGAGCGTGAGTTGCTGAATCTCGAACCGATAGGCTTCACCGTGGTGCCGAGTCCCGTCGAGCTCGGCCTGCAGGTTCGCTATCTGCGAGCAAAGCCGTTCGTTCTCGCTCGCCAGCGCCTCGACACGAACTTCGCCGTTGCTGATCAGTACTTCCTGGGCCGAGGCCCTTTCGCTGAGTTGGGTGTAACGGTCTTCCAACTCGGCGCGCTTGTCCTCGAGTTCATTGGCCAGTGTGTTGACCCTGGCCATCGCCTGGGTCTGCTCGAGCAGCGCTCGTTCTTTTTCCTGAAGCTTGTCCTCAAGGGCCGAGCGCGTAATCTCCAACTGCTCGGTCAGGGCCGAGAACTTGCTTGCCTCTTCACGCATTTGAGCGACGCTGGGATCATCGCCCAGGCAACAGGCAATGATCTTGCGCTGATCGGCCTCCTCGAACGTCATCTGCAATTGCAAGTCGGCGCTGGGGTGAAGCATGCGCAGGATGCAGCCATGGGGACCGAACGGAACCGGGGCCAGCTGATAGGTCCCGGTCTCATTGTCCCGAGGGCAGCTGACGTAGCGCCCGCGAACGTGATCGTAAACCTCAAGGGATTCCAGTTCGCCCACTTCCACCTGCACCGATTCGGGACGCCGGGGAACCGTGACTATGCCGTAATCGGCGTCGCTCTGGATACGGTAGACGCTGCGCGGATAATTGAACGGATTGTCCCGCAGGGCCAGACTGGACAATGCGAAACCCGATTCATCGAAGGATGCGTCACTATCGGGCGTGGCCCAGTGGCTTGTCGCCGCCGCGCCGCGCTCGAACAACACCAGAATTTCACTGGTGTCGGGCATCCTGCGCAGCCCTTGCGCCGACTGCATCGCCTGCAACGCCTCGAAACGGCGCTGCACCATCAGGGCGGAGCTCGACCGCTCCACGGGCCCGCGGCGGGTGGAGCAATGAGGGCAGATACCGTCCTCGAACGGGTAATCCAGGCCCGACAAGGCACGCGACGCCTCGACTATCTTGGGGTCTTCAAACGTCCACGACTCACCGGAAAACCGTACGTCCACCGCCGAGAATACCGGGGCGAACAGCGATATCGCGTCCTCCAGCGTATAGCTGCGCTGATGCAGATGGGCGTGATAACGCGTGCCACACGCCGGGCAGGTGATTTCGGCCGCCTCGAGCAGCTCGCGGTAAGGAACCGCCACCAGGATATAGCGTGCCGATACCCGGGCAATCTCGGCCAGGGCCTGAGCATAGATGGAGTCGGGCAAATGCTCGATCACATCGCTGGAAAGCGTCAGGTCAAAACTGCGGTCGCCAAACGGGATCGCACACAAGTCGGCCACCAAGGCGGGCGCTTGCACGCGCTTGACCGCAGCCTCACTGATATCGCAGCCCACTACGTCCCAGCGTGGCACCAGTCGATTGGTCACGGTACCGTTGCCACAACCGGCGTCGAGAATGGTGTTTACCGAATCGGGGATCAGTTCGATCAGATCCTCGGCAACGGCGACCTGCTCGGAAACCGCGTTGCGGCTCCACAGGTCGGCCTGGGCAAAATAACTGATCTCGGAACGCTTACTCATTCAACGGATTCCAGATTGACCCATTCCACCGGGTGCACGACCAAACCGCGCTCCATGCGCACATCCAAAGGCGCCGTCACACGAATGCGGTATTGACGATCATGGACGTCCAGCGGGTGTTCGCCGCTCGCCTGGCTCTCGGTCATGCCATCGAAAATACCCACGGAGATCACGTAGTCCCCCACGCCGACCATCAGCGGGTCGAACTGCGCCTTGACCAGCCCCGTGCGTCGGTCCCGCGTGGACGAAATGAACGGCGACACAACCTGCGCCACGCAGCGCCCGTCCATGCCATAGATGCAAATGATGAACGACATACAGGGGATATCGACCTTGGCACCCCATTTCACGTGGACGTAAAGTGGCTCGCCGAAAGAGAACACGCGCCGTGACTCTTGATGCCGATCCAGAAAGTCGACGCCGTCGATCCAGGCACTGCCTTCGCCGTATTCAAAATCGGACCGCTCGGCCACGGCCGGAGCATTGTCGGTCGCCGAAGGCACGAAGGAGCTGAGAGCAAAACGCTGGCTGATCATCTGCCCATTCTCGGCAGCCGGCTCCAACGTGCCGATGGTGATGTATTCCAAGCCATCGAATATCTGGCAGTAGACCGTTTCGCCCGCCCCCGTGCCGGTGTGCCGGATGGTCACGGCAAACTCACCCAACTCGCCCAGCCCCAACGGGACCTTGATGCTGACGGGGGCATGCTTGTATTGCCCGCCACAGTCCTTGAACTCCCGGTAGCTGATCCCTTCGGAGGTCTTGCTTGGCGCCCCCCAGTTCATGTAGCCATGGGCGGTCAACAGGTGCAGCCGTTGGTTACGGTCATCGTCCAGGGCTTCTCCAACCAGCACGTTGTCGATGACTTCACCCTTGTGCTCGAGCGTCATCTCGAACACCGCCAGGGGAGTTGTCGGCGCATCGTCGGCAGCGGAGATGAAACGCAGCACCGACACGCGGTCGACTTCGGTGTCGGTCAGCAATTCACTGACATCCCCACGACTGAGCTTCAGGTTGATCGCCCTCAGGCGCAGCTCTTCCTGCTTGCGGATGGACGCCGCATAGGAGCGGCCGATCTCGATCGGGTCGCCATCGGCGACAATCCTGCCGCGTTCGACCCAAATGGCGCGATCACAGATCATCTGCACGGCGGACATATCGTGGGAAACGAACAAGACGGTAGAACCTTCCGCCGTCAAGGTACGCATCCGCTTGGCGGACTTGCCGGCAAAATACGAGTCACCGGCGCCAAGAATCTCATCGATGATGAGGATTTCCGGGCGTATGGCCGTGGCTGCCGCAAAGGCCAGTCGCGAGTACATGCCGGATGAATAAGTCTTTACCGGCTTATCGATGAATTCCTCAAGCTCAGCGAACTCCAGCACATCGTCAAGCAGTTTCCTGGCACGAGCCCCCGTCACACCCTGGTAGGCGAAAGACGACATGACGTTGGTGCGACCGGTGAACTCGGGGTGGAACCCCGTCCCCAGCTCCATCAACGCCTGGACTTTGCCACGTACCTTGACCGTGCCTTCGGTCGGCTGGATGAGCCCGGCGATCAGCTTGAGCATCGTACTCTTGCCGGCACCGTTGCGCCCCACCAGCCCCACGCGTTCCCCGGGCTTGATCGTCAACGACAGGTTGCGCACCGCCCAGAACTCGTCGTAGGTCGACCGGGCCACGGGAAAACCCAGCGCCTCAACCATACGATGGCGTGGCGAACGGAAAATCCGGTACATCTTGGCGATGGAGGCTAGTTCAATGATCGGCTCAGACATAATCGGCAAATAACGGCTTCAATCGCGAAAAGACAAATCCACCCAAGAAGAAAGTGGAGAACGAAATGACGGTGAAAATGGCCAGCAGCCCAGGCTTGATGACCCCGATGAACGCCGCATCCCGATACAGCATGATCAGGTAGTACAACGGGTTGGGGTACATGAAGGGAATGAGTTCCTTGGGGATCATTTCCTGCGTATAGGCGATAGGCGATACCAGCATCAGGAACAGGATAAGCACCGCGACCATCTGACTCAGGTCGGGTACGAACACATTGATCGCCGAGAGTATCCAGATCAGGCCCACCGTGAAGATGATCTGCAGCACCAATATCAAGGGGATCGCCAACTGCGTGGAATGGACGATGCCACGACTCCACAACACCATCAGCAACATCACCAGCCCCACCAGCATCGTCACGCTGCTGGCCAGGACGGTCTTGACGGGAATCAGGTCGATCGGGAACAGCGTGTTCTTGATCAGCCCCTTGTTGCCAAGTACCGATCCCACCCCGCTGCCCAGTGCCTCGGAAAAACCGAGAAAGGGCACCAGGCCACAAAATATCAGCAGCACGTAGTCGAAGGTGCCGAACTCCGCGACCCGTACACGATAGATCATCGTGTAGACCACGGCATACAGGCCGAGGAACAGCAACGGGTAGAGGAAGATCCACGCGACACCAAAGATCGTGCCGATGAAGCGGCTGCGTATATCGGTCAAGGTCGTCGCCCACAACACGTGGATGTGACGCCAGATGATTGAAATCGGATTCATGGCCGGGTGCTTTCCAGGATAGCGACGATGCGTGCGGCGGCGGTACCGTCGCCGTAGACATCTGCCTGGCCTTCAGGGATAGACCGGTTGGCCATTGCCGTTTTAATCGCATTGCGATTGGCACCGACCAACTGGTTGAAGCCCAGCTCGACAGTTTCGACCCATTCCGTTTCATCGCGCAGGGTGATGCACGGCACCCGGTAGAAATAGGCCTCTTTCTGCACGCCGCCCGAGTCGGTCAGGATCACGTTGGCCGCCTGCTCAAGGGCAACCATGTCCAGGAACGGCAACGGGTCCACCACCTTGATGGTGCTCAGGTGATGTTCCAATGCATGGGTCTTGAGCAGGTTGCGCGTACGTGGGTGCAGCGGCAGAACGACCGGCATCTGCGCGGCAATGTCGGCCAGAGCGGCCATGATTTCACCCAGGCGCTGAGGATCGTCGGTGTTTTCAGCACGATGGCATGTCGCCAGCGCAAAAGCCCCCTCCTTCAAGCCCAGCTGCGCCATGACCTGGCTTTGCGCCTTGGCGCGCTCGCGGTAGAACAGCGCCACGTCGTACATGACGTCGCCGACGTTGTGCACCCCTTCGCGGAGCCCTTCCTTGGCCAGGTTATCGACGGCCAGGGCCGTGGGGCACAGCAGCAGCGTCGACACCCGGTCGGACAGGATACGGTTGACCTCTTCCGGCATGCGCATATTGAACGAGCGCAACCCTGCCTCGACATGGGCGACGGGAATGTGCAGCTTCGCTGCCGCCAGCGCGCCCGCCAATGTCGAGTTGGTATCACCGTAGATCAACACCCAATCCGGTTTTTCCTCAAGGAGGATCTGCTCGATCCCTTCAAGCATCCGCCCCGTCATCACGCCATGGGTCCCACCGGACACTTCAAGGTTGTACTTGGGTGCCGGGATCTCCAGTTCGTCGAAGAAAACCTGGGACATGTTCGGGTCGTAATGCTGCCCGGTGTGCACCATGACTTCCACCAGGCGTTCCGGATGCTTGAGGATTTCCCGGGAAACCGCCGCGGCCTTGATGAATTGTGGACGAGCGCCAACGATGGTTACGATCTTGCAGGTCATACGCGAAGGCTCTCTTTCAAGGTGTCGACAATAAGGCGCTGGGAAGGCTCATCGAGGTAGGGGTGCATGGGCAGGCTCATGACGCGGGCGGCGATCGCATCGCCGACCGGCAGGTGTGCCTGCTCGTCCCGGACCGCGGGTTGGCGATTCAGGGGGATGGGATAATGCACGGCCGTAGGGATGCCGGCACTCGCCAGGTGTTTCTGGACAGCATCGCGCGAAGCCACTTGCACCGTGTACTGGGCCCAAGCACTCTGGCTGGTCGCCGCCACGAACGGAGCGGCGATGTCGGCCTGCTCCAGCAATCGGGCATAACGTTGCGCGACGTCCTCGCGCTGACGCAGCTCGGTCTCGAACACGTCCAGCTTGGGCAGCATGATCGCCGCCTGCAGCGTGTCCAACCGGCTGTTCACGCCGACGCGAACATGGTGGTAGCGACGGTCCTGGCCATGCCGGGCAATCTGCCGCAGCACCTTGGCCAGGTTCTCATCGTTGGTGAACATCGCACCGCCATCGCCGTAGCAGCCCAAGGGCTTGCTCGGGAAAAAACTGGTGCAGCCAATGGTGCTCAGGTTGCAGGAGCGCTTGCCTTTATAAAGCCCGCCGAAGCTTTGCGCGCCATCCTCGATCACCGGGATGCCATGCCGGGCTGCGATGGCATTGATCGCGTCGAAGTCGGCGCACTGGCCGTACAGCGAGACCGGGATAATCGCTTTCGTTTTCGGCGTAATGGCCGCTTCCAGCAGCGCGGGATCCAGGTTGTAGGTCTTGGCGTCGACATCGACGTAGACCGGCTTCGCTCCGAGCAAGGCAACGGTCTCGGCCGTGGCGATATAGGAAAATCCCGGAGTGATGACCTCATCGCCCGGGCCAATGCCGAGCGCCATCTGCGCGATCTGCAGGGCATCGGTCCCATTGGCGACGCTGATGCAGTATTTGGCGCCGGTAAAGGCTGCCAGGCGCTCTTCAAGCTCATTCACTTCAGGGCCAAGGATGTATTGCCCATGGGCCATGACACGCTGGACAGCCGCGTCGATTTGCACCTTGATCAGCGCCTGCTGAGCCTTGAGGTCAATGAACTCGATCACTGCTTGTTCTCCTTTTTAAGCACATTCCCACTGAGCACATACGTGGCCCCGGAATGGGCGCACGGCGCAGAGCCTTCTCCGCTCAACGGCAAGTCCAGCTGCTCGCCGAACTCGCTCATCCAACCGATCTGCCGGGCAGGGACACCGACCATCAGGGCATAGGCGGGTACATCACGATTGATCACCGCACCGGCTCCCACGAAAGCGTAATCGCCGATGGTCACACCGCAGACAATCGTGCAGTTGGCTCCCAGCGTCGCGCCCTTCTTGATCAGGGTGTCGCGGTATTCGTTTTTTCGCTCAATGAGCGAACGGGGGTTGTAGACGTTGGTGAACACCATGCTCGGTCCACAAAAAACGCCCTCTTCAAGGGTGACGTTATCGTAGACGGAAACATTGTTCTGGATCTTGCAGTGGTCGCCGATCACCACCTTGTTTCCGACAAACACATTCTGGCCAAGCGAAACGCCGCGACCGATGCGCGCGCCACCGCAGACGTGGACAAAGTGCCAGATACGGGATTGCTCGCCGATCTGGGCGCCATCATCGATGATCGCACTGGGATGCTGGTAGTAGTTCACGTTTGAGTCCTGATGTACGTCATGGTACGCATATACAAAAACAGCGGGTTACCGCAATGCTGGCAACCTGCTGTTTCATGTTGCCACCATGTTCCCTGGGCTTACTTCAGCCCTGCTACGAACGGGTGACCTTCGCCTTCTTGGGCGCGAGTCGGGGTCAAGGTGCGAATGGTCTCCACCGTTTCAACACAGTGCCGCGCATCTTCGATGCCGTAGCCTTTGCCATCCAGGACCGCCTGGTAGCTGACCGTGTGCAGGTCGGTGAAGCCTTCGGAGAACTCGATTTCCTCGCCATCACACGTAATGGAGCGGTACGTCGGTTTCTTGCCCTTCACGGACGCCGGCAGGTCATCGGCGTCGATGGAAAGGAACCAACGCACGCGGGCATTTTCGTATTCCAGATAGCCAGCCGCCTTGAAATCGTTGGCGTAGTGAACGACGTTACGCTGCAATTTGCCGAAGATGAAATGCAGCATGTCGTAGAAGTGCACGCCAATGTTGGTGGCAACGCCGAACGACTTGCGAGGGTCGCCTTTCCAGCTTTCCATGTACCACCGGCCCCGGCTGGTGATGTAGGTCAGGTCGACCTCATGCTTGTGGGCGCGCTTTTCGACCTGGACCCGATTTTTCAGGTCGATGATGGCCTGGTGATGACGCAGTTGCAGGATGTTCCACAGGCGCTTGCCCGTCTCCCGCTCGGTCAGGCTCAGGTCGTCGAGCATGGCGGTGGTCGGCACCAGCGGCTTTTCGCAGATCACGTCGCAGCCCAGGCGCAGCCCCGCGGTGATATGCGGATGATGCAGGTAGTTGGGGGAGCAGATCGAAACGAAATCCAGCGCCGTGGCAGGATCGCGCTTGAGCCGCCAGGCGTAGTCATAAAAGCGCTCGAATTCTGTGAAGAACTCGCTTTGTGGCGACAGGCTATCGATGATCCCGACCGAATCATTGATGTCGTAGGCGCAGACCAACTCGTGACCGGTGTCTTTGATAGCGCGCATATGGCGCGGGGCGATATAGCCGGCAGCACCGATAAGAGCAAAACGTTTCATGGAAAGACCTCAAAAAAGGGGTATTGCCTCGAAGCGGGACCGGCAGGCGGGGCAAGCGCAAGCCCGCTTTCTGCTGGTCCGACCCTGTAGACCGGCTGTCAGGCCTTGATGATATGTGCCGCGGGCGTACGGTACTTGCCACGGCTGTCAACGATCAGGCGAGCGGCGTCCTTGATCAGCTCGTAGTCGAACTTCTCATGGTCTGTGGCGAGAATCACTGCGTCGAACGACGCCAGGTTATCCGCCGTGAGCGGCTCACTCGACAGCGTGAAATGGTGCTCACGCATCTTGGGGAATACCGGGACGTGCGGGTCGCTGTAGGCAACGACGGCGCCCTTGGCTTCGAGCAGCTCCATGATTTCGACCGATGGCGACTCGCGCATATCATCGACGTTCTTCTTGTAGGCAATCCCCAGGACCAGCACTCGGCTGCCTTTGAGGGCCTTGCCTTCGTTGTTCAATCCGTCCATCAACTTGCCGACCACATACTCCGGCATGGCCTGGTTGACTTCGCCGGAAAGCTCGATGAAGCGCGTATGCAGGCCATACTCGCGAGCCTTCCACGTCAGGTAGAACGGGTCGATCGGGATGCAATGGCCGCCCAACCCGGGCCCAGGATAATACGCGGTAAAACCGAAGGGCTTGGTGGCCGCGGCGTCAACCACTTCGAAGATGTCGATGCCCATGCGATCGGCCACGACCTTCATCTCGTTCACCAGACCGATGTTCACCGCGCGATGGATATTCTCCAGCAGCTTGGTCATCTCGGCGGCTTTGGTGGAACTGACCGTCACGACCTGGTCGATGGCCTGCTCGTAAAGGGCGATACCGACCTGGAGGCAGTTAGGTGTGTGGCCACCGATGACCTTGGGAATGGTACGGGTTTCAAAATCGGGATTGCCCGGGTCTTCTCGTTCGGGGGAGTAGACCAGGAAGATGTCTTCGCCAGTGACCAGGTTGCCTTCCTCGACGCGAGGCAGGAGCTCTTCCTCGGTGGTGCCCGGGTAAGTGGTGCTTTCCAGCGAAACCACCTGACCGGCGCGCAGATAAGGCTTGATGGCGTCGGTGGTGTTGATCACGAAGCTCATGTCCGGCTCGCGATATTTGTTCAGCGGCGTCGGCACGCACAGAATGAGCGCATCACATTCGCTGACCTTGCTGAAATCGCTCGTCGCCATGAAGCCCGTCGCCCGTGCTTGGGCGATATGGCTGCTGGCAATGTGCTCAATGTAGCTCTGGCCCGCATTGAGTTTGGCCACTTTATCGGTATCGATATCGATTCCCAGGACGCGGAAACCGATAGCGTTGTAGCGAAGCATCAACGGCAATCCGACGTAACCCAGGCCTACGATCCCGATTACCGCATCCTTACTCTTGAATTTAGCAATACTTGCTTCGACCACACCCATCTACCCAACCACTCCCAACAAAATGAAGAACTCCATATGTACGACATGTTACCAAGGCGTGGCCGCCTGCTCATAGGACAAATCCCGATCTTTGCAAAAGTCAGGAAAATTCCTACGATCTGGTCGCACACGATCAGCGCCGCGGTTCGCCCCTCAATGCGCGGGTGAACGGCGGCGGATCAAAGGTTCTCGGGGCGACGAACGGCAATAAAGAGTGGCCGTTTTTTGCACGGAGGGGCGCAAATCGCCCGCACAGCTATTTTTTCTTGCGCGGCCCGGTGTTGAACACCGGCACTTTACGCACAGGCTTGACCGAAGGCTCCACCGGCGCCGCATCACCGCTGTCCACCCATTTGCCCAGGTTACGCTTGCCGCCACCGCCGGCGGTTTTCGGTTTCTTCGGCTTTTTCGGTTTCTTGATGACCTGGCCGCTGGCGTCAGTTTCCGGGACCCGGTGTTCCGGCTCGAAATCATGCTCCGTTTGCCGGGGCAGCGTCTGACGAGTCAGGGTTTCGATGGCTGACAGCAGATTCACTTCGTCGGCGCAGACCAGGGAAATCGCTTGCCCGGTCGAGCCCGCCCGACCGGTACGGCCAATGCGATGGATGTAGTCCTCGGCCACGATCGGCAGGTCGAAATTCACTACCAACGGCAAATCCTCGATATCCAGGCCACGGGCGGCGACGTCGGTGGCGACCAGGATCTGCACCTCACCCACTTTGAAACGGTCCAGCGCACGCTGGCGCGTGGCCTGGGGCTTGTCGCCGTGGATGCCATCGGCGTTGACGCCCAGGCCCTGGAGTTTTTCCACCAATGCATCGACCCCGTTACGGGTCTTGGCGAACACCAGCACCTGCTTCCACTTGTCCTTGCGCATCAGGTGCACGAACAGTTCCGGCTTGCGCTTCTTGTCCACCGTCACCACCCATTGCTTGACGGTGTTGGCAGCCACGTTGCGCGGGCTCACTTCGATGCTCAGCGGGTCGTTGAGCATCTGCCCGGCCAGCAAGCGGATCGCGTCGGAAAAGGTCGCCGAGAACAGCAACGTCTGGCGCTTCTTCGGCAGCGCCCGGTAGATATTCGCCAATTCCTCGGAGAAGCCCAGGTCGAGCATGCGGTCGGCTTCGTCCAGCACCAGGGTTTGCAGCTGGTTGAACTTCAGCGCGTTCTGGCGGAACAGGTCGAGCAGGCGCCCCGGCGTGGCGACCAGCAGGTCGACGCCTTTGCGCAGCTTCATCATCTGCGGGTTGATGCTGACGCCGCCGTACACCGCGTAGGTGCTCAACGGCAGGTTCTGCGCGTACTCACGCACGCTTTCATGGACCTGCTCGGCCAGTTCGCGGGTCGGCACCAGGATCAGCGCCCGCACCGAGTTGGCCGCCACTTTCGGTCCTTCGGTGGTCAGCAACTGCAACAGCGGCACGGCGAAACCGGCGGTCTTGCCGGTGCCGGTCTGGGCCGCGGCCATCAGGTCACGACCGGCCAGCACCGCCGGCATGGCCTGGGCCTGCACCGGGGTCGGGGTCTGGTAGCCGAGCGCGTCGAGGGCGCGCAGCAAGGGTTCGATCAGGCCAAGGGAGGCGAAAGTCATGGAAATACCGTAGGAAAAGTCAGCGCATGGTGTGCAATGCGCGGCAGTTTACCTCAATTCAGGATTCGACCGGCGCAGGCTTGGGCTTGCGCCACTGGGGCAGCCCGATCAGCACCACGGCGCTGATGATCACCAACATCGCCAAGGCCTCTTCAATGCCGATGGTCTCGCCGGCAAACACGATGCCCAGCAACACCGCCACCGCCGGGTTGACGTAGGCGTAGCTGGTGGCCGCCGCCGGACGGACATGCTTGAGCAGGTACATGTAGGCGTTGAAGGCGATGATCGAACCGAAGAAGGTCAGGTAGGCCAGCGCGAACCAGCCTTCGAACGGCGGTACGCGCTCCAGGTGCTCACCACTGACGAAGCTGCCGATCAACAGCACCACGCCGCCCACCAGCATTTCAACGGCGCTGGCCATTGCTCCCGCCGGCAGCGGCACGTGTTTGCTCAGCACCGAGCCAAAGGCCCAGGACGCGGCCGCGAACAACAGCAAGGTCGCCCCCAACGGACTCGATTGCAGGTTGGAACCCAGGTTGAGCATGGCGATGCCAATCAAGCCGAGCACGATGCCGGCCCATTCCAGACGAGTATTACGCGCGCCCCAGAAATATCCGCAGAGCAAGGTGAACAACGGCACCGTGGCCACGGCCAGGGCCGCCACCCCGGACGCCACGCCCGAGTGCTCGGCCACGCTGACCGCGCCGTTGCCAAAGCTGAGCAGCAACACGCCGATGAGGGCCCCGGCCTTCCACTGCGCCCAGGTCGGCGCCGGTGCCCCGCGCCAGCGCAAAAAGCCGTACATCAACGACCCGGCCAACACAAAGCGAATACCTGCCAGGAGTAGCGGCGGCCAATGCTCGACGCCGAGGCGGATCACCAGGTAGGTCGACCCCCAGATGACATACAAGGCGAAAAAGGCAGCGATCAGTGGCAGAGGAAAACGGCGTAGGCCCGGCATGGTCAGCTCGAAGTCAGGACAAGGAGAGCCGCTATTCTAGAAAGGCGACGAGCGGAAAATAAGCTACAAAACCTGTTTATCGCAGCCATACACTTTTCAAAACAAGGAGATCGACGCTATAAACCGTGCTTTCGAAAGTCATCTCAGTTGGACGCCCTCCCCGTGGATAAATACGACCGCATGTTGCTCGCCGCCCTGTTGGAAAACGGCCGGGCTTCCTACGCCGACCTGGCCCGCAAAGTGAACCTGTCGGCGCCGGCCGTGGCCGAGCGCGTCAGCAAGCTGGAGGCCAGCGGGGTGATCACCGGCTATCAGGCCAAGGTCGACATGGCGAAGATCGGCCTGCCGGTGCAGTGCGTGATCGAACTGCGGATGAACCAGCACGGCAACCAGAAGGCATACGACGACTTGTGCAAGATCCCCCAACTGACCGAATGCCACCGGGTAACCGGCGACCCCTGCGTGATCATGCAGGCAGCAGTGGGCTCGATGCCGGAGCTGGAAGCACTGATCAACCGCATCGCCAAGTTCGGCTTCAGCAAGACCTCGATCGTGCTGTCCAGCGCCATTGAAAAGCGTGTGCCACTGGGGCAGTTGGAAGGCAACGGGAAATAAGGATCAAGCCCGCTCCCACAACGGTTCTGTGGTGTGTTCAGAATCCGCGATGGCGCTTGAGATGCTCATTGATCTTGGCCGCCGGCACTTTCTGCAAGCGGCACAACAGATCATGGGACAACGTCTGCAACCCATGCTTTTGCCGCAGCTCCGAGGCCAGGTGCGCGGTGAGGTTGGCGGCCATTTCGGCATCGGCCATGGCTCGGTGAGCCTGGCCGGTGTGGGGTAGGCCGGCGAAGGTGTTGAGCGTACCGAGCTTGTGGTTCGGCGCGGCCGGCATCAGGCGCCGGGCCAGCAGCAGTGAGCAGGCGAAGTTCTGCAGGCGGGTGCGCTTGATTCGTCCCAGTTCGAAGTCCCAGAACTTCTGGTCGAAGGCGGCGTTATGAGCCAGCAGCGGCGTGATGCCGACAAACTCATTGACCTCGTTCATCACCTTCTCGGCCGGCGGGGCGCTGCGCAGCATGGCGTTGCTGATGCCGGTCAGTTGCTCGATGAAGGCCGGAACGCGCACACCGGCATTCATCAGGCTCTGGTAACGGTCGACAATCCGGCCCTGCTCGAGGATCACCACGGCAATCTCGGTGGCCCGGCAACTGCTGCTGGGGGTGATGCCGGTGGTTTCAAAGTCGATGACTGCGATGCGTTCCAAACCTGCTGAACTCCGTAAAAATCAATTCTTGAGCAACAACGCGCCTTCGATGGGCACGTAGCGGCTGGCGGCGCGGATCAACGAGTTGGCGGTCAGCCCCGGCACGCCATAGGCCACCGCCTGCACGCCATGCTTGCTGATGATGCGTTCGAGCAGCATGTCGAAATCGCCATCGCCGGAGGCCAGCACCACTTCATCGACATGGTCGGCGGCGTCCATGATGTCCAGCGTGATGCCCACGTCCCAATCGCCCTTGGCCGAGCCGTCGCTGCGCTGGATGTAGGGCTTGAGCTTCACGGTGAAGCCCAGATTGCGCAGGATCTGCTGGAACTGCTGCTGCTTGCTGTCGCCACGGTCGATCGCATAGGCATAGGCCTCGACGATCTGCCCCTGTTTGCTGACATCGGCCCACAGCGCGGCGTAGTTGAAGTGGCAACCGTAGGCCTGGCGCACCGTGTAGTAGAGGTTCTGGACATCGGCGAACACTGCAATTTTCTTCACCGCGTTTCCTCTTGGCTGCACAAGCGCAGGCCATCTGGCCCGAAAAGTCGCCAGTATGCCAGCCAAGGGGAATGTTCCGCGAATAATCGGCCCGAGGCGCCAGGGCGCCCCGGACGAATGGCAGGTCAGACGAAGGAGTCGTCGTCGCCGAAGAAGGATCCGTCGTCGCTGTAGTCGGCGTCGCTGAAACCATCCGAATCGTTGCCATAGGCCTGGTTATCGGCCACGCGCTGGTCATCGCCCCAGCCGTTGTCACCGGTGTCATTGACCGGTTGAGCGGGTTCTTCCTTGATGACCTCGACGATCTCCTGGGGTTGTTGGCCGCTGTGAAACAAGCTGCTGATGCCTTGGGCCAGCATGACGCCACCGGCTACGCCCGCAGCGGTTTTCAGCGCACCGCCCAGAAAGCTGCTCGCCGCCGGGGCCTGCTGTGGCGCTGCGCCATAATTGCCCGGCGGCGCGCTGAAGCCTTGTTGGGCCGGGGCATTGAAAGACGACCGGGGCGGTTCGCGCCAGCCGCCACCGCTGGAGGGCGGTGGGCTCGCCGGACGGGCGTCGCGGTTGCTGCCACCGAAAATACTCGACAGAAAGCCCCCGCCGCCGGCCGGCGCCGACGCCTGGCTCCGGGCCTGCTGCAGCTCGGCCTGCAATTGCTCGACTTGCTGGGCGAGCTGCCGGTTCTGCTCATCCAGACGCTTGATCGCGGCCTCCTGCACCAGAATCGCCTGGGCCATGAAATAGCCCGCGGCGGGCTGGCTCGCCAGGTGTTCCTTGATCCGCGCCTCGGCCTGGGCGTCGCGCGGGGCTGAATCCTTTTCGGCCTGTTGCAGCCGTGAAAACAGTCCATCGATCAGGGTTTGTTCTTCGCTGTTCATGGCGACCTCATCAGATTGCCGGGTAGAAAACCATTCCGATCACACGACCGGTGCCCATCAGTAATGGGGCTGGCCTGGACGGTTTCAACGGTCTTTACCAGATGTTTACGTTTGCTTGTGCGGGCACCTGATCGGTTAAAGTGTCGGACCGCTTTTAGACCTGCGATACCGACCCATGAATCCGTTTGACGTGCTGCGCGACTCTCTGTATTTCTTCAAGCGCCATCTGGGCCGGATCGCCCAGCTTTGCCTGCCCTTGGTCATACTCGAGGCCCTGCTGCAGCAAGGCGTGGACAGCGCCGTCGGCCCGGAAGGCTTTCCCGGCTACAGCGTGATCGTCGGGCTGCTGGTGTACCCGCTCTACACCGCCGCGCTGATTCTGTTTCTCGACGCCCGCAGCCGCGGCGAGGCGCCACGCCCGCGCGACCTGCTCGCCACGGCACTGACCCTCTGGCCACGCTTTGCCTTGTTGACCGCCCTCAACACGCTGCTGATCCTGGTGGGCATTACCTTGTACTTCCTGCCGGGCCTGTGGCTGATGGTGACCCTGGCCTTCAGCGAATACCTGCTGGTACTCAGGGGCCTGACGCCGCTGGCCGCCATGAAGGAAAGCCTGGCCATGAGCCGCGGCAATTTCTGGCGGATCCTGACCTGCATTCTCTGTGTGATGGCGCCGCTGTGGTTGCTCAAGGGCGCCAGTGTCTCGGCGTATCCGGGCCCCCTGAACCCGGTTATCAGCCTGTTGATCGACAGCGTCCACAGCTTCCTGCAACTGTTCACCAGCGTGGTGTTGTTCCGCATCTTCATGCTGCTCGAAGCAAGGCCCGAGAACCGCTGAGCCACGCGGCGCAAGTCCCGGGCTTGGGCTTGGGAACCGCTCTCGGTTATGCTCGGGCTCACTTTTGCGTTCGCCCATAAGCTGAGCCATGACCCGTCTACTGCGCTATACCCTGCTGGGCCTGCTGTCGATCCTGTGCCTGGCCGCCCTGGCGATCTACGGTTCGACCTGGCGCCCACACCCCCGGGAAACCCTGCCGGTCAGTTGCGCCGCCAACGCAGCGCCACTGATGCCCGGCCAGGCCTTGAAGGTGATGACCTGGAACGTGCAGTTCCTGGCCGGCAAGCGCTACGTGTTCTGGCACGACCTGGCCCAGGGCGACGACGAAAGCCCGACCCTGGAAGACATGGCCTTCAGCCTCGATGAAGTGGCACGGGTCATTCGCGACGAGCAACCGGACATCGTCCTGCTCCAGGAACTGGACCATGGCGCCAAGGCCAGCGACTACCAGGATCAGCTCAAGCTGTTGCAGGAACGCCTGGCCGATCTCTACCCCTGCGCCACCAGCGCCTTCGACTGGAAGGCCGAATTCATCCCCGACCCGCATATCTTCGGCAGTGTCGGTCGACAACTGGCGACGCTGAGCCGCTATCGCATCGACCACGCCGAACGGGTGCAACTGCCGGTGGCCGATGCCAACTTCATCAGTCGCCAGTTCCAACCCAAGAACGCCCTGCTGGTGAGCTACCTGGCGCTCAAGGACGGTGGTCGCCTGGCAGTGCTCAACACCCATCTGGAACGGGCCACCGAACCGGACGAGACCTTGCCCCGGCAAGTGGCCGCCGTGGCCAGGGCCTTGGACAAACTCGAATCATCCGGCACGCCGTGGCTGATCGGCGGCGATTTCAACCTGCTGCCCCTCGGCCAGTACCGACGCCTGCCGGTAGAACAGCGCACGCCCTACTCCGCCGACAGCGCCCTGCACCTGCTGTGGGACAAGTACCCGATGATCCCCACCAACAACGAAGCCAGCGGCATCGACCGCGAGCACTGGTTGACCCACTACCCGAACGACCCGGGCCTCAACGGCCCCGACCGCACCGTCGACTACCTGTTCTACAGCCCGCGGATCAAGCGGGTGCAAGCCCAGGTACGCCAGGACGACACGTTGCGGATCTCGGACCATCTGCCGGTGATTGCACGGTTTCTGTTGCCGGCTGCCCCCTAGCCACTCCGCCAGCCCTGACAGCCGCCCATGGAATGCACGCCCCACTGATTGGGCTCACCTGGAGAACTCACCATGACCGTCATCGCGCTGATCAACCCTGAGCACGACCCCCACTTGATCGCCGATTGCCTGATCAGCGCCGACGGGCCGGACAAGCGCCAATCAATGTCTGCCTGGGTGCCTTCGCTGGGGCTGATACCGACTGACTGGCATGACCAGGACGGGCCGTTCCATATCGCCCGCATGGGGCGTAAAACCTACCTCCTGCCGAACCACAGCGGCATGCTCGCCTTTGCCGGGGATTGCCGGTCGGCCTATGAATTCTGGGTGGCGTTATCACAATCCATCGAGATCAAGCTCGGCTATCAACCCGACGCGCTGATTGAGGCGGCCATGATCGATCAGGTCCTGATGAGCATGGGCGCGACCGCGAGCGCCTTCCACATGCTGGGCGTGCTGCTGGATGGACAAGGCGGCCGGCGCGCCTATGTCCACCGCCCCGAAGCCACGGTGACCACCGAGCACTTTGGCACCTGCTACCTGGCCGGCTCCGGGACGCACCACCTCAAAAGCAAGATTCAAACCGAAGACCAACGCTTCACGTCCATCCAGCATTGGGACTGGGCACACATTTCGCCGACTGAAGAACTGGCGGAGTCCGTGTGTTCCGACATGCTCTACTACGAATCCGACATCAACAACGGGCGCAGGCCCAACACCCCTATCCATGACAGGTTCGGTGGCTTCTACGAATGGTATGGCATCGCAGCGGCCGGGATAAAAACCATGCCGCCCAGAATCGACCTGAACATCCTCGTCAAGGACGATTGCCTGTACCTGACCCGGCTGCATTTTTGCGAAACCGTTCACCCGCCCGCCGGCGATCCTCTCTTCAAAGGCTCGCAGATCATCTTGAAGGTCCTGACGTTCTGCCTGCGCACCCAGGCCTTCGACCCGCAGAGGCTGTTCGAAAACCTGACATTCACTTTCGAGCGGGCGGACGGGGTGCTCATCGAGCGCTTCTTCAACCATTACGACAGGCAGGCCGGTTCACCGCTGTCGGACCCCAGGATTTCAGGAGCCGTCCCGGCGGACGTCCTGCAAAAGGATTTTGGCGATGGCTTGTCCGTCAAGAGAGTGCGCCTGACGGTCTCGATCAACGGCTATGCGGTGGCAAAAGGGGTGACCGAAAGCGACGAATCGCTCGCCCCGGCCAGGCTCCAGTACACCAACGGCCAACTCTTGGTGACCTTCTCCGAGAAAATAGGCTTTTTGATTGCAGACATCGTGGCGAGGCACCTGAGCCAGCCGCCTGCCGCGAAACCTGCTTGAGTCCAGCGCCGCCGCATCGTCAGGCCTTGCGCGGCTTGGCCCGCGCCGTCGCCTCCGCCACCAGCGGATCGTCAGGCCAGTAATGCTTGGGATAACGGCCCTTGAGGTCTTTCTTCACCTCGGCGTAGGTGCTGCGCCAGAAGTTCGCCAGGTCCTGGGTGACTTGCACCGGCCGGCGCGCCGGTGACAACAGGTGCAGCTTGACGACCTGGCGGCCACCGGCGATGCGTGGGGTGTCCGCCAGGCCGAACAGCTCCTGCAGGCGCACCGCCAGGATCGGCGGGTGCTCGCTGTAGTCCAGGCGGATCGACGACCCCGAAGGCACGCTCAGATGGTGCGGTGCCAGTTCATCCAAGCGTTGCGGCAGCGGCCAGGGCAACCGGTTGTGGACGATACTCGAGAGGTCCAGGTTGGCAAAATGACTGAGGCGCGACACCCGTCCCAGGTACGGCATCAGCCAGTCTTCGAGGCTGTCCAGCAATGCCCCGTCGCTGACGTCCGGCCATTCGCTCTCGCCCTTGGCCTCCAGGTCGAGCCGGCGCAACAGCGCCACCCGCGCCTGCCACTGGCGCAGTTCCGGGGTCCAGGGCAACAGTTCCAGGCCCTTGCGCCGCACCAGGTTCACCAACGCCTGACTGCGCGCAGCCTCGTCCAGGCCGGTCAGCGGCTCGCGACTGAGCACCAGTTCGCCGACCTTGCGCTGGCGCTCGGCACGCAGCACGCCTTCGCGCTCGTCCCAGTCCAGTTGATCCACGGTGCGCACCTGCTCGGCCAGCACCGAGTCAAACAGCGCCGGGTCAATATCCGTCGCCAGGTAGATCCGTTCTTCGCGCTGGCCCTGGCGGCTGCCCAGGTCGGCGACCACCAGCCACGCGTGTTTCATCAGGCTGTCGGCCTCGGCGAACTGTGCCGCGCGGCCATTGGCCAAGCGATACTCCGCGCCGCCGGGCCGCCGCTGTTGCGCGACGCGGTCCGGATAGGCCAGCGCCAGTAAGGCGCCGAGCCAGCGTGGGTGATCGGGATCGGCGACGGCTTGTTCGGCCTTGCCCCGTAAATAACCGCGATATTGCCGGGCCAGTTGCCGCGCCCGCTGCACGCCGCCCTGGGCACTGCGAGTCGCTCGTTCTTCGCCGGAGAGCAACACCAGGCGACTGTGCAAGTCCGCGCCGGCGCCGCGGAGAATATCGCGCTCGCCCAACAGCGCCGCGACGTTGCAGGCCATGTCCGCCAGCCCCAGCGCCTGGCCGCGCAGCAGCAAATGGGCGATACGCGGGTGGGCAGGCAGTTCGGCCATGGCTTGGCCGTGGCGGGTCAATTGTTCGCCCTCCAGCGCGCCCAGTCGTTGCAGCAGGTCCTGGGCCTGGGCATAAGCCGCGGCCGGCGGGCTGTCGAGCCACACCAGTTGCTGCGGCGCCATGCCCCAGCGGCCCAGTTGCAGGGCCAACCCGGCCAGGTCAGCCGAGAGAATCTCCGCGCTGGCGTAGGCGGCCAATTGTTCGTGCTGGTCTTCGGACCACAACCGATAGCACGCCCCCGGCTCCAGGCGCCCCGCCCGGCCGGCCCGCTGGGTGGCGCTGGCGCGGGAGATGCGCTGGGTGTCGAGCCGGGTCATGCCGCTGCCCGGATCGAAACGCGGGACGCGAGCCAGGCCGGCATCGACCACCACCCGCACGCCATTGATGGTCAGGCTGGTCTCGGCAATGTTGGTCGCCAGCACCACTTTGCGCTGGCCCGGCGGCGCGGGGTCGATGGCAGCGCGTTGGGCCGCAAGATCCAGTTCACCGTGCAAGGGACACAGCAAGACATTGCCGCCCTCGCCCAGGGCGTCGGCCAACTGCTGGTGAACCCGGCGGATCTCCGCTTGCCCGGGCAGGAACACCAGCACGCTGCCGGTTTCATCGTGCAGCGCTTCCAGCACGGTCTGCACCAGGCGTGGCTCGATGTACTCGCCCGGCTGGAACGGACGCCCCCAACGCACCGTGACCGGGAACATGCGCCCTTCGCTGCGCAGGATCGGCGCATCGCCCAGCAGCCCGGCCAGGCGCTCGCCTTCGAGGGTGGCGGACATCAGCAGGATCTTCAGCGGCTGGTCGTCGCGAAACAGCTCCCGGCCATTGAGGCTCAAGGCCAGGGCCAGGTCGGCGTCGAGGCTGCGTTCGTGGAACTCATCGAAAATCAGCAGCCCCACGCCTTCCAACGCCGGGTCGTCCTGCAAGCGCCGGGTGAGGATGCCTTCGGTGACCACTTCGATGCGGGTCCTGGGGCCCACCTTGCTGTCCAGGCGGATCCGGTAGCCGACCGTTTCGCCGACCTTTTCCCCCAGCTCGCTGGCCAGGCGCTCGGCCGCTGCCCGGGCGGCCAGGCGCCGCGGCTCGAGCATGAGGATGGTCTGCCCGGCCAGCCAGGGCTCGTCCAGCAAGGCCAAGGGAACACGGGTGGTTTTACCGGCACCGGGCGGCGCTTCGAGCACGGCTTCATGGCGGGACGCCAAGGCTTGGCGCAGGGCAGGTAAAACTTCATCGATCGGCAAAGAAATCATGCTGGCTCCAAAACAGAGGGCCGAGTATAACGGCGAACTGTTTAGCGTGGTCTGGACTCCAACCAGCAACGCCTTTATCTGCTCAGGAGATTGTGATGCGTATTCCCTTTCGCGTGATCGGCGGCGTCCTGGTCGCCACCCTGCTGACCCAGCTAAGCGCCTGCGGCTCGATCTTCTACCCCGACCGCCGTGGCCAGATTGACGGCAAGATCGACCCGGCGATTGCCGCGCTCGATGCCGTCGGCCTGCTGTTCTACATCATTCCCGGCCTGATCGCGTTCGCGGTGGACTTCGCCACCGGCGCCATTTACTTCGAGCCGGGCAAAAGCGTCCAGATCGAGCCAGAAAAACTCAAGCCGGCCATCAACCCCGACGGCACAGTCAATAACCATGTGTTGCAGGCGATCCTGGAACGCGAACTGGGCCGCAGCTTCCCACTGGACGACCCGCGACTGATCCAGCACAAGGGCAGCGCACAGCAACTGGCCGCGCTCGGTCTCAAGCCCGCCGCATGAAGGGCGCCGTTGAAGGAGCGATCGCGCCATGACCACGGCGACTGAACACGCGCGCCTGCTGCGCCTGGCCACCCGTGCCTCGGTGGCCGTGGCGCTGATCCTGGTGATCGCCAAGGCGCTGGCCTGGTGGCTGAGCGGTTCGGTGAGCATGCTCGCCGGCCTGACCGACTCGGCACTGGACGGCGTCACCTCGCTGCTCAATCTGCTGGCGGTGCATTACGCCCTGCGCCCCGCCGACGATGACCATCGCTACGGACACGGCAAGGCCGAGTCCCTGGCCGGCATGGCCCAGGCGCTGTTCATCGGCGGCAGTGCCGTATTGATCGCATTGCAGGCCATCGAGCGCCTGAAGCAGCCTGTCCCGGTGGACGCGCCCTGGCTAAGCGTTGGCGTGATCGTGTTTTCCCTGGCCCTGACCGTGGCGCTGCTGGTGCTGCAACATCGAGTCATCCGCGCCACCGGCTCCAACGCCGTGCGCGCCGACTCGCTGCACTATCGCTCCGACCTGTTGCTCAATGGCAGCATCCTGATCGCCCTGGTGCTCGCCGGGTTCGGCTGGTATCAACTCGATGCCTGGTTCGGTTTGGGCATTGCCGCCTACATTTTGTGGAGCGCCATCCAGATCGGCCGGGAAAGCTTCGCGGTGCTGATGGATGAAGAACTGCCGCCGGACGTCAGCCAGCACATGCTGGAACTGGCCTGCGCCGTACCCGGCGTGCTGGGCGCCCATGACCTGCGCACGCGGATCTCGGGCAACCACTGGTTCGTGCAGTTGCACCTGGAACTGCCGGGCGAGTTGACCCTGTCCATCGCCCACGAAATCAGCGACCAGGCCGCCGACGCCATCCATCGCGCCTACCCCAAGGCCGAAGTGCTGGTGCACGCGGACCCGTCGGAAGTGGTCAAGGGCGCGAGGGCCTGATGCGCCGCCTGTGGCGAGGGAGCACACTCCCTCGCCACAAAGGGCGCTGACGCTTCAGTAATTCACTTGGTAACCACGGCTGCTCAGGCAACTGCCCTGGGCCTGTCGGTAGGTCTGCACCACCTCCGGAGCCGGTGGATAAGTGTAGTTGCGCGGGTCGAAACCACTCTGCTGCACCGCCCAGCGATAACAGTCGTAGCCGTCCTGGTTGACCTGCTCGGGTGACTGGCCGTTGGCCGGATACGCCACCACGTCGTAGCTGTTGCCCTGGGGTTGAGGCTGCGGGTTGGCCACCGGCGGCTCGACCACGACGTAATCCCGGGTGTTGGCCTCATAGACGTAATAGGCGCCAGCGGCGAGAAAGAACAGCGAACTGCCGATCCACACTTCCCTGGCGTAGTCAGGCAGGTAACGGGTACGGATGCCCCGTGGCGGCTCGACCACGATGTAGCGTGGCCCCTGGGGACGGTACCAATAGCCGCCCGAATAGAAGTAATCCTGGCCGCGATAGGGCACGCGGTAGTTGCGATCCGGGAAACGGTCGATCACGTACCCCGGGCGATATTGCGGGCCTGGGCCCCAGCCATTGCCGTGCCCGTCCGGGCGACCGGGCCAATGCTGTTCAGGGCGGTTGTCATGGCTTGGACGTGGCCCGCCGTTGGGATAGCCATCGCCGCGACGCGGGATATCGCGGTAATACCCCGGTTGCGGTTCACGGGTCTGGTTCACGCTGTCGGGTCGCCCCTGGATCGGCAAGTTATTGCCCGGCGGCGGCGACGGCGGCCGGCCGTAGCCATTGGGGTCACGGGGACCTCGATCATAGGAGGGGCCGCCCTGGCGCTGGGCACCCGGCTCGAACTGCCGGCTGTTGTCGCCTCGGATGATCTCGTTGTTCCGGGGCCGGGGTTGCTCGATGTGGCCCTGGTCGTTGCCGCCGCGCGGATCGTAGCCGCGGCCGCCGTCCGGGCCTCCGCGGTTTTGCTGATCATCGGCCATTCCCTGCGCACTGACACTTGCCCACAACAGACCAACACCTGCCAAACGCCAGATGCGCGACTTCATGTTATTCCTCACGACGGTTCAGGGCCTGATGATAAGACTGGGAAACCCCAGGCCGGTTCTGCGACAGGTTATCAGCCACAGGCTTTATTTAGCAGGCATTTGCCGCTCTGCCCCCGGGGTTTAAGATACCCGCCGATTTCGTCGACGACAGGAACGGTTCTATTCGCCGAAAGCGCCAGCCGGCGTCCGCCGCAGCGAACTATCAAGGGAGTGAAGGTATGTCAGTTTCATCCGCACGAGAACGAGCCCCCGTCATACAGGCCTTCGTGTTGGAGATTAGGTTTGTTGCTTTGGCGCTGTTACTCACGGCCTTGTGGGGCTGCGGGCGCACACCGCTGGTGCATGAAGATGATCGGCGGCTAAGCCGGATGCTGTGTGAAGTCGGGGAGCAAAGGGTCACCTTGAGCCCACGCTTCTCCTACGACTTGCCAGGGCCATTGCGGCACACGCCGTGCGGCACGGTCAAAAGCGGCTTCAATTATGACAAAGTCCGCGACATTCAGTCGGCGAGTGCCAGCGGCAGCTATCGCTCCAACGACCTCGTCGTGCTGGCCTCATCGCGCTGGATCACCGTTGAAGGCCTGCTCGATGGCAAGGACGAAGGAGCGCTCTATGCTCCTGAACAGTTCCTGCAAAACAAACTCGCCCTGATGGACCTCACCCCAAGCAAGGCACGCCCCGAAGAGATCGAGTGGGTCACCCGGCAAGGCATGCGATGCCTGCGCTTCTACGACATATGGCACAGCCCGACGGATACCTGGGAAGAGGACGTCACCTACTGGTGCTGGGAAAACCAGAGCGGCCTGAAACAGCCGTTCTCGGTCAGCGCCGGCCAACGCTTGCCCGAAGGCACCAAGGGCTATGACCTGGATCAGGCCTTTATCCTGCCATTCTTCCAGAGCCTGAAAATCAATCGCCTGTCCGATGCCGCCCTGGCCGAGGCTGAGGAAAAAATCAAAGCCGCCTGCGCCCACGTCAAATCCCGCTATGACCAGCACCTCAATTGGGGTGCCGATTACCCGGACAAACGCCTGACCCGCCAGCGCCTGCGCTCCTGCGGCTATGACGCCCCCTAGCCAAAACAGAATCTGCGCTCAATAAAAAAGGGAGGCCCGTCGGCCTCCCCTTGAGAATCTAGTCCGTGCTCGACGCTTTTGACGTCGGCTCACCTCACGCCGTCTTCTGGACAGTGTGCAGCTCGGGGGTCTGCCAGTCACCGGTGGGTGCTGCGACCGCAGCCGGCCGGATTGGGCGGGCTGCACTGGACTGTTTGTCCGAGCAGTGATCTTGGTGATAAGGATAGGCCTGGGGCGCCGACAGATGATTGCGAATATTGCTCAAATAAACATGGCTTGCGCAATTTTTAGCCCTGGATAGATAATATTCCGCAATTATCCAGATAAAGGCCCGACCGATGAGCAAACTCGACCGATACGACCTGAGTATTCTGGCGGAATTGCAGCGCGATGCACGCATCTCCAATCAGGAACTGGCCGAGCGCATCGGCCTGTCGCCCTCGCCCTGCTCGCGGCGGGTCAAGCAATTGGAAGACGACGGCTACATCACCCGCCAGGTCGCCCTGCTCGACCGCAAGATGCTCGGCCTGAGCCTGACAGCCTACGTGCTGATCGGCATGGACCGGCACACCCCCGAGCGTTTCGAAAACTTCGAGGCGGCGATCCGTAACCTGCCCCAGGTGCTCGAATGCAGCCTCGTCACGGGCATGGACGCGGACTACCAGCTCAAGGTGGTGGTGCCGGACATGGACCACTACCAGAAACTGCTGCTGGGGCACCTGACCCGGATCGATGGCGTCACCAGCGTGCGGTCAAGTTTCGTGCTGAACCAGGTACTCAACAGCACCGAGCTGCCGTTGACTCACCTGCGCAGCTGACCGCTTTTGTGGCGGGGGAGCTTGCTCCCTCGCCACAACGCGTCAGCCGATGGATAGCTGCGACACACCGCCGCAGGCCAATCCCGCGCCCGCGCCTCATGCCTTATACTCGCCGCGACTTTTCAAGCCCGCTTACGCCGGAGTGTCCTGATGGATCCTGCTGTTTTCGAAGAGTGGATGATGACCGGCCTGGTCAGCATCCTGATCATTTTCATGGGTTTCATCGTCTGGGACCTGGCGAAAAAATCCAAGGCCGGGCGTTTCGGCTCGTTCATCCTGTTTTTCGTGCTGGGCCTGGGCGTCGCGGCGTTCGTCATCAAGAGCGTGGTGATCGGCCTGATCGAAACCGGGGCGTTATAAGCGCGCCGGCACTTGCTTCCACTGGCCCTGGTCGAGCCCTTCGAGGGTCCAGTCACCGATCCTGACCCGCACCAGCCGCAGGGTCGGCAAGCCGACCGCCGCCGTCATGCGGCGCACCTGGCGATTGCGCCCTTCACGGATCACCAGCTCCAGCCAGCTCGTGGGCACGCTGAGGCGAAAACGCACCGGCGGGTTGCGCGGCCACAACGCCGGCTCATCCAACTGGCGAGCCTCGGCCGGCAAGGTCATGCCGTCGTTCAGTTCCACCCCCTCGCGCAAACGCTGCAATTGCTCGGCGCTCGGCTCACCCTCTACTTGCACCCAATAGGTCTTGGCCAGCTTATGCCGGGGGTCGGCGATGCGCGCCTGCAGTTGCCCATCGTTGGTCAACAACAGCAACCCTTCGCTGTCGCGATCCAGCCGCCCGGCCGGGTAGATGCCAGGCACGTCGATAAAGTCCTTGAGCGTCGCCCGCCCTTCACCGTCGCTGAATTGCGTCAGCACGTCGAAGGGTTTGTTGAACAGGATCAGCTTCGGCTCGGCCGGCGGTGCCTTGGCGACACGACGCGGGGCATTGGCTTGAGGCTTCGCGCCAGGGCGACGGGAAGCGGGACGGGGCGGACGGGGCATGGCGAATACAACATCTAACGGTCGGGGCCACCCATGCTAGTGGCCCGACCGTCAAATGACCACCGTCGAATCAGCGGAACGGCGGCTCGTCGAAGCTGCGCAGCTTGCGCGAATGCAGCGAATTGAGTTCGGTGCGCAGCAGGTCCAGCGCCGCGATGCCGATCTTCAAGTGCTGGTTGACCGCTCGCTCGTAGAACGCGTTGGCCGACCCCGGCAGCTTGATCTCACTGTGCAGCGGCTTGTCCGAAACGCACAGCAAGGTGCCGTACGGCACCCGCAGACGATAGCCCTGGGCGGCGATGGTGCCGCTTTCCATGTCCACCGCCACGGCGCGAGACAGGTTGATCAAGGGCCGTTCCTGGGCCCAGCGCAGTTCCCAGTTGCGGTCGTCGTAGGTCAGCACGGTGCCGGTGCGCAGGCGCTTCTTCAGCTCGTCGCCCTTTTCCCCGGTGATGTTCGCCGCGGCCTGCTGGAGCGCCAGTTGCACCTCCGCCAGGGCCGGGATCGGGATATTCGGCGGCACCACTCGGTCGAGGATGCCATCACGGCGCATGTAGGCGTGGGCCAGCACGTAGTCGCCGATAGTCTGGGACTGCCGCAACCCGCCACAGTGGCCGATCATCAGCCAGCAATGCGGGCGCAGCACCGCCAGGTGGTCGGTGATGTTCTTGGCATTGGACGGGCCGACGCCGATGTTCACCAGCGTGACGCCGTGGCCATCGCTGGCCTGCAGGTGATAGGCGGGCATCTGGTAGCGGTGCCAGACCACCCCGGCGGCGATGGCCGAGGCTTCGCTGTGGTCCATGTGCTTGTCGATGATCACGTTGCCCGGCAACACCATGCGCACGAAACGCGGGTCGCTGCGCAGTTGTTCAAGACCATGGACGATGAACTGGTCGACATAGCGGTGATAGTTGGTCAGCAGGATCCAGGGCTGTACATGGCGCCAGTCGCTGCCGGTGTAATGCACCAGCCGACGCAGGGAAAAGTCCACCCGGGCGGCGTCGAACAGCGCCAGGGGCAGCGGATCGGTGTTTTCCCAGTCGTAGAGGCCGTCGGCAATGCCATCGGTGGCGGCCGACAGGTCGGTGCTGGGGAACACCCGCGCCAGCACCGCGGCGGTCACGCCGGAACCGGCCAGCTCATCGCCCTGTTCCACCACGTAGGGATAGGGAATGTTCTGCTCGCTGACGCCCACTTCGACAGTGACGGTGAAGTCGTGCATCAGCGGGACCAACTGCTCCAGCAGGTATTTACGGAACGCGGCCGGATGGGTGACGGTCACGCAGTAGGTGCCCGGCAATTGGACCTTGGCGTAGGCGCGAGTGGTTTGCGGGACTTCACCGTGGCAGTGGTAGGTCAGGCGCAGGGCGGGGTAGCGAAACAGCGCACGTTGCTCGGCATCCGGCTCGATACGGTCCTTGAGATAACGCATGAGCGCCTGGTTCAGCGCGGTGGTCGCACGCTCGTGCAGGGCCGCCAGACGATCCACGGCTTGTTCGGCGGTTTGAACGACAATAAACGCTTCGGTCACGATCAGCTTCCTGTGTTCTGACTTGCAGGCCCTCATCTTGCCTGCATCGCCGCCCGACGGGAACAGTGGCGTAGTGGACTCGATCGATTCCCTGTGGGAGCGAGCTTGCTCGCGATTGCGGTATATCAGCCACCGCAGATGCTGGATGGACCGACGCCTTCGCGAGCAAGCCCGCTCCCACAGGGTTATGTGTTGTGTCTAAAAGCCATGCGGGGTGGAGCGCGTCACGATCGCTTCGACATTCAAGCCCCGAGGCAAGGTGCCGTAGGCACGGCCCGCGGCACCCAGGCGGCTGGCGATGAAGGCATCGCTGACGTCGCTGTTGCCCGCTTCGAGCAACAGCCTGGCTTGCAGGCCAACGGCGATGTCTTCGGTCAATTGCCGGGCGCGGTACTGAATGTCGTCGGTGTCCTTAAACGCCGCCTGCAACCGACCGATATGGTCCGCCAGGCGCCGATCGCCGTGTCCGTCACCCAGTTCGTTGAACAGCACCTCCAACACGCCTGGCTCCTTCGACAACGCTCGCAGCACGTCGAGGCACTGCACATTGCCGGAACCTTCCCACGTCGAGTTGACCGGCGCCTCCCGGTACAGGCGCGGCAGGATGCTGTCCTCGACGTAACCGGCGCCGCCCATGCACTCGGCGGCCTCGTTGATCATCGCCGGAGCGCGCTTGCAGATCCAGTACTTGCCCACCGCCGTCACCAGCCGGGCGAACCGGGCCTCGTGGTCGTCGCTCAAGTGGTCCAGCGCCCGGCCCATGCGCAGGCTCAAGGCCAGCGCGGCCTCGCTTTCCAGCGCCAGGTCGGCCAGTACGTTCTGCATCAGTGGCTGCTCGCTCAACAGCTTGCCGCCGACCTTGCGATGCGCGCAGTGATGGCTGGCCTGGGTCAGCGCCTGGCGCATCAGGGCGCTGGAGCCAACCATGCAATCGAAACGGGTCATGGCGACCATCTCGATGATCGTCGGCACACCGCGCCCTTCCTCCCCGATCATCCAGGCCAACGCCCCGCGGAACTCCACTTCGCTGGAAGCATTGGAGCAGTTGCCCAGTTTGTTCTTCAGGCGCTGGATGTAGAACTGGTTACGGGTGTCGTCCGGGCGATGGCGTGGCAGCAAAAAACAGGTCAGGCCCTTGTCGGTCTGGGCCAGGGTCAGGAAGGCGTCGCACATCGGCGCCGAACAGAACCACTTATGACCCACCAGCTCATAGGCCTGGCCGGGACCGCTGGGGCCCACCGGGAAAGCCTTGGTGGTGTTGGCCCGAACGTCGGTGCCGCCCTGTTTCTCGGTCATTGCCATGCCGAGGGTGACCCCAGCCTTGTGGGCCATGCCGACGTTGCGCGGGTCGTACTCGGTGGCGAGCACCTTCGGCAGCCAGCGCTCGGCCAGGTCAGGCTGCAAGCGCAGCGCCGGGACACTGGCGAACGTCATGGTCAGGGGGCAGCCGGTACCGGCCTCGGCCTGGCTGTGCAAATAGGTCATCGCCGCACGGGCCACGTGGGCGCCAGGCTGCGGATGGGCCCAAGGCAAACTGGGCAGGCCATGCTCGACGGCGGTGCGCATTAACTGGTGATAGGCCGGATGAAACTCCACCAGGTCGATCCGGTGGCCGTAGCGGTCATGGCTGGCAAAGACCGGTTTATTCTGGTTGGCCAGGAACCCTGCCTCCATCAGCGGCCCGCCGGCCAGCGCCCCGTACGCATCGATCCGCGCCTGCGCCCAGCCCGCCCCAAAACGCAGGGCCCACTGCTGCAGCGGCAGGTCGATGCGATACAGGTTGGCACCATCCAGGGACGGTGGCTGGTTGGTGACGTCGTGGGTTTCGGCGAACTGGTGCAGGTTCATGACAGGGCTCCTTGGTCAGCCAGCAGAGGTTCAGTTAAGCACCGCCTCCCGGCCGAACAAAGTGTCATATGCGCCTAAATGTCGGCACGTTCACCCTGCTTCGGACACAGCACCCGCCGCTGGAGCATGGCCTGCAACGCCTCGAATTTCACCGGTTTGCCCAGGTAATCCACCAGGGCGCCCGACGGGCAGCGCTCATGCCCCAGGGTCGGGCTGACCACCAGCACCGGCAGCTCCTCGCAACCGGGCAGCGTGCGAATCTGGCAGCAGACCGACACGCCGTCGAAAGGTGGCGACTGGCAATCAAGCAACACGGCATCAAAACTCTCGCCCTGCAACAGTTCCAGCGCCGCGCGGCCGCTGTCGGCCGTACGCACTCGGTAACCCAGCTTGAGCAGCATGCCGCGCATCACCAACTGATCGATGCTGTTGTCGTCCGCCAGCAGCACCGTGCAGTCCTGGGGCAAGCGCGCGTCCTGGCGTTCGCCGAACGCGAGCGATGACGGATCAGGCGCGGGCAAGGCGACATCAAACTCGACGTCCAGCTGGAAACGACTGCCGCGACCCGGCTCCGAGGTGTGGGTCAGGCGCCCGCCGAGCAACTCCACCAGTTGCCGGCAGATGGCCAAGCCCACGCCGAGGCCGCCGTATTCGCGGGTCATCGAGCCGTCCAGTTGGAAGAACCGCTGGTACAGGGTCGCTTCACCCAGGTCGGTAAAGCCGATACCGGTGTCGATCACCGCGAACGACAACACCAGCCCATCGAGCTGCGTCGACCGGCCGCTGACGCGCAACGCCAGGCCACCGACCCGGGTGAACTTGATGGCGTTGTCCAGAAGACACTCCAGGCACTGGGCCAGCTTGCAACGGTCACCCAGCAGCCGATCCGGCAGGCTCGGGGCCACGTCCACCTTGAAATCCAGGCCCTTGGCGGCCGCATTGGCCCCGAACTGCACCTCCAATGCCGCGATTACCTCACGCAGGCTGAACGGAACCGGACAGGCCTTGAGCTTGCCAGCCTGCAGCTCGGTGAGTGTGAGGATGCCGTTGACCATGCGCATCATGTCCCGCGCCGAACCGGCGGCGGTCTGCTGATACTGGGTCATCTCCTCGTCCATCTCGACGGTTTCCATCAACTCCAACGAACCGATCACCCCATTCATTGGCGTGCGCAGTTCATGGGTCAGGGTCGCGAGGAATTCATCCTTGAGCTTGTTGCCCTGGGCCAGTTGCTGGTTGAGCACTTCCAGTTTTTGCCCGGCGTCGAGCAGGATCTGAGCCTGCTGCTCGCGCATGGCATTGATACGGTCGGCCAGGGCCAGGGACAGCAGCGCCACTTCGATGGCCGAACCGATCTGGCTGGCGTACATGGTCAGGAACACGTTTGGCAGGTAGCCGAGCACCATCAGCGTATTGACGACGCCGCCCAGCAGAAACGCCGACCAGGCAATGATGAAATACCGCGCCACCCGCAAGCCACGCCACCAGGCAAACAGCCCGGCGGCGAAGATCACCACGGTGAAGACCAGCGCCAGTGCCGTTGCCAGGCGCAACGCCAGGGCATAGCTGGTCATCAACGACAGGCCGACCACCACGGCGCTGTAGGCGATCAGGGCCAACAGCAGCCGATCGAGCCAGCGGCTATGTTGGGCGGTTTGCAGGAAGCTGCGGGCGAACTGGCTGCCAAACAGGCCTGCGCAGCCGATGAAGAAGGGCGTCGCAGCGTTGGCCCACCAGGGGTTGTCCGGCCAGAAATACTCCACGGCCGCGCCGTTGACCGACAACTGGTAGAGGCCGAACGAAGCGATGTAAACGATGTAATAGAGGTAGCTGGTGTCCCGCACGCTCAAGTAGATGAACAGGTTGTAGACCAGCATCCCCAACAGCACGCCATAAATGATCCCCAGCACGTACAGGCGCACCGGCTGCTGCTCCAGGTAGGCGGTGCTCGACCACAACGTCAGCGGTGCTTGGATCGACCCCTGGCTTTGCAGGCGCAGGTAGACGGTGCGCTGCTGTTCGGGCTTGAAATCGATGCTGAACAGGTAGTTGTTCTGGCGGATTTCACGACTCGCGAAAGGCAGCGCGTCGCCGGTGCGGCGCACCAACTGATACACCCCGGCAGCATCGGGCAGGTACAGGTCGAGATGGTCCAGCGGCGGATACGCCAACTCCAGCAGCCAGGTGCGCTGGGCGTCCGGGTTCGCGGGGCGGTACTGCAGGTCGACTTTCAACCAGAACGCCGAACGCGAATAACCGGCGTTTAGCGTAGCTTTGTCATGGGGCTTGAAGCCGCCGGCCGCGGCCTGGGCCAGGACGTCATCGAGGCTGGCATTGCCGCTCGCGTCCTCGAACACTTGCAGGGCTTGGCCCAGGGGCAGGTTTTGGGTGAACTCATCGAATTCGAGGGCACTTGCCAAGGGGGACAAGCACAGTAACAACATCAACAAATAGCGCATTTAAGCCCCAGCATGGCCTGTCCGGTTGAGTCAGGAAGTCCCCCATTCCCTGAGTAGACGTAAAACCGGCATTACCTGTTATGAGTTGGATCCATCACTAGCATAGCCGTTGATGGCCAATTTGCACCATTGAAATTTTTCCCACAGAAGGCTCTAGAACGGGCGTTCCAGGGGAAAGCATTGAGATAGAGCTGTTGCTTCGGTCAGATTACCGGATAAGCCTCGGGGCCTCGTCACAGGTGCGCGCCGATCGAAGGGTTTGGTGGTAAGCTCGCGCACCATGAATATCTACAGCTCTCGCCCCGTTGTCCTCTGTCTCTCCGGCCACGACCCCAGTGGTGGCGCCGGCTTGCAGGCAGATATCGAAGCCCTGCTCGCCCAGGGCTGTCATGCCGCTCCGGCGGTGACCGCGTTGACCGTGCAAGACACGGTCAACGTCAGTGATTTCCGCGTGCTCGATCGGGCCTGGGTGTTGGCGCAAGCCAATGCCGTGCTCAACGATTCGACGGTGGCGGCGGTCAAGTTGGGCATGCTTGGTTCACTGGAAATGGTCGACACCGTGGTCGAACTGCTCCAGGCGCACCCGCACCTGCCCATGGTCTGCGACCCGGTGCTGCGCGCCGGCGGTGGCGGGCGGCTGGGCAAGGACGAGGTCGGCTACGCCATGCGCGAACGCCTCTTGCCCTTGGCAATCATCGCCACGCCCAACCTGCCGGAAGCACGCATCCTCGCCGAACTGCCCGAGGGCAGCGCCGATGAATGCGCCGAAAAACTGCTGCCTTTCGTCAAGCACCTGTTGATCACCGGTGGCCACGGCGATGAACATGAAGTCCATAATCGCCTGTACAGCCGCGATGGCCACCGCGAAACCTTTACCTGCCAGCGCCTGCCCGGCAGCTATCACGGTTCCGGCTGCACCCTCGCCAGCGCCCTGGCCGGCCGCCTGGCCCAGGGCGAACAGCTCGCCAGCGCCGTCAAGACCGCACTGGATTACACCTGGCGCACCCTGCGCGATGCCGAACGGCTGGGCCAAGGCCAGTTCGTGCCGCGTCGCCTGCCGCTGGATTTCTGCTCCTAGCTCCGGAGGCCTGTGGAATGAAATTACGTGGCCTTTACGCCATCACCGACGGCCAACTGCTGGCCGGCAAATTCCTCGCGTATGTCGAGGCCGCGCTGGAAGGTGGCGTCGCCCTGCTGCAATACCGCGACAAGAGCAGCGACGAGGCCCGTCGCCTGCGCGAAGCCGAAGCCCTGCGCAACCTGTGCGAGCGCTACAACACCCAGTTGATCATCAACGACGACGCCGAACTGGCCGCACGCCTGGGCGTCGGCGTGCACCTGGGGCAGACCGACGGCCCGCTGGCCCCGGTGCGGGCGCTGCTGGGAAGCAAGGCGATCATCGGCTCCACCTGCCACGCCAGCCTGGAGCTGGCCGAGCAGGCCGCCGCCGAAGGCGCCAGCTATGTGGCATTCGGGCGCTTCTTCAGCTCCACCACCAAGCCCGGCGCCCCCGGCGCACCGCTTGAGTTACTCGCACAAGCCCATGCCAGGCTGCACGTTCCGGTCTGCGCCATCGGCGGCATCACCCTGGACAACGCCGCCCCGCTGGTGGCCCACGGTGTCGACCTGCTGGCCGTGGTCCATGGCCTGTTCGGCGCTGACAGCAGCGCAGAGGTGACGCGCCACGCCCGCGCCTTCAACGCCCTGCTGCAGCCCCAATAATCTTTTTTTTCGATTTCGAGAGCCCAACCATGTCCCGTTCCGAAACCCTGTTTGCCAATGCCCAGAAACACATTCCCGGTGGCGTGAACTCTCCCGTCCGGGCGTTCAAGAGCGTCGGCGGCACCCCGCTGTTCTTCAAGCACGCCGAAGGCGCGTACGTGACCGACGAAGACGACAAGCGCTATGTCGACTACGTCGGCTCGTGGGGACCGATGATCCTGGGCCACAGCCATCCAGAGGTGCTCGACGCCGTACGCCAGCAACTGGTCCACGGCCTGTCCTATGGCGCACCCACCGCGATGGAAACCGAAATGGCCGACTTGGTCTGCTCGATCGTGCCGTCGATGGAGATGGTGCGCATGGTCAGTTCCGGCACCGAGGCGACCATGAGCGCGATCCGCCTGGCACGCGGGTTCACCGGTCGCGACAGCATCATCAAGTTCGAAGGCTGCTACCACGGCCACTCCGACAGTTTGCTGGTCAAGGCCGGTTCCGGTGCCCTGACCCAAGGCGTCCCGAGCTCGGCCGGCGTGCCAGCGGCGTTTGCCAAGCACACCCTGACCCTGCCGTTCAACGACCTCGAAGAAGTCGAGAAGATGCTCGCCGACGTCGGCCAGGAAGTGGCCTGCATCATCGTCGAGCCGGTGGCCGGCAACATGAACTGCGTACCACCGGCACCGGGCTTCCTCGAAGGCCTGCGTCGCCTCTGCGACCAGCATGGCGTGGTGCTGATCTTCGACGAAGTGATGACCGGTTTTCGCGTGGCCCTCGGCGGCGCCCAGGCCCACTATGGCGTGACGCCGGACCTGAGCACCTTCGGCAAGATCATCGGCGGCGGCATGCCGGTGGGCTGCTTCGGCGGCAAGCGCGCCATCATGGAATGCATCGCCCCACTGGGCCCGGTCTACCAGGCCGGTACGCTGTCGGGCAACCCACTGGCCATGGCCGCTGGCCTGACCACCTTGCGCCTGATCAGTCGCCCGGGTTTCCATGCCGAACTGACCGACTACACCACGCGCCTGCTCGACGGCTTGCAGGTTCGCGCCGACGCGGCCGGCATCCCGTTCGTCACCACCCAGGCCGGCGGCATGTTCGGCCTGTACTTCAGCGGTGCCGATGACATCGTCACCTTCGAAGACGTCATGGCCAGCGACGCCGATCGCTTCAAGCGTTTCTTCCACCTGATGCTTGAAGGCGGCGTATACCTGGCGCCGAGCGCGTTCGAAGCCGGCTTCACCTCCATCGCCCATGGCGAGGCGGAGCTGAAAATCACCCTCGACGCAGCCGAGCGAGCGTTCGCAGCCTTGAAATAAGCCTGTGGATAACTGACGCTGGCTGATGCCGGCGTCAGTGATTGCCGACAACCTCCTATCCTTTTCCTACGGATTTCGCCGCGAAGCAGCCGTTGGCATTCCCTCGCAGCAGAAAAACGAGTAAAGACTTTGTAAGGATGGCCCCGCTTATTTCATAATGCGCGCTTATTGGATCCCCCGGAGGGTCCGCGCGCCCCTCAGAGGTAAGTCGATTCCCATGAACCGCACCGGCCGCACCCTTGCCTTGGGCTGCCTGTTGCTCCTTCAGCCCCTGCTGGCGAATGCACAGGCAGGCGGCAACTCGTTGTTGATCCCGGCGCTGGGCCGTTGCACGCTCAACACCCAGCCACAAGATCTCGCACCGGCCCTCGACGCCTGTCAAAAAGCGGCGGATGCAGGCGATGCGCAGGCACAGTACGAGTTGGGCGAGTTCTACTACGAAGGCAAGGCTGCGCCGCGCGACCTCAAGCAAGCCCTCGACTATTTCGAAAAAGCCTCGCTGCAAGGCCATGCCCAGGCGCAATTCAAGCTGGGCGGCATGTTCTTTCATGGTGAAGGCGTACCCGCCAACAATGTCCAGGCCTACATCGTCCTGAAGATGGCGGCGGTCAACGGCGCCGAAGACGCCCTGGACACCGCCGACGAAGTCGCCGAGCAAATGCCCCGCGACGAGCTGGAAGTGGCCACCCAGGTGCTCGGGCAGATCTTTCGCAAGTACCTGATGGAATTGCAGAACGCCGATGGGCGTACGCCTTTTTCGCCGCTGCCCTGAAACCGCAGCCCCCCAGTGGCTGGGAGTATCTTATTGTGGCGAGGGAGCTTGCTCCCGCTGGGTTGCGAAGCAACCCCAAAGATCCTGGGAGCGCTTCGCACTCCAACGGGAGCAAGCTCCCTCGCCACAAAGTCCGCTTGCAGCAACCAAGAGGCTTTACGCCTTACTTCTCAGGCATCGGCATCGGAAACGGCATCACATTGCCCACCCCAGCGCGGGCTTCGCTGATTTTCGGCGTGCCCAGGCGTTCGACTTCGTCGATGCGCACGATCGAGTGCATGGGCACGAAACTGCGTACCACGCCCTCGAACTGAGCCTTGAGCTTTTCCTCGCTCGGGTCGACGACCACTTGCGTGCGCTCCCCAAAGACGAATTCTTCCACTTCCAGGAAGCCCCACAGATCGCTCTGGTAGATCTGCTTGGCGTACATTTCGAACACCTGGCCCTGGTTGAGGAAAATCACCTTGTAGATTGGAGCTTCACGTTTGGTCATGGCTGGCGAAACACATCGGCGGGTAAAAATGAGGGCGCAAACTATAGCATAGCCACTGCTCCGGCAGCGGTAGGAACCCGCTGACTTGTTCCCTATAATGCGCGGTTCTTTGAATCACGTGATGACCCGTCCATGGCCAAGAAGCTTTACATCGAAACCCACGGTTGCCAGATGAACGAGTACGACAGCTCGCGCATGGTCGATCTGCTGGGCGACCACCAGGCCTTGGAAGTCACTGCCCGCGCCGAAGACGCGGACGTGATCCTGCTCAACACCTGCTCGATCCGCGAACGTGCCCAAGACCGGGTGTACTCCCAGCTCGGCCGCTGGCGCGAGCTGAAGCTGGCCAACCCGGACATGGTCATCGCCGTGGGCGGCTGCGTGGCCAGCCAGGAAGGCGCCGCCATCCGCGACCGCGCGCCGTACGTGGACGTGGTCTTCGGCCCGCAGACCTTGCACCGCCTGCCCGAGATGATCGACGCCGCGCGTGTGACCAGGCTGCCCCAGGTGGACATTTCGTTCCCGGAGATCGAAAAGTTCGACCACCTGCCCGAACCACGCATCGACGGCCCGAGCGCCTATGTCTCGGTGATGGAAGGTTGCAGCAAATACTGCACCTTCTGCGTCGTGCCCTACACCCGCGGCGAAGAGGTCAGCCGGCCGTTCGACGACGTGATCGCCGAGATCATCCACCTGGCGGAAAACGGCGTGCGCGAAGTGACGCTGCTGGGCCAGAACGTCAACGGCTATCGCGGCCTGACCCACGATGGCCGCCTGGCGGATCTCGCCGAGCTGATCCGCGTCGTGGCCGCGGTGGACGGCATCGACCGCATCCGCTACACCACCTCGCACCCGCTGGAGTTCTCGGACAGCCTGATCCAGGCCCACGCCGAGGTCCCGGAGCTGGTCAAGCACCTACACCTGCCGGTGCAATCGGGTTCCGACCGGATCCTCGCCGCCATGAAACGCAACCACACGGCCCTGGAGTACAAATCCAAGCTACGCAAGTTGCGGGCCGCCGTGCCGGGCATCTGCATCAGCTCGGACTTCATCGTCGGCTTCCCTGGCGAAACCGAGAAGGACTTCCAGCAGACCATGAAGCTGATCGAAGACGTCGGCTTCGACTTCTCCTATTCCTTCGTCTACAGCCAGCGCCCCGGCACGCCGGCGGCCGACCTGGCGGACGACACCCCCGAAGAGTTGAAAAAAGAACGGCTCAACGCCCTGCAACACCGCCTGAACCAGCAAGGTTTCGAGATCAGCCGACAAATGGTCGGCTCCATCCAGCGGATCCTGGTGACCGATTACTCGAAGAAAGACCCCGGCGAATTGCAGGGACGCACGGAAAACAACCGCATCGTCAACTTCCGTTGCGACACCCCAGCCCTGATCGGCCAGTTCGCCGACGTGCACATCGACGCCGCGCAACCGCATTCCCTGCGCGGCTCGCTGGTCCAATAACTACATCATTGCCTTGTGGGAGCGGGCTTGCTCGCGAAAGCGGTTTCGCGCTCAACACTGAGTGGCCTGAACCACCGCCTTCGCGAGCAAGCCCGCTCCCACAGATTGCTCCCCACAGGTTCACGTCGGTCGCAGGAATGGAATTGCCCTGTTTAAGAGCTTTCGCACCCAGCCTACTGGCGCTATCCTTGGTTTCATCTCAATTGCCCCTGGGCGGCTAAAAACGACCTTGAACGCACCCATCGAACCTCATCGTTTCATTCTCGAGCCATTTGAGGCTCGCCGCTTCGCCAATCTGTGCGGGCAATTCGACGAGCACCTGCGCTTGATCGAACAGCGCCTGGCCATCGAGATCCGCAACCGCGGAAACCAATTCGAGCTGATCGGCGAACCCAAGCACACCACCTCCGCGGAAAACCTGCTGCGCCGCCTCTACCGGGAAACCAAGGGGAGCGAGTTGTCGCCAGACACCGTGCACCTGTTCCTCCAGGAGTCGGCGGTCGAAGAGCTGGACAACCCCGCGCCTTCGGAACCGGCCGTCGCCCTGCGCACGAAGAAGGGCATGATCCGCCCGCGCGGCCTGAACCAGCAGCGCTACGTGAAGGAAATCCTGGGTAACGACATCAATTTCGGCATCGGCCCGGCCGGTACCGGCAAGACCTACCTGGCCGTGGCCTGCGCCGTCGACGCGCTGGAGCGCGAACAGGTACGGCGCATCCTGCTGGTGCGCCCGGCGGTCGAAGCCGGGGAAAAACTCGGCTTCCTGCCCGGCGACCTGACCCAGAAGATCGACCCCTACCTGCGCCCGCTCTACGACGCGCTGTATGAAATGCTGGGCTTCGAATACGTCGCCAAGCTGATCGAGCGCCAGGTCATCGAGGTCGCCCCGCTGGCCTACATGCGTGGTCGCACCCTGAACAACAGCTTCATCATCCTCGACGAAAGCCAGAACACCACGGTCGAGCAGATGAAAATGTTCCTGACCCGGATCGGCTTCGGCTCCACCGCGGTCATCACCGGCGACATCACCCAGGTCGACCTGCCTCGCGGGACCAAGTCCGGGCTGAACCATGTCATCCAGGTGCTCAAGGACGTGCCAGGCATCAGCTTCACGCACTTTTTGCCCAAGGACGTGGTCCGTCATCCGCTGGTGCAGCGCATCGTCGAAGCCTACGAGCGCTTCGAGAGCCGCGCCGACGAAGACACGGCCGAAGGCAAGGGCAGCCGCCACAATGCTTGAACTCGACCTGCAACTGGCCAGCGAATGCCCGGCCCCCAGCGAAACCCAGTTCCGCCAATGGTGTGAACTGGCCTTGCGCCAGCGCAGCGCCGATTCGGAGCTGACGATCCGCCTGGTGGATGAGCCCGAAGGCCGCGAACTGAACCACACCTGGCGGCAGAAAGACTACGCCACCAACGTGTTGTCATTTCCCGCCGACGTGCCCGACGAACTGCTCGACATCCCGCTGCTGGGCGACCTGGTGATCTGCGTCCCGGTGGTGGAGCGCGAAGCGCGCGAACAAGGCAAGACTGGCGAGGCCCACTGGGCCCATCTGGTGATTCACGGCTGCTTGCATCTGCTCGGTTACGACCATATAGAAGATGACGAAGCCGAGGAAATGGAAGCACTGGAACGAACGTTGCTTGCAGAGCTGGGTCATCCCGACCCTTATGCCGGCGACGAACACTGATACATCAACCTGTAACGACAAAGGATTCAGAGTAATCGCTATGAGCGAAGATCGATCGAGCAACGGGCAGAAGTCTTGGCTGGGCAAGCTCACCCAGGCTTTTGCCCATGAGCCGAAAAACCGCCAGGAGCTGCTGGAGCTGCTGCGCGATGCACACCAGAACAAACTGCTGGACAGCGAAGCGCTGGCCATCGTCGAAGGCGCCATCCAGGTCGCTGACCTGCAAGTACGCGACATCATGGTCCCGCGCTCGCAGATGGTCAGCATCAAGGCGACCCAGACACCCCGCGAGTTCCTGCCCGCCGTGGTCGACTCCGCTCACTCGCGCTACCCGGTCGTCGGCGAAAGCCATGACGACGTCATGGGTGTGCTGCTGGCCAAGGACCTGCTACCGCTGATCCTTCAGGAAAACGGCGACAGCTTCAACATCAAGGACCTGCTGCGCCCGGCCACCTTCGTGCCCGAGTCCAAGCGCCTGAACGTGCTGCTGCGTGAATTCCGCGCCAACCACAACCACATGGCCATCGTCATCGACGAATACGGCGGCGTGGCCGGGCTGGTCACCATCGAGGACGTGCTCGAGCAGATCGTCGGCGACATCGAGGACGAGCACGATGTCGAGGAAGACAGCTACATCAAGCCCCTGCCCAGCGGCGACTTCCTGATCAAGGCCCTGACGCCGATCGAGAACTTCAACGAATTCTTCGACAGCCAATTCTCCGACGATGAGTTCGACACGGTCGGCGGCCTGGTGATGAGCGCTTTCGGGCACCTGCCCAAGCGCAACGAAACCACGGAAATCGGCTCCTGGCGCTTCCGCATCCTGAACGCCGACAGCCGTCGGATTCACCTGCTGCGCCTGTCGCCCATTGCCCGATAAACCCTGCGAGACCCGCTAAGGACACACATGCGCTGGATAAACCGCCCCGGCTGGCCCGGTAACCTGCTGGCCGTGGCGGCCGGCGCGATCACCACCCTGGCCCTGGCACCGTTCGACATCTGGCCGCTGGCACTGCTGGCGGTCGGGCTGTTCTATGCCGGCTTGCGCGAGCTATCGCCACGCCAGGCCCTCGGCCGAGGCTGGTGCTTCGGTTTTGGTCTGTTCGGCGCCGGCACCAGCTGGATCTACGTCAGCATCCACAACTTCGGTGGTGCCTCGGTGCTGCTGGCCGGGTTGCTGATGCTGCTGTTCATCGCCGCCATTGCCTGGTTCTTTGCCCTGCCTGCCTGGCTGTGGGCGCGCTGGCTGCGGCGCAACGAAGCGCCGCTGGCCGATGCCCTGGCGTTCGCCGCGCTGTGGTTGGGCCAGGAAGCCTTCCGTGGCTGGTTCCTCACCGGGTTCCCGTGGCTCTATTCCGGCTACAGCCAGCTCGATGGTCCCCTGGCCGGCCTCGCGCCAGTGGGTGGGATGTGGCTGATCTCCTTCACCCTGGCACTGACGGCGGCGCTGCTGTACAACGCGCGCCGGTTGATCGGCACCGGGCGCAAGGGCTTCATCGCCGCCGGCGTGGTGTTGCTGGTCGGTCCGTGGGTGGCCGGCATGGCGCTCAAGGGGCATGCATGGACCAGCCCTTCGGGCGACCCGCTGAGCGTCGCGGCGATCCAGGGCAACATCGAACAAAGCCTGAAATGGGACCCGGAACAGCTCAACGCCCAATTGGCGCTGTACCGCGACATGAGCTTTACCTCCAAGCGCGTTGACCTGCTGGTCTGGCCGGAGACGGCGGTCCCGGTGCTCAAGGAGTCGGCCCAGGGCTACCTGGACATGATGGGCAGCTTCGCCGCCGAGCGGCATTCGGCGCTGATCACCGGCGTGCCGATTCGCCAACTGGTGCGCCACGAAAAGCGCTACTTCAACGGCATCACCGTGACCGGCGAAGGCGACGGCACCTACCTCAAGCAAAAACTCGTGCCGTTCGGCGAATACGTGCCCCTGCAGGACCTCCTGCGCGGTCTGATCGCGTTCTTCGACCTGCCCATGTCGGACTTCGCCCGGGGCCCGGCCGACCAGCCGTTGCTGCAGGCCAAGGGTTACCAGATCGCGCCGTTCATCTGCTATGAAGTGGTCTACCCGGAGTTCGCCGCCGGCCTCTCGGCGCGCAGCGACCTGCTGCTGACCATCAGCAACGACACCTGGTTCGGCACCTCGATCGGCCCGTTGCAGCACCTGCAAATGGCCCAGATGCGCGCCCTCGAAGCCGGACGCTGGATGATCCGCGCCACCAACAACGGCGTCACCGGCCTGATCAACCCCTTCGGCCAGATCACCGCGCAGATCCCGCAGTTCGAGCGCGGCATCCTGTATGGCGAAGTGGTGCCGATGCACGACCTGACGCCCTACCTGCAATGGCGCTCGTGGCCGTTGATCAGCCTGTGCGTGCTACTGCTGGGCTGGGCCCTGATGACGGGCCGGATGGCCAGGACGGTATAACCCGTTCCCCATCTGAATGAAAAACCCCGTGGCGAGGGAGCTTGCTCCCGCTGGACTGCGGCAGCAGGCCCCTGTTTTTAGGGGCCGCTTCGCGCCCCAGCGGGAGCAAGCCCCCTCGCCACAATAAGCGTTCACCTTGACGATTCAGGGATAGAACAACCAGTACCCCACCAACCCCACCGCCTCATTCATCAACTGCCCGGACTGCCAGATCGACTTGAACTCCGGCATCCAGCCGCCCAACGGCCGGGCGTTGTCCGCCCCCAGGAACCCCACCGGCGCGGGCACCACTTCAAAACCCGAGCGTTCGAAACTCATGACCGCCCGCGGCATGTGCCAGGACTGGGTCACCACCACGACGCGACGGACACCCTCGGGCAGGAGGATCTCGGCGCTCATCCGGGCATTTTCCCAGGTGGTGCGGCTGCGCCCTTCCTGCCAGCGTACGGTGACCCCGAAATCATCCAGCAGCGAATCGGCCATCAGCTTCGCCTCGCTGGGTGGAGTACCGTAGTGCAGGCCGCCGGTCGTCAGCACCGGCAGCCCTGACGCCTTGGCCAGTCGGGCGGCATAACGCTGACGCTCAAGCCCCACACCGGTGGGCTGGTCGGCGCCCCAGGCCAGGTCGCCGCGCTCACGGCCGGAGCCGAGCACGACGATGGCGTCGGCGCGCTGGGCCAGGCTCGCCCATTCACTGCGCGCCAGCGGCGGCTCCTGCTCCAGGGCCTTGGCGCTCCACTGCACCACCACGGGCAGGCTCATCAGCCAAAAGCCGCCCAGGCCCACGATAAAGCACAGGCGAGCCAGGCGCGGCCGGGAGTTGCGCCACCACCAGGCAAGCGCCAGCAGCAGCAAGAGAATGCCCGGCGGCAAGAGAAGTTGTTTGATGAAATAGCGAAACGGCATCGGGCATCTCCATAGATGCCCGAAGCCTAAGTGGGTTGACGCAAAGCGACAACAGATTCGAAAGGACCTTGAATCAAAAGAGCGACCTGGGTGGGTCCGGTTCTAGTTCAACTACATTGACCGGAGCCTGACGGCTTCCTTGTCCGGCGTCCGGTCCTTGAGCCATACCACCTTGGCCGAACGGGGCGCCTCGTGACGCTGGGGTACCTGGGCTGCGCTCGGGCGGGTCGGGTGTCCGACCTGTTCGAGGTAAGCCTTGACCAGTTCGAACTCTGCGGGGCTGAGGCCGCGCAGTTCCAGCTCTGTCGGACGCTCGTCGCGCAAACGACCGGCGGTTCTTGCAGCGTCCAGGGCCACCCCGAGACGATCGATCAGTTTTTCGTACAACTCAGGTGTCGTTACTTTTCGCTGTGATTCAACCATCCCTCACCTCATTGAAGATAAGACTCACTCCCCATTGAGAAGCTTAGCTTCGCTTGGCAAACCGGCAGGACGCCGCGACCAACGGCCCTGAACGCCCGACACAGGCGGTGGTCGGCAATGGCCGGCATGCAATCAGGGTTTCCCTCGGCAGAGCGCGGTCATGTATGCTACGGCGCTTCCTGTAACTCCACTTCCAGCTTGGCTGGGCATCGAGAACGCCGCATACGGCGTCGTCTGCGTCCAGCATGGCAACGAAGAGGATTGGGCCACCCCATTCAGTACAAAAGTAGCCATGCACGAACACTACCAGCCCCGTGAAATCGAAGCCGCCGCCCAGTCGTTCTGGGACGAGCAAAAGTCCTTTGAAGTCAGTGAACAGCCAGGCAAGGAGACCTACTACTGCCTGTCGATGTTCCCTTACCCCAGCGGCAAGCTGCACATGGGGCACGTGCGCAACTACACCATTGGCGACGTGATCTCCCGCTACCAGCGCATGCAAGGCAAGAACGTCCTGCAACCCATGGGTTGGGACGCCTTCGGCATGCCGGCGGAAAACGCCGCGATGAAGAACAACGTGGCCCCCGCCAAGTGGACCTACGAAAACATCGCCTACATGAAGTCCCAACTGCGCAGCCTGGGCCTGGCGGTGGACTGGTCCCGCGAAGTCACCACCTGCAAGCCCGACTACTACCGTTGGGAGCAGTGGCTGTTCACCCGCCTGTTCGAAAAAGGCGTGATCTATCGCAAGAATGGCACCGTGAACTGGGACCCGGTGGACCAGACCGTACTGGCCAACGAGCAAGTGATCGACGGTCGCGGCTGGCGCTCCGGCGCGCTGATCGAAAAGCGCGAGATCCCGATGTACTACTTCAAGATCACCGCCTACGCGGATGAACTGCTGGAGAGTCTCGACGAGCTGACCGGCTGGCCCGAACAGGTCAAGACCATGCAGCGCAACTGGATCGGCAAGTCCCGGGGCATGGAAGTGCAGTTCCCCTACGACGTCGCCTCGATTGGCGAAGCCGGCACCCTGAAGGTCTTCACCACCCGTCCGGACACCCTGATGGGCGCCACCTACGTGGCCGTGGCCGCCGAGCACCCGCTGGCGACCCTGGCGGCCCAGAACGATCCCGCACTGCAGGCGTTCATTGCCGAATGCAAGGGCGGCAGCGTCGCCGAAGCCGACGTCGCCACCCAGGAGAAGAAAGGCCTGCCGACCTCGCTGTTCGTCGAGCACCCGCTGACCGGCGAGAAACTCCCGGTGTGGGTCGCCAACTACGTGCTGATGCATTACGGCGATGGCGCCGTCATGGCGGTGCCGGCCCACGACGAACGCGATTTCGAGTTCGCCCACAAGTACAACCTGCCGGTCAAGCCCGTGGTCCGCACCAGCGCCGGTAACCAGACCCCGGCCCCGTGGCAGGACGCCTACGGCGAACACGGCGAGCTGATCAACTCCGGTGAGTTCAACGGCCTGGATTTCGCAGGTGCGTTCGACGCCATCGAAGTGGCCCTGATCAAGAAGAACCTCGGTGCCTCCCGCACCCAGTTCCGCCTGCGCGACTGGGGCATCAGCCGTCAGCGCTACTGGGGCTGCCCGATCCCGATCGTGCATTGCGGCACCTGCGGCGACGTACCGGTGCCGGAAGACCAACTGCCCGTGGTTCTGCCGGAAGACGTCGTACCCGACGGCGCCGGCTCACCACTGGCCCGCATGCCCGAGTTCTACGAATGCAGCTGCCCGAAATGCGGCGCACCGGCCAAGCGCGAAACCGACACCATGGACACCTTCGTCGAGTCCTCGTGGTACTACGCCCGCTACGCCTCGCCGCACCATGAAGGCGGCCTGGTGGAAAAATCCGCCGCCGACCACTGGCTGCCGGTGGATCAGTACATCGGCGGTATCGAACACGCCATTCTCCACCTGCTGTATGCGCGCTTCTTCCACAAGCTGATGCGCGACGAAGGCCTGGTGAGCTCCAACGAGCCCTTCAAGAACCTGCTGACCCAGGGCATGGTGGTCGCCGAGACGTATTATCGTCGCGAAGCCAACGGCGCCTACACCTGGTTCAACCCCGCCGATGTCGAGCTCGAACGCGACAGCAAGGCCAAGGTCATCAGCGCCAAGCTGATCGCAGACGGCCTGCCCGTGGAAATCGGCGGCACCGAGAAGATGGCCAAGTCGAAGAACAACGGCGTCGACCCACAGTCGATGATCGACCAGTTCGGCGCGGACACCTGCCGCCTGTTCATGATGTTCGCCTCGCCGCCCGACATGAGCGCCGAATGGTCCGACTCCGGCGTCGAGGGCTCGCACCGTTTCCTCAAGCGCGTCTGGCGCCTGGCCCAGGCCCACGTGGCCCAGGGCCTGCCGGGCAAGCTGGACGTCAACGGCCTGAACGACGAACAGAAAGCCGTTCGCCGCTCGATCCACCTGGCCATCAAGCAGGCCAGCCATGACGTCGGCCAGAACCACAAATTCAACACCGCCATCGCCCAGGTGATGACGTTGATGAATGTCCTGGAAAAAGCCGCGCAAGCCACCGAACAGGATCGCGCCTTGCTCCACGAAGGCCTGGAAGCGGTGACGCTGCTGCTGGCGCCGATCACCCCGCACATCAGCCACGAGCTGTGGAATCGACTGGGTCACGCCGACCCGGTGATCGACGCCCGCTGGCCGGTGGTGGACGAAACCGCGCTGGTGCAGGACAGCCTGACCCTGGTCATCCAGGTCAACGGCAAGCTGCGCGGCCAGATCGACATGCCGGCCAGCGCAACGCGCGAAGAAGTCGAAGCCGCCGCACGGGCCAACGAGAACGTGCTGCGCTTCGTCGATGGCCTGACGATTCGCAAAGTGATCGTCGTGCCCGGCAAACTGGTCAACATCGTCGCAAGCTAATTGGATCGGGCGCCTGGCCGCGGGCCGGGCGCCGAATATGACCTGGGAGGCCGCGTTGTCGGCCCATAGGGTTTCAAGGGGAGCAACAAGATGATCAAACGTAATCTGCTGGTCGTGGGCCTGGCGGTCCTGTTGAGCGCCTGCGGCTTCCAGCTGCGTGGCACCGGCACCACCGAGCTGGCTATCAAGGAGCTGGACCTCAGTGCGCGGGACGCCTACGGCGAAACCGTGAAAATGCTGCGCGACACGCTCCAGAACAGTGGCGTGAAGGTCTACAACGGCGCGCCCTACAAGCTGGTGCTGACCAATGAACAGCAAAGTCAGCGCAGCCTGAGCTACGCCGGCGCCGGGCGTTCGGCCGAATACGAGCTGACCAACGTGCTGAGCTATGAAATCCGTGGCCAGAACAACCTGTCGCTGCTGGACGACAAGCTCCAGGTGCAGAAGGTCTACCTGCACGACGGCAACAACATCACCGGCTCCGACCAGGAATCGACCCAGGTGCGTGGCGAAATGCGTCGCGAGCTGGTACAGCGCATGATGCTGCGCCTGCAACGCCTGAGCCCGGCCCAGTTGGAGCAATTGCAACAGACCGCCGACGCCCGCGCCAAGGCCGAAGCCGACGCGCTGGAAGCGGCACGCAAGGCGGAGGCGGAAACACCGCAGCAGTCGCCTCTGGAAGTCCCGGCTGAATAAGCCGTGCGGGGTGCTCCGGCGCCCCGCCCATCTGCGCTCATGAGCTGCATTCCATGAAACTGGCCCCCGCCCAACTCGGCAAGCACCTGCAAGGCGCCCTCGCGCCGGTCTACATCATCAGTGGCGATGACCCATTGCTGTGCCAGGAAGCTGCCGACGCCATCCGCAGTGCCGCTCGCCAGCAAGGGTTCGACGAACGCCAGGTGTTCGCCGCCGACGCCAATTTCGATTGGGGCAGCCTGCTGCTGGCCGGGGCGAGCATGTCCCTGTTCGCAGAAAAGCGCCTGCTGGAGCTGCGCCTGCCGTCCGGTAAACCTGGCGACAAAGGCGCCGCCGCGCTGATCGAGTATTGCTCGCGGCCTGCCGAGGACACGGTCCTGCTCATCAACCTGCCGAAACTCGATGGCAGTGCGCAGAAGACCAAATGGGGCAAGGCCCTGGTGGAGGGTCAGCAAACCCAGTTCGTGCAGATCTGGCCGGTGGATGTCAGCCAACTGCCGAGCTGGATCCGCCAACGCCTGTCCCAGGCCGGCCTCTCGGCCAGCCAGGACGCGGTGGAGCTGATTGCCGCCCGCGTCGAAGGCAACCTGCTGGCCGCGGCCCAGGAAATCGAAAAGCTCAAGCTGATGGCCGAAGGCGGACAAATCACCGTGGAAACGGTGCAGGCCGCCGTGGCCGACAGCGCTCGCTTCGATGTCTTCGGGCTGACCGATGCGATCCTCAACGGCGAGGCTGCCCACGCCCTGCGCATGCTTGAAGGCTTGCGAGGCGAAGGCGTCGAGCCACCGGTGATCCTCTGGGCGCTGTCCCGGGAATTGCGCCTGCTGGCCAACCTGTCGTTGCAGTACAGCCAGGGTGTACCGCTGGACAAGGCCTTCAGCCAGGCCCGCCCGCCCGTATGGGACAAACGCAAGCCGCTGATGAGCAAGGCCCTGCAACGTTACTCGGCGCCGCGCTGGGCACAACTGCTGCTCGAAGCGCAGCGCATCGACGCGCAGATCAAGGGCCAGGCCGCTGGCTCGCCGTGGATGAGCCTGAGTCGGTTGTCGCTGTTGATGGCCGGGCAGCGACTGACGCTTCCAGCTGAATAAACACCGCCTTGCCAGATGCTTTTGTGGCGAGGTAGCTTGCTCCCGCTGGATCGCGAAGCGATCCCAAAAAAGCGATGAGCGCTACGCACTCAAGCGGGAGCAAGCTCCCTCGCCACACAAGCGCGCTGGTCGCAAACGCTGCACACATTCCGCCGGCCTGCCGGGACTGGACAGCCCTCCAACTCTGGCCCATGATTCGCCCCGCACAACCCTCCCCCATGAGAGATCCCACCATGAGCAAAAAGCCATCCAGGCATGGCCCCAACAAGGCCAAGTCCATCGTCGCCCAGCCGCTGTTTCGCAGCCGCCAGGAACGACCCGCCAAGGGCAAGGGCAGCTACCGCCGCGAAGCCTTCCAGTCTGACAACTGGGAGGCTTCTTGCTTTCTGGCCGCTTGAACACCTGGACAAGCCCTACAGCCCTTTCGCATGTTAAGGTCAGCACCTGATTTGTATTTCTGGACCCGTGCATGCCCTTTTGTCTTTCCCGTCGCTTGCCCCTGCGCCAGCTGATTGCCGCCACCAGCATCGCCCTGCTGGTCGCCTGCGCTGAAAAACCCACCGCCGCCGACGCCCAACCGCTCCAGACCATCCCCGCCGTGACCGCCCCGGCCGTGGTGCCGCCTGTCGTGCCCACTGGTGAAAACCTGGACATCGTCCCCACCCAGACCTTCGCTGAATGGCAGGCCGGGTTTCGCAAGGACGCCTTGGCCGCCGGGATCCGTCCCGACCTGTTCGATCGCGCGTTCATTGGCGTCAGCCCCGACATGAGCGTGATCAAGGCCGATCGCAGCCAGCCGGAATTCACCCGCCCCGTGTGGGAATACCTCGATGGCGCCCTGTCGCCGCTGCGGGTCAACAAAGGCAAGGCACTGATCCAGCAGAACGCCCAAGTGCTGCAAAGTATCGAGCAACGCTACGGCGTCGATCGCGAGGCGCTGGTGGCGGTGTGGGGCATGGAAAGCAACTTCGGCCAGTTCCAGGGCACCAAGTCCGTGATCAACTCCCTGGCGACCCTGGCCTACGAAGGCCGACGCCCGGGCTTTGCCCATGCGCAACTGATCGCCGCCCTGCAAATCCTGCAACAGGGCGATATCGCACCGGAAAAAATGCTCGGCTCCTGGGCCGGCGCCATGGGCCAGACCCAGTTCATTCCCACCACGTACAACACCCACGCGGTGGATTTCGACGGCGACGGACGCCGGGACATCTGGGGCAGTTCCACCGACGCCCTGGCCTCCACCGCCCACTACCTGCAAAGCTCCGGTTGGCAACGCGGCCAGCCGTGGGGGTACGAGGTAGAGTTGGAAAAGGGGTTCGACTACGCCCTGGCCGACGGCACGACCCGCAAACCCTTCTCCGAATGGGTACGCCTGGGGGTTTCCACCTACGACGGCATGCCGATTCCCCCGGGTGAACGGCAATTGCCGGCGGCCCTGCTGCTGCCCGCCGGCCATCGCGGCCCGGCGTTCCTGGTGTTCGACAACTTCCGCGCCATCCTCAAGTACAACAACTCCTCGTCGTACGCGCTGGCGGTGGGCTTGTTGTCAGGGCGTTTCACCGGTGCGGGGCTGGTGTACGGCCAGTGGCCCAAGGATGACCTGCCGCTGAGTCGCAGCGAACGCATCGAACTGCAGACCTTGCTGAGCACGCATCAATACGACGCCGGCACCCCCGACGGCATCATCGGCGCCAACACCCGCAAGGCAATCCGCAGCGCCCAGCAGTCACTCGGCTGGCCGGCGGATGGGTATCCGACGCATCAATTGCTGGACGCGTTGCGTAACCGCTGAAGACTGTCTTGATGGCCACTGCCGCTTTCGCGAGCAAGCCCGCTCCCACAGGGACCGCGTTCTTTCATGGACACACGATCAACCTGTGGGAGCGGGCTTGCTCGCGAAGACTGAGTCGCAGACGACGCAGGATTAGCGTGTAACCACCACATCCTGCTCCAGCACCAACCGCTTCTCCCCCGCATCCAGCCTCACCAATGCGCCCATCGGCAAGGTCAGGTTCGGATCGCAATGCCCACTGCGCCAACCGGACAGCACCGGAATGCGCAACGGCTCGAAGGTCTGCTTGAGCAGGCGATTCAACGCTTCGACCTCCACCCCGGCCACATCCCCCACCAGCACGCCGCGCAACTTGGCCAACGTGCCAGCCAGGCGCAACTGGGTCAGCAACCGATCAATGCGATACAGCGGCTCGTTGACGTCCTCAATGAGCAGGATCACACCGTCTGCGTCGATCTGGTAAGGCGTGCCCATGGTCGCGGCAATGATCGAAAGGTTGCCCCCCAGCAAACGCCCATGGGCGATGCCGGGCTGGACGGTGGTCAATGGATAGGCCTCGGGATGACTCAGCACACTGCCCGCCTTCAACTGCCCATGCAACAGGCTGAAAAACGAGGTGACGGTCGGGGGTTGTTTGTCGCCCAACAGATCGGCATTGAGCAACGGTCCGTGAAAGGTCACGAATCCGGCATAACGGTTGATGGCCAGGTGCAGCGCGGTGATGTCGCTGTAGCCAACGAAAGGCTTGGGGTTGCGCCGCAACAGGTCGTAATCGATGCGATCGAGCAAGCGTGGGGTGCCGTAGCCGCCGCGCAGGCAGATGATGGCGCTGACTTCAGGGTCGGCGAAGGCCGCATGCAGATCGTTGAGCCGTACCTCGTCACTGCCGGCCAGGTAGTTTTGCTTTTCGTAGACGCCTGGGAATATTCGCAGTTCGTGCCCCCTTGCGCGCATCCATTGGATGGCTTTTTCCGTGTCCAGGGGGGCGGGGCCGGCGGGGGCGATCAGGGCGATCAGGCCTTTGGGGGGGAGGGCTGGGACGGGGTGATGAGGGGTTAGGGTGTCCATGGGCTTCCGGTTTGTCGGCTTGCTTAGTGTGTATATCCGTTTTTTTTGTAACGGCCACTTATGGTTCCGCCCTTACGGCGGGTCACTTTTTTCAAACGCCAAAAAAGTAACCAAAAACGCTGTGCCCCACCACTCGGCACCTCGCCTAGGCGAGGTGTTCCCTCACTCCGGCATTGCTCCGTGGGCCCGCCGCGAAGGGCCATCCATGGCCCAGCGCGGCTATCCCGGCATCCATGCCGGGATGCCCACTACGCAATGCCTGCGTTCGGCCAGCGTGGTTAATGGGGCGTTTAGATCAAAGTCAAAAGCAGAGCAAAGCGAGGGCACGCTCAACATGTGTGTAGCTGATCCACCGCCATCGCGAGCAAGCTTTGCTCCACGGCCCAGACCTACAACGTTGTAAGGATGCAGAACCGCCCAAAACAGACCAGCCACCAGACTGCTTCGCTTTTGATTTTGCTCTTGCGCCCCATTAACCACGATGGCTGAACGAAGGTATTGCGCAGTGGGCACCTCGGCATGGATGCCGAGGTAGCCGCGCTGGGCCATGGATGGCCCTTCGCGGCGGGCCCGCGGAGCAATGCCTTCGTTCAGGCATGCCGAGCCTAGGCGAGGCACCGAGTGGTGGGGCGAAGACCTTTTGGTTACTTTTGGGGCGTTTGCCAAAAGTAACCCGCCGTAAGGGCGGAACCCTAAGTAGCCGTTACACAAAAAACGGATATACACACAGCCCCACCAAAACCGGCTAAATCAGCTCCCCAACAGCTCCGCCTTGACCAACTTCGCCTGCTCATCCGCATGATACGAAGACCGCACCAACGGCCCCGAAGCCACATTCTTGAACCCCATCTTGTACCCCTCCTCGGCAAACCAGGCAAAGGTATCCGGATGCACAAAACGCTGCACCGGCAGGTGACTACGCGAAGGCTGCAGGTACTGCCCCAGGGTCAGCATGTCGATGTCATGCTCACGCATGCGCTTCATGACCTCAATGACCTCATCGTCGGTCTCCCCCAGGCCCAGCATCAGCCCGGACTTGGTCGGAATGTGCGGCATCATCTGCTTGAAGCGTTGCAGCAAGGTCAGCGACCACTGGTAGTCCGAGCCCGGACGCGCAGCCTTGTACAGGCGCGGTACGGTTTCCAGGTTGTGGTTGAACACATCCGGCGGCTCGGCGGCGGTGATCTCCAGGGCGATGTCCATGCGGCCACGGTAGTCGGGCACCAGGGTTTCGAGCTGCACGTTCGGCGACAGCTTGCGGATCTCACGGATGCAGTCGGCGAAGTGCTGGGCGCCGCCGTCACGCAGGTCGTCGCGGTCCACCGAAGTGATGACCACGTACTTGAGTTTCAGATCGGCAATGGCCACGGCCAGGTTTTCCGGCTCGCTCGCGTCCAGTGGCTTCGGCCGGCCATGGCCGACGTCGCAGAAGGGGCAGCGACGGGTGCAGATGTCACCCATGATCATGAACGTGGCGGTGCCACCGGAGAAGCACTCGCCCAGGTTCGGGCAGGACGCCTCTTCACAGACACTGTGCAGCTTGTGCTTGCGCAGCAGCGCCTTGATACGGTCGACCTCCGGGGAAACCGGGATGCGCACGCGAATCCAGTCGGGTTTCTTCGGCAGTTCGGTGGTGGGGATAATCTTGACCGGGATGCGTGCAACCTTCTCGGCGCCGCGCAGCTTGACGCCGGCCTCGACCTTGGCACGCGGGGCCGGACGCTCGGTAACATCCTGCGTCGGGATTATGGTTTGCACTGCATCAGTAGTCATATCAGTCGATTCCGCCCGTGAGGGTCGTCTGCTCAGCGTAGTCGAGGTGTTTGACGAGCTGCGCGCGCAGCCGGGCACTTACCTCGGCAAATTCAATCGATCCTGCGTGATCGCGCAACTGGGTCATCGCCAGCCCCGCATAGCCACAGGGATTAATCCGTCGAAACGGTTCAAGGTCCATGTCCACGTTCAAGGCCAGGCCATGAAACGAGCAACCGTGGCGGATCCGCAGCCCCAGGGAGGCGATCTTGGCCCCGTCGACGTAGACCCCCGGCGCATCCGGCTTGGCCGCGGCCATCACGCCGTAGCTGGCCAGCAGCTCGATGAGGCAGGTTTCCATGCGGGTGACCAGCTCGCGCACGCCGAACCCCAGCTTGCGCACATCCAGCAACAGGTAGGCGACCAGTTGGCCGGGACCATGGTAGGTCACCTGGCCGCCGCGGTCGACCTTCACCACCGGGATATCGCCCGGCAGCAACAGGTGCTCGGCCTTGCCGGCCTGGCCCTGGGTGAACACCGGCGGATGCTCCACCAGCCAGACTTCATCGTCGGCGGTGTTGCCCCGTTCGTTGGTAAAGCGTTGCATCGCGTGCCAGACCGGCTCATAGGCCATCTGGCCCAGCTCGCGAAAACCCAGCGTGCCCGGCATCACAACACCATGTGTACGAAACCGGTCGCCCGCAGTTCGCTGTTGATGTCGTAGAGCTGTTCCTGGCCGGTGGCCAGGATGTGCAACTGGATCGTCGTGTACTTGCCGTTGGTGCTCTGGCGCTCGGCCAGGGTCTTGAGGTCAACGGTCGCATGTTTCTCAAGGATCGCGATGATCTTGTCCTTGAAGCCCACGCCGGTGTCGCCGATCACCTTGATCGGGTAATCCGCGCAGGGGAATTCGATTTTTGGAGCCTTTACTTCTGGGTCTGTCATGGCGTAACGGCCTCGTAAGCCCGGGTAACGAACATGGCCCCGCACCGGATCGGAACGGGGCCATGCAGGTCAACAGCTGGAATCAGTTGAACAAGCCGTAGAAGAATAGACGGATGCTATCCCACATGCGGCGGAAGATACCACCTTCCTCGACCGCGTCCAGCGCGATCAGGTCGGCGCTGTGCACCACCTTGTCGTCCAGTTTGACTTCGACTTTACCGATCACGTCGCCCTTGGCGATAGGTGCGGTCAGTTGCGGGTTCATGGTCATGCTGGCAGCGAGCTTCTTGAGCTGGCCTTTAGGCAGAGTCATGGTCAGGTCCTGGGCCAGACCGGCCTTCACCTGGCTGCTGGTGCCTTTCCAGACCTGGGCCTGGGCCAGCTCGGTGCCCTTCTGGTAGAAGGTCTGGGTTTCGAAGAAGCGGAAACCGTAGGTCAGAAGCTTCTGGGTTTCGGCGGCACGGGCCACTTCGCTGCTGGTGCCGAAGACCACCGCGATCAGGCGCATGCCGTCACGCACGGCCGAGGACACCATGCAGTAGCCGGCTTCGTCGGTGTGACCGGTCTTCAGGCCATCGACGGTCTTGTCGCGCCACAGCAGCAGGTTGCGGTTAGGCTGCTTGATACCGTTCCAGAAGAACTCCTTCTGGGAGTAGATGGCGTAGTGCGCCGGGTCTTCGTGGATGATCGCCCGTGCCAGGATGGCCATGTCGTGAGCCGACGAGTAGTGCTCGGGGTTCGGCAGGCCGGTCGGGTTCATGAAGTGGCTGTTGGTCATGCCCAGGTCGGCCACGGTCTTGTTCATCATGTCGGCGAACGCGTCTTCGCTGCCGGCGATGTGCTCGGCCAGGGCGACGCTGGCGTCGTTGCCGGACTGAATGATGATGCCGTGCAGCAGGTCGCTGACGGTCACTTGCGAGCCCACCTTGATGAACATCCGCGAACCGCCGGTACGCCAGGCGTTCTCGCTGACGGTCACCGGATCGTTTTCACCGATCTGGCCGCGACGGATTTCCAGGGTGGCGATGTAGGCGGTCATCAGCTTGGTCAGGCTGGCCGGTGGCAGGCGCTGGTCACCATTGTTCTCCACCAGCACGTTGCCGCTGCTGGCATCCATGAGCACATAGGACTTGGCGGCCAATTGTGGCGGCGATGGCATCATCTCGACCGCGAACGCGGCAGGTGAAAGCAGCAGCGGGACTAGCAGGCAAAGGCGTTTGGCAAAGGTGGTGATGTTCATCCGTCTCTCGAAATCGCTAATGGAAACTGCCCGGAGGCAATACTTACAAGCAGCCTTCTTGACGGGCTGCCGCGTATTTAAGTTGCTCACTCACAGCCCTTGCCGGGCTTTTGTTATTCATGGAGCCAACAACCCGACCCGCTCGAACCGCAAGCGGGCCGTCAATCAATCACTCGGCGGTGACCAGGCTCGGCGAACCGAGATTGGCCAGGCGCACACTGTTCTGCACCTGCTGGACCTCACCCGGAGAACCGATCGGCCCCAGGCGCACCCGATGCAGGGTCTGCTGGTTGCGCACGATCGAGCTGATGAACACCGGGGCGCTCACCATCGAGCTGAGCTTGGACCGGAGCAGTTCGGCAGCGTCCGGGTTGGCGAACGCGCCCACCTGCAGATACTGGCCAGACGCTGTTGCAGAAGCGTTTTTTTTTGCTTCCAACTGCACCGGCACTACGGCCGCCGCGTGCTGCTGCGGCGGTGGCGTCCATTGTTCGACCGTACCGGTGGAAGCGGTTACGGTCGGCGCGGCATTTTGCGCCACTTTTGGCTCGTTGAGCATCAAAGGCGCCGGACGGCCACGTTGGGCCCACCATTCCTGCGGGTCGATGCCCTCGACCTTGACCCGTGCGGTGCCGATTTCAGCGTAACCGAGCTTTTTCGCCGCCGCATACGACAGGTCGATGATGCGGTCGGAATAGAACGGCCCGCGGTCATTGACCCGCAGGATCACGCTCTTGTTGTTGTCCAGGTTGGTCACCCGCACGTAGCTGGGCAGCGGCAGCGTCTTGTGGGCCGCGCTCATACCGTACAGGTCATACACCTCGCCATTGGCAGTGTTCTGGCCGTGGAACTTGGTGCCATACCAGGATGCCGTGCCCGAGGCGACGTAGCGCTTGGAGTCGGCCATCGGGAAATAGGTCTTGCCCAGCACGGTGTAGGGGTTGGCCTTGTAGGGGCCGGTGTGCAGGGTCGGGGTGGCGTCGGGGATGCGCGAGACATCGACGTCCCACCATGGCGCACCGTCCTTGTGGGCACGGTTGATGTCCAGCCCCGGCGCCGAGCGCACGGCGGTGGAGTTTTTCTGGGCCGGCGCGCGGCTGGTCGAACAACTGACGACCAGCAGCGACAGCGCAGCCAACGCCACGAGCTTGAGGGGCTTGGCTTTCAGGGGTTGATAGGTAGGCAATGCCCGCATTATTTGACGCCCCGTGCTTTGACCAGCTCTTCAGACAGCTGATATACGGCCATGGCGTACATCACGCTGCGGTTATAACGCGTAATCGCGTAGAAATTCTTCAGGCCCATCCAGTATTCGGGGCCCTGCTCGCCTTCCAGGCGCATCGCGGTGACCGGCATGTCGTCACGCAGCGCATCATGACTCGACCAGCCCAACGCCCGCAACTCCCCGACGGTTTTCGTCGGCTCGATGCCTTCGGTCAGGCCTTCGTCCACCTGGTCGCCACGCACGTCGGCGCGACTGACCACCGGCTGGCCGGCTTCCCAGCCGTGACGCTTGAAATAGCTGGCAACACTGCCGATGGCATCGGTGGGGTTGGTCCAGATATTGATGTGGCCGTCGCCGTCGAAGTCCACCGCGTAGGCGCGGAAACTGCTGGGCATGAATTGCGGCAGGCCCATCGCCCCGGCGTAGGAGCCCTTGAGGGTCAACGGGTCGACCTGTTCCTCGCGGGCCAGCAGCAGGAACTCACGCAGCTCCTTGCGGAAGAACTCGGCGCGTGGCGGGTAATCGAAGCCCAGGGTCGACAGCGCGTCGATCACCCGGAAATTGCCGGTATTGCGGCCAAAAAAGGTCTCGACACCAATGATGGAGACGATGATCTGGGCCGGCACGCCGTACTCCTGCTCGGCACGGGCCAGCGCGGCTTCGTGCTGGCGCCAGAAGTCCACGCCCCGGGCGATACGGGCCTCGGTGATGAACATCGGCCGGTATTCGCTCCATTGCTTGACCCGTTCGGCAGGCCGGGAAATGGCATCCAGGATCGACTGCTTGCGCTCGGCCTCGCGGAACACGCCCATCAGCTGTTCCCCGGCGAAACCGTAGTCGCGGGTCATCTCGCCGACGAACTCGGCCACCTGGGGCGAGCCTTCGTACTCGCCCGCCAGGACCGGCGGCGTGCCACCGAGAAAGCCCACCAGGCCGATCCACGGCGCATATCGCGTCGACCAGCCACGCATTGCTTGCATTGAACTCTTCACCTTATTCAAACCTGTGCGATCCACTTGCGATGGGTATGGATCGACATCAAAACCCCAAACGCTGACAGTAGTGTCACCAGCGAAGTTCCTCCGTAGCTAATGAAGGGCAACGGCACCCCTACCACCGGCAACAGGCCACTGACCATACCGATGTTGACGAAAACATACACAAAAAACGTCATGGTCAGGCTGCCCGCCAGCAACTTGCCGAACAGCGTCTGGGCCTGGGCGGTGATCACCAGCCCTCGGCCGATCAGCAGCAGGTAGATCAGCAGCAGCACGCAAATGCCCACCAGGCCGAACTCCTCGCCCATCACCGCGATGATGAAGTCGGTGTGGCTTTCCGGCAAAAAGTCCAGGTGCGACTGGGTGCCCATCAGCCAGCCTTTGCCGAATACCCCGCCGGAGCCGATGGCGGCCTTGGACTGGATGATGTTCCAGCCAGTGCCCAGCGGATCGCTCTCGGGGTCGAGGAACGTCAAGACGCGTTGCTTCTGGTAGTCGTGCATGACGAAGTACCACATCGCCACCGACACCGGCACCGCCGCAGCGACCACGCTGAGGATCCAGCGCCAGCGCAGGCCGCCCATGAACAGCACGAAGGCGCCGCCGGCCAGGATCAGCAGCGAGGTGCCGAGGTCTGGCTGGCGCACGATCAGGATGAACGGGATCCCGATCAGCAACAGGCTGATGCACACGTGCTTGAGCTGGGGCGGCAAGGTGCGCTTGGACAGGTACCAGGCGATGGTCGCCGGCATGATGATCTTCAGGAATTCCGAGGGCTGGAAGCGAATCACCCCGGGGATGTTGATCCAGCGGGTCGCGCCCATGGCGTTGTGGCCCATCACGTCCACCACCACCAGCAGGCTGACGCCGATCACGTAGGCCAACGGCACCCAGCGCGCCATGAAACGCGGCTCCAACTGGGCAATGACGATCATCGACACCAGGCCGATGCCGAACGAGGTGGCCTGCTTGGCCAGCAAGTCCCAGCTTTTGCCGCTGGCCGAATACAGCACGAACAGGCTGCCGGCGGCCAGGGTCAGCAGCAGGATCAGCAGGGGGCCATCGATGTGCATGCGCTGCAACAGGGTGGCACGACGGCGCATCACATCTTCGCTGGAGAGGATGCGGTCGAAATTATTCTTCACGGGCCGTAGCCTCCGCGGTGATGGGGCTTGCGTACTCGGGCTTGAGCTGGCCGTGCTCGTCCAGCAACCAGGCGTCCATCACCTGGCGCACCACGGGCGCGGCGACACCGGAGCCCGACTCACCGTTCTCGACCATCACCGCCACGACGATTTTCGGGTTGTCGGCCGGGGCGAAGCCGACGAACAGGGCGTGGTCGCGGTGGCGCTCCTGGACCTTGGAGCGGTCGTACTTCTCACCCTGCTTGATCGCGACCACCTGGGCCGTACCACTCTTGCCGGCGATGCGGTACGGCGAACCGATGGCCGCCTTGCGCGCCGTGCCGCGAGCCCCGTGCATCACCTGCTGCATGCCGTTGTTGACCTTCTGCCAGTCCGACGGATTGTGCAGGATGATGTCCGGCATCGGGTTCGGGTCCACCGGCTTCTGGCCTTCGATGGTCTTGGCCAGGTGCGGGCGATACCACTTGCCCTTGCTCGCCACCAGCGCGGTGGCCTGGGCCAGTTGCAAAGGCGTAGCCTGCATGTAGCCCTGGCCGATCCCCAGGATCAGGGTTTCGCCGGGGAACCAGGCCTGGCGCCGGGTGGCGCGCTTCCATTCCCGGGACGGCATCAGGCCGGGGGATTCTTCGAACATATCCAGGGAGACTTTCTGGCCGATGCCGAACTTGTTCATGTAGGACGACAGCCGATCGATCCCCAGCTTGTGGGCCAGGTCATAGAAATAGGTGTCGTTGGACCGCATGATCGCCGTTTCCAGGTCCACGTAACCGTCGCCGGTACGGTTCCAGTTGCGGTACTTGTGGTCGTAGTTGGGCAGCATGTAGTAGCCCGGGTCGTAGACGCGGCTCGACGCCGTCACCACACCGGAATCCAGCCCGGCAATCGCCACGGCCGGCTTGATGGTCGAGCCTGGCGGATAGAGGCCGCGCAGCACCCGGTTGAACAGCGGCCGGTCGATGGAGTCGCGCAGCTCGGCGTAGGCCTTGAAGCTGATGCCGGTCACGAACAGGTTCGGGTCGAAACTCGGCTGGCTGACCATCGCCAGGACCTCGCCGGTATTCGGATCCAGCGCCACCACGGCGCCCCGGCGCCCGCCCAGCGCCGCTTCGGCGGCCTCCTGCAGCTTGATGTCCAGGCTCAGGACGATGTCCTTGCCGGGGATCGGGTCGGTGCGCTTGAGCACCCGCAATACCCGGCCACGGGCATTGGTCTCGACTTCTTCGTAACCCACCTGGCCGTGCAGCTCGGGCTCGTAGAAACGCTCGATACCGGTCTTGCCGATGTGGTGGGTGCCGCTGTAGTTGACCGGGTCGAGGGTCTTGAGCTCTTTCTCGTTGATCCGCCCCATGTAGCCGACCGAGTGGGCAAAGTGCGGCCCCTGGGGATAATGCCGCACCAGTTGCGCCACCACCTCGACGCCGGGCAGGCGGAACTGGTTCACGGCGATCAGGGCGATCTGCTCCTCGGTCAGCTCGAACAGGATCGGCACCGGCTCGAACGGCCGCCGCCCCTGGCGCATGCGCTTCTCGAAGATCGCCCGGTCCTCGGGGGTCAGTTGCAGCACTTCGACGATCACGTCGAGCACCTGCTGCCAGTCGCCGGAGCGCTCGCGGGTCATGCTCAGGCTGAAGCTGGGACGGTTGTCCGCCACCACCACGCCATTGCGGTCGAAGATCAGCCCACGGGTCGGCGGAATCGGCTGCACGTGCACCCGGTTGTTTTCCGACAGGGTCGAGTGGTACTCGTACTGGATCACCTGGAGGAAGTACAACCGCGCGATCAGCACCCCGATCAGCGTCACCACCGTGATGGCGCCGAACACGACGCGGCCCCGTACCAGGCGGGCGTCTTTTTCGTGGTCCTTGATGCGGATCGGCTGAGGCATGGGGCAGGATTACTTGTGGTAAGGGTGTCCGGACAGGACTGTCCAGACACGGTACAACTGTTCGCCGATCAGGATCCGCACCAGCGGATGCGGCAACGTCAACGGCGACAACGACCAGCGTTGGTCGGCCCGGGCACAGACTTCCGGCGCCAGCCCTTCGGGGCCGCCGACCATGAAATTGACCGTGCGCGAATCCAGCCGCCAGCGATCGAGCTCCACCGCCAGTTGCTCGGTGCTCCAGGGCTTGCCATGGACTTCGAGGGTGACGATCCGCTCGTTCGGCCCGACCTTGGCCAGCATGGCTTCGCCTTCCTGGCGGATGAAGCGCGCCACGTCGGCGTTCTTGCCACGGGTATTGAGCGGAATTTCCACCAGTTCCAGCGCCAGTTCGGACGGAAGACGCTTGGCATACTCATGCCAGCCTTCTTCCACCCACTTGGGCATGCGGGAACCGACGGCGATCAGGCGCAGTCGCACAGCGAACCCTTACTGCTGGTCTTTGTTGAGCTTGGTGAAATGCTCATGGGTGTTTTCCGGGCTGTGGTGACGGGCATCCGCCGCACGGCTCTGCTCGGCACCGGCCCACAGGCGCTCCAGGTCATAGAACTGGCGGGCCGAGGCGGTCATCATGTGCACGATGACGTCATCCATGTCCAGCAGGACCCAGTCGCTGTCGCCCTTGCCTTCTTCACCCAGCGGCTTGACGCCCTGGGCCTTGACCGCTTCGCGGACCTTGTCCAGCATCGCGCCGATCTGGCGGTTGGAGGTACCGGTGGCGATGATCATGAAGTCGGTGATGCTCTGCTTGTCGCGAACGTCGATCACCTGGATGTCCTGGGCCTTGACGTCTTCCAGGGCGGCAACGGACACCTTGACCAGCTCTTCGCCGGCCAATGCGGCGCCCACGTGGGCCTCTACCGGCAGCGGGGCGCTCTTGAACGTGCCCTTGCGCTTAACTTTGCTTACGTCTTTGTCAGTCATATAAAACTCGTTTTGCTCATGTGTTCGGGCGCTTCGCTACACGCATTCACGTGCCTTGAAGCGCGCCTCTTTCAGTTCGACGCACGGTACAGCCCGTGCGCATCGATGTAGGCCAGGACCGCGTCGGGCACCAGGAAACGTACCGACTTACCGCTGGCCAGCAGTTGACGGATCTGGGTGGCGGATACCGCGAGCGGCGTCTGCCAGACGAATGCAATCTGTCCGCTCGGCCCTTTCAGGGCCAGCGGGTCGCTCACCGAGCGTGCCGCCAGCAGGTTGCGCAAGGCATCCGGCGGCTCGCTGTCGGCATCCGGGCGTTGCAGCACCAGGATGTGGCAATGCTGGAGCAACTCTTCCCAGCGGTGCCAAGTGGGCAGGCCGCAAAATGCGTCCCAGCCCAGAAGCAGAAAAACCTGGGCATCGGCGGCCAGTTCGGCGCGCATCAGCTCCAGGGTGTCAATGGAGTAGGACGGCTTGTCCCGCAGCAATTCACGGGCGTCCACGACCAACGGCGCCACACCGGCCACCGCGCACTCGACCATCGCCAAACGGTCTTGCGCCGAAACCCTCGGCATCTCCCGATGAGGCGGCCTGGCGCTGGGCGTCAGGCGTAGCTCATCGAGGCCCAGGGCATCGGCCACTTCCAGCGCACCGCGCAAATGGCCGATGTGCACCGGGTCGAACGTGCCGCCCAGGATGCCGATGCGCTTTGGCGCGGTGGTCGCCGTCACAGCGGTCTTAGTCATAGGGGCCAGTGCGTCAAGGTCGCCCAAGTCAGGCCGGCTCCTGCCCGCGCAACTGGCCGTCGCCCACCACGATGTACTTCTCGCAGGTCAGGCCTTCGAGGCCCACCGGGCCGCGGGCGTGCAGCTTATCAGTAGAAATGCCGATCTCGGCACCCAATCCGTATTCGAAACCGTCGGCGAAGCAGGTCGGGGTGTTGATCATCACCGAGGCCGAGTCCACCTCGGCGACGAAGCGCCGGGCTTCGCCCTGGTGCTCGCTGACGATGGCGTCGGTGTGATGGGAGCCGTGGCGATTGATGTGCTCGATGGCCTGGTCCAGCCCGTCGACCACGCGGATCGACAGGATCGGCGCCAGGTATTCGGTGTCCCAGTCCTGCTCGGTGGCGGCCACCGCCTCGATGATCGCCCGGGTGCGCTCGCACCCACGCAGTTCGACGCCTTTTTCGCGGAACTGGGCCGCCATCGCCGGCAGGAAGGCCTGGGCCACGGCCTGGTCCACCAGCAGGGTTTCCATCGCGCCACAGATGCCATAACGGTAGGTCTTGGCATTGAAGGCAATGCGCTGGGCCTTCGGCAACTCGGCGTGGGCACTGACGTAGACGTGGCAGATGCCGTCCAGATGCTTGATCACCGGCACGCGGGCGTCACGGCTGATCCGCTCGATCAGGCCCTTGCCACCGCGCGGGACAATGACGTCGACGAACTCGGGCATGCTGATCAACGCGCCGACGGCGGCGCGGTCGGTGGTCTCCACCACTTGCACCACGGCGGCCGGCAGATCGGCCTCGGCCAGACCGCGCTGGATGCAGGCGGCGATGGCACGGTTGGAATGAATCGCCTCGGAACCGCCGCGCAGGATGGTCGCGTTACCCGACTTCAGGCACAGGCTCGCGGCATCGATGGTCACGTTCGGCCGCGACTCGTAGATGATCCCGACCACACCCAGCGGCACGCGCATCTTGCCCACCTGGATGCCCGACGGCCGGTAGCTCATGTCGCGGATCGCGCCGACCGGGTCCGGCAATGCCGCGACCTGACGCAAGCCGACGATCATGCCGTCGATGCGGGCCGGGGTCAGCGCCAGGCGTTCGAGCATCGCCGGCTCCAGGCCATTGGCCCGGCCGGCGGCCAGGTCCAGTTCGTTGGCGGCGGACAACTCGGCGCGAGCGGCGTCCAGCGCATTGGCGGCGGCTTGCAGGGCGCGGTTTTTCTGCGCGGTGCTGGCACGGCCGATGATGCGCGACGCCGCGCGGGCGGCGCGACCCAGGCGGGTCATGTAGTCAAGAACGGACTCAGTCATGGTCTGTGTGGTCTTGGCGGTGAGGAAAGCGGCAGATTATAGCTGTCGTAACCCTCGACTAACAGCATGGACTCACAGCGGTGACCGGCGGAGGAACAAAAAGACGCCGACAGCCACGGTTCACGTGCGTGTTCAGTGGTGATTAAGCTTCGCATTGCTATCATCGCCCTTCCTTTGGCCTCACTGCGTCTATCGCCATGACCGATCCAACCCCTTCGCCCCAGCCCAAGGCCCTGCCCCACGGCTTTTTCGATCGCGACGCCCAAGTGCTTGCCCGGGACCTGCTGGGCAAGGTCATCCGCCACAAGGTCGGGGACCTGTGGCTCAGCGCGCGGATCATCGAGACCGAAGCGTATTACTTCGCCGAAAAAGGCAGCCACGCCTCGCTCGGCTACACGGAAAAACGTAAGGCTTTGTTTCTGGATGGCGGCCACATCTATATGTATTACGCCCGGGGCGGTGATTCGCTGAACTTCAGCGCCCAGGGCCCAGGCAATGCCGTGCTGATCAAGTCGGCCTATCCGTGGGTCGATGCCGTCTCCGGCCCGGCGAGCCTGGCGCAGATGCTGCTGAACAACCCCGACGCCCAGGGCCAGCCGCGCACGCCGCAGAAGCTCTGCGCCGGCCAGACCCTGCTGTGCAAGGCTCTCGGGCTGAAAGTGCCGGAATGGGACGCCAAACGTTTCGACCCCGAGCGCCTGCTGGTGGAAGATGTCGATGTGCCGACGGTCAATGTCATCCAGACCACCCGCCTGGGAATCCCGCAAGGGCGCGACGAGCACCTGCCCTACCGTTTCGTCGATGCGGCCTATGCCCCCTGGTGCACCCGGAACCCGCTGCGACGCGGACAGGTCGAAGGTCGCGATTATTTTTTGCTTTCATAAACACACCGCACAACCCTGTGGGAGCGAGCTTGCTCGCGATAGCGTCGAGTCAACTGAATGGATGTTGACTGACACACCGTAATCGCGAGCAAGCTCGCTCCCACAGTTGATCTTCAGTGACCGCAGGTTTTGTGTTCACAACAGAATCCCACAGGGGGTTCGGTGCATGCCGATCAATCTTCGATGGAGTTGTTCTTATGAGCCAATGGCTCGATAGCATCACCGGCTGGCTGAGTGTCAATCCGCAATGGCTGGCGGTGGCGGTGTTCATCGTCGCCTGCGTGGAATGCCTGGCGATTGCCGGGTTGATCGTGCCGGGCACGGTGTTGTTGTTCGCGATCGCGGTGCTGGCCGGCAGCGGTGCGCTGTCGCTGGGCGAGACGCTGCTGCTGGGGTTGCTCGGCGGCTTGCTGGGGGACCTGGTGTCGTATTTCCTCGGCCGCCACTTCCACCAGAACATCCGGCGTCTGCCAGGGCTGCGGCACCACCCGGAATGGATGAACGCGGCCGAGAGCTACTTCCAGCGCTACGGCATCGCCAGCCTGCTGGTGGGGCGCTTCATCGGCCCACTCAGGCCGATGCTGCCGATGGTGGCCGGGATGTGTGACATGCCGTTCCCGCGCTTCGCCGCCGTCAGCCTGCTGGCCGCCTCCGGCTGGACCGTGGCGTACCTGCTGCCCGGCTGGGCCACCGGCGCGGCGTTCCGCCTGCCACTGCCCGAAGGTTTCTGGCCACAGGCCGGGGTGGTGGTCGGCAGCATCGCGGTGATGATCGGCCTGAGCGTCAACAGCAGCATGCGCCGTCACCGGCATGCCACCGCGCTGATTGCCGGCCTGGGCCTGGTGATCCTGATCGGCCTGTTCATCGGCTTTCGCTACCTCACAGCCTTCGACCAGGGGTTGATGACGCTGGTCCAGGAGCACCGCAGCCCGACGCTGGACGAAATCGCCGTGACCTTCACGCTGATCGGCGAATTCCACTTCATGCTGATCTTCAGCTCCCTGCTGACCGGCCTGCTGTTATTGGCGCGCCAATGGCGGCAGGCAATCTTCGCCGGCGGCACGATGCTGCTCACCTCCCTGGCCAATACCGGCAGCAAGCACTTCTTCGCCCGTGTGCGCCCAGAAATTCTCACCGACCCACTGACCAGCTACAGCATGCCCAGCGGCCATGCCTCCGGTGCGTTCGCGCTGTTCCTAGCGCTGGCCGTCCTGGCCGGTCGCGGCCAACCGCCCCGCCTGCGCCTGACCTGGCTGCTGCTGGGCTGCCTGCCGGCGCTGGCGATTGCCTTGTCGCGGGTTTATCTCGGTGCTCATTGGCCGAGCGACATCATCGCCGGCGCCATGCTCGCCGCCTGTGTCTGCGCCGCCGTCCTGTGGCTGAGCCAGCGCCAGGCACCGCTACCGGCCATGCCGCCGAAAATCTGGTGGCTGATCCTGCCGGCGATGGTGGCCGCGTTCAGCTTCTTCAGCTTCCGGCACCTGCCCCATGGCCTGCTACGGTATGCCTACTGAGCGGCGGACCAATGAGCACTGGAGATCCGTGTGGGGTCAGGCGAAGAGTTCGCCCTGCAACTCATCGAGCAAGGCCTGGATCGCATCCAGGCGCTGCTGTGGGTCATCGAGTTGCAGCAGGTCGATCTTGTCCAGTTCGTTGAACGGCAACAGATAGGCCAGCTGGTTGGCCAGCGATTGCTGGCCGGTCGCTTCGGTGCCCATGTTCAAGGCTTCGACCATCGGGTGCTCGGCCAGCGCCTTGAGCAACGCCACCAGGTCAGCGTCCTCGTCCTGCAGCGGTTGCTCCGGCTCGTCCTCCAGCCACTCGACATCGGCGACCGTCAACTGATCCGGCTGGACGCTGCTGCCATGCACGATAAAACGCCGCCCGCCCTTCACGCGGATGCCCAACAGGCCGTTGTCCTGCTGGGAAAAGTCGGTGATCAGCGCCTCGCAGCCCACCCGCGCATAACCTTCCGGGGCAATGCCCACTTCCTCGCCATCGAGGATGCACACCACTCCGAACCCTTCGCCTTTTTTCATGCAGCGGCCGATCATGTCGAGGTAGCGCGCCTCGAAAATCTGCAAATCGAGGATGCAACCGGGGAACAACACAGTGTTCAACGGGAAAAGCGGCAAGCTCATAACCAGTTCCTTAGACTGTCATCGACACCACCAACGGCAGCAACACCGCCGTGGCTACGCCCATCAGACTCATCGCCAGCGCCGCAAAAGCGCCGGACTCTTCGCTTTCCTGCAAGGCCACGGACGTGCCCACCGCATGGGCCGCCAATCCCAGGGCCATACCGCGGGCCTCGGGGCTGTGCACCTTCAACCCGTTGAGGATGCTCGGGCCCAGAATCGCCCCAAGCACGCCCGTGATCAAGACGAACACCGCCGCCATGGCCGCCACGCCGCCAATCTGCTCGGCCACCAGCATGGCGATCGGCGAGGTCACGGACTTGGGCGCCATGGTCATCAGAATCATGTGCTCGGCGCCGAACACCCAGCCCAGCAGCACCGCAGAGCCGGTGGCGACCACCCCGGCTATCACCAGCGTAGTAAAAATCGGCCAGAACAATTGGCGGATCCGCCGCAGGTTCAAATACAACGGCACCGCCAGGGCGACCGTGGCCGGCCCCAGCAGGATGCTGAGGATTTCAGTGCTCTTGCGGTATTCGGCGTAACCAATGCCGCAACCGACCAGCACGCCGATCAGCAGCACCATCGACATCAGCACCGGCTGCAGGAACACCCAGCGGGTCTTTTCAAACGCCGCCAATACCAGTTGATAGGCGCCCAGGGTGATGCCGATGCCGAACAGCGGATGATGGATCACCGAGGTCCAGGCGCCTTGCCAGTCGAGGATCATTCGCTCTCCTCCGCCGCGGCGACGTGACGCCGTGCCAGGCGCTGCATCAGCACCCCGGTCAGGGCCACGGACAGGATCAACGACAAGGTCAATGCACCGACGATGGCCCAGAAATCGGCCGCGATGGCCCGCGCATAGACCATCACCCCCACCGCCGGCGGGACCAGCAACAACGGCAAGTAGCGCAACAGGCTGCCGGCGGCCAGGCTCAGCGGCTCACTGACTTCGCCGCGCATGATCAGGTAGCCCAGCAACAGCAACAGGCCCACGATGGGCCCGGGCAACACCGGCAGGAACAAATGATTGATCGCAGTGCCCAGCAATTGGAACAGCACCAGCCAGGTCAGGCCCCGTAGCAACATCCGCTCTCTCCCCTGCAACAGATCCAATGAACGCGCCAACTCGGTTCACGACGTGACGGTGTGGCGAGGGAGCTTGCTCCCGCTGGGCGGCGCAGCGGCCCCATTTTATGAGCGCTGCGCACTCAAGCGGGAGCAAGCCCCCCTCGCCACGGAATCGAACGCGCACGTCAAGTGAACGGAATCGCAAAGAATGCGCCCGCATTATAAGCATGCCCGCGCTATGGGTCGGCATTCGTAAAAAGCATGGTCGGTGACCTTACGTGCGTGCCATGTTGATCTACAGTGGTTCTCCGGGGGCGCAAGTCCCCGCTCCAGAAAAAGACAATACCGATGAACCCAAGGAGAGTCTCAATGCCCTACGTCCCCGTTGCAGCGCTCAAAGATTATGTCGGCAAGGAACTTGGACGTTCCGATTGGCTTACCATCGACCAGGACCGCATCAACCTGTTCGCCGAAGCCACTGGCGACTTTCAGTTCATCCATGTCGACCCGGTCAAGGCCGCGCAAACCCCGTTTGGCAGCACCATCGCCCACGGTTTCCTGTCGTTGTCGCTGATGCCCAAGCTGATGGAAGACATCCTGATCCTGCCCGAGGGCGTGAAGATGGTCGTTAACTATGGGCTCGACAGCGTGCGTTTCATCCAGCCGGTGAAAGTCGATTCCAAGGTCCGGCTCAAGGTCGAACTGGTGGACGTCACCGAGAAGAAGCCCGGTCAATGGCTGCTCAAGGCCACCGCCACGCTGGAAATCGAAGGTTCGGAAAAACCCGCCTACATCGCCGAGCCACTGTCGCTCTGCTTCGTGTAGACCTTCGCGGTTGCGAAACCGCCCAGGGCTGTTTCGCATCGCTTCTCTGTATCCAGAGGGTGCAGCTGCGGCATACTCGTGGCCTGATGACCTGGATCCCGTTATGCGCTTACTCGTTCCGCTGACCCTGACCCTATTGCTCACCGCCTGCGGCGACGGCGAATCGCTGCTGCCTCCCGACGCGCGCCTGCCCGACGGCGGACGCTATCGCGGCGACCTGGTGGACGGCCTGCTGCAAGGCCAGGGGCGTATCGACTACCCCAACGGCAGCTGGTACGCCGGGCAGTTCGACAAGGGCCAGTGGCACGGCACCGGGGAATGGCATGGCAGCAACGGCGAGGTCTACCGCGGCCAGTTCCAGCACGGCCTGTTCCACGGCCAGGGCAGCCTGACCACGCCCACCAGCAGCTACACCGGTGGCTTCAAGCAGGGTCGGCGCGACGGCGAAGGCACGCTCAAGGAAAACGGCATGACCTACCGCGGCGAGTTCAAGGCCGACCGGTACTCAGGCCTCGGGCGCCTGGAGCTCGACGACGGCAGCCAGTACCAGGGCCCCTTCGTCAATGGCAAGCCCAACGGCGAAGGCCAGCGCTTCGATGCCAGCGGCAACCAGTTCACCGGGCACTTCGTCGACGGCCAACTGCAAGGCAAGGGGACCTTCAACAGCGCCGACGGCGACGTCTATGTCGGCGGTTTCAGGAACAACCAACTCAACGGTCGCGGCCGTTACGAAAACGCTGACGGCGACGTCTGGATCGGCCAGTTCAAGGACGGCGCGCTGACCGGCAAGGGTGAATTGATCGGGGCCGATGGCAGCCATTACCTCGGGCAATTCAACGAGTGGCGATTCACCGGCCAGGGGCGCCTGAACCTGCCCGACGGCAACTTCTACGTCGGCCAGTTCGAGAACGACAGCTACCACGGGCGCGGCACCCTGGCATTGACTGACGGCACCGTGCAAAGCGGCACTTGGGCCAAGGGCCAACGGGTACGCGACGCCGATGGCCGGCTACTGCCGGACGTGCTGGAACTTGGCCTGCTGGCCCAGGGCCGCCTGCTGGACGACGCCCTCGCCAATATCCCCGCCTCCACCCCGGCGGTGGAGCTGTACAGCCTGACCCTGGGTGGCGATGGCAAGCAAAGCGTGTTCCTGCGCGAATCCGACTACGTCGCCAACATGCTCGCCAGCCGTTTCGGCGCCTTTGGGCAGATCCGCCTGGTGAACCACCGCGATCACCTCGGCGACCGGCCCATGGCCAGCCGCGAAAGCCTGCGCCGCGCCGCCGCCACCCTGGCCGAACGCAGCGGCCCGGAAGACCTGATTTTCATCTACCTGACCAGCCACGGCACCAGCGAGCATGAGCTGGTGCTCGACCAGCCCCGCATGGAGCTGGCCGACCTACCCGCCGACGAGCTGGCCGCGGTCCTGGCGCCGCTGAAGAACCGCGACAAGATCGTGGTGATCTCAGCCTGCTACTCCGGCGGTTTCATCCCGGCGCTCAAGGATGAACGTACCCTGATCATGACCGCCTCGCGGGCCGACCGGGTGTCCTTCGGCTGCTCCGAGGAGGCCAACTTCACCTATTTCGGCGATGCACTGTTTGCCCAGGCGCTGAACCAGACCGACGACCTGGAGCAGGCCTTCAAGAAAGCCAAGGCCACCGTTGCCGAGCGCGAGCAGGCGGACAATTTCGAAGCTTCCGAGCCGCAGATCTGGGCACCCAGGACGGTCCTCTCCCACTGGCAACTGCTGCGCAAGCAACAGGCGCGAAAAGCATTGCAAAGTGCTGCATTGAACGACGAGGCCACAAAGAGCAACTAAGCTGAACCGTATCAAGGGGGAAACACTATGTACTTGACGCCTCAGCATGTTTTGCTCGCCGGTGCCACCGGGTTGACCGGGGAACACCTGCTGGACCGGCTGCTCAACGAGCCGACCATCAGCCGGGTCCTGGCACCTTCCCGCCGACCACTGGCCGGGCATCCGCACCTGGAAAACCCGGTTGGGGAGCCGGCCGAGGTGCTGCCCCGTCTCAGCGGCCGGGTCGACATCGCCTTTTGCTGCCTTGGCACCACCATCAAGAAAGCCGGTTCGGAACAGGCCTTTCGCGCGGTGGACCTGGAGCTGGTCGTGGCCTTCGCCAAGCGCGCCCGGGAGCTGGGCGCCCGGCACCTGGTTGCGATCAGCGCGCTGGGGGCCGACCCCAAGTCATCGATTTTCTACAACCGGGTCAAGGGCGAAATGGAAGCGGCCCTCAGGGCCCAGGACTGGCCGCAACTCACACTCTGCCGGCCTTCCCTGCTGCTGGGCGACCGCGTCGAACCTCGCCTGGCCGAGCAACTGGCCGGGCCGTTGTCGAAGCTGATCCCAGGCAAATACCACGGCATCGAAGCCTGCCAACTGGCCCGCGCCATGTGGCGCCTGGCGCTGGAGGAACAGGACGGAGTGCGGGTGGTAGAGTCGGATGAGTTGCGTAAGTTGGGTAAGTGAACCTGAATCGCCGATGCTTTTTGTGGCGAGGGGATTTATCCCCGCTGGGCTGCGAAGCGGCCCCCTCAACCTGACTGACACACTGCATGCTCAGGTTTGGGGCCGCTTCGCGCCCCGGCGGGGATAAATCCCCTCGCCACACAGAGCCCATCACCCCAGATAAACCCCATCGCCCCAGGGTCCAGCGGCCTCACATCCCGCCAGTCGCCCGGAACCCCACCCCCATCGCCGTGAACAGCGACAACGGCAACAACACGGTATCGAGCAACGCACTGGCCGGCAGATCGACGCCGGGATAGCTCGGGGCCTCGGCGCCGAAACGGTCCTTGGCGCAGCAGCCGCCATTGAGGGCGTAGAGGTCCAGCCGTGTGCCCGCATACACCACCGGCGCCCCGGGCTTGGCCGCGTCCAGCGTGCGAGCGGTGGCGCAACCGGTCAGTTGCAGCGCCAGCAGTACCATCAGGATCTTATTCATCGCTGCTCAAATGATGCTCGCCCCAGCGCGGCAGCATGTCCTGAGGGATGTTCAGCAGGTTGAGGATCCGCGCCACCACGAAATCGATCAGGTCGTCGATGGTCTGGGGCTGGTGATAGAAGCCTGGCGAGGCCGGCAGGATGGTCACGCCCATGTTCGACAACTTGAGCATGTGCTCCAGGTGAATGCTCGAATACGGCGCTTCCCGCGGCACCAGGATCAGTTGGCGGCGCTCCTTGAGGGTCACGTCCGCGGCCCGTTCGATCAGGTTGTTGCACGCCCCGGTGGCAATCGCCGACAACGTCCCGGTGGAACACGGCACCACCACCATGGCGGCCGGCGCACCGGAACCGGACGCCACCGGCGACATCCAGTCTTCCTTGCCGTACACGCGAATCTGTCCGTCCGCCGCACCGGTGTATTCGGTGAGGAAGGCCTGCATCATCTGGGGCTTGGGCGGCAAGGTCACGTCGGTCTCGGTGGCCATCACCAGTTGCGCCGCCTTCGAGATGAGAAAGTGCACCTCGCGGTCTTCCCGCACCAGGCAATCGAGCAGGCGCAAGCCGTACTGGGCACCGGAAGCACCGGTCATCGCCAGGGTGATGCGCTCCGGACCGTTGTTCATCGCAGCGCCTCGGCCAGCTTGCCGTGCAGGCCGCCGAAGCCACCATTGCTCATGATCACCACGTGGGTACCGGGTTGGGCCTGGCTTTTCACACGTTCGATGATGCCTTCCAACGAATCGCTGACAATCGAAGGCACGCTGCACAGTGCGGCGGTGGCGCCCAAGTCCCAGCCGAGGTTGGCCGGCGCATACCAGATCACCTGGTCGGCATCGACCACGCTTTCCGGCAGGCCATCGCGGTGCGCGCCCAGTTTCATGGAGTTGGAGCGCGGTTCGATGATCGCAATCAAAGGCGCGTCGCCAATGCGCTTGCGCAAGCCGTCGAGGGTCGTGGCAATGGCGGTCGGGTGGTGGGCGAAGTCGTCATAGATCGTAATGCCACGCACCTCGGCGACCTTCTCCATGCGCCGCTTGACGCTCTTGAATGCGCTCAGCGCGGCCACGCCCATGGCCGGCACCACGCCGACATGCCGGGCCGCGGCCAGGGTCGCCAGGGCGTTGGCAACGTTGTGCTGGCCAGTCAGGTCCCACTCCACGACGCCTTGGGACTGGCCTTCGAACATCACCTCGAACTGCGAACCGTCGTCCTTGAGCAACTTCACTTGCCACTGCCCACCCGCACCGGTGGTTTGCACCGGGGTCCAGCAGCCCATTTCGATCACCCGCTGCAAGGCCGGCTCGGTGGTCGGGTGAATGACCAGGCCTTCGCTTGGAATGGTCCGTACCAGGTGATGGAACTGCCGTTCGATGGCTGGAAGATCGGGGAAGATGTCCGCATGATCGAACTCAAGGTTATTGAGGATCGCAGTGCGTGGACGGTAGTGGACGAACTTCGAGCGTTTATCGAAGAACGCGCTGTCGTACTCGTCGGCCTCGATCACGAAGAACGGCGTACCGCCCAGGCGCGCCGACACCGAGAAATTCTGCGGCACGCCGCCGATCAGGAAGCCCGGGCTCATGCCCGCGTGCTCCAGCACCCAGGCGAGCATGCTGCTGGTGGTGGTCTTGCCATGGGTGCCGGCCACGGCCAGTACCCAGCGGCCCTGCAACACGTGATCGGCCAGCCACTGCGGCCCGGACACGTACGGCAGGCCTTTATTGAGCACGTACTCCACCGCGGGATTGCCCCGGGACATGGCGTTGCCGATCACCACCAGGTCCGGCGCCGGCTCCAGTTGTGCCGGGTCGTAGCCTTGGGTCAATTCAATGCCCTGGGCTTGCAGTTGGGTGCTCATCGGCGGGTAGACGTTGGCGTCGGAACCGGTCACGTGATGGCCCAGCTCCTTGGCCAGGACCGCCATCGAACCCATGAAAGTGCCGCAAATACCGAGAATATGGATGTGCATAGTCGACCTCGTAAAACATGGCCGCAGGTTAGCCTAGGGAGGGGGAAATCGCACCTTGTCTTTGGAATTGCCTGATGCTCAGGCCGATGAACACCACTGAACCCTGTGGGAGCGGGCTTGCTCGCGAATGCGGTGGGTCATTCAATAGATGCATCGGCTGACACGCTGCTTTCGCGAGCAAGCCCGCTCCCACAAAAGGATTTTCAGTGGCCGTGGGATCGGGGGTCAGCGGGCGATGGCGTGTTTGCGCAGCTTGCGGTAAAGGGTGTTACGGCTGATGCCCAACTGCTCCGCCGTGTTGGTCATGTGCCAGCGCGTCTGCTCCAGCGCATTGAGCAACGCCAACCGTTCGGCATCTTCCAGCGGGTGTTCAGTGGCAGGTGCCGGCTCGACTGGCGGCCGCGCCTGACGGATCATCGCCGGCAAGTCCTCCACGCCAATCCGCCCGTCCTCGCACAGCGCGACGAGGGTGCGCAGCACGTTGCGCAACTGGCGCACATTGCCCGGCCAGTCGAACGCCAGCAGCGCCTGGCGCGCCGGCTCGTCGAGGGTGACCGTCTCGGCGCCGCGCTCTTCGGCCAGCAGAAAATCCAGCAACTGCGCTTTGTCACCGCGCTCACGCAGCGCCGGCAGGGGGATTTCCAAGCCGTTGAGCCGGTAATACAGGTCTTCGCGGAAACTGCCATCCTGCACCCGTTCGAACAACTGCCGGTGAGTGGCGCTGATGATGCGCACGTTCACCGCCTCCGGCTCACCACCGATCGGCACCACCTGCCGATCCTCCAGCACCCGTAGCAACCGGGTCTGCAAGGCCAGGGGCATGTCGCCGATCTCGTCCAGGAACAAAGTGCCGCCGTCCGCCTGTTGCAGCTTGCCGCGCATGCCTTCCTTGCGGGCGCCGGTAAAGCTGCCGCCGCGATAGCCGAACAGCTCGCTCTCGATCAGGCTTTCCGGGATGGCCGCGCAGTTGAGCGCGACGAAGTGTTTCCCGGCACGCTGGCTGGCGTGGTGCACGGCCTTGGCGAAGGCTTCCTTGCCGGACCCGGTTTCACCGTTGATCAGCAAGGGAACGTCCCGTTCGAAGACCCGCAGCGCCTTGCGAAAATGCGCCTGCAACGACGCATCCCCCAGGCAGATCCCTGGCAGGCGCGCCGGCTCGCTGGGCTTGAGCGCCGGGGCCAGCGGAACCGGCACGCTACGCGGCTGGCCTCGCAACACGGCAAACAGGTGCCGACCGTCACGGGTGCGCAACGGCCAGCTGGCACTGGCGTGGGCGCTGGCCCGTCCAAGCAACTCATCCAGCGAACAATCGAAAAAGGCTTCCACCGGCTGGCCCAGCAAGCCGCCACGAATGTGCCCGAGCAAATTCAGCGCACTCTGGTTCACGGCGCAAATCCGCCCTTCACCGTCGAAGGCCAGCAACCCTTCGCTGAACAGCCCCACGGACTCGGCCTGCAAATGAAAGCGCAGCAGCCATTGGTTGTCGAAGCAGCGCAGGAAATAGCAACTCTCGATCATCTTGGCCGAGAGGTTGACCAGCGCCATGGTGTGGAACTGGCTCTGGCGCGACACGTCCGGCCGGGCCGAGGACACGTCGAGCACAGCCAGCAGTTCGCCATGCGGGTCGAAGACGGGGCTGGCTGAGCAGGTCAGGCCGGTGTGGCGACCGCGAAAATGTTCTTCCTGGTGGATGGTCAGGGCCTGGCGCTCCACCAGGCAGGTGCCGATGCCGTTGGTGCCCTCGCAAGCCTCGCTCCAGTCGGCACCGAGCCAGAGGCCGGCCCGTTCGAAGATCTTGCGCTCGCTGGGGGCGGTGACGCAGTTGAGGATCACCCCGCGGGCGTCGGTCAGCAACACCGCATGGCCGGCGCCGGAGAGCTGCTGATGCAGGCTGGTCATTTCGTTGCCGGCGATGTGCAGCACCTGTTGCAGGCGCTCGCGGCTTTCCAGCACCCGGCCATGCTCAAGCACCGTCGGCGCAAGGTTCTGGGCCGGGTCGAGGTGATAATCCTCAAGGCAGCGCAGCCAGGAACGGGCAATCGACGGATCGCTGCCAGGCCCCTGCAAATGGGCCTTGCCCTGGGTGACCGTCAGGACCTGCTGGGCATGGCGACTCAGATGGTTGCTGTGCATTTCTTATTATTCTCCCCGAAGGACCTGCCTCACTGGAGCAACTGGCGAATATCCAACCGTGAACACCGAACCCCGTGGCGAGGGAGCTTGCTCCCGCTCGACTGCGCAGCAGGCGCAATCGGTGTTGATGCGACAAAAAAGCTTGGGTCTGCTGCGCAGCCCAGCGGGAGCAAGCTCCCTCGCCACAAAAGCTGTCTTATCACCCAAATACATTTGCCAGAGATTCCGATCGAAGCCCAGCATCCTCCAGCCCAACCGCCTTTGCAATGCTGGCGCGACCCATCGGTCACAGGTTGTGCCAGATACGGCACAAAGTGTCACACCCTGCGTACCGCTATCGTCACACAACCCATCCGTTTATCCGAGCAACTCCTCCTAAAGTCTTGATTTCCGGGCCCTGCAAGGCAATGGCCCGCCCTTTGCTCTACGCTTGATTACCGGCGCTCAATTTTGCGCGGCCTCCCGTATAAGCACAAAAGCCAAGGAGAACTCATCATGCGTTACGCTCACCCCGGTACTGAAGGCGCTATCGTTTCGTTCAAGAGCAAATACGGTAACTACATCGGCGGCGAGTTCGTCGCGCCTGCCAAAGGTCAGTACTTCACCAATACTTCCCCGGTCAATGGCCAGCCCATTGCCGAATTCCCGCGCTCCACGGCCGAAGACATCGAAAAAGCCCTGGACGCCGCCCACGCCGCCGCGGATGCCTGGGGCGCCACCTCGGTCCAGGCCCGTTCGCTGATCCTGCTGAAAATCGCCGACCGCATCGAACAGAACCTCGAAACCCTGGCGATCACCGAATCCTGGGACAACGGCAAGGCTGTGCGCGAAACCCTCAACGCCGACATCCCCCTGGCCGCCGACCACTTCCGTTACTTCGCCGGTTGCCTGCGGGCCCAGGAAGGCGCCGCCGCCGAGATCGACGGCAACACCGTGGCCTACCACATCCATGAGCCGCTGGGCGTGGTCGGGCAGATCATCCCGTGGAACTTCCCACTGCTGATGGCCGCCTGGAAACTCGCCCCGGCCCTGGCGGCCGGCAACTGCGTGGTGCTCAAGCCCGCCGAGCAGACCCCGCTGGGCATCTGCGTGCTGATGGAACTGATCGGCGACCTGCTGCCGCCGGGCGTGCTGAACGTGGTGCAAGGCTTCGGCAAGGAGGCCGGCGAGGCCCTGGCCACCAGCAAGCGCATCGCCAAGATCGCCTTCACCGGTTCCACCCCGGTGGGCTCGCACATCATGAAATGCGCCGCCGAGAACATCATTCCGTCCACCGTGGAACTGGGCGGCAAGTCGCCGAACATCTTCTTCGAAGACATCATGCAGGCCGAGCCGAGCTTCATCGAAAAAGCCGCCGAAGGCCTGGTGCTGGCGTTCTTCAACCAGGGTGAAGTCTGCACCTGCCCGTCCCGCGCCCTGGTGCAGGAGTCGATCTACGACGAATTCATGCAAGTGGTGATGAAGAAGATCGAACAGATCAAGCGTGGCGACCCGCTGGACACCGACACCATGGTCGGCGCCCAGGCGTCCGAGCAGCAGTTCGACAAAATCCTCTCGTACCTGGAAATCGCCAAGGGCGAAGGCGCCCAACTGCTGACCGGTGGCCAGGTGGAAAAACTCGAAGGCAACCTCGCCAGCGGCTACTACATCCAGCCGACCCTGCTCAAGGGCACCAACAAGATGCGCGTGTTCCAGGAAGAAATCTTCGGCCCGGTGGTAAGTATCACCACCTTCAAGGACGAAGCCGAAGCCCTGGCGATCGCCAACGACACCGAGTTCGGCCTCGGCGCCGGCCTGTGGACCCGCGACATCAACCGCGCCTACCGCATGGGCCGGGCCATCAAGGCCGGTCGCGTCTGGACCAACTGCTACCACCTGTACCCGGCGCATGCCGCGTTCGGTGGCTACAAGAAGTCGGGCGTCGGGCGTGAAACCCACAAGATGATGCTCGACCACTACCAGCAGACCAAGAACCTGCTGGTGAGCTACGACATCAATCCGCTGGGGTTCTTCTAAGCCCTTGGGGCAAGGCAGGTTCTCCTGCTTTGCCCCTTCGACAGCTATCGCGAGCAAGCTCGCTCCCACAGGGATCTGTGGATAACTCTTTTTCCAGGGTTGGCAACAGTTCCACTGTGGGAGCGAGCTTGCTCGCGATGGCGCCCTCACTGACAACATCAATTTACCGCCCCAACGCTCTGGCACGAGCCTTGCGTGCCCGCTCCACAGCAATCCCGAAAGTCCAACAGATCAAACAATAAAAAAGACAGAGAGGACTTATGACTTCTACCACCCAACTCAAACCCACACTCGGCACCCTGCATTTATGGGGCATTGCCGTCGGCCTGGTGATTTCCGGCGAGTACTTCGGCTGGAGCTATGGCTGGGGCACCGCCGGGACCCTGGGGTTCCTCGTCACCGCGCTGATGGTCGCGCTGATGTACACCTGCTTCATCTTCAGCTTCACCGAACTGACCACCGCCATCCCCCATGCGGGCGGGCCGTTCGCCTACAGCCGGCGGGCGTTTGGCGAAAAAGGCGGACTGATCGCCGGGATCGCCACGTTGATCGAATTCGTCTTTGCGCCACCGGCCATTGCCATGGCCATTGGCGCCTACCTCAATGTGCAGTTTCCGGAACTGGACCCCAAGGTCGCGGCGGTCGGCGCGTACGCGGTGTTCATGACCCTGAACATCCTCGGCGTCAGCATCGCCGCGGCGTTCGAGCTGGTGGTCACCGTGCTGGCGGTGGCCGAATTGCTGGTGTTCATGGGCGTGGTTGCGCCTGGCTTCAGCTTCAGCAATTTCGTGCTCAACGGCTGGTCCGGTGCAAATGAGTTCAGCCTTGCCTCAATACCGGGCATTTTTGCGGCGATTCCGTTCGCGATCTGGTTCTTCCTCGCCATCGAAGGCGCGGCCATGGCCGCCGAAGAAGCCAAGGACCCGAAACGCACGATTCCTCGCGCCTATGTCAGCGGCATCCTGACCCTGGTCTTCCTGGCGATCGGCGTGATGATCATGGCCGGCGGCGTGGGCGACTGGCGGCAACTGTCGAACATCAACGACCCGCTGCCCCAGGCAATGAAAGCCGTGGTCGGCAACAATTCGACCTGGATGCACATGCTGGTGTGGATCGGCCTGTTCGGCCTGGTGGCGAGTTTCCACGGGATCATCCTGGGTTACTCGCGGCAGTTCTTCGCCCTGGCCCGGGCCGGCTACCTGCCGCGGGGCCTGGCGAAACTGTCGCGCTTCCAGACCCCGCACCGGGCAATCCTGGCCGGCGGCGTGATCGGCATCGCGGCGATCTACAGCGACGGCCTGGTGAACCTGCAGGGCATGAGCCTGACGGCCGCGATGATCACCATGTCGGTGTTCGGCGCCATCGTGATGTACATCATCAGCATGCTTAGCCTGTTCCGGCTGCGTAAGGTCGAACCGGACCTGGAACGCACCTTCCGCGCACCGGGCTACCCGATCGTGCCGGGCATTGCGCTGTTCCTGGCCGTGGTCTGCCTGGTGGCGATGGCCTGGTTCAACACCGTGATCGGCCTGGTGTTCCTGGCTTTCATGGTGGTCGGCTACCTGTACTTCCAACTGACCGCCAAACAACGCTCCAGCGCCCCGGCGGACGCTATGCTCACAGGTATATGAGGTTGCATCGGCGCCGGGCCGAGGGCCAGGTGCCTGCTATCTGAAAGTGGACACTGCCCCTGTGGGAGCGAGCTTGCTCGCGATAGCTGTGTATCAGTCGACAAGTATTTTGCTGACACCCTGCTATCGCGAGCAAGCTCGCTCCCACAGGGTTACGGGTTGTATTTGAGTTATTTAGAGAACCAGGAGGACACCGCCCATGGCCGGATTCGCCCATTCCGTCGGCGCCCAGACCTATCGCTTCGACAGCCTCAAGGACCTGATGGCCAAGGCCAGCCCGGCGCGTTCCGGGGATTTGCTCGCTGGCGTCGCGGCGCTCAACGATGGCGAGCGGGTGGCCGCGCAAATGGCCCTGGCTGACCTGCCCCTCAGCCATTTCCTGCAAGAAATGCTGATTCCTTACGAGAGCGACGAAGTCACCCGGCTGATCGTCGACACCCACGACAAACACGCCTTCGCCACCGTCAGCCACCTCACGGTCGGCGGTTTTCGCGACTGGCTGCTCAGCGACGCCGCCGACGAGCACAGCCTGCGCGCCCTGGCCCCCGGCCTGACGCCGGAAATGGTCGCCGCCGTGTCGAAAATCATGCGCGTGCAAGACCTGGTGCTGGTGGCGCAGAAAATCCGCGTGGTGACGAAATTCCGCGGCACCCTCGGCCTGCGCGGGCGCCTGTCCACACGCCTGCAACCCAACCACCCCACCGACGAACCGGCCGGCATCGCCGCAAGCATCCTCGACGGCCTGCTCTACGGCAACGGCGACGCCATGATCGGCATCAACCCGGCCACCGACAGCACGGCCTCGATCTGCGCCATGCTGGAAATGCTCGACGCCATCATCCAGCGCTACGACATCCCAACCCAAGGCTGTGTGCTGACCCACGTCACCACCTCCATCGAGGCGGCCAACCGGGGCGTGCCCCTGGACCTGGTGTTCCAGTCCATCGCCGGCACCGAAGCGGCCAACGCCAGTTTCGGCATCAACCTGAACGTGCTGAAAGAAGGCTACGACGCTGGCCTCAGCCTGAACCGCGGCACCCTCGGCAACAACCTGATGTATTTCGAAACCGGCCAGGGCAGCGCGCTGTCGGCCAACGCCCACCACGGCGTGGATCAACAGACCTGCGAAACACGGGCCTACGCCGTGGCACGGCATTTCAACCCGTTCCTGGTCAATACCGTTGTAGGCTTCATCGGTCCCGAGTACCTGTACAACGGCAAGCAGATCATCCGCGCCGGCCTCGAAGACCACTTCTGCGGCAAGTTGCTGGGCGTGCCGATGGGCTGCGACATCTGCTACACCAACCACGCCGAAGCCGACCAGGATGACATGGACACCCTGCTGACCCTGCTGGGCGTGGCCGGGATCAACTTCATCATGGGCATCCCCGGCTCCGACGACATCATGCTCAACTACCAGACCACCTCGTTCCACGACGCCCTCTACGCCCGCCAGACCCTGGGCCTGAAGCCGGCGCCGGAGTTCGAGCAATGGTTGGCGAACATGGGCATCTTCACCCAGGCCGACGGCCGGGTGCGGTTTGGCGACAACCTGCCACCGGCGTTTCGTCACGCCCTGGCTCACCTGGGATGAGTGACCTGCCGATGGACAAAAAACCAGTCGATTCGCAAAACCCCTGGCTGGAACTGCGCCGCCTGACCCCGGCGCGCATCGCCCTGGGCCGCACCGGTACCAGCCTGCCGACCCAGGCACAATTGGACTTCCAGTACGCCCATGCCCAGGCACGGGACGCGGTGCACCTGGCCTTCGATCACCAGGGCCTTCGCGCACAACTGGCCGAGCGCGGCCGCGAGAGCCTGTTGCTCCACAGCGCCGCCAGCGACCGCAACAGCTACCTGCAACGGCCGGACCTGGGCCGCCGCCTGGACGAGGCCTCGGCGCAGACACTGGACGACTACGCGGCCGCCCATCCCGGTGGCGTGGACCTGGCCATTGTCGTGGCCGACGGCCTGTCGGCGCTGGCGGTGCATCGCCATACCCTGCCCTTCCTGGCGCGCCTGGAGGAACAGCTCGCCGACGACGGCTGGTCGGTGTCGCCGATCGTCCTGGTGGAACAGGGCCGGGTCGCAGTGGCCGATGAAGTGGCCGAACGGCTCGGCGCCAAAATGTCGGTGATTCTCATCGGCGAACGCCCCGGCCTCAGCTCGCCGGACAGCCTGGGGCTGTATTTCACCTACGCCCCCAAGGTGGGGCTGACCGACGCGTACCGCAACTGCATTTCCAACGTCAGGCTCGAAGGCCTGAGCTACGGCATGGCGGCCCATCGCCTGATCTACCTGATGCGCGAGGCCTGTCGCAGGCAGCTTTCAGGGGTCAATCTGAAGGACGAAGCCCAGCTCCAAACGCTTGAATCGGAAAATGGTGCCGATATGAAAGGTAATTTCCTACTGATGCCGCCCCGAAGCTGATCCGTACTGCCAATTGCGTTTTTGATCCAATTTCAGGCAGCATCAAAAGCACGGCAGAACGCCGTTGTTGTCAGACTCCATGTCGACCTTTGTAAACGAGACCTGCCATGCGGATTATTCAAGCGACCCTGGAACACCTGGACCTGCTGACCCCATTGTTCGTCAAATACCGGGAATTCTATGGCTCGCTGCCATACCCGGACTCGTCCCGGGCCTTTCTCGAAAAGCGCCTGCGTCGCAAGGAGTCGGTGATCTACCTGGCCCTGCCCGATGACGATGACAGCAAGCTGCTGGGCTTCTGCCAGCTCTACCCGAGCTACTCGTCGCTGTCCCTCAAGCGCGTGTGGATCCTCAACGACATCTACGTCGCCGAAGACGCCCGCCGCCAACTGGTGGCCGACCACCTGATCCGCACGGCGAAAAAAATGGCCAAGGAAACCCATGCCGTGCGCATGCGCGTCTCCACCAGCAGCAACAACGAAGTGGCGCAGAAGACCTACGAATCCATCGGTTTCAAGGAAGACACCGAGTTCAAGAACTACGTGTTGCCGATCAGCGACGACATCTGACCCCTGTAGCTGAGTCCCCCTGCCACAACACCAAACCTTCTGTGGCGAGGGGATTTATCCCCGCTGGACTGCGAAGCAGCCCCAAAACCTGTGCATGCTGTGTATCAGACTGACCGAGTCGCCTGCTTCAGGGCCGCTTCGTGCCCCAGCGGGAGCAAGCTCCCTCGCCACAAGAGCCTTCACTCAATTGCACACCACCGAAATCCCTAGCTACAAACTCACCACGCTCCCCGACCTCCAGCCCGTATAATCCCGGTCTTCCCGGCTTGTAAGCAAAAGCTACATACTCTGTAGCCGTACTCAAAGCCAGACCCAAACGCCTGCCCCTCAGGCCGTCACCACAGGTGTATTGCATGGATTTCAATCCCCTCGACCTCATTCTGCATCTCGACGTGTACCTCGACATGCTGGTGACCAACTACGGCACTTGGGTCTACGCCATCCTGTTCCTGGTGATCTTCTGTGAAACCGGCCTGGTGGTGATGCCCTTCCTGCCGGGGGATTCGCTGCTGTTCATCGCCGGCGCGGTGGCCGCCGGGGGGGCCATGGACCCGCTCCTGCTGGGTGGCCTGCTGATGCTGGCGGCGATCCTCGGCGACAGCACCAACTACCTCATCGGACGCACCGCGGGCGAAAAACTGTTCAGCAACCCGAACTCGAAAATCTTCCGCCGCGACTACCTGCAACAAACCCATGACTTCTACGACAAGCACGGCGGCAAAACCGTGACCCTGGCGCGCTTCCTGCCGATCATCCGCACCTTCGCCCCCTTCGTCGCCGGCGTGGGGAAAATGCCGTATGCACGTTTCTTCGGCTTCAGCGTCCTGGGCACCGTCCTGTGGGTCGGCGGCCTGGTCACCCTCGGTTTCTTCTTCGGCAACGTGCCCTTCATCAAGCAGAACCTGTCGTTGCTGGTGGTGGGCATCATCCTGGTGTCGCTGTTGCCGATGGTCATCAGCCTGGTCCGCAGCAAAATGGGCCAGCGCGCTTCGAAAGCCTGATCGCCCATGTGGTCCCTCAGCAACTGGCGCCGCCAACGCACCCTGGCCAAGCATCCCGTGGCCGAAGACACCTGGCAACGCGTGCGCCATCAGTTGAGTTTCCTCGACGGTATCAGCGCCGCCGAGGACCAGTGGCTGCGTGAAGCCTGCGTGTTGTTCCTGCATGACAAACACCTGACCGCCCTGCCCGGCGTCGAACTGCACCAGGAACAGCGCCTGCTGCTCGCCGCCCAGGCCCAGTTGCCGTTGATGCACCTGGGCGAGCTGAACTGGTACCAGGGTTTCCACGAAATCGTGCTCTACCCCGACGATTTCCTCAGCCCCCAGCGCTACCGCGACGCCAGCGGCATCGAACATGAATGGGACGGCGAACACAGCGGCGAAGCCTGGCCACAAGGGCCGATCATCCTCGCCTGGGACGGCGTGCTCGCCAGCGGCGGCTGGGAGGGCTACAACCTGGTGATCCACGAGCTGGCGCACAAACTCGACATGCTCAACGGCGACGCCAACGGCCTGCCGCCCCTGCACGCCGACATGCGGGTCAGCGACTGGGCCGAGGCCATGCAACAGGCCTACGATGACCTCGACCGCCAACTGGACCACAACCCCGACGCCGAAACCGTCATCGACCCCTATGCCGCCGAAAACCCGGCGGAGTTCTTCGCCGTCACCAGCGAATACTTCTTCAGCGCCCCGGACCTGCTGCACCAGGCCTATCCACGTGTCTACGAACAGCTCAAGGCGTTCTACCGCCAGGACCCGTTGGCCCGGTTGCGGCAACTTCAGGCCGAAGATCCGGTCTATCAGGCGTCATACTAAGGTCTCTACGACCCCGGTAACGTGGCAACAGCGGCTGAATATGCCTATAATCGCCGCCACTTTTTGGTCAATCCGACCAGTCATTTGGTCAACTAACGGGGGCACCGCCCAATGAGCTACAGCAAGATTCCGGCTGGCAAAGACCTGCCGAACGACATCTACGTCGCGATCGAAATCCCGGCCAACCACGCCCCGATCAAATACGAAATCGACAAAGACAGCGATTGCCTGTTCGTTGACCGTTTCATGGCCACCCCCATGTTCTACCCGGCCAACTACGGTTATATCCCCAACACCCTGGCCGACGACGGTGACCCCCTCGACGTGCTGGTCGTGACCCCCTACCCGGTTGCTCCAGGCTCGGTCATCCGCGCCCGTCCAGTCGGCATCCTGAACATGACCGACGACGGCGGCGGCGATGCCAAAGTCATCGCAGTGCCACACGACAAACTGTCGCAACTGTACGTCGACGTGAAGGAATACACCGATCTGCCACCGCTGCTGATCCAGCAGATCGAACACTTCTTCGCGAACTACAAAGATCTCGAAAAAGGCAAGTGGGTCAAGATCGAAGGCTGGGCCGGCGCAGACGCCGCCCGCGAAGCCATCACCAAGTCGGTTGCCGCCTACAAGGGCTGATACTGAATGTGTGGAAGAACCCCGGTTTGCACCGGGGTTTTTTTATGCTTGAATTTAAATAAAATACAACTACGTATTAACAACGTTTAACTGCGTTTAGCCCATCTATTTCAAATCCTGCAAACGGAAAGATTGTCTTATAAATCTGCACGACATGTTTATTGCTCAAAACACGGTCGCCTCTAAACTTTCCGTTTATGAAAATTATCTCCAGTGGCGACCGCTTCAGAGCCCTTCTCAAAGAAGCCAACATCCGTTCCGCCGACTTCGCGAAGTTGTACGGTGTGAAATCCCAGCACGTGAACAACTGGTTCAATCGTGGCATTCCGCCCGGTCGCATCCACGCCATCGCGGGCCTGCTGACCGTCAGCCCGCAATGGCTCGCCACCGGAGAAGGCCCGCAAACCCCACTGGGCCTGGGCCCCGGCACCACCTATGAAGCCGCCGAAATCCAAGGCGTCTACAGCGTGCTGGAAACCCAGGACATCGACCTGCCCTTCTACACCGAAGCCCCGGTCAGCCCGGGCAGCAGCAAGACCCACATCATCGAAGTCCCCGACCAAACCATCCGCCTGCCCCGCAGCCACCTCGAATCCCTGGAAATAAACCCCGGCGACGCCATCTGCACGACCATGGTCGGCGACAGCATGGCCGAACGCATCGAAGACGGCTCCACCCTCGCCATTGACCGCGGCCTCACCCAGGTCGTCGACGGCCAGATCTACGCCCTCGAGCACGACGGCATGCTGCGCATCAAATACCTGCACCGAGTCCCCGGCAACCGCCTGCGCCTACGCAGCCACAACAGCGCCGCCTACCCCGACGAAGTCTTCAGCGCCGAACAGATCGAAGCGCAAAACATCAGGGTACTGGGCTGGGTATTCTGGTGGTCGACCCTCAATAAGCAGCGACCGCAGGTGTACGAATGAGCCCGTGGACATAAGGCTGTGACAGGCGCTTTTGTGGCGAGGGAGCTTGCTCCCGCTGGGCTGCAAAGCAGCCCCTGCTTTCCCTCTGAATCACCCTAACCCAATGATTCCACACCACTTACCCCTAGGCTTCCAACCAAAACCCGCGTATCCTCCGCCCCACCTTTGCGAGCCCACGCCTCGCACCGACAAGGCAGATCACTTTCTGACCAAGTCCCACAGCCGGCCGCAAGAGCCGGATGTACGTTTTGAAGGCTGGTAAGGTTTGTCAAAAACGAGCTGAATCAGTCAACGAGAAGCCGGCCATAAGCCGGCTTTTTAATGTCCGATTGAAAGCCAGGATGGCGCGCCATCCGCCAAGCTCTGGAGACTCTCTGTTATCAATGACCCGAGAGGAAAGTTAGAGAACACCCACGCAAGAGAACAACGCGTCATCGAATTGGATTCAGCGACGCGAAAGGTAAGCAAGCTTCGCGGCAACAGGTCAACTGGGCTCTGGATGTCAAAACCATCGCAGCGCTTTCGCCGGATGAAGCCAGGCTGTGTCTATGCAATCGCGCAAACAAAACTCCTGGCACCCCCGGCTGCAACGCCCATCAAGTTTACCGGTCGTTGATCGATGGCTTGGAGTCGAACCAATTCCATGCCTTCACGTCGGTACACTGAGCTGCCCTCTGAATCAGCGTGAACGACATACCCTCCGGGTTTTACACCCACGCGCTTTTTGTCGAGCGCGATGCTGGCCGAGACCAGGACATGAAAATCCAGTACGTTGTTCTTATGCAGGATCGTTGCGCCCACAAAGTGTTCTGCACATATTTCCAAAGCGATTTGCAGCCCATGAACAGCAGGGGTTTCTCGATAACCGCCTGGCATGAATATCTTGTCGAACCATAACTCCGCCCCATACAACTCTTCCAGTCCTTCATTTCCTATGTTGGGGTAGCGTTTATGCTGATAAAAAACGTTTCCTTGCCAGATGATGAAACCGGTATTCCTGACGATTCCATGTGCGGTTCTCGCGCCTTTTGATCCCATATCGGTGATGACTGCTTTCGTAGACCTTGCGTAATCGCCATAAACCCCCTTGTTCAGGCGATCCCTCTGCGGTATTTCGTCCACCACCGCGTCCATTTCCGCACCATATTTAGCCTTGTTGATGTCCCTGGCCTGCCCCAAGGATTTCAACTCCCCCGTCTCCCTTTTCAACATCCTGGAATCGGGTCGCACCATTGATTTGGACCACAGTGTCGTACCTGGGACCAGTATCAGCGTCGGGTTTCTATTTGAGACATCAACCCATGCAGCCCGGATGATTTCCTTTTCTTCTTCCGAAAGAAACGAAACAGGTTTTTCCTTGGAAAAGAAGTATTCGGGGGCGACAGCCAGACAGTAATCCAATTGATGCTGAACGACATTAGCGGCGAATATTGTTGTCGCCATGTGCTCCAGGGCTCTAATCCTGTTGTGTATGTGGACAAGGCTATCCCTGACCGGGATTCGTAATCTGCGCGTATCGAAGTCCCAGATCACCACTAGCACGTTTGGCATCCTTTCCTCCCCCCTGGCTGCTGAGCGGTGCCGCAAGCCGGATGGCCGCATGGTGCGTTAAGGCACTTGGCGCATGTCCAGGAAAATTCAGCTTAGGTGAGCCAACGCATTCAAACAAACCACCTCGACTGGATGACTTCTCATGCACCACTAAAATCTGGCGACTCATTGCGTCCTAGATGCCTACCCGCACGCATTCTCGAGAAATACCCACCAGCAACCCCTCAACCTATCGTAATCTCGCACCTGAATCCTTCACGCCCGCCACCGGCCCGAGATCCCGCCCCGATGCCTTCCATTTACCAGCTCAAGCCCGCCTTCCAGAACCTGCTGCGCCCTGCCGTCCAACGGCTCTACGACAAGGGCGTCACGGCGAATCAGGTCACGTTGCTGGCCGGTGTGGTTTCCGTGCTGGTGGGGGTGGTGGTCGCCTGGTTTGCCAGCCATCCGTGGGTGTTTGCGCTGGTCCCCGCGTGGATGTTCCTGCGCATGGCCCTGAACGCCGTGGACGGCATGCTGGCGCGGGAGTTTGGCCAGCAATCACATCTGGGCGCCTACCTCAATGAGCTATGCGATATCATCGCCGACGCTGCCCTGATCCTGCCTTTCGCCCTGCTTCCCGATGCCAGCCTGCTGTTGGTGTTGGGGGTCACGCTGCTGGCGTTGTTCAGTGAATACGCCGGTGTGCTGGGGGCGATGGTCGGGGCTTCGCGGCGCTATGACGGGCCCATGGGCAAAAGTGACCGGGCCTTTGTGCTTGGCGTGCTGGCGACCGGCATAGCGTTGGGCTGGCTCGGCGCCGCGTGGGTCAACGGTGTGATGGCGGTGGTTGCCGCCCTGCTGGTTTATACCTTGGTCAACCGGGTCCGTCGTGGCCTGGGCCAAGTGAAGGAAAACGCTCCCTCAGCATAAAGGAACTTGCAATGCGCGAAGCTCAAGACCGGACATTCACCACCCATGACGGCGTGGAGTTGTTCTACCGGCACTGGCCGGCCGTGGCCGCGGACCCGGGTGAACCCCGCAAGGCCGTGCTGTTGTTTCACCGGGGCCATGAGCACTCCGGGCGCATCGCGCACCTGGTGGATGAACTGGATCTGCCCGGCTTCGAGTTTTTCGCCTGGGACGCACGGGGCCACGGCCAGTCGCCCGGCGCACGAGGCGATAGCCCGAGTTTTGCCACCAGCGCGCGGGATGTTCAGACCTTCTGCGACCACATCGGCGCAACGCACCAGATCGACGAACAGAACATCGCCGTGGTGGCGCAAAGCGTCGGTGCGGTGATCGCCTCCACCTGGGTTCACGACTACGCGCCGCGCATTCGCTCGCTGGTGCTGGCCTCGCCGGCATTCAAGGTCAAGCTCTACGTGCCGTTCGCCCGTCCGGGGCTGGCGCTGATGCGCAAGTTTCGCGGCAATTTCTTCGTCAACAGTTACGTCAAGGCCAAGTTCCTCAGCCATGATCCAGAGCGGGTGGCGTCCTACGACAACGACCCACTGATCACCAAGGCGATTTCGGTGAACGTGCTGCTGGGCCTGTACGAAGCCGCCGATCGCGTGGTGGCCGACGCCCAGGCGATCCAGGTGCCGACGCAGTTGCTGATCTCCGGCTCCGACTTCGTCGTGCATCGCAAACCCCAGGAGCAGTTCTTCGAACGGCTGGGCAGCGTGCACAAGGAAAAACACATCCTGCCGGGGTTCTTCCACGACACCCTGGGCGAGAAGCACCGCGCGCCGGCCGTCGCCAGCGCCCGCCGCTTCATCCTGCAGAATTTTGCCCGCCCGCTGGACCGCCCCTCCTTGCTGGATGCGGACCGCATCGGCGCGACCTGCGCCGAGTCCGAAGCCCTGGCAACACCCCTGCCCCACAATTCGCCGCGCGACCTGTACTGGCGCATGACCCGCGCCAGCATGCGCTTTGGCAGCAAACTGTCGGCCGGGGTGAAGCTGGGGTTCGACACCGGGTTCGATTCCGGCAGCACGCTGGACTACGTCTACCGCAACCGCCCCACCGGCACCTCGCCGATCGGCAGGATGATCGACCAGAACTACCTGAACTCCATCGGCTGGCGCGGCATTCGCCAGCGCAAGCTGAACGTCGAGGAGTTGCTGCGCCTGGCGATGGGCAAGTTGCGCGAAGCGAATCGCGAGGTGCGCATCGTCGACATCGCGGCCGGTCATGGCCGCTACATTCTCGAGGCATTGCAAGGCGTCAGCCCGCTGCCGGAGTCGATCCTGCTGCGTGACTACAGCGACATCAACGTGCGCGACGGCAGCGCGCTGATCGTCGAAAAAGGCCTGGGCGAGATCGCGCGCTTCGTCAAGGGCGACGCCTTCGACCGCCAGGACCTCGCGGCCCTGGACCCCAAGCCGACCCTCGCCGTGGTGTCCGGCCTGTACGAGTTGTTTGCCGACAACCAGATGGTCGGCGGTTCTCTCGCCGGCCTGGCCGAAGCCGTGGAGCCCGGCGGTTTCCTGGTCTACACCGGCCAGCCGTGGCACCCGCAACTGGAGCTGATCGCCCGCGCCCTCACCAGCCACCGCGCTGGCCAGGCCTGGGTGATGCGTCGACGCAGCCAGGCCGAGATGGACCAACTGGTGGAAGCGGCGGGTTTCCGCAAGATCACCCTGCGGGTCGATGAGTGGGGCATCTTCAGCGTTTCGCTGGCGCAGCGCGTGCAGTGATGAGCGCTGTCATCGCCCCGCCTCGCGAGCCCGGCCTGCTGAAACCGGCGGTGTGCTGGCTACTGCTGCTCGCCCCGCTGTTCTTCAGCACCTACGGCTTCGCCACCTGGGTCACCTCCCAGCGTGACGACGTCGGCAGCCTAGTGTTCGGCTGGGAAAGCCACATGCCATTTTGGGCCTGGACCATCGTGCCTTACTGGTCGATCGACCTGCTTTACGGCCTGTCGCTGTTGCTGCCCACCAGCCGCGCGGAACTCAAGCGCCACGCGTTGCGCCTGCTCACGGCGCAGGCAATCGCCGTCAGTTGCTTCCTGATCTGGCCGTTGCGCTTCACCTTCCCTCGGCCGGAAATGGACGGCGTATTCGGCTGGCTGTTCGACGTGCTGGCCGGCTTCGACAAGCCGTTCAACCAGGCGCCGTCGCTGCACATCGCCTTGCTGGTGATTCTCTGGGTCTGCTACCAGCGGCACTTGCAGGGTGCCTGGCGCTGGCTGATGCACGGCTGGTTCGCGCTGATCGGGGTGTCGGTGCTGACCACTTACCAACATCACTTCGTCGATGTGCCGACAGGCGCGCTGGCCGGTTGGCTGTGTGTCTGGCTGTGGCCACTGGACCGGCCGAGCCCGCTGCAAAGCGCTCGCCTGACCACCGACCGCAGCCGCTTGCAACTGGCCCTGCGTTACGGCGTGGGCGCGGCGGCGTTGTGCGTCCCGGCGTTCGCCTGGGGCGGCGCGTGGCTGTGGTTGATCTGGCCGGCGGTGGCGGTGCTGCTGGTGGCGCTGAATTATCTGTTGTTGGGCGCCGATGGTTTTCAGAAGCGCGCCGATGGCCGGTTGAGCCCGGCGGTGCGCTGGTTGCTGGCGCCCTACCTGGCGGCGGCCTGGGTCAATTCCCGTTGGTGGACACGCCAGCATCCGCAACCGGACCACGTGACCGATAACGTTTGGCTGGGGCGCGTCCCGACGCCACTGGAACTGCAGGACAGCGCGTTTGCCGGGGTGCTCGATCTCAGCGCCGAATTGTCCATGGACAGCCACGCCATCGCCTATCGCTCGCTGCCGGTGCTCGACCTCACGGCGCCCACCACCGAACAATGCCTGGAAGCCGCGCAGGCCATCGACAGTCTGCGTCAACACGGGCCGGTGCTGGTCTGCTGCGCCTTGGGCTATTCGCGCAGCGCCACGGCCGTGATCGCCTGGTTGCTGCACAGCGGCCGGGCGGCGAACGTGGACGCCGCGATCGTGCAGATCCAGCGCGTTCGCCCACGCATCGTCCTGCATCAGGCTCACCGCCAGGCACTGGAACCGCTACGCCAAGGCGCGCCCCATGAGTGACCTGCAGCTGCACACCGTGGCGAGCCTGCTGCGCCGGGGCCATTGCCTGGATCAGTTCTCCACCGGCCTGACCCTGTTGGCCGCGCTGCTGGGGCTGGGGCAATGGCTGCTGGGCAACGTCAATCCGTGGCTGCTGCTGTTCAGCGGCGTGCTGTTCAGCCTCGGCGTGCTGCAAAAATACTGGGCGCTGCGGGTGGCGTTCGATGCCGATCTGTTCCAGCGCATGGCCGACGATCAGCAACCGTTGGCCGAACGCACCCAGGCGCTGGACCAGGCCCTCAATACGCTCGGCCTGCAACCGGCCGAACGCGCCGGCCGCCCCTGGACCGAACGCAGCCTCGGCGCCCTGCGGCTGCTGCGCAGGCAGTCGCTGCTGCTGGCGGCACAAGTTGTCTGGACGCTGGGCTTCATCCTGGCCAGCCCTTGGTTAGCTTTTTCAGGATAAGGAATCCTCATGTTCGAACCCGTGGTTGCCAATCTCATCACCTCCGCCGCCCGCATGGTCACCGGCGCCCGCAGCCTGTGGCTCGGCAGTTCGCCGCGACCGGTACAGCGGATCTACTTCGCCAACCACAGCAGCCACGGCGACTTCGTGCTGCTCTGGGCCTCGCTGCCGCCGGCGCTGCGCAAGCTGACCCGGCCCGTGGCGGGCTCCGACTACTGGCAGAAGAGCCCCTTGCGTCGCTACATCATCAACCGGGTGTTCAACGGTGTGCTGGTGGACCGCGAACGCAAGGACCCTTCCTACAACCCCTTGCAACCGATGCTCGAAGCCTTGGAAAACGGCGACTCGCTGATCATCTTCCCCGAGGGCACGCGCAACCCGGAAGAAGGCTTGCTGCCCTTCAAGAGCGGGATCTACCACCTGATGAAAAGCCACCCCGAGGTCGAGGTGATCCCGGTGTGGATCGCCAACCTCAACCGCGTCATGCCCAAGGGCCGAATGCTGCCGCTGCCGCTGTTGTGCACCACCAGTTTCGGTGCGCCACTGAGCATCGAAGAGGGTGAAAGCAAAGAGCAATTTCTTGAACGCAGCCGTGCCGCCCTGCTGGCACTGGCCCCGGAGCACGTCTGACATGGATCGATATACCGTGATGTTGTTCAGCGGGATTGGCGCCATCCTGGTGCTGGCTTCGCTGATCGGTTTCATTCTCAAGCTCAAGACCCGCGGCACGCCGAACTCGGTCATCGACAACCTCAACGCGCGGATCAACGCCTGGTGGATCATGGTGCTGGTGATCGGCGTCGCGTTCTGGCTCGGCAATGCGGCGGTGATCCTGTTGTTCTATGCCGTGTCGTTCTACGCCCTGCGCGAATTCCTCACCCTGACGCCGACCCGGCGCAGTGACTACCCAGCGCTGGTGGCCGCGTTCTACCTGGCGCTGCCGCTGCAATACCTGTTGATCTACTACGACTGGTACGGGCTGTTTTCGATCTTCATCCCGGTCTACGTGTTCCTGCTACTGCCGATCCTGGCGTCCCTGGGTGGCGACAGCACGCACTTTCTGGAGCGCGCTTCCAAGGTGCAGTGGGGGTTGATGATCGCGGTGTTCTGCATCTCGTTCGTGCCGGCGCTGCTGACCCTGGACATCGCCGGTTTCGAAGGCCGCAACCTGTTACTGATCGCGTACCTGGTGATCGTGGTGCAACTGTCGGACGTGCTGCAGTACGTGTGCGGCAAGCTGTTCGGCAAGCACAAGATCGCCCCCAACCTGTCCCCGTCGAAAACCGTCGAGGGCTTTGCCGGCGGGATCTTCCTGGCTTCGCTGATCGGTGGCGCGCTGTGGTGGATCACCCCGTTCAATCCCTGGCAGTCGTTCCTGATCGCGTTGCTGATCAACCTGCTGGGTTTTGCCGGCGGCATCGTCATGTCGGCGATCAAGCGCGACCGCGGCGTCAAGGACTGGGGCCACATGATCGAAGGCCACGGCGGCATGCTCGACCGGTTGGACTCGGTGTGTTTTGCCGCGCCGATCTTCTTTCACCTGGTGCGGTACTGGTGGACTTGAGCAATCTGTGAGAGCGGGCTTGCTCGCGAAGGCGGCGGTACAGTCAACATTGATGTTGCTTGTCACATCGTCTTCGCGAGCGAGCCCGCTCCCACAAAAGCTCCGTTGCACTTCACGCTGCGGCAATCAATCCAGAATCAGGTGCGGCAAGAACCGGCTGGAATCCTTGGTGATCAGGCTGTTGTCTTCGCGCACGCCAATGCCGGCCGCCTGGTCGCCGATGACCCAGGAGCCAATCAGCGTGTAGCTGTCGCCGAAGCGCGGCAGGGGCGCGAGCTGCTGGAGGATGAACGGTGCGTCGGTGTAGGGGCCGTCTTCCTTGACCACCAGGCCATCGGCCGTCTGCAGTTCAATGTTGGCGCCTTCCCGGGAAAAGAATGGCTTGCGCACCCAGCCCTTGGGCACAGGGGTGCCGGGGTTGGGGTCCAGGTGGGACTCGAGCAGGTTCGGGTGACCTTTGTTGAACTCCCACAACAGCGGCAGGATGCCCTTGTTGGAAATGATCGATTTCCAGGCCGGTTCGAAAAACTGCGTGTCACTCTGGGCGATCGCCGCGCCAAAAGGCTCGTGGAAGATGAATTCCCAGGCGTGCAGCTTGAACAGATGGGGAATCCAACGCTCCTGCAAGTCGACGAAACGGCCTTCACTGTTCAGGCCGATGTCTTCGATGTCGATCTGCCGCGACTCGATGCCGACGGCCTCCGCAATGAGGCGCAAGTAATCGGTGGTGCCCTTGTCCTCGACCGAATCCTTCATCGAGGCAAAGTAGAACGGCTGGGTGAGCTGCAATTGGGCAAACGCCTGGTGCAGCTTGGTGTCGATGCTGTTGAACTGGTCGACATGCTGGGGCAGCAGGCCGCGCTCGATGCATTGCTCCAGCCAGCCCCACTGGAACGCCGCCGCCTCGTAGAGGCTGGTCGGCGTGTCGTAGTTGAGCTCCAGCAGCTTGGCGGGGCCATTGCCGTTGTAGGAGAAATCCATGCGCCCATACAGGTGCGGATGGCCTTCGAGCCATGACGTGCGGACCATGTCGAAAAACGCCGGAGGAATGCTCAGGCGCTCCAGCATTTGCTCGCTCTGCACCACGCGGGCGACAAGGTCCATGCACATGTCATGGAGCTCGGTGGTGGGGTCTTCGAGGTCGTCCTCGATCTGTTTGAGCGTGAACTGGTAGTACGCGCTTTCGTCCCAGTAGGGTTCGCCGTCGATGGTGTGGAACAGAAAGCCGAGACGCTCGGCCGTCTGCTTCCAGTCATGCCGCTCGGCGCAATGGATCTTCTTCATGGCCTTCGCTCCTCAGCCGCCGGAGCTCGAACCGCCCCACCCGCTGCGGGCGCTGGCCTTGCTGCCGAAGCCGCCACGGGAGGTGGAGGACGCCACGGAAATCGGCTTGCTGGTGCGAATCGAATCGGTGTAGCCGCCGTAGCGCGCCTGGTTGGACTTGGTGAAGGTCGAGCCCCTGGAAACCCGCTGGGACAGGGTCGAGGACCCGTAGTCACCGCGATCATCGCGATAGCGGTAAACCGGCTCGGAGTAATAGCTGTTGCGGTTGCTGCTCAGCATGTTGCCGATCAACAGCCCGGTCAGCAGGTTGCTGAAGCCCGAGCCGCCCGTGTTCGCTTCCGAGGCCGGCAGTTGGGCCCTGGCCGCGTCCACCTGGGATTGGGTGACCTCGCCATCGGCGCTCAGCTCGAAACCGCCCAGCTTGGGGATGAACTTGCCGTTCGAGTCCAGCTGGCACCAGTCGGCGACGAAGTCGGCATCGCAATCGGCGCGGTTGTCGTACACCGGCGCAATGCGGCGATGCTCGGCCATGGCGTTCATGAAGGCGTCGGAACAGACATCCACCGGCAGCTTTTCATCGACACACTGTTGCACGGACTGGAAGTTGTATTTTTTCTGCAACTGGTAGGTTTTTTCCGTCGGCCCGCAACCGGATATCGCCATGGCGACCGATGCGGCCAGCGAAAGCTGAACGTACTTGCTTCGTTTCATCGCAGGCTCCTGGCGCAATCAGTTCGTGGAAGGCGTCATGCACGCGGCGTTCAACAGGCCGACGCTGATGGCCACCGCGGCGATGTAAATACCAGCGGCGATTTCGCCCTGCTTGATGCGCGCTGAAGCGCCCTTGAGCACCAGGCTGGTCACCAGGAAGGCCAGCAACTGGACGAACGCGGCTATCACTGCCCAGACGATGAAATCGAGCAAGCTGACCGAGTAGGCAATCACGTTGCTGGCCGGGATGGCGAAGCCGATGAGCGCGCCACCCAGGGCAATGGCGGCGGCCACGTTACCCGAGCGGATCAGTTCGAATTCCTTGTGCGGCGTGACGTGGATGTAGATGAACTGGAACAGCGCGAACAACACGGCGGCGCCGAGGATGTACAGAACGAAGCCGAACACGGCGGCTTTGTTCAGGGAAATGGAGAGTGCTTCAAACATGGACGTCTTCCTTATTCAAATGGTGTGCAGGTCTGTGGTGTACAGCGAAATGCCCAGCGAAGTACTCAGGCTGATCGTCCCTTCGGCGTCTTCCTCGACGGAGAACAACAGGAACTCGCGACGATCCGTCAGACCGGTGTCGCGGGCGTACAGCATCGAACGGTGCTCGACGGTGTAGGACTCATCCGGGTTGCTCACGCGTTCGCTCAACGCCACCAGCTCGGTCTGGCCGTCCTCGGTGCCCCATTCGCGGGTGTATTCGACGCCGTCATGGGTGTAAGTCGGCAGGCCGATCAAACTCTGGGGGCCGGCCAACCGACGCAGCTCGGCTTCGCTGTTAACCGTGACGTAGCTTACGTAGTTGAACAGGATCACCGATTCGACCTGCCCATCCACCGCGCCACTGGTGTGCACTTGCAGCCAGTAGTCTTCGTCGTTCATATAGAAACGCGCCAGCCAGTTCGACTGACCCAGGTCGACGACGCTCATGCTCCAGATTTCCTGGGCGCCTGGGATGATCACGGCGCTGTTGCCGTCGAGCAGCAACTTCAGCGTGCTGTCGAACATCACGCCCTTGCCGCAGGCCAACCCCAGCGGCCCGTTGGCAGGCAGGGCCGCGCTTGTGGTGTTGCTGTTCGCGTTCGGGGCTTCGAGCCCCATCAACTGTTTAAACCATCCCATTGGAGATGTCCTTGAGACGTGTGGAAGCAATGTAGAAGAGTTCGCCACCCTCGACGCGCGTGGCGCCGGGCGGGTTGATCGACGGGTGCTGGGCACCGATGGCGCGGTAACCGATCAGCGTAGCGTTATGTTGCTCTTTCATCCGCGTGTACAGCTCGCCGAACGTGGTTTCGAAACGTTCGGGCAGTTTCATCAGGTACTGGGTGGCGCCCTGGCCCACGCACAGCAACTCGTTGATGATCACGGACGAGCCCGGGTCCTGGGAGGCGCGCACCAGCATTTCAATCGCCATGCTCGACGTGCATTCCAGGCTGGGCGCGTAGGCGCTGGCGAGGGCGGCGATTTCGCTGTCGTTGAAGTGGGCGACCACATGCCCGGCCGGGCCGAGCTGGTTGACCGCCAGCACCGTGGCGAGGGTCAGGTCGTCGGAGTGGGTGCGGACCAGGACGCGCTCGGCACCGGGCACGCCGGCGCGCCGCAACAGTGCGACGGAGGACAGGCTATCGCCCTTGATGAAGGACGCCTGGCCGGGCATGGGGTTTTCTTCGAGGTCGCAGTCGCAAATGACGATCAGGTTGTCGTTGGACGTTTCGTCCTGCAGCAGCAACTCAATGACCCGCTCGCTGGAGGCCCCTTCCCAGCCGATGAGAACGGTGTGTCCGACGGTACCGGTGAAATCGCCCTTGCCCTTCATGCCTTTTCTCCATACATCGATGACGCTGCTGGTGGTCTTGCCGATGGCCGCCGTCAGCAGCGCGATGCCGCCGAGCATGACCCAGGTCGCAACGAAAATCCGCCCCGCCGCGGTCTGTGGCGACAGGTCGCCGTAGCCGACGGTGAGCGTGGTGGTGAGATAGAAATAGATAAACGTGGCGGCGGCGATCAGGTGCTGCTCGCCCAGCAACACCAGGCCGATCCAGGCCGTGGCCAGGTGCACGCCCACGGCCATGACCAGGCCGGCCCAGCCGAAGCGCTGGAAGAACGACGATGCGTAGGCACGCAATAAAAGGAAAATCGACATCGTGTCCCTGACTCCGTGGGGCTGATTCCTGGCGACGTCATCGCGCTGGCGGGTGAATGCCTGAGCGTAGTGACCGGACAGCATTAAACCTGTTGCGAAGCGTGGATAAAAGTACCTGCGTCACAATTACATCCAGGAGCGCCGGACAAGATTGTGGCGAGGGAGCTGGCTCCCGCTGGGGCGCGAAGCGGCCCCAAAGAATGGGACTGCTGCGCAGTCCAGCGGGAGCAAGCTCCCTCGCCACAGGTTTTGTGCTCGGCCTGCCTTGGTTGTTCAGCCCGAACAGATTACTCCGCCGATTTTTTCTTCAGGCGTTCCAGGATCGCATTGGCGCTGCCTTCGTTCGGCGTGATGCCGGCCTCGCGCAGCTTGCGCTCCAGGTCGGTGCCAGTGGAGGCATCGGCCAGTTCGTCCTGGGCTTGCAGCTCAGCCGCACGCTGCTGCTGCTTGGCTTGCAGGCGATTCAACGTGCCGACGGCGGTTTCCAGCTTGCCGTTGGCACCGCCGCTGGCGATGGAGGCGCTGACCTGGGCCTTCTGCACGCTTTCCCGGGCCTTGGCCATGTCCACTTGCTGGCGCAGGCTCTTGATCCGGCTTTCGGCCTTTGTGATGTCCTTGCGCATGTTCTCGGCATAGCCACCGAATTCGGCCGCCTGCTTCTGCTCGACGTCCAGTTCGTTGGTCAGGGTCGAAATGGCCTCGGCCACTTCCAGCGCCAGGTCTTCACGGTTGGCCTGGATCGCGGCCAGGGCCTTGGACTCCAGGTCCTTGATCTTGGCGTTGTATTCGCCGACACGGTCGGTCGCCAGCTTGTGCTTGGCCATGATGGTGACCAGCTCGCGCCGGGCGTTGGCCAGCGCGGTGTCGGCGTCGCGGATTTCCTGATCGAGGATGCGCAGGGCCTGTTGATCGACGATCGCTTCGCCGACTTCGCTGGCACCGCCACGCAGCGCGGTGAACAATTTGCTCCAGATGGACTGAGTCATTGGATAGGTTCCTGTCGGCGAATTAGATGAAGAAGCGTTCGAAGGCTTCGCTGGCACGCTGGACGTTGTCGACCAGGGTCTTGACCTCGGTGACGACGTTGGTCAGGTTGGACCCTGCGCTCAGCGCACCAAACATGTTGTAGACGACTTGCCCGTTGGGCATGGTCTCGATGCCGATCGAGGACAGCGGGAACATTTCCCGACTGCGCAGGACGGCGTCGTTGAAGGCCGTTACGTCGTTGATCGACTCGATGTCCACCAGGACGGTATCGACGATGATCTGGTCGCCCACCACCGCAATGTAGATGGGCAGGCCCCCGAAGTCGTTCATCTCCAGCTTGATGCTGGACTCGGAGCCTTGGACGAGGGAGAGGGTGATTTCATTGGCAACCACTTCATCCAGTGCCTGCAAGGCGCTGTAGAGGCGATCGATGTTCCAGTTGTTACCTGCGCTCATGTAATCCTCCGTCATGATTGAGCCCGCCAGAATCGGCTGGCGTAGCTGTTTCTCCATCTGCTTGAGCAGGCTCCGGTTTTCCGGAAGCACCCAAGTTTCATGTTTCACATACCCGGCGGCACTCAGGCCCGCGCGCATCTGCTTCATGTAGAAGCTCGACGGTTTTTTCGCGGCAGGCTTGGAGCGCTCTGCGTCGCGGCTCGCCGAATCTGCTGGAGAGCTGTTTGGCATGGTGCTGACCCCACTGTGAAAAACTCACGCGTGAGAAACACTACAGGTAACGTTCACAACCCTCAATAGCTCACGCGTGAGATTTTTCACACCTGCGCACAGCCATTGAAACACCCTGTGGGAGCGAGTTTGCTCGCGAAGGCGTCAGGCCAACCAACGCCTTGGCAGCTGTTGCACCGCTTTCGCGAGCAAGCCCGCTCCCACAAGGAGGCCCTACGGATAACTGAAACTCTTGACCAACGTCAGCTCGCCCACCGCCCTCATCGGCACCACGAAGGTCTCGATTTTTTCGCTCGGCGTGCCTTCCTCGGTGATCACCGTCACCTGCGCGGTGGTCAGGGCTTGCACCGCTTCGGTGCCGCCGCTTTCCCCGCCCTCTTCACCTTCGTTCTCGTCGGCGATATCACGGTAACCGCCGCCGTAGTAGTTCACGTACACCAGGTACTGGCCCTTGATCGGTGCAGGCATCGAGAAGATTTCCGGGCCATAGCCGGTGGTGACGTCGACGTCGAGGGCCGCGCCATTGGGGGCCACGCGGTCGCCGTACCAGATGTGCGCTCCGTCGGGCGTGACGAGGTGCAGGTCCAGGTCGGTGCCGTCGCTGTCCCAGGTCAACAGCACCCGCAACTTGGCCGGGCTGGCGCCGCCGCTGGTGTGGAGAAACTGCGTGCGATGGCGATGTTGGCCATCGGGGCTGCGCACTTCGACGCTGTTGCTGCCATTGGGGAAGGAGAACGGCCGGTCGAAACGGCCTTCAGGGTCGAGCTTGAGCGGCATGCTCACGCCGTTGACGATGAGCTTGCCCGGCTCGCGCTCGCCCTTGGGCGCTGCGGCGATCTGGCCGGTGATGCGCGCGGTGGCGGCCTGCCCCTGGGGCGTATTGACCGACGAGGCCGGGTAGTTGACGACCTGGCTGTAGTTTTCGCCATCACCGCCCGGCGCGCCGCTGCGCCAGCCGCCGATCGGGGTATCGAGCTTGACGGGGTCGGCGGCGTAGGTCGATGGCAACGCGGTCAGGGCGCAGAGCAACAGCAAGACCTGTGGATAACGGAGTGTCATGGTCTATTCCAGCAAGAGGTGACGGGCGAGCCCTTCGATATAGTCTTCGTCCTGGCCGTTGGGATGTGCTTCAAAGGCCAGGTGCAGGTATTCATGTGTCAGGTCGAGGCGGTCTTGCAGCGACAGCACGCCGCGCACGTAGATGCGCTGGCGCTCGCGGTCGACATAAGGCCGGCCGAAGGCAACGCGGCAGACGGCGAAGGTGCTGATCTCGTTGTAGCCGACTTCGCTTTCCAGGCGCGAACGCCAGCCCCGCCGCTGCTTCAGCAGCCAGTCCTGGGCCGCGGGCAGCGCCTCGCAGGACGCCACCGGATTGTCCCAGCGGCTGAGGCTGGCGCGGGGGTAGGCGTGCAACAGGATGGCGTCGTAGCGCTGGCCGGCGTTGGCTTGCTCCACCGCTTGCAGCCAGGACAATTTGTCCGGGCCGGCCTGGTCGGAGTGATAGGTCACGTCGGTGCCGGCCAGCACCAGGTCGCTAGTCCAGGCTGCGATGGCCCGGGTTTCGGGGGCGGCCGGGCGAGGCGCGACACGCTGGCGGTGGCTGCTGTCGTCAATGCTCAGGCAGTCGCCATGGCGCTGGGCGTTCTGCAGCAGGTAGGTGCGGATCGCCACGGCCAGCGCCTTGGCGGCCTCGGCGGGTTCGGCCTTGGCTTCGCGTTGCAGGACCCGGGCGACGTACTCCTCCCGATCCAGTCGCGCGACCAGCTTGCCGGGCGTCAGGAACAGTTCGCCATCGCTGTGGATATCCAGTTGGTTGCCGTTGACGAACTCGACCCGGTAATCACCTCGCAGTTGCCCCGGTGTGGCCGGACGGTCGCCGGACAGCACCCGCTGCAATGGATAGCGGGCAAACAAGCCCACCTCCACGCAGCGCCCGGTTTCCGCCGGCCAGCGGGACGGCAGCGCCGCCGCCAAACCCCCGCCATAGACCTTCAGGACCTGCTGGCTGGTGCCACGCCCACCGGCCCAGACGGGCGTGCCGTCCACCAGCCAACCGGCGAAACCGCCCTGGCGCGATGCAGGGCCTTGGTCGCCCAGCCAGCTCCAGGTCTTGACCCGCAAGCGACTGCCCAACTCGCCCACCAACCGGCCGTCCGCCGCATTGAGCACCACGTCCAGCAGCACCCGGCGCGCCTGATCCTGGGCCGGCAAGGAAGCCAGGGCCTTGAGCAGCTCGGCGACCGGCACTTGGGTCTGGGGTTGCAGGGTCGGCAGGTCCAGCAGCCAGGCCGGTGCCTGGCGGGTTTGCCAGTAGTCACGCCAGCTGGCCGCCGAGAGCCCGAGCCGCTGCGGCTCGAAGTACAAGCCGCAAGACTTCACCAGGGCCTGGTCGCGGCCGATGCTCTGCCCGGCATTGCAGCAATAGACTTCTTCCTTCGATTCACCGCGACAGGCATAGGCCGGCTCGCGAGCATCGGTGTCCACCAGCCAGGCGTAGACGAATAGTTTCCACAGGCTGCCCAACGGTGCCTGCAAGGTGTCGGGCAGCGGCTGGCGATCCAGCACCTGCGCCGGGCTCACCCGCAGCAGTTGGCCGTCGAAGGCCAGGCGCAGCGGCTCGTCCTGCGCCGTTGCCAGCGCAGGAATCAGGCACAACAGACACCAGGCCAGCCGCCTGCGCATGTCAGTTGACCGTGACCTGACCGAGCGCCGGTTTCTGTTCCCGCGCCTGATTCTGCGGCGCGTAGACCTGGGTGAAGCGCACCGGCGGCAGGTTGAACTGGCCCTTCTGGGAGAAGCGCACCAGATGACGCAAGCGCAACTCGCCACTGAGGGCATCCACCGGCACCGCGTAGGCCATCTGGCCCGGCTCGAAGCGCGCCTTTTCCAGGGCCGTCGGTTCGCTGTCGGCCTTGCCCACCAATTGGATGCCCCACGTGGTGCGCTCCACATCGGCGCCCGGCGGCAGCGGCACTTCGAGCATGCCGTAGCGCAGCGGCGTCGGCGCCTTGCTGTTGATGATCACTTCGTCCAGGTACAGGCTGTCGCTGGACAACGGTTTGTTGCCCACCGGTTCGAGCTTGAAGGTGAACGCTTCGTCGCCCGGCACCAGGCGTGACAGGCGACGGGTGATCGAGACGGCCATCGATGCCACGGGCGGTTGCTGGCTCTGGAAGCTCAGGGCTGCTTGCAGCGGACGTTCCTGGGCACCGTTGAGGGCCAGCGAGGTCGGAACCTGCGCGCCCTGCCATTGCCAGTAGGTTTCACCGGTGGCGCCTTGTCGGGCTTTCCAACCGTCACCCGGCGTCAGCGTGACCGCCGGCGCAGCTTGTTCGATGCTGCGTTGCAGCCAGCTCAAAACCAGGGCCCGCTCCAGGGTCGACTGTTGTGGCAGCACTCGCTCCAGCAAAGCCTTGGCGCGAGCAGGGTCAAAGGCTTGCAGCGACAGCACCAGTGCCTCGGCAAACGGTGCGGAACTGACCGCCAGTTGCTGCTGCGCAGCGTCCACCTGGCGATTGAACGCCTCTGGCAACGGCATTTTCAGCTGCCTGGCCAGGGACGCGGCCAAGACGCGGGCGCTCGCCAGGCCCAGGGCCGAATCCGGCGCGTTCATGACCAGGCTGTCTTCACCGCCGTCCATCACGCTGTCGGCACCCGCGCCACGGGCCTTGGCCAGGTCGTCCATCAGGCCGCTGAGCAAGGTGTTCACCGGCAGTTGCATCTGCTTGGCGAACGACAGGATCAGCGCCCGCTGCAACAGCGGCGTATCACCGGCCTGCTTGGCGTAGACCTCCAGCACGCGCTGCCAGTGTTCCGGCGGCAGGCTGATGTCCAGGGCCTTGCTGGCGTACCAGTCGGCGTAATAGGCATAAGCGGTCAGGAATGCATCCGGCTCACCGTCCTGGCCCCACCAGGTGAAGCTCGCCGACGGCCCGGCCATCTGCACCAGGCGCAGGCGACTGTTTTGCATGATCAGGCGCAAGCGGTCACGGGTCTGGGGGCTCGACGCCAGGCTCGGGTACGCGATGCTCAACGGCAGCAATTGGCTGGCCGTCTGTTCGACGCCGCCATAGGGGTAGCCCAGCAGATCGTCCAGGGCCGACCGGAACAGCGCTTGCGGACTGTCGTCCAGGCGCAGGCGGATATCGCTGGCGTCGGCCGGCAGGTTCAGCGGGGTATCGCCGCCCGCCACATCGACGCGCTGGCCCTGGGTCACTTGCCAACCGCTGCCACTGGCGTTCAGGTTCACGGCCAGGGCGTCCTGCGTCTCGCCGTTCAATTGCAATTGGACACTCAGGTCGCCGTTGCTCAGTTCCATGGCCGGCAGCGCCACGTAGTTGATGCCTTTCTTCAGTTCCGCCACCAGCCGTTGTTCAGCGCCGGCGTAACGGATCAACAACTCGGCCTTCAACGGTTTCTCCGACTGACTGAAGGCGAACAGGCCCAATTGCGGCTTGTCGCCCGCGCGGAAGCGGGTCGGGCCGCTCCACTTCAGGTACAGAGGTTTTTCCGAAGCGATGAATTGTTTCTTCTGGCCCACCTGGCCATCGTCGGCGATGGCCCGGGCAGTGATGCGCCAGCGGGTCAGGGAGTCCGGCATCTTGAAGGTGAAACGGGCCTTGCCGCTGGCATCGGTGACCAGCTCCGGCTGCCAGGCAGCGGTGTCGACGTCTTCACGACGCGGGCGCTCCAGCACCTTGACGCCACGCTCGCTGCGGTTGGCCTTGCCCGGTGCGCCTGGGCTGCCCGGCAATGCCACGTCGTAGCTGATGAACGACAGGCTGGCGCTGGTGCGCACGTTGTTGCGCCGCGGGTGGTAGAAGAACTGGTCGATGGTCGGCGCCACTTCCGGCTGCAGGGCGTAGACCATTTCGTCCACCACGCTGACCGTCAGGTGCGCCGGGATCGCCTTGCCGGCGAACTGGGTGCTCAGGTCAACGGTGACCGTATCGCCCGGCCGGTAGCTGGCCTTGTCGGTGACGACGGCGACGTCGATCTGCGGCGTGACCACCTTCAGACCGGCGTTCTGGAAGCTGTACTGGCCACCCTTGGTGTAGAGCACCGAGAACGTCATGTTCGGCGCAAAGGCGTCCTTGACCGGGATGCGCGCGCGATACTGGGTCTCGCTGAGCTTTTCCATCTTCAGCCAGTCGCCGCCCTTGGACAGCAGCGCCGTGGCCTCGACCTTGTCACGTTCCAGGGACAGCAGCGCATCGCTGACCGGCTCAGGGAACGTGATCAATGCCAGGGCTTCGTCGCCGGTCTTGTACTCGGCTTTATCGAGGACGATCTCGACAGTGCCCGGCACGGCCTTGATGCCGTCGCCCGTCACCGCATGGGCGGTGGCGCCGATGACCCGGCCGTGTTCGTCCTTGAGGGTCAGGTTGTAGGTACCGGGCCGGTCGAAGGTCAGGCTGAAGCCTTTGTCCTTGGCCGTCAGCTTGCCGTCGCCGGTGCTCTGGTCTTCCAGGCGCACCCAGGCGTAGCTGCCCGGTGTCACGGCTTTGCTTTGCTCGCTGCCACCTACGTTGGCGTAGCTGAACGCGACCTTCTCGCCGACCGCACTGAAACGCTGGCGGGCGCCCAGGCTGAAGTTCGCCGCGCCGCGGTCGATCAGGATTTCCTTGGTGGTCTTGACCCGATACGCCGCGCCATCGCTGGCGAATACGGTGAGGGTGTAGCGGCTCGGCTTGTCGGCGGCCGGCAGGTCGAGGGTCGCGTTGCCCTTGTCATCGGTGGTCACTTCGCTGCTGGTCAGTTCTACCGGGAATTGCCCCAGGTATTGCAGCTCGTTGTCCACCATCGACAGTTGCTGGGCGCGCAGGCTCAGACTGACCTTGGCATTGACCACCGGCTTGCCATCCGGGTACAGCAACACGAGGTTGCCCTTGACCGGTTCGCCCGTGCGGTAGTCCTGCTTGGCCAGGTTCAGGGCGATCTCGAAGTGCGGCTTGATGTATTCGGCCACACGGAAGGCGCTGCTGTAGAGCTGGTCCTTGTAGCTGAAGCGCAGCTCATAACCACCGGCGACGGCGTTTTCCGGCAGTTGGAAGCGGCCTTGGGTCCCGGCCTTGGAATCGAGCTTCAGGGCCAGGGTCTGCAAGGCGGTGCCGGTGGCATCCAGCACGCTGACGTTGACGTCGGCGGCCGTCGGCTGCACCGAATCACGGGCGTTCTTGAACTCACGACCGACGATCTTCAGCGACACCCAATCCCCCGGGCGGTACAGCGGCCGGTCCGTGAAGGCGTAGAGCTTGGTGTCGTAGATTTCGCTGTCGTAGTAGAAGTTTTCCGAAACGAAGACCCCGCCCTCCTCGTCCTCGCCAATGACGAACGAACGCTCCGGGCTCACGTGCTTGAGGCGCAGCAAGCCATCCTCGTCGGTGGCACCGCTGCTCATCACGCCCAGGCCGTCGGTCCACAGCACGTTGACCTTGGGCACCGAGCGCCCTTCATGCTTGCGCGCGGCCCAGACCAGCAGTTCGTCGCCGGCGATCTTGCTCACCGCCACGGTGTTGGAAACGAAGACCATGGTGGTGGCCCGGTACTTGCCGATCAGCGCTTCCACCAGGTACAGGCCTGGTTTCAATTGGCCCAGCGGCACGTAGACGTTGCCCGGGGCGACGCTGACGAACTCACTGGACGAGCCTGCCAGGTTGACCCCGGCAGGCGGCTGGATCGGCTTGGCTTGCCACAGCGGGTAACGGAACTGGCTGACCACCGGCAGTCCCGGGATCAAGGCAAACTGGGCCGGTGCGTCGTACGGCGTCGGCGCGACCAGGGCGTCGCCGATCTTCAGCTCCGGCACTTCTTCGGTCACTTGCTGGCGAGACTCGTAGGAGAACGCCCGCTGCATCACCCGGCGAGACTTGCGATACCAGTTGTCCCACAGGTACGCGAGGGTGTTCGACAAGCCTTCGCCCTTGAACTGACCATCACTGACCACGCGGTGCAGGTTTTTCTGGCGCTTGAGGAAATCCAGCGGCTTGTCGATGCGATAGACGCGGATGTCGGCACCGCCATAGGGCTCCATGCGGAACCGGCGGTAGTCGCGGCCCGGCGCTTCGAGGCGAACCATGGCCTGTTCGTCGCTGGCGAAACTGCTGTCGGCCAGCAGGAAGAAGCTCTCGCCGGACACGGGCGTGTAGCCGCTGGGCTCCACCGTGTCTTCGGCGTTGACGACAGGTGCCAGCAACAAGGCAAACAACAGGGGTAGTTTCGAACACAAGCGCAGCATGCGGGCACCGGTCATTGGGAGAGAAAGTTGAGTCGATAGACGCCGATGAAGTTGGGGTTGGCTGCGTCGGGTATCCATCGGGTGTCCTTCCAGTTCATGAGTTGTTGCAGGCTTGCGGAGCGCATGCCGTTGTCGGTAGGGGTGGTGGTGCCGGTGTGATAGGCGATGTAGCGGCCCATCCAGATCATCAGGTGCTGGTCGTCGCCCTGGTCGAAGAACATCAGGTCGCCGGGGCGGGCCTGGGCGACATCGCGCCCCACCAGGCGACTGTTGAACTGGATCAGCTTGATGGCGTTGACGTAAGGGCCGACCTTGCCGCCGCCCTGCTGCCATTGCTGGGCGAGGCGGCGCTGCGCATCGCTCAACGGCAGCTCAGGTGGCAGGTAGCGGTTGGACAGGCCATTGCTGCGCAGCCATTTGTCGTCGTGGACCTTCAGCGCCTCGTTGGCGGCAAAACGCACCAGCCCGGCACAATCCTGCTGGTACCAGCGCGGGCTCGGGCCCCGGGTCAGTTGCTCCTGGGCGATGCGCACGAACCAGGCCCGAAAGACCTTGGACTGCTCCACATCCAGCGCCGGCGTCTCGAGCGCGAACGCCTGCCCCGCCAGCAACAGCGCCAGCAGCAACACCCACGACCGGGGATTGCGCATCCGTGCGGTCACAGCGCTTTCCATTCCAGCGGCAGCCATTGCCAGTGACCGTCCGGCTCACTGCCGGCCGGCAACGTCAGGGCGTACTTGCCGTAGCCACCGAGGGTGCGCAGCTTCGGAATCAGATAGGTTTGCGCGGCGTTGTAGAACACCGGCTCCATGTCCTGGGGCAGGCTGTCGAGGGTTTCGTGCTGCATCAACTGCGCGATGGAGTCCGGGCCGAAATAGATCGGCATCAGCAGGTCCTTGGGCACTACGTCAGCCATCGGCGGGAAGCGCTTGTCGAGGGTGCCGAGGGCCTTGTCCACCAGCTTGTCGTCCAGGGAAAACAACAGCGTCGACCCGTGGCGCGCCAGGCTGACCCGCATGAACGCCTTGCCGGTGATGGCGTCCGGTTGCAGCGAATCCTTGGCCAGGTAAGGACCGAAGTTGGAACTCACCTGCCGTTGCCACTGGTGCATCGCGCCTTCCTGCTTCTCGACCACAGGGAAGGCGTGCTCAGCGACATTGTTTTCGTAGGCGCCCACCATCGAACCGAACAACTGGCCCAGATCGGCGTCGAGCTTGCCGTCGTCTTCGTTCAGGCTCGCCACCAGCAACGGCGTGTAAAGACGCGAATCGGCGTACCAGCACAGGCCGGCCGCGCCGGTCACGTGGTCGATCATGGCCTGGGCGGCCTTTTCATCGGCGCCAAGTTTTACCAGCAGCGGCTTCTGGGGCGCAGCCGCCAGGGGCAAGGTCACGCAGGCGCTGGCGCCCATGGGCATGGCTTGCCAGATCGGCTTGAAGTCGAAGTCTGGCTGGTTTTCCAGTTCGTCCATGGCCAGGAAGCTGTGCCAGCCCTTGTCGTCCATGTCGAAACGCAGCCCGGCGAAATTCGGGATGAACCGCTGGTAACCCATGGCGAGTACGCTGGCGTTGACCGAAATGCGTTGCTTGACCTCCGGTGCCTTGGCCGGCAGACCGAAGGCTTCGGGGAAGAGTTTGTCGCCGTTGAGCAGCGCCGCCAGGGCGGTGGTCGACACACTGCCGCGCTCCTCCAATGGGCCGTTGGCCGGGTCGTAGAGCTTGGTCGGGTTGGACAGCACCACCAGCTTGTCGCCATGGGAGGCGAAGACCAGGGATTTGCTGGCGTTGTAGGTCAGTTGATAGAGCGCGACATCGTCGCCGCCGACCCGCAGGTCGCTGAGTTTGCTCAGTTGCGTATCGTCCAGGGCAACCTTGGCCAGCGGCTCCAGCACCTTGGCCAAGCCACCGCGGTCCATCACCAGCAGGAAATCCTTGAGGCGACCATCGGCCCCACGCCACAGCGCGACATCGGCCGGCTGGTCGAACAGTTCCTCGATCAGGCTGTCCTGCAACTTCAGGTCATGCTCGTAGATGATCCGGCGCAGGCTGCCGATCAGGCCGAGGCGGTCGGCGTGGGCTTCGTAGTAGAAGACGAAGTCTTCGGTGAGCGTGGCCTTGAGGAACGGCACCGCCAGCAGGTCCTTGGGCAACTGGCTCAGGGAATGGGCCTCGAGCAAGCCGTCGGGGCGGCTCAGGCCGAGTTTCTCCAGGGCCAGCGCCGTGGGCGGTGCCTTGGGCTTGTGCATGAACCAGCCCAACCCGGCGGCTACACCGGCCACCAGGCACAGCCCGATCAGCAACGCCGGCCAGCGACGCGCAGGTTTAGCGACAGCTGTCGCAGTGGTCGGGGAAGCAGTGTTGTCGCTCATATTCACAAGGGCCTGTTCATCCGTGGAGCGGAATTAGTAGTTGAAAGTCTTGACCAGCAGCAGATCGCCAATGGCGCGCAGGGGCACGACAAAGGTCTCGCGTTTTTCGTCGACGGTGTTTTCGTTGAGCACCAGGTTGATCTGCGAGGTGATTACCTCGTTCTGGTTGCTGCCTTCATCGAAGTTGTAGCCACCGCTGCCGTAGTTGCCCCAATAGTTCACGTAGACCAGGTAGGTGCCGTGCATCGGCGCGGTCATGGTGAACATTTCCGGGCCGGGGCCATCGACGCCATCCGGGTCCAGGCCGCCGCCGTTGCTCAGCGCAGGCTGGCCGAAGAATGCATGTTGGCCGTCCGGTGTGACGATATGCAGATCCAGCTCGGCCTTGGGATCGTCCCAACCCAGCACCACCCGGATCTGTGCCGGGGTGCGCAGGTTGTTGGCTTCATAGAACTGCACCCGCTTGAGCGACCGGCCCTCGGAACTGCGCACTTCGACGCTGTTGGAACCGGCGCCAAACGCATACGGCCGGGCGAAACGCCCTTCGTCGTCGGTATAGAGGTTCAGTGGATTGCCGTTGACCGCCAGGCTGTGGGGTTGGCGCATCGTGCCCATGGCCTTGATCTGGCCTTCGATCATCGTGCGATTGCGCTGCACGCCCCGGTCGATGGGGGGCGTGGGGTAGGCAACCTGGGGATTTTCCGTGCGATCGAGCAGGCCACTGTAGCGCCAGCCGCCCACCGGCTCGGACATCTGCGCCGAAGGCTGCGCCCACGCCAAGGGTGCGACCACCAACGCGATCAACAGTGTAGGAAAACGCATGTATGCCTCCTGCCATGCACAACGCAACCTGGCGCCCTTCCCCGGCGCATTTTTTATCATTTATCAGGTTTCGTCCGAAAGCCCGCCATACGGGGGCTGTAGATGGCGCGAAGGTTAGCGATTCGGCCAATGATTCACAATCGGGGAACGCGCGATTCTGTGTGGGAAATCACGGACTGAGCAATGCGTGAGCCGATTAGCCGTCCTATTCGGCTCACAAAATGAGCCGAATAGCGTTACTATTCGGCTCATCACTGTCTGGACAGACTCATGACACCTCACTGGATCTGGCAACAGCCCGATTGGCCCGACTTTCGCTGGCAGCCCGAAGCATTGGCGCCCTTGCTACGTGAATGCGTGCAAGCCCAAGGCCAACTGCTGGGCATGACCGGTGCCGTCACGACCTCGCTCAACGCGCAGAACGAGCTGGATGCGCTGCTGCAAAACATCGTGACCTCGTCGGCCATCGAAGGCGAACAACTGAACGTAGGGTCGGTACGCTCGTCCCTGGCCCGGCGCCTGGGGCTCGAATGGGCTGACGACAATCCGGTCAGCCCGCGCAGCGAAGGCCTGGCACAACTGCTGCTGGACGCAACCCGACATTTCAATCACCCCCTGACGGTCGAGCGATTACTGGAGTGGCATGAGTGGTTGTTTCCTGAGCAGGCCGCTTTTACTCACCGGCAGATCCGCGTCGGCGCGTTGCGCGGCGAGGAACCGATGCAAGTGGTTTCGGGCAGGCTGGACCGTCCCACCGTTCATTTCGAAGCGCCGCCTCGACAAGGCCTGGAACAGCAACTGCAAACGTTCATCAACTGGTTCGAGGCCAGTCGTCACCAGGCTGGGCTCGACCCTCTGCTGCGTGCCGGAATCGCCCACTTCTGGTTTGTCACCCTGCACCCGTTCGATGATGGCAATGGTCGCCTTACCCGTGCCCTGACTGACCTTGCACTGGCCCAAGGCGAACCCCAGGCGATTCGTTTCCACGCCATGTCCGTGAGCATCCTGGACAACCGCGCGGGCTATTACCGTGTCCTCGAACACTGCCAGAAAGCCACGTTGGACATTACCGATTGGCTCATCTGGTTCCTGCAGACCCTGTTGCGCAGCCTGCAAAAAGCCATGTCGCAGATCGAGCGAGTGCTGGGCAAGGCACGGTTCTGGCAAGCTCATCGCTCGTCAGCAATCACCCCAGAACAGACCAAGGTACTGAACCGATTACTCGATGGGGGCGAAAGGGGTTTCGAGCAGGGAATCAGCGCCGCTCAGTACCAGGCCGTGGCCAAGGTATCGAAGGCGACGGCAACCCGACACCTGGCGGAGTTACTGGAGAAAGGTTGCCTGCAGCGCCTGCCAGGAGGTGGGCGCAGCACTCGATACAACATCAATTACCCAGAGCCGTGAGATCGCCTTCGCGGCAAGGGAATCCATCCCCGCCGGAGCGCGAAGCACGCACCCCCCTGATTTGCCCCAACCCCCCATGTCTGCTAGTGTCGCGCCGGTTTAACAGTCAACCGGAAGCGCCGCCATGGCCCGTAAAAAAGCAGCACTGGATTTCGAACAATCTCTGGCCGACCTGCAAACGCTGGTCGAGCGGCTGGAGAACGGCGAATTGTCGCTGGAAGACTCGCTGACCGCCTTCGAGCAGGGTATCGGCTTGACTCGCGACTGCCAGGCGGCGCTGGCCCAGGCCGAGCAGAAAGTGCAATTGCTGCTCGAACGCGACGGCGAGTTGACCGAAGAGCCTTTCGACGCGGAACAACCTGAATGATCGCCGCCTATCAGGCCAGCAGCCAGGCCCGGGTCAATGCTGCATTGGACACCTTGTTCAGCGCTCCGAGCCCGGAGCTGGCGCGGTTGTACGAAGCCATGCGCTACAGCGTGATGAACGGCGGCAAGCGTGTCCGCCCGCTGCTGGCCTATGCCGCCTGCGAAGCGCTGGGCGGCGAGGCTCGGCAGGCCAACGGCGCGGCGTGCGCGGTGGAGCTGATCCACGCCTACTCGCTGGTCCACGATGATCTGCCGGCCATGGACGACGACGACCTGCGTCGCGGCCAGCCCACCACGCACAAGCAATTCGACGAAGCCTGCGCGATTCTCGCCGGCGACGGGTTGCAGAGCCTGGCCTTCAGCGCCCTGCTCGACCCCGCCCTGAGCGATTGCCCGGCGCAGATCCGCCTGGACATGGTCAGTGCCCTGGCGCTGGCGGCGGGCCCTGCCGGCATGGTCGGCGGCCAGGCCATCGACCTCGGTTCGGTGGGCCTGAAACTGGACCAGGACGCGCTGGAATACATGCATCGGCACAAGACCGGTGCGCTGATCGAGGCCAGCGTCAAGCTGGGCGCCCTCGCCAGCGGTCGGGCCACGCCGGAGCAGTTGCACGCCTTGCAAGCCTACGCCCGAGCCATCGGCCTGGCGTTCCAGGTGCAGGACGACATCCTCGACGTCGAAAGCGATACCCAGACCCTCGGCAAACGCCAGGGTGCCGACATCGCCCGCGACAAGCCGACTTACCCGGCCCTGCTCGGCCTCGATGCCGCCAAGGCCTACGCCCTGGAGCTGCGCGACCAGGCCCTGGCCGCGCTGCGACCCTTTGACGCGGCGGCCGAGCCGTTGCGTGAGCTGGCCCGCTATATCGTCGAACGACGCAGCTGATACGGGGTCAACCCTTCAGACTGCGTATCGGCCAAGTTCCGGCCAACGCGTGGGCAGCTTGCGATGCATAAGGTAAACTGCCGCCTCTTTCTATACCTATAACGATTCGCCTGATGCCCACGACGTTTCAAGAGATTCCCCGCAAGCGCCCGACCACGCCCCTGCTGGACCGTGCCAACACGCCGGACGGCCTGCGCCGGTTGGGTGAAGCCGAGCTGGAAACCCTGGCCGATGAGTTGCGCCTGGAACTGCTCTACACGGTCGGCCAGACCGGTGGGCACTTCGGGGCCGGCCTGGGCGTCATCGAGCTGACGATCGCCTTGCACTACGTGTTCGACACCCCGGACGACCGGCTGGTGTGGGACGTGGGGCACCAGGCCTACCCGCACAAGATCCTTACCGGCCGTCGCGAGCGCATGGGCACGTTGCGCCAGAAGGACGGCGTGGCGGCATTCCCGCGCCGCTCCGAGAGCGAATACGACACCTTTGGCGTCGGCCACTCCAGCACGTCCATCAGCGCCGCCCTGGGCATGGCGATTGCCGCCCGCCTGCAGAACAGCGACCGCAAGGCCATTGCCGTGATCGGCGACGGCGCACTGACCGCCGGCATGGCGTTCGAGGCGCTGAACCACGCGCCGGAAGTCAACGCCAACATGCTGGTGATCCTCAACGACAACGACATGTCGATCTCGCGCAACGTCGGTGGTTTGTCCAACTACCTGGCGAAGATTCTCTCCAGCCGTACCTATGCCAGCATGCGCGAAGGCAGCAAGAAGGTCCTGTCGCGCCTGCCCGGTGCCTGGGAAATCGCCCGGCGCACCGAGGAATACGCCAAGGGCATGCTGGTTCCCGGCACGCTGTTCGAAGAACTGGGCTGGAACTACATCGGCCCCATCGACGGCCACGACCTGCCCACATTGATCGCCACCCTACGCAACATGCGCGACCTCAAGGGCCCGCAGTTCCTGCACGTGGTCACCAAGAAGGGCAAAGGCTTCGCCCCGGCGGAAGTCGACCCGATCGGCTATCACGCCATCACCAAGCTCGAACCCCTGGACGCACCGGCCGCCGCCCCGAAAAAAGCCGGCGGACCGAAGTATTCCGGCGTGTTCGGCCAGTGGTTGTGCGACATGGCCGCCGCCGATCCGCGCCTGGTGGGCATCACTCCGGCCATGAAGGAAGGCTCGGACCTGGTGGCGTTCAGCGAACGCTACCCGCAGCGCTACTTCGACGTGGCGATTGCCGAGCAGCACGCCGTGACCCTCGCCGCCGGCATGGCCTGCGAAGGCGCGAAACCGGTGGTGGCGATCTATTCGACCTTCCTGCAACGCGGCTATGACCAATTGGTGCATGACGTGGCGGTGCAGAACCTCGACGTGTTGTTCGCCATCGACCGTGCCGGCCTGGTGGGCGAAGACGGTCCGACCCACGCCGGCAGTTTCGACCTGTCATTCCTGCGCTGCATCCCCGGCATGCTGGTGATGACCCCGAGTGATGAAAACGAGCTGCGCAAAATGCTCACCACCGGCCACCTGTTCAATGGCCCGGCGGCGGTGCGCTACCCCCGTGGAACCGGCCCGAATGCGCCCATCGAAGCCAACCTCGACCCCATCGAGATCGGCAAGGGCGTGATCCGTCGCCAGGGCCGGCAAACCGCGCTGCTGGTGTTCGGCGTGCAACTGGCCGAAGCCCTCAAGGTCGCGCAGACCCTGGACGCCACGGTGGTGGACATGCGCTTCGTCAAACCCCTGGACGAAGCACTGGTCCGCGAGATCGCTGCGGGCCATGAACTGCTGGTGACCGTCGAGGAAAACGCCATCATGGGCGGCGCCGGGGCAGCGGTCAGCGAGTTCCTGGCCCGGGAAAACCTGCTCAAGCCGGTGTTGCACCTGGGCCTGCCGGACATCTACGTCGAACACGCCAAGCCTGCCCAGATGCTGGCCGAGTGTGGCCTGGACGAGGCCGGCATCGAAGCCTCGGTGCGCCAGCGATTGCAGTTGCTGGGGTTGTAACTCAGACCACCACCGAACCCTGTGGGAGCGGGCTTGCTCGCGAAGGCGGTGTATCAGTCAATATCGAATTCGACTGACACACCGCCTTCGCGAGCAAGCCCGCTCCCACATTGGTTGCGTGAAGCACACATGATCGGAACACCCATGAAACTGCGCCTGGCCCTCACCCTGTCCCTACTGCCAACCCCCGACCTGCTGGCCGACACGTTCGAGCGCGAGCAGGCACTGAAGCTGCCCGACATCGTGATCAGCGCCAACCGCCAGGTCGAGGCGCGAAATGACAGCAGTGCCGCCAACACGGTCTTCACCCGCGACGACATCGAACACTTGCAGCCGGCCAGCGTCAGCGACCTGCTCAGTCACGTGCCGGGGGTGCAGGTCGCGCCGCTGGGTGGACGCGGCAGCCTGCCGGGGATCTACATTCGCGGCACCAAGTCGGCCCAGAGCCTGGTATTGGTGGACGGCCAGCGCATCGGCAACGCCACCTCCGGTGACAGCAACCTGCAACGGCTGAATATCAACCAGATCGAGCGAGTGGAAGTACTGCGGGGCTCGCGCTCGGTCCTCTATGGCGCCGATGCAGTGGGCGGGGTCATCCAGATCTTTACCCGTCGAGGCCATGAACAGGGCCTGCAACCGCGCCTGCACCTGGGCGTCGGCAGTCACCAGACCTGGGAGCGCAGCCTGGGGCTGTCCGGCGGCGATGAACAGACGCGCTTCAACCTCGGCGCCAGCCTGGACGAATCCGCCGGCACCAATCGGACCCACACCTCCTACGCCAGCGACCGCGACGACGACGCCAACCGCAACCAGTCGCTGAGCCTGAGCCTGAGCCATGCGCTGGCAGACAACCTGGAAGTCGGGCTGAATCTGCTGGATAACCGCGGCAAGAGCGAATACGACAACCCGTTCGGCCGCTTTGACCCGGCGACGTTCGAATCACTGCCCCAGCAGCCGTACAGCGAGTTTGCCGTGAGCAGCTTCAGCAGCTACGTGGATGGACGCATCAACGACACCTGGAAATCCCGCCTCGAAGTGGGCCACAGCGAAAATCGAGAGAAGACCTTCGACAAGCTCAGCGATGTCCGCGAAGTGTTCAACACCTACCGCGACTCCGTGACCTGGCAGAACGACGTGACGCTGGATGAGCACAACAGCCTGATCGTGGGCGGCGATTGGTACGAGGATCGGGTCAACAGCAGTACATCGTTCGACGAGGACAGTCGCTGGAACCGCGCCGCGTTTATCCAGCACCGCTATCAGGCCGAGGCGTTTTCCACCGAATTGGGCCTGCGACGCGACCAGAACCAGCAATTCGGCGGCCAGAACAGTTGGAGCGGCACCCTCACCCTGCCGGTTTCGCCGGGCAACGACCTGTTGCTGACCTACAGCGAAAGTTTTCGCGCGCCGACCTTCAACGACCTGTACTACCCGGACTACAGCAACCCGAACCTCACCCCCGAGACCGCCAAGAGCTACGAACTGCAATGGCGCAGCCAATTGGGCGAGGACACCCGCCTGGAGACCTCGCTGTATCGCACTGACCTCAAGGACGCGATCATTTTCGGCAGCCAGTCACGCCCGCAGAACGTCGCCTCGGCGCGGATCAACGGCGTCGAAATGGCTTTGATGCAGGATCTGTTCGGCTGGCAGGGCAACCTGGCCGTGGCCGTGATCGATCCACGGGACAGGGACAGCGGCCACACCCTGGCCCGCCGCGCCCGCCGGACCCTGAGCCTGGATCTGGACCGTTCATTCGACCGACTGAGCCTCGGCGCGACCTGGCAAGCGGTGAGCAGCAGCTATGACGATGAGAACAACCGCCATGCGCTGGGTGGTTATGCCCTCCTGGGCTTGCGCAGCGGTTGGGCGCTGAGCCGGGAAGTGAAACTGGAGATGAAGGTGGATAACCTGCTGGACAAGGGTTACAGCCGGGCGCTGTATAGCCATGATGGGGCCCAGTATGGGTATCGGGAGGAAGGTCGGACGTGGTTGTTTGGGGTGACCTGGACACCGTCACTCTGATCCAGAGCTTGTGGTGCCTGGACTGGCCTCTTCGCGGGCAAGCCCGCTCCCACAGTTGATCGATGTTGTCGCTCAAGACGCGGTCAGCTGTGGAGCGAGCTGGCTCGCGATTGCAAGCGCCGCGGTCTATTTGTCCGGCGCAATCAATTCACACAGCCGGGCCGTCGCCTCGATCATCTGCCCACTGGGCCGCTCCAGCCCCTTGTCGGTCACCCGCAGCAATCGCCCTTGCGCCACCGGCCAGGCTTTCCAGGCATCGAGCTGGGCCTGTTCCGTGGCCAGGATCGCCTGCGGCTTGCGCTGCAACACCGACTCCACGCTCACTTGCGGCGCCGGCAGGCTCAGGTCGGCGAACACATTGCGCGCGCCGCACACCGCCAGGGCATCGCTGATGATCTGGCCACCGCCCACGGTATAGAGCGGCCGGTCCCACACCTGATAGAACACCGGCAGCGGTGGCTCGCGCCGGTAGCGTTGGCGCAGGCCCTCCAGGCGCTCGCGCAACTGCGCCGCGCGTTGCATGCCCCGTTCCGGCCGGCCAAGCTGCGCGGCGATGGCTTCGATTTGCGTGATCAACTGGTCGAGGTCGTGGGGGTCGACCACATGGATGGCGATGCCCAGGCCCTTGAGCTGCTCGCGCTGGGCCGGTCCGACGCTGCCCGGCCAGAGCAGGAGCAGGTCGGGCTTGAGGCTGAGCAAGCGCTCCATGTCCAGTTGCCCGTAACGCCCTACCGAAGGCAGGTTTTCCAGCACGGCGGGACGCTCACCGCCGTCCAGCACGCCCACCAGCAGGTCGGCGCAATCGAGCTCGACAACGATTTCCGATAACGAAGGCGCCAGGCTGACCACCCGTGGGGCCGCAACCGCCGAGGCACTGACGGCCAGCAGCACAACCGCCAGCCAGCGGTGCATCAGCCGAGTTGACGCGGGATGCGGTACAGGTAGAACAACACGGCCGTGGACAACGCCAGCAGCATCAACGGCACCGCTTCGAGGCCGACGAACACCGCCAGCGCACCGACCCAGGCCGGCAGCGCGGCGACCAGGAGCGCCGCACGCCGACGGGCGGCCAGGGTAATCCAGGCTTGGGGCTCATCCGCCGTGTCGAGGGCTTTCTGGGTGGCGATCAAGGCGTTCTTGTAGGGCCCGAAGAAACGCAGGCTGACAAACATCGACGCCACGCCCGCGATGAACAACGGCATCGCCAGCACCGGCAGGATCGCCTCGCCCTGGCCGAACACCGCGTTGATCACGAACAGCGGCAGCAAGGCCAGCGCCAGGTACTGCCACCACGTGACGGACAGCCGCCGCCGGACCTGACCACGCGTCACGCCCGGTCGACCTCGCCCTGGTGCTCGTTGCCCATCATGTGGTCGAGCTTGCTGGCCTTGGTCGCCAGGTAGAGCTTGTTGTGGGGATTATGACCGGTGTGCAGCGGCACGCGCTCGGCCACTACGATGCCCATGTCGGTCAACGCCTTGACCTTGCGCGGGTTGTTGGTCATCAACCGCAAGGACGTGACCCCCAGGTGCTCGAGCATCGGCTGGCAGATGCTGTAGTCGCGCATGTCGGCGGCAAAGCCGAGGCGCTCGTTGGCCTCGACGGTGTCCGCGCCGCCATCTTGCAACTCATAGGCGCGAATCTTGTTCAGCAGGCCAATGCCCCGGCCTTCCTGGCGCAGGTACAGCAATACGCCCCGGCCTTCGCGGGCAATCGCCTGCAAGGCCGCTTCGAGTTGCGAACCGCAATCGCAGCGCTGGCTGAACAAGGCATCGCCCGTCAGGCATTCGGAATGCAGACGGCCAAGCACCGGTGCGCCGTCGGCGAAATCACCCAGGCTCAGCACGACGTGCTCGCGGCCGGTGGCTTCATCGAGAAAACCATGCATGGTGAATTGCGCAAAGGGCGTTGGCAGCTTGGAGGCGGCAACAAAAACGACAGGCACCGGTGTGCTCCTGATCTAGTACTGGAGTTTCGCAGAGGCGGGCATTGTAACAGCACGTCAAGACAGACGCTTAGGCTGAATTGTCGGCCATAACCATCGAAAAGTTTGATTACGGCTTCGGTGGATTGCCATTCTCGTCGAACGGATAGGGTTGTTTCCAACGCTCGAAGATCGGTTTCAACTTGCCGCTCTTGACCAATACCTCCATGCGCCGGTCGAACAGCGCGCGCAAGGCCCGGCCGTTCTCGTTGTTGGCAAACCCCAGGTAGAGCGGCAGGTTGATCAACGGCGAGAGCTTGTACTGCTGGGGATTGTCGGCCTTGGCGAGCACCTGCTGGATCTCCATCAGCGCATCGATATAGAAATCGGCACGATCATGGGCAAGCATCGGCAAGATCCCCACCGCCCGGTGAATTTCGTTGTAACGCCGGATGTTGGGCAGGTAGCTGTTGTATTCGTAGCCACGCATCCACACCAGCCGGTAGTTACCGACGGTGGTCAGCGTCGGGGACGGCTTGGAAGCCAGCCCCAGGGCATAGATGTGATCGACGTCGTAGTGCCAGTGAGGGTAGAGCAGGCCTTCGGTTTCATCGCGGTAGGCGCCCACCTGTGCGTCGACTTCGCCGCGCTGCACCAACCCGATGGAGCGGGTGTACGGCACGCTGCGGATCTCCAGCTTGACGCCTTCAGGCTCGAACACCTCGCGCAGGATGTCCCAGGCCATGCCCTGGCCATCGGCCTGGGTGTAATTGGCCCACTCCTCGCTGGCCGCGCGGATCTTGCCCGGCAGCGGCGCCGGGTCGGCCGCCCGCACGCCGAGGCAGGCCCCCAGACACAGCAACAGCAGTAGTGCGCGGCTGACGCCCATTCCTGGCTCCCTCAGGTGAAACACCACACCAATCCTTGCATTGCCAGCCAGGCAAAGACCCCGGCCAGGACATCGTCGAGCATGATACCGACGCCTCCGTGAACATGCCGGTCGATCCAGCGGATCGGCCATGGCTTGAGGATATCGAAGAAGCGAAACACCAGGAAACCCATTACCAGCCAGTACCAGCCTTCCGGCACCAGCCAGAGGGTGATCCACATGCCGACCATTTCGTCCCAGACGATGCCTTCATGATCGTGCACCCGCAGGTCATCCGCCACTTTGCCACAGAGCCAGAAGCCAAACAGCATGGTGAGGCCCAGCATCAGCCAGTAGCCCCAGTCCGGCAACATCTGCCACAACGGTATGAAGGGTAGCGCAACCAGCGAGCCCCAGGTGCCCGGCGCTTTAGGCAAGGTTCCCGAACCGAAGCCGAAGGCCATGAAATGCCAGGGATTGCGCCAGACCGAGGGCGGAACGAACTCCGCCGGGACCTGGTTGGGATGATCTGTCACGGTGTCTCCCGAAAATGTTGGTAGCCCCGGATGTGCGGGGTGATGTCCTGTCCATGGCGATCGACCAGCGTCACGCCCTCGCCTGCCGCTACGCGACCGATCACATGGATCGGCCTGCCTTCGGCTTGCAGCGCCGGCAACCCGGCCGGCGGCAAGGTAAACAGCAACACGTAATCGTCGCCACCACTCAGGGCCGCATCCGTCGCGCCCGGCATGCCAAGGAACGCCACTAAAGCCTTGGACAACGGCAGGCGGTCCCGTTCAACCTCAATGGCCACGGCGGATGCCTGGGCAATATGCCCGCAATCGGCCAGCAGGCCATCGGAAATATCCATTGCCGCGCGGGCCTTGCCCCGCAGCGCCAGGCCCAGGTCGATCTGCGGCCGGGGCGACCAGTAGTGTGCCAGCAGGGAGTCGGCGACAGCGGTTTCGGCGATGCGCTGGCCAAGCACCAGCGGCAAGGCGCCAGCAGCATTGCCCAACTCGCCGCCGACGCAGAGCAGATCGCCAGGTTGCGCGCCGCCACGGGTCAGGGCCTGGCCGGCAGGCACTCGGCCAAACACCGTCAGGGTCAGGCTCAACGGCCCTCGCGTGGTGTCACCGCCCACCAGCGTCACGCCACAAGCCTGGGCCATCTGGTTCAAGCCGCGGGCATAGGCCAGCAGCCAATCGGCGGTCACCGTCGGCAGGGTCAGGGCAAGGGTAAAGGCAACCGGAGTGGCGCCCATGGCGGCCAGGTCGCTGACCGCAACGGCCAGCGAGCGCTGGCCGAGCAGGAACGGATCGCAGGGATCAGGGAAGTGCACACCGGCCACGAGGGTGTCGGTGGACACCGCCAGTTGCTCCCCAACAGGCACAGCCAGCAAGGCGCAGTCGTCGCCGATCCCCAGCGCAACGCCCTCGCCGCCCTGCGCACAAGGCGCGGCGGCGAAGTAATTACGGATCAGCTCAAATTCGCCCATAGCCGCCGCAAGCGCCGTTCAGCGCTTGAACGCCTTCACTTCAGCTTCACGCAGGCGAGGGGCCAGCTTGTCGAGGACACCGTTGACGAACTTGTGGCCGTCGGTGGAACCGAAGACCTTCGCCAGCTCGATACCCTCGTTGATCACCACGCGGTACGGAACGTCGACGCGCTTGAGCAGTTCCCAGGTGGACAGGCGCAAGACCGCCAGTTCAACCGGGTCCAGCTCTTCGATGGTCAGGTCCAGGCACGGCGCAAGCGCGGTGTCGATTTCGGTCTTGAACTGCGGAACCCCGTGAAGGATTTCGCGGAAGTAGGCGCCGTCGACATCACTGAAATCGTTATCGACCCGGAACTGCGCTTCGATCTCGTTCAACGATTGCTTGGCCATGTGCCATTGATAAAGTGCCTGGGTCGCGAGCTGACGGGCTTCGCGGCGCTTGGCGCTTTTCGACGGTTTGCCGGCATCGGCGGGCTTGGGATCGCGCGGGTTGAAACGATCGCTTTCGTCGCTAATCACTTGGCCTCCAACTGCGCCAGCAGGCTGACCATTTCCAGGGCGGACAGGGCCGCTTCGGCACCTTTGTTACCGGCCTTGGTGCCGGAACGCTCGATGGCTTGCTCGATGGAATCAACGGTCAGCACGCCGAAGGCGACGGGTACGCCGAACTCCATGGACACCTGGGCCAGGCCCTTGGTGCACTCGCCGGCCACGTATTCGAAGTGCGGGGTACCGCCACGAATGACCGCGCCCAGGGCGATGATCGCCGCGTATTCGCCTTTTTGCGCGACTTTCTGCGCAACCAGCGGAATTTCGAAGGCGCCAGGCGCACGGATGATGGTGATGTCGCTTTCGCTCACGCCATGGCGAACCAGGGCATCGACCGCACCGCCAACCAGGCTCTCGACCACGAAACTGTTGAAACGGCCGACTACCAGAGCATAGCGGCCTTTAGGGGCGATGAAGGTACCTTCGATGGTCTTCAGGGTCATTCGTCAGATCTCTTAAAGAGCCAGAGCGCGTTCTTTACGCGCTCTTTCAGTGATATTAGCCACGAATACAAAGCCTCAACGCAGCGAAGTGTAAACCTTTGTGGGAGCGGGCTTGCCCGCGAAAGCGATGGAACCTTCAACATTGATGTCGACTGACACATCGCCTTCGCGGGCAAGCCCGCTCCCACAAGGGCCCCCTTCACTGAACAAGGGCCATTATTCGGAGGGCACGTATTCTACAACTTCCAGATCGAAACCGGATATCGCATTAAATTTCATCGGTGCGCTCATCAGGCGCATTTTACGCACGCCCAGGTCGCGAAGGATCTGCGAACCGGCGCCGACGATGCTGTAGGTGGTCGGCTTTTTCACCGCCGCCTGGTCGCCGGTCTCGCGGATGTGCGCCAGCAGCACATCGCCATCGAGCGGATGCCCGAGCAGCAGGACCACGCCACTGCCGGCCTCGGCCACCGCCGCCATGGCGGCCCGCAGGCTCCAGCGGCCGGGCTGCTTGACCATCAGCAGGTCGCGCAGCGGGTCCATGTTATGCACCCGCACCAGGGTCGGTTCGTCGGCGCACACGGTGCCCAGGGTCAGCGCCATGTGCACGTCGCCTTCCACCGAATCACGGTAGGTCACCAGGTTGAACTGGCCCAACTCGCTGTCCAGGGGCTGCTCGGCAATCCGCTGAACGGTACGTTCGTGGATCATCCGGTAGTGGATCAGGTCGGCGATGGTGCCGATCTTGATGCCGTGCTCGGCGGCGAACGCTTCCAGCTCCGCGCGACGGGACATGGTGCCGTCATCGTTCATCACTTCGCAGATCACACCGCTGGGCTCGAAACCGGCCATGCGCGCCAGGTCGCAAGCCGCCTCGGTGTGACCGGCGCGGGCCAGGGTGCCACCAGCCTGGGCCATCAGCGGGAAGATGTGGCCAGGGCTGACGATGTCTTCGGCCTTGGCGTCTCTCGCGGCGGCCGCCTGCACGGTGCGCGCCCGGTCCGCGGCGGAGATACCGGTGGTCACGCCCTCGGCGGCCTCGATGGACACGGTGAACTTGGTGCCGAAGCCGGAACCGTTGCGCGGCGCCATCAGCGGCAGCTTCAGCAGTTCGCAGCGCTCGCGGGTCATCGGCATGCAGATCAGGCCGCGGGCGTGCTTGGCCATGAAGTTGATGTGCTCGGCCTTGCAGCACTCGGCGGCCATGATCAGGTCGCCTTCGTTCTCGCGGTCTTCGTCATCCATGAGGATGACCATCTTGCCTTGGCGGATGTCTTCGACCAGTTCTTCGATGCTATTGAGCGCCACGCGGCACCCCCTTGGGTCAGGATTTGAGGTAGCCGTTGGCGGCCAGGAAACTTTCGGTGATATTGCCGCCGGATGCAGGCTCCGCGGCCTTGTCACCGAGCAGCAGGCGCTCCAGGTAACGGGCCAGCAGGTCGACCTCCAGGTTGACCCGGCGACCCGGCCGATACGAGGCCATGATGGTTTCGCTCAAGGTGTGCGGAATGATCGTCAGCAGGAACTCGGCACCGTCCACGGCATTGACCGTCAGGCTGGTGCCATCGACGGTGATCGAGCCTTTATGGGCGATGTACTTGGCCAGCTCCTTCGGCGCGCGGATACGAAACTCCACGGCCCGTGCATTATCGGTACGCGAAACCACCTCGCCGACGCCGTCCACGTGGCCGCTGACCAGGTGGCCGCCCAGGCGGGTAGTGGGAGTCAGGGCTTTTTCCAGGTTGACCGGGCTGCCGCTCTTGAGGTCGTTCATCGCGGTGCAGTCGAGGGTTTCGCGGCTGACGTCTGCCAAAAAGCCATTGCCCGGCAGCTCGACGGCCGTCAGGCACACGCCATTGACCGCAATGCTGTCGCCCAGCTTGACGTCGCTCAGGTCGAGCTTGCCGGTTTCGACGTAGACCCGCACGTCCCCGCCCTTGGGAGTGAGTGCACGGATGCTGCCGATGGATTCGATGATGCCGGTAAACATGGAGTCCTCCTCGAGAACAGGCCGCCGCTTGCGCGAAAGCCGGGAATTATACGCTGGCCGGGGACACGGGAACGGCGATGACTCGCCAGTCATCGCCCACGGCGCGGATTTCGGTGATTTTCAGTTCCGGGGCGTCTTTCATCCGCGCCAGCGGCCAGTCCAGCAACGGACGCGCCGAGGAGCCGAGGAACTTGCCGGCGATGAACAACTGGAATTCGTCCACCAACCCTTGCCGGGCGAACGCCCCCGCCAGGCGCGGACCGGCTTCCACCAGCACCTCGTTGACGCCGCGGGCGGCCAGCGCCACCAGCAATTGATGCAGATCGACCTGCCCGTCATCCCCCGGCACCCGCAGGCATTCGGGGCCATTGGCGTATTGTTCCTCCACCGCCATGCAGGTCGCGACCAGCGCCGGGCCGGCCTTGAAGAACGCCGCGTCCAGCGGGACCCGCAGGCGACCGTCCACCAGTACCCGCAGTGGCGGACGGCTCATGGCCAGGGCGGTCTGCTGCGCGTCGAGCCCGAGTTCATCGGCGCGCACGGTCAGCCGGGCATTGTCCGCCAGCACCGTATCGGCGCCGGTCAGCACCACGCTGGCCTGGGCCCGCAGGCGTTGCACCGCCGAACGTGCGGCCGGGCCGGTGATCCACTGGCTCTCGCCGCTTTCCATGGCCGTGCGGCCATCGAGGCTCATCGCCAACTTGACCCGCACGAACGGCAAACCGTGCTCCATGCGCTTGAGGAAGCCCGGGTTGAGGGCCCGCGCCTCGCCTTCGAGCACACCGCTCTCGCAAGCGATGCCGGCCTGGGCCAGCCGTTGCAGGCCGCGACCGGCGACTTCCGGGTTCGGATCCTGCATCGCCGCGACCACCCGGGCCACGCCGGCGTTCACCAACGCATCGGCGCACGGGGGCGTGCGCCCGTGGTGGCTGCACGGTTCGAGGGTCACATAGGCGGTGGCGCCCCGGGCCAGCTCACCGGCGGCGCGCAAGGCATGGACTTCGGCATGGGGTTCGCCGGCGCGCACGTGCCAGCCCTCGCCGACCACCTGCCCGTCACGCACGATCACGCAACCGACCCGGGGATTGGGATGGGTGGTGTAGTGACCGCGCCGCGCCAGCTCCAGCGCACGGGCCATGTAGTGGGCGTCAAGGACTGCCTGCTGCGCCGCGCCGGTCATTCTTTCACCGGTTCGCGGGCCAGGCGGTCGATTTCCTCGCGGAACTCGTTCAGGTCCTGGAAGCGTCGGTACACCGAGGCGAAACGGATGTAGGCGACTTCGTCGAGCTTCTGCAGCTCGGCCATCACCAGCTCACCGACCACCAGGGACTTGACCTCGCGCTCGCCGGTAGCCCGCAGCTTGTGCTTGATGTGCACCAGCGCCGCTTCCAGGCGCTCGACGCTCACCGGACGCTTTTCCAGGGCGCGCTGCATACCGGCGCGCAGTTTTTCTTCGTCGAACGGCTGGCGGCTGCCGTCGGTTTTGATCAGGCGCGGCAACACCAGTTCAGCGGTCTCGAACGTGGTGAAGCGTTCGCCGCAGGCCAGGCATTCACGCCGGCGGCGGACCTGTTCGCCCTCGGCGACCAGTCGCGAGTCGATGACCTTGGTGTCGTTGGCACCGCAGAAGGGACAGTGCATGGTGGCAGGCAACAAAAAAAGGGAGGGCCATGGTAGCGCATCCCACTGGCAAGACAAGCCATAGGGTTTACGGTATACAGACGGGCTTACCGTCTGATTCATGGAAATTACCTTGCTGGAGCCACACATGCCGCTACGATCGCTCGTTTTGCTCAGTCTTTTCAGCCTGCTGATGGCGTGCAGCAGCGATGCGCCCAAGCCCGCTGCACCCGCACCGGCACCCGCACCGAAACAGGCCCAGGAAAAAGCCCGCCAGGCCGCCGAGCTGGGCCCGCTGCCCGCCTACCAGCGCGAATTGAGCGGCACCTTGCAAGGCGTACCGGCCGGGGCCGAAGTCGAACTGGCGCTGCTGGTGATCGATGACAAGGACCGTCCACAACAACTGCTTGCCAGTTCCAGCCTGATCGGCACCAACCAGGCCCTGCCCTTCCACCTGCGGTTCAACCCGGAAGCGTTTCCGGTCGGCGCCCGCGTGGAACTGCGTGGACGGGCCAGCCAGTCGGGCCAGTTGATCCTGCACCTGCCGGAACAGCGCATCACCCAACCGACCACCCAGGCCCTGGGCGCCCTGCAATTCGTCAAGGCCCCATGAGCGCACCGCACGGCCTGCAAGAGGCCTTGGGCCAATTGCTGGGAGACGCGCGCCTGGTGGCCTGCCCGCTGCCCGACACCGACCTGAAGCTGTGGCTGATCGACGGCGACAACATGGACCGCGCTTTCAGCCCGGAAGAAACCCGGCGCATCCTTCACGAACCGCCCTACTGGAGTTTCTGCTGGGCCAGCGGCCTGGCCATGGCCCGCTACCTGGTCGAACAACCGCAGTGGGTCGAGGGCAAGCGCGTGCTGGACTTCGGCGCCGGCTCCGGCGTGGCCGGTATCGCCGCGCTCAAGGCCGGGGCGCTGGAAGTGGTGGCCTGCGACCTCGATCCGCTGGCGATCGCCGCGTGCCGCGCCAATGCCGCGCTCAACGGCGTGGAGCTGGGTTTTTCGGCGGATTTTTTCGCAGAGGCCGACCGCTTCGACCTGGTCCTGGTGGCCGACGTGCTCTACGACCGGACCAACCTGCCGTTGCTCGATCAATTCCTCAGCCGTGGCCGCGAGGCCTTGGTGGCCGATTCAAGGGTGCGGGATTTCCAGCATCCGCTGTACCGGCGCATCGAAAGGCTGCAAGCGATGACCTTGCCGGACCTGGCTGAGCCTGAGGAGTTTCGGCACGTGAGCCTGTATCACGCGCGGCGCGAGAGTTAAAAGCTTCGCGAGCAAGCCCGCGCCCGCAAGGGATCTCAAGTGTTCGCGCGCGCCCTGTGGGAGCGGGCTCGCTCGCGAAGGCGGCCTACCCGATACCACGGGACGAAAGACCTCCCCGCTTTCAGCCACCCCCACCAAGCCGTATAGTTGCCCCATTCAAGCGTTCTACGAGATTCCCATGAGCCAGGACACGCCTTACATCTTCGACGCCACCACCGCCGACTTCGACCAGTCGGTGATCGCGAACTCCTTCCACAAACCGGTGCTGGTGGATTTCTGGGCCGAGTGGTGCGCGCCGTGCAAGGCCCTGATGCCGATGCTGCAAAGCATCGCCGAGAGTTATCAGGGTGAACTGCTGCTGGCCAAGGTCAACTGCGACATCGAACAGGACATCGTCGCCCGCTTCGGGATTCGCAGCCTGCCAACCGTGGTGCTGTTCAAGGACGGCCAGCCCGTCGATGGCTTCGCCGGGGCCCAGCCGGAATCGGCCGTGCGGGCAATGCTCGATCCGCACGTGCAGATGCCGCCGCCAGCCGCCGCCGACCCGTTCGAGCAGGCCCAGGCGCTGTTCGACGATGGTCGTTTCGCCGACGCCGAAGCCCTGCTCACGGTGTTGCTGGGCGAAGACAACACCAACGCCAAGGCGCTGATCCTGTATGCCCGTTGCCTGACTGAACGGGGTGAACTGAGTGAAGCCCAGACGGTGCTCGACGCGGTGAAAAGCGACGAACACAAGGCCGCCCTGGCCGGTGCCAAGGCGCAGATCCAGTTCCTTGGCCTGGCGAAAAACCTGCCGGACGCCGCCGACCTCAAGGCCCGCCTGGCCAAAGACCCGCAGGATGACGAAGCGGTGTACCAGCTGGCGATCCAGCAACTGGCGCGCCAGCAGTACGAACCGGCCCTCGAAGCCCTGCTCAAGTTGTTCATGCGCAACCGCAGCTACAGCGAAGGCCTGCCGCACAAGACGCTGCTGCAAGTGTTCGAGCTGCTGGGCAACGACCATCCACTGGTGACGACCTACCGCCGCAAGCTGTTCGCCGCGTTGTACTAAGCTTCGGGGCCGTCCCAGCGATAGAGCGGCGTATCTCCGCCGCTCACGACCTTGACCTCGGCACTGTGTCGCAACCGCACCAGCAAGCGTTTGCCCGCCGAGGCGCTGCCCGTCAGTCCTTCGAGTTGCTCCAGCAGGTCCGGGCCGCTCAGTTGGCCAGCCTTGCGCAACAATTCCCTGGCAAGCTGCCACGGCGCGTCATCCTGGCTGGCCGGCCTGGCCGCAGGTGCCACCGCCTCGGCGGGCTTGATCGCCTGCAACTGCGCGCCCAACTGCGCCCAGTCGCCCTCGTCCATGTCGATCGACAGGTCCACCGGCCAATCGCCGACCGTTCCGCGTATCCGCAACATCACCGTGCTCCTGAATATTTCATGTACGCATGCTCCCATGGGCCTTGCGCGACGCCAAGCAGGCGGTCAAACTCTGTTCACGTTATAAGATTACATAACAGATCATCGACCTCTCGGAGACCCGTCATGCGCCGTTTGCTTCTCGCCCTGCCGTTCGCCCTGCTGCCCCTGGCCGTCGCTCACGCGGCGGTCGAGCACGACCATGACCACGAGCATGAACACGGCAGCCTGGGTGCCCACGAACACGGCGTCGGCCGGCTCAACGCCTCGCTCGACGGCCAGACCCTGGAACTGGAGCTGGACAGCCCGGCGATGAACCTGGTGGGTTTCGAACACCCCGCCACCAGCGACGCCGACAAAGCCAAGGTTGCCGCTGTGCGGGCGAAGCTGGAGAAACCGGCAACGCTGGTCAACCTGGCCGATGCCAAATGCACCCTGGAGCAGCAGGAACTGGAAAGCCCGCTGTTCGGCGATGAGCCGGACCACGAGGACCATGACGAAGAGGCCGATGGCGACGAGCATCACCACGAGCACAGCGAAATCCACGCCCGCTACCAGTTCCGTTGCGTCGCACCCAGCGCCTTGACGCACCTGGACCTGGCGTCGCTGTTTAAGGTCTTCCCGGCCACCCGGAAGATCCTCGTGCAGATGATCGGCCCGAACGGCCAGCAAGGCGCGGAACTGACGCCCGAAGCACCGGCCCTTAAATTTTAAGAATTGCGCATCCCCCCTGTGGGAGCGGGCTTGCCCGCGAAGAGGCCGGCACATCCAATACAGATGCAGCCTGACACACCGCTTTCGCGAGCAAGCCCGCTCCCACAGGGGCTACTCCACAATCCTGACGTTGGCCACCATGACCCAAGCACTCATCGAACTGTCCGACCTGGGCTTCAGTTGGCCCGGGCATCCGCTGCTGCTGGACATCCCGGCGTTTCGCCTGGAAAGCGGCGAGACGGTGTTTCTCAAAGGCCCGAGCGGCAGCGGCAAGACCACCCTGCTGGGATTGCTCGGCGGCGTGCAGACACCGGACCGGGGCAGCATCCGCCTGCTTGGCCAGAACCTCAGTAAACTGGGCGCGGGCAGCCGGGACCGGTTTCGCGTGGACCACACCGGCTACATCTTCCAGCAATTCAACCTGCTGCCGTTTCTCTCGGTACGCGAGAACGTCGAGCTGCCCTGCCACTTTTCCAGGCTGCGGGCGCAACGGGCCAGGCACCGTCACGGCAGTGTCGACCAGGCCGCGGTCACGCTGCTGGCCCACCTGGGGCTGACCGACCCCAGTTTGTTGGAACGCCGGGCCGATTCGCTGTCCATCGGCCAGCAGCAACGGGTCGCCGCCGCCCGGGCGTTGATCGGCCAGCCGGAGCTGGTGATCGCCGACGAGCCAACCTCGGCCCTGGATTATGACGCCCGGGAAAACTTCCTGCGGCTGCTGTTCGCCGAATGCCGCGAGGCCGGCGCCAGCCTCTTGTTCGTCAGCCACGACCAGAGCCTGGCGCCGCTGTTCGACCGCAACCTCTCGCTGGCCGATCTCAATCGCGCCGCCACGCCTGTCGAGGTCTGAGATGTATTTGTTCCGTCTTGCCATGGCCAGCCTGGCGAACCGCCGTTTCACCGCGATCCTCACCGCGTTCGCCATCGCCCTGTCCGTCTGCCTGCTGCTGGCGGTGGAGCGGGTGCGCACCGAGGCGCGGGCCAGTTTTGCCAGCACCATCAGCGGCACCGACCTGATTGTCGGCGCCCGTTCCGGCTCGGTGAACCTGTTGCTGTATTCGGTGTTTCGCATCGGCAACGCCACCAACAATATCCGCTGGGACAGCTTCGAACACTTCGCCAGCAACCCGAAAGTGAAGTGGGCCATCCCTATGTCCCTCGGCGACTCCCACCGCGGCTACCGGGTGATGGGCACCACCGAGGCCTACTTCGAGCATTACCAGTACGGCCGCCAGCAACACCTGGAACTGGCCGATGGCCGGGCCTTCGCCACCGACCCTTTCGAAGTGGTGCTCGGCGCCGAAGTGGCCGAGGCGCTGCACTACAAGCTCGGTGACAAACTGGTGCTGGCCCATGGGGTCGCGGCGATCAGCCTGGTCAAACACGACGACAAGCCCTTCACCGTGGTGGGCATTCTCAAGCGCACCGGCACCCCGGTGGACCGCACGCTGCACATCAGCCTCGGCGGCATGGAAGCGATCCACATCGATTGGAAAAACGGCGTGCCGGCCCAGGGCAATGGTCGCATCAGCGCCGACCAGGCGCGCAACATGGACCTCACGCCGCAAGCCATCACCGCGTTCATGCTCGGCCTCAACAGCAAGATTTCCACCTTTGCCTTGCAGCGCGAGATCAATGAGTTCCGTGGCGAACCGCTCTTGGCGATCCTGCCCGGCGTGGCCCTTCAGGAATTGTGGAGCCTGATGGGCACGGCGGAAAAAGCCTTGTTCGTGATCTCGCTGTTCGTGGTCCTGACCGGTTTGATCGGCATGCTCACGGCGATTCTCACCAGCCTCAACGAGCGGCGTCGGGAAATGGCCATCCTGCGTTCGGTGGGCGCGCGGCCCTGGCACATCGCTAGCCTGCTGGTGCTCGAAGCCTTCGTCCTGGCGCTGGCCGGGGTGGTCGCCGGGCTGGCCCTGCTGTACATCGGCATCGGTGCCGCCCAGGGTTATGTACAGTCGGCCTATGGCCTGTATCTGCCGCTGGGTTGGCCGAGCGAATATGAATGGACGCTCATGGCTGGCATCCTGATCGCCGCCCTGCTGATGGGCAGCGTGCCGGCCTGGCGCGCCTATCGCCAATCGCTGGCCGATGGTTTGTCGATCCGTTTATGAGGACCGTGAAGATGCCCCGCGCCCTGTTTGCGCTGTTGATGATGGTCGCCCTGCCCCTGTGGGCGGCCGAGCCGAGGGACCTGGCCTGGACCGAAATGATCCCGGCGGGCGCACCGCCGGAAGTGCCGAACATGACCCCGCTGCACGACCTGTCGCAGATGGGCAACGCCCTGGCCGCCGAGTCCGCCCCCGCGGCCAGGCAGGACTTGCCCAACGCACCGGTGGTCAAGGAACTCGACGGCCAGCGGATTCGCTTGCCGGGCTACATCGTGCCGCTGGAAGTCAGCGAGGAAGGTCGCACCACGGACTTCCTGCTGGTGCCGTACTTCGGCGCCTGCATCCATGTACCGCCACCGCCCTCCAACCAGATCGTGCATGTGAAGAGCGAAGTCGGGGTCAAACTCGACGAGTTGTACCAGCCCTACTGGGTTGAAGGGCCGATGCAGGTCAAGCCGTCTACCAGCGAACTGGCCGATGCCGGGTATCAGATGGAGGCCGAAAAGATCTATGTGTATGAACTGCCAGAGTGAATCGGGTGTTGATGGGCAGTCCGTCAGATAGCTATCGCGAGCAAGCTCGCTCCCACAGGAGAGCTCAGTGCCTATGCGACCTGTGTGGGAGCGAGCTTGCTCGCGATGGGGCCGTCAAGGCTTGCTCATCATCATTTCATTGAGCTGAGTCAATTAATCGACCAAGACTCATTGAGCTGTGTCAAAAGACCGGGCCAGGCGGCTCCGTACCATGGGACATCCCTTTTGAAATGTCCTCTGGAGCCCCCATGCACAAGTCCTTGCTCAGCGCTTCCCTCTTTGCCCTCGCGCTCGCAGCCCCACTCGCCCAGGCCCATACCGCCGGCGATATCATCGTTCGCGCCGGTGCCATTACCGTCAATCCAGAGGCCGACAGCGGCAGCGTCAAGGTCGACCGCGGTCCGCTGGCCGGTGCCGACCTGGGCGGCAAGGCGACCATGAGCAGCGACACGCAACTGGGCCTGAACTTCGCCTACATGATCACCGACAACCTGGGTATCGAATTGCTGGCGGCCTCGCCGTTCGAGCACGACGTGAAGATCAAGGGCACCGCCCTGGGCGCTGCCAACAACAAGCTCGGCACGCTCAAGCACCTGCCGCCGACCTTGAGCCTGGTCTACTACCCGCTTGACGCCAAGTCGGCTTTCCAACCTTATGTCGGCGCCGGCATCAACTACACCTGGATCTATGACGAACACGTCGGCAGCGAAGCCAGCGCCAACGGCTTCAGCAACTTTCGCGCGAGCAACAGCTGGGGCATGGCGTGGCAAGTGGGCGCCGACTACATGCTGACCGACAACATCATGATCAACGGCCAGGTGCGCTACATCGACATCGACACCACGGCGTATGTCGACAACAACGCCGTGGCCGGAGGCACCCGGGCCAAGGTGAATGTCGACGTGGATCCATGGATCTACATGGTGGGGTTGGGCTACAAGTTCTAAGCCGGACCTGAAGATACAAAAATCCCTGTGGGAGCGAGCTTGCTCGCGATATCGGTGGGCCAGTCAATATGATTGCTGGCTGATCCACCGTCATCGCGAGCAAGCTCGCTCCCACAGTTGTTTGGGGCGGTGATCTCAGCGGCCCAACAGCCGCGCCAGGCCTACGCTCATCGGCGTCTGCGGTGGGAAGCTGAAGCGCTGCAACAACCGCTGGTTGTCGGCCCGCGAGTGGCGAATGTCACCGGAACGCACCGGGCCGTAGCTGACCGGCGGCAAGTTGCCGATCACCGCCGCCAGCGCCTCGAGCAACTGCTTGAGGGTCGTCGCCTGGTTCCAGCCGACGTTCACCGCGCCCACTTCCACGTCCGGTTTCTCGATGGCTTGCACCAGCAAGTCCACCAGGTCTTCGACGTAGACAAAATCCCGGGTCTGCTCGCCGTCGCCGAACACGGTGATCGGCAGGCCTTTCTGCGCCCGTTCGCTGAAGATGCTGATGACCCCGGAATACGGCGAGGACGGATCCTGGCGCGGGCCATAGATGTTGAAGAAGCGGAACACCACCGGCTCCAGCGCGTGCTGGCGGCGATAGAAATCGAAGTAGAACTCGCTGGCCAGTTTGTCCGAGGCATACGGCGTCAGCGGCGCCTTGGGCGTGTCCTCGTCGATGGACTGGCCTTCGCCGTTGTTGCCATAGACCGCCGCGCTGGAGGCGAACAGCACCCGCTTCACGCCGGCCTGGCGCATGGCCTCACAGACATTGAGCGTGCCGATGAAATTGCTCTGGTGCGTACGCACCGGGTCGTCCACCGAGGCTTGCACCGAGGCCACCGCGGCCAGGTGCGCCACGGCGCTGCAACCGACCATGGCCCGCGCGACCAGGGCGGCATCGGCGACGTCGCCTTCGATCAGCTCGACGGCCGGGTTATCCAGCGGCAGGTTGCTGCGCTTGCCAGTGGACAGGTCATCGAGGATGCGCACCGAATGTCCCTTGGCGAGCAAGGCGTCGGTCAGGTGCGAACCAATGAAACCCGCACCGCCGGTGATTAAAACAGGGCCGTCAGCCATGGCGATAGAACCTATCCAGTAAGCCTGGGAGCGCCGCGCGCCAGGCGCGGGGCTTGATCCCGAAGGTGTGCAGAATTTTCTTGCAGGCCAGCACCGCGTGTTGCGGTTCTTGCGCGGCGTCCGGGCGTGCAGCGTGGGCCTGGGCCGTGGGCGACTCGATCGCCAGCGGATGCAGGGCCCGGGCTTCGGTCAGGATCGCCTGGCCCAGCGCCAGCGGCGTGGTCGCCTCATGCCCGGCGTAATGATAGGTGCCCCACAGCGGCGCTGCGCAATCGAGTTGCTTGAGCACCGAAATGATCACCCGCGCCGCATCGTCCACCGGCGTCGGATTGCCCCGACGGTCGTCGGCCAGCAACAGTTCTTCCGGCTGTTCGGCCCGGGCCAGAAAGCGTCCGAGGATGCCGTCGGCGCTGTCGTCCAGCAACCAGCCGAATCGCAGCAGCACGTGTTGCGGGCAGGTGGCGCGCACGCTTTGTTCGATCCGCCACAACGCCTGACCGCGCAGGCCCAGGGGCACCGGCTCGTCCTTTTCGCTGTAGGCCGTTGCGCGGGAACCGTCGAACACCCGATAGCTCGACGGTTGCAGCAAGATGATGTTGTGGTGCTGGCACAGTTCGGCCAGGCGCTCGACGGCGCGCTCCTGGCTGGTCAGGCGCTGCTCGCTGACAGCCTCGGCCTGGAACCAGTCGAAGTAGTACGCCAGGTTGATCAAGGCGTCCGGCCGGGTGTCGTCGAGCAACTGCGTCAGGCTCGCGGCATCCCAACCGTCTTCAGGTGGGCGGGGGGCAAGAAAACCGATGTCTTCTTCTGCACCGAGGCGAATCAGCGCCTGCCCAAGGGCATTTCCGCCGCCCAGTAACATAAGGCGCATTCGCATAAAGTCAGCAGGCCCAGTCTGTTGGCACAAGAATTTGGTCGACAACGCCCGCAGGCGTTGCCGGAATCGTTGCATTTTGCGGGTTTAGTGCGCAACCGTCATCCGTAATGTGCAGATCCTGGAGGTGGGCTGTCCTTCAGGCCCTCTTCGTCGGATCGCCGCCTGGGCAAGCCCGCTCCTACAGTCGACCGCATTTGGTCTGACGAAACCCGATTAATTGTGGGAGCGGGCTTGCCCGCGAAAGGGCCCTCTCTGTCGACAGAGATCTCAGCCGGTACTTGCATCTTCCCCACCCCACCCGCATAACTGCTCCTATGAATCTGCCCCTTGCAGCCGACCACGCCATGGCGGGCTTTCACCCCGCCGTCCGCGCCTGGTTCAGCCAGACATTCCCGGCGGTCACGGCCGCCCAGGCCCAGGCGTGGCCGTTGATCAGCCAGCGTCGCTCGACCCTGGTGGCCGCGCCCACCGGTTCGGGCAAGACCCTGACGGCGTTTCTCGCGGTGCTCGACGACCTGGTGCACCGCGGCCTCGAACAGGGTGGCTTGCCGGACCAGACCCTGGTGGTCTACGTCTCGCCGCTCAAGGCCTTGAGCAACGACATCCAGATCAACCTGCAAAATCCCCTGGCCGGCATCACCGAACAACTGCGCCAGATGGGCTTGCCGCCCCTGCCCATCACCACCGCCGTGCGCACCGGCGACACGCCGCAGAAAGATCGCACGGCGATGCGCAAGACTGCGCCGCATATCCTGGTGACCACCCCGGAATCGCTCTACGTCCTGCTCGGCTCCGACTCCGGCCGGCAGATGCTCGGCAGCACGCGCACGGTCATCGTCGATGAAATCCACGCCATCGCCGCCAGCAAACGCGGCAGCCACCTGGCCTTGAGCCTGGAACGCCTGCAAGCCCTGTGCGCCGAACCGCTGGTGCGCATCGGCCTGTCCGCCACGCAAAAACCCATCGAAGCGGTGTCGCGCTTTCTGGTGGGTGAAGGCCGTTCGTGTGAAATCGTCGACATCGGCCACGCCCGCCCTCGGGACCTGGACATCGAAGTACCGCCCGTGCCGCTGTCGGCGGTGATGGCCAACGACGTCTGGGAACTGGTCTATAACCGCCTCGCCGAACTGGCGCGGGCGCACCGCACCACCCTGGTGTTCGTCAATACCCGCCGCCTGGCCGAGCGCCTGAGCCGGCACTTGAGCGAGCGCCTGGGCAAGGACGCCGTGGCCGCCCATCACGGCAGCCTGGCGAAGGAGTTTCGCCTCGACGCCGAACAACGCCTCAAGCGTGGCGAATTGCAGGTGCTGATCGCCACCGCGTCCCTGGAACTGGGCATCGACATTGGCGACGTCGACCTGGTGTGCCAGATCGCCTCGCCCCGCTCGATCTCGGCGTTCCTGCAACGGGTCGGCCGCTCCGGGCACCACGTCGGCGGCACGCCCAAGGGCCGCCTGTTTGCCACCACCCGCGACGACCTCATCGAATGCGTCGCCCTGCTCGACTGCGTGCGCCGGGGTGAACTGGACATCCTGCACATTCCCGAGGCGCCGCTGGACGTGCTGGCCCAACAGATCGTCGCCGAGGTCAGCTGCCAGGAATGGCCGGAACAGGCGCTCCTTGACACATTCCGCCGCGCCTCGCCCTACGCCCAGCTGGACGACGAACACTACCAGGCGCTGCTGCACATGCTCGCCGAAGGCCTCAATGGCCGCCAAGGCGTGCGCAGCGCCTACCTGCACCGCGACGCCGTGACCCGGACCCTGCGCGGGCGCCGGGGCAGCAAGCTGACCGCCGTGACCAGCGGCGGCACCATCCCGGACAACGCCGACTACAGCGTGCTGCTCGAACCCCAGGGGCTGAACATCGGCAGCGTCAACGAAGACTTCGCGGTGGAGAGCATCGCCGGCGACGTGTTCCAGTTGGGCAATACCTCGTACCGCATCATTCGTGTCGAGGCCGGCCGCGTGCGCGTCGAGGACGCCCAGGGCCAGCCGCCGACCATCCCGTTCTGGCTCGGCGAAGCGCCGGGGCGCAGCGCTGAACTGTCCCTGGCCGTGGCTCGCCTGCAAGCACAGCTGGATCAACGGCTCAGCGCCACGCCGGGCAACCTGCAACCGGCCCTCGACTGGCTCACCGACACCTTGGGCCTGAACCTGGCCAGCGCCGAACAACTGCTGGACTACCTGGCTCCGGCGCGCCTGGCCTTCGGCGCGCTGCCGTCCCAGGACACTCTGTTGATGGAGCGTTTCTTCGACGAGTCCGGCGGCACGCAGTTGATCATCCACACGCCGTTCGGCAGCCGCATCAACCGCGCCTGGGGGCTGGCCCTGCGCAAGCGCTTCTGCCGCACCTTCAATTTCGAGCTGCAGGCCGCCGCCAGCGAAGACGCCATCGTGCTGTCGCTGTCCACCAGCCACAGCTTCGAGCTGGACGAGGTCTGGCGCTACCTCAACAGCCACAGCGCCGAGCAGATCCTTGTCCAGGCGGTCCTCGACGCGCCGTTGTTCGGCGTGCGCTGGCGCTGGAACGCCGGCGTGGCCCTGGCCTTGCCGCGCTACACCGGCGGGCGCAAAGTCGCGCCGCAGATCCAGCGAATGAAAAGCGAAGACCTGATCGCCAGCGTCTTCCCCGACCAGATCGCGTGCCTGGAAAACCTGGCCGGTGAGCGGGAAATCCCCCATCACCCGCTGGTGGAACAGACCCTCGACGACTGCCTGCACGAAGCCATGGACAGCGAAGGCTGGCTGGCGCTGCTGCGGCGCATGGAGGCCGGTGAAGTGCGGCTGATCAGTCGTGACCTGCCCGCGCCTTCGCCCCTGGCGGCAGAAATCCTCAGCGCCCGGCCCTACACCTTTCTCGACGACGCGCCGCTGGAAGAACGGCGCACCCAGGCGGTGATCAACCGGCGCTGGAGCGATCCGCACGCCACCGATGACCTCGGTGCCCTGGACGCCGAAGCCATCGAGTCGGTGCGCGAAGAAGCCTGGCCGACCCCGGCCAATCTCGATGAAATGCACGAAGCGCTGATGAGCCTGGCCGGCATTACCGACAGCGAAGCCAGCGCCCACCCGGCCTGGCATGGCTGGTTGCAGACGCTGGCTGAACAGGGACGCGCCAGCCACGTGCAGATCAGCGCCGAACGCGGCCTTTGGGTGGCCCTGGAGCGGCTGACGTGCGCGCAGGCGGTTTATCCACAGGCCCGCTGGCAACCACCGCTGGCGCCCCTGACCGGTTTCGATGAGCCTTGGGAACACGACGATGCCGTGGTGGAGATGCTCCGCGCCCGGCTCAGCGCCTTCGGCCCGCTGCCGCTGACGGCCATCGCCTACCCGCTGGGGCTGTCGACGCCACAGGTCACCCTGGCCCTGGCGCACCTGGAACAGCAAGGCTATGTGCTGCGTGGGCGGTTCACGCCGGGGACCGGTCAGGAAGAATGGTGCGAACGGCATTTGCTGGCGCGTATCCACCGCTACACCGTCAAACGCCTGCGCCGGGAAATCGAACCGGTGAGCTTGCAGGACTTCATGCGTTTTCTGTTCGACTGGCAGCACCTGTCGCCCTCGACCCAAGGCCGTGGCAGCGCCGTACTGCCGTCCATCGTCAGCCAGTTCGAAGGTTATCCGGCGGCCGCTGTGGCCTGGGACAGCGACCTGCTGCCCGCGCGCATCAAGGACTACTCAGCCAACTGGCTCGATGAGCTGTGCCGCAGCGGCAAGGTGGTCTGGACACGCTTGAGCGCGCGGCAGAAGCTCGCCGCCAGCGCCCTGCGTAGCACGCCGGTGGTGCTGTTGCCGCGCAACCAGGTGGCGCTGTGGAGCAGCCTGGCCGAACAGACGCCCGTCAGCGAGCTGTCGCCCAAGACGCAAAAAGTCCATCAGGCCCTCAGCGACCACGGTGCTTTGTTTTTCGACGAGCTGCTGCACGAAGCCCACCTGTTGCGCACCGAACTGGAAATGGCCTTGCAGGAACTGGTGGGCGCCGGATTGGTGAATGCCGACAGCTTCGCCGGCTTGCGCGCGTTGATCACCCCCGCCAGCAAGCGTCAGGCCCGCAGCAGCCGGCGCGGGCGCGGGGCGTTTGTCGGCGGCATGGACGACGCCGGGCGCTGGGCCCTGCTGCGCCGCACACCGCCGGCGCCCGCAGAAGGCAACCGCCCCGCGCCCACGCCGCCCGAAACCCTGGAACACATCGCCATGACCCTGCTGCGCCGCTACGGCGTGGTGTTCTGGCGGTTGCTGGAGCGCGAGGCCGACTGGCTGCCGAGCTGGCGTGAGTTGCTGCGCACCTTCCATCGCCTGGAGGCGCGGGGGGAAATCCGCGGAGGACGTTTTGTCAGTGGCCTGGCCGGCGAACAATTCGCCCTGCCCGAGGCGATCCCCCTGCTACGCGAAGTGCGCCGCCGCCCGGCCGACAGCAGCGTGGTTGCCGTGTGTGGCGTGGACCCGCTGAACCTCGCCGGCACCCTACTGCCGGGGGCGAAGGTGCCGGCGCTGGCGAGCAATCGGCTGGTGTATCGCGATGGCGTGCCGGTCGCGGCGCAGGTGGCCGGGAAGGTGCTGTTCTGGGTTGAACTGGAGGCGCAGGCGATGGCTGATATCCGGAGCAAACTCATTCACAAAGGTTGAGGATCGAACGCGCAGCGTGGGAACGATCAGAAAGGTTGAGGGTGTCTGGGCGGGCCTCTTCGCGGGCAAGCCCGCTCCCACAGTTGAAATGTATTCCCCTGTCAGAATGCATTTCCCTGTGAAGATGCATTTCCCTGTGGGAGCGGGCTTGCCCGCGAAGGGGCCATCAGCATCACCCCACGCCGATGCCACTATCGAGGTCGCTCGGGCAACGCTTCCTCTTCCCCGGGCTCTTGCACCAAGCGCTTCGGCAACATCACCTGCTGTGGATAAGTCTGCGCGAAGTGCACCGCCGGATGGTTATCCACAAGCTTCTTCAAGCGTTGGTTGAACGCCCGGCTCACCGCGTACTGCCCACCGGACACCGTACGGAACTGGGCGGTGAGGACCACGCCGTTGAGGTCCATCCGGTCGACGCCGAACACATCCAGCGGCCCTTGCAGGTTGAACTTGAGGAACGGGTCCTCGGAGATCGAACGCCCGGCTTCGCGAATCAGCTCGATGGCCTCCTCGACATCGGTGTCGTAGGTGAACTGCACGGAGAAAAATGCAAAGGCGAATTGCCGCGATTGATTGGTCACGGCCTTGATCTGGCCGAACGGCACCGAATGCACGAAGCCCTTGCCGTCGCGCAGGCGCAGGGTGCGAATGGTCAGGCCCTCGACGGTGCCGGCGTGACCGGAGTCGAGCACCACCCAGTCGCCGATGGACAGCGTGTCCTCGATGATGATGAACAACCCGGTGATGACGTCCTGTACCAATTGCTGTGAACCGAAGCCGATCGCCAGCCCCACGACCCCGGCACCGGCCAGCAACGGCGCGACGTTGATCCCCAGGTTGGCCATGGTGGTGATCGCGCAGATCACCACCAGGATGATTTTCGCCGCGTTGCGCAACAGCGGCAGGATGGTCTTGATCCGCGTGCTGGGCTGGCGGGCGCCACGCTTGTTCAGCGGCGGCTTCAAGGCTTCCTGGATCGCCGTATCGAGCACCACCCACATCAGCCAGGTCACCAGGAAGATCAGGCCGATGCGGCTCAGGGAATCGCTGATCGCCCGCCCCACGGCGTTGCGCGAGGCGAACTCGAACAGCGAGATCCCCCAGATCCGCCCGAGGACTTCAATGAACACCACGGCCAGGACAATTCGCAGCAACGCGTGCAACAGGCTCAGCAGCCGCCCCTTGTAGGCGCTGCTGCGCTGGATGGCCTCGGCCTTGGGCGACTTGAAGACGTGCTGGAACACCGTGCTGAGAAACACCGTCGCAATCAGCAGGATGGTCGTGAACAAGGCACAACGCAGGGCTTTCTGGTTGTCCTCGCCGACGCCGATCAGGCTCACCGCCGACACCAGCACCATCAGCAGGATCGGCCAGTACCAGAGCCCGGAAAAAATCCGCAGCGACTCCTGCAAGGCCGGTTGCTTCAAGCGCTGGGCCAGGGATCGGTTGCGAATCAGGTGGGCCACCGGGCGCCGCAGGCGAATCACCAGCCAGCCAAAGATCATCGACGCCAGCAGGCCGGTGAACACCGCGACGCTGCTGGTGATGTTGCCGCCCAGTTGCCGGGCGATCTGCGGGCTGGTCAAGGCATCGCTGAGGGCGGCGAGAAAGCCGATCATGAACAGCGGCCGGGGGCTCAGGTGCCGGATGATCGCCACCGCCCGGCGCTTGTGCCCGGCGTTGAACATCACGATGACGCACAGCAACACCGAGGTGGAGAAAATGCCGCTGCTGGTGGCGTAGGCAAAGCACAGGGCCAGGGCCCGGCCGACCGAGACCTGCAGGAAGTGACTGACGTACAGGGTCAACGGCAGGCAAAGCAGTGCCGGGACGGTGTAGGGCAACACGTAGCCGAGCACATCCCGGACCCGCTGGCGCGTGCGCAGCCAGCGACCCCCGCCAAGGCGCCGCACCAGTAGCCGCGCGCCCGACCAGAGCACGGCAAACGCGCCGATCCAGACACCCGACAGCAACAGGAAATCCCCCGTCACTCGCCAGGACGAACGGGCCGTCTGGTCCACCAGCCGGTCCACCTCATCCGCCGCACGATCCGCCCGCAGGCGCCAGGCATCCACCAGGCTCTGGTTGAGGTCGAGCTTGTCCTGGACGTCATCGATGCTCGAACTGATGGCGCCGAGCAGGCCGCCCTGGACCAGGGGTTCGGGCTCTGCTGGGGCTTCACTGGGCGCGGCAGTGCCGGGAATGGCGGCTGCGCCGTAGGCGATGCTGCCGGTCAGCGCCAGCAATACCAACAGCAATACACGGCTCAATCGAGACAACACGCGAGGCTCCTTGATGGGAATCGGTAAGGAACTGATCCCTATCGGGCGAGCAAGTTCGCTCCACGGGTCAATACACAACCTTGTGGCCACAGAAAGCCTTGCCGCGTCCACCGGGCACCTGCCCGAAACTTTCTGCCTCGCCCGACAGTCATCAACAAGACACCAGCGGTACGAGGTCAATGGCACGGGAGGGACACATGACGGCGATCCACATTGGTATTTCCGGTTGGCGCTACACGCCTTGGCGGGGGGACTTCTACCCGAAGGGGCTGACTCAAAAACGCGAATTGCAATTCGCCTCGCGAGCGGTCAACAGCATCGAAATCAATGGATCGTTCTACGCCCTGCAACGCCCCGAACGCTATGCCCAGTGGTATGCCGAGACGCCGCCCGGCTTCGTGTTCAGCGTCAAGGCGCCCCGCTTCATCACCCACATCAAGCGCTTGCGCGAGGTGCACAAACCGCTGGCCAACTTCCTCGCCTCCGGCGTGCTGGAGCTCAAGGAGAAACTCGGCCCGATCCTCTGGCAGTTTCCACCGAGCTTCAAATTCGACCCCGAACTGTTCGAGGACTTCCTCAAGCAGCTGCCCCACGACACCGAAGGCGCCGCGACCCTCGCCCGCGAGCACGAACCGCGCCTGGACGGCCACGCCAGCACGACGGCGGATAAAAAACGCCGGTTGCGCCACGCTGTCGAGATCCGCCACGACAGCTTCATCGACCCGCACTTCATCACCCTGCTCCGGCGTTACGACATCGCCCTGGTGATCGCCGACACCGCCGGCAAATGGCCCTATCGCGAGGACGTCACCAGCGACTTCGTCTACCTGCGCCTGCACGGCGCGGAAGAGCTGTACGCCAGCGGCTATACCGACGCAGCGTTGAAGCGCTGGGGCGACCGGATCCAAGCCTGGAGCCACGGCACGCAGCCGGACGACGCGCACCTGATCGACCCGCAGAAGCAACCTCGAGCCCGCAAGAGCCGCGAGGTGTTCTGCTACTTCGACAACGACATCAAGGTCCGCGCGCCCTATGACGCGCGCCACTTGCTGGAGCGCTTCGACCTGGACAAGGACCTCGCCACCGCACCCGGCGTGCGCCCGGCCGAGGGAGTCCTGGCATGAACATTACCCAGTCCACCGAAGCGACCCGCGAGCCCGACCAGGACACCCGCCGGGACCTGGTCCCGACCCAGCGTTTCACCGTGCTGACGGTCAACACCCACAAAGGCTTCACGGCCCTGAACCGCCGCTTCATCCTGCCGGAACTGCGCGAAGCGGTGCGCAGCGTCTCCGCCGACGTGGTGTTCCTGCAGGAGGTCCACGGCACCCACGAACACCATCCCCAGCGTTTCGCCAACTGGCCGAGCATGCCCCAGTACGAATTCCTGGCCGACAGCCTCTGGCCGCAGTTCGCCTATGGGCGCAATGCGGTGTACCCGGCGGGCGACCACGGCAACGCGCTGCTGTCGAAATTCCAGATCGTGCACCATGAAAACCTCGACGTGTCCATCAGCGGCCATGAAAACCGCGGCATGCTCCACAGCATGTTGCGCCTGCCCAGCGGCGATGGGCCGCAGATCCATGCCATCTGCGTTCACCTGGGGCTGCGCGAAAGCCATCGGGTCGCGCAGTTGAAGCTGCTTTGCCAGCGCTTGAGCGAACTGCCGCCCGAGGCCCCGGTGATCGTCGCCGGCGACTTCAACGACTGGCGTGGCAAGGCCAGTGACTTGCTCGAACCCGCCGGCCTGCGTGAAGTGTTCACCGAACAATGGGGCAAGCCGGCCCGCAGCTTCCCGGCGCGCATGCCGCTGTTGCGCCTGGACCGCATCTACGTGCGCAACCTCAAGGCCCGTCACGCCCAAGTGCTGAATGTCAGGCCCTGGTCGCACCTTTCAGACCACGCACCGTTGTCGGTGGAGATCGAACTATGAGCGCGACGATGAACAAGGCGACGGTGGAGCAGGTCGAGGCTCCGCCCACCGAGCGCAACCCGGCACTGGTGGACGTCGAATACGGCTGGCACGGCAACAACCGCGTCACCTTGCTGGAGAACGGCGAGGCGTATTTCCCCCGGGTGTTCGAGGCCATCCGCCGGGCCGAGAAGGAAGTGCTCATCGAGACCTTCATCCTGTTCGAGGACAAGGTCGGCAACGAGTTGCGCGACCTACTGGTGGATGCGGCCCAGCGTGGTGTGCGTGTCACCCTCAGCCTGGACGGCTTCGGCTGCGGCGAGCTGACGCCCAACTTCCTCGCCTCGTTGAGCGATGCCGGCGTGCGCCTGCAAATGTTCGACCCCGCGCCTCTTCACTTGGGCATCCGCACCAACTGGTTCCGCCGCCTGCACCGCAAGGTGGTGGTGATCGACGGGGTGATCGCGTTCATCGGCGGGATCAACTTTTCCGCCGACCACCTGGGCGATTTCGGCCCCGAGGCCAAGCAAGACTATTCGGTGGAAATCAAAGGCCCGGCGGTGGTCGACATCCATCACTTCGCCTTGATGCAGAGCGGTCGTCCGGCCCGGGCCAAATACTGGTGGCAACGGCGCCGCAGCCGGCGCAACGAGTTGGCCTTCAGCGATCATGACGGCCAGGTGCGACTGGTCTATCGCGATAACCATGAGCACCAGACCGACATCGAAGAGGTCTACCTGCAAGTGCTGCGCAGCGCCAAGCGGCGCGTGGTGATCGCCAACGCCTACTTCTTCCCCGGCTACCGGTTGCTGCGCGAGATCCGCAACGCGGCGCGGCGCGGGGTGGAGGTGCGGCTGATCCTGCAGGGCCAGCCGGACATGATGATCGCCAAGCTCGCGGCGCGGATGCTCTACAGCTACCTGCTCAAGGCCGGCGTGGTGATCTGCGAATATTGCGAGCGACCGCTGCACGGCAAGGTCGCGCTGGTGGACGAGGACTGGAGCACCGTGGGCTCGAGCAACCTCGACCCCTTGAGCCTGTCGCTGAACCTGGAAGCCAATGTGTTGATCCGCGACCGGGCGTTCAACCGCGAGCTGTTCGAGCGCCTCGACTACCTGATCCGCAACCACTGCACGGTCATGCCCAAGGACCACGCCCCACGTGGCCTGCTGTGGCGCATGACCATCGGTTTCATGGTGTTCCATTTCCTGCGCCACTTCCCGTCCTGGGCCGGCTGGCTGCCGGCCCATAAACCGCGTCTGAAACCTTTCTCGCCGCCGACGGCGGTTCGGAGCGAACCCCATGAACCACTCTGAAGCGCACACCGCGCCAGCTGATGCCCAGGTCCGGGACGAGCACAAGCCCGCGTCGCGCTGGAGCCGCTGGAAACGGCCGCTGACCCTGGCGTTCTTCCTGCTGTTGATCGTGCTGTTCACAGCCCTGGCCCGGCGCATCGACTGGTCCGAAGTGTTCGACACCCTGGCCGATTTCAAGGTACGGACGCTGGTCATCGCTGCCGCGTTGACGATCACCAGTTTCATCACCTACGCCTGCTTCGACCTGATCGGACGCACCTACATCCGCCAGAAGCTCGGCTGGCGGCAGATTCTGCCGGTGGGGGTGATCAGCTACGCTTTCAACCTCAACCTCAGCGCCTGGGTCGGCGGCATCGCCATGCGCTATCGGCTTTACTCGCGCCTGGGCGTCAGCACGGGCAACATCGCCAAGATCCTCGGGCTGAGCCTGGCGACGAACTGGTTTGGCTACATGACCCTGGCCGGCGTGGTGTTCAGCAGTGGCCTAGTGACCATGCCGCCCGGCTGGAAGCTGAGCAGCACGGCCTTGCAGGGCGTCGGCGTGCTGTTGCTGCTGGTGAGCGCCGGTTACCTGCTGGCCTGCCAGTTCTCCAAGCGCCGGGCCTGGACGATTCGCGGCATGGAGATCAACCTGCCGTCGCTGCGCATGGCCGTGCTGCAACTGGCGCTGGGCGCGTTGAACTGGTCGTTGATGGCGGCGGTGATTTTCACCCTGTTGCCGAGCAAGCTGGAGTACCCGGTGGTCCTCGGCGTGCTGTTGATCAGCAGCATCGCCGGTGTCATCACCCACATTCCGGCGGGGCTCGGGGTGCTGGAGGCGGTGTTCATCGCACTGCTGCAACATGAAGTGTCGCGGGGCAGCCTGCTGGCGGGCCTGATCGCCTACCGGGCGATCTACTTCATCCTGCCGTTGTTAATCACCGTGGTGATGTACCTGGTGATCGAGGCGAAGGCCAAGGCATTGCGGGTCAAGCCTGGGGTGAAGTGAAGCCTTGATTGGGAGGTTGTCTGGCCTGGCCCCTTCGCGAGCAAGCCCGCTCCCACATGAGGTTCGTGGTGAGTGCTGATTTGTGGGCCAGTGAAGACTCCGTGTGGGAGCGGGCTTGCTCGCGAAGGGGCCCGCACAGACACCACACCACTACCGCGCCTGGATAATGCTCAACCGCTCTCCCACCACCATTTCCGTGATCCAGTCCACCAGGATCGAGGTGTAGGCCTGTTGTGACACAGGGTCGCTCAAGGCATGGTCGGCGCCGTCGATGATGCGGTGCGTCAGTGAATGGGTCTGCTGGCACGCCGCACGGTAACTCATGATGGTGGCGTGGGGGACGTGGTCATCGGTCTCCGACTCCACCAGCAACACATCACCGGTGAACTGCGAGCACGCATGCAAGGCGCGGTTGGTGCTGGCGTGCACCAGGGTGCTGCGATAATCCAGCAGGTCGCTTTTGTCCAGGTCGCGCTTGGGCGTGTGCCATTGCTCGTCGCGGTACAGCGCCGGCACCCGCAGGGCCAGCCAGCGCACCGGTCGCAGCGAGGTCAGGATCGAAGCCAGGTAACCGCCGTAGCTGGTGCCCACCACGGCAATCGCCGAGGTATCAAGGGCCGGGTGCGCCAGCAGTCGGTCATAGGCCGCGAGCAAGTCCCGCAGGTTATCTTCCCGGGTGACCCGCGACAGCGGGATTCCCGCCCCGCCGGTATGGCCACGCAAATCGAAGGTCAGGCACACGCAGCCAAGGCCAGCGATGCCCTTGGCCCGCTCCAGGTCGCGCTCCTGGTTCCCGCCCCAGCCGTGCACGAACAGCACGCCGGGGACTTTCGATTTGGGGCTCAGGAACGTCCCGTTCATCCGCTCATCGTCGATTTCGATCTGAATGGTTTCGCTTCTAGCCGTCATAGGATTGAACCGTCACGTATTTGAGAAGGAAGTCGCCATTGTGTGCCGCGCCGCGGTACACCTCCCGGGCGCCCTGTGGCAGCGGCTGGTCGATGTAGGTTTCCACCGAAGACACGTTCACGACGGTGGTCGTGGGGTCGTTGACGAACACCTCCAGCGCCGCCAACTCGGCGCTGCTGGCCCCGCCCATGCGCCAGGACTGCTCCAGCACACCGCCGCGCGGCTGGCCGGCGGCATCGAGGCCCTGGGCGATGTCGTAGTTTCTGCGCGAAGCGAAGAAGTTCGGATAGGCCTGGTTGGCCGCATCGTCAAACACCTGCGCCAGGCGCACCGCCTCGCGCACATCGTCGGGCAACTCCAGCTTGAGCAACTCGATGTAGCCGCCCTGCACCACCAGCAGGTCCGAACCGCCATACACCTCCAACCCCTGACTGTCCTCGGTCAGGTGTTGCACACCGCAATAACTCATGACCTTGCCGTTGATGAAGCTCTGGCCGACGCTCTGGGTCTTGACCTGGCTAAGGTTCTGCTCCAGTACCACGCCGTCGCGAAACAACGCCTGGGCCTCGGGACTGGCGACCACCTCATCGAACTGCGCCAGGCTCTTGATGACCCGTTGATCACGTCCGGCACAGGCATGGATCGGCTTGAGGCGGATCGGCCCGGTGTACAGCAGTTGCTCGGCCGCCGGACGCGCATCCCGCAGGGAAAACACGCTCACGCCATCCAACACGGCGCCTCGGGTCAGCTTGGCGAACAACGGCGACCAGCCTTGGGGCGCCACCGCCTCCTTGTTCAACAGACCATGGGCGATCGCCTTGGTGCAAATGAAATCATGCTCGACGAAGCCGCCCCACAGGTCATCCGGGCCATTGACCCCCAGGCGCTGCGCGGCGTCGCGGCCGATCAGGGTTTGCGTGGGCAGCAGGTACAAACCTCGCTGGCCGGGCTGCTGCTCGTCGTAGCTGCCACCGTATTCGACGCCGAGGATCTGCGCCAGCCAGCGGGCCAGCGCGCGATTGGTTTGCACCTCGTGAAGCGGTGCATGAGGATTGACCGACAGGGCCACTACCGTTTTGTTGCGATTGACCGACGTCATGCGTTGCCCTTTTACCTGCGCTCGATGGCTGTGGGTAACAGGGGTGCAGAGATCAGGCCAACCGCTTGGCGCGGGACTGGCGGCAAGAAAAACAGGGGGGTTACGGCAACGCTGGTGGCACCTGGCCTGTTTCATTCTGCACGACATGGCACCACGATCCGGCGAATTGCACGATACAAGGCATTCCCTGTGGCGAGGGAGCTTGCTCCCGCTGGGGTGCGAAGCGCCCCCAGACAAACTGACTCCGGACATGACAGGCAAGGTACCCGGGTCTGCTGCGCAGTCCAGCGGGAGCAAGCTCCCTCGCCACGGCCGTTACTTCGAAACGGCCGGCCCCACTCCGAACCGCGCCCGATAATCACTCGGCGCCAACCCGGTGATCTTCTTGAACGTCGCCCGGAAAGCCCCCGGGTCCTGGTAGCCGACGGTCCAGGCAATGTGCTCAATGGTGCCATTGGTGAACTCGAGCATCTCCCGGGCCTTGCCAACCCTCAGGTGCTGACAGTATTGCGTAGGCTTGAGCCCGGTAGCGCTGCGAAACCGGCGCAGGAACGTGCGTTCTTCCAGCCCGGCCTGTTCCGCCATCGCCGCCAGGGTGACATCCACCGCGCCGCTGCCTTGTAACCAGTGCTGGACCTTGAGGATCGCTCCATCGCCATGCCCGAGGATGGGGGCAAAGTTACTGCCGCACTCGCTGGCGCTGTCGCTGTGTTCGATCACCAGAAATTGCGCCGTACGTGTGGCGATACTCGGGCCCAGCAAGCGGTTCACCAGGCGCAAGCCCAACTCCGACCAGGCCATCAGCCCGGCAGTGGTGATCAGGTCGCCGTCGTCGACAATCGGTTTATCGGCCTCGAGCCTGATCTTCGGGTAACGCTCGGCGAAGGACTTGGCCGATGTCCAATGGGTGGTGGCGCTGCGTCCATCGAGCAAGCCGCTTTCGGCGAGCAGGATCGAGCCGACACACACACCGCCCAACACCGTGCCACCGGCGTGCTGCGTTCGTAGCCAATCCATCAGCGCCGGGGACACGAGCCCTTCGCTGAAACCGGCAATGGAGGGCGGAATCAGCAATGCGGCCAGCCTATGCGCCGTGCCGCTTTCGCTGGCGAATACCCGCAGCGGTGCCTGGCCGCTCTCCGCCCGCCAATGGCTCACCAGCAACCGTGGCAACTGCGCGCCGCCCTGCTCGGCCGCAATCCGCTGCGCGACGCCGAACAGATCGGTCAAACCGTGCACCGCCGCCAGTTGGGCGCCGGGGTAAATCAGCACCCCAAGCTCGGCGACCACCCTTTCCTGCGTCATTGTCAGTTTTCCCTCGCTTATTGTCGTTGCGGCCAATCCTCGAACCGACGGCAAACGCCAATACTGGCTTCACCCCTCATTGATCCAAGGAAGTCCTCATGTCCAAGCAAGCGCTCATCGTAGTCGATATCCAGAACGACTACTTCCCCCAGGGGAAATGGCCATTGGTCGGTGCCGACAGCGCCGCCGACAAAGCCGCACGGCTGATCGAAGCCTTTCGCCAGACCGGGGACCGCGTGGTGCACATCCGCCACGAGTTCACCTCCGAGGAGGCGCCGTTCTTCACCCCGGGCTCCGAAGGTGCTCAACTGCACCCCAAGGTACGCAATCGCGACGATGAACCGGTGGTGCTCAAGCATTTCGTCAACGCGTTTCGCGACACCGAACTGAAGGCCATCCTCGAACGCGACGGCATCGAACAACTGGTCATCGTCGGCAGCATGAGCCATATGTGCATCGATGGTGCCGCCCGGGCTGCGGCAGACCTGGGCTACGGCGTTACGGTGATCCACGACGCCTGCGCGACCCTGGACCTGGAATTCAACGGCGTCGTCGTGCCCGCCGCCCAGGTGCACGCAGCGTTCATGGCAGCGCTGGGCTTTGCCTATGCGAACGTGGTGAGCACGGAGCAATTCCTGACGGGTAGCCACTCCTGAAAACCTGCGGTCATAAAAAACCGCGCTTCGGGAAACCGAAGCGCGGTCTTGTTTTTAGCGGACAGCCGCTTAGAACGGAATATCGTCGTCGAAGCTGTCGAAATCCGGGGCCGGTTGCGGCGCGGCCTGTTGCGGGGCTGGACGCTCGCGTTGTGGCTGTGGCGCCGCCTGTGGGCGAGGTGCCTGCTGACGCGGGGCCGACTGCTGGTAGTTGTTGCCACCTTGCTGGTCACCCTGTGGACGGCCGCCCAGCAGTTGCATGGTGCCTTGCATGTCCACCACGATTTCGGTGGTGTAGCGCTTGATGCCGTCTTTTTCCCACTCGCGGGTCTGCAGCTTGCCTTCGATATACACCTGCGAACCCTTGCGCAGGTATTCGCCGGCGATCTCCGCCACTTTGCCGAACATCGACACGCGGTGCCATTCGGTCTTCTCGACCTTCTGGCCGGTCTGCTTGTCGGTCCACTGTTCGCTGGTCGCCAGACTCAGGTTGGTCACGGCGTTGCCGTTCGGCAGGTAGCGAACTTCGGGATCCTGGCCGCAAGTACCGACCAATATGACTTTGTTAACCCCACGGGCCATAACGTTCTCCTAGGCTTCGCACGTGGTCGGGGCCGGGTTGTTCACCAGGCGCTCGAGCGTCGCACGATCCAATAATTCGGTGTCCAGTTTGATGTAAACGGCCGCTTCGTCGGCGACCACCACTGCATCGGTTACTCCAACGACGGCCTTGAGGCGCTCGGTCAGGCCTGCTTCGCGGATGGCTTCGGGCGACAACGGCAAGCGCAGGCTCGTCACATACGGAGGTTCGCGCATGGTAACAGCAAAGACCAGCCAAAGTGCAGCCAGCGCGGCACATCCCAGGAAGACAACCGACAAACCGCCGTGCTGGAACAGCCAACCGCCGAGAATCCCGCCCAACGCCGAACCGAGGAACTGGCTGGTGGAATAGACCCCCATGGCCGTGCCCTTGCCACCGGCCGGTGAAACCTTGCTGATCAGCGACGGCAGCGACGCTTCCAACAGATTGAACGCGGTGAAGAACACCACCGTACCGATCACCAGCGCCCGCAGGCTGTCGCCGAACTGCCAGAAGAATAGCTCAGTGAGCATCAGCGTCAGGACGGCACCGAGTAAAACTCGTTTCATTTTGCGTCGCTTCTCGCCGTAGATGATGAACGGGATCATCGCGAAAAACGAAATCAGCAGCGCCGTGAGATAGACCCACCAATGCTGTTCCTTGGGCAAGCCGGCCTTCTCGACCAGCGCCAGCGGCAAGGCCACGAAGCTGGACATCAGCATGGCGTGGAGCACGAAAATACCCAGGTCCAGGCGCAGCAGGTCCGGGTGCTTGAGCGTCGGGATCAGCGCCTGGCGCGCCACCCCGGATTCACGGTGCTGCAACGGCCCGGTGGCTCGCGGCACCATGAAGGCGACGATCAGGATGCCCACCAACGCCATGCCGCCGGTGGCCAGGAACAGGCCCGACAGGCCAAACGCCCGGGTCAGCAACGGCCCCACGACCATCGCGACGGCGAACGACAGGCCGATCGTCATGCCGATCATGGCCATGGCCTTGGTCCGATGCTGTTCGCGGGTCAGGTCCGATAGCAATGCCATGACGGCCGCCGAAATCGCCCCGGCGCCTTGCAGGATCCGTCCGGCGATCACGCCCCAGATCGAATCGGCGCCGGCCGCCAGCACACTGCCGAGGGCGAAGACGATCAACCCCAGGTAAATCACCGGACGCCGGCCAATGCGGTCGGAAATGATCCCGAACGGGATCTGGAAAATCGCCTGGGTCAGGCCATAGGCGCCAATCGCCAGCCCGATGAGGGCCGGGGTCGCGCCCGCCAGGTCCATGCCATAGGTCGCCAGCACCGGCAACACCATGAACATGCCCAGCATGCGAAAGGCGAACACCAGGGCAAGGCCGCTTGCTGCGCGGGTCTCGCCGCCACTCATGCGTTCGCTGTGGGGATCGTGCATGGAAAAACCTCATGTGAACCGGCGGCGATTCTACCAGTCCCATCGATTGAGGGGGTATATGGCGACGGTTTGCCGCGCAGTCTTCATGTATGGCGTAAAACTCACTTCCGATAGTGTGCATCCATCCAGTATTTGCCCGTATACTCCTACGTTTTCGACGCCCGCCGAGCGAGGCCACTTTGGACAAGATCCTGATTCGTGGGGCCCGTACCCACAACCTGAAGAACATCGACCTGACCCTGCCACGGGACAAGCTGATCGTCATCACCGGCCTGTCCGGATCCGGCAAATCATCCCTAGCCTTCGACACCCTGTACGCCGAAGGCCAGCGACGCTATGTCGAATCCCTGTCGGCCTACGCCCGGCAGTTCCTGTCGATGATGGAAAAACCCGACGTCGACACCATCGAAGGGCTGTCGCCGGCGATTTCCATCGAGCAGAAATCCACCTCCCATAACCCGCGGTCCACGGTCGGTACCATCACCGAGATCTACGACTACCTGCGCCTGCTGTATGCGCGGGTCGGTATCCCCCGGTGCCCGGACCACGACATTCCCCTGGAGGCCCAGACCGTCAGCCAGATGGTCGACCTGGTGCTGGCCCAGCCCGAAGGCAGCAAGCTGATGCTGCTGGCCCCGGTGGTGCGCGAGCGCAAGGGCGAACACCTGCTGGTGTTCGAAGAACTGCGCGCCCAGGGTTTCGTGCGGGCCCGGGTCAACGGCAAGCTGTGCGAACTGGACGAGTTGCCCAAGCTGGACAAACAGAAGAAGCATTCGATCGACGTGGTGGTCGACCGCTTCAAGGTCCGAGCCGACCTGCAACAGCGCCTGGCCGAGTCCTTCGAAACCGCGTTGAAGCTGGCCGACGGGATCGCCCTGGTGGCGCCGATGGACGACGAGCCCGGTGAAGAAATCATCTTCTCCGCGCGCTTCGCCTGCCCGATCTGCGGCCACGCCATCAGCGAGCTGGAACCCAAGCTGTTCTCCTTCAACAACCCGGCCGGCGCTTGCCCGACCTGCGATGGCCTGGGGGTCAAGCAGTTCTTCGACACCAAGCGGCTGGTCAATGGCGAGCTGACCCTGGCCGAAGGGGCGATTCGCGGCTGGGACAGGCGCAACGTCTATTACTTCCAGATGCTCGGCTCGCTGGCGGCCCACTACAAGTTCAGTCTGGACAAGCCGTTCAACGAACTGCCCGCCGACCAGCAGAAGTACATCCTGCACGGCAGCGGCTCGCAAAGCGTGGACTTCAAGTACCTCAACGACCGTGGCGATATCGTCAAGCGCTCCCACCCGTTCGAAGGCATCGTACCTAACCTGGAGCGGCGCTACCGCGAAACCGAGTCGGCCAGCGTGCGCGAGGAACTGGCCAAGTTCCTCAGCACCCAGCCTTGCCCCGACTGCCGTGGTACCCGCTTGCGGCGCGAGGCGCGGCACGTGTGGGTCGGTGAGAAAACCTTGCCGGCGGTCACCAACCTGCCGATCGGCGATGCCACCGATTACTTCGCAGGCTTGAAGCTCACCGGCCGCCGTGGCGAAATCGCCGACAAGATCCTCAAGGAAATCAGTGAACGCCTGCAGTTCCTGGTGAACGTGGGGCTGGACTACCTGACCCTCGATCGCAGCGCGGACACCCTGTCCGGCGGTGAAGCCCAGCGTATCCGCCTGGCGAGCCAGATCGGCGCCGGTCTGGTGGGGGTCATGTACATTCTCGACGAGCCGTCCATCGGCCTGCACCAGCGGGACAACGACCGACTGCTCGGCACCCTCAAACACCTGCGGGACATCGGTAACACGGTGATCGTGGTCGAACACGACGAAGATGCCATTCGCCTGGCCGACTACGTCGTGGACATTGGCCCCGGCGCGGGCGTGCACGGCGGGCATATCGTTGCCCAGGGCACGGCTGCCGAAGTCATGGCGCATCCCGACTCCCTGACCGGCAAGTACCTTTCCGGCCGGGTGAAGATCAAGGTCCCGGCCAAGCGCACGCCACGTAACAAGAAGCTGTCGCTGACCCTCAAGGGCGCGCGCGGCAACAACTTGCGCAACGTCGACCTGGAAATCCCGATTGGCCTGCTGACCTGCGTCACTGGGGTGTCTGGCTCCGGCAAATCGACGTTGATCAACAACACCCTGTTCCCCCTCAGTGCCACGGCGCTGAACGGGGCCACCACCCTCGAAGCCGCGGCCCACGACAGCATCAAGGGGCTGGAGCACCTGGACAAGGTCGTCGACATCGACCAGAGCCCCATCGGTCGTACGCCACGTTCCAACCCGGCGACCTACACCGGCTTGTTCACACCCATTCGCGAACTGTTCGCCGGCGTGCCGGAATCCCGTTCGCGGGGTTATGGCCCGGGGCGGTTCTCGTTCAACGTCAAGGGTGGGCGCTGCGAAGCCTGCCAGGGCGATGGCCTGATCAAGGTGGAGATGCACTTCCTGCCGGACATCTACGTGCCTTGCGACGTGTGCAAGAGCAAGCGCTACAACCGCGAAACCCTGGAGATCAAGTACAAGGGCAAGAACATCCACGAAACCCTCGAAATGACCATCGAGGAAGCCCGGGCGTTCTTCGACGCGGTGCCGGCACTGGCGCGCAAGCTCCAGACGCTGATGGACGTCGGTCTGTCATACATCAAGCTCGGGCAGTCGGCGACGACCTTGTCCGGCGGTGAAGCCCAACGGGTCAAGCTGTCTCGCGAGCTGTCCAAGCGCGACACCGGCAAGACCCTGTACATCCTTGACGAGCCGACCACGGGGCTGCACTTCGCCGATATCCAGCAACTGCTCGACGTGCTGCATCGACTCCGCGACCACGGCAACACCGTGGTGGTGATCGAGCACAACCTGGACGTGATCAAGACGGCGGACTGGCTGGTGGACCTCGGGCCGGAGGGCGGCTCCAAGGGCGGCCAGATCATCGCGGTGGGTACGCCTGAGCAAGTGGCCGAGATGAAGCAGTCCCACACCGGCTACTACCTCAAGCCTCTGCTGGAACGTGATCGGGAGTGATCAAGGCCCGGGCATGAAAAAGCCCCTGTCATCTCACCGATGACAGGGGCTTTTTCATGCTCCGCATGGGAATGTATCCAGTGACGCTCTGCCTCCGGTACCCGGCAATCAGAACTGCGACTGCAGGTAATTCTCCAAACCGATCAACTTGATCAAACCCAACTGCTTCTCAAGCCAGTAGGTATGGTCTTCCTCGGTGTCGTTGAGCTGGACACGCAGGATCTCGCGGGTCACGTAGTCGTTGTGCTGCTCGCACAGCTCAATGCCCTTGCACAGCGCCGCACGAACCTTGTATTCGAGCCGCAGGTCGGCTGCGAGCATGTCGGGCACCGTGGTGCCGACGTCCAGATCGTCCGGACGCATGCGCGGCGTGCCTTCGAGCATCAGGATCCGACGCATCAACGCATCGGCGTGCTGGGCTTCTTCTTCCATTTCATGGTTGATACGTTCGTAGAGCTCGGTAAAACCCCAATCCTCGTACATCCGCGAATGGATGAAATATTGATCACGGGCTGCCAGTTCACCTGTCAGCAGCGTGTTGAGGTAATCGATTACGTCCGGGTGACCTTGCATCGCCCTACATCTCCACAAGCTTTTAAAGGCTGTAGTTTGAACCAAGCTGACTCCAAGGTCACGGTTCTATCGCAATAAAAGTGAAGAAAATCCGAGAAAACCGGGCTAAATAACGCAAAAACCGCCCTAATGCGGGCGGTTCTGCTTCTCGTTTAGACTTCGTTAAGCTGTACACCCAACGCTTTTGCGATACCTTCTCCATAAGCGGCATCCGCCTTGAAGAAATGCTGCAGCTGGCGATCGACCACATCTGCCGACACACCCGCCATGGCACCGGCGATATTGCTGATCAGCAGGGCTTTCTGCTCATCGTTCATCAGGCGGAACAACGCCCCGGCGTGGCTGTAGTAATCGGTATCTTCGCGATGATCGTAACGATCGGCCGCGCCACTGAGGGCCAGCGCCGGTTCCGCATAACGCGGAGCCTGCTTCGGCGCTTCCACGTAGCTGTTGGGCTCGTAGTTCGGTGCCGCGCCACCATTGCTGCCAAACGCCATGGCGCCATCGCGCTGGTAAGTATTGACCGGGCTGCGCGGCGCATTCACCGGCAGTTGCTGGTGATTGGTCCCTACGCGGTAGCGGTGCGCATCAGCATAGGCAAACACACGCCCTTGCAGCATGCGATCCGGCGAAAGGCCTACGCCTGGGACCATATTGCTTGGCCCGAACGCCGCTTGCTCGACTTCAGCAAAGTAGTTCAGCGGGTTGCGATTGAGCTCAAGCTCCCCCACTTCGAGCAATGGGAACTCTTTTTGCGACCAGGTCTTGGTCACGTCGAACGGATTCTCGTAATGGGCCGCAGCCTGGGCCTCGGTCATGATCTGGATGCAGACACTCCATTTCGGGAAGTCGCCGCGCTCAATAGCCTCGAACAGGTCACGCTGAGCGTAATCCGGGTCGGTGCCCGCCAGGCGTGCCGCTTCGGCCGGCGCGAGGTTCTTGATCCCCTGTTTAGTCTTGTAGTGCCACTTGACCCAGTGGCGCTCGCCTTGGGCATTGATCAGGCTGTAGGTATGACTACCGAAGCCGTGCATGTGCCGATAGCCATCCGGAATGCCACGGTCCGAAAACAGAATGGTGACCTGGTGCAGCGCCTCAGGCGAGTGCGACCAGAAATCCCACATCGCCTGCGCGCTTTTCAGGTTGCTTTGCGGCAGACGTTTCTGGGTGTGGATGAAATCCGGAAATTTCAGCGGATCACGAATGAAGAACACCGGCGTATTGTTACCCACGATGTCCCAGTTACCTTCTTCGGTATAGAACTTCAGGGCGAAGCCGCGTGGGTCGCGCTCGGTGTCAGCCGAACCCCGCTCACCGCCTACGGTAGAAAAGCGCAGGAAGGTGGGGGTTTGCTTGCCTACCGACTCAAACAGCTTGGCGCTGGTGTACTGAGTAATGTCGCGGGTCACGGTGAAGGTGCCGTAGGCGCCCGACCCTTTGGCATGCACGCGGCGCTCAGGAATGTTTTCGCGGTTGAAGTGAGCGAGCTTCTCGATCAGGTGAAAGTCGTCGAGCAGCAGCGGGCCCCGGGGGCCGGCGGAACGGGAGTTCTGGTTATCGGCGACAGGAGCGCCGCTGGCGGTCGTAAGCGTTTTGATCTGGCTCATGCTCAATCTTCCTAGGTCGGTCTTCGAACTGCCGGCTAATCGGCTGGAGAGGAGTATTGATCATGTTAGTGACAGTATCCAAATTCATTAAATCATGGGCATCGATAGTTATTATCTAACGCCACCACGTTGCCCATAGCGAAGCCAGTCGAAGCGGTGCTTCACCTTTTCATCAGGCAACAAAAAACCGGGCACAAGGCCCGGTTTTTTGTATGTTGCCGTCTTACTCAGCGGATACAGCTTCACCGCTGGTAGCACGATCAACCAACTCGACGTACGCCATAGGCGCGTTGTCGCCAGCGCGGAAACCGCACTTGAGGATGCGCAGGTAGCCACCCTCACGGGTAGCGTAACGCTTGCCCAGGTCGTTGAAGAGCTTACCAACGATGGCTTTCGAACGAGTACGGTCGAAAGCCAGGCGGCGGTTAGCCAGGCTATCTGTCTTGGCCAGAGTGATCAGCGGCTCAGCAACGCGGCGCAGTTCTTTGGCTTTCGGCAGTGTAGTTTTGATCAGCTCGTGCTCGAACAGCGACACCGCCATGTTTTGGAACATGGCCTTGCGGTGCGAGCTGGTGCGGCTCAGGTGACGACCACTTTTACGATGACGCATGGTTCATTCCTTACCAAACACAACGTTCGGTGATTACGACGATCAGGCAGTCGCCTTGTCGTCCTTCTTAAGACTTGCAGGCGGCCAGTTGTCGAGGCGCATGCCGAGGGACAGACCGCGGGAGGCCAGAACGTCCTTGATTTCAGTCAAGGATTTCTTGCCCAGGTTCGGAGTCTTCAACAGCTCTACTTCGGTACGCTGAATCAGGTCGCCGATGTAGTAGATGTTTTCCGCCTTAAGGCAGTTAGCCGAACGTACAGTCAGTTCCAGATCGTCAACCGGGCGAAGCAGGATCGGATCGATCTCGTCTTCCTGCTCGACAACCACTGGCTCACTGTCACCTTTGAGGTCGACGAACGCAGCCAACTGCTGTTGCAGGATGGTTGCAGCGCGGCGAATGGCCTCTTCAGGATCCAGGGTACCGTTGGTTTCCAGATCAATAACCAGCTTGTCCAGGTTGGTACGCTGCTCGACACGGGCGTTTTCCACCACGTAGGCGATACGGCGAACCGGGCTGAACGAAGAGTCAAGCTGCAAGCGACCAATGCTGCGGCTTTCGTCTTCATCGCTCTGACGCGAGTCGGCCGGTTCATAACCACGACCACGAGCTACAGTGAGCTTCATGTTCAGGGCGCCGTTAGACGCCAGGTTAGCGATTACGTGATCGGGGTTAACGATCTCGACATCATGATCCAGCTGAATATCGGCAGCGGTAACCACCCCCGAACCCTTCTTCGACAAGGTCAGCGTAACTTCGTCACGACCGTGCAGCTTGATAGCCAGACCTTTAAGGTTCAACAGGATTTCAATTACGTCTTCCTGTACACCTTCGATGGCGCTGTACTCGTGGAGCACACCGTCAATCTCGGCCTCGACTACTGCACAGCCGGGCATTGAGGACAACAGGATGCGGCGCAGCGCGTTGCCCAGGGTGTGGCCGAAACCACGCTCGAGAGGCTCGAGCGTGATCTTGGCGCGGGTTGGACTGACAACCTGCACATCAATATGGCGGGGTGTCAGGAACTCATTTACCGAAATCTGCATGGATGCACCTATTTTCTAGCCCTTACTTGGAGTAGAGCTCGACAATCAGGCTTTCGTTGATGTCGGCGGACAGATCACTGCGAGCAGGAACGTTCTTGAAAACGCCCGACTTCTTCTCAGTGTCTACTTCTACCCATTCTACGCGGCCACGTTGGGCACACAGATCGAGAGCTTGGACAATGCGAAGTTGGTTCTTTGCTTTCTCGCGAACAGCAACCACGTCACCAGCACGAACCTGGTAGGACGGAACGTTTACGGTGTTGCCGTTAACGCTGATCGACTTGTGCGATACCAGCTGACGGGATTCGGCACGAGTAGAACCGAAGCCCATACGGTATACGACGTTGTCCAGACGGCATTCGAGCAGTTGCAACAGGTTTTCGCCGGTTGCGCCTTTCTTGCCAGCAGCTTCTTTGTAGTAGCCGCTGAATTGACGCTCGAGAACGCCGTAGATACGACGGACCTTCTGCTTTTCACGCAGTTGGGTGCCGTAGTCGGACTGGCGACCGCGGCGTTGGCCGTGGATACCAGGTGCTGCTTCAATGTTGCACTTCGATTCGATCGCGCGCACGCCGCTCTTCAGAAAAAGATCGGTGCCTTCGCGACGAGCGAGTTTGCATTTTGGACCAATGTAACGAGCCATTCTTTACAATCTCCTGGATTACACGCGGCGCTTCTTCGGCGGACGGCACCCGTTGTGCGGGATTGGCGTCACGTCGGTGATGCTGGCGATCTTGTAGCCACAGCCGTTCAAAGCGCGGACTGCGGATTCACGACCTGGACCTGGACCCTTGACGTTGACGTCGAGGTTTTTCAGGCCGTATTCCAGCGCAGCTTGACCAGCACGCTCAGCAGCTACTTGAGCAGCGAACGGGGTGGACTTGCGGGAACCGCGGAAACCCGAACCACCGGAGGTAGCCCAGGAAAGAGCGTTACCTTGACGGTCGGTAATGGTCACGATGGTGTTGTTAAAAGAAGCATGGATGTGGGCGATGCCATCAACCACTGTCTTTTTAACTTTTTTACGAGGACGAGCAGCAGGTTTTGCCATGATTAAATTCCTGTCGATTCGCTGGGGCGATTACTTGCGGATCGGCTTACGCGGACCTTTACGGGTACGCGCGTTGGTCTTGGTACGCTGACCGCGTACTGGCAGACCACGACGATGACGCAGACCGCGATAGCAACCGAGGTCCATCAAGCGCTTGATTTTCATGTTGATTTCGCGACGCAGGTCACCTTCAGTGGTGAACTTCGCCACTTCGCCACGCAGCTGTTCAATTTGCTCGTCGCTCAGATCCTTGATCTTTGCAGCTGGGTTGACCCCAGCGTCTGCACAAATTTTCTGTGCAGTAGTGCGACCAACACCATAGATGTAGGTCAGCGAGATAACAGTATGCTTGTTATCTGGAATGTTGACGCCTGCAATACGGGCCATTCAGTGGGACTCCAATTGACAGCTACCTACGCCCCGGAAGCCAAGAAATAGGGCGCGAGATAATATCGCTGTAATAACAAATAATCAACCCGGCAGCGCACTAGCTGCCGGGCTTAAAGCACAATCACACTCAGCCTTGGCGCTGTTTGTGACGCGGTTCCGCGCTGCAAATTACCCGAACAACACCTTCGCGGCGAATAATCTTGCAGTTACGGCACAGCTTTTTCACCGATGCACGAACTTTCATCACCAACTCCTCGAACCTTATGGACGCTACTCAGCGCAACATGCCGCTGCCGTAGCCCTTCAGGTTGGCTTTCTTCATCAGGGATTCGTACTGGTGCGAAACGAGGTGCGATTGTACTTGGGACATGAAGTCCATCACAACCACGACCACGATCAGCAACGAGGTCCCGCCAAGGTAGAACGGTACGTTTGCCGCCACCACCAGGAACTGGGGCAGGAGGCAGACGGCCGTCATGTAAAGAGCACCGAACATGGTCAAGCGAGTCAGAACGCCATCAATGTAGCGCGCAGACTGCTCACCTGGACGGATGCCCGGAATAAAGGCACCGGACTTCTTCAGGTTTTCCGCTACGTCTTTCGGATTGAACATCAACGCCGTATAGAAGAAGCAGAAGAAAATAATCCCTGCACTAAACAGCAGAATATTCAACGGCTGACCAGGAGCGATCGACTGCGAGATGTCCTGCAACCAGCCCATACCTTCAGACTGACCGAACCAGGCACCCAACGAAGCAGGGAACAGCAGGATGCTGCTCGCGAAAATAGCCGGAATTACGCCGGCCATGTTCACCTTCAACGGCAAGTGGCTGGTCTGCGCAGCAAACACCTTGCGGCCTTGCTGACGCTTGGCGTAGTGAACAGCAATGCGACGCTGACCACGCTCAATGAACACCACGAAACCGATAATCGCTACTGCCAGCAGACCGATGGCAACCAGGGCAAAAATGTTGATATCACCCTGACGCGCAGACTCGAAAGACTGCCCGATCGCTCTCGGAAGACCGGCGACGATACCTGCGAAGATCAACATCGAGATACCGTTGCCAACACCACGCTCAGTAATCTGCTCACCCAGCCACATCATGAACATCGCGCCAGCCACGAAAGTGGTTACCGCAACGAAATGAAAGCTGAAGTCAGCAGTGAACGAAACGCCCTGCCCCGCCAGGCCGATGGACATGCCAATGGCTTGAACGAGAGCGAGGACGACAGTGCCGTAGCGGGTGTACTGGCTGATCTTGCGACGGCCAGCTTCACCTTCCTTCTTCAACTGCTCCAACTGCGGGCTGACGGCGCTCATCAACTGCATGATGATCGATGCCGAAATGTACGGCATGATCCCCAGTGCAAAGATGCTCATCCGCTCCAGCGCGCCGCCGGAAAACATGTTGAACAAGCTAAGAATGGTCCCCTCATTCTGTCGAAACAGGTCCGCGAGTCGGTCCGGGTTGATACCTGGAACCGGGATGTGTGCGCCTATTCGGTAGACGATAATCGCCAGGAACAGAAAACGCAGACGAGCCCAGAGTTCAGACATACCGCCTTTGCCGAGCGCAGAGAGAGCACCTTGCTTAGCCATTTATTCCTCGAACTTGCCGCCAGCTGCTTCGATAGCCGCACGCGCACCTTTGGTGGCGCCGATTCCCTTTCCGATGGTGACAGCACGAGCAACTTCGCCCGACAGCATGATTTTCACACGCTGAACGTTCTGGTTGATCACGTTGGCATCCTTCAGGGACTGCACGGTGACGACGTCGCCGTCCACTTTGGCCAGCTCGGACAGACGCACTTCAGCGCGGTCCATGGCTTTCAGGGAAACGAAACCGAACTTCGGCAGGCGACGATGCAGCGGCTGTTGACCGCCTTCAAAGCCTGGAGCAATGGTGCCACCGGAGCGGGAGGTCTGACCTTTGTGGCCACGGCCACCGGTCTTGCCCAAACCACTACCGATACCACGGCCCGGACGATGCTTTTCGCGACGGGAACCCGGCGCTGGACTCAGATCATTGAGTTTCATCGATTAACCCTCGACACGCAGCATGTAGTAGGCCTTGTTGATCATCCCGCGATTCTCGGGAGTATCCAGGACTTCTACAGTGTGACCGATGCGACGCAGACCCAGACCCTTAACGCACAGTTTGTGGTTAGGGATGCGGCCGGTCATGCTTTTGATCAGCGTAACTTTTACGGTAGCCATGATCAGAAGATCTCCTTGACGCTTTTGCCACGCTTGGCGGCAATGGATTCAGGAGACTGCATAGCCTTCAGACCCTTGAAAGTGGCGTGAACCACGTTTACTGGGTTTGTCGAGCCGTAGCACTTGGCCAGAACGTTCTGAACGCCAGCAACTTCGAGGACAGCACGCATAGCGCCGCCAGCGATGATACCGGTACCTTCAGAAGCAGGCTGCATGTACACCTTCGAAGCGCCATGGGCAGACTTCATTGCGTACTGCAGGGTGGTGCCGTTCAGATCAACCTGGATCATGTTGCGGCGAGCAGCTTCCATTGCCTTCTGGATCGCAGCAGGCACTTCACGCGACTTGCCACGGCCGAAGCCAACACGGCCCTTACCATCACCTACCACGGTCAACGCGGTGAAGGTGAAGATACGGCCGCCTTTAACGGTTTTGGCTACGCGGTTAACTTGAACCAGCTTCTCGATGTAGCCTTCGTCGCGCTTTTGGTCGTTATTTGACATAACTTAGAACTCCAGCCCAGCTTCACGAGCAGCATCAGCCAGCGCCTTGACGCGGCCGTGGTACTTGAAGCCAGAGCGGTCGAAAGCCACCTGCGAGACGCCAGCGGCTTTAGCACGCGTAGCGACCAGCTGGCCAACCTTAGTGGCCGCGTCGATGTTGCCAGTGGCGCCATCACGCAGTTCTTTATCCAAAGTCGAGGCACTTGCCAGGACCTTGTTGCCGTCGGCCGAAATGACCTGGGCGTAGATGTGCTGCGAAGAGCGGAACACGCAGAGACGCACGACTTCGAGTTCGTGCATTTTCAGGCGTGCTTTGCGAGCGCGACGCAGTCGAGTAACTTTTTTGTCGGTCATTTGCTATGCCCTACTTCTTCTTGGCTTCTTTACGACGGACGACTTCGTCCGCGTAGCGCACACCTTTGCCTTTGTACGGCTCTGGTGGACGGAAGTCGCGGATCTCGGCGGCCACTTGACCTACCAGCTGCTTGTCGATGCCCTTGATCAGGATATCGGTCTGGCTAGGAGTCTCAGCGGTGATGCCTTCCGGCAGTTCGTAATCCACTGGGTGCGAGAAGCCAAGAGCCAGGTTCAGAACCGAGCCTTTTGCTTGCGCTTTGTAACCAACACCGACCAGCTGGAGCTTGCGCTCGAAGCCTTGGCTTACGCCTTGGACCATGTTGTTTACCAACGCACGAGTGGTACCAGCCATTGCGCGAGTCTGTTGATCGCCATTGCGAGCAGCGAAACGCAGCTCACCGGCTTCTTCAACGATCTCAACGGACGAATGGATGTTCAGTTCAAGAGTGCCCTTGGCACCCTTCACCGAAAGCTGTTGGCCTGCGAATTTGACTTCGACACCGGCTGGCAGCTTAACGGGGTTCTTAGCGACGCGAGACATGCTTATCCCCCCTTAGAACACAGTGCAAAGAACTTCGCCGCCGACACCGGCAGCGCGCGCAGCACGATCAGTCATCACACCCTTGTTGGTGGAGACGATAGACACGCCCAGGCCGCCGCGAACTTTCGGCAGATCCTCAACGGACTTGTACTGACGCAGGCCTGGACGGCTAACGCGCTTCACTTCCTCGATGACCGGACGGCCTTCGAAGTATTTCAGCTCGATGGACAGCAGAGGCTTGATTTCGCTGCTGATCTGATAACCCGCGATGTAACCTTCGTCCTTCAGGACTTTTGCTACAGCCACCTTCAACGTGGAAGACGGCATGCTGACGACGGACTTTTCAGCCATCTGGGCATTACGGATTCGAGTTAGCATGTCCGCTAACGGGTCCTGCATACTCATGGGCTAGACGCTCCTAATGCAAAAAAATTAGCCTTGCGGCTACTACTTGTCGCCGAGAAACTCCGGGCATGAAAAACACGGGCTCAGGCGAGCCGGGTATTCTAGACACACCCCAGAAATGAATCAAGCCCCAAAAGGGGCTTGATTCAGATTCAAGGCCACCGGTGGTCAGGATCCTGAGACCCCGAACACCGAGACTTTGACAGTGCTTACCAGCTGGCTTTAACCAGACCTGGAACGTCACCACGCATTGCAGCTTGACGCAGCATGTTACGGCCAAGGCCGAACTTGCGGTACACGCCGTGCGGACGACCAGTCAGGCGGCAGCGGTTACGCATGCGCGAGGCGCTGGCGTCACGTGGCTGCTTCTGCAGGGCTACGGTAGCTTCCCAACGTGCTTCTGGACTTGCGTTCAGATCAACGATGATCGCTTTCAGCGCTGCACGCTTGGTGGCGTACTTGGCAACGGTGAGCTGACGCTTCAGCTCACGGTTCTTCATGCTCTTCTTGGCCATTTTCCTACTCCAATCAGTTGCGGAACGGGAATTTGAAAGCGCGCAGCAGTGCGCGACCTTCGTCATCCGTCCGAGCAGTGGTGGTCAGGGTAATGTCCAGACCGCGGAGAGCGTCGATCTTGTCGTAATCGATTTCCGGAAAAATGATCTGCTCTTTTACGCCCATGCTGTAATTGCCACGACCATCGAAGGACTTGGCATTCAGGCCGCGGAAGTCGCGAACCCGAGGCAGGGAGATCGACAGCAGGCGATCCAGGAACTCGTACATACGCTCACGGCGCAGGGTCACTTTGACGCCGATCGGCCAACCTTCACGGACTTTGAAGCCAGCGATGGATTTCCGAGCGTAAGTCACAACGACTTTCTGACCGGTGATCTTTTCCAGGTCGGCAACAGCGTGCTCGATGACTTTTTTGTCGCCGATCGCTTCGCCCAGACCCATGTTCAGGGTGATTTTGGTAACGCGCGGAACTTCCATCACGTTCGAAAGCTTAAGTTCTTCCTTAAGTTTCGGTGCGATTTCCTTCCGGTAAATCTCTTTTAGTCGTGCCATGGTCTTCTACCTAGCAGTGTTCAAGCATCAACCGCTTTTTGGGTCGACTTGAAGACACGAATTTTCTTACCGTCTTCTACTTTGAAACCAACGCGGTCAGCCTTGTTGGTTTCGCCGTTGAAGATGGCGACGTTGGAAGCGTGCAGTGGCGCTTCTTTCTCGACGATACCGCCCTGTACGCCCGACATCGGGTTAGGCTTGGTATGACGCTTGACCAGGTTCAGACCACCTACAACCAGACGGTTGTCAGCAAGAACCTTCAGCACCTTACCGCGCTTACCTTTGTCTTTGCCGGCGATCACGATGATCTCGTCGTCACGACGAATCTTTTGCATGTCGGATCTCCTTACAGCACTTCTGGGGCGAGCGAGACGATCTTCATGAACTTCTCGGTACGAAGTTCACGGGTCACTGGCCCAAAGATACGGGTGCCGATCGGCTCTTGCTTGGTGTTCAACAGAACAGCAGCGTTGCCATCAAAGCGGATGATGGAGCCGTCAGCACGACGAACGCCATGGCGAGTGCGGACTACGACAGCAGTCATCACTTGGCCTTTCTTCACCTTACCGCGAGGAATTGCTTCCTTGACGGTAACTTTGATGATGTCACCGATACCAGCGTAACGACGATGGGAGCCACCCAGCACCTTGATGCACATAACACGGCGAGCGCCGCTGTTATCGGCCACATCGAGCATGGATTGAGTCTGAATCATATAATTTCTCCGACCCCTAGCCCTTAGACTTCCACAGCGCGTTCGAGAACATCAACCAGCGCCCAAGACTTGGTCTTGGCCATCGGACGAGTTTCACGAATAGTGACCTTGTCGCCGATGTGGCACTGATTGGTTTCGTCGTGCGCGTGCAGCTTAGTCGAACGCTTAACGTATTTACCGTAGATCGGGTGCTTCACGCGACGCTCGATCAGAACGGTGATGGTTTTGTCCATCTTGTCGCTGACAACACGGCCAGTCAGCGTACGGACAGTTTTTTCGGCTTCAGCCATGATCACTTACCTGCCTGCTGGTTGAGCACAGTTTTCACGCGAGCGATGTCACGCTTAACTTGCGAGAGCAGATGAGACTGCCCCAACTGGCCAGTTGCCTTCTGCATGCGCAGATTGAACTGGTCGCGCAGCAGGCCGAGCAGTTGCTCGTTCAGCTGCTGTGCGGATTTTTCACGAAGTTCATTCGCTTTCATCACATCACCGTCCGTTTAACAAAGGAGGTGGCGAGCGGCAGCTTTGCAGCAGCCAGGGCGAAAGCCTCACGCGCCAGCTCTTCAGAAACACCCTCGATTTCATACAGGACTTTGCCTGGCTGAATCTGGGCAACCCAGTATTCCACGTTACCCTTACCTTTACCCATCCGAACTTCGAGTGGCTTCTTGGTGACAGGCTTGTCCGGGAACACACGGATCCAGATCTTGCCGCCACGTTTTACGTGACGGGTCAGAGCACGACGCGCTGACTCGATCTGACGAGCGGTGAGACGACCACGAGCAACAGACTTCAGCGCGAACTCGCCGAAGCTGACTTTGCTACCGCGCAATGCCAGGCCACGGTTGTGACCGGTCATTTGCTTGCGGAACTTCGTACGCTTTGGTTGCAACATTTGGCGTACCCCTTACTTAGCAGCTTTTTTACGAGGCGCTGGTGCTTGTGGCTTCAGTTCTTCTTGGCGACCACCGATTACTTCGCCTTTGAAGATCCAAACCTTTACACCGATCACACCGTAGGTGGTGTGAGCTTCGTAGTTGGCATAGTCGATGTCGGCACGCAGGGTGTGCAGTGGCACACGACCTTCGCGATACCATTCAGTACGTGCGATTTCAGCACCGCCGAGACGACCGCTCACTTGGATTTTGATGCCTTTGGCACCAATGCGCATGGCGTTCTGTACAGCGCGCTTCATAGCGCGACGGAACATGACGCGACGCTCCAGCTGCTGAGCTACGCTCTGCGCAACCAGCATACCGTCGAGCTCCGGCTTGCGGATCTCTTCGATATTGATGTGCACAGGCACACCCATTTGCTTGGTCAGGTCCTGACGCAGTTTCTCAACATCTTCACCTTTCTTCCCGATAACGATACCTGGGCGAGCGGTGTGGATGGTGATACGTGCAGTCTGAGCCGGACGATGGATATCGATACGGCTTACGGACGCGCTTTTTAGTTTGTCTTGGAGATACTCACGCACCTTCAGATCAGCGAACAAGTAGTCCGCATAAGTCCGACCGTCTGCGTACCAGACGGAGGTGTGCTCCTTGACGATTCCCAGGCGAATGCCAATGGGATGTACTTTCTGACCCATCTCTTCGACTCCGTTACTTGTCAGCAACCTTGACAGTGATATGGCAAGACCGCTTGACGATGCGATCAGCACGGCCTTTGGCACGTGGCATGATGCGCTTCAGCGAACGCCCTTCGTTGACGAAAACGGTGCTGACCTTCAGGTCATCAACGTCTGCGCCTTCGTTATGCTCGGCGTTGGCTACGGCCGACTCCAGCACTTTTTTCATGATCTCGGCGGCTTTCTTACTGCTGAAAGCCAACAGGTTGAGCGCTTCGCCCACCTTCTTCCCGCGGATCTGGTCGGCGACCAAGCGGGCTTTCTGGGCGGAGATTCGAGCGCCCGACAACTTAGCGGCTACTTCCATTTCCTTACCCCTTAACGCTTGGCTTTCTTGTCAGCCACGTGCCCACGGTATGTGCGGGTACCGGCAAACTCGCCCAGTTTGTGGCCGACCATGTCTTCGTTCACGAGAACTGGGACGTGCTGGCGACCGTTGTGTACAGCGATGGTCAGACCGACCATTTGTGGCAGGATCATCGAGCGACGCGACCAGGTCTTAACTGGTTTGCGATCGTTCTTTTCCGCCGCCACTTCGATCTTCTTCAGTAGGTGAAGATCAATAAAAGGACCTTTTTTCAGAGAACGTGGCACTGTCGTATCCCTCTATTTACTTGCGACGACGGACGATCATTTTGTCGGTACGCTTATTACCACGAGTCTTCGCGCCCTTAGTCGGGAAGCCCCATGGCGATACCGGATGACGACCACCAGAGGTACGACCTTCACCACCACCATGTGGGTGGTCAACCGGGTTCATGGCAACACCACGAACGGTTGGGCGAACGCCACGCCAGCGCTTGGCACCAGCTTTACCCAGCGAACGCAGGCTGTGCTCGGAGTTCGAGACTTCGCCCAGGGTCGCACGGCATTCAGCCAGGACTTTACGCATCTCACCAGAACGCAGACGCAGGGTCACGTAGACACCTTCACGAGCGATCAGCTGAGCCGAAGCACCAGCGGAACGAGCGATTTGCGCGCCTTTACCTGGCTTCAATTCGATGCCGTGTACGGTGCTACCAACTGGAATGTTGCGCAGTTGCAGAGCGTTGCCCGGCTTGATCGGCGCCAGGGCACCTGCGATCAGCTGGTCGCCAGCGCTCACGCCTTTAGGGGCGATGATGTAGCGACGCTCGCCATCTGCGTACAGCAGCAGAGCGATGTGAGCAGTACGGTTTGGATCGTATTCGATGCGCTCGACGGTGGCAGCGATGCCATCCTTGTCGTTGCGACGGAAGTCGACCAGACGATAATGCTGCTTATGACCACCACCCACGTGACGTGTAGTGATGCGGCCATTGTTGTTACGACCACCAGACTTCGATTTTTTCTCGAGCAGCGGTGCGTGAGGAGCGCCTTTATGCAGCTCCTGGTTGACCACCTTGACCACAAAACGGCGGCCAGGGGAAGTCGGTTTGCATTTAACGATTGCCATGATGCACCCCTTCCTTACTCAGCACTGCTGCTGAAATCGAGATCTTGGCCTGGCTGAAGGGAGATAACTGCCTTCTTCCAGTCATTACGCTTGCCCAGACCGCGAGCAGTGCGCTTGCTCTTACCCAGAACATTCAGGGTAGTCACGCGCTCTACTTTCACGCTGAACAGGCTTTCGACGGCCTTCTTGATTTCCAGCTTGGTTGCGTCGGTAGCAACCTTGAAAACGAACTGGCCTTTCTTGTCTGCCAGAACCGTAGCCTTCTCGGAAACGTGCGGGCCAAGCAGAACTTTAAATACGCGTTCCTGGTTCATCCCAGCAGCTCCTCGAATTTCTTCACGGCCGACACGGTGATCAACACCTTGTCGTATGCGATCAGACTGACCGGATCGGAACCTTGGACGTCACGAACATCGACGTGCGGCAGGTTGCGAGCAGCCAGGTACAGGTTCTGATCAACAGCGTCAGACACGATCAGGACGTCAGTCAGGCCCATGCCGTTCAGCTTGTTCAGCAGATCTTTGGTTTTCGGTGCTTCAACAGCGAAGTCCTGAACCACGACCAGACGATCAGTACGCACCAGCTCAGCAAGGATGGAACGCATTGCTGCGCGATACATCTTCTTGTTCAGCTTCTGGGAGTGATCCTGAGGACGAGCTGCGAAAGTGGTACCGCCGCCACGCCAGATTGGGCTACGGATAGTACCGGCACGAGCACGGCCAGTGCCTTTCTGACGCCATGGGCGCTTGCCGCCACCGGAAACGTCGGAACGGGTCTTTTGCTGCTTGCTACCTTGACGGCCGCCAGCCATGTAGGCCACGACTGCTTGGTGAACCAGCGTCTCGTTGAATTCGCCGCCAAATGTCAGTTCGGAAACTTCGATCGCTTGAGCGTCATTTACATTTAATTGCATGTCAGCTTCCCCTTAACCGCGAGCCTTGGCTGCTGGACGTACAACCAAGTTGCCGCCAGTAGCGCCAGGAACAGCGCCCTTGACCAACAACAGATTGCGTTCAGCGTCCACGCGCACTACTTCGAGGGACTGCACGGTCACGCGCTCGGCGCCCATATGACCGGACATTTTCTTGCCCTTGAATACACGACCAGGAGTCTGGCACTGGCCGATAGAGCCTGGAACGCGGTGGGATACGGAGTTACCGTGGGTGTTATCTTGCCCGCGGAAGTTCCAACGCTTGATCGTACCCTGGAAGCCTTTACCTTTGGACTGACCGGTTACATCAACCAGTTGACCAGCAGCGAAGATTTCAGCGTTGATCAGATCGCCGGCCTGGTACTCGCCTTCTTCAAGGCGGAATTCCATTACGGTACGACCAGCGGCAACGTTCGCCTTGGCGAAGTGGCCAGCTTGAGCAGCTGTTACACGCGAAGCACGACGCTCGCCGACAGTGACTTGCACTGCACGATAGCCATCGGTCTCTTCAGTTTTGAACTGGGTGACGCGATTCGGCTCGATCTCAATGACCGTGACCGGAATGGAGACACCTTCTTCGGTGAAAATACGGGTCATACCGCATTTACGACCGACTACACCAATAGTCATGTTGTAAACCTCATGAGTGTACGGGGCTTTCACCCGCTATGGCCGCCCATTTCAGAGCGTTACACGACCAAGACCGAGTCTTAGCCGAGGCTGATCTGCACTTCCACACCGGCCGCAAGATCAAGCTTCATAAGTGCATCAACGGTTTTATCCGTTGGCTGGACGATGTCCAGTACGCGCTTATGAGTACGGATCTCGTACTGGTCACGCGCGTCTTTGTTGACGTGCGGGGAGACCAGAACGGTGAACCGCTCTTTACGGGTAGGCAGTGGAATTGGACCACGCACTTGAGCACCAGTACGTTTCGCGGTTTCCACGATTTCCTGGGTGGATTGGTCGATCAGGCGATGGTCAAAAGCCTTCAACCTGATACGGATTTGCTGATTTTGCATTGGATTTCAGACTCCGGCTGCTATTCCCACCGGGCGCAATACGCCCGTTAAAAGGAGGCGCAATTCTATAGACGCCCCTGATAGGTGTCAACCCAATAAAAAAGCCCCCGCTAAGCGGGGGCTTTTTCACTCATCGAGTCGACTCTATAAAAGAGACTTATTCGATGACTTTGGCTACGACGCCAGCGCCGACGGTACGACCGCCTTCACGGATAGCGAAACGCAGACCGTCTTCCATCGCGATGGTCTTGATCAGAGTGACAGTCATCTGGATGTTGTCACCTGGCATTACCATTTCAACGCCTTCTGGCAGCTCGCAGTTACCAGTCACGTCAGTGGTACGGAAGTAGAACTGTGGACGGTAGCCTTTGAAGAACGGAGTATGACGACCGCCTTCTTCCTTGCTCAGAACGTAAACTTCTGCGGTGAACTTGGTGTGCGGCTTGACGGTGCCTGGCTTGACCAGAACCTGGCCACGCTCAACGTCGTCACGCTTGGTGCCGCGCAGCAGCACGCCGCAGTTCTCGCCAGCACGACCTTCGTCGAGCAGCTTGCGGAACATTTCAACGCCGGTGCAGGTAGTTTTCTGAGTGTCGCGCAGACCGACGATCTCAACCTCTTCCTGGATGCGGACGATGCCACGCTCAACACGACCAGTCACAACAGTACCGCGACCGGAGATCGAGAAGACGTCTTCGATTGGCATCAGGAACGGCTTGTCGATAGCACGCTCTGGCTCTGGGATGTAGCTGTCCAGAGTTTCAACCAGCTTCTTCACAGCGCTGGTGCCCATTTCGTTGTCGTCTTGACCGTTCAGGGCCATCAGAGCCGAACCGATGATGATTGGAGTGTCATCACCTGGGAAGTCGTAAGTGCTCAGCAGGTCGCGCACTTCCATCTCAACCAGTTCCAGCAGCTCAGCGTCGTCAACCATGTCAGCCTTGTTCAGGAAGACAACGATGTACGGAACGCCTACCTGACGGGACAGCAGGATGTGCTCACGGGTTTGTGGCATCGGACCATCGGCGGCCGAGCAAACCAGGATCGCGCCGTCCATCTGGGCAGCACCGGTGATCATGTTTTTTACGTAGTCGGCGTGACCTGGGCAGTCAACGTGTGCGTAGTGACGCACGGACGAATCGTATTCAACGTGAGCGGTGTTGATGGTGATACCGCGAGCTTTCTCTTCCGGGGCGCTGTCGATCTTGTCGAAGTCAACCTTGGCCGAACCGAAAACTTCGGAGCAGACACGGGTCAGAGCAGCGGTCAGAGTGGTTTTACCGTGGTCGACGTGACCAATGGTACCCACGTTGACGTGCGGCTTATTACGTTCGAACTTTTCCTTAGCCATCGAAATCACCCTTAGGAGAAGAAATTTAGCGAGTCACACAAGCCATTAAAACAAAGGCAGATATTTTCATATCTGCCTTGTTATATGGAGCTCTTGAGCGGATTTGAACCGCTGACCTCACCCTTACCAAGGGTGTGCTCTACCAACTGAGCTACAAGAGCGAAACACTTTGCACGACCTGCAAGTTTGGAGCGGGTAGCGGGAATCGAACCCGCATCATCAGCTTGGAAGGCTGAGGTTCTACCACTAAACTATACCCGCGGAGCCTGCAGCTCACGCTAGAAACTGGTGGAGGGGGAAGGATTCGAACCTTCGAAGTCGTAGACGTCAGATTTACAGTCTGATCCCTTTGGCCGCTCGGGAACCCCTCCTAAGCGAGCCGGCATTCTATATCATGCCAGCCTTCTGTCAAGCATTTTCTCATTAAAAACCTGAGGTTAGCTGCGTTGACTACGCTTCGACGTGCCAACCGGTAAAGGTCTTCACTGCGAAGCGGGCGCCATTCTATGCAAACTACCCAGCAGGTGCAACCCCCTCACAAGGCATTATTTTATGTTTTAACTCATTGAATTCTTTAGAAAGGTTTTGAACCAGGGTTTCATTCACCTTCGCACCGCTGTCTGGCGAAACCTGAACCCAGAAACCAGCATTCTCAGATGAGTTTTGCACGCCCAATGTCACGGGACGAGCTACGACACCCGATGCCGCCAGGCGCTGCTCCAATTGCCTGGCCATTTCCGGACGCGCCAAACCACCCAGGTAGACGCACGAAGTTTTTTGCGCCTCAGCGCTTGTAGAGTCGCGCCGGGCAAGCGCATCTGCTGTTTCGCTCAAGAGATGAATATCTTGCTGGGAGCCACGATACAAACTCAGCGGAGTGACATCCTTGGCTCGGAGGGGCGCCTCTTGCTGGTGCCAAACGTAATAAAAGACATTCAAAACCAGCAATAACAGAAACAGCCAGCGCATAGAAACCTCAAGATAAAGGACAGGCCATCGCCAGCCCGACAAAAACCAAGTCAGGCACCACTCTGGCACCAGGGACAACGCCGGAAACAAGATTGGCATCGCCTCCGGTGAGGAACACCACGAAGTCCTGCCCCCAATATTGCCGCGCGAGCTCAAGCTGAGTCAGGACGAAGCCCCTGAGCATCAGCAAACAACCACGCTCCACAGCCTCGACGGTCGTGCGACCAGGAGCGAGGCTCTCGTGGGCCCGCTCAGCGGCAGTATCGTCGTAGCGAATTCGCCGAGTATGGGTGCGCAATTGGTTACGCATCAACGGCATACCAGGACAGATAAACCCTCCGAGGTGCTCACCATCTGCCGCCACGAAATCGGCGGTGATCGCCGTACCGAAATCAAGCACCAGGCATGCACCTGCAGCAAGATGGTATCCGCCGAGAAGGGCTAGCCATCGATCCAGACCCAACCGTTCAAAGTCTTCATAGCCGTTTCGCACGCCCGCCATCTCGCGAGTAGGTATGGCACGAACCACGGACACACCAAATGCGTTAACCAACATGGCAACCAGCGAATCAGTTTCTTCCGGCGTCCGAACACTCACCAGCCGACACTTCTTCAACTGGAATTTTTCGGCATCCTTCAAGCTCACCAACAGATCGCCATCAGAGCTGACAACACCTCCTTCAATAGGCGTTACTGCATCTGAGCGAAGTACACGCCACTTGATAAAACTATTGCCGCAATCGAGCTCAAGAATCATCACGCAACCTCAAGCTGAGCTCACCGCCGCTAAATGTTTTTTCCACACCATCCACCTTCAAACGCAGCGCACCTTGGTGATCGATCCCCATGACAACGCCGTCGATTCGATTGACTCCAGCGATTAGCGACACAGCCCGCCCCTGCCACAAGTGAAACCTCTCCCACTCCGATTGGATCGCAGCAAACCCCGCCTCATGATGAAGCGCCAGATATTGCTGAAGCTTCGCACCCAAGCGAGCCACAAGCTCATTGCGATCAAAATCTCGACCCGACTCAAGACTCATGGATGTCCACTGCTGATCGACCTCGTCAGTCGAGCGCATATTCACGTTAATTCCTACACCCAGAACCACATGACAAACATCCGCCGGATCTCCCACCAACTCAAGCAGGATGCCAGCGATCTTCTTCTCACCCACCAGGACGTCGTTGGGCCATTTCAATGCCGCTTCCGCAATTCCCATGTCGCGCAGCGCATGCATGACAGCAAGCCCTACAACGAGGCTCAGCCCTTCTATCTGGCGCATGCCACCGTCAATGCGCAACACCAGGCTGTGATAGAGATTGTCTGCAAACGGACTGACCCACTTGCGACCGCGACGACCGCGCCCGGCTATCTGCCTCTCAGCCAGAACCAGGAACGGCGCCTGGACACCACGCTCGATGGAACGCAGCGCCTCGGCGTTGGTGGAGTCGATGGAATCGAATACATGAACAGGCCACTCACAGAGGCCATTTGCACAGATTTGCGCCACATCCAGAAGCAACAGCGGCTTGGCCAACTGGTACCCCTTACCTCGGACCTTATGAACCGATAGACCCAAGTCTGCCTCCAAGTGCTGTAGTTGCTTCCAGACAGCACTACGACTGATACCCAGCGCAGCACCCAGCGCCTGACCCGAATGAAAGCGACCGTCCTTGAGAAGTTTTAGCAACGTGAGCATGCGGACTGCGCCCTGACAATGAGGCCCGCATGATAGCCATGCGCAAGACGGTTGCATAGAAACACAAAATGACTTTCCTACGGGCAAAACAAAACCCCAACTGCTTTCGCAATTGGGGTTTCGGAATTTAATCTTGACGATGACCTACTCTCACATGGGGAAACCCCACACTACCATCGGCGATGCATCGTTTCACTGCTGAGTTCGGGATGGGATCAGGTGGTTCCAATGCTCTATGGTCGTCAAGAAATTCTTGAGCCAGCGCGCTTTTCAGCGTTCCAGCAAATCGGGTATGTGATCGGGTGTGAGCCGCAAACTTTCGGTTCGTTTCGTCTTCACCACACCGCAATCTGGCTTTCTAAGCGCAAATTGCTTGGGTGTTATATGGTCAAGCCTCACGGGCAATTAGTACAGGTTAGCTCAACGCCTCACAGCGCTTACACACCCTGCCTATCAACGTCGTAGTCTTCGACGGCCCTTCAGGGAGCTCAAGGCTCCAGTGAGATCTCATCTTGAGGCAAGTTTCCCGCTTAGATGCTTTCAGCGGTTATCTTTTCCGAACATAGCTACCCGGCAATGCCACTGGCGTGACAACCGGAACACCAGAGGTTCGTCCACTCCGGTCCTCTCGTACTAGGAGCAGCCCCTCTCAAATCTCAAACGTCCACGGCAGATAGGGACCGAACTGTCTCACGACGTTCTAAACCCAGCTCGCGTACCACTTTAAATGGCGAACAGCCATACCCTTGGGACCGGCTTCAGCCCCAGGATGTGATGAGCCGACATCGAGGTGCCAAACACCGCCGTCGATATGAACTCTTGGGCGGTATCAGCCTGTTATCCCCGGAGTACCTTTTATCCGTTGAGCGATGGCCCTTCCATACAGAACCACCGGATCACTAAGACCTACTTTCGTACCTGCTCGACGTGTCTGTCTCGCAGTCAAGCGCGCTTTTGCCTTTATACTCTACGACCGATTTCCGACCGGTCTGAGCGCACCTTCGTACTCCTCCGTTACTCTTTAGGAGGAGACCGCCCCAGTCAAACTACCCACCATACACTGTCCTCGATCCGGATAACGGACCTGAGTTAGAACCTCAAAGTTGCCAGGGTGGTATGTTCRGAAAAGATAACCGCTGAAAGCATCTAAGCGGGAAACTTGCCTCAAGATGAGATCTCACTGGAGCCTAGAGCTCCCTGAAGGGCCGTCGAAGACTACGACGTTGATAGGCAGGGTGTGTAAGCGCTGAGAGGCGTTTCAATTTCACTGAGTCTCGGGTGGAGACAGCGCCGCCATCGTTACGCCATTCGTGCAGGTCGGAACTTACCCGACAAGGAATTTCGCTACCTTAGGACCGTTATAGTTACGGCCGCCGTTTACCGGGGCTTCGATCAAGAGCTTCGCGTTAGCTAACCCCATCAATTAACCTTCCGGCACCGGGCAGGCGTCACACCCTATACGTCCACTTTCGTGTTTGCAGAGTGCTGTGTTTTTAATAAACAGTCGCAGCGGCCTGGTATCTTCGACCGGCGTGGGCTTACGCAGCAAGTGCTTCACCCTCACCGGCGCACCTTCTCCCGAAGTTACGGTGCCATTTTGCCTAGTTCCTTCACCCGAGTTCTCTCAAGCGCCTTGGTATTCTCTACCCAACCACCTGTGTCGGTTTGGGGTACGGTTCCTGGTTATCTGAAGCTTAGAAGCTTTTCTTGGAAGCATGGCATCAACCACTTCGTCGCCTAAAGGCAACTCGTCATCAGCTCTCGGCCTTGAAACCCCGGATTTACCTAAGATTTCAGCCTACCACCTTAAACTTGGACAACCAACGCCAAGCTGGCCTAGCCTTCTCCGTCCCTCCATCGCAATAACCAGAAGTACAGGAATATTAACCTGTTTTCCATCGACTACGCTTTTCAGCCTCGCCTTAGGGACCGACTAACCCTGCGTCGATTAACGTTGCGCAGGAAACCTTGGTCTTTCGGCGTGGGTGTTTTTCACACCCATTGTCGTTACTCATGTCAGCATTCGCACTTCTGATACCTCCAGCAAGCTTCTCAACTCACCTTCACAGGCTTACAGAACGCTCCTCTACCGCATCACTTGCGTGATACCCGTAGCTTCGGTGTATGGTTTGAGCCCCGTTACATCTTCCGCGCAGGCCGACTCGACTAGTGAGCTATTACGCTTTCTTTAAAGGGTGGCTGCTTCTAAGCCAACCTCCTAGCTGTCTAAGCCTTCCCACATCGTTTCCCACTTAACCATAACTTTGGGACCTTAGCTGACGGTCTGGGTTGTTTCCCTTTTCACGACGGACGTTAGCACCCGCCGTGTGTCTCCCATGCTCGGCACTTGTAGGTATTCGGAGTTTGCATCGGTTTGGTAAGTCGGGATGACCCCCTAGCCGAAACAGTGCTCTACCCCCTACAGTGATACATGAGGCGCTACCTAAATAGCTTTCGAGGAGAACCAGCTATCTCCGAGCTTGATTAGCCTTTCACTCCGATCCACAGGTCATCCGCTAACTTTTCAACGGTAGTCGGTTCGGTCCTCCAGTCAGTGTTACCTAACCTTCAACCTGCCCATGGATAGATCGCCCGGTTTCGGGTCTATTCCCAGCGACTAGACGCCCTATTAAGACTCGCTTTCGCTACGCCTCCCCTATTCGGTTAAGCTCGCCACTGAAAATAAGTCGCTGACCCATTATACAAAAGGTACGCAGTCACAGAACAAAGTCTGCTCCCACTGCTTGTACGCATACGGTTTCAGGATCTATTTCACTCCCCTCTCCGGGGTTCTTTTCGCCTTTCCCTCACGGTACTAGTTCACTATCGGTCAGTCAGTAGTATTTAGCCTTGGAGGATGGTCCCCCCATATTCAGACAAAGTTTCTCGTGCTCCGTCCTACTCGATTTCATGACTAAGAGACTTTCGCGTACAGGGCTATCACCCACTATGGCCGCACTTTCCAGAGCGTTCCGCTAATCTCAAAGCCACTTAAGGGCTAGTCCCCGTTCGCTCGCCACTACTAAGGGAATCTCGGTTGATTTCTTTTCCTCAGGGTACTTAGATGTTTCAGTTCCCCTGGTTCGCCTCTTGCACCTATGTATTCAGTACAAGATAACCATCTTATGATGGCTGGGTTCCCCCATTCAGACATCTCCGGATCAAAGTCTGTTTGCCGACTCCCCGAAGCTTTTCGCAGGCTACCACGTCTTTCATCGCCTCTGACTGCCAAGGCATCCACCGTATGCGCTTCTTCACTTGACCATATAACCCCAAGCAATCTGGTTATACTGTGAAGACGACATTCGCCGAAAATTCGAATTTCTCAATTAAGAGAACTCACAAATTTTACCTTAGCCTGATCCGTTACCAGTGAAAGTAACGTTCAGTCTATCTTTCTATCACATACCCAAATTTTTAAAGAACGAACCAGTCAAAAGACTAGAAATCAACATTCACCATCAACGATGGAATGCTCATTTCTAAGCTTTTACTTCAGAAGCAGTAGTGGTGGAGCCAAGCGGGATCGAACCGCTGACCTCCTGCGTGCAAGGCAGGCGCTCTCCCAGCTGAGCTATGGCCCCGTATTTCTACAGGCGTTTCCCACACAAAATTGGTGGGTCTGGGCAGATTCGAACTGCCGACCTCACCCTTATCAGGGGTGCGCTCTAACCAACTGAGCTACAGACCCAATTTCGGGCTGCTTCTTTCGTCTTCTTCAATGAATCAAGCAATTCGTGTGGGAACTTATGGAGCAGCTGATGTCGTCGATTAAGGAGGTGATCCAGCCGCAGGTTCCCCTACGGCTACCTTGTTACGACTTCACCCCAGTCATGAATCACACCGTGGTAACCGTCCTCCCGAAGGTTAGACTAGCTACTTCTGGTGCAACCCACTCCCATGGTGTGACGGGCGGTGTGTACAAGGCCCGGGAACGTATTCACCGCGACATTCTGATTCGCGATTACTAGCGATTCCGACTTCACGCAGTCGAGTTGCAGACTGCGATCCGGACTACGATCGGTTTTATGGGATTAGCTCCACCTCGCGGCTTGGCAACCCTTTGTACCGACCATTGTAGCACGTGTGTAGCCCAGGCCGTAAGGGCCATGATGACTTGACGTCATCCCCACCTTCCTCCGGTTTGTCACCGGCAGTCTCCTTAGAGTGCCCACCATAACGTGCTGGTAACTAAGGACAAGGGTTGCGCTCGTTACGGGACTTAACCCAACATCTCACGACACGAGCTGACGACAGCCATGCAGCACCTGTCTCAATGCTCCCGAAGGCACCAATCCATCTCTGGAAAGTTCATTGGATGTCAAGGCCTGGTAAGGTTCTTCGCGTTGCTTCGAATTAAACCACATGCTCCACCGCTTGTGCGGGCCCCCGTCAATTCATTTGAGTTTTAACCTTGCGGCCGTACTCCCCAGGCGGTCAACTTAATGCGTTAGCTGCGCCACTAAGAGCTCAAGGCTCCCAACGGCTAGTTGACATCGTTTACGGCGTGGACTACCAGGGTATCTAATCCTGTTTGCTCCCCACGCTTTCGCACCTCAGTGTCAGTATCAGTCCAGGTGGTCGCCTTCGCCACTGGTGTTCCTTCCTATATCTACGCATTTCACCGCTACACAGGAAATTCCACCACCCTCTACCATACTCTAGCTCGCCAGTTTTGGATGCAGTTCCCAGGTTGAGCCCGGGGATTTCACATCCAACTTAACGAACCACCTACGCGCGCTTTACGCCCAGTAATTCCGATTAACGCTTGCACCCTCTGTATTACCGCGGCTGCTGGCACAGAGTTAGCCGGTGCTTATTCTGTCGGTAACGTCAAAATTGCAGAGTATTAATCTACAACCCTTCCTCCCAACTTAAAGTGCTTTACAATCCGAAGACCTTCTTCACACACGCGGCATGGCTGGATCAGGCTTTCGCCCATTGTCCAATATTCCCCACTGCTGCCTCCCGTAGGAGTCTGGACCGTGTCTCAGTTCCAGTGTGACTGATCATCCTCTCAGACCAGTTACGGATCGTCGCCTTGGTGAGCCATTACCTCACCAACTAGCTAATCCGACCTAGGCTCATCTGATAGCGCAAGGCCCGAAGGTCCCCTGCTTTCTCCCGTAGGACGTATGCGGTATTAGCGTTCGTTTCCGAACGTTATCCCCCACTACCAGGCAGATTCCTAGGCATTACTCACCCGTCCGCCGCTCTCAAGAGGTGCAAGCACCTCTCTACCGCTCGACTTGCATGTGTTAGGCCTGCCGCCAGCGTTCAATCTGAGCCATGATCAAACTCTTCAGTTCAAACATCTTTGGGTTTTGAGAAAACCCTAAACTTGGCTCAGCAATCGTTGGTTACATCTTTGATTTCTCGCGGAGTAACTTGTGATGCTGATAATCTGTTGACTAGCAGTCTGACTCCACAAGCACCCACACGAATTGCTTGATTCAGTTGTTAAAGAGCGGTGGTTGATTCTTTCGTCTCAACCGAGGCGCGCATTCTACAGCGCCTGGTGTTGCTGTCAAGCGGTTATTTAAGAAGTTTCTCAAAGTTTCCCGTGGGAAACACTAACAACTTCAACCACTTGCGCTTTCGATCTCTCGTTAGCGGGAGGCGAATTCTACAGCGTTGTTCGCTGCTGTCAACACCTCTTTTTCACCGCTTTCGATCGAGAGGATCGAACCGTTGATAAAGCCAAACGACAGCGCCTTATCCACGACTTCCGGACCTCGATGAACTGAAGCCCTGCACTGCCTAAAATCGCTTAGCTCATTGAAAATCAAGGAGTTTTTCGTTTCGACTGCGCCGGAAGTGGGGCGAATTATAGACGTCTGGAATCTGCCGTCAACACTTAATTTAACTTTTCTATCAACACGCAAGCCGTTCTTCTAAATTCACGTCCGTATATAGACGGAAGGCTTTCGAATGCGCAATATACTGCTCAAATCTGCCTTCCTGCCTTTATCTCTGGACGACCGTTAGTAATGACTCCCCCTTCTCGCAGCCTGGTAACCACCTTGTTCCCGGTTGCCCTTCTATTAGTAGCCATGGCCTCCATCCAGTCCGGCGCCTCCCTGGCCAAAAGCATGTTCCCGATCGTGGGTGCACAAGGAACCACGACACTGCGCCTCATCTTCGCCAGCATCATCATGCTTATATTGCTGCGCCCCTGGCGCGCCAAGCTCACCGTGCAGTCCCTGCGCACGGTGATCGTCTACGGGATGGCACTGGGCGGCATGAATTTTCTGTTTTATATGTCGGTGCGTACGGTTCCCCTGGGAATCGCCGTGGCGCTGGAGTTCACCGGCCCCCTGGCCGTGGCGATCTACGCGTCGCGCCGGGCAATCGACTTCCTCTGGATTGCCCTGGCAGTGATCGGCCTGCTGCTGTTGATACCTACAGGCGCCTCCAGCGCCGGCATCGACCTGGTTGGTGCCGGTTACGCATTGGGCGCGGGCGTCTGCTGGGCGCTGTACATTCTGTTCGGCCAGAAGGCCGGTGCCGACCATGGCGTGCAAACCGCCGCACTCGGTGTGGTGATCGCCGCTCTGTTCGTCGCGCCGATCGGCATCGTCCATGCGGGCGCTGCATTGCTGACACCGAGCCTGATCCCCGTCGCCATCGGTGTGGCCGTACTGTCCACCGCCCTACCCTACACCCTCGAGATGGTCGCAATGACCCGCATGCCGGCGCGTACCTTCGGCACCCTGATGAGCATTGAACCCGCGATCGCAGCCATGTCCGGTTTCCTTTTTCTCCAGGAGTTCTTGTCCTTGGCACAATGGTCCGCCATTGCCTGCATCATTCTGGCGTCGGTCGGCGCAACACTGACCATGGACAGCAAGGCAACGCCAGCCGTCGCGGCGGATTGAAGCAGGATTTAACGAAGGTCTGGCATTTGCCGCGCATTTAGGCCATGTTTAGGTCCGTAACCCAATGTCAGACATGGATTTTTCATACAGGACGTCATGAACGCTTCAAGCGCAAGCGAACGCAACCGTACGCAGGCATAAGACCCACGACGGTGTTAAGGACGGGAATGAAACGAATTTTGATACTGATCGCCGTATTGGCCGTTGCTGGCTGCGCGGCGACGACGAAAACCGAAGTCAAGCGCGGTAAAAAAGGCCTGCATATCAATTGCTCCGGCCTTTCCTCTTCCTGGGATCAATGCGCTGCCAGTGCTGCCAATTCCTGTGCCCCCAAGGGCTACAAGGTCATTGCCAAGTCGGGTGATGCCGTGGAAGAACCCGGTGACTATCCCTTCGGGCTCAACCCCGCCGGCTACACCAGCCGTAGCATGATCGTGATCTGCAAGTAAGCACGTCAGTCGAGCCCGGCCAGCCGAAGAGTAATTTCGGCACGGCTGGACTCGAGGACCTCCTGCTGGACCTCAGGTGCAGCCATCATCCGCGCAACAACCATCGCCCCCACGCATTGGGACAGGATGGCCCAGGCCAGGGCTTCACTGCCCAACACCCGCGCCCAGCTTTCATGCAAGCGACAAACCCACGTTTGCGCCACGTCTCTCACCTGCTCATCCGATCGCGCAATCTCGGCGCCCAGCACGGGTAACGCACAGCCCACCTCGGGTTGTTCGACGTGGCTCATGCTCAGGTACTGCTTGAGACAGCGCGCCAGCTTCGCCTGGTCCATGGCCCCTTCGCCACTCAGGCGATCCAGGCTCTGGGCCAGCTCACGCTCGACGATGGCCTTGAAAAGCTCATCCTTGGATGAGAAGTGGCTGTAGAACGCCCCGCCGCTCAAGCCGATCGCTTTCATCAGGCCATCGACCCCCACCGTGGAGAACCCCAATGTCTTGGCGGACGCGGCGCTGCTGGCGAGCAGCTTCTCTCGGGTTTCCATCTTGTGATTGGCTGAATAACGCATGGTCCTGCCCCTGATTGCCTGTCTTGACGCTTGCCGGATCTTAGCATAACGTCCGTTTAGCTAACGATCGTTTACCAATGAGGCTAATCATGAATAACAACAAGGTCGTACTGGTCGTGGGCGCGGGCGATGCAACGGGTGGAGCGATTGCCCGGCGTTTCGCGCAGGAAGGTTTTATCGCCTGCGTCACCCGCCGCAGCGCCGACAAGCTCGAACCGTTGGTGGAAGGGATCCGCGCCCTGGGCGGTGAAGCCCATGGCTTCGCCTGTGATGCACGCAAAGAAGACGATGTCATCGCGCTGGTCGAACAGATCGAGCAGCAGATCGGCCCGATCGAAGCCTTCGTGTTCAACATCGGCGCCAACGTCCCTTGCAGCATCCTCGAAGAGACCGCCCGCAAGTACTTTAAGATCTGGGAAATGGCCTGCTTTTCAGGCTTCCTCAATGCACGGGAAGTGGCCAAGCGTATGGTCACGCGTCAGCGCGGAACGATTCTGTTCACCGGCGCAACGGCAGGGCTGCGCGGCGCTTCAGGGTTTGCCGCGTTCGCCGGGGCCAAGCATGGCATTCGGGCGCTGGCCCAGAGCATGGCGCGTGAGCTGGGTCCGATGAACATCCATGTGGCCCATGTGGTGGTGGACGGTGCCATCGACACCGACTTCATTCGCGATAACTTTCCGGAGAAATACGCGACCAAGGATCAGGACGGCATCCTGGACCCCGAGCACATTGCCGACAACTATTGGTATTTGCACAGCCAACCCCGTGACGCCTGGACCTTCGAACTGGACCTTCGCCCCTGGAACGAACGCTGGTAAACCCTCCCGTACAAATAACAAGAGAGCAGCGCCATGAGCAAATCGGTGGAGTTCTACTTCGATCTCGGCAGCCCGACCACGTACCTGGCCTATACCCAACTGCCAACGCTGTGTGCAGAGACCGGTAGCCAGTTGATCTATCGCCCGATGCTATTGGGTGGGGTGTTCAAGGCCACTGGCAACGCGTCCCCGGTGACCATACCGGCCAAGGGCCCTTACCTGTTCAAGGATTTGAAACGCTTCGCCGACCGTTACGGCGTCCCCTTCAGGCTCAACCCCTACTTCCCGATCAATACGTTGCTGCTGATGCGCGCCGTCACCGGCATGCAATTGCACCGGCCCGAGCGCTTCGAAGCCTTCCTCGATTGCCTGTTCCGCGCCTTGTGGGTGGAGGCGCGCAACCTAAACGACCAGGCGACGGTGGCGGCGGTGTTGGAAGAAGGCGGTTTCGATCCTGAGTACGTGCTGGCCCTGACCGCCAACGATCAGGTCAAGCAGGCGCTCAAGACGGCCACCGAAGCCGCCATTGAACGGGGCGTGTTTGGCGCCCCAAGCATGTTTGTCGACGACGAGCTCTACTTCGGCCAGGATCGGCTGGACTTCGTCCGTGAAGCCCTGGCCTGATCCTGCCGGTCAGATGGCCACCGTCCGCTCGTTCAGCCATTGCAGCGCCGCCCCGTCCAGCAATGGGCTCAACCGACGCTGAACCTCGGCGTGGTAGGCGTTGAACCAGTCCTTTTCTTCCTGGGTCAGCAACGATGGTTCCAGGCAGCGAGTGTCGATCGGGCACAGGGTCAGGGTTTCGAATTCGAGGAACTCACCGAACTCGCTGCTGCCCGCCTCGCGGTTCAACGCCAGGTTCTCGATGCGCACGCCCCAACGACCGGGACGATAGGTTCCCGGTTCGATGGAAGTGATCATGCCCGGCTGCATCGCCGTTTGCGGCGTGGCCGCGGCCTGGTAGGCAATCACCTGCGGACCTTCGTGGACGTTGAGGAAGTACCCTACCCCGTGCCCGGTGCCGTGACCGTAATCCACCTGTTCGGCCCAGATCGGCGCGCGGGCGATGGCATCCAGCAACGGCGACAGGATGCCCCGCGGAAACCTGGCCCGGGACAAAGCGATCACGCCCTTGAGCACACGCGTGCAATCACGCTTCTGTTCGGCGGTGGGTGTTCCGACCGGCACCATGCGCGTGATATCCGTGGTGCCGCCGAGGTACTGTCCGCCGGAGTCGATCAGCAACAGGCCATCACCTTCGATGACCGCATGAGCCTCTGGTGTGGCGTGGTAATGCGGCATCGCGCCGTTGGCATTGAACGCGGCGATGGTATTGAAGCTCAGCGACACATAATCCGGCCGGCGTGTGCGGGCGGCAGTCAGGTGTTCATCGATGGTCAGCTCGGTAATGCGCTCGCGGCCCCACGCCGTTTCCAGCCAGGCAAAGAACTCGCAGAGCGCCGCGCCGTCCTGCTCCATGGTCTTGCGGATGTGCTCGGCGTCAGCCAGGCTCTTGCGGGACTTGGCCAACGTCGTTGGGTTGAGACCTTCGACCAGCGTTACATCGCTGCCCAGGTTATCCAAAAGCCCGACCGTGACCCGCGCCGGATCGACCAGCAGGCTCGCCCCGCCTGGCACTTCACGCAATGCAGGGGCCGCTTCGTTGTAGTCACGCAGGCACACCCCGTCCTGTTCAAGCACGGCACGCAGCGCTGCATCCACTTTGTCCAGGGCCACGAACAACGTGGCCTGCTGCTGATTGATCAAGGCAAACGAGACGAACACCGGGTTGAACGACACATCGGCGCCGCGCAGGTTGAACAGCCAGGCGATGTCGTCCAGCGTGGCGATGAAATGCCAGTCGGCCCCACGTTCCTTGAGGGCCTCGCGCAACTTGGCGAGTTTCTCGACCCGGCTGACCGTCGCCTGGGGAGGCAAATGCGCGTAGACCGGTTGATTGGGCAGGCTCGGGCGATCGGTCCAGATTTCGTCAAGCAGGTCGATGTCCGTACGCAACCGCGCACCTCGTTCCGCCAACTTGCCGCTCAGGGTCCGGGCCGAAGCCACGGCCATCACCGCACCGTCCACCGCCACGACCCCACCCTTGGGCGTTTGCTCGGCGAGCCAATCCAGGGGGCCGGGCTGGCCCGGGATCAGCTTGACCAGCTCGATACCGCTGCCTTCCAGCTCATGGGTGGCCTGTTCCCAGTACCGACTGTCGGCCCAGACGCCGGCAAAACCGGCGGTCACGATCAACGTGCCCACCGAGCCATGGAACCCCGACAACCACTGCCGCCCCTGCCAGTAACCCGGCAGGTATTCCGACAGATGCGGGTCGGCCGATGGCACCAACAGCGCATGGATACCCTGCTGATTCATCCGTTGGCGAAGTCGGGCCAGGCGCTGGGGAACCAGTCCGTGGGTCAAAGGCTCGGTGCTCATCGTTTCTCCTGCTCATTAATGTTGTTGTTCGCTGCCGAAGACGCTCGGCTCATGGGGTGGTGGCCCAAAACGCCGGCGCCGTCGCACATGCAGCCTTGATCAGCCGTACCGCTTCATCGATGTCCTGCTCGGTGGTATAACGCCCCAGGCTCAGACGGACGGTGCGTCCCGCCGCGCGTGCATCATGCCCCAAGGCCAGCAGCACGTGGGACGGCGTGTTATGCGCCGAGTTGCAGGCCGAGGTCGCGGAAAAGGCAATCGACGCACCCAGGGTCGCTGGGTCGAACGTCCCTTCATTGAACGTGAGGCTTAATGTGTGGGGAATTCGCCGGGTGGCGCTGCCGTTGATACAAACCCCGGGCAAGGCCAGCAGCGGCTCCAGCAAACGATTGCGCAACCGGGCGATCTTGGCCAGCTCTTCGTCGAACGCCTGGGCGGCCAGTTCGAACGCGGCGCCCATGGCAGCGATCTGATGGGTCGCCAGGGTCCCGGAACGCAGGCCGCCCTCGTGCCCGCCACCGTGAATCTGCGCCGCCAGCCGCGGCCGGGCACGGTCGCCGACGTACAGCGCACCGATCCCCTTGGGGCCATAGATTTTATGGGCGGAAAACGACATCAGGTCCACCGGCCAGCGGGCCAGGTCGATCTTCACCTTGCCGGCACCCTGGGCGGCGTCGACATGAAACAGCGCACCGTGCTCACGCAAGATCTCGCCCGTGGCCACGACATCATTGACGGTGCCCAACTCGTTGTTCACCAGCATCAGCGACACCAGGAACGTGTCTTCACGCAGAGCGTCGCGAACCGCCTGCGGGCTGATCAGCCCCTCGGCGTCCGGCGCCAGCCATGTGACCTCGACGCCGCTTTCCTCGAGCTGTCTTGCCGTGTCGAGGATCGCCTTGTGCTCGATCAGGCTGGTGATGACATGACCACCGCCCCCGGCGCGGGCCTGGGCAACGCCCTTGAGGGCCAGGTTGTTGGATTCGGTAGCGCCGGAAGTCCAGACGATCTGCTCGGGCTGGGCGCCCACCAGATGCGCCACTTGCTGGCGGGCCCGATCGACCGAGAGACGGGCCTCCTGGCCGAAAGCATGGGAACTGGAAGCCGGGTTGCCGAAGTTGCCGTCAAAGCCAAGGCACTGGACCATGACCTGTATGACCCGCTCATCCACCGGCGTGGTGGCGGCATAATCGAAATATAGCGGACGTTTTTTCATGGGAAACTCGCAGAGCCTGCTCCGGGATCAGGCGCCCTCGTTGGGATTCGAGACAAGCAATACCTGATCAAAGACCTTAAAGAAGTCGGACTTCGTTTAAAAGTGCGTAGGAACGCTCCTGAACAGCGAGCTTAGCAGGCATCGCGTCGAAGCTCAGCCCTCAACTGATGCTTTCGAGCAACAGCGGATACAACGAAGCGACCAGCAACAGCGCCATGCCCCAGTTGAACAGGCGCAGCCAGCGACGATCACGCAAGAGGTTGCGCAACAGGCTGCCGCAAACCACCCAGAGGCTCACGCTCGGCAGGTTGATCAGGGCAAACACCGCGGCGATCACCACCACATTGAAGAAATAGCCCTGCAAAGGGGTGTACGTGCTGATGGCACCGATGGCCATGATCCAGGCCTTCGGGTTGACCCACTGGAAGGCCGCCGCCCCCCAGTAGCTGATGGGCGTGTGCGCTCCCGGCTGGCTGTCCGATACCGGGCCGGAGTGGGCGATTTTCCACGCCAGGTACAACAGGTACGCCGCCCCGATGTAGCGCAATGCGGTATAGAGCAACGGGTATGCCTGGAACACCGCGCCCAGGCCTAGGCCTACCGCCAGCACCAGGGAAAAGAAGCCGCAGGTGATGCCTAGCATGTGAGGAATAGTGCGGTTGAAACCGAAATTGACACCCGAGGCCAACAGCATGGTGTTGTTGGGACCCGGCGTGATCGAGGTCACCAGGGCAAACAGGGCGAAGCCCAGCAAGAGGTCGAGCGAGAGGGTCATGTGAAGTCAGTCCATCGGGGCGGTCAGTCAAGCCATGACCCTACCCCACGTCCTGGCGCAAACCCATGGACAGTTGGGCAAAACTTCGAGCAGTACAGTCCCTCAGCTTGAGCGGCCAGGTGTCTGCACACCCAGTTCGGCGCTCATCTCGCCCTGGTCGTCGAAGCCGACATTCTTTTGCGCGGTGCCGAGCAACTCGGTTTTCTTCGCGTGGTATTCCTCGAACGAAAGGCCGCGGCGATTCAAGGCCTCAAGGGCCAGCTCGCGGGTTTCATCGGCACTGTAGGGACGCAGCTCCGGCGACGAGGTGGCGCAACCGCTCAATACGGTGGCAGTCAACAGCAGCAAAACGGCAAGGGTACGGTTCATGGCAAGTGTCCGGTGTTCTGGAGTTGGGCGATGAACAAAGGCTACTCGCGGGCCCTGCCGGGCAGAAATCAACCCTCTCGATAGTGGGTATCGCGTCCTCGAATCGACCGTTGCGCTTAATCGACCAACTGGCAATGCAAGGCGTTATCGAGGCTGCGCTCGATGTTGCACAGCACCTCGAATGAGCCGAACGTGACGGCCTTGGCCCGGTGCACCAACCGCCAGAAGTCCTGCTCGCCGGCTTCGACACTACGAAGCGCTGCTTCGCCCGCCTCACGGGTTTGCCACTGCAAATAGTTGAGTACTCGCCGACCGTCTTCGCTGGCCTGGATGCTGGCGCTCAGCAATCCCTGATGGTCACGGGCCAGGCGCTCGGTCTGCTCCGACAGCGCCGAGACCAAGGCCTGCTGCCATTGAGGTTCGATGTTGAACTCCATCAGCTGGGTGAAACTGCGATTGTTCCTTGGCATCTGCATGAAAGGTTCCCGATGTGTGTAAGGCGGATCTTGAGATCCGAAGGCCTGCAGGGTAAAACCTCTAGTTAAGTCAAGGTCAAGCGAGAAATTCAGGCCAATGAAATCGATCGATGTCCACAAGGAACTCACCGTCGGCCAAGTCGCCGCCCGCAGCGGCGTGGCGGTCACCGCCCTGCACTTCTATGAAGCCAAGGGCTTGATCAACAGCACGCGCAATTCGGGCAACCAACGGCGTTACCCGCGCGAAGTGTTGCGCCGCGTGGCGCTGATCAAGGTTGCCCAGAGCCTGGGCATTCCCTTGGCGGAAATTGGCGAGGCCTTGAAAAACCTCCCGGATAGCCGCGCGCCCACGGCGACTGACTGGCAACGCCTCTCGGCGCAATGGGGCCAGGCGCTGGATGAGCGCATCAACCAGTTGGTGGCACTGCGCGACCGGCTCAACGGCTGCATCGGCTGCGGCTGCCTGTCGATGGAGCATTGCCCCCTGCGCAACCAGGGCGATGTGCTGGGCAAGCGCGGGCCGGGCGCTCATCTGCTGGACGCGCCGTGAGACGTTCGTCGGCGCGCGACCAGGTGCCAGAACGCTGTCCTATAGTGGATGGGCGCCAGTCAGCGAAGGTGCTCTTCGCCCTACCCCACAAGGAGAAACGTCATGGGTGCCAAAACCATTCCTGAAGGTTTCCATTGCATCACGCCCTACCTGGGCATTCAAAAAGCGGCCGAAGCCATCGAGTTCTATAAAAAGGCCTTCAACGCCACCGAGGTCATGCGCCTGCCGATGCCCGATGGCAGCGTCGGACACGCCGAACTGCGGATCAACGACTTCCCGATCATGCTCGGTACGCCTTGCGACCAAGGCCCGCTGCGCAATCCGGACGCATCGCCCTCGGTAGGCCTGCACCTGTACGTCGAGGACGTGGACAGTGCATTTGCCCAGGCCATCGACGCGGGCGGTACGGTGATCTCGGAAGTGAAAGACCAGTTTTATGGGGATCGCACCGGCAGCCTGAAAGATCCCTATGGGCATGTGTGGTTCCTGGCAACGCACAAGGAGGACCTGACCCAGGAACAGATCGAGCAACGGGCCCGGGAGATGTTCCAATCAGGCTGACCTGAAGCCCTATCCCGCTGTGGGAGCAAACCTGCTCGCTCCCACGGACAGGACTAAAACTGATTGCGAAACATTTTCTTTCATCTTTCCCTTCGGGATTTCAGTTTCTCGTTCGTCTTAATTAGATGCAGCGGGCCGCGTCGGCAAAAGCCACGGCCCGCCCGTCCAGGGTTCACCGTGTTGCGAAGCCCGTAATACAGAGCCTTTCATCGAATCAAGACGTTCAATCATGTCCAAGAAGTCCCGCTCCAAACTCTGGTTCCTGGTCCATAGCTGGCTGGCATTGCCCATCTGGTTTTTCGTCCTCATCGTGTGTGTCACCGGCACCCTTGCCGTGGTCAGCCAGGAGATCGTCTGGCTGGCCAACCCGGAGATGCGCGCCAGCAAGCCGACAGACGATGCACCGCTGCTCGGCTACGAGCAGGTGGTCGCGGCGATCAGGCAAGCCCAGCCGCTTACCCAGGTGCAGAGCATCACCCGCCCGGATGAATCGCATTTCGCCCTGGAGGTCCGGGTCACCTACCCTGATGGCCGTCCCGACACGGTCTACGTCAACCCCTACAGCGGCGTCATCCAGGGCTCGGCGCCGACGTTCAACTTCCAGGCGTTCACCCGCGCCCTGCACGGCTGGTGGCTGGTCCCGTTCACCAACGGTTTCAGCTGGGGCTGGTACCTGGTGTCGTTCCTCGGCCTGCCGCTGCTGGCGTCCCTGGTCACCGGGCTGGTGGTCTACAAGCGCTTCTGGAAAGGCTTTTTTCGTCCAACCCTGCGCATTCGCCACGGCGCGCGGATTTTCTGGGGCGACTTCCACCGCCTCAGTGGCATCTGGTCGATCTGGTTCATCGCGGTCATTTCCATCACCGGTACCTGGTTCCTGATCCAGGCCTTGCTGTTCGACAACCAGATTTCCATTTCCAGCGAGCCCGTGCTGCCGGTGGTCGCCCGGGAAAGCGTGCCTCTGTCGGCCGACGGCACGGCACCGCCCCTGTTGAACCTGGACCGGGCCCTTGAAATTGCCCAGCAGCGAATCCCCGGCTTGGAAGCGAGCTTCATCAACCTGCCCGGCAATGCCTACAGCCATCTGGAAATCAGTGGACGCGGCTGGTACCCGCTGATGTTCCAGACCGCCACGCTCAACCCCTACGACGGTGACGTGGCGGCCTTGCGGCTGCTGTCGGACCGCACCACCCTGGAGTTCGTCACCGAATCCATGCGGCCGTTGCATACAGGGGATTTCGGCGGGCTGTGGATCAAGCTGATCTGGTTCTTCTTCGGCCTGATCCTGAGCATGATGGTGCTCAGTGGGTTGCTGATCTGGACCAAGCGCACGGCCCTCGCCACCGCCAACGCCTTCAAGCGCAGCCAGAAGCCCAGCCGAGGAGCACGGGCTGCACGGTCACTGCAGCCGTCCATGGGCAGTGAATCATCGGAGGGCAGCCTGTGAGCCAGTCCACTACCCACCCATCGACACCGTCACGCCTGAACCTGATCTGGCGTAAATGGCGCTTTCACCTCAACGTACTGCTGTTGCTGATTCCCCTGGGATTCATGCCCAAGTATTTCTCCGAAGCGGCGTTGTTCCGTGGCGACGAGGGGCTGGGTCAACGGGACGTCGGTGAAATCCAGGTCGGGCCCTGGAGCCTGCGCCTGGCCGAGTTTCGCAATGAAGCGCCACGCCAGGAGGGCCCAGCCGGGCCCATGAAGCATTTCAACGCGGCCCTGTGCCAACGTTGCATCGGCCAGGTCAAGGCCACCTACCTGCGCATCGGCAAGCCTCGCAGCCTGCGGGCCGCCGGGGTGATTTTCTTCGGCTCGCCCTATCGCATGGGCGCCTTGCTGCCGGTGCCGTCCAAGACTCAGCCGGACGCCGAGCTGTGGATAACCCTCGAAGGTTGGGATGGCTCGATGCACCAGGCTTCCATTCCCCTGAGCCAGGCGTCACCGGCCACCGTCGCCTGGCTGAACACCCAAGGAACCCAACGATGACTTCCCGCGCCTGTTTCAAGCGCCTGGCGCTGCTGTTCTGCGCTGGCTTCAGCTCCAGTGTCCTGGCCCACAACCCGATGTGCGAATGCAAGGCCATCGACGCCGAGCAGATCCAGTGCACCGGTGGCTTTTCCGACGGCAGCGGCGCGCCTGGGGTGACCCTGGACGTCATTGGCTACGACGAAACCATCCTGGTTCCGGGCAAGCTGGGGGCGGATTCAACGCTGACCTTCAAGAAACCGAACGCTGAATTCTATGTGCTCTTCGACGCCGGCCCCGGCCACGTGGTGGAAATCGACCAAGCGGACATCGAGGCCCCATGAACCCGTCCACGACTCAAGTCGTCCGGCCTGCCGGCGCGGGCCATGAAACCCTCTACGTCGCGCTGTTGTGCCTGGTCATCGTGCTGGTGGCCGGGTCGGTCGTGACATGGCACCGCAAGGCCGAAGACACGCACGTCCTGGCCTCGAACCAGCTCGACGCCCGCCGCGACCTCAGCGCCGCGGAACAAGGCCTCTATGCGGACCTGCGAGTGACCCTGGATGAAATTCGCCTGTTGCGCGAAGAACACCCCTCGCTGCCCACCCCGCAGGCATTGGCGGATGAAGGCTTTGCCCCGTTCGCCCAGGACGCCAGTTCCGTCAGCCGCGGCGGCCACGCCTGGCAGTCGCTGGGGGATCGGGCCTACTTCGGTACGAGCGGCAATCCCGCCGTCGCCGGTTCGTTTCTGATGCGCATCGGCGAAGCTTCCGACGCTGCACCGGACATCTGGCTCAACCGTGGCAATCGCCCCACGGCGCCTACTGCACTGGACGATGCCGCGCTGTCCGCCGCCGGCTGGCAGCAGATCGTCGCGCAATTCGACGCCGGCGTGACCCGCCAGCATCGGCACTGACCCACGCCCCTGATTCGAGAGAAGACCCTTCGCCCATGCCTATCGCCCCTCAACGCCGCTCCTTGCTGCGCCTGCTGCTAATCAGCCTGCTGGCCTGCCTGTTCACCGCGCCGGCCAGCGCCGAAACAGCCAAGCGCCTGCGCATCGGCATTACCCTGCACCCTTATTACAGCTACGTGGCGAACATCGTCGGCGACAAGGCCGAGGTCGTCCCGCTGATCCCGGCCGGTTTCAACCCCCACGCCTACGAGCCTCGCTCCGAAGACATCAAACGCATCGGCGGCCTCGACGTGATCGTGCTCAACGGCGTGGGCCATGACGATTTCGCCGACCGCATGATCGCCGCCAGCGAAACCCCGGACGTGAAGGTGATCGAAGCCAACGAGAACGTGCCGCTACTGGCGGCCACCGGTACCGCGGCCCGCGGCGCGGGCAAAGTGGTGAACCCGCACACGTTCCTGTCCATCAGCGCCTCCATTGCCCAGGTCAACAACATCGCCCGGGAACTGGGCAAGCTCGACCCGGACAACGCCAAGACCTACACCCAGAACGCCCGTGCCTACGGCAAGCGCCTGCGCCAGATGCGCGCCGCCGCCCTGGCGAAACTGACCCAGGCGCCCAACGCCGAGCTGCGGGTGGCCACGGTGCATGCCGCCTACGACTACCTGCTGCGTGAATTCGGCCTGGAAGTGACCGCGGTGGTCGAGCCCGCCCATGGCATCGAGCCGAGCCCCAGCCAACTGAAGAAGACCATCGATCAACTGCGCGAGCTGGACGTGAAGGTGATCTTCTCCGAGATGGATTTTCCGTCCACCTACGTCGACACCATCCAACGTGAGTCCGGCGTGAAGCTGTACCCGCTCTCGCACATTTCCTACGGCGACTACAGCGCCGAGAAGTACGAGAAGGAAATGACCGGCAACCTCGACACGGTGGTCCGGGCCATCCAGGAGTCCGGCGCATGACCGCCCAGCAAACCCTCACCCGGCCTCACACCGGGCCGTTGATTGAATTCGCCGGCATCCGCCTGGACCTCGGTCGCACCACCATCCTCGATGAGGTGGCGTTCCAGGTGGCGCCCGGCAGCATCCACGCCCTGGTGGGGCCCAACGGTGGCGGCAAGAGCTCACTGATCAAGACATTGCTCGGGCAGATGCCACACCAGGGCCGCTTGAGCCTGCAATGGCCGGGCGAACCCGGCGTGATTGGCTACGTGCCCCAGGCGCTGGAGTTCGACCGGGGCCTGCCCATGACCGTGGATGATTTCATGGCGGCGATGTGTCAGCGACGGCCCGCCTTTCTCGGCCTGAGCCGGCATTACGCCGGTGCCATCGGCGCGGCCCTGGAACGGGTCGGCATGCAGGACAAACGCAAGCGACGCATGGGCGCGCTGTCTGGCGGCGAACGCCAGCGAGTACTGCTCGCCCAGGGTTTGATCCCACCGCCGCAATTGCTGGTGCTGGATGAACCGATGTCGGCGCTGGACGAGGCCGGGATCCAGGTCTTCGAACGGTTGCTGCGGGACTGGCGCGAAGCCGGGATCACCGTGCTCTGGATCGAGCATGACCTGGAAGCCGTCGCGCGCCTGGCCGACCGGGTCACCGGCCTGAACCGCCGGGTGCTGTTCGACGGTCCACCGCACCAGACCCTCACCCCCGAACGCTTGCTGTCGCTGTTTTCCACCCATCCACGGACGAACGGGAGCGCCGCCTGATGAGCTATGAAGCCTTTCGCTTGATGGTCCAGGGCTGGGCCTCGTCCGGCTACCTGCCCGAGGCGCTGGCCTACGGGTTCGTGGTCAATGCGCTGCTGGCCGGGCTGTTGATCGGACCGGTGCTGGGCGGCCTGGGCACACTGGTGGTGGTCAAGCGCTTCGCGTTTTTCTCCGAGGCGGTGGGCCACGCGGCGCTGACCGGCGTCGCCATCGGCATCCTGTTGGGCGAGCCCTACACCGGGCCGTATGGCAGCCTGTTCGGTTACTGCCTGTTGTTCGGCATCCTGCTCAACTACCTGCGCAACCGTACCGGCCTGGCACCGGACACCTTGATCGGCGTCTTCCTTTCCGTGTCCCTGGCCCTGGGCGCCAGCCTGCTGCTGATCCTGGCGGGCAAGATCAACGTGCACATCCTCGAAAACGTGCTGTTTGGCTCGGTACTGACGGTCAACGGCAACGACCTGCTGGTGCTGGCGGTGGTCGGCTCGCTGGTGATGGCCCTGGCGTTGCCACTGTACAACCGCATCATGCTGGCCAGTTTCAACCCGCAACTGGCGGCGGTGCGAGGCGTGGCGGTCAAGACCCTGGATTATCTGTTCGTGGTCCTGGTGACGTTGATCACGGTGGCGGCGGTGAAAGTCATCGGCGCGATCCTGGTCGGCGCCTTACTGGTGATCCCGGCCGCGGCGGCGCGCTTGCTCAGCCAGTCATTGAAAGGCTTTTTCGGCTGCTCGGTGCTGATCGCCACCGTCAGTACCTTGTGCGGAATCCTCGCACCGATCGTTTTCGACCTGCCGATCCCCTCCGGTGCCGCGATCATCCTGGTGGCCGGCATCGCCTTCGCCTTGAGCGCCATCGCCCGCGGTGTCGTCCCCAGCCTCAAAGGGAACCTTGGATAAATGATGATGCTTCGACGCTTGAGCCTAGCCGTGGCGCTAGGCGGCCTGATCACCCTCCCCGCATTCGCCGCCGAAAGCAGCCGGCCCGTGCACCTGCTGGCCTCGCTGCCTGTCACCTACGGGTTGAGCGAGACCTTGCTCAAGGGCACTGACGTCAAGCTGGACCGAGCGGCCCCGGCCAACTTGCCCGGCACCCGGCAGAGCGCCTATTTCAGTGGCCGGGGCGCTCCAGCACTGAACACACTGGCCCGTGACGCCGACGCGGTGATCGGCCTGCGCTCACTGTGGCCAGACGATCCGCTGTACCCCATGGCCCGGCGCAGCAACATCCGCATTGTCGAAGTCGATGCCGCCCGCCCGGTGGACGGTGCCTTGCCAGGGATCGCCGTGCAACCGGGCACGGCCGATGGCCTGGCGAGCCAGCCGTGGATGGCCAGTCATAACCTCGGGCGGATGGCCGATGTGATCGCCGCCGACCTGGTACGCCTGGCGCCCTCGGCCAAGCCCAGCATCGACAGCAACCTGGCGACCCTCAAGCAACGCCTGCTCAAGCTCAGCGCCGACAGCGAAAAACGCCTCGCCAGTGCCGACAACCTGAGCGTGGTCAGCCTGAGCGAACACTTCGGCTACCTGATCAGTGGGCTGAACCTGGACACAATCGACACCGACGCCCGCCCCGACGCCGAATGGACACCCGAGGCCCTCGCCCAACTGACCGCCCAATTGAAAGACAACGAAGTGGCGCTGGTGCTGCACCATCGCCAACCGTCGGAGGCCGTGAAAGCGGCCATCCGCGAAGGCGGTAGCCAATTGCTGGTGCTGAGCACCGACGCCGCCGACCCGGTGGCGGAGCTGGAGGGCAATATTGGACAAGTCATCGCGGCACTGGCAGGAGACTGACAGCGCCCCTGTGGGAGCGGGCTTGCTCGCGAAAAAACCAGCGCCTCCAACCTTTGTGCTGGCTGATACACCGCTTCGCGGGCACGCCCGCTCCCACAGGCTTTCAACTTAGTTCAGGGCATCCCCCGGCACACGCACGAACCCTTCCATCAATACCCGCGCGCTGCGGCTCATGATGGCCTTGGTCACGGTCCATTCGCCGTTGACCTGGCTGGCTTCGGCGCCGACGCGTAAGGTGCCGGAGGGGTGGCCGAAACGTACGGCGCTGCGTTCGGTGCCGCCGGCGGCGAGGTTGACCAGGGTGCCGGAAATGGCGGCCGCGGTGCCGATGGCCACGGCCGCGGTGCCCATCATGGCATGGTGCAGCTTGCCCATGGACAACGCCCGGACCAGCAAATCAACGTCGCCGGCAGCCACCGTCTTGCCACTCGACGAGACGTAGTCCGCCGGCGGTGCGACGAACGCCACCTTCGGCGTGTGCTGGCGCTGGGCAGCTTCGTCCAGGTGCTTGATCAAACCCATGCGCAAGGCGCCGTGGGCCCGAATGGTTTCGAACATCGCCAGTGCCTTGGCGTCGCCATTGATCGCGCCTTGCAATTCCGTGCCGGTATAACCGACGTCTCGGGCATTGATGAAAATCGTCGGGATCCCGGCGTTGATCAAGGTCGCCTTGAACGTACCGACACCCGGCACCTCAAGGTCGTCCACCAGGTTGCCGGTGGGGAACATCGAACCGCCACCGCCCTCCTCGTCAGCCGCCGGGTCCAGGAACTCCAACTGCACTTCAGCCGCCGGAAAGGTCACGCCATCGAGTTCGAAGTCGCCGGTTTCCTGCACCGCGCCGTCGGTGATCGGCACATGGGCGATGATGGTCTTGCCGATATTGGCCTGCCAGATCCGCACCACGGCCACGCCGTTGTGCGGAATGCGCGCTGCCTCCACCAGGCCGCTGCTGATGGCGAACGAGCCCACCGCCGCCGACAGATTGCCGCAGTTGCCGCTCCAATCCACGAATGGCTTGTCGATGGAGACCTGGCCGAACAGGTAATCGACATCGTGATCGGCGCGTGAGCTCTTGGACAGGATCACCGTCTTGCTGGTGCTGGACGTCGCACCGCCCATGCCATCGATCTGTTTCTCGTACGGGTCGGGGCTGCCGATGACTCGCAACAACAGGGCATCGCGCGCCGGCCCCGGGACGCGGGCGGCCTCGGGCAGGTCTTGCAGGCTGAAGAACACGCCTTTGCTGGTGCCGCCACGCATGTAGGTGGCGGGGATTCTGACTTGTGGTGCGTGAGCCATGGACGCTCCTACTCCCTATCGTGAGATTTAAACGGCGACCGCCGATTCAAGAAAGTCCTGGGCGAAGCGTTGCAACACGCCCCCGGCTTCATAAATCGACACCTCTTCGGCGGTGTCGAGACGGCAGGTCACCGGCACCTCGACGCGCTCGCCGTTCTTGCGCGTGATCACCAGCGTCAGCGTCGCCCGCGGCGTACGCTCGCCGATCACGTCATAGACCTCGCTGCCGTCGATACCCAGGGTCTTGCGGTCGGTGCCGGGCTTGAATTCCAATGGCAACACGCCCATGCCCACCAGGTTGGTGCGATGGATGCGCTCGAAGCCCTCGGCCACAATCGCCTCGACACCGGCCAGGCGCACGCCCTTGGCCGCCCAATCCCGGGAGGAACCCTGGCCGTAGTCGGCACCGGCGACGATGATCAGCGGCTGCTTGCGCTGCATGTAGGTTTCGATGGCTTCCCACATGCGCATGACCTGGCCTTCCGGCTCGACCCGGGCCAGGGAGCCCTGCTTGACCTTGCCGTTTTCCTGGACCATTTCGTTGAACAGTTTCGGGTTGGCGAAGGTGGCGCGCTGCGCGGTCAGGTGGTCGCCCCGGTGGGTCGCGTAGGAGTTGAAGTCCTCTTCCGGCAGGCCCATTTTGGCCAGGTATTCACCGGCGGCGCTGTCGAGCATGATCGCGTTGGACGGCGACAGGTGATCGGTGGTGATGTTGTCCGGCAGCACCGCCAGCGGGCGCATGCCCTTGAGCGGCCGCGCACCGGCCAGCGCGCCTTCCCAATAAGGTGGACGACGAATGTAGGTGCTTTGCGGACGCCAGTCGTACAGCGGCGTGACTTTCGGCCCGGTGTCTTCCTGGATAGCGAACATCGGGATGTAGACCTGGCGAAACTGTTCCGGCTTGACCGAGGCCTTGACCACCGCTTCGATTTCTTCGTCGCTCGGCCAGATGTCCTTGAGGCGGATTTCCCGACCGTCCACCACGCCCAGCACGTCCTTCTCGATGTCGAAACGGATGGTCCCGGCGATGGCATAGGCCACCACCAGCGGCGGCGACGCGAGGAACGCCTGCTTGGCGTACGGATGAATGCGGCCGTCGAAGTTGCGGTTGCCCGACAACACGGCGGTGGCGTACAGGTCGCGGTCGATGATTTCCTGCTGGATCACCGGGTCCAATGCACCCGACATGCCGTTGCAGGTGGTGCAGGCAAAGGCCACGACACCAAAGCCCAGTTGCTCCAGTTCTTTGGTCAGGCCTGCCTCATCCAGGTACAACGCCACGGTTTTCGAACCGGGCGCCAGGGAGGACTTGACCCACGGCTTGCGCACCAGGCCCAGGCGGTTGGCGTTGCGCGCCAAGAGGCCGGCGGCGATCACGTTGCGCGGGTTGCTGGTGTTGGTGCAACTGGTGATGGCGGCGATGATCACCGCGCCGTCGGGCATCTGCCCCGGCACTTCGGTCCATTGCCCGGCAATGCCATTGGCCGCCAGGTCCGTGGTGGCCACGCGGGCGTGGGGGTTGCTCGGCCCTGCCATGTTGCGCACCACCGACGACAGGTCGAAACTCAGGCCGCGCTCGTACTGCGCACCCTTGAGGTGATCGGCCCACAAGCCAACTTGTCTGGCGTATGTCTCGACCAGTTGCACCTGCTGGTCTTCACGACCGGTGAGCTTCAGGTAATCGATGGTCTGCTGGTCGATGTAGAACATCGCCGCCGTGGCGCCGTATTCCGGGGCCATGTTGGAGATGGTCGCGCGGTCGCCCAGGGTCAGGGCCTGGGCACCTTCACCGAAAAACTCCAGCCAGGCGCCGACGACCTTTTGCTTGCGCAGGAACTCGGTCAGTGCCAGCACCATGTCGGTGGCGGTGATGCCCGGTTGCAACTTGCCGGTCAGTTCGACGCCGATGATTTCCGGCAGGCGCATCCACGAGGCACGGCCGAGCATGACGCTTTCCGCTTCCAGGCCGCCAACACCGATGGCGATCACCCCCAGGGCATCGACGTGAGGCGTGTGGCTGTCGGTGCCCACGCAGGTGTCGGGGAATGCCACGCCGTCACGCTGCTGGATCACCGGGGACATTTTCTCCAGGTTGATCTGGTGCATGATCCCGTTGCCGGGCGGGATCACGTCGACGTTCTTGAAGGCCTTTTTGGTCCAGTTGATGAAGTGGAATCGGTCCTCGTTGCGCCGGTCTTCGATGGCGCGGTTCTTGGCGAACGCCTGGGGATCGTAGCCGCCGCTTTCCACGGCCAGGGAATGGTCGACGATCAGTTGCGTCGGCACCACCGGATTGACCTGCGCCGGGTCCCCGCCCTGCTGGGCGATGGCATCACGCAGGCCGGCCAGGTCCACCAGGGCGGTCTGGCCGAGGATGTCATGGCACACCACGCGGGCCGGGAACCAGGGGAAGTCCAGGTCACGCTTGCGCTCGATCAGTTGCAGCAGCGATTCGCCCAGCGTCGCCGGGTCGCAGCGGCGCACGAGGTTCTCGGCCAGCACGCGGGAGGTGTACGGCAGGCCGTCATAGGCGCCGGGACGGATGGCCTCGACGGCCCCACGAACGTCGAAATAATCCAGCGAAGTGCCGGGCAGCGGTTTGCGAAATTCTGTGTTCATCGTCAGGACTCGGGTCACGGTGGTTTCAGAGGGGCCGGCGCAGCTATTGAAGTGAACCCGGTCAACTGTGGGAGCGGGCTTGCTCGCGAATGCGGTGTGTCAGTCGACATCAATCTTGAATGTCAGTCCGTCTTCGCGAGCAAGCCCGCTCCCACAAGAGAAGGCGGTTCCTTCAGTTACAGCGCCAGCGCCCTCCAGCTCAGCGTTGTTCGATTGGCACGAACTTGCGCTGTTCGACGCCGGTGTATTCGGCGCTCGGGCGGATGATGCGGTTGTTGGCGCGTTGTTCGAACACGTGGGCGGCCCAGCCGGTCAAACGCGAGCACACGAAGATCGGTGTGAACAGCTTGGTCGGGATGCCCATGAAGTGGTAAGCCGAGGCGTGGTAGAAATCGGCGTTGGGGAACAGTTTCTTCTGCTCCCACATGGTCTTGTCGATGGCTTCGGAGACGGGGAACAGCACCGTATCGCCCACTTCGTCGGCAAGCTTTTTCGACCAGCCCTTGATCACCTCGTTACGCGGGTCGTTGTCCTTATAGATCGCGTGGCCGAAGCCCATGATCTTGTCCTTGCGCTCAAGCATCGCCAGCGTGCCCTTGATCGCCGCTTCCGGCGAGTCGAAGCGCTCGATCATTTCCATCGCCGCCTCGTTGGCCCCGCCATGCAGCGGGCCGCGCAGCGAGCCGATGGCCGCGGTGATGCAGGAGAACAGGTCCGAAAGGGTCGAGGCGCAGACCCGGGCGGTGAAGGTCGAGGCGTTGAACTCATGCTCGGCGTAGAGGATCAGCGACACGTTCATCACCTTGACGTGCAGCTCGCTCGGCTTCTTGCCGTGCAACAAGTGCAGGAAGTGGCCACCGATGGAGGCTTCGTCGGTGACGCACTCAATGCGCTGGCCCTGGTGGCTGAAGCGATACCAGTAGCACATGATCGCGGGGAATGCGCCCAACAGGCGGTCGGTCTTGTCCTGCTGCTCGGTGAAATCGCGCTCGGGTTCCAGGTTGCCCAGGAACGAGCAGCCGGTGCGCATCACGTCCATTGGATGGGCGTCGGCGGGGATGCGCTCGAGCACTTCCTTCAGGGCCTGGGGCAGGTCCCGCAGCTGACGCAGCTTGCGGGTGTAGGCGTCCAGTTGCGCCTGGGTCGGCAGCTCGCCGTACAGCAGCAGGTACGCCACTTCTTCAAATTGCGCCTCTGCCGCCAGGTCGCGAACATCGTAGCCACGGTAGGTCAGGCCGGCACCGGACTGGCCCACGGTGGACAAAGCGGTTTGCCCGGCCACCTGGCCACGGAGCCCGGCGCCACTGAGTACTTTTGCTTCGGCCATTTGCTGTCTCCAATTGTTGAATTTGTAGGGAATCGGCAAGTTTCGGGAGCGGGCCTTATTTCTTCGCCGCGAACAACGCATCGAGCTTCTGCTCGAAGGTGTGGTAGTCGATACGATCGTAAAGCTCCATGCGGGTCTGCATGGTGTCGATGACATTCTGCTGCGTGCCGTCGCGACGAATCGCGGTGTAGACGTTCTCGGCCGCCTTGTTCATGGCACGGAAGGCCGACAGTGGGTACAGCACCAGGGACACGTCGGCACCGGCCAACTGCTCGGTGGTGTACAGCGGCGTCGCGCCGAACTCGGTGATGTTGGCCAGGATCGGCGCCTTCACCCGGCTGGCGAACAGCTTGTACATCTCAAGCTCGGTGATCGCTTCGGGGAAAATCATGTCGGCACCGGCCTCGATGCACGCGGCGGCACGGTCGAGGGCCGACTCCAGCCCTTCCACGGCCAGGGCATCGGTACGGGCCATGATCACGAAACTGTCGTCGGTGCGAGCGTCCACCGCCGCCTTGATGCGGTCGACCATTTCCTGTTGCGAGACGATTTCCTTGTTCGGCCGATGACCGCAGCGCTTGGCGCCGACCTGGTCCTCGATATGCACCGCCGCCGCGCCGAACTTGATCATCGACTTGACCGTGCGCGCCACGTTGAACGCCGAGGAACCAAAACCGGTGTCCACGTCCACCAGCAGCGGCAAGTCGCACACGTCGGTGATGCGACGCACATCCGTCAGCACGTCGTCCAGGCCGGTAATGCCCAGGTCCGGCACACCGAGGGAGCCGGCCGCCACACCGCCGCCCGAGAGATAGATCGCCTTGAAGCCGGCGCGCTTGGCCAACAACGCGTGGTTGGCGTTGATCGTGCCCACCACCTGCAGCGGATGCTCCTGGGCGACCGCGTCGCGGAATCGCTGGCCTGGCGTGCTCTTGCTGGAACTCATGACTCACCTCGTTCAGTGGCGGCGCTGTCCTGGAAATGACGCGCGATGTTGCGTTTGGAGGCGCCGATGTGCCGGCGCATCAGTAATTCAGCCAATTCGCCGTCACGGTCGGCGATGGCATCGAGAATCCGGTGGTGCTCGGCAAAGGCCTGGCGCGGACGGTTGGGCGTGGTGGAGAACTGGATGCGGTACATGCGCACCAGTTGATACAACTCGCCGCAGAGCATTTGCGTCAGGGTGCGGTTGCCGCTGCCCTGGATAATCCGGTAGTGGAAGTCGAAATCGCCTTCCTGCTGGTAGTAGCCGACACCGGCCTGGAACGCCGCATCGCGCTCGTGGGTTTCCAGGACCCGGCGCAGTTCGTCGATTTCTTCCAGGGTCATGCGCTCGGCTGCCAGGCGGCAGGCCATGCCTTCGAGGGATTCGCGGATTTCGTAGAGTTCCAACAGCTCGGCATGGCTCAGGGACACCACCCGCGCGCCGACATGAGGCACTCGCACCAGCAGGCGCTGGCCCTCCAGGCGATGGATGGCCTCGCGCAACGGCCCGCGACTGATGCCGTAGGTGCGGGCCAGCTCCGGCTCGGAGATCTTGCTGCCGGGGGCAATGTCGCCCTGGACAATGGCCGCCTGGATACGCCGGAACACGTTCTCGGAGAGGGTTTCCGAGTCGTCCTGGGCCATCACCGGGGTTTCGAGCTGACCGAGCATATTGTCGACACCTTTAAAAGCAATGTGCCAAAAACTAACCAATAAAGAACTATTCGTCAAAGTAAAAATCCATATTGTCGACAATCGTCTAATAACGACCTTCTCCATAACCGCTCGCATGGTTCAATCGTAGCCTCCGGCCAGCGGTGGCGTCAGAAAACCACCGTGCTAGAATGCCGCCGCTGTTTGCCGCTCTCCTCTATATAGGGAAAGCGCCTGAAGGAGCTTGCGCAGTAATGCCAGGGCCTGAACCGATGAACGGAATGCTGCGCACCAGGATCTATGACACTCAAGCCCTTATCTGCTGCTCTCTATCTCATGTGCCTGCCGGGGCTTGCCGCGGCGGGCGAAAAAACCGTGTACGGCCTCAACGAATACGCGGCCTTGCAGGGCATCGACCTGGAAGTGGCCGCCAAGCTCGACACCGGGGCCAAGACAGCGTCCCTCAGTGCCCGCGACATCAAGCGCTTCAAGCGCAACGGCGAATCCTGGGTGCGTTTCTACCTGGCCATCGACGCGGCCCACTCGCACCCCATCGAACGTCCGCTGGCCAGGGTCAGCAAGATCAAGCGCCGCGCCGGTGACTACGACCCGGAAGAAGGTAAGAAGTACACGGCTCGGCCGGTCATCGAACTGGACATCTGCATGGGTTCGGCCCTGCGCAGTATTGAAGTGAACCTGACCGACCGCAGCGCTTTCCAATACCCGTTGCTGATTGGCTCCGAAGCGCTCAAGCGCTTCGACGCGCTGGTCGACCCCAGTCTCAAATACGCTGCCGGCAAACCCGCCTGCGCCAATGCCGCTCAAACCGCAGAGTAATTCCAATGCGCTCCCTGACCCTCCATTTGAAAATGCTGATCGCCATCCTGGTGGTGCTGGGCCTGTCGGTGACGGCCTATCAGATTTTCGTGCTCGGCATCCCGGTGACCGAAGACGCCACCGACGACTTGTGGAACATCGACGCCAAGGTCGAGTTCGTGCCCAACGCCAAGGATCCGGTCAAGGTCCAGATGTTCGTGCCGCCCCTGAGCCGCGACTACGTGAGCCTCAACGAGAGCTTCATTTCCAACAATTACGGTGTGGCGGTGAACCGGGTCGACGGTAACCGCAAGGTGACGTGGTCGGCCCGTCGTGCCAAGGGTAACCAGACGCTCTACTACCGCCTGGTGCTGACCAAGCGTTACAGCGCCGAAAAAACCAAGGTCAAGGGCCCGACCTTCCGTGACAGCATCGCCGTCGAGGGCCCGGAAAAACTCGCCGCCGAAGCCCTGCTCGCCCCAATCCGCCAGCATTCGGCCGACGTCGAGACCTTCATCAGCGAGGCCATCAAGCGGGTCAACAACCTCAACGACGACAACGTCAAGCTGCTGCTGGCCGGCGATCCGTCGTCGAGCAACAAAGCGCGCATCGTCGAACTGGTGCTGTCGATTGCCCACGTCCCGGTGGAAAAAGTCCACACCATCCGCCTGGTGGCCGACCAGCCGCAGACGCCGGAACTGTGGCTGCGCAGCTTCAACGGCACCGATTGGCTGTATTTCAGCCCTGACACCGGCGAGCAGGGCCTGCCCACCGACCGGCTGTTGTGGTGGACCGGCGATGAAAACCTGATCACCGTCGATGGCGGCAAGAAAGCCACCGTGACCTTCAGCATGAACAACAGCGAGATGAACGCAATCCGCCTGGCCAAGCTGACGGACGAGAACACCGACGCCAACTTCCTCGAATACTCGCTCTACGGCCTGCCCCTGCAGACCCAGCAGACGTTCATGATCATGGTGATGATCCCGATCGGCGTGCTGGTGATCCTGGTGCTGCGCAACCTGATCGGCCTGCAGACCCTGGGAACGTTCACCCCGGTGCTGATTGCCCTGGCCTTCCGGGAAACCCAACTGGGCTTCGGGATCATCCTGTTCACGGTGATCACGGCGCTGGGGCTGTCGCTGCGCTCGTACCTGGAACACCTCAAGTTGCAGATGCTGCCCAGGCTCTCGGTGGTGTTGACCTTCGTGGTGGTGCTGATCGCCGCCATCAGCCTGTTCAGCCATAAGCTGGGCCTGGAGCGCGGCTTGTCGGTGGCGCTGTTCCCGATGGTGATCCTGACCATGACCATCGAACGCCTGTCCATTACCTGGGAAGAACGCGGCGCCGGCCATGCGATGAAGGTCGCCATCGGCACCCTGTTCGCCGCCTCCCTGGCGCACCTGATCATGAGCGTGCCGGAGCTGGTGTATTTCGTGTTCACGTTCCCGGCGATCCTGCTGATCCTGGTGGGCTTCATGCTGGCCATGGGGCGCTATCGCGGCTACCGCCTGACCGAGCTGGTACGGTTCAAGGCCTTCCTCAAGGCTGACTCGTAATGTTCGGTTTCTGGAAGACCTGGAAGGCCTTGGAAGCGCGGGGCATCATGGGCATCAACCGGCGTAACGCCGACTACGTGCTCAAGTACAACAAGCGCAGCCTGTACCCCATCGTCGATGACAAGATCATCACCAAGGAACGGGCGATCGAGGCCGGCATCCATGTGCCGGAGTTGTACGGGATCATTTCCACCGAGAAGGAAATCGACAAGCTCGACGGGATCATCGGCGGGCGCACCGACTTCGTGATCAAGCCGGCCCAGGGCGCTGGCGGCGACGGCATCATCGTCATCGCCGACCGCTTCGAGGGCCGCTATCGCACGGTCTCTGGCAAGATCGTCAGCCATGAGGAAATCGAGCACCACATCTCCAGCATCCTCACCGGCCTGTATTCCCTGGGCGGGCACCGGGACCGGGCGTTGATCGAATACCGGGTGGTGCCGGACCAGATCTTCAAGAGCATCAGCTACGAAGGCGTGCCGGACATCCGCATCATCGTGTTGATGGGCTATCCGGTGATGGCCATGCTGCGCCTGCCGACCCGCCAGTCCGGCGGCAAGGCCAACCTGCACCAGGGCGCCATCGGCGTGGGCGTCGACCTCGCCACGGGCCTGACCCTGCGCGGCACCTGGCTGAACAACATCATCACCAAGCACCCCGACACCACCAACGCGGTGGACGGCGTGCAACTGCCCTACTGGGACGGCTTCATGAAGCTGGCCGCCGGTTGTCACGAACTGTGCGGGCTGGGCTACATCGGCGTGGACATGGTGCTGGACCAGGAAAAAGGCCCGCTGATCCTGGAACTCAATGCCCGGCCGGGACTGAACATCCAGATCGCCAACGACTGCGGCCTGACCCTGCGCACCCACGCCGTGGAAGCGCACCTGGAAGCACTCAAGGCCCGTGGCGTGGTTGAGACCGTGGAAGAACGAGTGGCCTTTGCCCAGGAGTTGTTTGGGCATATTCCGCCGGTTGAAGGATAAACCCTGAAACAGTCTCCCCCTTGTGGCGAGGGAGCTTGCTCCCGCTGGGTTGCGCAGCAACCCTGATACATTCAACGAGATCCAGCTGACACACCGAGGTATCTGGTTGGGGGTTGCTTCGCAACCCAGCGGGAGCAAGCTCCCTCGCCACGGGTTGTGCAGGGTTGTATCTGCCGCCAAACTTACCCATCTCCGACATCCCTCTAGGTGCAAATCCTACACAGGGATTACAATCGCTCCCCCGCCTCAATGGCTGATCCGCCCCGCCCATGCCGACCTGTTCCGTACACCCACTGCCCTACCGCGCCAACCCCGCCGAGTACTTCGCGGCCATCCGTCATGCCCCTGGCAGCGTGCTGCTCGACAGCGGCCGGCCGAGTGCTGAACGCGGGCGTTATGATGTGCTCAGCGCCTGGCCACTGGCGCAACTGGCGGTGCTGCCGGACGAGAGTGGTCGCGATTTCCTGCAACGTTTGCGCACCCAACTGACCCGGTTGGGGCATGCTGTCCTGCCGGCCACGGTGCAATTGCCCTTCGCCGGTGGCCTGATCGGCTACCTGAGCTACGACTTCGGCCGACACCTCGAAACCCTGCCGTCCCATGCGAAGGACGACCTGCACCTGCCCGACGCGCGTTTCGGCGTGTACGACTGGGCGCTGGTCAGCGACCATCAGGCCGGCACCAGCCAACTGGTGTTCCACCCCCATTGCGCCGAAGCCGAACGCCAGCGCCTGATTGCACTGTTCAGCCAGGCGGCCCCACGGCCTGTGGACAACTTCAGCCTGGCCGGGCCGATGACACCCGACCTGAGCGCCGACGCCTATCGCCAGGCGCTCGCACAGATCCACGCGTACATCCAGGCCGGCGATTGCTATCAGGTGAATTTTGCCCAGCGCTTTCGCGCACCTTGCCAGGGCGATGCCTGGGCGGCCTACGTGGCACTGCGGGCTGCGTGCCCGACGCCTTTTTCCGGGTTCCAGAGCCTGCCGGAGGGCGGCGCCGTGCTGAGCCTGTCACCCGAACGCTTCGTCAGGGTCAGCCAGGGCCACGTGGAAACCCGGCCGATCAAGGGCACCCGCCCCCGGGGCACGACGCCCGCCGAGGACGCCGCCCACGCCGCCGACCTGCTGGCCAGCCCCAAGGATCGCGCGGAGAACCTGATGATCGTCGACCTGCTGCGCAACGACCTGGGCCGCACCTGCCGCATCGGCACGGTGCAGGTGCCGGAGCTGTTCAGCTTGGAAAGCTACCCGAACGTGCACCATCTGGTCAGCAGCGTGACCGGCGAGCTGGCCGCCGACAAGGATGCCCTGGACCTGATCGCCGGTAGCTTCCCCGGCGGCTCGATCACCGGCGCGCCGAAGATCCGCGCCATGCAGATCATCGATGAACTCGAACCGACCCGACGTGGCCTGTATTGCGGCTCGCTGCTGTACCTGGACGTGCGCGGGGAAATGGACAGTTCCATCGCGATCCGCAGCCTGCTGGTCAAGGATGGGCAGGTGTGCTGCTGGGGCGGCGGCGGGATTGTCGCGGATTCGGACTGGCAGGCGGAGTATCAGGAGTCGATTACCAAGGTAAAGGTGCTGCTCGATACCCTGCAGAACCTTTAGTGACCACACATCTTCTGTGGGAGCGGGCTTGCTCGCGAATGCAGTGTGTCAGTCACCATCATCATTTCTGACACACCGCATTCGCGAGCAAGCCCGCTCCCACAAGGGATTGGGGTTACAGGTTGAGGTTGCGGTTCGAAGCCTTGAGGAATTCCTGCTTCAACTCGGCAAAGCTGTGCACCGCCGGGAACTGCGGGAACTCCCGGATCACATTGTCCGGCGCATGGAACAGGATGCCGGCGTCGGCTTCACCGAGCATTGTGGTGTCGTTGTAGGAATCTCCGGCCGCAATCACTCGGTAGTACAGGCTCTTGAAGGCCAGGACCGACTGCCGCTTGGGATCTTTCTGACGCAGTTGGTAGCCCGTCACTCGCCCGCTGTCATCGGTAATCAAACGATGACAGAGCAAGGTGGGGAAGCCCAACTGGCGCATCAGAGGTTGGGAGAATTCATAGAACGTGTCCGAAAGAATCACCACCTGGAAGCGCTCGCGCAGCCAATCGACGAACTCGATGGCACCGTCCAGCGGCTTGAGCGTGGCAATCACCTCCTGGATGTCCGACAGCTTGAGGCCGTGTTCGTCGAGGATGCGCAACCGCTGCTTCATCAGCACGTCGTAGTCGGGAATGTCCCGAGTGGTTGCCCTGAGGGATTCAATCCCGGTTTTTTCGGCGAAGGCGATCCAGATCTCCGGGACCAGCACACCTTCCAGGTCGAGACAGGCGATTTCCACAGGACACTCCCATTTATTGATGTTTATCGGTTGAGGGAACAAAAGGCCTGCCGACTCTAGCCATTCACCGGTGCCGGCGCAACGCACAGGGCGCGCCAGTACCGACAGCTTTTGTTACCATCAGCCCCCTATAGAGCGCTCAGCGCCACCGACCTGTAGGAAACCGCCCTGATGAGCCCATCGTTTGACGTCGTGGAACTCGCCACGACTTATGCCAACAAGTCCCCGCAGGACATTCTCAAGCTGGCCTTCGCCGAGTTCGGTGACGAGCTGTGGATATCCTTCAGTGGCGCCGAAGACGTGGTGCTGGTGGACATGGCCTGGAAACTGAACAAGAACGTCAAGGTGTTCAGCCTCGACACCGGTCGCCTGCACCCGGAAACCTATCGGTTCATCGACCAGGTGCGCGACCATTACAAGATCGACATCGAGCTGATCTCGCCGGACCACGCCAAGCTTGAACCCTTCGTGAAGGAAAAAGGCCTGTTCAGCTTCTACAAGGACGGTCATGGCGAGTGCTGTGGCATTCGCAAGATCGAGCCGCTGCGCCGCAAACTCACCGGTGTGCGCGCCTGGGCCACCGGCCAGCGCCGCGACCAGAGCCCCGGCACCCGCAGCCAGGTGGCCGTGCTGGAAATCGACACGGCGTTCTCCACCCCGGAGCGCACCCTGTACAAGTTCAACCCGCTCTCGCAAATGACCAGCGAGGAAGTCTGGGGTTACATCCGCATGCTGGAGCTGCCTTATAACAGCCTGCATGAACGCGGCTTCATCAGCATCGGCTGTGAACCCTGCACCCGCCCGGTACTGCCCAACCAGCACGAGCGCGAGGGGCGCTGGTGGTGGGAAGAAGCGACCCAGAAGGAATGCGGGCTGCACGCCGGCAATATCATCAGCAAATCCAAGGCCTGATACCGCACAGACCGACGCCCGCCTCGACCTTGTACACAGAAATGTCACCACAGGTGCCATTTTTGTGTGCACTTTATCCATCAATGCCCTGAAAAGTTACACCTATCTCCCTACCCCGCCTCCCTTCTGCGCCCTGCCACGCCCACTGAAAAAATAAATACCTGTTCAAACGGTCAATTTATACCGTCTATTTTTCAGCTACTTATTCAAAATCAATAACCAAACGAAATGACAGGCGCGTCGTTTAGATCCGCGGCTGGCATAGATCTGGCTTGAGTCGACAAGTGTTTTGTATACAACCCAAATAAAACCTACACACACTTTTAGATCCGCAAGCCTGAAGCGCCCTATCCCGTACAGGCTGCAGATGCCCCATAACCAAGATGCTCGCCGCGCCGCGACGAAGATTGTCGAGCCTTGCGCTCATGCCCAGTCATCGCTGCGCCGAGAATCAGGAGCCTGCCGGAATGCGTACAAGTCTCTCCAATAACATCGCGCTGGATCTGCCCTCCTCCACTACCGCCCATACTGACAAACAGGCGGCCTCCCTGGCCCTGAGCCCCCGGCTGCATAACAAGGACCTGGCCCCGACCAAGGCCGAAGGCCGGCGCTGGGGCCGCTACAGCATCTTTGCCCTGTGGACCAACGACGTTCACAACATCGCCAATTATTCGTTCGCCATCGGCCTCTATGCGCTAGGCCTGGGGGGCTGGCAGATCCTGCTGTCCCTGGGGATCGGGGCGGCGCTGGTGTACGGTTTCATGAATCTGTCCGGGTACATGGGGCAGAAGACCGGGGTGCCGTTTCCGGTCATCAGCCGGATCAGCTTCGGTATCCACGGGGCGCAGATCCCGGCCTTGATCAGGGCGGTCATCGCCATTGCCTGGTTCGGCATCCAGACCTACCTGGCGTCGGTGGTGTTCCGTGTGCTGCTGACCGCGATCCATCCAGGCTTCGCCGAATACGACCAGAATTCGATCCTCGGCCTGTCGAGTCTGGGCTGGGTGTGCTTCGTGGCGATCTGGTTCGTGCAACTGGTGATCCTGGCCTACGGCATGGAAACGGTGCGCCGCTACGAAGGCTTTGCCGGCCCGGTGATCCTGGTCACCGTCGCCGCCCTGGCCGGCTGGATGTACACCCAGGCCGGCGCAACCATCGCCTGGTCGATCCGCGAGCCCCTCACCGGCGGTGAGATGTGGCGCAACATCTTTGCCGGCGGCGCGCTGTGGCTGGCGATCTACGGCACGTTGATCCTCAACTTCTGCGATTTCGCCCGCTCTTCGCCGTGCCGGCGGACCATCGTGGTCGGTAATTTCTGGGGCCTGCCGGTGAACATCCTGGTGTTCGCCGCGATCACCATCCTGCTGTGCGGTGCGCAGTTCCAGATCAACGGCCAGGTCATCGAAAGCCCGACGCAGGTCATCGCCTCGATTCCCAACACGTTTTTCCTGGTGCTCGGTTGCCTGGCGTTCCTGATTGTCACCGTGGCGGTGAACATCATGGCCAACTTCGTCGCCCCGGCGTTCGTGCTCAGCAACCTGGCGCCCAAGTACTTGAACTTCCGCCGCGCCGGGCTGATCAGCGCCGCCATTGCCGTGCTGATCCTGCCGTGGAACCTGTACAACAGCCCGCTGGTGATCGTGTATTTCCTGTCGGGCCTGGGTGCCCTGCTCGGCCCGCTGTACGGCGTGATCATGGTCGATTACTGGTTGCTGCGAAAAGGCCGCATCAACGTGCCGCAGTTGTACAGCGAAGACCCGAACGGCGCGTATTTCTACAGCAACGGCGTCAACCTGCGGGCCGTGGCGGCGTTCATTCCGGCGGCGCTGATCGCGATCGTCCTGGCACTGGTGCCCGGCTTCGACAGCGTCTCACCGTTTTCCTGGCTGATCGGCGCGTCGATTGCCGGGCTGCTGTACCTGATCATCGCCAAGCGCCAGCCCTACTACGAAGACGTCAGCGGTGAATCCATCGCTGTGGATAACGTCAGCCATTGATCCATAAGGCGGCCCCAACGCGGGTCGCCGTCTTTTCTGCGTTAAGGAAACTGCTCATGCGAATTCTTGTGGTCAACGTCAACACCACCGAGTCCATCACCCAGGCCATCGCGCAGCAGGCCCAGGCCGTGGCGGCGCCGGGCACCGAGATCATCGGGCTGACGCCGCACTTTGGCGCCGACTCGGTCGAAGGCAACTTTGAAAGCTACCTGGCCGCGATCGCAGTGATGGACCGGGTGATGTCCTACGACCAGCCGTTCGACGCGGTGATCCAGGCCGGTTACGGCGAGCATGGCCGCGAAGGCTTGCAGGAGTTGCTGAACGTGCCCGTGGTGGACATCACCGACGCCGGCGCCAGCACCGCGATGTTCCTCGGCCACGCCTATTCGGTGGTCACCACCCTGGACCGCACCGTGCCGCTGATCGAGGACCGCCTCAAGCTATCCGGCCTGTTCGACCGCTGCGCCTCGGTGCGGGCCAGCGGCCTGGCGGTGCTGGAACTCGAACAGGATCCGCAACGGGCGGTGGAGGCCATCGTGCAGCAGGCGGAACTGGCCGTCAGCCAGGACAAGGCCGAGGTCATCTGCCTGGGTTGCGGTGGCATGGCCGGGCTCGACGAACAGATCCGCCAGCGCACCGGGGTGCCGGTGGTCGATGGCGTCACCGCCGCCGTGACCATCGCCGAGTCCCTGGTACGACTGGGGCTGTCGACGTCGAAAGTACGCACCTATGCAACACCCCGGCCCAAGACCATCATTGGCTGGCCGGGGCGGTTTGGGCGGTGAGCCCCAGCCTTGAACCGAGTTGAGCTCTTCGCGAGCAAGCCCGCTCCCACAATGGGTCTGTGTCGCACACAAATGCGGTGATCAACACAGTTCGATGTGGGAGCGAGCTTGCTCGCGATAGGCACACGTCGGCCTGAAGCCAGGCTCAAACCGCGCTGAACCGCGCCGCCAACCCCTGCTGCGCGAACTGTTCGATGATGAAGTCCACGAACGCCCGGGTCTTGCCCGGCAGCAACTTGTGCTCGGCGTAGTAAATGGAAATGTTGCCATCGTCGACGTACCAGTCCGGCAGCACCCGCAGCAACGCGCCGGAATCAAGGTAAGGCACTGCAACCGGCATGCTCACCAGACCGATGCCCAATCCTTGGGCCGCGGCGGCGCAGTCGGCTTCCGAGTCGCTCATGGTCATGCGCGCCTTGAGCACGAGCGGGCTGTGCTGCCCGCTGCGATGGGTCAGTTGCCAGGAACGGACGCGCCCGGTCTGCGGTGAACGGATCAGGATGCCCTGATGGTGCGCCAGATCGTCCGGCTCGATCACCGCGGCATGGTCCTGCAGATAATCCCTGGAGGCCACCAGCACTCGATGCGCCACCGCCAGCTTGCGCGCCACCACCCCTTGGGGCAGCTCGAAACCACCGCCGATGGCCGCATCGAAGCCCTGGCCGATCAAGTCCACTTGCCGATTATCGAAATGCCAATCGGGATTGATCGCCGGGTAGCGCCGTAGAAAACTGCCCAGCAACGGCACCACGTACAAACGGCCGAACGCCGTACCCATGCTCACCTTCAGCGTACCCGCCGGTTGTCCGCCCGCACTGGCGAGGTTGGCGACGGCGTTCTGGATGGTGTGCAGGCTGCCGCTCACTTCGCTCAGGAACAACTGGCCGGCTTCCGTCAGGGTCAGTCGACGAGTGCTACGCTGGAACAGCCGCACGCCCAGCCGCGCTTCAAGCTTGGCCACGCTCTTGCCCACCGCCGCCGGGGTCAGGCTCAAGCGGCGGGCTGCTTCGGCGAAGCTGCCGACCTCGGCGCTGCGGACGAAGCATTCGATACTACTAAATGTTTCCATGGGCGCCATTCCAAACTTTTGGTTTACACAGACTATAGCAAGGGCGGTCTACACAACCCACGACGCGATGTCGATACTCCTCCCATCACCGCGGCATCTCGCCCCGGCACCTTTTGGAGAACACCATGAACACGCAAGCACTGAACGGTAAAGTGGCCCTGGTCCAGGGCGGTTCCCGCGGCATCGGCGCCGCCATCGTCAAACGCCTGGCCGCCGAGGGCGCCGCCGTGGCGTTCACCTACGTCAGCTCGGCCGCCAAGGCTGAAGAGCTGCAGCACAGCATCACCGCAGCGGGCGGCAAGGCCCTGGCCATCAAGGCCGACAGCGCCGACGCCGAGGCCATCCGCAATGCCGTCGCGGCCACCGCCGAGGCCTTCGGCGGGCTGGACATCCTGGTCAACAACGCCGGCGTCCTGGCCATGGGACCGGTGGAAGAATTCAACCTCGAGGATTTCGACCGGACCCTGGCCATCAACGTGCGCAGCGTGTTCGTCGCCACGCAAGCGGCCGCCCGCCACATGAGCGAGGGTGGCCGGGTGATCAACATCGGCAGCACCAACGCCGATCGCATGCCCTTTGCCGGCGGCGCCGCCTACGCCATGAGCAAATCCGCCCTGGTGGGCCTGACCAAAGGCCTGGCACGCGACCTCGGGCCCCGCGGTATCACGGTCAACAACGTGCAGCCCGGCCCGGTGGACACCGACATGAACCCGGCCGACAGCGACTTCGCCTCCAGCCTGCTGTCGCTGATGGCGATCGGGCGCTACGGCAACGTGAATGAAATCGCCAGCTTCGTGGCCTATCTGGCGGGCCCGGAAGCGGCCTATATCACCGGGGCCAGCCTGACCATCGACGGCGGCTTCGGGGCTTGATCGAGGCATGCAAAAACGCCGGCCAGGGTTCTCGACCCTGACCGGCGTTCCGCTGTCTAGCGCGGGCCTGTCAGGCCCATTCCAGCTCGGGCAAACCGCAAAGGCCTGGCTGGAACATCTTCAACGAGCGAATGATCCCGTCGGCATGGGCGTATTTTTCATCCGCCATGGCCGGGTCCGGGATCGCGATGGCGGTCATGCCGGCCGCCTTCGCAGCCGTCACGCCAAATGGAGAATCCTCGAACACCAGGCAATCCGCCGGGGCGACGCCCAGACGACGGGCCGCGACGAGGAAAATATCGGGGGCCGGTTTCGCGGCGCCCACTTCCGGGTCGTCCGCCGTGACAATGAAGTCGAACAACGCGAACCAGTCCCGGTGCAGGGTGGTTTTCAAGGCGAAGGTGTGCCGCGAGGAGCTGGTGCCCACCGCGATGGGCACGCCGCTGGCCTTCAGATGCCGCACCAGTTCCTCGGCCCCCGGCATTGCCAGGGCATGGGGGAAACGCTCGCGCATCAGCGGCTCGCGAATCACCAGGAACTCTTCGGGGGTGATCGGCAACTCCAGGGCCTGGACCACATAGCGGGCCAGGTCGCCGGCGCCGCGGCCGATGATGTTCTGCTTGACGCTCCAGTCGAACGTACGCCCGTAGCGCTCGGCGATGATGGACGTGACCTCGGTGTAGATGCCCTCGGTGTCCAGCAACAACCCATCCATGTCGAAAATCACAGCCTTGATCGGGCCAAACTCTTTCAGCGGTGCATTCATCGCATCTGATCCGTTATCAACACAACATTCCAGGGATGGCTCAGGTGCGGCCAGGGAAGGTATTCGCCTTAAAGGATTCAGCAGCATAACGAGGGGGGCTTGGAGCAGGCAACGGGTAATCGACGATACCGCCCCTGGGAGCTGGCTCCTACGGGCGGCCTCGCAGTTGAAGGGCGCTAACGGTTACTGGCCGGAACCACCCGAGCCACCGCCCGAGCCGCCACCGCTGCCCCCGCTGTCGCTGGTGCCCGTGCCGCCACTGGTGCTGGCGCCGGCCGAATCACCGCCCATGGTGCTGCTGCCGCTGGTCGAACCGCCGCCGGTGCCAGGGCTGGTGCTGCTGCCGCTGGCGTCGCCGCCATTGCCGCCGCTCACGGAGCCCGGTGGCAAGGCATTGCCGTTGGCGTCGGCATTCATCTGGGTGGAAGGTGGCATGCCACCCTTGTCCACGGGCGGGTTGTCGCTTGAGGACTGGGCGAAAACGCTCAGGGAGCTGGCCGAAAGAATCCCGGCGAGTGTCAGCGCGGTGAGATTGGACTTCATCATGGTGAGTCTCCTTTTCGAGGTACTTACCTGATGTGTGGCAAGGGCAGCACGCCGATGGTGCCGCCGGATCGACAGGCGGTGGACCGGGCTGATCAGCCCGGCCCGGCCTCGCCGTCATCATCGTCCTCGGGAGGCGTCTGTTCTGCCGCCGCGTCATCATCGGGCGGAAGCTGGTCGCGACTCAGCGGATTGGTGGGTGATGGCAGCGGGTATTCCGGGGTTTCGTCATCGGGCGCGGGCGAATCGGCAGTCATGACAGCCTCCAGAGGCGGATCGAACCCGCCTCAATCGTAGGACTCATCCTCAAGCTCGGCGTCTTCGTCGTCGATCAGCGGGACCTGGGCGTCGTCCATCAGCGAACCGGGGTCTTCATTGCCCGGGTCATTGACGAAAGGAAGGCCCGACGGGCCTTTTTCTTCCTTGCCTTCGGTTTCCGGGGTCATGGCACACCTCGCAATTGTTGATGGATGTAACAATTCGAGGCGAGAGAACGCTAAACGTTCCGGATGATTTCAGGTGCTCAGATGCAAAACAGTGGGGCCAAGCGGCGCTTTCTCTCGTGCTTCTTGCCGCTGGGAAGGCCGTCGTTTTATGACAGGCAAAAAAAAGCCCGCTGGGGAAACGGGCAGGTACTGCTTTCTAACGGATGAGTTCAGCCTACGTGCCCGCTTGTGAAAGAAACGTGAAAGAAACACTCCGTTGAAAAAAGATGAAAAATATTTTCGGCAACTCAACAAAAAGCCCCGTTCGATAACGTAATACCGTTCACTTAAGGTAAGGACGTCACCGGCCCGTGGCGAGGGAGCTTGCTCCCGCTGCGCTGCGCAGCAGCCCCAAAAGCTTGGGACCGCTGCGCGCTCGCAGCGGGAGCAAGCTCCCTCGCCACGACAAGTGATAAACCTCAAGTGAACAGCATTACCGTTCGATAACGGGGCTGCACGGTTACTTCTTGACCGGGATCCTGGGCAGGAACTTGGCTTTTTCGCCTCGCTGCACCTTCGACACCTTGGTTCTGATGGACTTGATCGGTTCATCGCCAAAGTCCGACCGATAGGCCGACTGACCACACTGCAGCCCTTCGTTGATCGGATACACGGCTGCATTGTCCTCGCTGTACGCTGCTCCCATTGCCATTCCCCTTTCATCGAGGCCCATACCGGCAACAACCATTGCCTGGAAAATATCGGCCCTACGCGCTTCAGACTAGTCGGTCAGCAACAGACTGACAGTCCGATAACGCCCTTCACCGACGAATGGAACTCACTGTTTCAGAAAGGAAACGGTCATTCGGAGCCCAGCAGGGTGCGATGTAAAATCCGCGAAACCTGATCGGCCGAGTAGGGTTTGGGCAAGAACTCGAAGCCTTCATGCCCCTTCAGCGCCAGCTCTTCGCTGTAGCCGGACGTCAGGACCACCGGCAAGTCCGGACGGCGCGCGCGCAGCTCCTTGGCCAGGGTGATCCCGCTGATGCCCGGCATGACCACATCCGAAAAGATCGCATCGAAGGCCATCGCATCCGGCCCCACCATTTCCAGCGCCTGCTCGGCGTTGGTAGCCCAGGCCGTTTCATAACCCAGGTCCTGGAGGATCTGGTTGGCAAAACGCCCCACTTCGAGGTTGTCTTCCACGACCAGCACGCGCCGAGTGCCTTTTTCCAGCACCATCTGGGTGACCTCTTCCCGGCCAGGCTCTTGAACGTCCTCGGCCTCCACTTCCGGCAGGTACAAGGTAAACACCGTGCCGCCGCCGACGACGGTGGAGACATCGACGTTACCACCGGACTGCTTGGCGAAACCGAACACCTGGGACAACCCCAACCCGGTGCCCTTGCCCACTTCCTTGGTGGTGAAGAACGGCTCGAAGATGTGTTCGAGCACGTGCGTCGCGATGCCGGTGCCGGTGTCCGCCAGGGCGATGGCGGCAAACGCTTGCCGGGCCCCGGCGTGGCCGCGGATGGGGGGCATGCCGTTGCCGCAATGAAGCCTGAGACACAGCGTGCCCTGCCCGTCCATGGCGTCCCGGGCATTGAGCGCCATGTTGATCAGGGCCGTTTCGAACTGGCTCAGGTCGGCGCGAATGTAGCAAGGACGCCCGCACAGCTCGACCTTGACCTGAATTCGCGCGCCGGTGACGGCTTCCAGCATGTCACCCAGGCTCTGAACCTGCTTGCCCACCTCGAAGACTTCCGGCTTCAGCGGCTGGCGCCGGGCAAACGCGAGTAACTGGCTGGTCAGTTTCGCAGCGCGCTCCACCGTCTCGGAGACCGCGGTCATGTACCGTTGCCGACGCTCTTCGGACAGGTTGGGCATGCGCAGGAAATCGACCGAAGAGCGAATGATCGTCAGCAGGTTGTTGAAGTCGTGGGCCACGCCGCCGGTGAGCTGACCAATGGCCTCGAGCTTCTGGGACTGGCGCAGCGCCGCCTCGGTCTGTTTCAGCCGCGTAGTGCGCTCTTCGACCCGCTGCTCCAGCGTTGCATTGAGCTCAGCCAGTGCGGCCAGGCCTTCACGCACCGCGGCGTCCGCCCGAGAGCGCTCGATGTGGGCCCAGGATCGCTCGGTGACTTCCATCAACAGCGCCAGGTCGTTGGAGGACCAGACGCGCGGGTTGTTATCGTGGATCGCCATGAGCGCCGTCAAACGCCCGTTCTTGATCAACGGGACGCAGATGGTCGCGGCAATGCCAATCGCCTGGAAGGTCGCCGCTTCTTCCGGTGCCAGCTCCACCTGGTTGTCGTTGATCACCAACGGCTTGCCGGCGCGCAGGTTGCCGACCGCCAGCCGACCGAAATCGGCCAGGCGATAATGTCCCAGAATATGCGGCGATCCCGCACGGGCCCAGTCACCGCGGATCGTGAAACCGTCCTCGTCCTCGTCCACGTCGGCATAGGCGCAGTTGGACAGGTTCAGGTGCGCCGCCAGGATGCGCGTGGTGGTGGCCATGATGACCTGCGGGTCGGTGGCATTGGCCACCGCGTTACCAATGGCATCCAGCACGGCCAGGCGCTGGGTCATGAACACCGTGGAGGTGGTCTCGGTGACGGTGTCGACCATGCCCACGACCTTGCCGAACTGGTCGCGAATAGGGCTGTAGCAGAAGGTGAAGTAGGCCTGTTCCGGGCCGCCCCCGCGCTCGATGACCAGGGGAAAGTTCTCGATGTACGTGGCCTGCCCCTCGAAGGCGGCCCGCACGATGGGGCTGATATCGCTCCAGACTTCCCGCCACACCTCATCGAACCCCCGCCCCAAGGCCTCGGGCTTGTTTCCCAGGATGGGCAGGAAGGCGTCGTTGTACAGCGTGATCAGGTCCGGGCCCCAGATAATGGCCTGGGGAAAATGCGAGGCAAGGCTCAGCGCAACGGTCGTCTTCAACACATCGGGCCACTGTTTCGGTGGTCCGAGCGACGTGTTGTCCCAATCATGGCGGCGCACCCGTTCGGCCATCTCTCCGTAGCTCTGCAGCCAATCTGTCATTGCGTTCGATCCTTGCGTACTGCAATTGCCATCAGGGAGCGCTTGAGACTCCATACCGGCCCGTATTATCCCGTGCCGGGTTCGAATGCGCGATTGTATTGTGGAATACAACGCGCCACCGTTCGCGATTCTTGGGTGAAACGGCGCACAAACCTACAGCCAAGTCCTACACGTTCAGTGGAAACATTCTGCCCAATGAACCCAGGGAGCAAACCTGCCGTCCCATCAGCCGTCCGTGCAACGTCTTATTTCGCAACAGAAAAAGACAGGTGTTGATACGATGGCACCTTTCGCAGATCCCGGAGATCCAACCCCTATTGGCCCCTGTTCCTGCGCGCTACCTGGACGTAGCTTCCCTATCAGTGCCGCAGCCCGGCAAACGGAGTGATGAAGTTGGAAGCAGTGCAACTGGCCGCCACGGATGAGCGGCACAAGACACCTCGACGCGATGAGTGTGATGTGGTCATCGTCAATTACAACGCGGGAAAACTGTTGGTTGAGTGTGTCGGTTCCGTATTAGCCGCGGGTGCAGCCCGGGTCATCGTGGTGGACAACGACTCCCGCGACGACAGCCTGGTCCAGTTGCAAAGCTCCCACGGCAGCGGCCGCTCGCTCCAGATCGTGAAGAACACCGCCAACCTCGGCTTCGCCGTCGCGTGCAACCAGGGTGCACGCCTGACGACGGCACCCAATGTGTTTTTCCTGAACCCGGACACGGTGCTGGCCGTCGACGCCATAGACCGCCTGCTGCTGGCGCTGCACAGCTCACCGGGGATCGGGATGGTTGGCGGCTTTCTGTGTAATCCGGACGGCAGTGAACAACCCGGTGGCCGTCGGGTATTCCCCACCCCACGACGGGCGTTCATGCGGGCCTTCGGGCTCTCACGTATGGCCACAATCTTTCCCTCGGCCTGTTCCGACTTCCTGCTCCATAAAGAGCCGCTACCGGCCGCCCCCGTCGTCGTCGAAGCCATCTCCGGCGCGTGCATGCTGGTCAGGCGCGAGGCCATCGAGAGCGTCGGGCCATGGGATGAGCAGTACTTCCTGCATTGCGAGGACCTGGACTGGTGCATGCGTTTTCGCCAGGCCGGCTGGAACGTCCTGTTCGTACCGGATGCCCGGGTCATGCATGTGTTCGGCGGCTGCAGCCGGCATCGTCCGTATTTCGTCGAGTGGCACAAGCACCAGGGCATCCTGCGGTTCTATGGCAAGTTTTTTCGCCAGAAGTACTCGGCGTTTCTGTGGGTCAGCGTGGTCGTTGGCGTCTGGTTCCGATTTGGCCTGATGGTCTGCCGTCACGCTGTCAGCCGACTGGTGAAGGCCTTGAAACGACTGGCAGGCGCCTGAAGTTGCGCGTCGGCCTATTGGGAGCTTCCAGCGTATGGGGTGAGCGTGCCGTGGCGCTGCTGGGCCACGCGGGTCATGCCGTGACCCCCTTTACCCGAGCGCTGCCCAACACACCGCTGCCTGGCGCCGGCTGGCGACACACCGATGACTGGCAAGGGCTGGTGCTGGATGCATGCCTGTCCTTTGCGCCCCTCTGGGTTCTGCCGGACTATCTGCAGCGCCTGGCCGACACACAGCTCAAGCGCATCGTTGTCTTGTCCTCCACGAGCCGCTTCGCCAAGGCGATGTCACCGGATCCCAGGGAAAGGGACATAGCACAACGTCTGGTCGATGCCGAAACGCACCTTGAACGATGGGCAACGGCACGAGGGATCGAGTGGGTCGTTCTGCGACCGACGCTGGTCTATGGGCTGGGCCGTGACAAGAGCGTTGCGCAAGTGGCGCGGTTCATCCAGCGCTTCGGCTGCTTCCCGCTCGTCGGTGGCAGTGTCGGGTTGCGCCAGCCGGTGCACGGCGACGACGTGGTCCAGGCGTGCCTGGCCGCGATGAGTATCGACGACCTGCCCAGTGGCGGCTACAACCTCTCGGGAGGCGAAACGCTGCCCTACCACGCCATGGTCAGCCGGATCTTCCAGGCCCTGGAGCGCCCGGAACGCACCCTGCCCCTGCCCGCCCCGGCGTTGGGCATGGCGGTTTCGCTGATGCGCTGCCTGCCGCGTTACCGGCACCTTTCAAGCGCGCTGGTGCAGCGCATGAACCAGGACCTGGTGTTTGACCACTCGCTCGCTCGTGATCGACTGGGCTTTTCACCCAGGCCGTTCCACTTGACCCACAAGGACCTGCCCGGGCGCTGACGCCATTTCAGCGCTGCACGTGGGCCTGCCAGCGTCCCCATTTGCTTTCGAAGTACGCCTGGTTCTTATCCCAGAGGGCCTGGTACTCGCCACTGGCGATCAGTTTTCGAAACGAAGCCTGCCCGTAATGATGGATGAACGCATCTTCGGCGCAGACGGTGCGGTAGCCCTTTTCCTGGACACGGCGACTGTAGTCATCGTCCTCGAACATGCCGATGCCGAAAGCTTCGTCCAGCCACCCCACGGCCTCGAGGACGTCCCTGCGCAAGGCGACGCAAAACATGGCAAGCATCGCGATGTCGAAACACTGCCCCGCATGGGCGGCCGTGTACTCATCGGCGAAACGCTGCATCCGCGCCATGTCGGTATAGCTCACCGGGACCTTCGCTTCGTTGCCCACGGCATTCGTGACAGGGCCGACCAGGCCGACAGCGGGATCGCGTAAATGACCGACCAGCGGGTCCAGCCATCCCTTGGGAACCACGGTGTCATTGTTGAGCAGCACGAGAATATCGCCGTCCGCTTGCCTCAAGCCCTGATTGTTGGCCGCCGCAAAGCCGCGGTTCTCGTCGTTGAGGACGATCTTCACCCACGGCACGTGCTGGTGCAGGCGCTCCAGGTAGTCACGGGTGCCATCGTCAGAACCGTTATCGACCACCACCAGCTCGTAGTGGGGCCAGGTGGTGTTGCGCAAGAGGCTGTTGATGCATTGAACCGTCAGCGCGAGGTTGTGGTAGGTGACCACCACGATGGAGACTTTTTCGTGCAGCGCCACCATCGCCTGTTGCGTGGCGGCGAATCGATCCTTCCAATCATTGGCCCGGGCCAGCTCGAGGCGTTTCTTGTAGCTGGCCAGATCGCGCTCGGCCAGCGCCCGCTCGAGCTGGGCGACGAACTCATCGACACCGGTGGCGAAATACAAAACGTCCTCATAGAGGCTCATTTCCTTGAGCGGCGTGGAAACCACCGGTTTGCCGGCACTGATGTACTCGTAGAACTTCACCGGATCTACCGCATGCGTCACGTTATAGAGCCGGAAAGGGATCAGGCAGGCATCGAAATGATGCAGGTACAAAGGCATTTGGGTGTAGGGCCTGATGCCCAGCAGATGCACGTTGGGCTTGTGCTCCAGACCTGCCATGTCGTCGACGAACACATCGCCCAGGAATACGAAGTTCCACTCCGGTCGCCGGTCCGCCAAGGCCGCCAGCAGGGGAAAATCCAGCCACTGCGCCAAGGCGCCATAGTAGCCAATGACAGGGCCGACGAGCCCTTCCAGCACGTCATTGGCGAAACAATGCTGATGGAAAAAATTGAAATCCACGGCGTTTCTGACCAGTAAGCATCGGGCGGTACTGGCGCACCATTTTTCGTGCAGCAAGGCGGAAGACACCGTCACCAGGTCGGCCTCGGCCACCAGGGTCTGCTCTTCTCTGAGCAGCGGCTCGCCGATGTTCGGAAAACCGTCCCAGTCGTCCATGCAGTCGTACTGGATCCGCCAGCCACGCTCGGCGCGCAAGGCCAGTGCTAGTGGGCTCCAGTAAGGCAGGTGGATCACCGAGAGCGCCGTCTTTATCTGCCAATCGGCCGCCAGCGCAGCCAGGGCCTGCCGATAAAGCTCGACGCCCTGGGGCGAGAGCGTGGTTTCGTAGTACTTGTCCTGGGTGTCGCGTTGCAGCGCGACCTCATAGACATTCGGCGCCACGGCAGTCAGCAGATAGGGCTGGCCCTGTTCGGGCACGCTGGACGGCACGACATAGAACACCCGGTAGCCCTGCTGCGCGAACTGGCTCATCAACTGCTGCGGCCGCTGGAATCGCGCCGCCCAGGCGATGTTGGCGAAACAGAGGATGTCCAGGCGCCCCGAGGCCTCGAAGTCCGGTTCAACCTCGGGTATCGGCCACAGTTCCTGCCCGGCCGGACGCACGATGGCCTCCATCAGCTTGGGCGGGTCTCGCCGGGCGGCAAAGCCATAGCGCAGCAATTGGGCAAGCGTGCGCAGCGGTTGGGTAAAACGCCAGGAACTGGTCTTCTGCAGGAAGTCGACTTTCGCCAGGGCGATATCGCGTTCATGAAGGGCGGCATCCCGTTGGGCCACGACACCCTCGCGCTCGGCCAACTTGCTGTCGGGCTTATGCACGTGGGTAGCCATGCAACGCCGGCGTCTCACCTTGCGGCCACATGGAACTGACGGAGCCAGGGCAGTAGAACGTTGCGGTCAGGCTACGGCGCGAGGCGTTGCAGTTGCCCACCACCTGCGACACCGCATGCCAGGAGTTGGCCGAGCGCACCAGGACCGCCGAGTTGCCCACCAGGGGCTCGATCTCGGCCACCACGGCGGTGGGGTCGTTGCTGCTCAAGATTTGCAGGCAACCGCCGTCGTCACGGTTCCAGGACTCGTTGAAATAGAGGATATGGGTCACCAGCTTGTCCGGAAGATCCGGGTGCGCCCCGAGGCTGGCACCTGGGCCGTAGTGAAAGACATTGACCTCCATCGGTACGCTGCGCAGGTCGATCCCGGTCAATCGCGACATGGCTTCGCGATAAGGCGCCGAACCCAGGTCCCGGGCCAGTTTCAGCCAGACATCGCTCAGTGCCTCGGCAAAGGCGATGGTCTGGGTGCCCATCTCCACCAATGCCCGCGCCTCGTAGTCATAGTTTTTCTCGCCGCCATAGCCACTCACGGTCTTGAAGTGATCATGGGGAAAGGTCTCGGCCAACGCCGCGGCGTCCTTGGCCGAATACAGATTCGCGATTTCAGCCCAGGAGAATGGATAGGACTTCAGTGCAGTCGATTCGAGGCGAAAAAGTTCTAGCATTATTTATTCTGGGTCGCTGTCAGTTTTCGGATACCACGGGCAATGGAGCGCAGTGGTGCGGTCATTCGGAACGAACTGGAACCTTCTAGTTGCAGAACCCTAGCATTACTCGACGCCAGTTGCTGGCTGAGCTGGGAAATAAGCGCCTGCTGGGCAACTTCCTGGGCCGACGGGCCGGGGGCTGGAGCGACGACCGGAGGCGTGATCGGCTCCGGCGCGCACTGGGCATGTGGGGCAGCGCCGCGCTCGGCGGCTTCTTCGAGCAGATTGGGCAGGTGCTGCAAAAACGCGCCCAGCGCCGGCCTGGACGCCGTGCGGCCCTGCCGAATGATGTCGGCCACCCGGTCCCAATGCGCCATCAGGGTGTCCGCCGCTGCGCGCGCCGCCGGCGACGGGGCCGTTTTGCCAACGCGCGAGAGAAACCACTGGGGATCGATCGTCGCCACGTCGGGCAACGCATGGAGCGAGTCGAACTCAGCCAGGGCCGTGTACTTGCCCGTGGTCAGGTCCGCCGAGCAAAACACCGGGACCCCGAACGCCAACGCGCTGATCGCCAGGTGATAACTGTGCCCGATCACCGCTTGCGCCTGGCTGAGTATCTCGGCCATCAACAGCGGTTGCGGCCAGAACGGCAAGGTGACGGCCCCCGGCAGGCGTGCGGCAATGACCGACGGGTCGTCGCCCAGCACCGGGCCGATGGGGACGACCAGGAAGCGATAAGCCTCGAATGCCTGGGGATGCTCTTCGAACAACCGGACGAACGACTCGACCACATGAATGGCGTGGATCACGATGTACGGCCGGTCCAGCCCTGCCTGTTCGCGCAGTTGCACGAACGCTGGGGAAGGCTGCTGCTCATCGATCAGGCGCGGCAGGCCGAAGGCGGTGTCCGGCAGCACGTCGATCTCGGCCCGCGAGGTCAAGGCGGCCAGGGCATCGCGGGTCGGTACATCGCGCACGCGCACGTACCGACTTTGCTCCAGGGCCATGGTCAACAGCGGCCTGGCCCAGTCGGGAACATGATTGCAATGCATCCCTGGGGCATTCCACAGGACCGGGATCCCATGCTGCAACCCGACCAGCGCCGGCGTGAGCCAGTACCCCGTGGGGTGATGGATGTCCGGGGTCGTCGGGCCATAGCCCGGGGCGACGACCTTGTCAAAGCGGATCAGGAACCCGCCGCCGATCAGCACGCCGTCCAGGTCCTCGGCGACACGGGGCAGTTCGGTCAGCGAGGTCACCGCATAGGGCCACTCGGCCGGGGTCTTGGCGTGATAGGAAAACCGATGCAGGTGGACGTTGCCCAAGCGCCGTGCCAACTCGGCCTCGGCGAGGATGGGGAACAGCAGGTCACCGTAATTCTCGACATCGAAGGTGCCGAATATCGCGACCTGCCAGTCGGGCTTGCGGGTGGGCTCGGTCAACGCGTCACGCTCCTTGAGTTTGTCCTCGGCCAGGCACGCTTGCGCACCGGGGCCAACGCTGTGCAGGCCCAGGTCGACCATGCCGAGGAAATGGCGGGCGCTGGGCAACACGTCGAACGCCAGCGGCGCGACCTGTTTTTCGATCAATTGCGAAGTGTCTTCGGTCACCCCGTGCAACAGCTTCAGGGTCACATGGTAGCGCCCCGCGGCGAGATTGGCCGGGAAGCGCACGTTGATCGCCGCCCGTCGCCAGCCATTTTCGACGGGGCCCATCGGCAAGGCAAAGTTCGCCCCACCGATGACCAGCAACCGCGCCTCCTGGATGGTGAAGCTGATATTGGGCTGGCGAATCGACTCATGCAGCACTGCCTCCACGCGAATCTCGATGTCGTTCCCATACAAGTAGCTGGAGGTAAGCTGCTGGGTATCGGTGAAGCAGGCCGCCGTGATGCGCCCTTCCTCGGTGCCGAACGCGATGCCGTCCAGGCCGCCCATGAACGGCTTGCGGGTCACCGGTATGACCCCGCCGCTGGCCCAGCGACGCTGCTCGTCACGCATGTCGAGCAGGTACAGCTCGGCCATTTCGTCCGGCGCGCCGCTGGCGACCACCTGGCCTTCGCGCAGGTAGATGACCCGGTGGCAGAACCGCTTCACCATGCTCATGTCATGGGAGACGAACAGCAACGTGGTGCCCTTGGCGGTCAGCTCTTCCAGACGGCTCAGGCACTTGAACTGGAAGGACGCATCACCGACGGCCAGGGCCTCGTCGACGATCAGGATATCGGGCTCCACGCCGACGGAAACGGCGAAGGCCAGGCGCACCAGCATGCCGCTGGAATAGATCTTGGTCGGCTGGTCGATAAAGTCGCCGATGTTGGCGAAGGCCAGGATGTCCTCGAAGCGCGCGTCAATTTCCGCGCGGCTCAAACCCAGCACGGCGGCGTTCATGTAGACGTTGTCGCGCCCGGTGAACTCCGGATTGAAACCGGCTCCCAGCTCCAGCAATGCCGCGATCCGGCCGTTGCCCCGGACACTGCCGTGGGTCGGCATCAGCGTCCCGCAGATCAGTTGGAGCAACGTCGACTTGCCACTGCCGTTGCGGCCGATGATGCCGACGGTCTCTCCCCTGGCGACGCTCAGGGAGACATCGTTGAGCGCCCAGAACTCGCGATAGAAGCGCTTCTTGCCACGCATCACCATCTGCAACAGGCGGTCCTTGGGTGCATCGTAGATCTGGTAGCACTTGCTCAGGTTTTCGGCGTTGATCGCCACTTCATTCGACATCGGCAAAAAGACCCATCCGTGAATCACTGCCGTTTGTACCGGCGTGCAGGAACATGCGCTGTAACAGGACGTTGCGGGCAGTTAAGCACAGACGCCACGAAAAAAAAGCCTTGCGTGCGTGGCGCCGACAATTAATTCACGTTCGCCGCGGCGGGCTCGTCCAGGTCGATCCGGCACAAGGATCTGGCGTCAATTAACCGCCCTGCCCGCGCCCATTGCGCTCACGCGCCTCCTATCCAGAAAGACGTCTGCAACCGGGAGTTTTTATTGTCGACAGGCCCCAACGGACGTAAGGTGTAGCCCTCTTGCAGGCTGTACGACAGTGGCCTTGGGGCCACGAATAACCACTAGAACCCGCCGTCTGGACAGGAACGCCGGCCCCCTGCCTTTGAGGTGATTCGATCCGTCGATTCACCTGTGCATGACGATGTTCGTCAGGGCGCCTGTGATCGATACTGTCTTAAGGACCCCGCCACTGATGCAGCCGTTCAACGCTTCGCCCATCGCCATGATCAAGAGTGCGTTCACCCATCGAAACCTGATCAGGACCTTGATTGGCAGAGAAGTCAGCGGTCGCTACAAGGGCTCGGTGCTGGGCATATTCTGGTCGTTCTTCACGCCCGCGCTCATGCTGGTGGTCTACACCTTCGTCTTTAGCGTCGTGTTCAAGGCCCGCTGGGCCGGTGGCGGCGAATCCAAGAGCGAGTTCGCCCTGATCCTGTTCGCGGGCCTGCTGGTGTTCAACCTGTTTTCCGAATGCGTGAACCGTGCGCCGGGGCTGGTGCTGGCGAACACCAACTACGTCAAGAAAATTGTCTTTCCCCTGGAGATCCTCCCCCTGGTGTCACTGGGCGCGGCGCTGTTCCATGCAGCGGTCAGCCTGCTGGCGTGGCTGATCTTCTACGTCCTGCTGTTTGGCATGCCGCCCGCGACCCTGTTCCTGCTGCCCGTGGTGGTACTGCCCCTGGTGTTGCTGACACTCGGTGTTTCCTGGTTTCTCGCCGCCATCAGCGTCTACCTGCGGGACGTGGGCCAGTTCACTGGCATCGTCACCACGGCCATGCTGTTCCTCTCACCGATTTTCTACCCACGCTCAACGCTCCCGCAAAACTACCAGGCGGCCTTGCAGGCGAACCCGCTGACCCTGCCGGTGGAAGTCGCCCGCGACCTGCTGTTCTGGGGCAGGATGCCGCAATGGAGCAGCTTGGCAATTTACGCGGCGGCGTCTGTACTGATCGCATGGGCCGGATTTACCTGGTTCCAGAGGACACGCAAAGGCTTTGCCGATGTCATATGAAAATGTCGCCCGCCAACACTGAGCCAACAGCATTAACCAAGGGATTTTAAACCGCATGGAACAGCTCAACCGCCTGGCTGATTGCATCGACCAACTGAGGCGCTCGACAGAAACCCGGTCCGTGGAAGCCGTCCAACTGGTCAAGGAAATAGAGAACCGCGACCAGCTTATCGCTCAGTTGCGTCGGGACCTGAAAGAGGTCACTGCCCGCGCGGCATCCCAGGAGCGCGAGACCGGGCGGCTGCGCGTGCAGTTGCGCGAACAGCAACAGCAGTTGGCTGCGGCAACGACGTCGCTACAGGCAAAAACCGATGAAGCGGCCGCTCTCGCCGACCAGGCCACGGACCTGCAGGATCGCCTGGCCGGCAAGCATGCCGAACTCCTCAAGTTGTCGGACTGGAGCCACGCCATCGAGCGCGCTCCGCTGCGCTATTCGATCCGCAAATTCCTGTATGGATGGTCCCGGCGGGTCTTCGCCTTGCTGCCGCTCGATGCCCAGCGCAAAAGCCGGCTGGCGAGCCAGCTTCGACGCTGGCTCAAGCGACGCAAACCCGTGCCCGGCCAGTCAGCGGCATCACCGGAGCAAGCGTCCCAGCCGCTGCCAGCCCTGCTGGTGAACCTTCCACCGCCGCCTCTCACTACGCAACCCTGCGTGGTGATGTTCGGCGTCATCGATTGGCACTTCCGCATCCAGCGTCCGCAGAACCTGGCCAAGGAACTGGCCAAGGCCGGCCAGACGACCTTCTACATCTCGAACAATTTTATCGACGATCAGGCGCCCGGCTTCGAGGTCGAGGCGCTGGATGCCTCCAGGCGGTTGTTCCAGATTCGCCTCAAAGTCTGCGGCGCGCCGGCCATTTATCACGCCCCGCCTTCGGCCGCCGCAATCGGCCAGTTGTGCCAGAGCATCGCCATGCTGCTGCGCTGGGCAAAGGTCGGCGCGGTGGACTGCATTGTCCAGCATGCCTACTGGTTTCCGTTGGCCAGGCGCATCCCCAACTCCACGCTGATCTATGACTGCATGGACCACCACGAAGGCTTTGGCAACGTGGCGCAGGAACTGCTCGACCTGGAAATCGCCCTGATGCGCCGGGCAGACCTGCTGGTCGCCACCTCCGATTGGATCGAACAACACGCCCGGCGCGAAAACGCCAACGTCGCGGTGATCCGCAATGCCAGTGAATACTCTTTCTTCAGCCAGCGTCCCGAGCAGATTTACCAGGATGCCAAGGGCCGCAAGATCATTGGTTATTACGGCGCTATCGCCGAATGGTTCGACCTGGACCTGATTCAGCACGTCGCCCAGACTTTTTCACAGCACCTGATACTGCTGATCGGCAATGACACGACCCAGGCGAAAAAAGCCCTCAAGGCCTGTCCGAACGTGGTCTTCGAAGGCGAGGTCCCCTACGCCTCGCTGCCTTACTACCTGCATGCGATGGACGTGTGCCTGCTGCCGTTCAAGGTCATTCCACTGACCCTCGCCACCAACCCGGTCAAGGTCTATGAATACCTGAGCGCGGGCAAACCGGTGGTCTCGGTGAAACTGCCGGAACTGAGCAAGTTCGGCGATCGGGTGCGGGCGGCCGAAAACCCGACGGACTTCGTCGCGGCCATACGCGAGGTTCTGCAGGCCCTGCCAGAGGCGCAGTCCACGCTGCAGGCGCGTCGCTCGTTCGCCCAGCAGCAGACCTGGCGACATCGCGCCGCGAGCCTGCGCCAGGCCATCGACACCTTGCCTCAACCCAAGGTCAGCGTCGTGGTGCTGACCTATAACAACCTCGCGCTCACCCAGGCCTGCCTCGACAGCCTGGTGACCCACAGTCACTACCCGAACCTGGAGATCATCGTCGTCGACAACCACTCCAGCGACGAAACCCCTGCCTTCCTCACTGACTGGGCGAAGGGACACCCAGACCGGATCGTCATCCTCAACCCCGACAACAAGGGGTTCGCGGCGGGCAACAACGTGGGCCTCGCCGCAGCCAGCGGCGACTACCTGGTGATCCTCAACAACGACACCGTGGTCACGGCCGGCTGGGTCAAGGGCCTGCTCCGGCACCTGCGGGACAACCAGAACATCGGGATCATCGGCCCGATCACCAACAACATCGGCAATGAAGCCAAGGTCAGCACCCGCTACAAGCTGATCGAGGACATGCACGTCGAGTCGGCAGAGCTGACCTATGGGCGCATGGGCGAGAGCTTCGAGATCAACACCCTGGCTTTTTTCTGCGTGATGTTCCCGCGCACCACCTACGCACGGATCGGCGGCCTTTGCGAAGAGTATGGCCTGGGCTTTTTCGAAGATGATGACTACTGTCGCCGCGTCCAGCAGCTTGGCCTGCGCGCCTTCTGTGCCGAGGACGTGTTCGTCCACCATCATTTGTCCGCCTCGTTCAACCAGTTGGGCGCGCAGAAGAAACGCGTGCTTTTCGAGAAGAACAAAGCCCTCTACGAAAGCAAATGGGGGCCTTGGGTCCCGCATGTGTACCGGGACGTATAGGCCGCCCATGGTTCCTCCCAAGCCACCGACGTGTTGAACCGCAGAGACGATACCTTGCACACAGACAGCTTGAAGTACGCGACGGTGGTGTTGGTGCTGTTGGCCAGCACGGTGGTCAGCCTGTACGGTTTCTCGACGCTGCCATGGCCGTCGATGAACAGCGCCACCCAGACAATCCTGTTGGCCGCGCTGGCGATTGGCGCGCTCACCGCCCTCACCCGCAAGCCGCCGTTTGTGCTCGGCCTGGGCCTGATCGCGGGCTTGTCCATCGCCGGTGGCCAGGCCTGGCCGATGATCGTGGTCGCCGTGCTGGCGCTGTCCGCCCACACCCTCGGCAAATGGATACTGGGCCAGCGAACCCCCACCGACTGGACGGTCCCGTTGCTGGTCGGGATGGGCACGTTCGGTACGCTGACGGGCCTGGCCGCCTACTTCCCGATCAATTACCCCGGGCTGTATGCCGCGCTGCTGTCGCTGCCCCTCGTGTTCGGACATACCGACGCCGCGGCGAGTGTTCGCCGAATCCTGGCGCAGGTCCGCACCGAACGCGCGCCGCAGGCACCGCTGGCGACCCTGCTGGATAGCCTGTTGGTCGCCATCGCCTGCCTGCACGCAGCGGTCGCCTTCATGCCGGAGGTCGGCTACGACGCCCTGGCAATGCACCTGTTCGTCCCGTCTCAACTGGCCCAGCGGCACCAATGGGGTTTCGACGCCAGCACCTACGTGTGGGCGGTCATGCCCATGCTGGCCGACTGGATCTACAGCATCGTCTACATGCTGGCCGGCGAAACCGCTTCGCGCCTGACCAACTGCGCGTTCACGCTGCTGGTGGCGTGGCAGGTCCGAAACCTGACGATCTGGGCCGGCGGCACGGCCACCAGTGCCCGATGGGCGAGCCTGTTCTTCCTGTCCACGCCCCTGGCCTTCGCCGAGAGCAGCAGCCTGTTCATCGAATCAACGTGGACCGCGTTCGTCCTGGCCGGGTCATTGGCCATCCTGAACGCCTCACGCTTCACCTCGCAAGTTGCGCAGCGTCATTCACAGCTGATCCTGGCCGGGCTGCTGCTGGGGTTTGCCCTGGCGACCAAAGCGGTGACCCTGAGCATTCTGCCGGTCCTGCTGGTGCTCCTGCTGGTGCAGTACCGGGCCTGGATCCGCCCCGGCGTCATCCGGGCGCTGCTGTTGGGCAGCCTCGGCCTGCTGGTGGCGGGGCTCACACCGTACTTCTCGGCGTGGTTCCTGACCGGCAATCCCGTGTTCCCGTTTTTCAACGCGATTTTTCAATCGCCACTCTGGCCAAGCGTCAACTTCGAGGCGCCGGCCATCTTCGACAAGGGGGTCACGTGGGACACCCTCTATCGCATGGTCTTCAAGGCCCCCCGGTTCATCGAGGGGAAGGACGGTGCCGCCGGTTTCCAATGGCTGCTGGTGCCCACCGCGGCCGTCGCCCTGCTGCTGGGGACCAACCGCAAAGCCTGGTGCCTACTCCTGCTCGGCGCCGGTGCGATTGTCCTGTCGTTCCACTCGACGGCCTACCTGCGCTACATATTCCCTTCCTTTGCCCTGTTTGCCGTGGTCCTCGCCCTGCCCTTTTCCGACCACAGGCACTTCCCGAGGACACTGGGGATGATCGTTGGCGCCGTGCTGGTGCTGGCCAATGTGCTGTTCATCCAGGCGGCCACCTACTATGGCCAGATCAAGCCGGCCGCACTGTTCAGTGCGGCCGGGCGGGATGCCTATCTGGCGCAGAACCTGCCGATCCGCAAAATGGTCGACGTCGTCAACGCGCTGAACGTGGGCAATCGGCCCGTGGCAGTCTTTGCGCCACCTTCGATGGCGGGCCTGAAAAGCGATGCGTTATACGCCTCCTGGTACAACGTGAAATGGACCCGTGAAGTCGACCAGGCAACCACGCCGCCGGCCCTGCTGCAGCGGTTGCGACAGCGCCAGGTGAACTGGTTGATCATCGACCATGCCAGCACACCCACCGCGCAGCGCGAGCGTCTGCTGGCCGTGTCCGAGCCGTATGCAAAAATGGGCGGGCTGGAGCTGCGCAAAGTCCATCAGGTCCCTCTCGAACGGTTGCTCAACCCCGACCTGTCCGACCTCGAAGGCTGGCACCTGACCGAGCCCTCGTCCTATGACGCATCGCGCAAAACCCTTACGGTCACGGTCAACACGCCGGCCACCCAACGTGTCGAGGTGGCGCCAGGGCAGAGCTTCACCAGCGCAGTGTCGGCACGCTGTGCGACGCAGCCCACGTCCGGAAGAATCCAGACCAACTGGATGGATGCCCAAGGCCGGTTCATTTCCGCCAGCATCGAAACGTTCGATTGCACGCCGCAATGGGCGACCCATGAAATGACCGTGGTGGCACCTGAGGAAGCCGTCGTCGCGATCGTCTATGCCTCCGGGCATACCGATACGCCCGTGGCGTTCAAGTCCCTTTCATTCAGACAATAGCCAGCGATATCGATGAACTCAAAAACAGAGCTTTTCACGGAAGAACCTCGAGTCGCGGTCGTCATCCCCTGCTACCGGGTGACGGCGCACATCATCGATGTCATCGAGGCCATCGGCCCGCAGGTGTGGCGCATCTACGTGATCGACGATGCCTGCCCGGACGGCTCCGGCCAGCATGTGCTGCAGGCCTGCACCGACCCCAGGGTCAGGGTTTTGCCCCATGCCGTCAACAAAGGTGTCGGAGGGGCCGTGATGACCGGGTACCGGGAAGCCATCGCGGACAACGCAAGCATCATCGTCAAGATCGATGGCGATGGTCAGATGGACCCGGCCCTGATCCCGCTGTTCATCGAGCCGATCCTGGCCGGCGAGGCCGACTACACCAAGGGCAATCGCTTTTTCAACCTGGAGCAAGTCCAGTCGATGCCACGGGTCCGGCTGTTCGGCAACGCCGTGTTGTCACTGATGGCCAAGCTGTCGACGGGTTACTGGGACCTGTTCGACCCCACCAACGGGTACACCGCGATCCATCGTGACGTCGCCCGGCTCCTGCCCCTGGACAAGGTCAGCGAACGCTACTTCTTCGAGACCGACATCCTGTTCCGCCTCAATACCGTGCGCGCCGTGGTGGTCGATATTCCGATGGAGGCGCGCTATGGCGACGAAACCAGTCACCTGGCGGTCTCGAAAATCATTGGCGAGTTTCTGTTCAAGCACCTGCGCAACTTCACTAAGCGCGTGTTCTACAACTACTACCTGCGGGACATGTCCCTGGCCTCGATCGAATTGCCCATCGGGCTACTCATGCTCCTGTTCGGCACCGTGTTCGGCAGCTACCACTGGTACGAATCGGCGCAAAATGGCGTCCAGACCCCCGCAGGGACCGTGATGCTCAGTGCGCTGCCGCTGCTGCTGGGGCTGCAACTGGTCATGGCCTTCCTCGGCTACGACATCGCCTCGGTGCCCAACCGGCCAAGGCATTCGAGACGCCGCCATGCCACCTCGTTGCGGAAAAAGCAGCCGTGAAGGCGCTCAGGGATTTTCTGGCCGACCCTTCGCTCAAGACATTAGATGTCGACGGCGTCGAGCGCCTTGAGCTGCATAAGCGAATTCTCGAACGCAAGCGGATGCTCAAGGACGTGTTCGTCGAGTTCCACCATGCCTTTCATCGCCTGGCCGAGCGTCACTTCAAGGTCGAAGGCCTGCAAGTGGAAATCGGCGCCGGGATCGCGCCAATGCGCGACACCTACCCTGGCGTGTTGGCCACCGACATCGTCGCCACCGAGCACCTGGACATGGCCCTGGATGCAGAATCGATGAGCCTGGGCGATCACTCGGTCAGGGCGTTCTACGGCCAGAACTGCTTCCACCATTTTCCTCACCCTGATCGGTTTTTCAGCGAGCTTGAACGCACCCTCGTGCCCGGTGGCGGGGCCATCCTGATCGAGCCCTTTCACGGCCCGCTTGCCGCGTTCCTGTACAAGCGCCTGTTCAAGTCCGAGGGCTTCGACAGGCACTTCCCATCGTGGGAAACACCCTCTACCGGCCCCATGAACGGTGCCAACCAGGCGCTCAGCTACATCGTTTTCGTGCGGGACCGCGAAGCCTTCGAACGCAAGTACCCTGGCCTGGAAATCCTCCACCAGGAAATCTGCGGCAACTATCCTCGGTACCTGGTCTCGGGCGGCTTGAACTTCCGTCAGTTGCTGCCCGACGCGCTGGTCCCCTTGATGAAAGTCGTTGAAAAACTACTTTATCCCCTGCGACGGGTGCTGGGCCTGCATCACATTGTCGTCATCAGGAGCAAGCCTTGACCTTCGTTCGGTATGGCGCCATCCAACTGCTGGCCTATGCCCTGGACATGGGCACGTTCCTGCTGCTCCTGGTTTTTTTCCGGGATGAGCCGGTGCTGGCCAATATCGCCGGCAAGGTCGTCGCCGGGCTGTTCGCGTTCTTCCTGCATCGCCACTTCACGTTCAAGTCGAACCAGGGCAACGGCAAGGCCCAGGCACTGAGCTACTTCGCGTTGCTGGCGGTCAACATTCCGCTCGCCTCGGCCCTGCTCAGCGCCGGCCTGTATGTCGTCGACCACCCCAGCGCGGTGAAATTCGTTGCCGACGTGGCCTGCGTCTTCGTGACGTACTCGATCAGCAAGTGGTTCGTGTTCACCGCCAAGACGCCTGCGTCCGAGCGGCCCGACCGCGTGGAAGGCGCCTGATCATGAAGCTGCTGATTACCGGTGCAACGGGTTACATCGGCCTACCACTGGCCGACCGCGCGGCAGCGGACGGCCATGAGGTGATCTGCGCCACGCGCACGCCGTGCGCTCGCGCCCATGCCTGGCTCCCCTACGACCTGCGGGACCCCGCCCCGCAATGCCCGGCCGGTGTCCAGGCGTTTATCCACCTGGCGGCCAATACCGCGCCTGAGTCCGGCATGGGCGCGGACGCCGAGGTCCAGGCCGCCGAGGCGCTGATCCAGTGCGCCCGACAAGCCTCGGCCAGGTTCATTTTCATGTCCAGCCAGACGGCCCAGGCCAGCGCGCCAACGGTCTACGGCCAGGTCAAATGGCGGATCGAACAAGCGGTGCTGGCGGCCGGAGGCGTGGTGATTCGCCCGGGCCAGGTGTATGGCGGTCCCGAGCGTGGGCTCTTTGGCCTGTTGTGCAGGCTGGTGCGCCGCTTCCCGGTCATCCCGATGCTGGTGCCGGCGCCTTGCGTACAGCCGATTCATGTCGATGACCTGGCCGCCTCGATCCTGGCCGTGGTCGAGCGTGAGGACATTCGCGCCGAGGTGCTGAGCCTGGGTGCGGTGCAGCCGATTTCCTTTGGCCGCTTTCTCATGGCGATCGCGACACACAGGGTCCACACGATGCGCCTACCCGTTCCCGTGCCGGTAGCACTGCTCGCCCTGCTGCGCCGGTGCCTCGGCCAATCGCTGGGCACGAAGCTGGGGCTGGAGCGGATCTTTTCGCTGATCCACCTGCCCACCCTGGACACCGCCCCCAGCCTGCAAAAACTCGGCATCGTGTTGCGGCCCCTGGCGGACGGCCTGCACCGCTCCGGCCGGGGACAACGTCGGCAGTGCCTCGAGGAAGGCAAAGTGCTGCTGGGCTACCTGCTCGGCAGCACACCACCGAGCAGCCTGGTCAGCCGCTACGTCAAGGCCCTGGAACAGGCCGGCAGAACCCGACCGGCCATTCGCTCGCCCTTGTTGAAACGCTGGCCGGTCCTGGTGAGCCTGCTGGACAACCCCGGCGTCCTCGCGGCGACCGGTGGCCAGGACCTTTCCTGGCGCCTGCAGGCCGCGCTCGCCCTGGCCGAAGCCAGCCCCGTCGGCGCCAGGCGGTTTCTCGGCACGCATCAGCCCCGTGGCTTCGTCCTGACGTTGATGACGCTGGGATGGATCGCGGCCAAGGCCCTCGCATGGCGGGCCGTGACCCCGCTGTGTCGTCCACTGGCGCGCCGGTTGGTCCTTGACGCTGGAGCCCCGCGTGACGCCTGAATTCGATGTGATCATCGTCGGCAGTGGCCCTGCCGGCACCTCGGCCGCCTACCCCTTGGTCAAGGCAGGCCTGACCGTGCTCATGGTCGATGCCCAGGTCGACGGCGGCATCTCGGCTGCGCCGCTGGCCCCGTACCTCACGAGCCGCACCCGGGACGAAGCCCAGTGGAAATGGTTGATTGGCGAAGACTTCCACGGCCTGAACCAACAGGAAGCGGTCTCCCCCAAGCTGAAGACGCCCACCCACGCGCATGTGTTTCGCGGGTTCAACGAAAGCAACCGCATCGACACCCGGCACTTCATCGGGGTCGGCTCATTGGCCACCGGCGGGCTGTCGAATGCCTGGGGCTGTGGCGTGGCGCGCCTGGACGCCAGCGACTTGCCCGCGCTGCCCTTCGATTACGCCGAACTGGAACGATCCTATGCAGCGGTGTCGCGGCGAATCGGGATCAGCGGCCAAGCCGACGATGATCTTTCCAGCTACTTCGGCCTCGATGAGTGGTCCCAACCGCCCTTGCCGATGGACCCTTTGCATCAACGGCTGCTTGATCGCTACACACGCCGTCAACCGAGTTTTCCCGCCCTGGGGTTTCGCCTGGGCCGTTCGCGGGTGGCGGCGTTGAGCCAACCGCTGGGGGAACGCAAGGCGTGCGATCTGTCCGGCAATTGCCTGTGGGGGTGCCAGAACCAGGCGCTGTACAGCGCAGCGCAGGAACTGGCAACGCTCAAGCAGTACCCAGGCTTCCAGCACATCCAGGGTGTGCTGGTGGATGATCTTTCGCGTCAACCGGACGGCTCGTGGGTGATCAGCGACCGTCATGCCTCCCGACGCGTGGGCGCACGGCGCCTGCTGCTGGCGGCTGGCACGCTGGCCACTACCCGGCTCGTGCTCAAGCAGTTGAACCACACCGCGGCGGTGCGACTGCTGTCCTCGCCCACGGCCGCCTTCCTGCTCTGGCTGCCGAGCATGCTCGGCACGCCGAGGGTTTCGACATTTGGCCTGGGTCAGCTATCGTTCGCCCTGGAGCTGGCGGCCGGCACCTGTGCCTTCGGCTCGACGTTCAGCACCACGGGCTTGCCGATGAGCGAATTCGTCAGCCGGATCCCGATGAGCAAACGCTTGGCCATCGAGCTGTCGAACAACCTGCTCAGTGCCTGCCTGGTCGGCAATATCTTCCTGCCTGGCCATCTGTCCAACAACACGGCGAGGTTACGCCCCGATGGCTCGTTGAGCGTTACCGGCGGCCTGCAACCCGAGGCGCCAGGGCTCATGAAGAACGCCGAGGCCAGGCTGCGTCGGATCTACTGGAAAATGGGTGCGCTGCTGATGCCGATGAGTTTCACCCTGGCCCAGCCGGGGGCGGACATCCATTACGCGGGCACCCTGCCCATGCGGGCACGGCCCGACGTCGGAGAGACCGACAGCCTGGGAGAGGTCGCCGGGCTGCCCGGCGTGCACGTTGTCGACGGTGCTTGCCTGCCTGGTCTCTCCGAGAAATCCCACACCCTGACCCTCATGGCCAACGCGGACCGGATCGGACGCGCCCTTGCAACACAACGATAGGACATCAACAGGCATGACCCGCAAGGTACTTTGCATCGTCGGCACCCGCCCGGAAGCCATCAAGATGGCCCCGGTGATCAAGGCACTCCAGGCACAGGACGGCATCGACTGCCGGGTGCTGGCCACCGCCCAACACCGAGGCATGCTCGACCAGGTGCTGGCGTTTTTCGCAATCACCCCGGACCTGGACCTGGACCTCATGCAGCCCGACCAGTCGCTGGCGACGTTGACCGCACGATTGCTGCTGGCACTCGACGATGTGCTGAAGGCCGAAAAACCGGATGTCGTCCTGGCCCAGGGCGACACGACCACCGTGATGAGCGCGGCCCTGGCATGCTTCTACTTGCAGATTCCCTTCGGCCATATCGAGGCTGGCCTGCGTACCGGGGATATCCACAACCCTTTCCCTGAAGAAGCCAATAGGGTGATCGCCGGCAAGCTGACCCGCTGGCATTTCGCGCCGACCCAGGGCGCGGTGGACAATCTGCTGCGTGAAGGCGTCGCCCCCGCCGATGTCATCCTGACAGGCAACACCGTGATCGATGCTTTGTTGATGACCGCGGCACACCCCGTGCCCCTGGATATCGAACTGGACGCCAGCAAGCGCCTGGTGCTGGTCACGGCCCATCGGCGGGAAAACTTCGGCGCCCCCTTCCTGCATATCTGCCAGGCGCTCCGCTGCCTGGCCGAACGCAACCCGGACATTCAGATCCTGTACCCCGTACACCCCAACCCCAACGTCAAGGCAGTGGCCCACCAGGTGCTCGGCCAGGTCCCCAACATCCTGCTGTGCGCGCCCCTGGACTACGCCCCGTTCATCGCGGCCATGAAACGCGCCTACCTGATCATCAGCGACTCCGGTGGCGTCCAGGAAGAAGCACCGGCGCTGGGCAAGCCGGTCCTGGTGCTGCGTGAGGAAACCGAGCGCCCGGAAGCGGTGGACCTGGGGGTGGTCAAGCTGGTGGGCGCCAACCCACAGGCGATCCTCGAACAGGCCCAACGCTTGCTCGATGACCCTCAGGCGTACCAGAACATGGCCCGGGGGATTTCCCCCTACGGCGATGGCCAGGCCGCCGGGCGGATCGTCGATGTGCTGAGGCAGCACCTGTCGCCATGCGCCTGATCTATCTGTCGCCGGTGCCATGGGCCAGCTTCAGCCAGCGCCCGCATCATTTCGTCCACTGGTATCACGAGCAGACCGGAGAACCGGTGCTGTGGATCGACCCGTATCCGACCCGCCTGCCCTCGCTGAACGACTTCAGGCGCAAGCCTCCATCAGCCGGCCCACAACACATCGCCGTACCGCCCTGGTTGCGCCTTTGCCAGCCCCCGGCGCTGCCCATCGAACCTATCCCCGGCGCGGCGCTGGTCCTCAAGCCGTTATGGCGCAAGACGTTCAGGCGCGTCGCACAGTTCTGCGCCGAAGGGCCGAGCATGATCTGTGTCGCGAAGCCTTCGGAACTGGCGCTGCAGTTGCTCGCGCGCCTGCCGGACAGCCCGGCGGTGTATGACGCCATGGATGATTTCCCGGCCTTCTACCAAGGCCTGTCCCGACGGTCGATGGCACGGCGCCAGGCGCAGTTGATTCGACGGGTGCCTCACCTGCTGGTGTCCTCCACGGCCCTGCGCGACCGGCACCAGGCTGTGGCAAAGCGTGTCGAACTGGCCCTCAACGCTTGCGACCTGCAGCATCTGGCACCGGTGGAGCAACTGGACCTGGGTCCCAAACAACAGGTGCTCGGTTATGTCGGCACGATGGGGCACTGGTTCGACTGGGACCTGGTCATTGCCCTGGCCCGCGCCAACCCGGCCAACCCGGTTCGCCTGATCGGCCCCGTGTTCACCCCGCCGCCCGGCGCGTTGCCGGCCAACATCGAGCTGATTCCCGAGCGCGCCCATGCCGAGGCCATTGCCGCCATGGCGACGTTCTCGGTAGGGCTGATTCCCTTCAAGCTCAACCAGCTGACCGCCTCGGTGGACCCGATCAAATACTATGAGTACCGGGCCCTCGGCCTGCCCGTGATATCCACCCGATTCGGTGAGATGGCCCTGCGCGGCGAAGCGCCGGGGGTCTGGTTGGTGGATGAAGGCACCGACTTGCGTCAAACCGCCCTCCAGGCACTTGCCTGCCCCAGTGACCGCACCACCATCGGGCAGTTTCGCCAGGACAACCGCTGGGCAGACCGTTTCGCAGCGACGCAGGTCCTCGCGCCCACCTGATGGGGCTCGGTTGACCATGCCACCGCCGCCCCTCGCCACGACGAACGACTGGAGCTTGTTCTCCAACCTCTGGATAATGGCGCGCGGACCAAATCGGTGTGAAGCGGTGGGTGAATTAAAGCGCCTGGCCGGCGCTGCCGATAACCCCAGCCAGGGTGCTGCGCCCTCCGGCGTAACTGTAATGACTGACCCGCGACCAGGGCGCTGCATGGCCCGGCGCGTCATTTAAGGAAAAGTGACTGTGATCATTGGTATCGACCTGGGCACCACCAACAGCCTCGTGGCGGCGTGGGATGGCGAACATGCCCGGATCCTCCCCAACGCCTTGGGCAACTTCCTGACGCCGAGCGTCGTGGGCCTCGACGATGAGGGCCAGTTGGTCGTCGGGGACATCGCCCGCGAGCGGTTGCACACCCACCCCCACCTCACCGCGTCCCTGTTCAAGCGCTACATGGGCAGCGCCCGTGAAACGCGACTCGGCGCCCGCGTCTATCGCGCTGAAGAACTCTCGGCGATGCTGCTGCGCAGCCTCAAGGCCGATGCCGAGCGCGCCTTGGGCGAGCCGGTGCACGAAGCGGTGATCAGCGTGCCGGCGTATTTCAGCGATGCCCAGCGCAAGGCGACGCGTATCGCCGGCGAGCTGGCGGGGCTGAAGATCGAGAAGCTGATCAACGAACCCACCGCTGCCGCCTTGGCCTACGGCCTCGAACAGCGGGACGAAGCCACGTTCCTGGTGTTCGACCTGGGCGGCGGCACGTTTGACGTGTCGATCCTGGAACTGTTCGAAGGCGTGATGGAGGTTCGCGCCAGCGCCGGCGACAACTTCCTGGGCGGCGAGGATTTCGATGACTTGCTGGTGGAGCACTTCATCGCCAAGATCGGCGCCGCCGACCTGCCCGACCTCAACCAGCCGGCCATCACCCAGCGTTTGCGGCGCGAAGCACAGCGGGTCCGCCATGCCTTGGGCCAGGCCCAGGCTGCGCGCTTCACCCTTCGCGAACAATCCCGTGAATGGCACCTGGAACTGACCCAGGGCGATCTTACGACGGTCGTCCAACCCTTGCTGGACCGCTTGCGCGCGCCGATCGAACGGGCGCTGCGCGATGCCCGGATCAAGGTCGCGGACCTGGATGAAATCCTCCTGGTAGGAGGTACAACGCGCATGCCACTGGTGCGCAAGCTGGTCGCCACGCTGTTCGGGCGGATCCCGGCCATGCAGCTCAACCCGGACGAAGTGGTTGCCCAAGGGGCGGCCATCCAGGCGGCGCTGCAGGCACGGCATGCGTCCCTGGAGGAGGTCGTCCTGACCGACGTCTGCCCCTACACCCTGGGCATCGAGACGTCCATGCAGGTGGGCGGCGGTTTCCAGAGCGGCCATTACCTGCCGATCATCGAGCGCAACACCGTGGTGCCGGTGAGCCGTTCCCGCAACGTGTCCACCCTCAGCGATAACCAGAAAGTGGTGCGGCTGGGCATCTACCAGGGCGAAAGCCGCCTGGTGAGCAACAACATTTTCCTGGGTGAGCTGGAGATCCCCGTACCGCCGCGCAAGGCCGGTGAAGTGACCCTGGATGTGCGCTTCACCTACGACAACAACGGCTTGCTCGAAGCCCAGGTCCACCTGCCGATCAATGGCGAAACCCGGCGACTGGTGATCGAGAACAACCCGGGGGTGCTGGCCCCCGAAGAAATCGCCCAGCGGCTGGCCGCCCTCGAAGCGCTGAAAGTGCACCCACGCGACCAGCAGATCAACACCCTGCTGCTCGCCCGGCTCGACCGGCTGTACCAGGAAAGCCTCGGGGAGGGCCGCGAGTACATCGCCAGCCTGGCGAACCATTTCCAGCAAATGCTCGACACCCAGGATGAACACCAGATACGCGAAGCCCGCAGCGACATTACCCAGCGCCTTGTGCACTTCGAGCGGGAGATTTGAGCCATGAGCCACTGGCAGCTGCTTAGCCTGACCCCGGACGCGGACGAGCGCAGCATCAAGCGCGCTTATGCGCGGCTGCTCAAGGTCCACCGCCCGGACGAAAACCCCGACGCATTCCAGCGCCTGCGTGAAGCCTATGAAACGTCGCTGGCCGAGGCCCGCTGGCGCGCGCAGGCCGATGAAGAAACCCTTGAGACACCGTTGGCCGAGCCCCTGCCGCCCGCCCCCGAGGAAGTGGAGATACCCGTGCGGGACATGCACGTGGAGCGGATCGAAATCCCCACGGTTGTCAGCCCTCCGGAGCCATCATTGGGGCAGATGGCGCAATGGTTGGTCGAAGGCAAGGAGCGCCAGCTCATGGAGGCCCTGCGTCACTGGCTGAGCAGTGAGTGGCTGGTGCCGTTCGAGCACCGCCAGCAGTTCGAGCAATGCGTGCTGGACTGGTTCGAGTCCGCCCCGAGTTGGTCGCCGGCCTTCTTCGAGGGCGTGTGCCAGGCCATGGGCTGGAACGAAGACCAGGGCAACCTGCCCTGCGCCTACTGGCGTTGGGATCGACTGATCCGGCACTGCGAAGTACAAGCCTTCGAGGAAACCCTGCGCAGTGACCTCGACCGTTTCGACGCCGATAAACTCCATGGACAGGCCGCCGCCCTGCTGCTCAAACCCATGAGCGACGCCCGCCGTCGTGCAATGGCCGACCACTTTACCGGCCTCGACTGGCAACGCTTCACCCAGCTCGCTGAAACCATCGAGTACCAGTACCCCGAGGTTCCCGAACGCCTGGAACTGCAACCCTTGGACAACTGGCGGGACTGGCTGCCGGCCACCAGCTATCGAGGGGTCAGCCTGTTTCTCTGGTTCGCGTTGTCCGCGTTACTCGTGGCAACGTTGTTCACCGTGCCGGTCAACCGGGATGAACCGCTGGCGGTGCTGCTGATGCCGTTCCTGATGCCGATATTGCTGTGGCTGGGCGTCAAGCTCTACCACGTCTGGACCTACGTGGCCGTGGCCGCCGCACAGTTCGATGTGTGGCTGAGCCAAAGGCTGGTCCCCCGCCGCTGGTACCGGCAAGGCGCCGGCCTGCTGGTGTTGCGTCACGTTGTCCCTGCTGCGGTGCCCGCGGCCCTGGCCTGCGCCTGGTCCGACGGTGCGCCGTGGCTACGCTGGGTCAGCCCGGCGGTGGTGTTCTTCGGCACGTTGTATTTCACCCAATTGGCCCTGAGCGGCGGTCGGGTCTCGATCTGGGATCGGGCAACGCGAGCCATCAAGTTGAAAATCGGACGGTTGCCCTGGCACCTGCTCAAGCGCGAAGGCGTCCTGGCCGTGCTGGCAGTGGCGGCGACGGCGGCGTGGGTGTATTCGAAGTTGAAGGCGGTGGCTTAGGCTATTTCGTACATAGCCTAGGACGGACTACCCCACTCAGTGCCAACCGGCATTGAACGGTTTTTTGCGTCTATGCTTATCTTGGCCCCCTTCTCAAAACCGCCCTCAACGGCGAAAGGCCCCCAGGTGAATACGTGAAACATTCGGCACCGACTGCAGTGCTGCTTTGTCTGTTGCTCGGCACGCAGGCCCGGGCCGAGCAGTACCAGGTCGTGACCGAAGAGTGGGCACCCTACAACTATCGGGAAAACGACCAGCTTACCGGCATGACCACGGAAATTGTCCGGGCCATCATGGCGCGCACCGGAGACGCTTTCGAGGTGTCGATGGTGCCCAGCATGCGCGCCACCCAGGCGCTGAACACCCGGGACAAGACCATCATGTACTCGCTGTTCCGCACCCCGGAACGCGAGGCGTTGTACAAGTGGGTCGGGCCGATCGTGGAAGAGTCCATCCACCCCTACCAGTTGAGCAGCACGCCGCCGGTGAACAGCCTCGAACAACTGCGGCACGTCCCGCAGATCACCACGCGGCACGCCGGCTCGGTGCCCGCCAGGCTGCAATCGATGGGCTTCGGCAACCTCGACAAAAGTGCGACGTCGAGCCTGCAGCTCTACCGCATGCTGCTCGCCGGACGCACGACCATCATCGTCGGCGACACCGATGCCGGGGTGGCCTACTACAGCCGCCAGTTGGCCATCGCTCCCGGCCTGCTGCGACAGATCCCTGTCGAGATCTACCGCTCATCGCTGTACATCGCCTTCAGCCCCGACTCCGAGGACAAGGTCGTCGCTGCCTGGGCCGCCGCCCTGGAACAGTTGCGCCAATCTGGTGAGCTGGCGCGTATCCAGCAGCGCTACGCACAGCCGGTCGGGCACTGATATTCACGCGACCAGGAACTTGAAACCCCACAACGCCGCCATCCCCACCGCCAGGGTCAACAGCGTATTGCGCCAGCGCCAGGCCACCCACGCAGCAACCATCGCCGCCGGCACCTGAGGATTGTTAAGCACCCATTCAGCCTGCCCGGCCGGGTACACCACGGCAGGCAGCACCAGGGCCGCCAAGACGCTGGCCGGTACGTACATCAATGCCCGGCGCATCAGCGGCGGGATGCGCCAGCGGCCATAGAGCTCGACAAAAGACAAGCGCATGGCGAAGGTGCCCAGGCCGGCCGCCAGGCACAACCCCCACAGGGCCAGGTCGCTCATTGGGCTTCTCCTTCGGCGCCCTCGACACTCGCGCTGTTTGACGAGGCCTGAAGACGCTCCACCACCAGCCCGGCCAGCACGCCCCCGAGGGAGGCGGTGACCAGGCCAAGGTTATAGGGCAGCTTGATCGCCAGCACGGCAAGCGTCCCGCCCACCGCCGCCGCGCACCAACTGGCGCGGCTTTGCAGGCCGGGAATCAACAACGCCAGGAACGAGAGCGGTATGGCAAAGCTCAATGACCAGTCCTGGGGAATGCTCGCGCCCAGGTACACCCCGGCCAGCACCGAAACTTGCCAGGCCAGCCACATGGTCACCGCGGTACCGGCATAGAAATAATGAGCAAAGGGCCCCAGCTCCCCGGACGACAGCTTCAAAGTACAGAGGGCGTAGGACTGATCGGAAAGCAGGTAGGACAGCGGCCACGTCCAGCGTCGGGGCAAGTGGTGCAGGTGAGGCGCCAGGGACGCGCTGTACATGATGAAACGCAGGTTGATGATCAGGGCCGTGACCACGATCGCCACAGGCAGCACGCCGTTGTGCAGCAACTGCAGCGCGACCATCTGGGCAGAGCCGGAGTAGAACAATATCGTCATGCCCATGGCCATGCCCGGCGACAGGCCCATTTCGATCGCCATGACCCCGGTCACCAACCCGAACGGAATGACGCCCGGCGTCAACAAGGAGCGCCCGGGCCCCTTGCATAAAGGCGTGTGCGCCACTGCGGTACGGCATCTGGTTTCCTCGTGCGGGGTTCGTTCGGACACAGGCCACTGGCGTTGCCCTGAGCATCGTGAGGTAGAGTGTAGGCATGCGGGACCGACCGGCAGAACCAACTTTTTTTCCGAGAAAGCAGGTAGTTTTTGTTATGGCCAGAAACGATCCGCCAGACCAGGCGCTGATGAAAATGCCTTCGTTCAAGGCCATGAGATCCTTCGTGGCCGCCGCCCGGTACCGCAACTTCACCCGTGCGGCCGAGGCGTTGTGCGTCACCCAGGCGGCCATCAGCCGACAGATCCGTGACCTGGAAACCTACCTGGGTACCGAGTTGCTCATCCGCAACGGCAGAGAACTCAAGCTGACGCCGTCGGGCGCCGCGCTCTTCGATGCAGCGCAGTTATCGCTGCTCAATATCTTCCAGGCCACGGAACGGATCCGCCGGGAGAAAAGCGACAAGCACGTCCTGACCCTGTGCTGTACCCCCGCATTGTCGACGCTTTGGCTGGCCCACCGGCTGAAGGACTTTTTCAGCGCCAACCCCGACATCGACCTGAAGGTCATCACCACCCAACATTTCCTGGCCATGGAGTCGGGCATCAACCCGGACCTGTTCATCGCCAAGTTCAACGACCACTGCCCCGGCTACCTGCGGGTGCCGTTGCTGCACGAAGTCGTCTATCCGGTGTGCACCCCACGCTATCTCCAGGCCCATCCGGAACTGGGAACGCTTGCCGGCCTGCGCAGCAACACGTTGCTGGACCTCAACCCTCATGGCCGTTCGCAACTCTCGGAGCTGATCGACTGGAACGTGTGGTTCGCCTACCAATCCCACGACCTGCAACTGTCGGTGTCGGACAGCCCGCAGTGGTTCAGCAGCAACGACTACAGCCTGCTGGTGCAAATGGCCCTGGATGACCAGGGCGTCGCGCTGGGCTGGGACCATCTGGTCCGGCACCTGGTGCAACAGGGCCGCCTGGTCCGACCCGTCCCGCAAGAGCTGGCGCTCAGGGAGTCGATCCAGTACCTGATGATCAACGAAGACAAGGTGGATGATCCGGCGTGCAAACGCTTGAAGGCGTGGCTGGTGGATCAGTTCCAATAGCGTGCGTGACGACCTCGGGAAGCCTGTGCTCCCTGAGGTCGCCCGACATTCAGCCCGTCACACAGCCCTGCGGCACCTTCCCGGCAAAACTGTCCACCAGGCTGGCCACCACCATTTCGCCCATGCGCGTGCGCGTTTGCAGCGTCGCGCTGGCCCGATGAGGCTGCAGCACCACGTTTTCATGGGCGAACAACGCCTCGGGCACGTTGGGCTCATCGACGAACACATCCAGCCCGGCACCGGCGATGTCACCGGCAGCCAGCGCCGCCACCAGGTCGGCCTCGTTGACCAGTTTGCCCCGGGCCACGTTGATCAGGTAGCCGCCCTTGCCCAACGCTTGCAGCACGCGTGCGTCAATGATGGCGTGGGCGTTGTCGGCGGCGGCCGCCAGGATCAACGCGTCGCTGTCGGCCGCCAAAGCCTTGAGATCGGCAACGAAGGTATAGGGCACGTCGCTCATCGGCTGTAGATCGGTGTAGCTGATCGGGCACCCGAACGCTGCTGCCCGGCTCGCCACGGCGCGACCGACCCGCCCCATGCCGACGATGCCGATGCGCATGCCGGAGACCTGGCGCGCCAGTGGCAACGGGGCCAAGGGCGTCGGGCTCTGCGGCCATTGGCCCGAGCGCACGTAGCGGTCACCGGTGCACAGGCCACGGCACACGCCGATCAACAGGCCCATGGCCAGGTCGGCGACGTCCTCGGTCAACGCGCCGATGGTGGCGGTCACGCGGATGCCGCGATCCCTGGCGTAGGCCAGGTCTACCGCGTCGGTGCCCACGCCGTTGACGGCCACCACTTCCAACTTGGGCAGTTGCTCCATGACAGCCCGGCTGATGCCGGTGTGCCCGCCGGTGATGACCCCGCGGATGTTGGCGCCATGCGCCTGCAGATACGCCGGTTTATCGGCCTGTTCGAAATAGCGCCGCACCGTGAACAGCTCGCTGAGCCGGGTGTTGATTTCAGGGATCAGGATCGGGCTGAGCTGCAAGACTTCTGGCTTCATGTGGACCTCGTGTCGCTAAATAAAAAAATCGATCGAGCACCTTGCTGCTCGCGTACGGCGTGCTGGATGCCATTCATGAGCAGCGTTACGGCTCAACCGCGACCGGCAAACGGCATGGCCGTGGCCATGACGGTCATGTTCAGGACGTTGGCCGACAACGGCAGGCCGGCGATGTAGCGCACCGCGTCGGCCACGTGCTTGACGTCCACCATCGGCTCCACCGCGATGGTGCCATTGGCCTGGCGCACGCCCTTGGTCATGCGCACCGACATCTCGGTGAGGGCGTTGCCGATGTCGATCTGGCTGCAGGCGATGTTGTACTCGCGCCCGTCCAGCGCCAGGGATTTGGTCAAGCCCAGCACCGCATGTTTACTGGCGGTGTAGGCACTGCTGAACGGCCGCGGGGTGTGGGCCGAAATCGAGCCGTTGTTGATGATCCGCCCGCCCTGGGGCTGTTGCCGGCGCATCAGGCCGAAGGCGCCACGGGCGCAGAGGAAAACACCGTTGAGGTTGGTGTCGATCACGTTGCGCCATTGCTCGAACGTCAATTCATCCAGTGGCACCGCCGGCGCGTTGACCCCGGCATTGTTGAAGACGACGTCCAGGCGTCCGTAGACCTCGGCGATGGTGGCGAACAGTGCATCGACACTGGCCGGGTCCCGCACGTCGGTGGGCACGGCCAGGGCCTGGTGCCCCTCGCTCGCCGCCGATTCGACCAGCGCCTGCAAAGGCTCCGGCCGCCGACCGGCCAGTACCAGGGTGTAGCCGTCAGCCAACAGCCCCAGGGCCACCGCACGACCAATTCCGCTACCGGCACCGGTGACCAGAGCCACTTTCAATGGGTGGGACATAGTGTTCCTTCCTTTCTCGAATCAGTTGACGCGCGCAGGGCTCAAGGCCGCTGGCCGACGCGCATTTCCAGTTGGCCGAGGCCATCGATGCCGGCGTTGATGACATCGCCCGGCTCCAACAGGTCCACGCCTGCCGGGCTCCCGGTCATGATCAGATCGCCGGCCCGCAGCGCCACCGACTGCGAGATCCGGCTGATCACTTCACTGACCGACCAGATCTGGCTGTCGAGGCTGTCGCGCTGGCGCTCCTGGCCGTTCACGTTGAGCCACAATTCACCTTCGGGGTGCCCCGCCCGCGAGACCGGCACGATGGCGGTCATCGGCGCTGCGGCCTCGAACACCTTGGCGCCTTCCCAGGGCAGGCCGTTGCGCTTGGCCCGGCGCTGGACATCACGCCGGGTCAGGTCGAGCCCCACGGCGTAGCCCCAGACATAGGCCAGCGCCTGGTCCTCGGGAATATTCGCGCCACCTTCGCCGATGGCCACGACCAGTTCGATTTCGTGAACGAATTCTTCCGTCACCGGCGGGTACGGCACTTCACCGACCGCATCCACCACACTGCTGGCCGGCTTCATGAAGAACACCGGTGGCTGGCGGTTCTGGCCCTGGGTGTCGGGCCACGGGTAGTTGCGACCGACACAAAACACCCGGCCGACGGGAAAGCGTTGCGCAGTGCCGACCACCGGCAAGGTCACTGGCAAGTCCGGGGTAAAGACGTACTCGGGCATGTTCATCCTGATAAAAGTCCTCTTGGTTGCGTCAGCGTACGGCGGCGATCCGTGGCGAAGTTGGAGGAATGCCGCCTTGTCTTGGAGAAAAACGGTTTTCTTGGCTCAGCGCGTCCGCAGTTCGATGCGGTACAAGCGGCCGAGCAGCAGCGAATAGGACAACGTGCCCATCAGTGCCACGCCGCCAATGAACCAGAACGCCAGGGCAAACGAGCCGGTGCTGTGGACGATCGCGCCGATCACGATGGGCGTGACGATGCCGCCGATGTTCGCCGCCAGGCTGGTGATGCCTCCGGTCAGCCCGATCAGTTCCTTGGGCGCCACCTCCGACACCGCCGCCCACGAGGACGAGGCAATGCCCTGGGCGAAGAAGGCGACGGTCAGGATGGCAATGCAGATCACGTTCGAATCGGTGAAATTGACCAGCACGATGGACATGCCCAGCATCGACCCGACCACCAGCGGCAACTTGCGTGCAAAGGACAGCGAATAGCCGCGACGGATCAACAGGTCGGAGATAATCCCGGCCAGCAGGATGCCGACGGTCGCGCCCACGAACGGCAGCACGGCGAAGATCCCGGCCTTGATCATGGTCAGTTGGCGTTCTTCGATCAGGTACGTGGGGAACCAGGTAAGGAAGAAGTACAGCGCCGAGGTGCTGGCGAACTTGCCAATGCAAATCGCCCAGACCTGCCGATAGCTGAACAGCTCGGCAATCTGCCGCCAGTTGAAACGGGTGCGTTCCTGGCTGCTCTTGACCAGCCCACCGCCGGCTTCGATGTACTTGAGTTCCTGCGGGCTGACTTTCTTGCAGTTCATCGGGTCGCGATAGAGGTACAACCAGGCCACCCCGAAGACGATGCCGAGGGCGCCGGTGCTGTAGAACACATGCCGCCAGTCGTAGGTGGTGGCCAGCCACAGCAGCGCACCGGTGAACAACGCCGTGCCCAGGTATTGGCCACAGACATAGATGCTGCTGGCCATGCCCCGCTCCCGCGCCGGGAACCACACCGTGACGGCTCGGCTGTTGGCTGGAAACGCCGGCGCCTCCATCGCACCGACCGCCAGGCGCAAGCCGAACAACGAGGCGAACCCGGTGGCAAAGCCCTGGCACACGGTGACCGTCGACCAACTGATCAACGACACCCCGTAGGTGAACCGTGAACCGAAGCGATCGGCAATGAACCCGGCGGGAACCAGGGCGAGCGCATAGGTCCAGGCGAAGGCGGAAAAAATCAGGCCCATCTCGATCTTGTCCAGGCCCAGGTCCTTGGCCAGGAAAGGCGCGGCGATCGAGATGTTGACCCGGTCGATGTAGTTGATGATGGTTGCGATCAACAGCAACGACAGCATGAACCAGCGCCGCCGTGACGGCAGTCGCCCAGGCACTGCGGCGTCCCGGGCGGCGGCGATCACCGGCGCCGAGGCGGTCTGGGAGGTGTGGGAATTCGACATGGGTGGACCTCGTTATTGTTAGAAGCGTCGAAATATCTACGAGCAGCCGAAGCCATTGCCCTCGATGTCGGGGCAGCACAATCGCTACTGGAATAAGGAAATGCGAACAGCCTGTGTCAGGCGGGCGAAGATGCCTGGCGCCAGGGGTTGCCGGGGGAAACGGCAGGAGGATCTGCCAACGATGGGAACCACGTCATGATGAGCGCACCTCTGGATTGTTTTTGGATAAAGGTCGGGTTGCGTGGCACCTACAGTGGTCGTACAACCTTGCAAAATCAACCGAGGCGTTAGATCGTTTTTTTCGAAGAAAGCCCTGAGGATGGGCCCTGTCCAAGAAAATGCAAAACCGCCGGTTTTTCCATGATCTTTTACGATCAAAGTTAACCAACTGTTTTATAAAGAAAAATATTAATAGACTGGCCTTTCTGGTTTTGGACACTCGCCTTGCGTCCAAGCAGGGCAGAAAATCACCGCCCTGCGCATCTCATCGTATAACTTCTTGAAAACTCGCCAGATGCACCGTCACAATCACCGTCATCGCCATGCCCTGCAGAGGATTCCCAGGAGATGCCAGCACCGAGCCGAGTCCCCACTTATGTCATGCAGCAACGCAGCGAACTGACGGACTTCTACATACGTGACAAAAAAGGCCGGCGCGCTGAAACCAGCCCTCATCGGCACGAGTATTTCCAGATCCAGATCAACCTGGGCGGCGATACGGTGCAGCACATCGGCAACGTCGAACGTCCGTTCCCGCGCAATACCCTGGCCTTCATCCTGCCCCACCGCGTGCATGTGATCCCGCACCCGGCCAACAGCAACTTCATGGTGATCAATTTTTCCCAGACCTTCCTGCTGCCGCACCTGCAGTGCGACCCGATGGACCTGGAGGAAGTCTCGATCCTCCTGGCACCGGAGTTGTCGCCGTTCCGCTTTCAGGAGCACCTGGACTTCATCCTGGCCGACGAGGATTTCGCCCGGGTCTGCGGCCTGATCGAGCAGATGCGCGTGCTCGATGAACACCGCCAGTTCGGCACCCGCGAAATGCTCAAGGGTTTGCTGTTGCAACTGATCGGCAGCGTCTGTGCGCTGTACGCCGAACCGCTCAAGCGCTTGGCCGAGGAAAATGCCGCTGAAGTCAGCCGCCGCGATGCGTTGGGCCGCATGTCCGAATACCTGCGCAAGAACATCGCTGATCCGGACCTCAACCTGATCAAGGTGGCCGCCGCGACCTACCTGTCCCCCACCTACCTGACCCACTGGCTGCGCAAGGAAATCGGCAAGACGTTCACCGAGCTGGTGCTTGAGCGACGGATGCACGCCGCCCGCAATTACCTGCTCAACGGAACGCGCCCGGTGGGCGAGGTGGCGCGCCTGTGCGGGTTTGCCGATGAGGCCTATTTCTCCCGGCGATTTCGCCAGATCCACGGGCAGCCGCCGGGACAGTTCAGGAAACAGCAGTTGAATCCGGACACGCCGCAGTTGCCGTTGAACACCTGACCCGCGGCGAGCGGGCTGCGTGCATGTATCGCTTTGTATCAGGCAGGCTTCCCGGTACATAACCTTTCACCCAGCCCCCTGGCCCGACACAGCCCGGATACCTCGTCGCGTTCAAATGTCTCCACGGTTTGAAGGGGTTCGACCAGCACCCCTGGCCACGACACGCGACGGAGGCATCACCATGAACAAGGCATTGCAGCACAGCACACCCCAGCGTCACCTGCTCGGCTCATCGATTCTGGCGCTCGCCGTGTTCGGCGCTTTCGGCGCAGCCAACGCGCAATCGGCAACCGCCGCGCAACCCGTCTCGACCGAAGCGAGCGCTCCCCAGGCAACGCCCTCGCCCTTCGGCCCGCTGAAGCATGTAAAGGCCGGCTTGCTGAACGTGGCGTATGCCGAGACAGGTCCGGCGGATGGGCCGGTGGTGATCCTCCTGCACGGCTGGCCCTACGATATCCACAGTTATGACCAGGTCGCTCCCTTGCTGGCCGCCAAGGGCTATCGGGTGTTGATGCCGTATGCCCGAGGCTATGGCGATACACATTTCCTGTCCGCCACCACGCTGCGCAACGGCCAGCCGGCCGCGCTGGCCAGCGACGTCATCGATTTCATGGATGCACTGAAGATCCCGCACGCCGTGCTGGGCGGCTACGATTGGGGCGCACGCTCGGCGGACATCGTTTCGGCGCTGTGGCCGGAACGGGTCAAGGCCCTGGTGTCGGTCAGCGGCTACCTGATCGGCAACCAGGCGGCCGGCCAGAACCCGCTGCCGCCCAAGGCCGAGTTGCAATGGTGGTATCAGTTCTATTTCGCCACCGATCGCGGCCGCGCCGGGTATGCGAAGAACACCCACGATTTCGCCAAGTTGATCTGGCAAACCGCTTCGCCGAAGTGGACGTTCGACGACGCCACGTTCGACCGCAGCGCCAAGGCCTTGGAAAACCCCGACCATGTCGACATCACCGTCTTCAACTACCGCTGGCGCCTCGGGCTGGTCAAGGGTGAAGCCCGCTACGAGGCACTGGAACAGAAACTGGCCACGGCGCCGGCCATTCGCGTGCCGACCATCACCCTGGAGGGCGATGCCAACGGCGCACCGCACCCGGCGCCCGAGGACTATGCCAAGCGCTTCACCGGCAAATACGAGTTCCGGTTGATCAACGGCGGCATCGGCCACAACCTGCCGCAGGAAGACCCGCAGGCCTTCGCCAAGGCCGTGATCGATGCCGATCATCTGTGAAGCCAGGCCGAACGTCGGGGAAAACAGCGCCGGGTAGCGCCTGAAGCACCCGGCGCTGGAGCCCAGGGCAACCCTGCGGGAGCGGGCGCCATCGTCCCGGGTGAGCGGCGCTGGGGTTTCGCCCGCAACGCCAATCGAACCCCTCGCAACACCATGGGTCTGCTCCTGTATCACGTCTACGGAATCGCAACCCATGTCCCCACACCAGAGCCTGGTTTTACTGGCCCGCGGTGGCTATGCCGCTCGTGGCGTCATCTACCTGATCATCGGCCTGTTCGCCCTGCTCGCCGCCAAAGACTCAAGCAACCCGAAAGACAGTCACAAGAGCCTGGAAGCGTTGCTGAGCCAACCTTTCGGCCACGCGCTGGTGGGACTGGTGGTGGCAGGTCTGCTCGCTTTCGCCGGCTGGCGCGTGTTGCAAGCCACCCGCGATGTCGACCACCACGGCCACGATCTCAAGGGCTGGGTCATTCGTGCAGGCTTGTTCGCTGGAGGCCTGGTCAACGGTGCGCTGGCATTCTTCGCATTGAGCCTGCTCATCAGCGGCCTCAGGCGGTCGAGCGGCTCCGGCGGTGATCACACCCCCGACCTGCTCGCCCGCCTGCTGTCCTGGGACCACTCGAACCTGCTGATTTACCTGATCGCCCTGGTGCCGCTGGGCGTAGGCATCGCGCACATCATCAAGGGCTGGAAAGCATCGTTCGAAAAGTACTTTGAAGCTGACGAAGACGTCATGCGTTATGTGCGCCCCGTGTCGCGCTTCGGCCTGGTCGCGCGTGGCGTGGTCTTCATCGAGATCGCCCTGTTGTTGATGGTCAGCGGCTCGGCCTACGAGGCCATGGACCCACCGGGGATGAAAGAGGCCCTCAATGCGCTCCAGAACCTGCCGGCCGGCGGTGTAGCCCTGATGGTGATGGCCTTGGGCTTGATCGCTTTTTCGGTCTACAGCTTTTCCGAAGCCGCCTGGCGCAAGATCAACATGGACGTGCCTGGAGTGCCGGACACCTGACACTGGCTTATTGCTGTGCAGGTTCCACGCGACGCATAAGATCGTTCAGCGCATACGTGTCGAGAAAAGCCTTTACCTCGGTAATCTGCCCCTGCGTGAATGTCATGTGCCATAGGTACGTGTTGTTATAGGGTTTACGATCCAGTGCGGTTGCCTGGCCGCTCCACAGCACGACCACAACGTCGTCTTCGGCAACAATGCTTTGAACGGTGGGCGAAATAGGCGTCGCCAACCGAGCACTGATCGGCCGTACGGCTTGTTCCATTAAATCGGCCTTGCTCTTGTACACGCCCGACACAGGACTGGATCCGGCGACCGTCCATGTGGCATTGGGCGCCAATAGATCGAACACGGTGCCTTTGCCTTGCTGCCAGTTCGTGAATGCCTGGCGCAGTCGATCTGCATTGGCGTTTTCCGACGCCCAGGCTGAGCTCATTGAAAGAGCCAGCGATAGTGCGATCGCTAGAGGGCGCAAAGCCGAACTCATCCGAGTGGTCATGTTGTTCTCCCAACAATGCCGTTGATAGGAAGTCGCAGGAAAACCTTAACGGCATGCGCCGGGCCCCTGTAGCTCGATACTGTTGCGTATTTGCCTGATGCTGCCTGGCGATGAGTGCTGGCGCGATTGAAGACCGGACACAACGTTGCCGACCTCAAGCCAGCTATCGCCGATTCATCGAAGCCCGCAAGGGGTTTCTCAGCCAAACCGTTCAAGTGGAATAAAACCGCTCTCCTTTGGAACGTTTCTTCCGTCATCGCCACTCAGGGCAAGGATGTCGCCGCTCATAGCGTCCAGATCGAGATGTGTCGGGGCGGGGGAATGATGGCGGGTGGGCGCGTAGGCCACCGAAGTCATTTGCATGCTTCTATCTGCCGATCACCAGAGGGTAATGCCATGGATACGATTAATGTGAGTGCAAACCGCGAGATGACGCGTGTACCTGATGAGCTACAGCCCGATGCAGCGCCACAGGTCTCCCACTCTCCCAACCTCGGCCCTACCGGGCTGGCGATGAGTAGCCGGCTTCAAGACCATTTCGAGGCTCACCTGGAGAGAGATGCCGACTCCGGCCACCCCCTTGCCTCGACCGCAAGCCCCCACAACAGGGAGCTGAACGCGATTCGCGATGACCGTGCCCAACGGTTAGAGGCGAAGGGCTATAACGTCCATGACATGGAGAAGGTGGAAAAAAACGCGGCCAGAGCCGACAGACTGTTTGCATCAATAAAGTCGGGGATGGGGGGGACGCCCTTTGCAGCGCTTACCGAGGCAGGTAATTTCAGTCCGTCCATCCTTCAGGTAGGGGGCCAGCATGCCAATACCGTACGCCAAGCGGCGATAGAGAACGCTATGTCATGCTTGTATGCCGGTATGGCTGATGCTGCCGGCAACAAGATGATTGCAGGCCTCAAGCCGGGTTACTACCTTAAGCCCGATAGCCAAGCACTGCACCCGGCGCTTCAAGCGTCAGTGGCGCAAAAGCTGCTGGCATTGGACAAAGGCCCATTGCGCAACGCCTTCGACGAAGCCAATAAGTGGCTTGTCGGGTTTGCCGTCCGTAATACCGCGATGTACGCATCGACGCTGGCCATGACGGCTGCCGGCCGAGAGGAGCTGGATGCCATCCTGCAGCCCGCCCTACGCCCCGTCACGGCTATCCTCGTGGGCATCGCAATTGAGCATTACGCTGTGAGCCGCGATCGCACGAACCACTTGGCCGAGCCAGCAATGCTCTATGGTCGTCGAGATGCTGTACCGCAGGGGCAGCCTCATAAGCCTCTTGATCAAGAGACCGAATGGCTGGATGACTTCGAGACTTTAAAGGATCTCGATGCCACTGCCCTGGTCAAGATGGTCTCCGCGCGGCTTGGTGAAGGCTCGGCTACAGCTCTGAATGCGATCATCAGCGGCGATGCCCTGAAAGAGATCCTGGACCCGGTCAGTGTCCTGGGAAATGGCCTCCTGACTGGGGGATTTTCTGCGATGGGCGCGGCTACAACCGCCACGGCCAACTTGGCCAAATCCAGGCAACTAGGGGCAATGGCCGCTACCGCTGCCTCGGAGGGGGTAAAAAACGTATTGGGTACACTGGCTTTCGGGCTGTGGGCAGCCGGCGCCTCGCTAGGTGGCTCACTACCGAAAAAAGCCACCGAGGCTGTCGATGCCCATGTACCCAAAGCAGTAGAAGGGAGCGCAGATGCCGTGGGCAGAGTGGCCGTCAAAGGCGGTGAGCTTGCACTCAAGACATCGCTCAGCGGCGCCAAGTTTGCCAAAGAGGTCGCTGTTTCAGGGGCCAGCCACACCAAAAGTGCAGTTCAAGCGGCAGGGGATGGCGTCATCAGCGCCGCTGGCGTCATTGGCTCCACCTCCCAATCGGCCTGGGACAAAAGCATTGGAGCGCTGAGGCAACGCACGGTGGCCTCCTCCCAAGGCCCAGCCGTTCAAGGTCAGAACATACCCCTGCAGCCGCTCACCGCTGCGCAGACCCCAGCAACGTCCTCAGCGCCCACACGCCCCGCCGCCCAGGATGATGGAGACATTGTGTAAGGCCCGCTGGCGTCTTTAGTTCCGAGGGGAAAGCACGGATATGGACCGCCTCGGCTTGGCGCGAACAGGGTCGTTTGGTTCATATCCGCTTTTTTCCAAACACCAAAAACCACGAACCCCTGACTTTCTCTAGGAAAATCAGGGGTTTGTGTTTTCAGAATGTGGCGGTGAAGGAGAGATTCGAACTCTCGATACAGTTTCCTGTATACACACTTTCCAGGCGTGCTCCTTAAGCCACTCGGACACTTCACCGTATCTCGGCAAACTGTTCAGTCTGTCGAGGCGCGCTAATGTAGTCGAAAGGCTTTCCGATGGCAAAGGTTTTTTTCAGAATTTTCATGCGGTTAAGGTGTTCGGGCATTTCAAACGCGTCGGAACATGGCAAACCGGCCAATCTCCGGGTGTGCGTGGGGACGAGGCCAGGGATGAAGGTAAGGCCGGATGGGCAGGCCAGACGGTTTGTCGATGTCAGGGCTGACCGGTGAGTCAGTCACGGCGCTTTACCTGGCATGCGGCGGTGGGTAACGTCTGCCTCACTTCTCTTACAAGGAATAGCGTGATGAGCGACCTGATTGGCTACCATCTCGAAGACGGTATCGCGACCCTGACCTTGAACAACGGCAAGGTGAATGCCATCTCGCCCGATGTGATTGTCGCGCTCAACGCTGCGCTGGACCAGGCGACGGCGGATCGGGCGGTGGTGATCATCACCGGGCAACCGGGGATCCTGTCCGGTGGCTATGACCTGAAGGTCATGACGGCCGGCCCTCAGCAAGCGGTGAGCCTGGTCACGGCCGGCTCGACGCTGGCCCGTCGCCTGTTGTCGCACCCCTTCCCTGTCGTCGTCGCGTGCCCGGGGCATGCCGTGGCCAAGGGCGCGTTCCTGCTGCTGTCGGCGGACTACCGCATTGGCGTGGACGGACCGTTCAGCATCGGCCTGAATGAAGTGCAGATCGGCATGACCATGCACCACGCCGGTATCGAGCTGGCCCGTGACCGCTTGCGCAAGTCGGCCTTTCACCGCTCGGTGATCAACGCCGAGATGTTCAACCCGCAGGACGCAGTGGGTGCGGGCTTCCTCGACAAGGTGGTGTCGGCGCAGGAACTGCAAGAAGCCGCGCTGGAGGCGGCGCGTCAGTTGAAGAAACTCAACATGACCGCCCACAAGAACACCAAGTTGAAGGTGCGCAAGGCGCTGTTGGAGACACTGGACAGTGCGATCCTGCAGGATCAGGAACACTTGGGTTAACCCCTTCCACCAGCCAACATGGCTGGATCAACCCCGTGGCGAAGGATCATGCGCCTTCGCCACGGTCCTCTGTCGACTTTTCCCACCTGCCCTGTTTAAAAATCAGCGACCGGCTTAGCCTGTTTCCGCCATGCCTTCGGGGAGCGTTCCCCGTGAACGTCGTCCATCTCCTACCTCTATAGGGACAATTGCCGAAAACAGTGCACAACCGTACACTGCGCCCACTTTTGTCGCAACAGGGCCTGTAGATGCTGTTTGTACTGCGTATGTTGTTGATGGGACTGCATTTTGTCCTGGCAGGTGTGCTGGGGTTGATCCTTGGTATCTGCCGGCCGTTCAACCCGGACAACAGCCGTCTGTGCGCCCGGCTGTACGCGCTGCCGGCGATGTGGATCCTGCGCCTGCGGGTCAGGGCCGACGTCACCTCGTTGATGGATAAACCCCCGAGCTGCGTGATCATCGCCAATCATCAATCCAACTATGACCTGTTCGTGTTCGGCAACGTGGTGCCGTACCGTACCGTGTGCATTGGCAAGAAGAGCCTGAAGTGGGTGCCGCTGTTCGGGCAGTTGTTCTGGTTGGCCGGCAACGTGTTGATCGACCGTGGCAATGCCATCAGGGCACGCCGGGCGATGCTGACCACCACCCATACGCTGCAACATGAGGACACCTCGATCTGGGTGTTCCCGGAAGGCACACGCAACCTCGGGGCCGACCTGCTGCCGTTCAAGAAAGGCGCCTTTCAGATGGCCATCGCGGCCGGGGTGCCGATTATCCCGGTGTGCGTGAGCAACTACGTCAAGCACATGCACCTCAATCGCTGGCGCAGCGGTGATATTTTCATACGCTCATTACCGGCAATTCCTACAGCCGGGCTGAGCATGGATGACATGCCCCAGCTCATCGCCCAGTGCCGTGAACAGATGCGCGAGTGCATCGCCTCGCTGGACCGGCAAGCGCAAACCGCTTGAGTGCAAACCCGCCTGATGGCGGGTTTTCTTTTGCCCGCGGAAACTCGGCAGATTTTGCTGACTCTCAAATGACAGCGCACGCTAAGCTGGACGTTGCGTGCCACTGCCATTTTCCAAGAAGTGAACCATCACCATGGGTAGAGTCGTTGCTGCTGCGGTATACAGCGCCGGTAAGAAAGTCACCAATATCACCCTCGACGAAGGCAGCGCCTGGGCTGCGAAACCTGGCCATTTTGTCTGGATCGGTCTGGAAGAACCCAGCGCCCAGGAGCTGAACAACTTGCAACGCCAGTTCAACCTGCACGAACTGGCCATTGAAGATGCGATGGAAAAGCACAGCCGCCCCAAGCTGGAAACCTTCGGCGATGCCCTGTTCATCGTGACCTATTCGCCGATTCGCAAGGACGGCAAGTTGCAGTTCATCGAGACGCATATCTTTGCCGGCAAGGGCTACATCATCACCGCCCGCAACGGCCACTCGGCATCCTACGCCCACGTCCGACAACGCTGTGAGGCGCGTCCACTTCTGCTGGAGCACGGGGAAGATTTCGTGCTCTACGCCATCCTCGATTTCGTGATTGAAAACTACCAGCCGATGGGCGAAGCCATTCATGCCGAGATCGATGAACTGGAGCACCACGTGCTGTGCAGCGCCTTGAACGAGCGGGACATCCAGAATCTGCACAGCCTGCGCCGTGACGTGTTGCGCCTGCGTCGTTATGCGGCGCCGATGGTGGAGATCAGCGAAGAGTTGCAGAAGCTCAACTTCCCGTTCATCGACAAGAACATGCGCCCATACTTCCGCGACGTGCAGATTCACGTCACGCGGCAGATGGAGGACCTGACGACCCTGGCGGACATCGCCAGCCAGACCATCGAAGTCGGTGTACTGCTCGAGGCCTCACGCCAGAGCGTGGTCCAGCGCAAGTTCGCGGCGTGGGCGGCGATCCTGGCGTTTCCGACGGCGGTGGCCGGGATCTACGGGATGAATTTCCAGGACATGCCGGAGTTGAGCTGGCACTACGGCTACTTCACGGTGCTGGGGGTGATTACCATTGGGTGCACGGCATTGTGGGCCAGCTTCAAGCGCTCGGGTTGGCTGTAGCGGTTCAGCCCGCGGCGCGGGGATTGGGCCGACCTCTTCGCGAGCAGGCTCACTGCCACAGTGACTGGGGGTCACTGTGGCACTTGGGTCAGCCCAATGGCATCAACCCTGGGTCGCGGCCTCGGGCTTGTGGGCAACGAAGCGCATCATCCACTCCGCCACGGTCGTGCCATGGTGCTCCTGGTCGAGGCTGGCCACGCCCTGGCTGTAGACCTGCTCGCCCAGGTGCTGCTGCCGAAGCTCCAGCAAGGCGCGGGAGTAATCGTGGATGAATTCCGGATGCCCCTGGAAGCACAGCACCTGGTCGTTGATGTGGTAGGCGGCGTACGGGCAGAAATCGCTCGAAGCGATCACCGTGGCGTTTTCGGGCAATTCGGTGACCTGGTCCTGGTGGCTGATCAGCAGCGTCAGTTCTTCTTTCACCGGGCTCATCCACGGCGCCTTGGCGGCGAGTTTGTAGCGATGGGTGCCGACACCCCAGCCCTGGGTGGCGCGCTCGGTCTTGCCGCCCAGCAGCAAGGCCAGCAATTGATGACCAAAGCACACGCCGAGCAGCTTGTCGCCCCGCTGGTAGCGGTCCAGCAGGTAGGTCTTGAGGGTTTGAATCCAAGGGTCGGTGCCAAAGGAGTCGGCCTTGCTGCCGGTCACCAAATAAGCGTCGAACTGTTCGCTATCGTCGGGGTAATGCCCCTCCATCACGTTGTACACGATAAATTGCGCCGCGATGGGCTGCTGTGAAAACAGCCGCTGGAACATCTGCCCGTACCCCTGATATTGGTCGACCAGTTCCGGACGCAGGATATCGGTTTCCAGAATGCAGATGCGTAACGACATAAAAAATACCTGACACGTGATGGGAATATTGCACACCCCAGAGCCTGCCCTGAAACACGGTCCCAAGGCAAGCCCCTCACGGCGTCTCAGAACAGTTCCTGGCGAGCGGCTTTTTCCAACAGCAAGGCCGGCGGCGAGAAGCGTTCACCGTACTGCTCGGCGAGGTATTGGGCGCGAGCGACGAAATCCGGCAAGCCGTACTGATTGATGAACTGCAAGGCGCCACCGGTCCAGGCCGCAAAGCCGATGCCGAAGATCGAGCCGACGTTGGCATCGGCGGTCGACGTGAGCACACCTTCCTCCACGCAACGCACGGTTTCCAAGGCTTGGATAAACAGCAGGCGATCGCGGACATCCTGCGGTGAAATCTGCCCGTCGGCTTGCTCGAAGCGGCTCTTGAGACCCGGCCAGAGATGCTTCGACCCGGTGGTCGGGTAATCATAGAAACCACCGCCCGCGGCCTTGCCCGGTCGCTTGTATTCGTTGAGCAGTACGTCGATCACGGCGAAGGCCGGGTGTTCGCTCGGTGCTGTCCCTTCGGCCTGCAGGTCCTTGGCGGTTTGCACGCGGATATGGTTCATCAGGCTGAGGGACACTTCGTCAGCGATCGCCAGGGGACCGACCGGCATTCCGGCCTTGCGCGCCTCGGTCTCGATCATCGGCGCGCTCACACCTTCGCCGAGCATGGCGATGCCCTCGCTGGTATAGGTGCCGAACACCCGGGAGGTAAAGAAGCCGCGGCTGTCGTTGACCACTATCGGCGTCTTGTTGATCTGCAGGACAAAGTCGAAGGCCCGCGCCAAGGTTTCATCGCCGGTGCGTGCCCCCTTGATGATCTCCACCAGGGGCATTTTCTCCACCGGGCTGAAGAAATGCAGGCCGATGAACCGGCTCGGGTCAGGCACCGCCGTGGCCAGGCCGGTGATGGGCAAGGTCGAGGTGTTGGAAGCGATCACCGCCTCAGGCCCCGCCACGGCCTGGGCGGCCGCCGACACCTGAGCCTTCAAGGCGCGGTCCTCGAACACCGCCTCGATGATCAGGTCGCAACCGGCCAGGTCCGCGTCGCTGCCGGTGGCATGGATCCGCGCCAGCGTGGCGTCGCGCTGCTCGACAGTGAGCTGGCCGCGGGCGATCTTCTTGTCCAGCAGCGCCGCCGAACGGGCCTTGCCCTTTTGCGCTGCGGCCAGGTCGACATCCTTGAGCACCACGTCGATACCGGCCACGGCGCTGACGTAGGCAATGCCGGCGCCCATCATGCCGGCCCCCAGGACGCCAACTTTCTTCGTCAGAGACTGCGCAAAACCGTGTGGGCGAGAGCCGCCAGCCTTGATCTCGTTGAGCTGGAACCAGAAGGTCCCGATCAGGTTCTTGGCCACCTGGCCGGTGACCAATTCAGTGAAATAGCGGGTTTCGATCAGGTGAGCGGTGTTGAAATCCACCTGAGCGCCTTCCACGGCCGCGCAGAGTATCTTCTCCGGCGCGGGCAGGCAGCCTTGGGTCTTGTTGCGCAGGATCGAAGGCATGATCGCCAGCATCTGCGCCATTTTTGGCTCGGTCGACGTGCCACCTGGGATCCGGTAGCCCTTCACGTCCCATGGCTGGGCCACGCCGGGGTTGGCCAGGATCCAGGCCCGGGCCTTGGCCAACAGCTCGTCACGGTCTGCCGCCAGCGCGTCGATCAATCCTGCCTGCAACGCCTGTTGCGGGCGAACCTTCTTGCCTTCCAGCAGATACGGCAACGCCTGCTCCAGGCCGAGCAGGCGGACCATGCGCACCACCCCGCCGCCGCCCGGCAACAGGCCGAGGGTGACTTCCGGCAGGCCGATCTGCACCGACGGATGATCCAGCGCCACCCGATGATGGCAAGCCAGGCAGATCTCCCAACCACCCCCCAGCGCCGCGCCGTTGATCGCCGCCACTACCGGTTTGCCGAGGGTTTCCAGGGTGCGCAATTGCGCCTTGAGATCCAGGACGCTGGCGTAGAACGCCTGGGCCTCGGGCTTGCCGACCTTGACCAGCTCGTTGAGGTCGCCGCCAGCAAAAAAGGTCTTCTTGGCCGAGGTGATGATCACACCGGCGATTGACGCCTTCTCGGCGATCAGACGGGACAGGCAGGCCGCCATGGCCTCCCGGTACGCCGCATTCATGGTGTTGGCGCTCTGGCCCGGCAGGTCGAGGGTCAGGACGACGATCCGGTCGGCGCCGGTTTCGTAACGGATGGCATCGGTCATGAAAAGTGTTCCTTGAAGTCGGGCTCAGAGGCGTTCGATGACGGTGGCAATGCCCATCCCGCCGCCGACACACAGGGTCGCCAGGCCATAACGCAGGCGCCGTGCCTCCAATTCATCGAGCAAGGTGCCGAGGATCGCGCACCCGGTGGCGCCCAACGGATGCCCCAAGGCAATGGAGCCGCCATTGACGTTGACCTTGGCGGGGTCAATGGCCATGTCCTTGATGAACTTGAGCACCACCGAGGCGAAGGCTTCGTTGACTTCGAACAGGTCGATGTCCTCCACCCGCAACCCGGCCTTGACCAAGGCCTTGCGAGTGGCCGGGGCCGGGCCGGTGAGCATGATGGTCGGGTCGGTGCTGGTGACGGCCGTGGCGACGATGCGCGCCCGCGGTTGCAGGCCCATTGCCCGCCCCTTGGCTTCGGAGCCGATCAACATCGCCGCCGCACCGTCGACGATGCCGGAACTGTTGCCCGGCGTGTGCACATGGTGGATGCGCTCGACATGGCTGTAGACCCGCAGCGCGGTGCCGTCGAACCCCATCTGGCCCATGGCTTCGAAACTCGGCTTGAGCTGGCCCAGGCCTTCGAGCGTGGAGTCGGCACGAATGAATTCATCATGGTCCAGCAGCACAATGCCATTCTGGTCCCGTACCGCCACCAGGGACTTATCGAACGCTCCCTCAGCCCGGGCTCGCGCCGCCTTTTGCTGGGAATGCAGCGCATAGGCATCGACTGCCTCGCGGCTGAAACCTTCGAGCGTGGCGATCAGGTCGGCGCCAATCCCCTGGGGAATGAAATGACCGTGCAGGTTGGATTGCGGGTCCAATGCCCACGCGCCGCCATCGCTGCCCATGGGCACCCGGGACATCGATTCGACGCCGCCCGCCACCACCAGGTCCTCGAACCCGGAGCGCACCTTCATGGCCGCCAGGTTCACCGCTTCCAGGCCGGAGGCGCAGAACCGGTTGAGCTGTACACCCGCAACGCTGACATCCCAGTCGGCCACCAGCGCGGCGGTCTTGGCGATGTCGGCGCCCTGTTCGCCCACCGGCGTCACGCATCCGAGCACGATGTCGTCGACCTGGCTGGTGTCCAGGTCCATGCGTTGCTGCAAGGCGCCGAGCAAGCCGCCCATCAGGTTCACCGGCTTGACGCTGTGCAAGGCACCGTCGGCCTTGCCCTTGCCACGGGGCGTGCGCACGGCATCGAAAATCAAAGCTTGGGTCATGACGTCCTCGGGGCGTAATGCGAGGTCTTCACCATAAGCCCAACGGCGTCGGATTCAATGACCGCAGCGCTCAATGACGTTGACGGCCACGCTCAGACGAACGGTAGTGAGCTATCGGGTTAACCGTTTCAGGAGAGCGAGCTGTCTAGCCAAAGGGCCTTCAAGAAGGTGGCAATAGGCCTCATGCCGTTTTAATAGAAAAAATACAGCCATTGATACGAATTGGATCTAAGCCAAGCCGGCTGCGGCCCCTAATGTAATCCTTGTACAAGAAAGTCGTCGGGTTTTGCCGAGGCACTTGTCAAACAGGAAGTGCAACGCCAGCCGTCATGGAGATGCAGGCTGGCCTCAGGAAATAACAATAAAGGCGGGTCAGCCATGTTCAAACATTCGAAAGTTCGTCAAGCCGGGCTCATTCTCTTTGCCACGACGCTGCTGTTGATCTTGCCGAACATCACCAAGGTGATCGGCTGAGTCGTACGCGCGCCGCCTGCATCCAGACATCTGCATCACCAAAAAAGTAGCGGGGCTCGTTGTTCGGGTCGGGGTGGCTGTGCCAATCTTTGCGCTCCCCTCGACACGGAAGGCGACCCCCTTGAAAGCTCTCCTCATGATCGGGGCGCTGCTGCTCAGCTCGCCCTTGTATGCCGCGCAGTTGGTGCTGGACCTCGGCGCGAATGCGCGCACCTGGCAAACCGAGGCCTTGCTCAAGCACCCCGAAGCCCGGACGATCCAGATCGCTGAGGACGTTTCCTACAAGAAGCCAATGACATATCGCGCCGTGCCGCTGGCGGCGCTGTTGACGGGGGTGCAGCCAAGCGATCATCTGCAGGCCGTTGCCCTGGATGGCTTCGCGGCAGAAATGCCCGCCGCGCCGCTGCTCGAACGCCACGGTGCGCGAGCCTGGCTCGCGATCGAAGACCCGGCCAGCCCATGGCCGCCGCTGAGTGAAGGCAAGTCCAGCGCCGGACCTTTCTACCTGGTCTGGACGGATCCCCAGGCGGGCCCCATCAGCCCCGAGCAATGGCCCTACGCGGTCGCCACCATCAAGCGCTTGCCGGCGGTGGCCGAACGCTTCCCTGCCCTGCTGCCGGCCGCCAGCCTGGCGAAGGACGACCCGGTCAACAAAGGTTTCGAACTGTTCCAGAAGCATTGCCTGGCGTGCCATCGACTCAACGGCGCAGGCGACGCGCAATTCGGGCCGGACCTGAACATCCCCTTCAATCCGACCGAGTACTTCTCCGGCGATTTTCTCAAGCACTACATCCGTGACCCGCAAGGCCTGCGCCGCTGGCCCCAGGGCAAGATGCCGGGGTTTTCGGCGGCGGTGCTGCCAGATTCGGAACTGGACCTGCTGGTGGGCTACCTCAAGCACATGGCGGGGCGCAAGCAACCCCAATGACCCTGGCGCGGGCGGGCCGTGCTCGACAGCGGTTGCGGGGCCAGCCCGGGCCACACATGAAAACGGCCGACCCCAAGGTCAGCCGTTGTTCGGGTTACGCAGGTAGGCAATCAGCCCTGCAGGCGTCGGATCTCCTGCTTGACTCCCCACCCCTCGATGACGCCGCCCAAGGGTTCCACGACGGCCTCGAAATCTTGCTCGAAGTCTCCAATGTCATCGTAGGTCGCGTACATCACCCGGCTCAATTCCAACGACCATGCCCCGTCGTCCCGGGCACTGACCTGCGCGTTCAACGACTCGCCCCGAAATTGACCTGCCGCCCTGCGCGCCCGCTCCTCGTCCGGGAAAATGGCGTAGAACTCGATGGGATGGAATCGGGAAAAATCGAAACCGCCTTCTTTCATGCGGCGCAACACGTGGGTGCTGATGTCTTCTTGATAGGCTGTGCTCATGAAACGTCCTCCTAACAGATGGATAGACTTTCCGTCTTCCCGTGCGTGCCACCCGGAGGTTGCAGGCGATACGGCATCAAATTGCCGTCGGGACACAAGCATGTAGCTGACAAGACCGGACCTTGGCGATCCTTTCGCTGATCTCAATTGCAGAGTAGCTTCAAGTGATGGCCACTGCCAAGCGAGGCCAGCCAACGATTTCATGAAATCGATTTAATGCTGATGATTTCAATACTGTGCTGGGACTTGAGATTCTTGACCGTCGGGTCCTCGGTGCGCCCTTCCAGATCGTTGAGGTCCAGCTTTGCGGGCACCGGCAGCAGCTTTTCGCGAATCAATTGCGCCGCCTGTTCCATCGTGGGCTCCTGTTCATAGTCGAACTGCTCGGCGATGGCTTCGCCATGATCATCCACGAAAGTGATTTCCCACTTTTGCATCGGTATCTCCTTGATCAATTCAGGGCCGGGATTACCTTTATCTCGACATTGAGGGCTGAACAATCGTTCCACCAGGCCGGTGGACGGCACACATGAAAAGACCGCCACGTGGGCGGTCTCGCGAGGCTCACGCGGCGATTATTTTTCGGCGCGGTCCCTCAGGGCTTTCAAGGTGTTGAACGGCGCATCCACCACGAACTTGTTCGCCAGCCAGGACGGTACATCGCCTCCTGGTTCGGTGTGGACCTGATAGGTCACCTCGATCTGGTCGGCGCCCTTGGGCGCGAACTTCCAATAGCCGTCGACCTGGGTGACGCGCACGAAACCCTTTTCTTCCGGCAGGTAGGTCGGCACGCCCTTGAGCTTGCGGGTCAGGCTGCCATCGGCGCCTTCTTCGGTGGTGACTTCCAACACCGAGTCCCGGGAGGTCACCGGCCATGGCGTGTTGAACTGGGTGTAGGTCCAGCTCTGATTGCCTTCGTGCTTGAGCAGCTTCTGGCTCTTGCATTCATGAATCCACGCACAGGCACCCGGCACGTCTTCCTGCAGGGCGCGCAGCTTGGCCATGGTGGTTTTCATCACGGTCACGCCGCGATAGGCCTTGTACTTGGAGCCGGCCACTTCGCTGAGCGAAACCTTGATGCCGTCCTGCTCCTTGGCGACCTGCCAGTCTTCCGCCTGAGCGGTTGCGGTTGCCATCAACACGGTCAACCCACACAACATGGCCATACGATGCAGCGAACCCATGGTTTTTTTCCTTATTGTTCGTTCATTTGAATTGCGCACAGTGCCCCATTACGCCGCCGTGACTTGCTCCCACCAGTCGATCAGGCGGATGGCTTCTTCACGGCTGCTGCCGCACACCTCGATGTCTGCCTGGAACCCCGAGCACACGGCCGGACGCTGCGGCTGACCGAAAATCAGGCACAGATTATCGACCGACAACTGCACGCAACGTTCTCCCGCCGGCTTGCCGTCGGGCATGCCAGGGATCGGTGAACTGATGGAAGGGGCGATGCAGCAGGCGCCACAGCCTTCACGGCATTTCATGCGACGACATCCTCACGGCGGTAATGGTTGGTAACAAACACAGAGTAACGGCTAAAACACCTGTTTTAAATTACTGGCTGCGTGTTTTTTTGACCACGGCACGCATGACCGATCGGTCAGCGACGAACTGCATGATGGCACCGGTTTATTGCTTGAATTCGAAGTCCAGTGCCGCGCCCTCCAATTCACTGCGCTCGGGGTTGCGCAGGGGCAGTTGCATCTCGTTGCTCAGCAAACGGCCATTGAGTTGGAAGGGACCGGGCTTCTGGCCGAACATGGACGGCAACAGCGGCTCATGCTTGGGCGTCACCACCTTGCCCGGCGGCTGCAACGCCTCGACCATGTCGTGGGGCAGGCTCAAGTCCAGCTTCGCGGGGGGCAACGGGGTCTTGGCGACCTCACGGGCGGATTTGCTCTTGGACGCGATGGGCGCGCGTTTTTTCTTCGTCGCGGCGGGTTTCTTCACCGGGGCTTTCTTGGCCACGACGGGTTTCTTCGAGGCATCGCGGGTGGCGCTGGCGGCCGGTTTATCCTGCGCCGAAGCCGCCATGACACCTCCCGCCTGAAACGCGGTGAGCAGGCCGATCAAAACCCAGGCAGCAGGAGCAATGGCTTTCATAACACACAACGGCAATAACGGCAGAGGCCCCCATGCTCGCCTGATAATGAGGCGCTGACAAGCACATCAGGCTAAGGTGCTGATTCCTATAAAAACCCGTTGGCGGTCTCTTGGCACAGTTGGGTGGCCAATAGCCCCAGTGTCATCAAGGCCCGCTCTGCCTCGCGGTTCCACGGCGTACCGCAGTTCAGGCGGATGCAATGGTTGAACTGCTCGGTGTTACTGAAGATCAGCCCCGGCGCAATACTGATGCCCTGCTGCAATGCCCGGACGTGCAGCTCTTGGGTGTTGACCCGGCCCGGCAGGCTGACCCACAGGATGAAACCGCCGGTGGGACGGCTCATCTGAGTGCCTTCGGGGAAGTACTGCTGCACCGCCAACTGGAAAGCACTGAGGTTCTTTCGGTACTCCTGGCGGATATAGCGCAGGTGGCGGTCATACCCGCCATTTTCCAGGTACGCCGCGATCCCCATCTGCGTGACGCTGCACGCCGAATGGGTGCTGAAGGTCTGCAAGCGCTGGATTTCCTGCTGGAACTTGCCGGCGATCATCCAACCGATGCGTACGCCCGGCGACAACGTCTTGGAAAAACTCGAGCAATATATGACCCGGTCCAGCCGATCGTAGGCCTTGAGGGCCTTGGTCCGCCCTTGCTCGAACATCAGTTCGCCGTAGATATCGTCCTCGACGATCTGGATGTCGAAGTCCGATGCCAGGCGCAACAATTGTTTCTGCCGCTCCTCGGGCATGGTGCCGCCCAACGGGTTGCTCAGGCGCGTGGTCAGCACCAGCGCCTTGATCGACCATTGGTTGGCCGCCAGTTGCAGGGCTTCAAGGCTCATGCCGGTAACCGGGTCGCTGGGGATCTCGATGACCTTGAGGCCCAGCAGGTCGGCCAGTTGCAACAAGCCATAGTAAGTCGGCGACTCGGCGGCGATCAGGTCCCCCGGTCGGGTCAGTACCCGCAAGGACATCTGCAAGGCATCGACGCAACCGTGGGTGATCACTACTTCGGAGGGGTCCACCACCACGCCGGCATCGCGCATGCGAATCGCCACCTGGCGTCGCAACGGCTCGAAGCCCGGGCTGAACATGTAGCTGAAGGCCCGTGGGCTGTGGAAGCGCGTGACCTTCGCCAACTGCTGATGCAACGCCCGCACCGGTAAGTAGTCGACGCTAGGCACCGCCGCTCCCAAGGGAAACACCCCCTCGCGGCGCGATTCGACCAGTACCTGCTGGATGATGCTGCTGCGCGTCACCAGCCCCGGCCGCTCTACCCGGGCGATGTCCGGCGTCGGCGCCGTCAGGGCCGGCGTCTGGTGCACGTAGTAACCCGATTGCGGCCGCGCGCGAATCAACCCCTGGTCTTCAAGGTTCGCGTAGGCCTGCAATACCGTGGCGTGGCTGACATTGAGCTGCGAGCTCATCTTGCGCACCGACGGCACGCGCTCCCCGGGCTGGTACACACCGCGCCGGATGTCTTCAGCCAGCTGTTGAGCAATACGTTGATAGAGCAGAAGGTTGGTCATGACGCAGCACTCGATTTCACGGGCATTTTATTCTTGTCGGAAACGATACCGGAACAGTTTAGAAGTGTACTGGGACAGTTGCCAGATTACTCGACCGTACAGTGCAGTGACAGCCCCAACTGTACTCATTGCCCCGATTCACTGGCAAAAAAAACCCGGCACCTTCAAGGCGCCGGGCTTTCCAGTGACGCCGCCCTCAGCGGGCGGCGCCGAGCTGGCCTTTCTCGTCGGAGAACACGATCTCGACGCGACGGTTCTGGGCCCGGCCACGCTCGGTGGCGTTGACGTCCACCGGGTAGTCGTCACCGTAGCCCTGGACTTCGATGCGCTTCTCATCAATCCCTAAGTCCACCAGCACATCCGCCACCGCCTGTGCGCGGTCGCGGGACAGCTTGAGGTTTTCCTGGCGACCGCCAGTGCTGTCGGTGTACCCCTCGATGCGCACCACGCGCTTGGGGTTGAGCTGCAGGAACTGGACGATCTTGAGCACGACCCGATTGGCCGAATTCTTCAACTCCGCTTCGCCGGTGTCGAACAGCACATCGCCCAGGGTCATCACCAGGCCGCGATCGGTCTGGGTGGTGGCCATGGCCATGATCTGTTCCTCCAGCCACTTGCCCTGCTGTTGCACGCTGAGCAGCTTGGATTCGCGCAAGGCCAGTTGCAGGCGCTGGCGCTCCAGTTCGAGCTTCGCCGCACGCTCTTCGTTGAGCACCTGGTTGCTGTGTTCACGGGCGATCGCGCTGTAGCGCTGGCTCAAGTAAGCGTAATGCTGCACGTCTTCCCCGCTGCCCCAGTAGGTGGACAAGCGATCGGCACGGGCCAGGGATTCGCCGGCGCGGATCACATCCCGGGGCGCGGCGCGCAATACATTGGCGTCTTCCTTGACCTTCTGGAAATCGGCACTGGCCTGGTCGAGCGCGGCTTCGCTACGCTGGCCCGCACAGCCATACAGACTCGCCAGGCCGGCAATAACCAGGCCGCCGAGGACTTGGGACGACTTCATTGGGCGTCCTCCCTCAGTTGTTTGCGCAAGCGCTTGATACGCGTGTCGAGCACGTTCAGTTGTTCCTGGCTCTTGAGGGTCAACACCTTCGCTTCCGCCAGGCGTGCATCCAGTTCAGCCTGCTCGGCGCGCATGCGCGCCTTCTTGTAGGACTCGTCGGCCATGTTGGATTTGGCCCGGGCGAACTTTTCTTCAGCCAGTTTCAACTCGGGCACTTCGTCGGCGTTGGCGCCCACGGCCCGGGCCTGCTCCAAGGCCTGTTCGGTCAGGCGGATCTGTTCATTCGGCGCCGGATCGGCTGCGCAACCCGCCAGAGCCAGAACGGCCAGGGCAGCGAAAAGAGGTCGAATAGTCACTAATGTTCCCTACTGTTTTGGGGCACCGACAGGAGACTGCAACTGTGTGTTCCAGCGCTCTAGATTGCGTTGCAACACAGCCTCTGCCAGGCCGGACGCGGACAATTCTGTCATCTTTTGCGCCAGCTGTCCGCGTAACCATGGGTCATTGCAGGCCGAGTTATGGGAAACCGCGAGGAACAGGCCAGGCTTATCCACCGGTTGCGGCGCGGCCTGCAGGTCATTCGCCATCCCCAGTGTCTGCGCCATGGCCAGGCCCGAGTAGCGTCCCGCCAGGACATATTCCACCTCTCCCAACAGCAATTTCTGAAAGGCCTGGGTCAGGTTTGGCGTACGGGTGAGGGACAATTGCTGCTCTGCAAAAACGCCGAATCCTGCAGTCATACGTGACTTTTCCGACAAGGCGCCGGTATGTCCATGAAGGTCTTCGGGGCGGTTGATGACCAGCGTGGAGTCCTTGCGGGTCCAGACCAGGTAATCGTTTTCCAGCAGCGGCGGATGCACGTAGTCCAGGGCTTCGAGCCCGGTCGTGGTCAGCGGTGCATCGGTGAGCAAGTCCATGCGCCCGCTGCGCACTTCGTCCAGCGCCTGGGCACGCTTGCCGGCATAGAGCAGCTCAATCTTGATGCCCAGTTGCGCCGCCACTTGCGTCAGCAGGTCGGCACCGGCGCCAATCAGATGCTTGGGGTCCTGGGGGTCTTGCCAAAGATAAGGCGGCGCATCCGGGCTGCCGGTGGCGATCAGTCGTTCACACTTGCCGGCAGCGAGCGCCAACCCAGGCCCGACCATCAACAGGCCCAACAACGGCCAGCCGGCCAAACGGCGAAGATCCATGGCGACACGCTCCCCTTCAAAATGCAGACGATAAAAAGCCCGGCCAGGCCGTAGCGTTGTCATCAAGGGAATGGATCTGTGGCGAGCAAGCTTGCTCCCTCGCCACGATGATCCAGACAACCCTCAAATGAACACTGCTACCGCCAAAGCCGGGCTCTTTATAAGTGAAGAAGCCGGATTAGACCAGCTTCTCCAACTCGGGGACTGCTTCGAACAGGTCAGCGACCAGGCCGTAATCGGCCACCTGGAAGATCGGCGCTTCTTCGTCCTTGTTGATCGCAACGATCACTTTGGAGTCTTTCATACCGGCCAGGTGCTGGATCGCGCCGGAGATACCGACGGCGATGTACAACTGTGGCGCAACGATCTTGCCGGTCTGACCGACCTGCATATCGTTCGGAACAAAACCGGCATCGACCGCGGCGCGGGAAGCACCTACGGCAGCGCCCAGCTTGTCGGCCAGGGCGTACAGGTGCTTGAAGTTGTCACCGTTCTGCATGCCGCGGCCGCCGGAAACGACGATTTTGGCAGCGGTCAGCTCAGGACGGTCGGACTTGGCCAGTTCTTCGTTGACGAAGCTGGAAATGCCGGCGTCGTGGGCAGCGCCTACGGCTTCGACGGCAGCCGAGCCACCTTCGGCGGCAACCGGGTCGAAACCGGTGGCGCGCACGGTGATGACCTTGATCGCGGCAGTCGATTGCACGGTGGCAATGGCGTTACCGGCGTAGATCGGACGCTTGAAGGTGTCGGCGCTTTCTACCGAGATGATCTCGGAGATCTGGTCGACATCCAGGGCAGCGGCAACGCGCGGCAGGATGTTCTTGCCGTTGGACGTGGCGGCAGCCAGGATGTGGCTGTAGCCCTTGCCCAGCTCGGTGACCAGTGGCGCAACGTTTTCCGGCAGCTGGTTTGCGTAGGCGGCGTTGTCGGCCGACAGTACTTTTGCCACGCCGGCAATTTTCGCGGCGGCTTCGGCTACGGCGCCAGCGCCCTGCCCGGCGACCAGTACGTGAACGTCGCCGCCGATTTTGGCCGCGGCAGCAACGGTGTTCAGCGTGGCCGGAGCCAGCGCCTTGTTATCGTGTTCGGCGATTACCAAGATAGTCATAGTTAGATTACCTTCGCTTCGTTTTTCAGTTTCTCGACCAGTTCAGCCACCGACTTGACCTTGATGCCCGCGCTGCGTGCCGCCGGCGCTTCGACTTTCACGGTCTTGTTGGTGGAGGCGGTGGAAACGCCCAAAGCGTCAGGCGTCAGCACTTCAAGCGGCTTCTTCTTCGCCTTCATGATGTTTGGCAGGGACGCATAGCGCGGCTCGTTCAAACGCAGGTCGGTGGTGACGATGGCTGGCAGCTTCAAGGAAACGGTCTGCGCGCCGCCGTCGATTTCACGGGTCACGGCAACGCTGTCGCCGCTGACTTCGACCTTGGACGCGAACGTGCCCTGACCGTAGCCGCTCAATGCAGCGAGCATCTGGCCGGTCTGGTTGTTGTCGCTGTCGATGGCTTGTTTGCCGAGGATCACCAGCTGTGGTTGTTCCTTGTCGACAACGGCCTTGAGCAGCTTGGCCACGGCCAGGGAGGTCAGGTCTTCGGCGGATTCGACGAGGATGGCGCGATCGGCACCCAGCGCCAGCGCAGTGCGCAGTTGCTCCTGGGCGGTGGTCGGGCCGATGGAGACAACGACGATCTCAGTCGCCACGCCCTTCTCTTTCAGGCGTACGGCTTCTTCTACGGCGATTTCGCAGAAAGGGTTCATCGACATCTTGACGTTGGCGAGGTCGACGCCGGAGTTGTCCGCCTTGACGCGAACCTTGACGTTATAGTCGACCACTCGTTTGACAGCTACAAGAACCTTCATGGATTCCTCGTTACTCTCCGGTGAAAAGAAAGTCGCCTAGGCGAACCTGGCGGTTGATGCTCATGGGCGCAAGGGCACCTCTAAAAACGCCGGCATGAACCACACATGACCCTGCTCACGGGAGTGAAGACCATTGGTCGGCGAGACCGATGAGTCATTCAATATCGCGGCGTGTAAACTGCGCATCCGAGCCACGCAATACGTCACTTTGTGCTGCCTTCGCCCTGTCTTTAGAGGTGCTCTTGAAACCAACAGTCAGCCTACGGCGAGCGCAAAACCGCCCGTATCTTGACCGGAACGCCTATTCCGGTCAATACGGCAAAATGGCCAGGCATAAGCCGTACGTCAGTGATTTATCTGGGCTGCGGCAATTTCAAACAAACGTTTGTATTGGACCCTGAGAGTGGTGTAGATATAATGCGCCACCCAGAGAGACCCGCGTCTGATCCGTTGTCACTTTCGTCAGTTTTGCGAGTCAACAACGGATGCAACGCCCAACCTCCAATTAGAAAAAAACCGTGAGCCTTGAGTAGGAGATAGCCTGTGGAACGCGAATACATGGAATTCGACGTGGTCATCGTCGGTGCCGGCCCCGCTGGCCTGTCTGCCGCTTGCCGACTGAAACAGAAGGCCGCCGAAGCCGGTAAGGAAATCAGCGTCTGCGTGGTCGAAAAAGGCTCCGAAGTCGGTGCGCACATTCTCTCCGGTGCGGTGTTCGAACCCCGTGCCCTGAACGAACTGTTCCCCGACTGGAAGGAACTGGGCGCGCCGCTCAATACCCCGGTCAAGCGCGATGACATTTATGTCCTGAAGAACGCCGACAGTGCGAGCAAAGTCCCTGACTTCTTCGTGCCCAAGACCATGCACAACGAAGGCAACTATATTATTTCCCTGGGCAACCTGTGCCGCTGGCTGGCCCAGCAGGCCGAGAACCTGGGCGTGGAAATCTACCCAGGCTTCGCCGCCCAGGAAGCGCTGTTCGACGAAAATGGCGTGGTCCGCGGGATCATCACCGGCGATTTGGGTGTCGACCGCGAAGGCCACCCGAAAGAAGGCCTGTACACCCCCGGCATGGAACTGCGCGGCAAGTACACGCTGTTTGCCGAAGGCTGCCGTGGCCATATCGGCAAGCAACTGATCAAGCGCTTCAACCTCGACAGCGACGCCGACGCCCAGCACTACGGCATCGGCTTGAAGGAAATCTGGGAAATCGACCCGGCCAAGCATCAACCGGGCCTGGTGGTGCACACCGCCGGCTGGCCGCTGGACATCATGGGCACCGAGAACACCGGCGGTTCGTTCCTTTATCACCTGGAAAACAACCAGGTGGTGGTCGGCCTGATCGTCGACCTGTCCTACAGCAATACCTACCTGTCGCCCTTCGACGAGTTCCAGCGCCTCAAGCACCACCCGGTGCTCAAGCAGTACCTGGAAGGCGGCAAGCGCGTCAGCTACGGCGCCCGCGCCATCTGCAAGGGCGGCCTGAACTCGCTGCCTAAAATGGTCTTCAAGGGCGGCGCCCTGATCGGCTGCGACCTCGGCACGTTGAACTTCGCCAAGATCAAAGGCAGCCACACCGCCATGAAGTCCGGCATGCTCGCCGCCGAGGCGGTGGCCGATCGCCTGTTCGCCGAGTCCGAAGGCGGTGATGAACTGACCGCTTACGTCGACGGCTTCAAGAACAGCTGGCTGTATGAAGAACTGTTCGCCAGCCGTAACTTCGGCGCGGCGATCCACAAGTACGGCGCGATCATCGGCGGCGGCTTCAACTGGCTCGACCAGAACATCTTCGGTGGCAAGCTGCCGTTCACCCTGCACGACAACAAGCCTGACTACGCCTGCCTGAAGCTGGCGGCCGATTGCAAGAAGATCGACTACCCGAAACCGGACGGCAAGATCAGCTTCGACAAACTCAGCTCGGTGTTCATCTCCGGTACCAACCATGAAGAAGAACAGCCCTGCCACCTGAAGCTGACCGATCCAAGCATCCCGCTGGCCAAGAACCTGCCGCTGTACGACGAACCGGCCCAGCGCTACTGCCCGGCCGGCGTGTATGAGGTGGTGACCAAGGAAGACGGCGAGAAACGCTTCCAGATCAACGCCCAGAACTGCGTGCACTGCAAGACTTGCGACATTAAAGACCCGGCCCAGAACATCACCTGGGTGACCCCGGAAGGCGCTGGCGGACCGACCTACCCGAACATGTAAGCCGACCCGCTGAACATCAAGGCTCCCGCAATGGGGGCCTTTTTGTTGCGTGCCCATCCAAGAACATCGCAGACCAACGTGTGGGAGCGAGCTTGCTCGCGATGACGGCAGCCCATTCAACATTGATGCAAGCTGAACCGCCGCTATCGCGAGCAAGCTCGCTCCCACAGGTGAACATCACAGGATCAGGCGGCGCGTTCTTCCCCGGGACTGCGCTCGAAATAACGCTTGTACTCCCGGCTGAACTGCGACGAGCTCTGATACCCCACCTGATGCGCCACCTGCGCCACCCCCATACCATCGATGAGCAACAGCCGCTGGGCCTTGAGCAAACGCAAGCGCTTGAGGTACTGCACCGGCGAGAGCAGCGTGCTGCGCTTGAAATGCTCATGAAACGTCGAAGCACTCATGTTGGCGCAGTTGGCGAGGGTCTCGACGTTCAGCGGCTCGGTGAAGTGCGCGTGCAGATGGCTCAGGGCCGCGGCAATCCGGGCGAACTGGCCGTGCTGTTCCACCAGCGCCCTGAGCACATCGGCCTGGGGCCCGCGCAAGGCGGCGAAGAGTAATTCGCGCAGTCGCGCCTGGCCCATGACCTGGCACTCCAGCGGATCATGCAAGCATTGCAGCAGACGTTCGACGCAGCCGCGCATGGCGCCATCGAGCACGGCACTGGTCATGGACTCCGGCGTCTGGGCCGCGAGGCTTCGCCCCGGCATCAACCCCATGGCCAGCACCAACTCGCCCAACAGCGCCCGATCGATCGCCACGGATATCCCGAGCAACGGAGCATCGGGCATGGCATAGGTTTCGCACTCGAACGGCACCGGCAGTGCCTGGATCAGGTAATGCCCGGCGCCGTACTCCAGCGTGCGCGGGCCCAGATAAGCCAATTTGCTGCCTTGGGCGATGATCACCAGGCTCGGTTCGTAGAGCTGCGGGCCACGGGCAATGTCCTGGCTGCACCGCAGCACTTGCACGCCCGCAAGACGTGTAGGGATAAAGCCGTCACGGGTCGCCAAGGGTTCGATCAGCGAAACCAGCGCCGCGTTGGCATCGAGATGACGAGTCAGCAACATGGGGAAAACTTCACGGAAAAAGGGATGAGGACATCATCGCAGGTCTGGCGCCCCATAGGAGCAATCCACGGCCAAGGTCGGAGGATTAGGCATGACACCCGTAGGAATCGCCATCGCCGCAGGCCGCCACGGCTCCCAGAATAGATCACCTCACTGTTCACTGCTTAGCGAGGTCCATCATGTACACCGCCATCGGATACGCCGCTCAATCACCCACCGCGCCCCTCGCCCCTATGAAGTTCGAACGCCGCAGCCCACGGGCCGACGACGTGGCGATCGAAATTCTCTACTGCGGCGTCTGCCACTCCGACATCCACCAGGCGCGCAACGAGTGGGGCATCGCCGTCTACCCGCTGATGCCTGGCCACGAGATCGTCGGCAAGGTTACCGCCGTCGGTGCGAATGTGACCCGCCATAAGGTCGGCGACGTGGTGGGCGTAGGCTGCATGGTCGACTCCTGCCGCGAGTGCGAAGCCTGTCATGCCGACCTGGAGCAATACTGCTATCAGGGTATGACCCAGACCTACGCCAGCCCGGACCGCGTGAGTGGCGGCCATACCATGGGTGGCTACTCCAACAGCATCGTGGTCCAGGAGCACTTCGTGCTGCGCATCCCGGCTGGACTGGACCTGGCCAGCGCCGCACCGATCCTCTGCGCAGGCATCACGACCTACTCCCCGCTCAAACACCACGGCGTGAAAGCCGGCGACAAGGTCGGCGTGTTGGGCATGGGCGGCCTCGGCCACATGGGCATCAAGTTCGCCAAGGCCATGGGCGCGGAAGTCACGTTGTTCACCCGCTCGGCCAGCAAGGCCGAAGAAGCCCGTCGCCAGGGTGCCGATCATGTGATCGTGTCCACCGACGCCGAGCAGATGGCCGCCGCAGCCGGACGCTTCCACTTCCTGCTGGACACCATTCCGGTACAGCACGACCTCAACCCCTACCTCAGTACCCTGCGCTTCGACGGCGTGCACATCCTGGTGGGCCTGGTCGAGCCGATCGATCCGCCGGTGCATGCGGCCAACTTGATCATGGGTCGCCGGGCCCTGGCCGGCTCGCTGATCGGTGGCATCGCTGAAACCCAGGAAGTGCTGGACTTCTGCGCCGAACACAACATCAGTTGCGACATCGAGATGCTCGACATCCGCCAGATCAACGAGGCCTACAGCCGCATGATCGCCGGTGACGTGAAGTATCGCTTCGTCATCGACATGGCCACGCTCAAGGCCTGACGCAGTGGCCTGTACGGTTAATTCGAATACTCGAATTAGCCACACCGGCCACTCATCAGACCTTGGCGCCCAACTCCGCCGAAAGCCGGGCTGTGACCCCTTTGACCAGGGGAATCAGCTCGGCCATTTTTTCCAGCGGCATGTACGGCACGGTGCTGGCGATGCTGATACCGGCGACAATCCGTTTGCCGGCGTCACGAATCGGCGCCGCCACGCAGCGAATCGACGGTTCGTTGTCTTCCAGGTCGAACGCATAGCCCCCCGCCACGTACTCCAGCATCCGTTGCTGGAACTGCTCCCAGGATTGCTCCTGATGCTGGGGCCAGAATTGATGCTTGCCGCCGGCCGGCAGACTGATTTCATACAACCGCTGCCACATCTGCGGAGAATCATCGAGCATCAACGCCTTGCCGATCCCGGTGCGCGCCAAGGGCATGCGATGGCCCACTCGTGAGCGCATTTCCGGGCCGTTGCGCCCTGGGTTCTTCAGCAGGTACAAAACCTCGTCGCCTTCGCGGATCGCCAGGTGCACGGTGTCCCCGGTGAGCGCCGACAATTCGTCCAGGTACGGCCCCGCCAGGTTCACCAGCGGCAGTTCTTCCCGGGCCTGGAAACCCAGCTCGATCAACTTCGGCCCCAGCAGGTAACCCACTTGTGGCACCACGCGCAGGTAACGTTCCTCCACCAGGCAACTGGCGAGGCGATGGGTGGTGCTGCGGGTAGTGCCGATCAGCCGGGCGATTTCCTTCAGGTCACGGGCGCCGCTGGCGACTGCCTGGACCACCCCCAGGCCGCGCAGCAATGTCTGGGTGCCCGTAGGCGCTGCGTCCTTGGTGGTTTTTGGTTCGTCTTGCTGCATAACCGGCCTTCAACAGTGAGCGGGGAACGGGCGGCATTATGGTCGCCCGCCCCGTCGGACTACAACTCGATGCGCTCGACCTTCCCGACCAGCAGAATGTAGGACAGCGCGCCAACCAGTGCCAGAACGGCGATGTAGGTAATGGCCGGGGCGAACGAATCGCCACTGGCCAGGAAGCCTATGACGATGGGCGTGGCGATGGCCGCCAGGTTGCCGATGAAGTTGAACACCCCACCCGTCAGCCCGAGCAGGCGTGCCGGCGCCAGGGTGGAAACCAACGACCAGGTGATCGACGCCAGGCCATTGCCGAAGAACGCCAGGGCCAGGAAGGCGATGACCAGCGGTGTCGACTCGACGAAGTTGGCCCCGATGATCGCGGTGGAGATCAGCAACCCGCCAATGATCGGCAGCTTGCGCGCGAACCCCACGGTGGCACCGCGCCGGATCAGCCAGTCGGAGAAAAACCCCGAGCACAACACGCCAACAAACGCCGCCAGGAACGGCAACGACGCCAACAAGCCAGACTTGATGAAGTCCATCCCGCGGTATTTCACCAGGTAGGTCGGGAACCAGGTCAGGAAGAACCACAACGTGGAGTTCAGGCAGAACTGCCCCAGGTAGATGCCCCACAGCTTGCGCTGGGTCAGGACGATGCCGAGGTCGGCCCAACTGAACTTCGCCTTGGCCCGGGTGGTTTCGGCCTGGATGTCCACCAGCCCGCCGCCCTCGCGGATCAACTCGATTTCGGCGGCGTTGGCGCCTTTGAAGTCCCGTGGCTCGCGATACACCGCGTACCAGATCGCCGCCCAGATAATGCCCACGGCACCGGTCACCACGAACACCATGTGCCAGCCGAAAGCGTGTTGCAGCCACGCCAGCACCGGCGTCAGGAAGGCCAGCCCGACGAACTGCCCGGAGGTGTAGAAACCGATGGCCGTGGCCCGCTCGCGCTCGGGAAACCAGGTGGTCACCACGCGGCTGTTGATCGGATACGCCGGCGCTTCCAGGGCACCGACCGCCATGCGCAACACGAACAGCGCGATGAAGCTGGCGGCGAAACCGAGCATCACCGTGGCCGCCGACCATAACAACAGCGCCACGCTGTACAGGATGCGCGGCGGCACGCGGTCCACCAGCCAACCGCCAGGAATCTGCATGGCGGCGTAGGTCCAGCCGAATGCCGAGAAAATCAGCCCGACATGAATCGGGTCGATGCCCAGTTCACTGGTCAGTGCGGGAGCGGCGATCGACAGGTTGCTGCGGTCCAGGTAGTTGATCACCACGGTGATGAACAGCAGGACCATGATGAAAAAACGCTTGCGGCTGGGCGTCACCAACGACGCCTGCGCGCTCAGGGTGTGCGCTTGCATGTGAGGTGCCTCTTCTTATGGTTATTGAGGGGGCGGACGCTTGATGAGCGATCTCCTGACCTACGGAGATCAAACTGTGGGAGCGGGCTTGCTCGCGAAGAGGGAGTGTCAGCTGACGAATGTGCGGCTGACACACCGCCTTCGCGAGCAAGCCCGCTCCCACAGGGATTGGCGGAGTGTCAGGCAGTTACCACTCAGCAAAACTCCCATCGGCATGCCGCCAGATCGGATTGCGCCAACGGTGGCCGATGGCCGCGCGCTCGATGACGTACTCCTCGTTGATCTCGATGCCCAGGCCCGGGCCATTGGGGATCTTCACAAAACCCTGGTCATAGTCGAACACCTGCGGGTCCTTGATGTAGTCCAGCAGGTCGTTGCTCTCGTTGTAGTGGATGCCCAGGCTCTGCTCCTGGATGAACGCGTTGTAGCACGCGGCGTCCAGTTGCAGGCACGCCGCCAGGGCGATCGGCCCCAGCGGGCAGTGCAGCGCCAGCGCCACGTCGTAGGCCTCGGCCATGTTGGCGATCTTGCGGGTTTCGGTGATGCCGCCAGCGTGGGAGGCGTCCGGTTGGATGATGTCGACATAGCCTTCGCTGAGCACCCGCTTGAAATCCCAACGGGAAAACAGCCGCTCGCCCAGGGCAATCGGCGTGCTGGTCAGCGGAGCCAGTTCCTTGAGCGCCTCGTAGTTTTCACTGAGCACCGGCTCTTCGATGAACATCAGCTTGTACGGGTCAAGTTCCTTCATCAGCACCTTGGCCATCGGCTTGTGCACGCGGCCATGGAAATCCACGCCGATGCCGACGTTCGGCCCGACCGCATCGCGCACGGCGGCGACGTTGGCCAAGGCCAGGTCGACCTTCTCGAAGGTGTCGAGGAACTGCAGCTCTTCGGTGCCATTCATCTTCACCGCCGTGAAGCCACGGCCCACGGCCTCTTTGGCGGCGCGGGCGGTGTCCGCCGGCCGGTCACCGCCGATCCACGAATACACGCGGATCTTGTCGCGCACCTGGCCTCCGAGCAAATCGCTGACCGACACGCCCAGGGCCTTGCCCTTGATGTCCCACAACGCCTGGTCGATGCCGGCCAAGGCGCTCATGTGCACCGCTCCACCGCGGTAGAAGCCGCCGCGATAGAGCACGGTCCAGATGTCTTCGATGTTGCGTGGGTCTTTGCCGATCAGGTAGTCGGACAATTCTTCAACGGCTGCCGCCACAGTGTGGGCACGGCCCTCGACCACGGGCTCGCCCCAACCGGTGACACCCTCGTCGGTCTCGACCTTGAGGAAGCACCAGCGCGGCGGAACGATGAAGGTGGTCAGTTTGGTTATTTTCATCTTGTTGTCTCTCTTATCGGATGCAGCGCCTGCAGCGCCGGAAAAATCTTCAGTTCAGGGCATTCCACGCGGCCACATAGGCCTTGGCGCGCACCGCGACCTCCTCGGCCGTCAGGCCCGGCTTGAACAGCCCGGAACCGAGGCCAAAGCCCTTGACGCCGGCCTCGACGAACACCGCCATGTTGTCCGGCGTGATCCCGCCCACCGGCACCAGCACGGTCCCGGCCGGCAGCACGGCGAGCCAGGCCTTGACCACTGCCGGGCCCATTTGCTCGGCGGGAAACAGCTTCAGGACATGGGCGCCTTCGGCCAGTGCGGCGAAGGCTTCGGTGGGCGTGGCGACCCCCGGCGACAGGTACAACCCTGCGGCTTTCGCCGCACGCAAGACTTTCGGGTCGCTGTGGGGCATGACGATTACCTGGCCGCCGGCGGCCTTGACCTGTTCCACCTGCTCCGGCGTAAGCACGGTGCCGGCACCGATCAGGCAATCGGCGGGCAAGGTACTGCGCAGAATGCGGATACTTTCGTACGGCTCGGGGGAATTGAGCGGTACCTCGATGACGCGAAATCCGGCGCTGTACAGGACTTCGCCGATGGCTGCCGCCTCTTCGGGACGCAGACCGCGCAGGATCGCGATCAGCCCGTTGTGCGCCAGTGCTTGAGTGAGCATGTCAGACCTCCAGTCAGGGTTAACGCGATGCGGTGGAATCGAGCAGCCCGGCCGCCACGGCCAGTTGCCACAAACCACGTTCGGTGGCCTGTTCGGCCAGGGTCACCCGGGTAAAACCGCAGGCGTCGAGCGCTCGTTGATAACGGGCGCAGAGTTGGGAATTGCCGATCAGCACCACCGTTGGCAGGTGCACGCTGTTGCGGCGCTGGCGCTGCACCGCAGCCAGTGCCGCCAACTCGTGACCGATCAGCAGGCCGGAGAGGTAATCGGCCTGGGCACTGCCAGCGAGTTCGCCGGTCAGCCCCAGGCTGCGGGCGCTGAACACCGTGGACAACGGACCGACCTGACCGTCTGCCGACAGTGCCACCTGCACCCCGCGGTCGAAGGCCACGCCGTCGAACGCCGCGCCACGCTGCTGGGTGCGGCCGAGAATGCTGTGATCGCTGAGCACGGCGAAGATCTCGCCGGTCATGAAGGTGTCGAAATGCACGATGCAGCCGTCGGCCACTTCCACCCACTTCGAATGGCTGCCCGGCAGGCCGATCAGCACGGCTTCGTTCGGCAGGCTATGCAAGGCGCCGAGCACTTGGGTCTCTTCGCCGCGCATGACGTTCGGCAACCGTGAACGCTGGATCACACCGGGTACGATGTGCACGTCAACGCCACGCAGACTGCGAAGGGTTTGCAGGGAATGTCCGAGATTGGCCACGTTGGCCGGCGTGTCGCAGTAAGGCGCTTCGCGCCAGCCTTGGGCGCTGCCCACCATGCCGCAGGCAATCACTGGCAAGCCTGGCTGTGCATCGAGCCAGTCGCCACAGGCCTCGTCGAACGCCAGCTCGAAACCATCGCTGCATAGCCGACCGGCCACGGTGCGCGGCCCGGCGGGCAATTGCATGATCCCCGACGACAGCGCGCGCTGTTCCAGCACCTCGCCGCCGGCAGCGAGTTTGTAAGCCCGTAATGAGGTGGTCCCCCAATCGAGCGCGATCAATTGCGCCTGCATCCGCTTCACCTGTTCTGTTTTTTGGCAGTGAGTGAGGCGGACTATAAACCTGAGCACAGAAAAATCTCAATATATAAATAACACTCCCATATATTGGGATTAAAACCACCCTCCGCCAAACCCATCGCCATCCGCCCGCGACCCTGCTACGTTCTGCGTCGGATGCCTCTACTCTCAGGGAAAACGTAATGGGACAACTGTTGAAAATTCTCGGTCGGACCTCTTCGATCAACGTCAGGAAGGTGCTGTGGACCTGCCAGGAACTGGCCATCGACTACGACCGGGAAGACTGGGGCATCGGCTTCAATTCGACCCAGAACCCGGAATTCCTGGCGCTGAACCCCAACGCCCAGGTGCCGGTGATCATTGACGAGAATGGTGTGCTCTGGGAGTCGAACACCGTCTGCCGCTACCTGGTAGGCAAGCATGGACGCAGCGATCTGCTGCCCGTCGAGCCAACTGCGCGGGCGCGGATCGAACAGTGGATGGACTGGCAGGCGACGGAGCTCAACCCGTCATGGGGCTACGCGTTTCACGCGCTGGTGCGCAAGAACCCGGCGATGCAAGACCCGTCGGCCATTGCCGCAGGCATCAAGGGCTGGAATGAGAAGATGGGCCTGTTGGAGCAGCAGTTGAACCGCACCGGCGCGTACGTGGCGGGTGCCGATTTTTCCCTGGCCGACGTGCTCATCGGCCTATCCGTGCACCGCTGGCGCCAGGCGCCCATGGAGCGCCCGCATTACCCGGCCGTTGCCGCGTATTGCAAGCGCCTGGAGCAGCGACCGGGGTTTGCCCAGTGGGCGTCCAACGACCACTCGTGAGCCGTTCAATGGCCCTGGGCGAAATCCCGTAGCACCTTGCCGTCCATGCGGTAGCGCACCCATTCTTCCTGAGGCTGCGCACCCAGGGACTTGTAGAACTCGATGGCCGGCGTGTTCCAGTCCAGGACACTCCATTCGAAACGGCCGCAATCGTTGTCACAGGCGATCTTCGCCAGATGCCGCAACAGCGTCTTGCCCGCCCCGCCGCCGCGTTGGTCGGGGGTGATGTACAGGTCCTCCAGGTACAGGCAATTGCTGCCCAGCCAGGTGGAGTAGCTGAAGAAAAACACTGCGAAACCGATCGGCACGCCATCGCGCAGACAGATCAAACCGTGGGCGGTCGCGCCTTCGCTGAACAGGCTGCGCTCGATGTCGGCCACACTGGCGATGACTTCGTGACGAGCCTTTTCGTAATCGGCCAATTCGGTGATGAAGGCAAGGATTTGCGGCGCATCGCTGGGTTGCGCGGGACGGATCTCGATCGACATGGACAGGCCTTGTAGCCAATTGAAAACGCCATACTAAGCCGCTACGTCGCGCTCGTCACGGGCAGCGTCCAGCTTCTGGCAGATAGACAGGCGGTTTTCCAATGCGCCATTCGTCGCCCTCCAGGCACCAACCTCGAACCGCCAAGGCCCAAGATCAGGCAAGCATTCAAAAAAATGGAGGCGACACCATGATCACTTCAAGGCTGACTGCATTTACCCTCGCCACGCTGCTGTCCTCGGCGGCGTTCGCGGCGACCACTTCCGGCACCGGGCCGACCGACCCGGTACAGGCGCCCAACTCCCCGGCCACCCAAGGGCTGCCCAAGTTGAACACCGACGGAACCGGCGGCGGCACCTTGAACAATGGTCAGCCTCCGGCCACCGGCACCGACCCGCGCGTGCAGGGCAATGACATGGGGCGTCAGGGCGGGATGAATACCCCGGACGCCACCGCCCCCGACAACGCCGGGACCGGCGTGGGCTCAAAAACCACCACCGGGGGTTCGGGTTCCGAAGGCGGCGGCGCCAGCCAGTAAGCGCGCCTCACACACCGGAGGAGGAAGGTCCCATGCCTCGTGGAAGCAAAGACAAGTACACCGCCGAGCAAAAGCGCAAGGCCGAGCACATCGAGGAAAGCTACGAGAAGAAAGGCTTGTCCGAAGAGAAGGCCGAGGCCCGGGCCTGGGCGACGGTGAACAAGCAATCGGGGGGTGGCGAACGCGCCGGCGGTTCGGGGAAGGACAAGCCGGTGGCGCAGAAGAAAACCGATCGCAAGGAATCCGCCCGCCGCGCCGCCAAGACCCGCGAAGGCCATCCGCGCAGCAGCAAGGCCTCCCACCAGACGCAAACGGTGGACAGCCTGATGAAGGAAGCCCGTGCGAAGAACATCCCCGGGCGTTCGAAGATGCGCAAGCAGGAACTGGTCGAGGCGTTGCGCAAGGCAGGGTGATGGTTGAGCGTCAGGGATGACGCCTTCGCGAGCAAGCTCGCTCCCACAAAACCCAGGCCGGCACAAGATTCGCACCCACCACAAAATCACCCACCACTGTAGCCACTGTGGGAGCCGGGCTTGCCCGCGAAGGGGCCCGCCCGGCCGCCGCAGGGTTCAGCGCTGTTTCAGGCGGTCGATCACCACCGCCAGCAACAGGATCGAGCCGCGGATGACGTATTGGTAGAAGGTGTCGATGTTCTTCAGGTTCATCGCGTTTTCGATGATCGCCAGGATCAGCACGCCGGCAATCACGTGGCGGATCATGCCGATACCACCGCTGAGCGACACCCCGCCCAGGACGCAGGCCGAGATCACGGTCAGCTCGAAGCCCTGGCCGATCATCGGTTGCCCCGAGGTCATGCGCGAGGCCAGGATCACCCCGGCCAGGGCGCCGATCACACCGTGCACGGCGAAGATGATGATCTTGGTGCGATCAACGTTCACCCCCGCCAACAACGCCGCTTCCTGGTTGCCGCCGATGGCCATGGTGTTGCGCCCATAGGTGGTGTAGTTCAGCAGCCAGCCAAAAAACAGGAAGCAGGCAATGGTGATCAGGATCGGCACCGGCACGCCGAACAACTGGCCGTTGCCGTACACGAAGAACGCTTCCTGGGACACGCCCACCGCTTTACCGTTGGCGAAGATGTAGGCCAGGCCGCGGACGATCTGCATCGTCGCCAGCGTGGTGATCAACGCATTGACCCGCAGCTTGGCGATGACGATGCCGTTGATCAGGCCGACGATCAGCCCCATCACCAGCGCCGCGCCGACGCCCAGCAACACGCTGTCGGTGTCGCGCATCACCACGGCCGCGACCACGCCGGCACAGGCGATCACCGAGCCGACCGACAGGTCGAAGTGCCCGGAGGCCAGGCAATACAACATGGTGCAAGCGGCGATGCCGGTGGTTGAAATCGCCAGGCCCAGGCCGCGCATGTTCAAGGGCGACAGGAAGTTGTCGATCAACAGCGTGCAGAGCACGAAGACCCCGATGGCCGCCAGCAACATGGCCCAATCGTCGAGGAAACGTCGCATATCCAGGGGTTTGCGCGCCGTTGGCAGTGCATTGTTTTGAATGGTCATGATTACCTCTCAGTTCGCCGCGTCGGCAACGCGTTGGCGTGGCAGCGCCAGTTGCAGCAGGTTGGATTCATTGGCCTGGTCGCGCGGCAGCTCGCCACGCATGGCCCCTTCGCAGAGCACCAGGATCCGGTCGGAAATACCCATCACTTCCATCAGGTCGCTGGACACCACGATCACCGCGATGCCGTCGGCCGCCAGGTTGTGGATAATCTGGTAGATCTCGGCCTTGGCGCCGATGTCGATGCCGCGGGTCGGCTCGTCCAGCAACAACACCTTCATCGGCATCGACAGCCAGCGACCGAGAATCGCCTTCTGCTGGTTGCCGCCGGACAGGTACATGATTTTCTGCCCCGCCGTCGGGGTCTTCACTTTCAACGCCTTGATCTGTTTGTCGGCGTTGCCCCGCTCCCAATCGCCGCGCAACAGGCACCCCAGGGTGGAATGGGCGCTACGGGCGCTGATGTTGATGTTCTCGCCCACGCTCGCCAGGGGCATGATGCCTTCCTTCTTGCGGTCTTCCGGGCAAAGCAGCACGCCGGCACCGATGGCGTCCCGGGGCGAACGCAGTGTCAGTTCCTGGCCATGCAGGACCAGGCGCCCTTCGGTCTGGCGCTCCAGACCGCTCAGCAAGCGCAGGAGCTCGGTGCGACCGGCCCCCACCAACCCGAACAGGCCGAGGATTTCACCCTTGTGCACCTGGAAACTCACTGGCTCGCGCAGCCCCGGCCCGAGCAGGCGCTCGACCTGCAACGCCACTTCGCCGCGCTCGCGCGCACGGTAATCGTAGATGTCCTGGATATCGCGGCCGACCATGCAGGTGACCAACTGGTCATGGGTCAGCTCGCCCATGTTCTCGAAGGTGCGCACGTAGCGACCGTCCTTGAACACCGTCACCGCGTTGCAGATACGGAACACCTCTTCCATGCGGTGGCTGACATACAGCACCACTTTGCCCTCATCCCGCAGGCGCGCGATGATCGCCATCAACCGGTCGATCTCCCGCGCCGACAAGCTGCTGGTGGGTTCGTCGAAGGCGATGACATGGGCGCCACGGGACAGCGCCTTGGCGATTTCCACCAATTGGCGCTGGCCGAGGGACAGGCGGCCGACCTTTTCGTGCGGGTCGATTTCGTCGGCCAGACCCTTGAGCAGGCTCAGCGCCTGCTGGCGCAACAACCCACGGTTGACCAGGCCGAAGCGAGCCGGCAGATGGCCGAGGAACAGGTTCTCGGCGACGGTCATTTCCGGCACCAGGTGCAACTCCTGGTGAATCACCGCCACGCCGCTGGCGATGCTGTCGGCGGTGGATTTGAAGGCCATCGTCTGCTCGCCGATCTGCAGCTCGCCGCTGCTCGGGATGTAGGCGCCGCCGAGGATCTTCAGCAACGTGGACTTGCCCGCGCCGTTCTCGCCCATCAAGGCATGAACCTGACCCGGATGCGCGACGAAACTGATGTTGGCCAGCGCCTGCACGCCGGGAAAGGATTTGCCGATCCCGTTGAACCGCAAGCTGCCGCCGATGTTGTGTTGTTGTGTCGCTGTTTGCGCTTGCATAACCACCTCGAACTCACAGAGATCAAGCGGCCCCGTTACCAGGGCCACTCTTGAATCAACCGACCGTCAGTTCCACAGGCCGATTTTTTCCAGCTCCTGCTTGAAGTTCTCGCGGGTGATCAGCGTCACCTCGTCCATTGCGGTGTACTTCGGCGGTTCCTTGCCGGTGGTGATCCACTCGTACATCATCTCGGCGGTCTTGTAGCCTTCGATGTGCGGGCTTGGCAGCATTGACCCAAAGAAGCCGCTGTCGGGTTTCTTCAGCTCGCCAATGGCGTCGGTGCCGTTGATACCGATCCCGATCACGTTCGCTGCCTTGAAGCCGGCACTTTCGGTGGCGCGCACGCCGCCCAGCACGGTGTTGTCGTTCATGCCGCCGATGATCAAGTTCTTCGCGCCGCTGGGCAGTTTCACCAGGGCGGAGTTGGTGGAGTCCATGCTGCCTGGTACGTCGAGGGTCTTGAGCGCCGAAAAGAGGATATGGTCTTGCGGCATCCCGGCCTTCTTCAATGCATCGACCGAACCGTCGGTGCGCTTCTTACCGGTGTCCAGCTCGTTGAAGGTGTTGATCACCGCGTAGGTGTCCTTCCAGTCCCAGTTACGTTTTTTCGCTTCGGCAGCCATGGCGGCGCCCTGCTTCTGGCCTACTTCGAACGCGGCCATGCCCAGGTACGGGACGTCTTCCATGAACTTGCCGCTGGCGTCGACGAAACGGTCGTCGACGGCAATGACCTTGAGGTCGTTGAGCTTGGCCTTGGCCATGATGGCCGGGCCGAGGGACACGTCCGGCGGGCAGATCACGAAACCCTTGGCGCCGTTGGCGGCCAGGCTGTCGATGGCCGAAAGGGTTTTCTCGCCATCGGGCACGGCAATCTTGATCAGTTCGAAGCCTTTATCCTTGCTCGCCTTCTCGGCGAACGCCCATTCGGTCTGGAACCAAGGCTCCTCGGCCTGCTTGACCAGGAAACCGATTTTCACGGGATCAGCCGCCAGCAAGCTGCTGCTGAGGCTGACCGCGGTAACCGCCAGGGCGGCGCGGCACAGGGAACGGATCCCACGACGATGCTTCATAGTTGACTCCTTGTTTTTTTTATTGAAAGCCAGACGTCCAGGGCCCTGCTCCACCGTCGGTGAAAAAACGCAGGCTGGGCGGTTACAGCACGTTGCTACACAGCATAGGCCTAAATAGTCATATCGTATGATGATTGGATGACAGGCGAAATTTCACCCGGCCATCCAGGTTCGTTCAGTCGTGGTACATGACCGAACGCCCACCATCGATGGTGATGCATGAGGCATTGATAAAAGGTGCTTCATCGCTGGCCAGGAACACCGCCGTCATGGCCACTTCGATCGGTTGCCCGATACGCCGCGGCGGGTGCAGGTCCAGTGCTCGCTGGCGTTCGGCATGGGGATCGGCAAAGCCGTTCCAGTAGTCGACGTTCAGTTGGGTTTCGATATACCCCGGGGCGATGGCGTTCACGCGTACCCCCTTGGGTGCGTATTCGATGCCCAGGGCGCGGGTCAGGCCCAACAGGCCGTGCTTGGCCACCGGGTATGGGAAACAGCCGGGAATAATGTGGGACGAATGGGTCGAGGCGATGTTGATGATGCTGCCAACGCCCTGCTCGATCATCTGCGGCAACACCGCCTTGCAACCGTACCAGGCACCATCCAGGTCGATGGCGAAACAGCGCCGCCAGTCTTGCTCGGTCATTTCCAGCGGGTCACGGAAGACGTTGACGCCGGCGCAGTTCACCAGCACGTCGATGCGACCATGCAATTCGACAGCCCGGCGGGCCATGGCGTCCAGGTCCTGCGGGTTCGACACGTCAGCCCGCATGGCGTGGACGTCCGCCCCGCGCTCACGCCAGAGCGCGGCCACTTGCTCGACCTTCTGCGCCTGGATGTCGCTGATCACCAACCGTGCCTGTTGCGACGCGAACGCGGCGACGATCGCCTCGCCAATCCCCTGGGCCGCCCCGGTGAGCAACACGACCTTGCCCTTCAGGCGCTCGCCCTTGGGTGGCTCCGGCACGGGCGGCAGGCGAAGCGCATCAGCCATGGATCAAATCTCCTGTTTCCAGGCATGACGAAAACCGGGCATCCACGGATGACCGGTCCAGAGGCACTTGGAAAAACACTGGCTCGCGTACGCCACCGGGGCGCACGGGGGAGGATCGTTGCATCACTTCACCTGTCTTGTTTTTTTAGTGTGAGTGCGTCTTGCTGATGGAGCCGACTATAAACCCGGCCGGCCAACAATCTCAATATATATATTTACATCCCATATTTTGGGATCTAACCAGCAAACCTCGTACACGCTATCCCTGGCACATCGACCCGCATCGACAGCACGGCACCGTCCAGCGGGTGGCCCAGCGGGCTCGCCGCGCTGGTGATGTACAGCGTCTTGAGGTCTTCGCCGCCAAACACACAGCTGGTCGGGCGGCTGACAGGCAACTCGATCACCTGGTCGACATGGCCGTCCGGGTGCAAGCGCAGCAGGCAACTGCCATCCCAGCGCGCGTTCCAGATGTAGCCACGGGCGTCCATTGCCGAACCATCGGGCCCGCCGCGCGGGTGGGGGCCGAACCAGACCTCGGGCGGCGCCAAGTGGCCTTCGGGGTAGATAAAGTGCCGATACAGCGTGCCGTCGAGGCTGTCGCCGAAGTACACCGTGGTGCCGTCGGGGCTCCACAGCAACGTATTGGGAATGCCCAGCCCACGTAACAGCGGCATCACCCGGCCGTCGCTACCGACGCGAAACAACCCGCCGGAACGTCGTTCGATGGGCAAGTCTTCGCCGGCTTCGCCGATGTTGTTCTGCATGGTGCCGAGCCAGAGCTGGCCCTGGGCATCGCAGCGGGCCTCGTTGGGGCGGTTGCCGGGCTGGGGATCGGCCATGCACAGCAGCGTCAGGCGCGGTTGCAGCCCAGGCGAGTCGAGGTCCAGCCGATAGACACCGCTGCTCAGGGTCACCAGCGCGTCGCCATTCTGGGTTGGGATAAAGGCCGAGACATGCTCGGGCATCTGCCAGATCTGCACATTGGCGCCGATCAACCGAAGCGCCTGCTTGCCGGCGATGTCGACCCAGTACAACGCCTGGGTCGGTTCATCCCAGAAGGGCCCTTCGCCCAATTGCGCACGGTGTTCCGTCACAGCCTTGCACTTCATTGAAATCTCCTGTTCCCGATGGGTCCGGCGGTCTCCGTGCGACCGGCCATGACATTGGGGTAAAAGCGTTTGATCGCCAGGTCGGCGTTATCGATCAGGGTCATGCAGGCCCACACGCCTCGCGCCGCGTCACGGGCGGCGATGGCTTCGGCGATGTCCTTATGGATGGGTAATGTGCGCCGCAGTTCATCCGGGTCGGCGGCCGACACCTCGAACGACACGGCCAGCAACGCCCCGAGGGCCGGGACCATCTGTTCGATGAACTGATTATGACTGGCGGCGAGGATGCACTCGTGGAAGAACTGGTCGGCACGGTTGTAATCGGTGCCGCTGTCCACCGCCCGTTCCAGGGCATGGTAGGCCAGGCGAATCGCCGTCACCTGGTCGGCCGTGGCGCGCTCGCAGGCCCAGCGGACCGCCATTGGTTCGATGGTACGACGCAGGTCCAACAGGTCATCGACAAAGTTTTCCGGCAGGCCGCTGCGCGACAACCAGCCGACCACCTGCGGGTCGAACAGGTTCCAGCGGCGCACGGGCAATACCCGGGTACCGACTTTCGGCCCGACCTCCAGCATGCCTTTGGCCACCAGGGTCTTGATCGCCTCGCGAATCACCGTACGGCTGACGCCCAGCTGTTCGCCCAGGTCCGCTTCGACCTTGATGGTTTGCCCAGGCTTGACCTGGCCGGCGGCTATCCAGCCACCCAACCAATCGACGGTCGATGCATGAAAACTGCTGGACATGGAGACCCCGTGGGCTGTTCTTGTGGTGGCCCACGCTAATCATCATACGATTGGGTGTCAATCCGAATCTTGCACAAAACAATGTGGGAGCGGGCTTGCCCGCGAAGGCGGTAGATCGGCAAACATTGATTTGACTGACTTATCGCCTTCGCGAGCAAGCCCGCTCCCACAGGATCTAAGGCTCCAGGCCTATCGGGTAGAACTCGCCACCACTCCACACACCCAGCCAGCGCTGCCCATCCATCTCACGACTGACCGCCAATTCCACCAGTTGGTAAAACACATTGCGGTGGATCAGCGCTTCGAGATTACTGCGCACATGGACGTAGGGCGCGGGTTCCTGGGTTTGAGGATCGATCACCACTCGCATCGGATGCTCGGGGCCGGCTTCGGTGGTTTCCTCGACATTGGTGGTAAAACGCAGGAGCTGCCCTTCCCCCTCGCCTTCGACGTCCAGGGTCACGGCCACGAACGGCGCGTCGTCGACCTGGATGCCGACTTTTTCCACAGGGGTGATCAGGAAATAATCATCGCCGTCGCGGCGGATGATGGTAGAGAACAGTTTGACCATCGGCTTGCGCCCGATGGGAGTGCCCAGGTAGTACCAGGTGCCGTCCCGGGCGATGCGCATATCGATGTCGCCGCAGAAGTCGGGGTTCCACAAGTGGACCGGTGGCAGGCCTTTGGTCTTGGGGATCTGCCCCAGCAAGTCATTGGCTTTTTGCGGTCCGCTCATGGTGACTCCTCGTGGTTACTCGTCGCTCATCCCCAGCAGGCTGCGGGCATACTCACGCAACGGCGTGGCGATGAGGTCTTGGGGCTGTTTGTCGTGCAACGTCAGTAAACCGCCACGACTCTTGATGCGTGCAGTATCAATCAAATACTGGGTGCTGGTCTCGATCAACATGATCTGAATCACACTGGTGTCGACCCCCAGGCGATCCACCGCTTCCTCGTCCGCCCATTCGTCGGTGTTGCCGATGCGGTTATCCGCCTTGGCGAAACGGGTGTACAGCAGGTAATGAGCGCCGGCGGCGCGGGCTTCGCCCATGGCCTGGTCGAGGCCTTCGGGGGCGCGGGCGCGACGAACCATGGGGAAGTATTCGATGAAACCGTTGAAGGCCTCCTCGGCCACCACGTTGGGCCGCGGATAAGCGCCACCTGGCGGGGCGAAGGCTCCCTGGGCGATGAAGATGAACGAGTCCGGCTGAATACGCAGGTTGTTCACCCGACGGCTGTCGCTGTGGTCCAGCAGGCCGGCATCACTCATGTGGTAACGAACGCCCTCTCCCATGTCGCTGACATTCATGCAGCCGCCAAGCGCCAAAACGGCCAGCAGCAAAACCAGGCTACGCATCCTACCCTCCAAGAACCGGTGTCGGAAAACCGGCGAATGGCCGTGGGATGCAGCTTTTGCGCCAGCTCAGGAACTTGTCGGAATTTCAGCCTCGGATATCCGTGGCGAGGGAGCAAGCGCCCTCGCCACAACGGCCGTCAGCCGCCGATGATTTTCATGATGGTTGCACCGCCGGAAAACGCGACTTCCTGCTTATCCCCCAGCGCCTTGACCAACAATCGTTGAAGGGCAGGCAACGCCTGGTGACGGGGTTTGTCGAGCAGGTCGCCGACAAAGTGCCGATTGCTCGACGACAGGCAGCCGTGCAGCCAACCCGTGGACGACAACCGCAGCCGCGAACAGGTCCGGCAAAACGGCACGCTTTCGTTGGCAATCACGCCGAAATACCCCAGCCCCGGGATCTCGTAGCGCACCGCCGTGGCGTCCACGGGCGCGTTGGCCTGCAGGTATTCGTATTGGTCGCCGATCAGGCTGAGCAGTTGCTGGAGGCTGACGAACTGCTGCAAGAATGCATTCGAGTCGCTGGCCAGGTGCCCCATGCGCATCAGCTCGATGAACCGCAGTTCATAGCCGCGCGCCAGGCAGTATTCGAGCAACGGCATCACCTGGTCCAGGTTCTGCCCGCGCAACGGCACCATGTTGACTTTGATCTTCATCCCGGCGGCCCGGGCCTGCTCCATGCCATCGAGCACGGTCGCCAGGTCACCGCCCCGGGCGATACTGCGAAACGCCGCGGGATCCAGGGTATCGAGGGAAACGTTGATGCGGCGAATCCCGGCGTCAACCAGTAAGGGCAGCTTTTTCGCCAGCAACTGGCCATTGGTGGTCAGGCTGATGTCTTCCAGGCCCATCTGCCCCACCGCGGCCATGAATCGCTCAAGCTTCGGACTGACCAACGGCTCGCCACCGGTAATGCGCAGCCGCTCGATGCCGGCCGCCTCGATCAGGTAGGCCACGCCCCGCGCCATCGCGTCGGCCGACAGTTCATCCTGCGCAGCCACCAGCCGCTTGCCGTCGGGCACGCAGTAGGTACAGGCGTAATTGCAGGCTGAAGTCAGGCTGATCCGCAGATTGCGGAAACGCCTGCCTTGACGGTCAACGATCATGGATCACTCCGGCGAAAGGATAATGGGGCTGATAAAACTTGACCTAGAAATCAAGTCTGCGCAAGGCCCATGCCTGAGTATATTCCTGGGGCACTGCGCCATGTAAGCGGACATGGCGCAATCAGGCAGCTGAATGTCAGTTGCTCGGCACGTCCGTATCGCGCTTGCGCTTGTTGCCCATGCGCACGCCGATGTCCATCAGGAACTGGAAGAAGCCTTCCTGATCTTCCAGCACGTTGCTCCAGAACGGCGAGTGATACAACGCCACCGCGCCATGCACCAGCGCCCAGGCCGCGCAGTAGTGGAAATAAGGCGGCACGTCTTCGAGCTTGCCTTCAGTGATCCGACCCTTGATCAACAACGTCAGGCGCTCGAAGTTCGAGGCACGGATCTTGTGCAGCTCCTCGACCATTTCCGGCACCTGGTTGCCCTTGACCACCTTCTCTTCCAGGCGATCAAACAGGCGGTAGCGCTGCGGGTCGCGCATGCGGAACTCGAAGTAGGCCCGCGACAGCGCCTCCTTGTCCTTGTCCACATCGGCCGAATGCAGCAGCTCGTTCAAATCGCGCTCGTAGTCGAGCATCAGGCGCAGGTAGATCTCCGCCTTGGATTTGAAATGTTTATAGATCGTGCCTTTGCCGATACCCACGGCATCCGCAATCATCTCGACGGTGACACTGTCTTCACCCTGGTCGAGGAACAACTTGAGCGCGGTGTCGAGAATTTCCTGCTCGCGGCGGCGAAACTCACGGACCTTACGGGGTTCTTTGTGCATAAGAAAAAGGTCTGAAGGGTCAAAATTCGAAGCCGGGTATTATGCCTAACTTACGCAAAAATGCACGGATCATCCGTTCTCGGCCGCAGTTCTTCAGAAAACCGCGCATGCCAGGCTTCCCAGGATTCACCTCGATACGCTCTACCTCCCTGGCCGCAGCCACAGTGAGAACCTATCCGAAGCGAGCGTATTCCAAATTTGTTTAAAAACCGTCCGGGCCCGACTGGACGCGTCGGCATAGTGATCAATACTTCAACTGTCGGCGCGACATCTCCCCCAAGTGACGCGCTGATAAAGGTACCAAAGGACCGCGTGCCTTTGTTTTACTCCTAATGGTCTTAACCCGGATTCACCCCCCAGAACCCGGGTTTTTTTTGCATGAAATTCAGGCCTGCGCCGCGCGGACGTGGGCCAGTGGAAACAATTTCTTAAAATTCTCCGTGGTCTGCTCGGCGAAACGCTCGTACGACTCGCCACGCAGCATCGCCAGGAACTGCGCCACTTCCCGCACGTATTGCGGCAGGTTGGGCTTGCCGCGATAGGGAATCGGCGCCAGGTAAGGCGCATCGGTTTCCACCAGCAGGCGGTCGGCCGGCACCTTGCTGGCCACGTCACGCAAGGCATCGGCATTGCGAAACGTGACGATCCCGGACAAGGAGATGTAATAACCCATGTCCAGCGCAGCCTTGGCCATGTCCCAGTCTTCGGTGAAACAGTGCAGCACTCCGGCCTGAGGCAGCGCAGCCTCGCGCAGCAAGGCCAGGGTATCGGCCCGGGCACCTCGGGTGTGAATGATCACCGGCTTGCCAGTCTGCCGAGCCGCTTCCAGGTGCAGGCGGAACGATGCCTGCTGGACGTCGGCGGCTTCGGGCTCGTAGTGGTAGTCCAGGCCGGTCTCGCCAATGGCTACCACCCGTGGATGATCGAGCTCACGCAGCAGCCAGTCGAGCGCAGGGGCGGCGTCAGGTTGGACATCCAGCGGGTGGACACCGACCGAACAATCGACATCGGCATAACGCTCGGCCAGCGCCTTAACGTCGGCGGCGTTGTCGGCGCTGACGCCGATGCACAGGAAATGGCCGACACCTCGCTGGCGGGCGGCGTCCAGGGCGGCATCCAGGGAGCCATCATGGGCGGCGAGGTCGAGGCGGTCGAGGTGACAATGGGAATCTACAAGCATAAAGGGCTGGGCTACATCGTATGGGTAGGACGGTCGGACTTCAGGGAGCCGGCCAAGTGGGTTTCGATCTGGTTGCGGGCGCTATTGTCGCCATCGCTGAACTGCACGCCAACACCGGCGGCGCGGTTGCCCTGGGCGCCCTTGGGCGTCATCCAGATCACCTTGCCGGCGACCGGGATTTTTTCCGCTTCATCCATCAGGCTCAGCAGCATGAACACCTCGTCGCCCAAGCGATAATGCTTGTTCGTGGGAATGAACAGGCCGCCATTCTTGATGAAGGGCATGTAGGCAGCGTAGAGCACCGACTTGTCCTTGATGGTGAGGGACAGGATGCCATTGCGTGGGCCGGGACTGACAGGTTCGTTCATGCTGATCTCCGCTGCGATTGAGCTCAGTCTAGGCGGTGTCTGTCAGTTGCGACCAGGCAAACTCGCCCACTGCACCAACAGCGCTTCGAGCAACAGTACCCGATTGAGGTTCGCCTTGCTCAGCACCTTCTGACGTTGGGCAAGTATCCAGTCCTGAATGTTCAAGATTTTGTCCTGGCTGCTTTTTTGCGCCAGGTACTGGATCACCTTGCGCATGTCCGCCAGCCCAAGGCCGGCCTCGTCTTCGGTGAGCTGGTAGCGCAGGACCAGGCTCGACCAGTCGCAGAACCAGTCGAACAGCAGGAGCAACGGTATGGCGTTCCAGCCTTCGGCCAGTTGCGTGGGCGATTGCTGTTGCTTGAGCAGTTTCTTGACCCCGTCCACCACCAGCGCTCGCTGCTCGCGCACGCCCTGGGCCTGGAGGCTGGCAGCCGCCAGGGGCGAGCCGGCCGCGAGGGTCAGCAACTCGGCACGCTCCTCGTCGGTGTTGTCGGGCAGGGCCTGGGCCAGCCATTGCAGGCTCATCGCCTGGCTTGGCAGCGGGCAGGCCTGTTGCACGCAACGGCTCTTGATGGTGGGCAGCAAACGGCTAGGCTGGTGGCTGACCAGCAACAGCACGGTGTCGCCGGAAGGCTCCTCCAGGCTCTTGAGCAGGGCGTTGGCGGCATTGATGTTCATCGACTCGACCGGCTCGATCAGCACCACCTTGCGCCCGCCCATCTGCGAGGTCTGGACCACGAAGCTGACCAGATCGCGAACCTGGTCGACCTTGATCGCCTTGTCCGCCTCTTCCGGCTCCAGCACGTAATTGTCCGGATGGCTGCCGGCCTTGAGCAACAGGCAGGATTTGCACTCGCCACACGCGTTCGAGGCCGTCGGGCGCTGGCACAGCAAGCTCGCCATCAGGCGCTCGGCCAATGCCCGCTTGCCGATCCCGACTGGGCCGTGCAACAGATAGGCGTGGGCATGCTGGGCACGACCGGCCAGTTGCTGCCAGAGCCCGTCTTGCCAGGGATAGGCTTCAGCCACGGGCGCGCTCCAGCAAACCTGGCAACAACGCGTCCAGGGACTGCTGGACCTGGGCCAGCGGCTGAGCGGCGTCGATCAACAGGTAGCGCGCCGGATCGGCCTTGGCACGGCCCAGGAAGGCGTTGCGCACCGCATTGAAGAAGGCCTGGCCTTCCAGCTCGAAGCGATCCAGTCGGCCACGAGCGCTGGCGCGGGCCAGGCCGATTTCCACCGGCAGGTCGAACACCAGGGTCAGGTCCGGCCGCAGGTCGCCCTGGACAAAGGTTTCCAGTGCACCAATACGCTCCAGGGATAGCCCCCGGCCGCCGCCTTGGTAGGCATAGGTCGAATCGGTGAAGCGGTCGCACAGCACCACCGCGCCGCGGGCCAGCGCCGGGCGTATCACTTCGGCCAGGTGTTGCGCGCGTGCGGCAAACACCAGCAACAGCTCGGTGTCCGGGTTCATGACTTCTTCGATCGGCGCCAACAGCACCTCGCGAATCCGCTCGGCCAAAGGCGTGCCGCCCGGCTCACGGGTCAACACCACTTCGATGCCGGCGGCCCGCAGGCGCTCGGCCAGGTAGTCGCGGTTGGTACTCTTGCCGGCGCCTTCCGGGCCTTCCAGCGTAATAAACAAGCCAGTCACGGGCAGTCCTTAATCAGAGTCATTGCGGGCTCGGCGGCTCGCTGGCATCCGGCCCTGGAGCCGGTTGCTGCGCCGGTACCTGGGGCACGGCTTCGGGTTGTGTGTCGGGCGAGGCCGCCGGAATCGGGGCCTGCCCGTCCGGCGCGGTCGGGGCCGGGCTGGAACGGTAATCGGCACGGCGCTTGAGCTGGAACTCGCGCACAGCGTTGTTATGCGACTCCAGGTCGTCGGAGAACACATGGCTGCCGTCGCCTCGGGCGACGAAGTAGAGGCTGTCGCCCGGTGTCGGGTTCAACGCCGCATGAATCGCTTCGCGGCCCACCATCGCAATCGGCGTGGGCGGCAAACCCGGAATCAGATAGGTGTTGTACGGGTTTTCTTCCTTGAGGTGGGCACGGGTGAGCTTGCCGGTGTAGCGCTCGCCCAGGCCGTAGATGACCGTGGGATCGGTTTGCAGCAACATGCCCAGGCGCATGCGCCGTACGAATACGCCGGCGATCTGGCCGCGTTCCTGGGGCACCCCGGTTTCCTTCTCCACCAGCGACGCCATGATCAGCGCCTGATAGGGCTGGGTGTAAGGCACATCGGCGGCACGCTGGGCCCACTCCTTGGCAAGCACGTCTTCCAGCCGGTCATAGGCTTTGGCCAACAGCTCGACATCCGAGGTACCGCGCACGAAGCGATAAGTGTCGGGGAAGAACCGCCCCTCGGGGAACACGCCGGGATGCCCGAGGCGCTCCATGACCTGGCTGTCGCTCAGACCGGCAAGGGTCTGCTGCAGCTTGTCGGTCTTGGCCAGCGCTGCACGCACCTGGCGGAAATTCCAGCCTTCCACGAAGGTCACGCCGTACTGCACCACTTCGCCGCGCTTCCAGACACTGATCAGGCCTTCCATGGTCATGCCCGGCACCATCCGGTACTCACCGGAGTGCAACGGCTGGTCGGCCAGATTGAAGCGCCAGTAGATGCGCAGCCAGAAAGCGTCCCTGATCAGGCCGTCGGCCTCCAGGCGCTTGAGGGTCCCGGTCGGGGTGGTCCCGTTGGGTACGTCCAGCATTTCTTCCTGGGTGATGTTCAGCGGCTGTTGCAGCGCCGAATGAATCTTCCAGGCAGAAACGCCCATCAGCAGCCCTGCCAGAACCAGTCCGGTCTCCAGCAGCAGCAAGAATTTACGTCTCACGAATCAGGCATCCAATAACGCGCGGGCAAGGGTCTGCAGTTTACGGGTGAGCGGCCCAACCGACCAGCGTGCCGAACCACATGCGCGCACGGGCCACACGCCATAGACGCTGTTGCAGACGAAGACTTCATCGGCCTGGTGCAGTTGTTCGAGGGGAATATCGGTGATGTCGGTGGCGATACCCAGGGACTCGGCTTGAAACAATAATTCCGCGCGCATCACCCCGGCCACGCCGCAGCGGCTCAGGTCCGCGGTGATCAATGCGCCATCGCGCACCAGGAACAGGTTGCTGAACACCCCTTCGATCACTCGCCCGGACGCATCCAGCATGAGGCCTTCGGTGTACTGTGCATCGGTCCATTCGGCCCGGGCCAGCACCTGCTCCAGGCGATTGAGGTGCTTGAGGCCTGCGAGCAAGGGCTGCTCGGACAAGCGTACGGTACAGGGAAACAGATGCACGCCTTGTTCGGCATGGGCGGCAGGATAAGCCGGCGGCGGGTTACCCTGCAGGATGCGTCGTACCGGGGCGGATGGGTCCGTCGCATAACCGCGCAGGCTGTCGCCGCGGGTCACGATCAACTTCAGCACGCCGTCACCCAGCCTTAGGGCGTAGGCCTCCAGCTCGATGCTCAGCGCCACCGGGTCAACCTTCAGCGCCAGCCGCCGGCAGCCATTTTCCAGGCGTTGCAGGTGGCGCGCCAGCAGCAGCGGTCGGCCGCCGCGCACGGCGATGGTTTCAAACACCCCATCGCCATAAGCCAGGCCGCGATCTTTCAGCGACAGGACGTCGGCCGGCAGACCGTCGACCCAGCTCTCCATCAACCGGCGAACCGGCGGAACACCAGCGAGCCGTTGGTCCCACCGAAGCCGAAGGAGTTGGACAACACCACGTCGATGTCCATGCCGCGGGCCGTGTGCGGCACGAAGTCCAGGTCGCAGCCTTCGTCCGGCTCGTCCAGGTTGATGGTCGGCGGCGCCACCTGGCTGTTGATCGCCAGCACGCTGAAGATCGCTTCAACCGCCCCTGCCGCACCCAGCAGGTGACCGGTCATGGACTTGGTCGAACTGACCGCCAGCTTGTAGGCGTGATCGCCGAACACCGTCTTGATCGCCTGCGCCTCGGCCAGGTCGCCGGCCGGGGTCGAGGTGCCGTGGGCGTTGATGTACTGCACCTGGTCGCCATTGATCTTAGCGTCACGCAGGGCGTTGGCGATGCAGCGGGCCGCACCGGCGCCATCGGCGGGTGGCGAGGTCATGTGGTAGGCGTCGCCGCTGGTGCCAAAGCCGATCAATTCGGCATAGATGGTCGCGCCGCGCGCCTTGGCGTGCTCCAGTTCCTCAAGCACCAGTGCTCCAGCACCGTCGGACAACACGAAACCATCGCGGCCCTTGTCCCATGGCCGGCTCGCGCGGGTCGGCTCGTCGTTGCGGGTCGACAAGGCACGGGATGCGCCGAAGCCGCCCATGCCCAGGCCACAGGCCGCCATCTCGGCGCCGCCGGCAATCATCACATCGGCTTCGTCGTACATGATGTTGCGCGCGGCCATGCCGATGCAGTGAGTACCGGTGGTGCACGCCGTGGCGATGGCGTAGTTGGGTCCCTGTGCGCCGAGGTGGATCGACAGGAAACCGGAAATCATATTGATGATCGAGCCCGGCACGAAGAACGGAGAAATCCGTCGCGGCCCCGAATCGTGCAGCGTGCGGCTGGTTTCTTCGATATTGGTCAAGCCGCCAATACCCGAGCCCATGGCCACGCCGATGCGTTCACGGTTGGCGTCGGTGACCTCCAGGCCGGCGTTGCGCACTGCCTGGAAACCGGCTGCCAGGCCGTATTGAATGAACAGGTCAAGCTTGCGAGCTTCCTTGACCGACAGGTATTCCTCGACATTGAAACCCTTTACCGAGCCGCCAAAACGGGTGGAATAGGCAGAAAGGTCGGTGTGTTCGATCAGACCAATGCCACTGCGGCCAGCCAGAATGCCCTGCCAACTGCCCGGCACATCCGTGCCCAGTGGGGACAACATACCCATACCGGTGACTACGACGCGTCTACGCGACACAGCACTCTCCTTTTTCTAATGACGACTTTGCATCAGGCCTAAAGAAAAAACCGCACGCCGTTATGGCAGTGCGGTTTTTCCATGACAGCGAGCAACGACTAAAAACGATTACGCCTGGTGGCTGGTAACGTAGTCGATAGCAGCTTGTACAGTAGTGATCTTCTCAGCTTCTTCGTCAGGAATCTCGGTCTCGAATTCCTCTTCCAGAGCCATCACCAGCTCAACGGTGTCAAGGGAGTCGGCACCCAGGTCTTCAACGAAGGAAGCGGTGTTCACAACTTCTTCTTCTTTAACGCCCAGTTGCTCGGCAACGATTTTCTTGACGCGCTCTTCGATGGTGCTCATACCTTGTTTTCACTCCTAATGGACAAATTCAGGCAGCTGGCCAGTGGGTAAGTGTATAGAAGAACTTTTCGGTTTTTCAACCGAAAGCTTCACTCCTCAAACCCTGTGGCCCGCTGTCTATAAATTGATTGCAGCTTTATAACGGATTTTAGACAGCTCGTATGACATTTTTTTGAAGCAATCCGTCACATTTAACTCATGTACATCCCGCCGTTCACCGGGATTGTAGCCCCGGTCACGTATGCCGCACCGTCCGACGCAAGAAAAGCGACCACGGACGCGATTTCTTGAGCTTGCCCCAGACGACCCAGCGGAATCTGCGTCTGCAGGGCTTCACGTTGCGCTTGCGGCAGTTCGCGGGTCATGTCGGTGTCGATGAAACCCGGAGTCACCGAGTTTACCGTAATCGACCGCGAACCCACTTCACGCGCCAGTGCACGGCTGAAGCCTTCCAGGCCGGCTTTCGCCGCAGCATAGTTTACTTGGCCTGCGTTGCCCATGGCACCCACAACCGAACCGATACTGATAATTCGGCCCCAACGAGCCTTGGTCATGCCACGCAACACGCCCTTGGACAGCCGGTACAGACTGTTCAGGTTGGTATCGACAACGTCGAACCATTCGTCATCTTTCATGCGCATCATCAGGTTATCGCGGGTGATGCCGGCATTATTGACCAGGATCGCCGGTGCACCGAACTGCTCCTGAATGCTGGCCAGCACGGCCGCAACGGATTCGTCACTGGTGACGTTCAGCTCAAGGCCGGTACCTTGGATGTCATGTTCCTTCAGGGTCGCGGCGATGCGCTCGGCGCCCGCGGCGGAGGTCGCGGTGCCCACGACGATGGCGCCTTGGCGACCCAGTTCCAGGGCGATGGCCTGGCCGATGCCACGGCTTGCACCGGTCACCAGTGCAACTTTACCTTGCAGACTCATGCAAGCTTCTCCTGTTCAGGCCTGCGCTGCGCGGGCGGCAGCGAAAGCGTCTGGGGTATTGAGGTTGGAAGTCGACACGCCTTCGGCGCAGCGTTTATTCAGGCCAGCAAGCACTTTGCCAGGGCCGCATTCAACCAGTTCAGTGGCGCCCTTGGCGGCCAGGGTCTGTACCGACTCGACCCAGCGAACCGGCTTGTAGAGCTGTTCCAGCAGGTCACGCTTGAGCGTCTCGAGGTCCGCCGCCACGCCGGCGCTGACGTTCTGCACCACGGGAATCTGCGGCGCCTGCCAATCGATGGCCGCGATAGACTCGGCAAAGCGCTCGGCGGCCGGACGCATCAGCTCGCAATGCGATGGCACGCTGACCGGCAACGGCATGGCGCGCTTGGCACCACGGGCCTTGCAACCTTCGATGGCGCGCTCGACTGCCGCCTTTGCACCGGCGATCACCACCTGGCCCGGCGAGTTGAAGTTCACCGCGCTGACCACATCACCTTGCGCCGCTTCGGCACAGGCAGCCAGCACATCGGCATCTTCCAGGCCCAGGATCGCGGCCATGCCGCCCTGTCCGGCCGGAACGGCCTCCTGCATCAGTTGACCACGACGCTCCACCAGCTTGACGGCCTCGCCGAGGCTCAGGCTGCCGGCGGCTACCAAGGCGCTGTATTCGCCCAGGCTGTGACCCGCGACGAATGCCGGACGCGCACCGCCTTCAGCCAGCCACAGGCGCCAAAGCGCGATCGAGGCGGTAAGGATGGCCGGCTGGGTCTTATCGGTTTGATTGAGCTGTTCTTCCGGTCCCTGCTGGGTCAGCGCCCACAGGTCATAGCCAAGGGAATCGGAAGCTTCTTTGAATGTTTCAAGGATCAGCGGGTATTGCGCGCCCAGCTCGGCCAGCATGCCGAGGGACTGCGAACCTTGTCCTGGAAAGACGAATGCGAGGGAAGCAGACATGAAAACAAAGCCCCTAATGATCTTGTCGTCAGAAAGTGACGCCCCTGGAGGCGCTAGGAAACTGACAGTTGGATGGCCGGTTGAACCAGCCGGTCACATTTAAGCATTGTCGGAAGAAAACGCCTAAGTTAACAAATCTTCGAGGCGACCATGCAGGCGCTCGGGAAGGTTCTCCTGGATCTCGATCACCGCGCGATTGATCGCACTCTGAAACCCCTGCACGCCCGCCGAGCCGTGGCTCTTGATCACAATGCCCTGCAATCCGAGAAAGCTGGCGCCGTTATGCCGAGCCGGCGCCAGGTCGGCCTGCAACCGGCGCATCAAGGGCAACGCCAGGGCGCCCACCACGCGCGAGGCCAGGCTTTGCCTGAACAGTGCTTCGATGCGCTCGCTGATCATCGTTGCCAGGCCTTCGCTGGATTTAAGCAGGATGTTGCCGACAAAGCCGTCACAAACCACCACGTCCGCCTCGCCGCGGTACACGCCATCGCCTTCGACGAAACCGATGTAGTTGATGCCCCGGGCGTTTTGCAGCAGGGTGGCCGCCAGCTTGACCTGCTGGTTGCCCTTGATGTCTTCGGTGCCAATGTTCAGCAGCGCCACCCGTGGGCGCGCGATGCCCAGGGTCTGCGCCGCGACCGAGCCCATCACGGCAAACTGCAGCAGATGCTCGGCACTGCAATCGACGTTGGCTCCCAAGTCGAGCAGTTGACAGAAACCGCGCTGGGTCGGGATCGCCGCCACCATCGCCGGCCGGTCGATACCAGGAAGGGTCTTGAGCACATAACGTGACAGCGCCATCAATGCACCGGTGTTTCCTGCACTGACACAGGCCTGAACCTTACCATCGCGCAGCAGCTCAAGGGCCACCCGCATCGAGGCGTCGGGCTTGCCGCGCAAGGCTTGCGCCGGCTTTTCGTCCATGGTGATGACTTCGGACGCCGGGGTAATCGTCAGGCGCGCGCGATCGACAGCCGATTGGCCGTTGAGCATGTCTTCCAGGAGGGAGGGTTGACCGACGAGGGTCAGGTGCAGCGAGGGCGTAGCATTCAGACAAGCAAGGCTGGCCTGAACAATGCTGCGGGGACCGAAGTCCCCGCCCATTGCGTCAATCGCGATGACTTGAGCGGACAAGGATTACTCGTCAGCGCCCTTGTCGATCACTTTACGACCACGGTATACGCCTTCTGGCGATACGTGGTGACGCAGGTGAACTTCACCAGTGGTTTTTTCTACAGACAGGGTGCTAGCCTCGAGAGCGTCGTGCGAACGGCGCATGTCACGGGCAGAGCGGGATTTTTTGTTCTGCTGAACAGCCATAATTGATTAACTCCTAAACGTTTGGGTCACGCTTTAACTGCGCCAATACACTGAACGGGTTGGACCGCGTTACCTCGTCCTCGCTCGGTTCGGGCTCATCTGCTCCCGCCGGCTGCTGGCATTCTTCCGGATGATGAGCAGGCACAATGGGCAAGGCGAGCAGAAGCTCCTCCTCGATCAGTGACTGCAGATCCAATGGATCTTCGCCCAGTTCCAGCACGTCATAACCTTTCGGCAACGACTGGGTATTCGCACCCTCCTTCACCACGGCGTAACTGCATTCGCTGTGGATCGGCAGGGTGACCAGCTCAAGACAACGCTGGCAAACCATTTTGACTTCAGTGTCGATAAAGCTGTGGATCACCACAGATTTACGTTCATCTCGTTCAAAAACGAATTTAGCCTGGACCGTACCGACGTCGTCGGAAAGCGGGTCGCAGAGTCTCTTCAAATCGGCCAGCAGCAGTTCACCCTGGAGGGTGGTGCCACGGTCAGCCAATTTGCGCGGGTCAACGTGAGGTGGAATCGGGTCATTCAACATAGGCGCAGCATTATAGGGATACACCCTGCCATGTCAAAGGAAATTCAGCCCTGTCCGTCACTTGCGCGCCTCGCTAGAATTCGCCCCTGCCTATCGGAGATGCCCATGCTGCCTTTATTACTTGCCTCCAGCTCGATCTATCGGCGCGAACTGCTCGCCCGCCTGGGGCTGCCGTTCGTCTGCAGCGCCCCCGACATCGACGAAAGCCATCGCCCCGGCGAGTCGGCGCACGAACTGGTCCAACGCCTGGCCCGGGAAAAAGCCCAGGCACTGGCCGGCAGCCACCCAGCCCACCTAATCATCGGTTCGGACCAGGTGGCGGTGCTTGGCGAGCGCATCCTCGGCAAACCACACACCTTCGAAAACGCCCGCGAACAACTGCTCGCCGCCAGCGGCACCCAGGTCACCTTTCTGACGGGGCTGGCGCTGCTCAACAGCCAGACCGGAGCCTGCCAGGTCGATTGTGTTCCGTTCACCGTCAATATGCGCACGCTGGACGCGGCGCGCGTCGAACGCTACCTGCGGATCGAACAACCTTATGATTGCGCCGGCAGCTTCAAGGCGGAAGGGCTTGGCGTCAGCCTGTTCCAGAGCACCGAAGGCCCTGATGCCACCAGCCTGGTCGGCCTGCCGCTGATTCGCCTGGTGGACATGCTGCTGGCCGAGGGTGTGCAAATCCCCTGATTCATCAGCCCCCGGCAGACACTGAACCTGTGGCGAGGGGGTTTATCCCCTCACCCCATGAGACAGCGCACGCCAATCAGCGCAGCGTCGGCCCTTGAAAGCCCATCCACATCGCCAAGTGCTCGGCGACGCTGGCCCCCAGCTTTTTCGAGAAGCGGTCGAACGGCGACTCTTCGACAGTGAAGTCCACCAGGTCTTTCTGACCGATGACATCACGTGCTACCGAGCTGGCACTGCCCAGGCCATCGATTAGGCCCAGTGGCAGCGCTTGCTCCCCCGACCAGACCAGCCCGGAGAACAGTTCGGGATGCTCCTTGTCCTTCAGGCGCTCGCCCCGGCCTTTCTTGACGCTGGCGATGAATTGCTTGTGAGTGGTGTCGAGCACGCCCTGCCAGAAAGCGGTTTCTTCCGGCTTTTGCGGCTGAAACGGGTCAAGGAACGATTTATGCTCGCCGGAGGTGTACACCCGACGCTCCACGCCCAGCTTTTCCATGGTCCCGACAAAGCCATAGCCGGCCGCGGTCACACCGATGGAGCCCACCAGACTGGCCTTGTCGGCGTAGATCTGGTCCGCCGCACTGGCGATGTAGTAGGCGCCGGATGCCCCGAGATCGGAAATGACCGCGTACACCTTGATATCCGGGTGCAACCCGCGCAACCGCACGATCTCGTCATAAACGTAGCCCGACTGCACCGGGCTGCCGCCAGGGCTGTTGATGCGCAGCACCACGCCCTTGACCTTCGGATCCTCGAACGCGGCTCGCAGACTGCCGACGATATTGTCCGCGCTGGCGGGCTCCTTGTCGGCGATCATGCCTTCGATGTCGATCAGCGCGGTATAGGCCGAGCCGCTGACAGCGCTTTTCTCCATGTCCATCAGCGGCGTGAACAGCGCCAATGCCACAAAGAGATAGGTAAACGTCAGTAACTTGAAGAAAATGCCCCAGCGACGGGAGCGACGCTGTTCCTGCACGCTGGCCAGCAGGGTCTTTTCCAACAGCTTCCAGCTTTTGTCATCCCCGCCCTCGGCGCTCGCCTTGGCAGGTGCCTTCCATTCATCGGTCATGCGTGGTTCCCCAGCAAACTTAATGGGCCCGCCGGCTCAGCCAGGCGTGCAACTCAGGAAAATGATCAATGGCCAACCGTGGTTCGAATGCCCGCAGCGCCTCGATCGACTGGGCCCCGTAGCTGACCGCCACCGAACCCATGCCGGCATTGCGCGCCATTTGCAGGTCGAACGACGAGTCGCCCACCATCAGCGCTTGCTCCGGGCGCATATTGCAGTGCGCCAGGATCTGCTCAAGCATCAGAGGGTGCGGTTTGCTGGCAGTTTCATCGGCAGCGCGGGTGATATCGAAATAATCGTCCCAGCCATGGGACTTGAGCACCCGATCCAGCCCGCGACGGGCCTTGCCGGTCGCCACAGCCAGTCGATAGCCTTCGGCGCGCAAGGCATGCAGGGTATCCGCCACGCCATCGAACAACGGCGAAGGCTCGGTCTCCAGCGCTATATAGTGGTCGGCATAGTGCTGACGAAAAACCGGCAACGCAGCGTCATCTATCTCCGGATAAAGGCTGCGGATGGCTTCCGGCAATCCCAGGCCGATGATGCCCTTGACGGCACTGTCGTCGCACCGCACGAACCCCATGCGATCCGAGGCGGCATGCATCGCCTCCACGATCCGATCGATGGAGTTCGCCAGCGTGCCATCCCAATCGAAGATCAGTAGCTTGTAATCAGGATGCACTCAACCGCTCCACGGTCTTGGCCCACACCTCATCCACAGGGGCCTGCAATTTTAGCTCGCTGCCATCGGGCAACGGCACAGTGAGCATGTAGGCGTGAAGGAACAGGCGCTTGCCGCCCAGTTCGCGGATTTCCTTGGTGAAATCCTCATCTCCGTACTTGCTGTCACCGGCGATGCTATGCCCGGCGTGCAGGGTGTGGACACGAATCTGGTGGGTGCGACCGGTCACTGGCTTGGCCTCGACCATCGTGGCGAAGTCACCGAAGCGGCGCAGCACCTTGAACACGGTCAAGGCCTCCTTACCCTCTTCATTGACCTCGACCATGCGTTCGCCGGACCGCAGGTTGCTCTTGAGCAACGGTGCACGCACTTGCTTGACGGACGTCTCCCAACGCCCGCGCACCAGGGCCATGTAGCGCTTATCGACGCCATCGCCGCGCAGTTGCTCGTGCAAATGCCGCAACATGCTGCGTTTCTTGGCGATCATCAGCAGACCGGAGGTGTCGCGGTCGAGGCGATGGACCAGCTCCAACTCCTTGGCATCCGGACGCAACTGACGAAAGGCTTCGATCACACCGAAGTTCAGCCCGCTGCCACCGTGAACCGCAATGCCTGCGGGCTTGTTGATCACGATCAGGGCTTTGTCTTCATGGACAATCGAGGCTTCGAGGCGCTGCAAGAGACCTTGGGCCAGGGGCACCGGCTCATCGCGCTCGGGCACCCGGACGGGCGGCACGCGCACGACATCACCGGCCTGGAGCTTGTATTCGGGCTTGATCCGTCCCTTGTTCACCCGCACTTCGCCTTTACGCAAAATGCGGTAGATCAAGGTCTTGGGCACGCCTTTGAGCCGGGCCAGCAGGAAATTATCGATTCGTTGGCCGGCATATTCCGGCGAGACCTCAAGCAGTTGAACGCCAGGGGTCGAGGGGGCAGTCGTTGTCATGGCGGCGATCATAACAATTTTTTATGGAATTGAAGCACTTAATCATTGCTGCTATAGTCGCGAACGCCGCCAAAAGTGGCTGGACAGCGGACTAACGGTCAAAAACCCGCCCTGACCAACGCAATTCACGAGGACGAGAGGCCGTCCTACGGGGCTTTCGCTACGAACGGTAGAGTTTGCAGGTGTAACGAGCGCAGGTGACATGAGGCCTGAAATACGCCGCAAAGCAGAGTTCTGACTCGCCTTGCGCGCCACATTCACGGCCAGTTCACAAAGTGCAGTCAGCTACGAACGACCCCGAGCGAGAGCTTCGGAAACAACGCCTAAATTAGCCATGATGCGTGACCTCCCCTTTCGGAGCTCACGGTAAATGCCAACCCGCTGCGGATTCTGCGCGCGGCAGCACCCGAATTATCAGGGATACGTGTAGGGTGGAGATGTACAACCGTCGGACTGTGTAGCACTAGGCTTATATTTAGACGCTTCATCTCGTCCACAGGCGTCGGTTGATTCCTCCTCCTGACTGAGTGCTTGAGTACCAGCAAGCAGGACGCGTCCGTCGCGACTTCGCCATCATTGGGTCGAACTCGCTGGACACTGGGGTGGCACTGCCATTTCCAGGACGCACCTGACACCGACCGTGAGAAGTCGTGTGTGCCGAACGCCGTTTCCGGCAGCCCGGAAACCGACGGTACTACATGAAAAGAATGCTGATTAACGCAACTCAACCCGAAGAGTTGCGTGTTGCACTGGTAGACGGCCAGCGCCTCTACGACCTGGATATCGAATCCGGTGCACGCGAGCAGAAGAAGGCCAACATCTATAAAGGCCGGATCACTCGCATCGAACCAAGCCTTGAGGCTGCCTTTGTCGATTTCGGCTCCGAGCGCCACGGCTTCCTGCCCCTCAAAGAAATCTCCCGCGAATACTTCAAGAAGGCCCCTGAAGGCCGCGTCAACATCAAGGACGTCCTGAGCGAAGGCCAGGAAGTCATCGTCCAGGTCGAGAAAGAAGAGCGTGGCAACAAGGGCGCCGCCCTGACCACCTTCATCAGCCTGGCCGGCCGTTACCTGGTCCTGATGCCGAACAACCCGCGCGCCGGCGGCATCTCGCGTCGCATCGAAGGCGAAGAGCGCAACGAACTGCGTGAAGCCCTCAACGGCCTGGTCGCCCCCGCCGACATGGGCCTGATCGTGCGCACTGCCGGCCTGGGCCGCAGCAGCGAAGAGATGCAGTGGGACCTCGACTACCTGCTGCAACTGTGGACCGCCATCAAAGAAGCCTCGCTGGATCGCTCCGCGCCGTTCCTGATCTACCAGGAAAGCAACGTGATCATCCGTGCCATCCGCGATTACCTGCGCCAGGACATCGGCGAAGTGCTGATCGACAGCGTCGAAGCCCAGGACGAAGCCCTGACCTTCATTCGCCAAGTGATGCCGCAGTACGCCAGCAAGATCAAGCTCTACGAAGACAGCGTACCGCTGTTCAACCGTTTCCAGATCGAAAGCCAGATCGAGACCGCCTTCCAGCGCGTCGTCGAACTGCCGTCCGGCGGCTCCATCGTCATCGACCCGACCGAAGCCCTGGTGTCCATCGACATCAACTCGGCCCGCGCCACCAAAGGCAGCGACATCGAAGAAACCGCCCTGCAGACCAACCTTGAAGCCGCCGAGGAAATCGCCCGTCAGTTGCGCCTGCGCGACATCGGCGGCCTGATCGTCATCGACTTCATCGACATGACCCCGGCCAAGAACCAACGCGCCGTGGAAGAAAAAGTCCGTGAGTGCCTGGAAGCCGACCGCGCCCGCGTCCAGGTCGGTCGCATCTCGCGCTTCGGCCTGCTGGAAATGTCTCGTCAGCGCCTGCGTCCATCCCTGGGCGAAAGCAGTGGCATCGTCTGCCCACGCTGCAACGGCACCGGCATCATCCGTGACGTCGAGTCGCTGTCCCTGGCAATCCTGCGCCTGATCGAAGAAGAAGCCCTGAAGGACCGCACCGCCGAAGTGCGTGCCCAGGTGCCGATCCCGGTGGCCGCGTTCCTGCTCAACGAAAAACGCAACTCGATCACCAAGATCGAACTGCGCACCCGCGCCCGTATCGTCATCCTGCCGAACGATCACCTCGAGACGCCGCACTTCGAAGTGCAACGCCTGCGCGATGACAGCCCGGAAGCCCACACCAACCAGTCCAGCTACGAAATCGCCGCTGCCGCTGCCGAAGTGGAAGACGTCCAACCGGCCGCCGCCACCCGCACCCTGGTTCGCCAGGAAGCCGCGGTCAAGACTGCACCGGCTCGCGCCAACGCTCCGGTGCCGACCGAAGTGGTTGCCCCGGTTGCCGCACCGGCCGCCGCGCCGGAGCCAAGCCTGTTCAAAGGCCTGGTGAAGTCGCTGGTCAGCCTGTTCGCCACCAAGGAAGAGCCCGCCGCACCGGCCGTCGTTGCCAAGCCTGCCGCACCCGAGCGCCCTGCCCGCAACGAGGAACGCCGCAACGGTCGCCAGCAGACCCGCAACCGCAACGGTCGTCGCGACGAAGAGCGCAAGCCGCGTGAAGAACGTGCCCCTCGTGAGGAGCGCGCCCCACGCGAAGAGCGTGCACCGCGTGAAGAGCGCGCCCCACGTGAAGAGCGCCAGCCGCGCGAACTGCGTGAGGACGCACCCGCCGTAGCCCGCGAAGAACGCGCACCGCGTCCGCCGCGTGAAGAGCGCCAGCCGCGCGCACCTCGTGAAGACCGCAAGCCACGTGGCGAGCGTGAAGAACGCGTGCGCGAGCTGCGTGAGCCACTGGATGCCGCCCCGGCTGCCGCCGCCCCGACTGAAGAGCGTCCGGCCCGCCAGCCTCGTGAAGAGCGCGCACCGCGTCCTCCACGCGAAGAGCGTCAGCCACGTGCCGAGCAGGCCGCCGCCGCGGCCAGCGAAGAAGAAGTGCTGAACGCCGAAGAGCAACTGCAGGAAGATGGCCAGGACACCGCCGAAGGCGATCGTCCACGCCGCCGTTCCCGTGGCCAGCGTCGTCGCAGCAACCGTCGTGAGCGTCAGCGCGACGCCAACGGCAACGTGATCGAAGGTTCGGAAGAGTCCGAATCCACCGAGAACGCCCCGGCCCCAAGCGCTGCCGACCTGGCTGCCGGCCTGGCCGTGACCGCGGCCGTTGCCAGCAGCGCCATCAGTGCCAACGCCGAAGCCGAGGCTCACCAGCAGGCCGAACGCGCCACCGCTGCCGTGGAAAGCGCCTCGGTTGCTGAAGCGCCCGTGGTTGAAGCCACCACGCCGGTAGAAGCAGTCGCTGCACCGGAAGTGGAAGTCGCCCCGGCGGTTGAATCCCAACCAGAAACGCCAGTCGCCGCCGAGCCTGCACCGGTCGTCGAGCAGCCTGCGGTTGCCGCTGAACCGGTCGTTGAAGCCCCCGCTGTCGAACAAGCAGCGGAGCCGGTGCGCGAAGAGCAAACCGCCTTCAACTGGAACGCCGAGCCAGCCGCACCGGCGCCGGTGGTCGAGCCAGAACCGACGCCAGAGCCAGTGAAGGCGATCGAGCCTGCCGTGGTCGAGGCAGCGCCAGTGGTCGAAGCACCCGTGGTCGCCCCGGCGCCCGCCCCCGTGCAAGAGCCGGCACCTGCCAGCGCCTTGACTGAAAACGGCCGTGCACCGAACGATCCACGTGAAGTGCGTCGCCGCAAGCGTGAAGCCGAGCGTCTGCAGAAGGAAGCCGAACAAGCTGCCGCTGCCGCTGCTCAAGCGCCTGCCGCCGAGCCTGCGCCGGTCGTGGAAGCCGTCGAGGCACCAGCCCCGGCCGCTGAAACCGTCGCTGAATCGGCCCCGGCTGAATCGACTCCAGTGATCGACGAAGCGCCTCACAGCGCTGAAGAAGTCGCCCCGCGTCACACTGAAGCCCTGGAAAAAGAGCACGAGCCTAAACCTCACGCTTGATTCCAGCGCCCAGTAAAAAGCCCCGCCCGGTCATGCCCGGCGGGGCTTTTTTATGCCTTGTCGCGCCCCAATCAAACGCTACCGGATTTGAACAGCCGCCCCTTCAACCTGTGGGAGCGAGCTTGCTCGCGAAAGCGATGGGTCAGCGTGCAGGGTGGTTGGCTGTAACGCCGCCTTCGCGAGCAAGCTCGCTCCTACCTTGGATCTTAGGAAGCATAAAATCTGCGTTCGGCACAACGGTCCTTGTGGATTGATGTATGTCGACTGTTACTTGAAAACCAGCGCTTCGGGTACGTCGATATCCCAGGTCACGCCCGGATCATCCACCGGCACTTCAACCACTCGCGCCCCGGCAAACAAGGCCTTGGCGCCACGGTCTCCGGTCAATGCCATCAGCTTTGAAGCGAACGCCCGGCCGAACCCTACCGGGTGTCCATACTCTCCTGCAAAAACCGGCACGCTGATGCCATCCTCGCGGATCCCGGCCGCCACCTGTTCGACACTCGCTGGCAGGATGAACGGCATGTCCCCCAGCACCATCAGCCACCCGCCAAGGTCCGGGCAGGCCTGGACACCGGCGGCAATGCTGTCACCGAGGCCGGGGGAATCCAGTTCCACGCAATCGCACCCGTAGGCCTGGGCCATGCGCACGGTCTGGTGACGGTCTTCGCGGGTCACCAGCACGCGCTTGTCCAGATGGGCCGGCAGATTCACCAGCACCTGCTCGATCACCGAGCGCACGCCGCCGTCCCGCCCTGTACAGTCAGCCAGCAGCTTGTCCTTATCCGGGCCCGCTGCCTGGCGGAACCGACTGCCCGCCCCGGCGGCGAGAATGATCACCCCAATGGAATCCTGCATACGCCCTCCTTGCCTGCGACCTACAGCGGTTTTTTCTGACGCAGTTCGACGCCATTCTTGATCGCCACGATTTCAGCCAACAGCGACACGGCGATTTCCGCCGGGGTGTGGCTGCCGATGTGCAAGCCGATCGGCCCATGCAGTCGCTCGATGGCTTCCTCAGACAAGCCTAGCTGAGCCAGGTTATCCCGGCGCTTCTGACTGTTGACGCGCGACCCCAGGGCACCGACATAAAACGCCCTGGAATCCAGTGCCGTGAGCAAAGCCATGTCGTCCAGGCGCGGGTCATGGGTCAGGGCGACAATGGCCGTGCGCTCGTCGGTCCGGATATTCAACACGGCTTCGTCGGGCATCCCCGGGACGAAGCGTCCATGCTGCTCTTCCCAACCGTAGACGAATTCCTTGCGCGGGTCGCAGATCAGCACTTCAAAATCCAGCAAGCGGGCCATTTCCGCCACGTAGCGCGACAGTTGTCCGGCACCGATCAACAGCAGACGCCAGCGCGGACCATAAATGGCCCGCAGCACCTGGCCGTCGAAAACCAGCGCGTCAGTCTTATCGGCCGGCGTCAACGTCACCTGGCCGTCGGCGATATTCAACTGGCGGGCGACAATTTCGTGGGCATCGCAACGTCGCAGCAATTCGGCGACCCATTCAGGGTCGCCGACCCGTTCCTCGGTCAAGCGCAGGGTGCCTCCGCACGGCAGGCCAAAGCGCGCCGCTTCTTCACGCGTGACGCCATACGTGATCATTTGCACCGGCGGACCGTCCGCCGGTATGCGACCGTCGTGCAGCCGAGCGATCAAGTCATCTTCGACACAACCGCCCGACACCGAGCCGATCACCACGCCATCTTCGCGCAGGGCCAGCATCGCCCCCGGCGGCCTCGGCGCGGTGCCCCAGGTCTGGACCACCGTGAACAACACCACTTGCTGCCCGGCGCGGCGCCATTGGAGCACGCTGCGCAGGACATTCAGATCAACGCTGTCCATCAGGCACCGGCCTGCTGCCAACCCTGCAACTGATAACGCACGGGCAAGCTGCGAATGCGCTTGCCGGTAGCAGCAAAGAGCGCATTGCACAGCGCCGGCGCAATCGGCGGCACACCCGGTTCACCGACGCCACCCAGCGGCACCTCGCCTGGCGGTGTCACCAGGTGCACGGCCACCTCCTTGGGCGCCAGGGACATGCGCGCCACCTCGTACATGTGGAAGTTGTCCTGCTGGACCTTGCCGTCCTTGAAGCTGATCTCCCCCACCATCGCGTTCCCCAGGCCCATGACGCAGGCACCTTCGAACTGCGAACGAATCCGCTCGGGGTTGATCTGCGGGCCGCAGTCCACCGCGATATCCGCCTTGTGCACGATCACCGTACCGTCGTCCTTGACCTCTACCTCGATCACCGCGGCGACATAGGTAACAAAGCTGTAGTGCACCGCCAGGCCAAGCCCCCGACCCTTGGGCAGTTTGCGGCCCCAACCGGCGGCCTTCGCCGCGGTTTCCAGCACGGTGCGGATCCGCGCCGTGTCGATGGGATAACGGTCGGGCGATTCGCCGTAGTTCCACTCATCATTCACGGTGCGCGGGTCGATCTTGCGGTCCGGGCCGAGCAGCTTGAGCTGGTACTTCAGCGGATCCTGGCCCGCCTTGTGGGCCAGCTCATCGATGAAACTCTGGATCGCGAACCCGTGGGGGATGTTCGACACCGAGCGGTACCAGCCCACCCGGGCGTAGGCCGTCGCCTCGGGATTTTCCATGCGCATGTTCGGCACGGCGTAGGCCATGTTGGTCACGCCCATGCCTATCTCGAACGGTGCTTCGTGGGTCATTCCCGGCGCGAACAACGCGGTGATGCTCGGCGCCACGGTGCGGTGCAGCCAGCCGGACGGCAGGCCGTCCTGGTTCAGGCCGGCCTTGAGGTACTCGGCCGATACGGTGTGGAAATACGAATGATGGATGTCGTCCTCGCGGGTCCATTGCACCCGGATCGCCTGGCCGGGGAACTCCTTGGCCAGCACCGCGGCCTCAACGACGAAATCCGGCTTGGACTTGCGGCCGAAACCGCCGCCCAGCAACGTGATGTTCACCGTGACCTTGTCGAACCCAATGCCCAGGCGCTCGGCAATGCGCTCGCGCGTCACCTGCGGGGCCTGGCTCGGCGCCCAGGCTTCGCACTGGCCGTCCTTGAAGCGAGCGACCGCGACCATCGGCTCCATCGGTGACTGGGACAGGTGCGGCAGGTAATACGCCGCTTCCAGGGTCGAATCGGCCTTGGCCAGCGCGTCGTCGAGGTTGCCGCTGCTGCGCACGACCTTGCCGGGCTTGAGCGCCGCCGCTTCCAGCTCCTTGCGATAGGCAATGGAGTCATAGCCGGCGTTCGGCCCATCGTCCCACTCGATTTTCAGCGCTTCACGGCCCTTGATCGCCGCCCAAGTGTTCTTCGCCACCACCGCCACGCCGCCCAGGGGCTGGAATTCCGAGGGCAACGGGCGCCCTTCGATGGCCACCACCTTGACCACGCCGGGTACTTTCAGCGCCGCGCTGCTGTCCACGGTCCTGACCTTGCCGCCATAGACCGGCGGACGGGCCACGACGGCGTAGAGCATGCCCTCAAAATGCACATCGGCACCGAACACCGCGCGGCCATTGACGATGTCCGCACCATCGATGGCCCGGCTCGCTTGTTTGCCGATGTAGCGAAACTCCGACGCCTGCTTGAGGCGCAAGCTGTCCCGGGCCGGCACCGGCAAGGCGCTGGCGGCAGCCGCCAGCGCGCCATAACCCAACTCCCGACCGGACGGCTGGTGCAACACTTTATGCAGTTGCGCCCGGCATTCAGTCACCGCAACGCCCCACTGCGCGGCAGCGGCCTGCTCCAGCATGGTTCGCGCGGCGGCTCCGCAGCGACGCATCGGCTCGTACCAATGCCGCATGCTGCGCGAGCCATCGGTGTCCTGGTTGCCGAAACGCGCTTCATCGGCCGGCGCCTGTTGCACCTTCACCAAGGCCCAGTCGGCGTCCAGTTCATCGGCCACCACCATGCTGAGGCTGGTGCGCACACCCTGGCCCATTTCCGAACGATTGCAGATCACCGTCACGCTGCCGTCGGCGGCAATGCTCACGTACACCTTCGGGTCGTCGATCACGCCATGGGGCATGCCTTCGGCACCGAACTTCTTGTCCTCGGCAAAGGCATCCGGCAAGCCCCAACTGGCGGCCAGCACAAGTACACCGGTGGCGCTCGCGCCCTTGAGGAAACCGCGACGGCTGAGGTTGCTCAGCACAAAATCCTTGGGCAAGCGGCTCATGCCTTGGCCTCCTTCAGGTGGGTGGAGGCTTGGCGGATGGCGGTCTTGATCCGGTTGTAGGTGCCGCACCGGCAGATGTTGCCGACCATGGCCTCCTCGATCTGCTCATCGCTGGGGTTGGGGTTGGTCTTGAGCAAGGCCGTCGCGGACATGATCTGCCCACCCTGGCAGTAACCACACTGGGCCACGGCGGTATCGAGCCAGGCCTGCTGGACGACCTGCCCGACCGGGTCGGCGTGCAGCGCATCGATGGTGTTGATGGCCTGCCCCTGCACCGAGCCGATGGGGGTGATGCAACTGCGCGCCGGGGCGCCGTCGATGTGGATGGTGCACGCGCCGCACAGGCCCATGCCGCAGCCGAACTTGGTGCCGTTGTAGCCAGCGACATCGCGGATCGCCCAGAGCAGCGGCATGTCCTCGGTCACATCCAGTTGATGGTCTTTTCCATTGAGTTTCAGGGTAATCATGGGCACGCCCGCATAGTGGTCGGGTTATGGGGTCGAGCAATCTGCCGCGTGGGGAACGGTTCGGGTACCGCAGACTGGCTCAGGCTATTGGGCTCTCTTATGCACACGCATACAGGCGTCTGCACGGGACCTTGCAGATGCAATGGTCGCATCGGTTGGAGGCTAAATTAACCCAGGATCACGCAAAACGCCCTGCACAATCCTGCACAAATGATCCATGTGCGCGAGGGGACAGGGCGTTTTCAGATGATTACAAATGACAGGTTCAGTACCGGTTGGGTTCCATTTCCAGCTCGACCTGGAACCGCTCGGCGATGTCCTTCTGGATACGCAGGGCCAAGTCCAGCAGTTGCGGCCCCGTGGCGGCGCCATAGTTGACCAGCACCAGCGCCTGCAACGCATGCACTCCGGCGTCGCCCTCGCGAAAACCTTTCCAGCCGGCCCGCTCGATCAGCCACCCGGCGGCGATTTTCATCTGCCCTTCGGGCTGTGGATAAGCCACCAGGTCCGGGTACTGCACCTTGAGTTGCGCAACGTGCTCGGCCGGCACCAGCGGGTTCTTGAAGAAACTGCCGGCGTTCCCCAGCACCGCCGGGTCCGGGAGTTTTTCGCTGCGGATACTGCAAATCGCCCGGCTCACATCCATGGGCGTTGCCTGGTCGATGCCTTGCTCGGTCAACCGCTGGCGGACCGGACCGTATTCCAGGTGCAGGTGGGCGGCGCGACTGAGGGCAAAACGCACCCGCAGGATCAACCAGCGCCCGGCCTGTTGCTTGAACAGGCTGTCGCGGTAGGCGAAACGACACTCTTCGAGGCTGAACTCGCGTTGCTGGCCGGTATGGCGGTCGAGCGCCGTGAGGCCGGCAAACACGTCCTTGATCTCCACGCCATAGGCGCCGATGTTCTGCATCGGGGCCGCGCCAACGGTGCCGGGGATCAGGCTGAGGTTTTCCAGGCCCGACCAGCCCTGCGCCAGCGTGTACTGGACGAAGGGATGCCAGGGCTCCCCGGCTTCGGCTTCGACCACCACCCGCTCGCCGTCATCGCTGAGCAAGCGAACCCCCTGGCTGGCCATGCGCAGCACCAGGGCGTCAATGTCACCGGTCAGCAGCAGGTTGCTGCCGCCGCCAATCACCAGCAGCGGCACCTCGTGCTCACGGGCATAGGCCAGGGCCTCGCGGACATCGCCATCGTCGTGGGCCTCGGCGAACAGGCGCGCCGTCACATCGACGCCGAAACTGTTGAACGGCTTGAGGCTGACGCCGGCCTGTATCTGCAAGGTCATAACCGTCCCTTCAATTCGATCACCAGGCGATCAGTGGCCTGCTCGATCAAGTCCAGCACCTGCTCGAAGCCCTGTTCGCCGTCGTAGTACGGGTCCGGCACCTCGTCCAGTTCCGCTTCGTAGCGGCGCAGGAACAGGTCCAGCTCGGCCCTGCCGTTGGCCGGTTGCAGGGCCTTGAGGTTGCGCAGGTTGCTGTTGTCCATGGCCAGGATCAGGTCATAGGCGGCGAAGTCGGCGCGAGTCACCTGCTGGGCCCGCTGGGCCGACAAGTCGTAACCCCGGCGCAAGGCAGCGGCCTGGCTGCGTTTGTCCGGGGCCTTGCCGACATGCCAGTCGCCGGTACCGGCAGAGGCGACTTCGACCTGGCCGGCCAGCCCGGCCTCGCGCAACTTGTGCCGCAGGATGCCTTCGGCGGTGGGCGAACGACAGATATTGCCGAGACAGACGAACAGGACCCGCATCAGGCCTCCAGCAGGCGACGAACGCGTTCGAGGTCTTGCGGGGTGTCGACACCGGTCGGCGGAGCGATCAGCGCATCGGCGACATGGATCCGCACGCCATGCCACAAGGCACGCAATTGCTCCAGCGCCTCGGTGTTTTCCAGCCAGCACGGGCCCCAGGCAACGAAGTCCTGGAGAAAGCCGGCGCGGTAGGCATAGATACCGATGTGGCGACGGTAAGGAACGTCTTCTGGCAGCACATCGCGGCCTTGGGCGAATGCATCGCGGGCCCATGGCAATGTCGCGCGGCTGAAGGTCAGGGCCAGGCCGTTGAGGTCGCTGACCACCTTGACCACATTGGGGTTGAACAGGGTTTGCACATCCTCGATCGGCTCGGCCAGGGTCGCCATGCGCGCCTCGGTGTGGGCCGCGAGGTTGGCGGCGACCTGATCGATCACGCTGGGCGGGATCAACGGCTCGTCGCCCTGCACGTTGACCACGATGGCCTCCGGCTCCAGGCCCAGCTTCACCGCGACTTCCGCCAGGCGATCGGTGCCGGAGTTGTGGTCCTCGCGCGTCAGCACGACCTCGGCACCAAACCCCTTGCAGGCCTCGACGATGCGCGCATCGTCAGTCGCCACCACCACGCGCTGGGCGCTGCTTTTGCAAGCCTGTTCCCAGACATGCTGGATCATCGGCTTGCCGGCGATCGCCAGCAACGGTTTGCCGGGCAGGCGCGTCGAGGCGAAGCGCGATGGGATGACAACGGTGAAGGCGGTGGTCATTTATCCAGGCGCTCGTCGGTGCTCAGGGTGCGGGCTTCGCTTTCGAGCATCACCGGGATGCCATCACGAATCGGATAGGCCAGGCCAGCACCCTTGCTGATCAGTTCGGTCTTGTCGGCGCTGAGCTTGAGCGGACCCTTGCAGACCGGGCAGGCCAGGATATCGAGCAGTTTGGTGTCCATGGAAATTCCCTTGGGTAAAAGGTGTTTAAGGCAAAAGGCGATCCGGCAACAGGCGCATCAGCTGGGTGTCGAACCAGGCCGCGAAGGCCGGCGACGGCGCAGCATCCACCGCCAGGTACCACCAGTGCGGGCCGGCGAAGGCGCGGCATTTGACCGCGTCCTTTTCCGTCATGACCAATGGCAGCGCAGGCGAGAAGTCCAGGGCCTGGGCACTGTACTGGGCATGGTCGGCAAACCCGTGCGGTATGGGTCGCCAGTGTAGCGTTTCGAGGGTCTTGAAGAAACGCTGGGGATTGCCGATGCCGGCCACTGCGTGCACCGCCTGGCCGGGCGGGAAATGGTCGAGGTCGCGCCGCTCGCCGCTGGCCAGGTTCACCAGGGCGGTGGGCCGCAGTTCAAAGGCGAAGCCGTCGTCGCGATCCGCACTAGCGCCGTTGTACAGCACGGCGTCGACCGATTGCAGGCGCTCGACCGGTTCGCGCAACGGCCCGGCAGGCAGGCACCGGCGGTTGCCCAGGCCGCGGGCGTTGTCGATCAGCACCAGTTCGAGGTCCCGGGCCATCCGGTAATGCTGCATGCCGTCGTCGGACAGGATCAGGTCCAGCGGTTCGGTTTCCAACAGCGCCTGGACCGCGCGGCTGCGCTGCGGGTCGATCATCAGTGGCACGCCGGTGCGCTGGACGATCAACAGCGGCTCATCGCCGGCCACGTCGGCGCCCTGGCTGGCTTCGACCCGCCAGGGCAATTGCGGCGGCTGGGCGCCGTAGCCCCGGCTCACCACGCCAACCCGCAGGCCGCTGCGCTGGCAATGCTGGATCAGCCACAGGATCATGGGCGTCTTGCCGGTGCCGCCGACCGTGATATTGCCGACCACCACCAGCGGCACGGGCGGCTGGTAGATCGGGCCGTCACCGGCCAGGAAGCGCTCGCGCTTGCGCACCACCACCCGCCGGTACAACCACTCCAACGGCCGCAGCAACGCCAGGGCCGGATGCCCCTGGTACCAGGCGGCAAGCAAACGATCGGACATGGCCATCAGGGTGCAGGCGCCGCCTCGACGGTGGTCATGCGCAAATGACTGAAGCCGAGCTTGCCGGCCGCATCCATCGCGGTGATCACCGATTGATGCGGGGTCTTGCCGTCGGCGCTGATGGACAGCGGCAGGTTGGTGTCGCCGCCGGACTCCTTCTGCAAGGCGTCGATCAGGCTCGCCAAATCACTCTTGGGCAGCAACTGGTTGTTCACCGAGAACGCACCTTCGGCGCTGATGGTGACTTCCAGGTTCTTCAGTTGCTGGTCCTCGGCCGGCGAGCCACTGACGGCCTGCGGCAATTCGACCTTGAGCTGGGTTTCCCGGGTGAAGGTGGTGGTCACGACGAAAAACAGCAGCAGGATGAACACCACGTCGATCAGCGACGCCAGGTTGATCTCGATGTTTTCCCGGGGTTTGCGGCGGAATTTCACTTCTTGTCCCCGGCCAGGTCTACATCACGGTCGCCCTGCACCACCTCGACCAGCTTGATGGCCTCCTGCTCCATGCCCACCACGAGCTCGTCGACGCGCCGTTGCAGGAAGCGATGGAAAAACACTGACGGAATACCCACCATCAGGCCGGCAGCAGTGGTGATCAGCGCCTTGGAGATGCCCCCCGCCAGCACGGCGGCGTTGGTGGTCATGCCGGAGCCGGTGAAGGCGCTGAAGATATCGATCATGCCCAGCACCGTACCCAGCAGGCCCAGCAACGGGGACATGGCGGCAATGGTGCCCAGGGCATTGATGTAGCGCTCCAGCTCATGGATGACCCGGGCGGCGGCTTCCTCGATGCACTCCTTCATGATCTCGCGACCGTGCTTGGAATTCGCCAGGCCGGCGGCGAGGATTTCCCCCAGGGGCGAACTGGCGCGCAGTTCCTTGAGCTTGTCCTTGTTCAGTTGCTTGTCCTTGATCCAGACCCAGACCTGCCCGAGCAGATGCTCCGGGGTCACACGGCTGGCCCGCAGGGTCCACAGGCGTTCGGCAACGATACCCAGTGCCGCGATGGAACTCAGAATGATCGGCAACATCATCCAGCCGCCGGATTTGACCAATTCCCACACAGTGACTGCCCCCTCGAAAAAGTGCGCCACTTTATCACACAGACTCGCCTTGGAAGACCCGACTCGCCGATAGGCGCTTGCCCGTTTGCGCTGGATCAATGTCGGCCCGGGGGGCCGGCGGGCAGTGGATCACGCCAGTAGCGGCGATGCCCGGCCTCGGTACGCGGCCGTGCGAAGGCCCCCAGTTGCAGACGAATGGCACCCTGTTCGGCACTGTCGTAGATCGTCATCCCCGCCCGGCGGTAACGGGCCATCACCTGGGGATGTGGATGGCCGAAGGCATTGCCCTGTCCGCGGGAAATCAGCACCGAGTGAGGCTTGAGACGTGCCAGCAGCGCCATCGACGATGAGCTGCGGCTGCCATGATGAGGGGCGGCCAGCCAGTGGATCGGCACCGCCAGGGGGCCATCGAGCAAGGCGCGCTCGGCATGTCGGTCGATGTCGCCGGTCAACAGCAAGCGCTCGCCGCCCGCCTCCACCCGCAACACGCAGGACTTCTGGTTGCTGTCCTCGGCCGATGACCATTGCCACAGCGCGAAACCGACCCCGTCCCACTCCCAGCGCTGGCCACTGTCACAAGGCCCGGCGTGCAACGCCTCGGGCAGCGCGTCGGGATCGCCGCTGATCAGCTGCCGGGTGGGCAGCCCGTTGCGCACCGCCAGGGCACCACCGGCATGATCGGCATCGGCATGGCTGAGCAGCATCAGGTCCAATTCGCGCACCCCCAGCTTGCGCAAGGTGGGCAGCACGACACGCTCGCCCGCATCGGCGTCGCCCCAGCGTGGCCCGGCGTCATAAAGCAAGGCATGGCCATGGGTACGCACCAGCACCGCCAGCCCCTGGCCCACGTCCAGTTGCCAGATCTCGGCCTGCCCGTGCGGCAGGTTTTCCCGCGGTGCAAAGACCATCAAGCTCAACATTGGCCAACCCAAAAGACGCAGCGGCACGCCCTTGGGCAACAGCAGCACAAACGCACCGAGGGCGGCGATGCCCAAGGCCCAGGGCGGAACCGCCGCCGGGGTCCAGGCGGGCAGTTGCCCGGCCACCCACGCCAGCCCCCTGAACCACACGTCGAGCAGCCCGCCGGCGATCCATAGCAGGCCCTCGCCCACGAACGGCACCGGCAACAACAGCGTGCCGAGCAATGCCGGCGGCAGCACCAGCAGGCTGATCCAGGGCACCGCCAGCAGGTTCGCCAGCGGCCCGCTGAGGCTCACCGGCAACCCCAGGATCAACAGCAACGGACACAGGCCAAGCGCAACCAGCCATTGGGCGCGAGTCCAGGTCTGCCACCAGCGCCAGGGCCCCAGGCGGCCGCCAAAGGTGAACATCAGGATCGCGACGGCGGCGAACGACAGCCAGAATCCGGGCCGCAGGCAGGCCAGCGGATCGAACAACAGCACCCCGTCGAACGCCAGCAACCAGGCCCACCAGGAGGCCGCAGGCTTGAAGCGCAAGCGCCACAGCAACACCAGGCCGATCATCGCGCAGGCCCGCCGCACCGGCACCTCGAACCCAGCCAGCAAGCCGTAGCCCAGCGCCGCCATGAAGGCCAGGCCGCAGGCCCAGGGCAACCATGGCAGCCTTGCCGGCCACAAGCCATGGCGCGCCGCACCCGCCACCATCAGGTACACCAGGCCGGCGAGCAGGCCAATGTGTTGCCCGGAGATCACCAGCAAATGAACCGTGCCGGTGTCTTGCAACACCCGCCAATCTTCGCGGCTCAACCCGGCACCATCCCCCAGCACCAAGGCCATCAGTGCACCGGAGCGGCCCTGGGCATCGACCCGCGCCAGCGCCTGGCGCACCCCGTCACGCCAAGCGCCCTGGGCCGGCTGCAGCAGGCGACCGTCCTTGATGGTTCCGGTGGCGCCGATGCCCCGGCTCAACAGCCAGGCCTGATAGTCGAAACCATGAGGGTTCAACAGCCCGGCGGGCCGCTTGAGCTTGACCGCCAATCGCCAACGCTCGCCACTGCTGACCGGCGGCCCACCGAACCAGGCAAGGCGCATCAACGCCGGCAACCGGTCGCGACGACCGTGGGCATCGGCCAGTTCGAAGCGCACCACGCCGTCGCTGTATTGCGGCAAGCCGACGACACGCCCTTCGACCCAACGGGTTTCTCCCTCCAGCGCGGCAGGCAACCGATCGTCCAGCGCACACTGCGCCGACAGACAGGCCCAGGCCAATCCGCCCAGGAAGAAGCCCAGCGGGTAGGTTCGAAACGGCACGGCCATCAGTGCCAGCACCGGCAGCGCCACCATCAGCCACGGCGGCGGCAACGCCGGGAAAAAAACCGGGGCCACCAGCCCCAGCGCAAGCGCGACCAATCCTGTGCGCATGACCCGTCCTTGAGAGTGCCCTCTCAAGGCTTAGCCGTTGTACGGCACCCCGGGCGTTATCAATTGTCACAAAGTCTGAATCTGCCGACCGTAGAATCCGGACATACTTGCCGCCTTACTGCTTTGAACCGACCGAGAAGCCTTATGCCCCGGCGCCTATTCAAACGTTACATGCCTGACCCGCAGAGCATCCGGGAACACAAATCCTTACGCTTTCTCGGCACCTTGCTGCATGACCCCAACCTCTGGCACCTCAACCGTCACTCCGTCGCGCGCGCCATGGCCGTCGGCCTGTTCGCCGCATTCCTGCCCATTCCCTTGCAAATGCTGCTGGCTGCCGCACTGGCCGTCGCGGTACGCGGCAACATGCCGATTGCCGTGAGCCTGGTGTGGCTGACCAATCCGATCACCATGCCGGCGGTGTTCTTCTGCACCTACCAGACCGGCGCATGGCTGATGGACGTACCTGCCCGGACGCTGCCGGAAGAACTGACCTGGGAATGGATCAGTGGCCAGTTGTCGACCTTGTGGCAGCCGTTCCTGCTCGGTTCGGTGGTCACCGGTCTGGTGCTCGGCGCACTGGCCTACTTCGTCACCATGAGTTACTGGCGCTGGTGGGTGACCCGGCAGTGGAAACGGCGCAAGAAAAGCCGGATGTGAAGGAAAAAAAGGCCTCCGTTGCTGGAGGCCCTTTTTTTGGAGCGTGCTGGCTGACGCCTTCGCGAGCAGGCTGGCTCCCCAAGGGGAACGTCAGGTGCGCATGCCGCGCCCGCTGACCAGTAACCGCGAGCAACCGATGTACAACACCACGGTGGCCACCAGCATGAAGGTGATCGCAATGCTGATCTTGATGTCGGAAACCCCCAGGATGCCGTAGCGGAAGGCGTTGACCATGTGCAGCACCGGGTTGGCCAGGGAAACGGTCTGCCAGAACGGCGGCAACAGGGAAATCGAATAGAACACCCCGCCCAGGTAGGTCAACGGCGTGAGCACGAACGTCGGGATGATGGAGATGTCATCGAAGTTGCGCGCGAACACCGCGTTGATGAAGCCCAGCAGCGAAAAGATCGTCGCCGTGAGCACCACCACCAGGACCGTCACCCCCAGGTGATGCACCTGCAGATGGGTAAAGAACAGCGACAGCAGCGTCACGATCAACCCCACTGCCAAGCCACGCAGGACGCCGCCCAAGGTATAGCCGATAAGGATCGTGTGGGGGGAGACCGGTGAGACCATCAGCTCTTCGATCGAACGCTGGAACTTGCTGCCGAAGAAGCTCGACACCACGTTGCCGTAGGAGTTGGTGATCACCGACATCATGATCAGCCCCGGCACGATGTAGTCCATGTAGGTGAAGCCACCCATGTCGCCGATCTGCCGGCCGATCAGGTTGCCGAAGATCACGAAGTACAGAACCATGGTGATCGCCGGCGGCAGCAGGGTCTGCGGCCAGATGCGCATGAAGCGCCGCACTTCACGGTAGACGATGGTATTGAGGGCAATCAGGTTGGGGCGCAGTTCGGAACTCATACCGCCACCTTCGCCAGGTTTTTCTCCACCAGGGACACGAACAACTCCTCGAGGCGATTGGTCTTGTTGCGCAGGCTCTGCACTTCGATGTTCTGCAAGGCCAACTGGCCGAACAGCCCGGTGATGCCGACGGCCTTGTCCACCTGGACCTCCAGGGTATGGCTGTCGACCAGGCGCGCAGGGTAACCAGTGAGCTGGGGCGCGGCCTTCAGGTCGTGCTTGAGGTCCAGCACAAAGGTTTCCACATGCAGTTGGCCGAGCAACTGCCGCATGCTGGTGTTCTCGACGATGGTGCCGTGGTCGATGATGCCGATGTTGCGGCACAACTGCTCGGCCTCTTCCAGGTAATGGGTGGTCAGGATGATGGTGATGCCTTTCTGGTTCAGCTCGGTCAGGAAGGTCCACATCGAACGACGCAGCTCGATGTCCACCCCCGCCGTCGGTTCGTCGAGGATCAGCAGGCGTGGCTCATGCACCAGCGCGCGGGCAATCATCAGGCGGCGCTTCATGCCGCCGGACAACGAACGGGACGGCACGTCGCGCTTGTCCCACAACCCCAGCTGGGTCAGGTACTGCTCGGCGCGCTCGTTGGCGATCTTCGGCGGGATGCCGTAGTAACCGGCCTGGGTCACGACGATGTCGAAGGTCTTCTCGAACTGGTTGAAGTTGAATTCCTGGGGCACCACGCCAATGCAACGCTTGAGGGCGGCGGGCTCGCGGTCCAGGTCATGGCCGAAGACATTCACCGTGCCGCTGGTCTTGTTCACCAACGTGGAAAGAATGCCGATGGTGGTGGATTTGCCGGCGCCGTTAGGACCGAGCAAGGCAAAGAAATCGCCTTCGGCGACGTCCAGATCGATACCACTCAGGGCCTGGAAACCGTTGCCGTAGGTTTTGGTTAGCTGCCGGATGGACAGAGCGGAACTCATATCGGATTACGCACCAAGAAGGGAAGAAAGAAGTACATGAGGGCGCGCGGCGAGCAAAACAACCACGGCGCACGATGGCCATGGTGCTGGGCGTCGCCGCACAAGTACAGTCACGCGTGTCGATAGTAAGTATTAAGTCAACGCGGTCATGACCGCCTTGCGGTAGGCCGGACGCTGTTTCAACTGCTGGTACCAGGCTTCCAGATTCGGCCAGGCAGCCCGCTCGATGGGCATTTCGAACCAGGCATAAATGAAGCTGCCCAAGGGAATGTCGCCCATGCCGATCTGCGCGCCGCTCAAATAAGGCTGCTCGCCCAATGCACGGTCGGCCATCGCCAGCAAAGCGTTGCATTCCTTGATAGCCGAATGGATGGCAGGCCAGTCCTGTTGCTCGGCCGGGGTGCGCAGCACGCCCCAGAACACCGTCCGAAACGGTGCGGCAAAGGACGAAGTGGTCCAGTCCATCCATTTCTCGGCGACGGCCCGTGCCTGGGCATCGGCCGGGTACCAGGCCGAATCCGGCGCGTGGCGGGCCAGCAGGTAGCGCACGATGGTGTTGGATTCCCACAGCACGAAACCGTCATCCTCGATCATGGGCACGCGGCCGTTGGGGTTCTTCGCCCGGTACTCAGGCGTGTCCACCACGCCAAAAGCGCCGCCCGCATCGATGGCCTCGTAGGCCAGCCCCAGCTCTTCGGCACACCAGAGCGCCTTGCGCACGTTCGACGAATTCTTGCGACCCCAGATCTTCAGCATCACGGTTTCCTTCAATGGACAAAGTGCCGCAGCAGCATACGCCGGATCAGCCGCGACTCAAATCGTCCCGCATATCGCCGAGCAAGGACGGCGCCTGATCGCCGAACAAGTGTGGATAACATTTCTCCAGGTGCTCGAAAAAGAACGCTTCGGGGACATCGGCGAACTGCCCATGGTCGGTGATGTATTCCATCAGCTTCGCGCCTTGGCGATTGAACGGGTGGAAAACGCTGTCGTGGCGGCCATCGAACTCCAGCGGCGCGACGTCGAACAGCTCGCACAAGCCCTGGTTGAACGCCGGCGTGGCCTTGACCCAGCGGCCGTCCAGGTACAGCTCGGTGTAACCGTGCATGGCGAACACGTCGCTGCGCAGCAACGCCAGCAAACGGGGCGTGGACAGGTGGTTGCGCACATCCGCCAGGCCGATGCGTGCCGGAATGCCGCAATGCCGGGCACAGCCGGCGAGCAGCGTGGCCTTGGGCACGCAGTAGCTTTCCCCGTGGCTCAGCGCATGGCTGGCACGCAGAGTCGCCGGATCGCGACTGAAGGTATACGGGTTGTACCGCACCGCCTCGCGCACGGCGTAGTAAAGGTTGACCGCCTGCGCCACAGGGTCGCGGTCGGCACCGCGATGCGCCTCGGCAAAGGCGATGACCTGTGGATGATCGCTGTCGATGAAGCGGCTGGGCGTCAGGTAGGACTGCATGCAGGAAGGCCTCCGGGAAACGCCGGCCATCGTGGCTGGCATCGGCAAAACCCGAGTCTATCCACAGCCCCGTTGCAGCGATAACGGCGTTTCGGCCAAACAATGGCGTTTTCTCACCTGGATAACGAACGATTTCCCACGGCTGTTGCCAACCAGACTGGCGCACTGCATCCAGGGTTTCCCACGAAATCAATCACATCGCGCCGACCGCCGGTTTTGCAGAGGCCGTCTAAGCTCTGTGGGTCGGTTTTGCCCTGGTTCACGGAGGATTACCTATGCTGTTGTTGTGGATACTGGTCCTGGTCATCGGGATCGCCTGGCTGGCCCATCGGCGCACCGCCCCGTTGCCCGCACTGGGCATCGTCGCGGTCTACCTGCTGGCCATGGGCATTTTCAGCCGCGCCCCCGGGTGGCTGATGCTGGTTCTGTGGGTGATGCTCGCCGCCGTCGCGGCTCCCCTGCTGCTGCCAGACCTGCGTCGCCGGTATTTCAGCGCGCCGATGTTCGACTGGTTCCAGAAAACCCTGCCGCCCATGTCCCAGACCGAACGCGACGCCATCGACGCCGGCACGGTGTGGTGGGACGGCGAACTGTTCAGCGGTCGCCCGGACTGGGACCTGCTGCTGTCCTACCCCAAGGTGCAGTTGACCGAGGAAGAACAGGCGTTCCTCGACGGCCCGACGGAAGAACTCTGCGCGATGGTCAGTGACTGGCAGATCGGCCAGGCCATGGACCTGCCGCCCGAAGCCTGGGCCCATATCAAGACGCACGGTTTCTTCGCCCTCATCATTCCCAAGGAATACGGCGGCAAGGGCTTCTCCGCCTACGCCCACTCCCAGGTGGCGATGAAGCTGGCGACCCGCAGCGGCGACCTGGCGTCCACGGTAATGGTCCCCAACTCCCTCGGCCCGGCGGAACTGCTGCTGCACTACGGCACCGATGAACAACGCGACCACTACCTGCCACGGCTGGCCCGGGGCGACGATATCCCCTGCTTTGCCCTGACCGGGCCGCTGGCCGGCTCCGACGCCGGGGCGATGCCCGACACAGGCATTATCTGCAAGGGCGAATGGCAAGGCCGGGAAACCCTGGGCCTGCGCCTGAACTGGGAAAAGCGCTACATCACCCTCGGCCCGGTGGCCACCCTCCTCGGCCTGGCCTTCAAGGCGTACGACCCCGACCACCTGCTGGGTGACGAAGAAGACCTGGGCATCAGCCTTGCACTGATCCCCACCGACACCCCGGGCGTACACATCGGCCGCCGCCACCTGCCACTCGGCGCGGCGTTCATGAACGGGCCGAACTGGGGCAAGGACGTGTTCATCCCGCTGGACTTCCTCATTGGCGGCCAACCGATGCTCGGCAAAGGCTGGATGATGCTGATGAACTGCCTGTCGGTCGGGCGTTCGATTTCCCTGCCCGCGGTGGGCACCGGCGCGGCCAAGTTCACCAGCCTGGTGACGGGCCAGTACACCCAGGTGCGCGAGCAGTTCAACGTCCCGCTGTCAGCGTTCGAAGGCATCCAGGAAGCCATGGCGCGCATCGGCGGCAACGCCTGGCTGATGGACGCGGCCCGCATGCTGACCGCCAACGCCGTGGACCTGGGGGAGAAACCCTCGGTGCTGTCGGCGATCCTCAAGTACCACCTGACCGAGCGCGGTCGTGAATGCATCAGCCACGCCATGGACGTGCACGGTGGCAAGGGCATTATCATGGGCCCGAACAACTACCTGGGCCGCAGCTGGCAAGGGGCGCCGATCTTCATTACGGTCGAAGGCGCGAACATCCTCTCGCGCAACCTGATGATCTTCGGCCAGGGCGCCATCCGCTGCCATCCGTTCGTGCTCAAGGAAATGGCCCTGGCCACCCGTGAGGACAAGGACCAGGCCCTGGTGGAATTCGACGGCCTGTTGCTCAAGCACATTGGCTTCGCCATCAGCAATGCCGCCAGCACGCTGGTGTTGAACCTGGGCCTCGGCCGCTTTGAACACGCACCGGGCAATGCCTTGAGCCAGGGCTACTTCCGCGCCCTCAACCGGCAGGCGGCGGCATTCGCCCTGCTGGCGGACCTGAGCATGATGCTGCTGGGTGGCGAGCTCAAGCGTCGTGAACGACTGTCGGCACGCCTGGGGGATGTGTTGAGCAATCTTTACCTGGCGTCCGCGGCACTCAAGCGCTACCACGACCTGGATTCGCCGGACCACATGGCGCCGCTGTTCACCTGGGCCATGGAGGAAAGCCTCGGCCAGTCGGAACGTGCGCTGGACGAACTGCTGGCCAATTTCCCGAACCGGGTATTGGGTTGTCTGTTGCGTGGAGTGGTGTTCCCGTTCGGCCGTCACCACAAGGGCCCGAGCGACAGGTTGGATGCCGAGGTGGCCGCGGTGATAGGCCGGGCCAAGGGTGATCCGACCCTCGAAGAACTGCTGCAGGGTTGCTACCGTCCACAATCGGCGGACGATCCGGTAGGTGCCCTGCAGCACGCCGCCGACCTGCTGGGCGCCGCCCATCCGGCGCAGAAAAAACTCCACGTCGCGCTCAAGCAAGGTCAGCTCGACCCGGCGCCAGGCGAACCCCTCATCGATGCCGCCCTCCAAGCCGGGGTGCTGCAAGCCGGCGAAGCCGAGGCCCTGCGCGTGGCCGAAGCGGCGCGGCGCAAGGTCATCGACGTGGATGACTTCGACAAGGAGGCGCTGACACTGGCCGAAGCCAAGGTCCGCTGAGTCCGTGACGAGGGGCCTGCTGCACCGTCCCGCGGGAGCAGGCGCCCCTCGCCGCGATGTCCCACTGATCCGCGGCCATGTAAAAGCCGGCGCGGGGGCTTTATACTCCTGCGCCCGTTTTGCTCTTGAGGACTTATCTCGTGTCCAATGTCGTTGCCGATCATCTTGTCCTGCTCGACCACTTGCGCAGCATCCTGGTCGCCGTAGGTGAGGCCGAACAGGTTCCCGAAGAAAGCCATGCCCTGTTCCTGGAGCGCTTCGACGAACTGCGTGCCCAGTTGCCCGTCGACCCGATCGAAAGCCAGTACCTGGGCCAGGACCTCTTGTGCCAGGTGATCGTGCGCTATCCACAGATCGCCCACCTGGTGCCACGCGACCTGCTCTGGTACTTCGGCGGTGATTGCCTGCACTACATGCCCGATGAAGAAATCGACCTGTACCAGGCCCTGGAGGAGCGTCGTTTCGAAGCCGAACAAAACGACGAGCCGTTCGACTGGAACCAGGAAAAGCAGTTGCTGTCAATGTCCGACCAGGACAGCAAGCATTGATTGCGTCGTGACACACAAAGGCCCGCCTGGATCACCCAGCGGGCCTTTTTTCATGGCTTGTCGGCGGCGATGGTCATGGGCCCGCTGGCGAGCAGGATCGCTCCCATAACCACTCGCCCCCCTGCTCGCGAAGCGCTCCCAAAGATCCCCACCTCACCAAAAAGACAGTTTATTGACGCGCAATCTGTCATGAATTTCACCACCGCCACTTTTCAGACGTTTTTTTCATTTTTGACGTGGCGCTTTGCCATAGGTGAACTACCGTCAACAGAACCGAGCACGGTGGCTGGCAAATTGCCCTTCAAGGGAGCCGTCCATTGCAGCCGTCCGCTCGTCCACCCGGCCTTGTCCCGGGTGATGCGATAGGGGGCAGCCCGGGCCCATCGATGATCCGAGGCAATTGGTTAAGCCTAGGGACGGCCAGTCTGTCGAGGATCATCCTATGAACCAGCGTACCGCGCTTGCTTTGAAACACGTTATCCATGGTCTGTTCTGGATGGGCTTCGGCCTGGAAACGGCGCAGGCCGTTGCCGCCGATTGTTCCCAGTTAGACAGCCTGCCAGCGACCTTCGAGGTCGGCCAGGGTTTGCAGAATGAACTGCGCATCCTCGCCCCCGTGACGAAGTTGGCGGTGGGTGACCCGAAAATTGCCGATGTACAACCCAGTGGCAGTGACGCTTTCATTCTCACCGGCCTGGCACCGGGCGCCACCAGCCTGATGGTCTGGACGGATTGCTCGAAAATACCCCGCCAGAGCATGGTTTTCGTCAAGGGTCGGGCCACGGCCGCGCTGACCAGCGTGGCGAGCGTGCCCTCCGAAGACCCGATGCTGCTTGCCCAGGTCCAGACCGACATCCGTTTCGTCGAGGTCAGCCGGACCAAGCTCAAGGAAGCCTCGACGTCGCTGTTCGGCACCCGTGGCAACTTCCTGTTCGGCTCGCCGAGGACCCTGCCCACCATCGGCGGGGTGGTGCGCCCTTCCCTGCCGGTCAACAACGACATGTTCAACTTGTCGTTCGCCACCGGTAAAACCCTGCTGATGATCAATGCCTTGGAGGGCAGCGGTTTTGCCTACACCCTGGCACGGCCGAGCCTAGTGGCCCTCAGCGGACAGAGCGCCAGTTTCCTGGCCGGCGGCGAAGTGCCGATCCCGGTGCCCAGTTCCGGCAGCGATAACGTGTCCATCGAGTACAAGGAGTTCGGTATTCGCCTGACCCTGACCCCCACTGTCATCGGCCAGAACCGCATCGCCCTGAAGGTCGCGCCGGAAGTCAGCGAGCTGGATTTCACCAATGCCGTGAACATCGCCGGGACCCTGGTGCCAGCGCTCACCGTGCGCCGTACCGATACCAGCATTGCCCTGGCCGACGGCGAAAGCTTTGTCATCAGCGGCCTGATCAGCACGCGCAACAGCTCACAGGTGAACAAGCTTCCGGGGCTGGGTGATATCCCTGTGCTGGGCGCGTTCTTCCGCGACCACTCCATCGACCGCGAGGAACGCGAGCTGTTGATGATCGTCACGCCGCACCTGGTCCAGCCCTTGGCCGCCAATGCACAACTGCCGACATTACCGGGTGAGCAACTGCGCAACTACGACCCGAATTTCTATCGCATGTATTTCCTCGAACATGGCGAGTTCGATAACCGCAGCGGGCTTTCCCAATGAGCCGGCGCCCTAAGTACCTGGCGCCTGGCGTCCAACCCATTGCGAGGGGATATTCCATGAAAGCAGCAATCGCGGTAGCCGCAACATTGATGCTGGCCGGCTGTTCCAGCCATGGCGTGGTGGCGTCGGACCCGACCCATTGCGCCAAGCCCAGCGCCGATCAGGAGCTGGCCCTCAACATGGCCGACGACATGGCCAACGAGGGGCGCTTGTACGCCAGCCTGGCGAACCTGGAACGCCTGCCCGAGGACCTGGTCCAGGTGCGCCTGCGCAAGGCCCGGGTATTGCGCCTGATGGGGCGCAGCGAGGCGGAGCCCTTGTATAGAAGCCTGCTCGGAACCTGCCTGGCCGCCGACGGCGAACATGGCCTGGGCCAACTGGCCGCCGTCAAGAACGACAACGCGAGCGCCACGGAGCACCTGGAACGGGCCGCGAAAATGGCCCCGACCGAAGGCAAGATCCGCAATGACCTGGGGGTCGTCTACCTCAATCAGAAACGCATTCCCCAAGCGCGCTTCGAGTTCATGACCGCCATGGAGCTCCAGCAATCCGACGCCCTGGCGGCGCTCAACATGGTGACCCTGTTGATCTACCAGGACAACTGGAAGCAAGCGGCCGAACTGGCGAGCATGGCCAAGCTCAATCCCCAGCAGATCGCGGACGCCCAGGCCCGCGCCGAAAGAATCAGAGGCTCGGCCCCCAACGCAGCAACGTCGCAAGCGAACCGCCTGGAAGAGGTCGTCGATGCCTCATCCGGCGCGGTCAAGTAGAGCGTGACGAGGAGTCCATGAGATGAAAACCAAACAACTGATGATCGTGTGCACGCTGTGCCTGTCCACCCCGGCCTGGGCGATCGACCCGGGCCCCTCCTCGACAGCCCAGCAAGGTACCGAAAGCTGGATGCAACTGCAGATCCGCGGCGTGGTGGCGTCCACCCACTTGCAGACCGCCTCGGCCGCCGAGCGCGAACTGGCCATGCAGCGCTGGCTCAATAGCTTCAACTATCCCATTCCGGAATTCTTTGACCAGGACACGGGCGGGGACATCAGCAGCGGCAGCAAATGAAGTACGAGGTGGGTTGAACAAAGGTTTTAAACCGTACCGTGGCGAGGGCGCTTGCTCCCGCTCGGGTGCGCAGCAGCTGCCAAAAGCAAGGGCCGCTGCGCCGCCCGAGCGGGAGCAAGCGCCCTCGCCACATGTTGTGTTTAGCCGGGATAGGTCTGTTGTCACTCTACTTTGTAGCGAGGGGATTCATCCCCGTTGGGCGCGCAGCGGCCCTGAACCTGGGCGCTCGGGGTATCTGTTCGAAGGGGATTGGCATCGAGGGGTGGCTGCGCACCCCAGCGGGGATGAACCCCCTCGCCACGGGGGCATGCTGAGTCCTGGAAACAGCAGGTACGCCGTGGCGAGGGCGCTTGCCCCCTCGGGTGCGCAGCCGCCGCCAAGGAGCGAGGGCCGCTGCGCTGCCCGGCGGGAGCAAGCGCCCTCGCCACAACTGTTCGGCTAATGAAGGATCACCCGCCTACATGTTCCCGAACGCCCTGAACACGCCAATCATCGCAGGGCCGATGGCGACCAGGAAGAAGCTGGGCCACAGGCAGAAAATCAGTGGAAAGATCAGCTTGGTGCCAATTTTCGCCCCCATTTCCTCGGCGGCCTGGGTGCGCCGGTCGCGGAATTCGTCGGCATAGATGCGCAAGGTATCGGCCACGCTGGTGCCGAAGCGAATGCTCTGCGCCAACAGGCTGACCAACCCCTGGATGTCTTCAAGCCCAGTGCGCATGGCCAGTTGCCGGAGGGCCTCGGTGCTGGTGATGCCGGCGCGGATCTGCGCGTTGACCAAGGCCAGTTCTTCGGCCAGTTCGGCCTGGCTGACCGCCATTTCTTCGGCCACTCGCTCGATGGTCGTCGGCAAGGCCAGGCCTGATTCGACGCACACCACCATCAGGTCCAGTGCATCCGGGAACGCGGCACGCAGCCGGCCCTGGCGCGCCTGCTTGCGCTTGCCGACATACAGCGACGGCAGCAGCCAGCCGAGACCGGTCACCGTCGTCACCGCCAGCAGCACGACCACCCCGGACACCTTGATCAACGGCATCACCAGTACCGCCAGGCCGAGCAGTGCCAGCGGCATCATCAGGCGCACGGCCCAGTAGACCTGCACCGCCGATGCAGAGCGGTAACCGGCATGGGTCAGCAGGGTCTGGGTCGCCGAGGTGCGGGCCGGGTCGGCCGAAGCGAAGCGCTGGCCCACCCGCTCCAGCAGCAGTTGCAGGTTACCCGGTGCCTCCTGCGCCGCCGAACTGCCCGAATAACCCCGCTTGATCAGCGCCAGGCGCCGCTGCACCGGGTCTTGCAGGCCCACCAGCAGCAGGAGCACGGCCACCGCCGCCAGCACGGTACTCACGCCAATCGCAGTAATGAACAACAGGCGCGCCAGTTCCTCGCTCCCGGTAAACCGACTGAACAACCCGAGCAAATAATCCATGACTGATACCTCGTGTCAGGGCAGCGATCAGACCTGGATCCGGATGATTTTGCGGATCCAGAAAATCCCGACCAGCATGGCGCAGAAGGCGCCGATGATCAGCTTGTGGCCGATCGGATCATTGAGCAGCACCGGCATGTAGCTGGGGCTGGTGAGCACGATGGCGATCGCCAGCACAAAGGGAATCGCCACCAGCACCCAGGCCGACATGCGACCTTCGGCCGACAACGTGCGGATCTTGCGCTGGAAGCGGAAGCGCCCGCGAATCAACCGACTCAGGCGTTCCAGCACTTCGGTGAGGTTGCCGCCGGTCTCGCGGTGGATGAGGATCGACGTCACCAGCATCATCACCGTCATGCTCGGCATGCGCTCCAGCAGGCCCAGCATCGCCCGGCGTACGTCGTTGCCATAGTTGATGTCGGCGAAGGTCAAGCCGAACTCCTGGGCGACCGGCCCTTTGTGCTCGTCGGCAACCAGGCGCAAGGTTTCGTTGAACGGATGGCCGGCGCGCAGGGCCCGGCACATGGCGTCCAGCGCGTCCGGCAGGCCTTCCTCGAACGCGTTGAAGCGCTTGCTGCGGTCACGCAGGATCTTCAGCACCGGCAACCAGGTGACGGCCAGCGTGGTCAGCAGCGCCACCCACCAGAGCGGCGTCACCATCAGCACCGACGCTCCCGCCACCGCACCCAGGACCAGGCCCAGCAGCATCACCCGGTAGGCGCGGTACTCGTGGCCGGCCTGCTCGATCAACTGCGTCAGGCTGGCCATGAACGGCAACTGCTCGAGTCGAGCTTCCAGGGGCGACAGGCGTGTCAGGTACTTGTGCCGCAACACGGTCTGCATATTGGGCAAATGGTTGGCCTTCTCCAGCACGTGCAAGCGCCCACGAATGCGTTTGCGCATCTTGCCGGCCTCGCCGAACACCGGCACCACCACGCCCTGGGACAGCAGAAAGACCGCGATGAAGACCATGCCAAGGAAAATCAGGATGAATTCGCCGGGAATACCGTTCATGACTGCCGCGCCTCCATCCATTCAGGGCGGAACAGGCTCAGTGGCAACTCGATGCCGCGCTTGGCCAACACCTCGCGGAACGCCGGGATCATGCCGCTGGGTCGATAATCGCCGAGCACTTCGCCGTGTTCACCGATGCCCTGGCGCACGAAAGAGAAAATCTCGGTCATGGTGATGACCTCCCCTTCCATGCCGTTGATCTCCTGCATGCTGACCACCCGTCGCTTGCCATCTTCTTGACGCTCCAGTTGGATCACCACGTCGATGGCCGAGGCAATTTGTTGACGCATCGCCTTGATCGGAAACGTAGCCCCGGTCATCGACACCATGTTCTCGATGCGCCCCAGGGCATCGCGAGCCGTATTGGCGTGGATGGTGGTCAGGGAGCCGTCGTGACCGGTGTTCATGGCCGTGAGCATGTCCAGCGCCTCGGCGCCGCGCACTTCACCGATCACGATGCGATCGGGGCGCATCCGCAGGCTGTTGCGCACCAGTTCACGCTGGCTCACCTCACCCCGCCCCTCGATGTTCGAAGGCCGGGTTTCCAGGCGGACCACGTGGGGTTGCTGCAGTTGCAGTTCGGCGGAGTCCTCGATGGTGACGATCCGTTCGTTGTGGGGAATGAAACTGGACAGCACGTTGAGCATGGTGGTCTTGCCACTGCCGGTTCCGCCGGAGATCAGCACGTTCAGGCGTCCACGGACGATGGCCTTGAGCAGCAAGGCAATGGCCGGGGTCATGGTGCCCACCTGGATCAGGCTGTCGGTGTTGAGCAGGTCCACCGCGAAACGCCGGATCGACATGCTCGGCCCGTCGATGGCCAACGGCGGGATGATCGCGTTGACCCGCGAGCCATCCTTGAGCCGGGCGTCCACCAGCGGCGAGGATTCGTCGATGCGCCGGCCAAGGCTGGAGACGATCCGGTCGATGATGTTCAGCAGATGCTGGTCATCGCGAAAGCGCACATCGGTGCGTTGCAATTTGCCGAAGCGCTCGACGTACACCGAGGCAAAGCCATTGACCAGGATGTCGGACACGCTGTGGTCGGCCAACAGCGGTTCCAGCGGGCCAAGGCCCAGCACCTCGTCGGTGATCTGCTTGATGATCAGTTGCCGGCTGGCGGAACTCACCGGCGCCGAATGTTCGTCCAGCAGGCGCTGGCAGATGTCGCGAATCTGCCGCGTGGCCTCGACCTGCTCGAGGGCATCGAGCAGTGACAGGTCCATCACCTTGAGCAACTGTTGGTAGATTTTTTCCCGCCACTCGGCTTCCACCGGTGTCACCTGGGTGCGGGTTTCGTAGAGCACGTCCGGGACGGCCTGTTCCCAGGCCATCAAGGCTTCGGCCGGCTCCGCGAGGCTGTCGCCGTGGACGCTGGAAGGGCCGGGTTTGGCGGGCTGTTTGCGCAAGCGGGTGCGGAAGTCGCTGATCATGGGTCATCCCCCGAAGAAACGGTTGAAGGCGCGTTTGAACAGGCCTTTGTTCGTGGCCATCTGGTGACCGACCAGGTCTTCGGTCAAATCGCGCAAGGCGGCGGTGATCGCAGCTTTCGGCGCATGCAGCCCCAACGGCACGCCAGTGTTCTGACTCTGGCTGACCAGGTTGAAGTCATTGGGTAATTTCGACAGGTTCGCGCAGCGCAGGGCCTCGCCGATATCCTTGAGGCTGATCGTCGTCGACTTGTCGTAGCGGTTGACCACGATCTGCAACTGGTCGCCGCGCACGCCCAGGTCCTCGCGAAGTATCCGCACCAGGGCGCTGGCATCGCGCAGGTGGCTGACGCTCTGCTGCACCACCACGTAGACCCGGTCCACCTGCTCCAGCACAGAGCCGGTGAGCGAGTCGATCTGGCGCGGCAGGTCCACCACGATCCAGTCGTAGCTGGCGCGGGCCAATTGCAGCAAGGCATCGAGTTGTTCGGGTTGGGCGTCCTGGGGCAGGCACAATTCGCCGGCCCGGCCACCGAGCACGTGCAAGGTCGGGCTGAAATGACTGCAGAAACCCCGCAGGGCAAGGCTGTCCAGATCTTCGACCTGTTGCAGCACTTCCAGGTGGCTATGGGTCTGTGCCACGTCCAGGTAATGGGTCACGCTGCCGAACTGCAGGTCCATGTCCAGCAACAGGGTATTGCCCGCCCGGGCGCTGAGTTGCTGGGCCAGGTTGCACGCCACCAACGTTGCGCCGGAACCGCCCTTGGCACTGATCACGGCGACCAGCTTGCCTTCGGCGCCGTTGCCCAGGCGCACCTCCGCCACCAGGCGATTCAGGGCGGCCACCAACTCCGTTTCGGCGACCGGTTCAGGCAGCACATCCCGGGCACCGGCCTGCATCGCCAGGCGCATGCCGTCCTGTTCGCCCAGCGGCCCGCACACCAGCATCGGTGGGCGTTCATGGGCCGGGCGTTGCAGCAAGGCCGCCAACTCCTCGCGCCACAGGTGGCTGACCCGCAACAGCAACAAGTCGGGCATCCGGTCCAGGCCGTAGAGTGGGTCGACATGCCCGTTGCTCACCAGCCGCGTGCTGACTTCCAGGCAGGGCATGCGTTGGCAGACACACTGCAGGTCGCGCAGAGACGTGGCGTCGCGGCTGCTGATCAGTAACCGCAGCCCGGCTTTGCCGGTAACGGTCGCAAGTGGGTTTTCCCTGGTACTCAGCATGGTGTGATCTCCGCGGAGTCGGAATGACGCCCAAGGCTTTCGCGTGGCAAGGTTGCCTGGAACGCAGGCAAGGTAATGGGCACGCCCAGCCCGGGAATGAACAGATTGAAAACGTAGTTCTGCACGCTCAACCGGACGTAGCGAATGGCCCGGAAGCCGGTGGCGCTGACCGTGTCGGCGGGGTTCGCCACCACGGCGCCGTTGACATCCAGGTAGGTCAGCGCCAGGTTCGAGGTCGCCAGGCTGCTGATCAGTTGGCTGGTGCCGGCGTCGGTCGCGGCATTGAAGATCGCCCGGCGCAGCACCACCGGGTCGCTGATGTTGCACACCGCTGCCAGGCGCGCACCGCGTCGCGCGGCTTCGTCCAGGGCATTGGCGGTGAAGTACAGCCGGCCCATCTCCACCACGCCGAACAGCAGGACGAACACCAGCAGGCCGACGAAGGAAAACTCCACGATGTATGTACCGCCCATGTGCTTGCCGTTCATCACAACGCCCTCATGACAGTGGTCGCCACCAGCGGGATACCCAGCGGGATGGCGGCGCCGAACAACCCCGGGATCGACCCGGTGCAGTTGCCCGCGCCAATCACCGGGCAGAAGGTGTAGGTGATGGTGACGCGCACGTGGTCGGTGCCGACGGCGGCGACCTGCACGTTGGCCGTGGTCAACCCCGACAGCACGGCGCTGCCGGCCTGGCTGGGCACGCCATACACCGCCACGTTCCGGGTCTGGGTCTGGAGCGTGTTGCTCAGGGCGACGCCACCAAGGGTGCCATTCCAGGCCTGGCTGGCGACGAAACGATCAGCATCGCGGCTGGCCTGCAGCAGCACGTTGTACTGGTAGAGCATCCGGCCGAACTCGCCGAAGGCCAACAGCAACAACAGCAACACCGGCAGCACCAGGGTGAACTCCACCAGCGCCACCCCTTGCTGGGCGCGGGGTGATTGAAATCGGGCAAGTCCCATGGCGCCTCCTACGAGTCGGTGCTCGGCGTGCCGCTGCCGTTGAGATAGGTCTTGTAGAGCTGGATGATCTGCGGCCCGGCATCGCTCGAAGGCGTGGGGCCCGGTACGCCGTCGCCTTCGCACTCCCGGACGAATTGACCGAACACCAGCGAGTCCGAGCCGCCGCCATCCACCGGCTGCACGACGAAATAGCAACCGAACCCCAACACCGGGATCGACGTCGAACCACCCTGCTTGCCGGTGCAGTTGCCGACCACGATCTTCAGCATCCGGCGCTCGAACACGCCGTTGCTCTGGCAACCGCTCGCGCCACCGGCCACACAGGCGGCAACCTTGGTCCGCCAGTCGTTGTAGTCCTGGATCGCCTCGCCGCCGGCCGAGAGATCGCCGTTGCTCGACGTCACAGGCTTGCCTTTGTATTGCGCCTGGGAGAGCGTGTCGTTGTAGGTCATCGCCGGGGTGCTCGAGGCGGTGACCAGGTCCGGTGGATAGTCCGACGCACTGACCGGGCCGTTGTAGATCCCAAAACGTGTATTCATGCCTTGGGACGTCGGGCCGGCCTTGTTACCGGGCGCGGTCTGGACGTTGTCCCCGACGCTGCGGCAGACCGAACCACCGCCCGCCAGGTCTTCGCGCACCGCGCTGCCGCCTGAGCCGAAATCGAGCAACTGGAAATTGCCGGGGCCGATGGGCGACGTGTTGCCTGCGGCCGTCTTCAAGACTTCCAGGTCACCGAAGTGATACCCCCAGAAATTGCCCGCCCCCGGGTTGTACTGCGTGGGGTCGCCGCAAACCATCAGCGGGGCCAGGTCGCAGGGCGCGGTGGGACTGGGGCCGGCAGTGGCGATGGCGGCCACGCTTTTGGCGCCCAGGCCGGCGCTGCCCATCGACTGCACGAAATTCCAGAAAAAACCATTCAGCTGATAGCTGGACACCGACACCCGCACGTACTTGGCATTCGCCGGGCCGGGATAGGAAAACGGTCCGTAGACACTGCTGGCCAGCTCCACCACGGCAAAGGCACCCGGATTACCGCCAACAGCGGTGGCCAGTTCAGCGTTGCCCGAGGCCTGGGCGTTCTTGTTCAAGGTGTCCAGGGCCGCTGTCCGGGTCGTGCTGGCCATGTTGAGGCCGCCGCTGACCTGGCTCAGGGTCTTGGCGCCGCTCAGGGCGGCGGCGTCCACCGCATTTTGCAGGCGCGTCTTGTTCAGCAACATGTGTCCGCCGTCCAGGGCCAGTGCCGCCATCATGGAAATCGCCACCAACGCGATCACCATCAACACACTCACCGCCCCTCCCTGGCGCCGAGGCACCGTGAAAGGCTGCCGGATACTGTGTTTCATCGTCGCATCCTCGCTGACTGAGGGAGAGGATCGGCATTGCCATCGCCTGGCCAGCCCGATGGCGCCGGGGCCTGCTAGCGAAGGTTGATGACGCTGCGCTCGACCCCACGGATCACCGTGATCGAACTGTCCTGCGCCTTGGCGATGCGTTGCACCACAGGCCTTGGAGCCGGTGCGGCCACCGCCACGACCGGTGCGACCGGTGTCGGCGCCACGGCCACGGCTTTTTTCTCCAGGTTCAACGGGTTGCGCAGGGCCAGTTGCAGCTTGCCTTCGGTCTGCGCGGTCACCAATGCCTCGGCTTCAGTGGTCGTCATCTCCAGCGTCACCGCCCGCACCACCACCGGCTGGGTCTTGTCGGTGCCGGCCGTCTGGTCCACCGCCAGTACCCGCAGATTTTCCAGGAGCGTGCGGGACACGGCGTTGTTGCTGCCGGCCGCGGTGTTTTTCGTCGCCAGGACGTCGACCCGGTTACCCGGCAACAGGAAACCGCCCACGCCGACCACATCATCCACCCGTACCGAGATGGCACGCTTGTCGGGGGCGATCAGCGAGGCCAGGGTGCTGCCGCCCAGGTGCTCGCTCAAACGGGCACTGCGCACAATGTCGCCGCGCAGGATGTCGAACGTGGCGATCTTGCCCACGGCCTGCTCGCTGGAGTCGAAGGCGTCGTCCGGAATCGTGTCCATGGGCATTCGCACGGTCGTGACCTGCTGGGCCTCGACCATCTGCCCGAAGGGGATTTCCACCGTGGCCACCACCACGCTGCGCAAATGGTCATCGGGGGTGGCATTGAGTCGTGCGCTCAGCCAGGAATCGGCCATCCATGCGGCACCAAGGCCCATTACCAGAGAAACGCCTATCAGCGAAAGCGTACGGGAGCTCATGTCGGTATCTCCGAATCAAAGAAAGTCGAGCTGGACAAAATAGTTGTGCCAGGCCCATTCCAACTCCTGCGGCAACAGCGGTCCGGAACCGCCCAGGTAACGCTGGCGATCGAGCGCCATGTTCAGCAGATCGCGAGGATGGCAAGGCACCAGCGGCATGCCTTCACCGGCGTACAAACGCTGCAGCACATAGCGCACCAGCAACGGGTCATGGGCGATGCCCAGGCGCTCGCATTCCTGGCGCCAGATGCGCTCGTACTCCTCGGGCCTGAGGTAGCCGAACTGCACCTTGTAGCCAATGCGCCGCAGGAAGGCCTCGTCGGCCAGTTCCAAGGGATTGAGGTTGGTGGAAAACACCAGGACCAGGTCGAACGGCAGCTCACAGTGCCGGCCACCGCCCAGGTTGATGAAGTCGCGCTTCTCTTCCATGGGCACGATCCAGCGATTGAGCAGCTCGGCCGGCGCCATGCGCTGGCGGCCCATGTCATCGATGATGAACAACCCATTGCTGGCCTTGAGCTGCAAGGCCGCCTGGTACTGGCGGGTAAAGGGGTCATAGCGCACGTCCAGCTGTTCCATGCTCAACTCGCCGCCGGTGATGACGATCGGGCGTTTGCAGCAGAGCAACCGGCGGTCGATGCCCTCATTGAGCATCAGGTTGTTCGATTGACGATTGTCATCCAGGCGCTGGTGCACTTGCGGGTCGTAGATCTCGATCACCGACTCGTTGATGACGATGGCGTGGGGCACCCAGATCGCTTCGGCAAACAGACGGATCAGCCGGCTGCTGACATAGGTCTTGCCGGTGCCCGCCGGGCCATAGATCATGATCGCCCGGCCGGAATTGAGCGCCACGCCCAACTGGTCGAGCATCCCCTGGGTCAGCACCACGCCTGCCAGGGCGCGATTCATGTCAGTGGCGGTGATGCGGCCGTGGTGAATGGTCTGGATCTTGATCAGCGAACGATAGGTGCTCACCGGAAACGGCGCCGCCCCGATGTAGCCGCTGCGCGCCAGGGCGTCACGGGCAAAATTGCGACCGCGCTCGGTCAGGCCGTAACGCAACGACTGCACACTGGCCTGGCCGACCTGGCCGAGGACTTCGACACGACCGTCCTTGCGCAGGAACGCCAGGACTTCTTCCAGCACGGCGCCCGTCAGGGCCAGGCGCTCTACCAGCCGAGGCAGGTCCAGCACGCCGGCGTCATGCAGGTGCTTGCACACCAACTCACCCAGGAAACTGTCGCTCAGGCCGGTGTCGCGGATGGTGCACGGCTGGGGTGCCAGGCGTTGCACCGCCTCCCGCTCGCTGGGGTAGGCATCACTATCATTGATGACGTGCATGACTACACTCCCCAGCCGCCGGCGACCAACTGCCAGTAAACGCTGTTCAAGGTGCCGATCAGGATCGCGATCGAGTAGGGAAACGGCTTGCCGGCCACCTCATCCGAGCCAGGCGCCAGGTACGCCTGGGCCCGCAGGATCAACCAGTAGCGCCCGAGGGTCTGCAACAACTGACCGCGGGCCAGCACCATCAGCAAGCCACACACGCCACCGGCAATCAGGCTGAACAGCGCGGCCCACAGGGCGTAATGAAAGGGCAGGAAACTGCCGACCATGGTCATCAGCTTGACGTCGCCGGCCGCCATGCCGCCGACGGCATACATGGGCAGGAACAGCGCGAAGCAGATCAACATGCCCAGCACACTGTCGCCCACTGCACCGAGCCCGCCTGCATTGGCCTGGCTCGCCAAACCCAGGGCCAACCCTGCCAGGACCAGCGCGTTGGGGATGCGATGGCGACGCAGGTCGCTCACCACCGCCAAACCCAGCAACCCCAGCAGCAGTAACGTCGACACCAGCAACTCCATGGACATGATGCGTCTCCCTCATCTAATGATCATTGGCAGGCGACACTGCACCTGAGGAAACCTATCAAGCGGTCATCCGCCGCGTGGGTCGGCGAAAACGAAAACCGGTGGCCTCGATAGGCTTCACTGCACGCTTGGTAGCAATGACGGTCAGCAGGCCGCACCTTTCACGGCGGCACACAGTGCAGTGATCCGGTCATTCACGGCTCCGCCCAGCAGGACGAACATGGCGGCCACCGCCACGGTGATCAGCCCGCCGGCGACGGCGTACTCGACGATGGTCAGGCCATCTTCATCCCTGGCGAACTTACTGATCGAAGTTCTGATTGTTTGAAGGGTCATGTCAGTTACCTCACATCAATCGCAACACATCGCGGGAAGGAGCGGCGTAAAACCCAGCAAGACGTCATCGAAGCTTCAACCCTCGACGAAACCAGCGCCTCGATGGGCTTCACCGCGCTTCCCGACCGGGGTGGCCGTTAGCACGCAGCGCCTTTGACCGCCGCACACAGGGCGGTGATCTTGGTGTTCACGGCGCTGCCCAGCAGGATGAACATCGCGGCCACGGCCACCGTGATCAACCCACCGGCCACGGCGTATTCCACAATGGTCAGGCCGTCTTCATCTTTGGCGAACTTCAGTACCGAAGCCTTGATTGTTTGAAGAGTCATTTCGCGCACCTCATCGGGTTGTTTTCGCAAGGGGGCAGCACATTGCGAACTGCCTGATGCAACCCTAGTCATGAGAGGTGGAGGGTCGTTAGGAGGATTTTGCACATCCCTAGGATTATTTTGCGCCCCAGGCCAGGTGTGGGTCGGCGGGGGGCGCAGGCGGTCCGCGGCCTGGCGCCAAGGGGGGCGGGCTTATGAAAATTTATTCGGCGAAGTGATAGCACATTGGCAATACTGCTAGCTAAAGGGCAGCAAGAACCGCTGGGTAGTCGTCCTATGGCGCCACATCTGACTGGAAAGCCAAAGCTGTTGTGGTTCGATCTGACGCACGATCGCTCCACCCGGGAACTGGTCGCCCAGTTCGAGGACGCTTGCGACTGCACGCTGGCCAAGAACGCCATGTTGCCCAGTGGCGAACAGGTCGACATGATCTGCATCCATTTCGACCGGCCCGACACGCCGGGGCTGCGCCGGCTGCTGGAGATCAAGCGCACCGCGCCCACGATTCCCATTACCATGTTCACCGTGCAGCACTCCGAAGAGCTTGCGGTCTGGGCGATGCGCTCCAGCGTCTGGGAATACATGGTGCTGCCCCTGCCCGCCAACGAGCGCAAGCGCTACCTGACGGCCGTGGTGCAATTGTGCGAATTGCGCCGTACTGCCAATGGCCGGGGCAAGACCGCGCAGATCGACCACGCCCCCACCCTGCCCGACAGCATTCGCCTGACCTCCGGACACCAGAAGCACCAGGCCCTGAGCCACATCATGCTGTACATCGACCAGCATTTTCGCGAAAGCATCGACCAGCGCGATCTTGCCAAACGTTGTGGCATGACCACCTTTCGCTTCAGCCGCCTGTTCAAGGAGGCCAACGGGCTGGGCTTCACCGATTACGTGCTGAACAAACGCATGAGTTTCGCCAAGGAACTGCTCGACAACAGCCAGATGCCGATCACCAGCATCGGCTACGAGGCCGGTTTCAAGGACCCGTCCTATTTCGCCCGGGCGTTCAAGCAATACGCCAGTTGCACCCCCAGCGAATACCGCTCGGCACAGCAACTGCGCGTCGCGAGCCCATCGCAAGCAGTGCCCGACGAGGCCAGCACAGCGGCGCTCGACAGCTTGGTGCAGAGCCTGGAGGGATGACCCCGGCACGCCCCAGGGCTCATTGGGTTATCCACAGTCGGCTCGATGACTTTTCTCCAGGCATAAAAAAACGCCGCTCAATGAGCGGCGTTTTCTTGAATTTGGAGCGGGAAACGAGACTCGAACTCGCGACCCCGACCTTGGCAAGGTCGTGCTCTACCAACTGAGCTATTCCCGCAAATGGCGTCCCCTAGGGGACTCGAACCCCTGTTACCGCCGTGAAAGGGCGGTGTCCTAGGCCACTAGACGAAGGGGACACGCTGCCCGGAACACATGGTGTGTGTTCCAGTGCCCAGACCCGCATCCGAAAATGACGTTTCTGGTTTCACTCAGCCCTGCCCGAAAGCAACGCTGTTTAAAATTGGAGCGGGAAACGAGACTCGAACTCGCGACCCCGACCTTGGCAAGGTCGTGCTCTACCAACTGAGCTATTCCCGCATTGGCGTCCCCTAGGGGACTCGAACCCCTGTTACCGCCGTGAAAGGGCGGTGTCCTAGGCCACTAGACGAAGGGGACACACGTACAACATTCACTGCTTATCGCGTTTCGCTGAGTGCTTTACGCTGTAAGTGGCGCGCATTCTATGGATGGATTGGGAGGTCGTCAACCCCCAGATATAAATTTATTTAAATCAATGACTTCCCAGGGTTTGAGGGCGATTCGCCGATTTTGCTCGCCCGGTCTCTGACGCCTATATTCTGTCGCCCGCCAAGGCGCTATAGTCGCATCCGGCAAATAGTGGCAATGTGCAGCCATTGAGCCGCATTCCCTATAAACAGCACGACGCCCGTCTAATCGCGCCGCTCAGGCCTATGCGCTTAAAAGCCAAGCCACTACACTCATGACATGCGTACCCCAATAAAGAGGTCTTACCGGTGACACCACTCATGATCACCCTGCTCGTCGTAGCCGGGATCGCACTGTTGATCGCCATTGGCTACATGAACCATGTGGTGGAAAACAACAAGCTGGAAAAGGTCCGCACCAAGGTTGAACTCAACGACCGGATGCGGCGCTGTGGCGAACTCACCGAAACCTTCCCCGGGCAATTGATGACGCCGGCCTTGAAACTGCTGCTGACGCGCCTTGAGATGAACGTCTGCCAGCGTCTGCTGAATCTGGACAAGACCAATACCGCGGTCAAGGCACGCCTGGACGAACTGACCGCATTGGCAGCACAAGGTGAATCGATCCCGGTGGGCAATCCGCCGGCACCGATCCTGACCGAAGCCAAGGCCAAGGACGTTCGCTTCCTGCTCGAAGCCCTCCACGGCCAGATCACCCGTGCCGCCCAGGACGGCTTCCTGCCGCCCAATGAAGCCAAGCGCTGGGTCCGCGAAGTGCGGCACATCCTGGTCCTGCTGCACATCGAGTTCTTCAACAACCTCGGCCAGCAAGCCTTGCAACAGGAACAACCGGGCCAGGCCCGCCTGGCGTTCGAACGCGGCGTGCAGTATCTGCGCAAACAGCAGGAGCCCCAGGTCTACGCCGAACAGCTCGACTACCTCGAAAAGCTCCTGGCCCGCGCCAACGCAATGGTCCTGGCCAGCACCAAGCCGGTCGAAGGCGAGGTCAACCAGTTGACCGAAGGCTTGAAGGAAGACGAAATGAACGACGAGTGGAAGAAGAAGAAGGTCTACGACTGAGACCTCGTCGAACCTCAGGGTGACGAGGGGATTTATACCCGCAGGGCTGCGCGGCAGCCCTGGAATGTACGAGCGCTGCGTGCTCGACAGTGGATCCCCTCCTCGCTACGCGCTCCTCCATCGGTGAGCCAGCTATGGCGGCTCACAGCCTGAAATGCCCCACCATCCCCTTCAACTCAACCCCCAACTGCGCCAGCTCGATGCTGGAAGCGGCATTGCCTTGCATCGCCAGGGACGATTGATCGGCGCTGGCACGGATACTGGTGACGCTGCGGTTGATCTCTTCGGCCACCGAACTCTGCTGTTCGGCCGCCGCCGCGATCTGCTGGTTCATCTGCTGAATCAACGACACCGCCGCGGCAATGCTGCCCAAGGCACTTTCGGTTTGCAGCGCATCGCTGACAGCCATCTTCACCAGCTCGCCGCTGCTCTGGATCTGCTGCACGGAAGCCTGGGCCGCTGAACGCAATGCGCTCACCAACCGCTCGATCTCTTCGGTGGACTGCTGCGTGCGTCTGGCCAGGGCCCGCACCTCGTCAGCCACCACCGCAAACCCCCTACCCTGCTCGCCAGCGCGTGCGGCCTCGATGGCAGCGTTGAGCGCCAGCAGGTTGGTTTGTTCGGCGACGCTCTTGATCACGCTCAGCACCGTGCCGATGTTCTGGATCTCGGCACTGAGGCTTTCGATACTGGAACTGGCCGACGTGGCCGAGTCGGCCAACTGCTCGATACGCACCATGCTCTGGCGCACCACCTGCTGGCCGCTCTCGACTTTGTCATCGGCCGTCTGCGCCGCCAGGGCCGCTTCCTCGGCATTGCGGGCCACGTCATGCACCGTGGCGGTCATCTGGTTCATGGCCGTGGCAACCTGCTCGGTCTCCTCTTTCTGGCTGCTGACTTCCAGGTTGGTCTGTTCGGTCACGGCCGACAGCGATTGCGCGGAGTTGGCGAGCTGTTCGATACCCGCCTGCAAGCCGCTGACGATGCCGCTCAGCCCCGCGCCCATCTGCTGCATGGCGAGCATCAACTGGCCGATCTCATCCCGGCGCGTCACCTGCACCGTGGCGCTCAGGTCCCCCGCCGCGATCTGCTGGGCCACGCGGATGACGCTGCGCAGCGGCGCGACGATCAGCCGGGTAATGACCCAGGCGGCAATCAACCCCACCAGCAGGGCAAGGGCCGACGAGCCGATGATCAACAGCGAGTTCTTTTTCAACTCCGCCTGCATGGCATGGTCTTCGGCGGCGTAGGCCTGGTTGACCCGCTCCACCACTTGGCCGGCACGCTCGTGAAGTTCCTGGTAGACGCCTTTTTCCTTCGCCAACAGGCCGGTGTACTCGGCCAGTTGCGTGTTGAAACCGGCAATGTGCCCGGCCACCTCGTTGAGCACGGTCTGGTAGCCCGGGTCCTTGACCTGGGTCTTGAGCGCCTCGGCCTGCTTCATGGCTTGCTCGGCCTGCTCGATCGGGCCTTGCCCGGCGTCCTCGCTGCCTTTGCGGCTCTGGTCCAGGCGTACGCGCGCTTCGTTCATGGCCTGCAGCATCAACCGTGACACTTCGCTGACCTGGTTGGCCTGCTCGATGAACTCGGCGCCCTCCTTGCCCTCGGAATCCTTCAGGGTGTAGGCGCCGTCGTCCGCCAGACCGGCCTGCAACACGTCCAGGTTGTTGGCGACACTGGACACCGACCAACTGGCCATTTCCAGCGCCAGGTCCTTGCTCTGGCTCAACCCGACGAATTCATCGAACGCCTTGCGGTAATCCGCCAGCGCCTGTTGCACATCGTTCATCACCGACAGGTTTTCAGGTGTCTGGGCCTTGAGCGCATCGGCCTGGGCCACCAGGCCGTCGACCCCCTTGCGCAGGGTGTCGGCCGTCTTGGGGTCGGAGCGCAAGGCGTATTCCTGCTCGAGCAAGCGCACCTTCAGCAGTTCGCTATTGAGGGAGGACATCTGCTTGAGTCCGTCGAAACGCAGGCTGATGGTGCGCAAGGACCACACGCCAATGGCCGCGACCACGGCCGTGAGCAACAATACCAGGACAAACCCGATACCCAGTTTCTTTGCCATACCCAGGTTGGCAAAACGTCCTTGCACGGCCGAAATCATTGCGCTCAGTCCTCTGCCAGTGTGTGTTGTTCGCAGATTCGCAACGAGACGCCCTGCAACACAAGATGCTGGCGTCGGAATAATGGCAAAAAGCTACAGCCGCGTCGTTTTCAGGACACTCGAGGTCGATCCAGGGCCGCGCCCCGGAAAAACGCCAACGCCCTCGGATCACAGGCATAAGCCACATTGATCCGCAGCCACTGGCTGTCGGCGCCTGAAGGGCTGAAGGCCGTGGGCGAAGACAGCTGCACACCGAACCGTTTGGCCAGACGCTGCACTCCAGCGTAGTCGCATAACGGTGGGCGTGCCCAGATGAACAGCCCCCCGGTCGGCTTGCCGAACACCTCCCAGTCGGCCTCCTCCAGCACCTGCAACACAGCCGCCATGTCGCCCCCCAAACGCTGCCGCTGGCGCTGCACCAGCTTGCGATAGGCACCGTTGGCCAGGAGATTGGCCAGCACCGCTTCGCTGAACCGTGAAACGCCCAGGCTCGTGACCTCCTTGACCTCACTGAGCCGGGCGATGATGGGCGCAGGCGCCACCACGAACCCGACTCGCAACGAACTGCTCAGGGTTTTTGAAAAACTGCCTACATAGATCACATCGGCATCCAGGGCCGCCAGGCGGGTGCGTGTCGAACCCTGGAAATCGGCGTAGACATCGTCTTCGATCACCAGCATCCCGTGTTCCCGGGCCAGCGCCAACAAGCGTTGCGCCACCCCCAGGGACAGGCTGCTGCCGGTCGGGTTATGGCAGGCGCTGTTGACGAACAGCGCACGGGGCCGATGCGTCGCCAGCAGAGTCTGCAAAGCCTCGACGTCCGGGCCTCGAGGGGTCCTGGGCAGTTCGAGCATGTCGATGCCGTGCAGCCTCAGCAGCTCGAACAGTTTCGGGTAGCCGGGGCTCTCCACCACCACGCAACTGCCCGGCGCCAGCTGTGTCCGCACGATCAGGTCCAACGCCTGGGTAGCGCCGTGGGTGCTCAGGATAAGGTCTTGCGCGGCCTCGATATTGAGTTGCTTCAAGCGCCGGGACAGTTGCTCACGCAGGGCGGGCAAGCCCAACGACGTGCTGTAGCTGAACAGCCCCGCCATGTCGGTGCGGGTGACCTGGCGGATCGCATAGCCCAGGTCGTCGCTTTCGCGCCAGCGCTCAGGCAGCCCGCCGGCCCCCAGCTTCAGCGCCCACGCCGAGTTGTCGGCAAGGCCGCCGCGTGCCAGCGGCGGGTGTTCCGGGCAGGTTCCGTCGTTGGATGCGAGGCCGAGGGAAGGCGGTGGCGCGACGAAGAAGCTTGAGCCATGCCGGGACGCCAACACCCCTTGGGCGACCAGACGCTCACAGGCCTCGTTGACACTCGACTGGCTGAGCAGGTTCTGCCGTGCCAGTTGCCGGATAGACGGCAAGCGCGTGCCCGGCTGCACGGCGTCCTGGCGGATCCAGCCGGTCAGCGCGTCGACAATTTGCTGCACGACAGGCACCAGGGCCTGTCGGTCGATTCTCAATTCCATGAGTGACCAGACTCCTAAGCGTTTGTTTTATTTCCGGAAACAGTTAAGCACAGGCGGCCCTGCGGCGATGTACGACAAACCCGCCAAAGCAGCCGTTTCACACCCTTTGAAATACTTTGATGGACCGCGTCGGTGCTTTTTCGACCAACCAAGAAAAAGCCCGCAACCAGTGCGGGCTTTTTCCTACAAGCCAGGTGACACGTCCTCAGAACGCCGTGACACCGCCGTCCACCGCCAGGGAATGGCCGGTGGTAAAGGCCGCGCCATCGCTGCACAGGTACAGCACGGCGCTGGCAATCTCTTCGACTTTGCCGATCCGTCCCACCGGGTGCATGGCATTAGCGAAGTCAGCTTTCTTCGGGTCCGCTTCATAGGCTCGCCGGAACATGTCGGTGTCGATCACGGCCGGGCACACCGCATTCACGCGGATTTTTTTCTTGGCGTACTCGATGGCCGCCGATTTGGTCAGGCCGATCACCGCATGCTTGGAGGCCGCATAGATGCTCATTTTCGGTGCCGCACCCAGGCCCGCCACCGAGGCCGTATTGACGATGGCCCCGCCGCCCTGGGCCAGCAGCAACGGCAACTGGTATTTCATGCACAGCCAGACGCCCTTCACGTTGACCCCCATGATGGCGTCGAACTCATCGACGGTGCCGTCGGCCAGCTTGCCCTTCTCGATCTCGATCCCGGCGTTGTTGAAGGCGTAGTCGAGACGACCGTAGGCGTGGATCACCTCATTCATCAGGTTCTGCACATCGCTTTCCTGCGTCACGTCACAACGCACGAACACCGCCTCGCCGCCCGCCTCGCGAATCGCCTGCACCGTGCCCTCGCCGCCCGCCACATCCAGGTCGGCCGCCACCACCTTCAAGCCTTGCGCGGCGAAGGCCTGGGCGGTCGCCCGGCCAATGCCTGCGGCAGCGCCCGTGACCACGGCGACCTGCCCGGAAAACGTCATGCTCATTGTCAGTTCCTCGAAGAATGCGGTGTTTCGCCAGTGTAGCCACGGCCCCGTGCAGCGCGGCAGCACTATCCAGGCGCCGGTGGATGGCTCATGGGCGCCAGTGATAACGAGCCCGGCGCCACTATCACTGCGTTGGATCGAAGTGCATTCGCTGGGCCGGCAAACCTTGCGGCAATCGTCTCGAAGGGCTATCAACAAGGCTTCATTCATCGTGAGTGCCAGCCATGACTGCCCAGACCAATCGCCAATTCCTGCTCGCCAAGCGCCCGGTGGGCGCGGCGACCCGCGAGACGTTCACTTATCAGCAAGTACCGGTCGGCGAACCGGCCGCCGGCCAGATCCTGGTAAAAAACGAATACCTGTCCCTGGACCCGGCCATGCGCGGCTGGATGAACGAGGGCAAGTCGTACATCGCGCCAGTGGGCATTGGCGAAGTGATGCGAGCCTTGGGGGTTGGCCAGGTGATTGCGTCGAACAACCCGGGGTTTGCGGTGGGGGACTACGTCAACGGCGCGCTGGGGGTGCAGGATTACTTCCTCGGCGAGCCACGGGGTTTCTACAAAGTCGATCCGAAACTGGCCCCGCTGCCGCGCTACCTGTCAGCGCTGGGCATGACCGGCATGACGGCCTATTTCGCCCTGCTGGATGTGGGCGCGCCAAAGGCCGGCGAGACGGTCGTGCTGTCGGGCGCCGCCGGTGCGGTAGGCAGCATTGCCGGGCAGATCGCCAAGCTCAAGGGCTGCCGCGTGGTGGGGATCGCCGGCGGGGCCGACAAATGCAGGTTCCTGATCGATGAACTGGGCTTCGACGGGGCCATCGACTACAAGAGCGAAGACGTCCAGGCTGGCCTCAAGCGCGAATGCCCCAAGGGCGTGGACGTGTATTTCGACAACGTCGGCGGCGACATCCTCGATGCCGTGCTCAGCCGCTTGAACCTCAAGGCCCGCGTGGTGATCTGCGGCGCCATCAGCCAGTACAACAACAAGGAAGCGGTCAAGGGCCCTGCCAACTACCTGTCGCTGCTGGTCAACCGGGCGCGCATGGAGGGCTTCGTGGTCATGGACCATGCCGCGCAGTTCGCCGCCGCCGGCCAGGAAATGGCGGGCTGGATGGCCAAGGGGCAACTCAAGAGCAAGGAAGATATCGTCGAAGGCCTGGAGACGTTCCCCGAAACCCTGACCAAACTGTTCAGCGGGGAGAACTTCGGAAAGTTGGTACTCAAGGTCTGACACAAAACACCTGATGTGGGAGCGGGCTTGCTCGCGAAGGGGCCCTGTCAGTCAACATTGATATTGACTGACATACCGCTATCGCGAGCAAGCTCGCTCCCACATCAGGGATCTTCGGTATCAGGTCAGGCCAGTTCGGCCACGACCGCCGCCAGCGCCTGGGCCGGATCGACGGCCTGGCTGATCGGACGGCCGATCACCAGGTAGTCGGAACCGGCGTCCAGCGCCTGGCGCGGGGTCAGGATACGGCGCTGGTCGTCCTGGGCGCTGCCCGCCGGGCGAATCCCCGGGGTCACCAGTTGCAGCGACGGGTGCGCGGTCTTCAGTGCATTGGCTTCCAGGGCCGAGCAGACCAAACCGTCCAGACCCGCTTTCTGGGCCAGCGCTGCCAGGCGCAGCACTTGTTCCTGAGGCTCGATGTCCAGGCCGATCCCGGCCAGGTCCTCGCGCTCCATGCTGGTCAGCACGGTTACGCCGATCAACAGCGGTTGCGGGCCACTGCGCTGGTCCAGCACTTCGCGGCAGGCCGCCATCATGCGCAGGCCGCCGGAACAGTGCACGTTGACCATCCAGACGCCCATCTCGGCCGCGGCCTTCACGGCCATGGCGGTGGTGTTGGGGATGTCGTGGAATTTCAGGTCCAGGAACACCTCGAACCCCTTGTCACGCAGGGTGCCGACGATTTCAGACGCGCAACTGGTGAACAGTTCCTTGCCGACTTTGACCCGGCAGAGCTTGGGGTCCAACTGGTCGGCCAGCTTAAGGGCGGCGTCACGGGTAGGGAAATCCAGGGCGACGATGATGGGCGTCTGGCAGGCGGACATGAGCGGGCTCTCAGGCAAGTCGAAATCGGCGCGCATTGTAGCGGAACCAGCGCCGCTGGGGGACCCGATGATCGGTAAATCTCACCGCGTCCACCCCGAGCATGGACGATCCCGGCCTTTGTGTCGAAGTCGATACAGGGCTGACACGCCCCCAATACGCCGGCACGCTACCGTCTGCCGCCGCACCCCGTCCTTTCAGCGCTTCACGCCTCACGGTCCGAAGCCTATGCTGAAGCCTCAACCTTGCCGCCTCCTTTGCGATTGGCAGCTTACCTGGCAGATGATGCATCCATGCAGAACACCCCTGTTGCAAATGCCGATGATCACAAAGCGTGCGACGACGACAAGCGCTGGAACACCCGGGCGCTGATCGTCGACGACGATGTGCCGATCCGCGAACTGCTGATCGATTACCTGGCCCGCTTCGGCATACGCGCCAGCGGTGTGACCGATGGCGCGGCCATGCGCCAGGCGTTGCAGGCCGAGCACTTCGACGTGGTCGTGCTCGACCTGATGCTGCCTGGTGAAGACGGCCTGCAATTGTGCCGCTGGCTGCGGGCCGAATCGGACATCCCGATCCTGATGCTCACTGCCCGCTGCGAACCCACCGACCGCATCATCGGCCTGGAACTGGGTGCCGATGACTACATGGCAAAACCGTTCGAGCCCAGGGAGCTGGTGGCCCGTATCCAGACCATCCTGCGCCGGGTACGCGACGACCGCAGCGAACAACGGGCCAACATCCGCTTCGATAACTGGCGGCTCAACAGCGTGCTGCGCCAACTGATTTCTCTCGACGGGCTGGTGGTGCCGCTGTCCAACGCCGAGTTCCGCCTGCTGTGGGTGTTCATCGAACGACCGCGCCGGGTGCTCAGCCGCGAACAACTGCTGGACGCCGCCCGTGGACGCTCCATCGAGGCGTTCGACCGCAGCATCGACCTGCTGGTCTCGCGCCTGCGCCAGAAACTGGGCGACGACCCGAAGGCCCCGCAATTGATCAAGACCGTGCGTGGCGAGGGCTATCTGTTCGACGCCCGGGACATCGGTTGATGCGGCTGCGCCTCGACTCCCTGTTCGGCCGGCTGTTTGGCGTCCTGCTGCTGGCGATTGTCCTGGCGCACCTGTTGGCCTTTGCCTGGTTTTCCGTCTACGACAAACCGCCGCCCGGACCGCCACCCGGGTTTACCCAGCATGGCGACGGCCCTCCGCCCTTCGGCCCTCCGCCCGAGCATGCCGAGCGTCCGTGGTTCGGCGGGCCGGTGGTGCCGCTGACGTTGCAGTTCGTGTTCCTGATCGTGGCCGCCTGGTATGGCGCCAAGCTGTTGACCCGGCCGATCCAGCGCCTGAGCAACGCCGCCGAACGCCTGAGCGAAGACCTCGACAGCCCGCCGCTGGCCGAGGACGGCCCACGCGAGGCGCGCCAGGCAGCCCATACGTTCAACCTGATGCAGCAACGGATTCGCGAGCAGGTGCAGCAGCGTTCACGCATGCTCGGCGCGGTGTCCCACGACCTGCGCACGCCGCTGTCGCGGCTCAAGCTGCGCCTGGAGCAGATCGACGACGTAAAGCTGCAAGGCCAGATGCGCCAGGACCTGGACGACATGATCGGCATGCTCGATGCCACCCTCACCTACCTGCATGAACAGCGCACCAGCGAAGCCTTGCAATGGATGGACGTGCAGGCCCTGGTGGAATCGCTGAGCGAAAACGCTCAGGACCAGGGCGCCGACGTACAGGCCAGTGGCGCGTGCGCGCCGCTGCACGTGCAGCCGATGGCGCTGCGCTCGTGCGTCAACAACCTGATGGACAATGCCCTGCGCTATGCGGGCCACGCCTTGATCACCCTGGACGACCAGGGCGACCGGGTGCTGATCCGGGTCATCGACCACGGCCCCGGCATTGCCCCAGACAAGCGTGAAGCGGTGTTCGAACCCTTCTATCGCCTGGAAGGCTCGCGCAACCGCAACTCCGGCGGCGTCGGCCTGGGCATGACCATCGCCCGGGAAGCCGCCGAACGCCTCGGCGGGCAGTTGAACCTGGAAGAAACACCGGGCGGCGGATTGACGGCCGTCATCCACCTGCCACGCACCTGAGCCCTCAGTTCCCACAGGGTTCAAGGGTGAGCCGGGGCTGTGTATGGCCTGCGATACAAACGCCACACACCCACGACAACTGGCCCGCCGACGCTGCTTGAGCCGGTGCACCCGCCGGCAACACCAGCCCAAGGAGAGTGCCCATGATCGGCAGCGTCAGCGCCAGCAATTACGCGTCATACACCAGCACCAGCAATACCTCGACCCACAGTGCCCACGGCCAGTCATTCCAGAAGGAACTGCTTGGCCGGCTCGACAGCAACGACGACGGTTCGATCGATCAGGATGAACTGAGCAGCGCCCTGTCGCAAAAAAGCGACGACGGTATCCTGGTCAGCCTGAGCGACAACTTCGACGACCTGGACAGTGACGGCAGTGGTGACTTGAGCAGCGAGGAAATGGCGGCGATGGCCCCGCCACCACCGCCACCGCGGAACCAGGCGCCCGATACCGAACTGGCCGATGCGTTGCTCAGCGCGCTGGACACCGACGGTGACGGCGTGGTCAGCAGCGACGAATTAAGCAGCGGTCTGGCCAGTGCCGGCAGCAATGCCGATAGCCAACAGGTGTTCTCGGCCCTGGACAAGAATGAGGACGGCACCGTCAGCGCCGACGAACTCGCCGCCAGCCTCGCCCCATCGCCGCCCCCTCAACAGGCCTCCAGCGACGAGCTGTTCAGCCAGCTCGATGCCGATGACGACGGCAGCATCACCGCCAGCGAACTGACCAGCGCCTTGCAGGCGAACCGCGACAGCGACAGCACCACCAACCAGGACAGTGCCAGCGAGGCCTTGGGCAGGATGATCGCCAACCTCAGCCGGCAGTACTCGCTGGACAGCGTCGCGACCGTGGGCAAGCACCTGAACGTGGCGACCTGAGACGACGGCGAACCTGGCGGCGAGGGCGTCAGGCTACGCGTCGACCTCAGGGCTTAGAAGACTCCGTGGCGAGGGCGCCGGCGCCCGCTGGGCCGCCCGATTCGCCACGGTTTTGGGTTCCGGAAGGTGCTGTTCAAGCTAGCGTGCCTGGCTTTTGCTCCAGTCCGTCAACAGGCTGTACGCCACCGCCAGCAAGGTCGGGCCGATGAACAGGCCGATGAAGCCGAAGGCAATCAACCCGCCGAACACGCCCAGCAGCACGATGACCAACGGCAGGTTCCCGCCCCGGCTGATCAGGTAGGGCTTGAGCACGTTGTCCACGCCGCTGATGATGAACGTGCCCCAGATGCCGAGGAACACCGCCATCCCGTACTCGCCTTTCCACGCCAGCCAGGCCGTGGCCGGAATCCAGACCAGCGGCGGGCCCATGGGGATCAGGCTGAGCAGGAACGTGACGATCCCCAGCACCAGCGCGCCCGGCACGCCAGCGATCAGGAAGCCGATCAAGGCCAGCAGGGCCTGGGCCGCCGCAGTGCCGATCACGCCATTGACCACCCGTTGTACCGTCCCGGCCACCAACTCGATGTAGTAACCGGCGCGGTCGCCGATCAGGCGCTCCAGCAATCCATGGACGAACGCCGCAAGGCGCGGGCCATCGCGATAGAAGAAAAATACGAACACGATGCTCAGGGTCAGTTCGAGCATGCCGCCACCAATCTGCTTGCTGCGGGCCAACAACCAGTTGCCGACCTGTCCCAGGTACGGCTTGAGGGTGACCATCATCGCCGCGCCCTGCTGGTCGATGCTGTTCCAGATCGCCACCAGCCGCCCACCCACCAGCGGCAAGCCGCCCAGCCAGGCCGGTGCGTCGGGCAGGCCATCGACCTGCACGTCGCGGATGAACGCCGTGGCATCGCGCACATGATCGGCCAGGTTGAACCCCAGCCACACCAGCGGCCCCGCCACCAACAGCATCCACCCCACCGTCAACAGCCCCGCCGCGAGGGACTCGCGACCATTGACCCAGCGGGTCAGCAGGCGCATCAACGGCCAACTGGCAAACGCCAGCACCGCCCCCCAGAACAGCGCCGACCAGAACGGCGCCATCACCCAGAGGCTTGCGCCGAACAACACCAGGAGCAGAATCTGCACCAACAGCCGATCGTTATTGAGCATGTAAGGTCTCGAAAAATGTCCAGGGCGGGCCACGGCGTGAGGCCCGCGACCCGCCACAGCTTATCGCAGCAGTTCCAGATGCAGGCCCGCCGCGTCGCCACTGGCGGTTTCCAGGCGCGCGGCCCGCACCCCCTGGCCCGCCAGCGCCTGCCGCCACTCTTCGGCCCGAGGGCCGGCAATACTGACCCGCAGCCCCGTATCCAGGTTCAATGCCCGGGACAACAGGCGCAGCCAGGTATCGTCCGGCTCACCGCCAAGGCGCGGCAAGTCGAGCACCCCGGTGTCCTTGAGCTGGCGCAGCAGGGTCGCCGAGGTGGGCAGCAAATCCCCCAGCGCGGCATTCGCCGCAAACTGTTCGACGTGCAGGTAGGCCTTGCGATTGCCGCGGGTGATGCCATAGAGCGCAATCAAGGTGTTGTCCGCCGGGGGCGCCAGGCGCAACAGCAGGTAGGCCTGGCCGTTGTCGGCACCGTAGAGCTTGGCGTTGCCGAAGACCTCGTTGGCCCACAGGCTGCTTTCGCCGCAATCGCGGGCCTGGCACCAGAACAACAGCTCGGCACCCTGCTTCTGCAACGCTTCGCGCGCCGCCGTGAAGGCCTGGGTCGCGGAATGTTCGGGCGGCAGTTCGTAGGTGACCGAGGTCACGTTGCCCCGGGCGTCGACCTGGCCGTCGAAACGCAACTGGCCACTGATTCGGCGGATCGAGCCCATGGGATAGACGCGTTCCAGGTCATTGGTTTGCCGGTAATCGACGATCTGGGCATCGGGCATGCGTGGCACGCCCTCCAGGTCGCGACTGCCCGGCACATCGGCAGCGAACGATGCCGGGCTGAAGCAGGCCAGCGCCAGCAGGACGAGTGAATGGACGGATGATTTCATCGGATCGACGTGGCCTGGAGCGCCCGGACGCGACAAGCGTCGTCGGTGCACCACGGGGCGGGTAAGCAGCGGTCTGTCATGGTTGTCTCCCTTTCAACCCGCCCAGCCTCGACAGTTGCCCGGCGCAAGTCAAGAAACGCTGAAGAACCGATTGAAACAGTCTGCTACAAGCGCGGCGCCGCCTTCGTCATTCAGGTGCAAATGATGGCCGCCCGGCAACTGCTCATGACTGAAGGGTAGACGCTCCAGCAACTCCGGGTGCCGCGCCAGCATGCCGTCGGCCGCCACCACCAGGTGCGCGGGACAGGCGACCCGTGCCACGAACGCCATGGCCTGCTCGTCGGTCAGGCGCAGCGGCGATGGCAAGGTCAGGCGGTTGTCGGTGCGCCACGTGTAGCCACCAGGCACCGGCATCAGTCCGCGCTGGGCCAGCAGCTCGGCCGCCTCGCGACTGACCGCCACCAGGCCTTTCATGCGTGCCTCGATGGCCCGGTCGAGGGTTTTGTAGACCGGTTTGCGTTTGTGCTGCAAATCCATTTGCGCTTGCAGGGCCATGCCCATGCGTTCGGCCGCGCCATCGCCCTGGGCGGTGGGCGGGATGACGCCGTCGATCAGCCCCAGGTGCGTCACCCGCTCCGGCAAGGCGCCGGCCAGCACCAGCGAAACAATGGCGCCCATGGAGTGCCCCAACAGGGCGAAACGTTTCAAGCCCAGTTGTTCGGCGACGTGCAGCACGTCATGGGCATAGTCCCAGAGCGCGTAACCGGCACCGGCCGGCCGATGCCCGGAATGACCATGGCCGGCCATGTCCAGGGCGATGACCCGCAAGCCCGCCAGCCGCGGGGCCAGCCGGGCGAAACTGTTGGCGTTGTCCAGCCAGCCGTGCAGGGCGATCACCGGACGGCCCTCTTCCGGGCCGAACAGGTGGGCTGCCAACTCGATATGCGGCAGGCTCAGGCGGACCTCTTCGACCGTGCTCATGGGCGATGCCCCTGCCAACGCTGGAACAGGTCCTTGAGCAGGTTGGCCGTGTCTTGCGGCCGCTCCAGGGGGAACATATGGCCGCCGGGCATGCTCAGGGCTTCGCCATGGGGCATGCGCCGCACCGATCGAGTGTGATGGCGCATCACCACGCGACTCTGCCGGCCACGCACCACTGCCAGCGGCACCTGGAGCGTGCGGGGCCGGCCCGGGCTGGTGTGCGGCACGCCGCGATAGATGCTGATTTCCGTGGCCGGGTCGAAGCGCAACCGCAAGCGGTCGCCCACCGGCTGCAGGCCGTGTTGCAGGTAAGCGTCAAAGCAATCCGGGTCGAAGCCGCGGAACAGCGTCTTGCCGGCGAAATACTGCCGCGCCGAGGCCAGGTCGGCGAACTCCTCGCGCCGGCCCAGGGTCCGGCCGGCCGGGGTCAGGCGATCAATGAAGCCCAGGCGCTTGGCGGCCAGGATCACCCACCGGTCGGTGCGGGTCAGCACCGGCGAATCGAGCATGACCACGCCTCGGTACAAGTGCGGGCATCGCAACGCCGCGTGCAGGTGCAGCACACCACCCAGGGAATGGCCGACACCCCATACCGGCGCCGGCTGGCGTTCCAGGTGATGGATCAATTCGTCCACCAGGTTGTGCCAGTTGTCGTCCACCGGAAAGCGCGGATCGTGGCCGTGCAGTTCCAGGTGCGCGACCTCGTACTGCGGCGCCAGCGCGGCGAACAGCTTGCCGTAGGTGGCCGAGGGGAAACCGTTGGCGTGGGCGAAAAATACCTGTTGCGACATGACAGCCGATCCATTGGGGGAACTGGCACCGATTCTGCGCACAAGCCACCGACGCGGCAATGACCGTAACTGCCAGGAATGATGACAGTCGAGCTTGGGCTATAGACAGAAGCTGCAAGCCTCAAGTTGATAGCTTGCAGCTCCCAGCGCTTCACCGCGCCGGCGGTTGCTCGCCGAGCGGCACCACCGCCATGGTCAGGCGCGATACGCAGTTGAGCTTGCCGTCGTCGTTGGTCAAGCGGATGTCCCAGACCTGCGTGGTGCGGCCCAGGTGGACCATCCGTGCCGTGGCGGTGACCCGTCCGCTGCGCACGCCACGCAGGTGGTTGGCGTTGATCTCCAGGCCCACGCAGTAGAACTTGCTGGTGTCCACGCACAGGTAAGCGGCCATGGACCCGACCGTCTCGGCCAACACCACCGACGCGCCGCCATGCAGCAGGCCGAAGGGTTGGTGGGTGCGGTGATCGACCACCATGCTCGCGGTCAGGGACTCGTCGTCGAACGACTCGAAACGAATGTCGAGCACTTCGCTGATGGTGTTTTTACCGGCGGCGTTGAGTTGTTCGAGGTTGGGGGTGTTGCGCCACAGACTCATCGTGTTCATTCCTTTATCGTTGTTATTGTGGCCGCTTGCATTTCGTACACAGCCTAGGCTCTGTCTGAAAAGCCTTGATACTCGTTCATGCTGCGTTGAAAACCGGCTCGGAATGCTCATTTACTCCAGTAAAGTCGAGCGCGACCCCGGCCGTTCCTCGCCGGTTTTCGCCTTGCCTGACCTTCGTCTCAAGACTTTTCAAACACAGCCTAGGGGTGCCGCAGGGCCTTGAGCGTCATCGCCCCGGCCAGCGGCAGGTCGCCTTCCAGTTCGGCCAGGCCGGCGGTCTGCACCTGTTCGGGTTGTTGCAGGTGGCCGTGTTGCAGCAGGCCCAGCAGGCTGCCCACCAGCGGGTTGTGGCTGACCAGCAGCACCGGGGCCTGGTCCGCCAGGTGTTCCAAAACCTTTTGCGGCCGTGTCTCCGGCGTGAGCCAGTTGACCGTGATCAGCTGCGGCTCGAACCCCAGCGCTTGGCGCACCAGTTGCGCGGTCTGCTGGGCACGCCGGTACGGGCTGACGTAAATGGCCGCCAACGGCTGGCCGATCAGGTGCGCGGCACTGTGCAGCACTTGCTCGCGCCCGTGTTCGGTCAGGGCCCGCTCGGGATCGGGACAGTTGCCGTAGGGCTCGGCCTCGCCATGACGCAATACCCAGAGTTTCATAGCTTGGGCTCTTCGTCCCGGACCGGATGCGCGGCCGGTGCCACGACGTGCGGCGCTTCACCTTCGGGCGTGCGCGGAGTGGGCCAATCGGCGAACGGCCATGGCTTCTGGTCGCTGTGGAAAGTGCCAAAACGACCGATCTGCGCCAGGAACTGGCTCAGGCTGTCACCGAAATTCATCAGGCTGGCGCTGGGCGCGCCGTAGATCAGCCGATAGATCAACTGCACCAGCACCACGGCGCCCAGGATGAACTGCGCCACCTGCCAGACCAGCAGGTAGATCACCATCCACAGCACACGCAGCAGGATGGATTCGTATTGGGGTTGTCCTTTCGGATCGTTCATGGCTCGCTCCTGCTTGCGGTCAAAAGACTCAGTTGAAACCGCTGGTGGAAATGAAATCGACGTCGGTCTTCGGCTCGCCGCGCATCAGCAATTCGATCACCTGCTCCAGCGTACGCCCCTCGAACAGAATTGCATGCAACCCGGCCACCAGCGGCATGTACACCCCGGCCTCCTGGGCCTTGGCCTTGAGCACCTTGAGGGTGTTGACCCCCTCGGCCACTTCGCCCAGGCGCGAGACGGCTTCTTCAAGGCTCAGGCCCTGGCCGAGGGCAAACCCGACCTGATAGTTGCGGCTCTTGGGTGACGAACAGGTGACGATCAGATCGCCGACCCCGGCCAAGCCCAAAAACGTCATCGGGTTGGCGCCCTGGCTGACGGCAAAGCGGGTCATTTCCGCCAGCGCCCGGGTGATCAGCATGCTCTTGGTGTTCTCGCCCATGCCCAGCGCCACCGCCATGCCGGCGATGATCGCATAGACGTTCTTCAGCGCCCCGCCCAGCTCCACGCCAAAGCGATCGGCACTGGCATAGACGCGAAAGGTGCGGCCATGGAGCGCAGCCTGGACCTGCTGGCACAGCGCTTCGTCTTCACTGGCCACCACCGTCGCGGTCAACGCGTGCTCGGCGATCTCGCGCGCCAGGTTCGGCCCGGAAATCACCCCGATGCGGGCCTTGGGGGCGATGTCTTCGAGAATCTCGCTCATCAGCTTGAACGTCTGCGCCTCGATGCCCTTGGTCAGGCTCACCAACGACTTGCCGCTCAGGCGTTCAGCGTGGGGCGCCAGGACCGCGCGCAAGGCGCTGGACGGCAAGGCGACGAAAAACAGCTCGCTGTCGTCGAGGGTCGCCTGCAAGTCGGTGACCGGTTCCACTTCCGGGCGGATCTTGATGCCCTTGAGGTAACGCGGGTTCTCGCGGTTGACCCGGATGGCCTCGGCCTGCTCCGGGTCACGCATCCATTGGCGCACCGGGTGGCCATTCTCGGCCAGCAGGTTGGCCACGGCGGTTCCGAAGCTCCCGCCTCCCAGGACCGCAATCGGGCGCTGATCAGTCATATGCAATCCGTTCATCCATACCAAGTGGCAATGCGGGGCATTATACGGAGCGGCCGCAGCGCGACCAGCCCCGGCAACAATTACCGACGACTGTAGGAAGCTGACCATCAATTCCTAGGAAAATGCTGTCAACGTGAATGGAAAAGTCGTTCAGCTCAGTTACCATGCGCGCCATTCTCCTATTATCAAAGGCTGCACCGTGCCCGTTGGCCCTTCCCGCTCCGGTTCGACCCTGCTATTGGCGCTGATCATCAGCCCGCCAGTGCTGGGCGACGACCTGTTCGTGGACAGCCAGCCCCTGCCCCAGGTGCTGACGGCCACCCGGCTCAAGCAATCGCCGGCGGCCGTGCCCGGCAGCATGACCGTGCTCGACAGCGAATTGATCAAGGCCAGCGGCGCCCGCGACATCAGCGAGCTGCTGCGGCTGGTGCCGGGCATGATGGTCGGCAACATCAGCGGCAACCAGGCCGCCGTGAACTACCACGGCACCAACGCCAGCGAAGCCCGGCGCATGCAGGTGCTGATCGACGGCCGCTCGGTGTACCGCGCCGGCCTGGCCACCGTGGACTGGAGCGACATTCCGGTGGCCATGGAAGACATCGAGCGAATTGAAGTCTTCCGGGGCCCCAACACCGTCAGCTACGGCGCCAACGCGCTGATGGCCGTGGTCAACATCATCACCCGCGCCCCGGCCGACAGCCACGGCACCCGCCTGAAGATCACGCGCGGCCAGCGCGGCATCAGCGACTGGTACGCCAGCCAGGGCAGCGGTTGGGAAGGCGGCGACCTGCGCCTGTCGTTGTCCGGCCAGGAAGACGACGGCTTCGACAGTGACCGCAACGGGGCGGACTACCGCGACAGCCGTCGCCTGGAGCGCTTCAACCTGTCGGTCAGCCAGACCCTGGACGAACGACAGAGCATCGACTGGCAATTGAACGCCAAGGACGGCACCAACCAGCGGCCCTACACCTACCACCCGGTGTTTGCCGGGATCACCGCCGCTGGGGATAACTCCGACGTCATCGCCAAGGACTACGCCGGTTCGCTGCGCTGGAACCTCGACCTGGACCCCGACCACAGCCTTTATGTACAAGGCTCGATCCAGCACTGGGATCGCCAGCAGACCTGGCGGGCCTGTGACGCCGAAGTCTCCTTCAGCCCGCAACTGACCGACCTGTGGCAGCTCAACCCCAACTACGCCGAGAAGCTGGCGCGCAACATGCCGTCCTTCACCCGCACCGGCGCGCCACCCGGCGGCACGCCGCAGGAACAGGCACTGGCCAACCAGGTGATCGACCAGTGGCGCAACGGCGCCTCTCAAACCCTGTGCGGGGACATCGACCAGAGCACCCGTGAATCGCGCTACGACCTGGAAATCCAGGACACCCTGAGCCTGTCCGACAGCCTGCGACTGGTGACCGGGGCGAATTACCGCTACGACCGGGCCGACTCCGAGACGTACTTCAACGGCACGCTGGACGACACCACCTGGCGCCTGTTCGGCCAACTCGAATGGCGGGCCAGCGAACACTGGCTACTGCAGGGTGGCGCCATGTTCGAGGACGCGCGCCTGACCGGCAGCTCGCTGACGCCCCGGGTGGCCGTCAACTACCTGATCACCCCGCGCCATGGCCTGCGCGCGGTGTACTCCGAAGCCGTGCGCTCGCCGGACATGTTCGAGAACAACGTCAACTGGAGCTACCAGGTCACCAATCTGCAGCCGTCCGCCTTCGGCCAGCGCAGCGCCCGCTATTTCGTCGTGACCCGTGGCCCGGGCAACCTGGAACAGGAACACATGCGTTCCCGGGAGCTGGGCTACAACGGCTATTTCATGGACCTGGGCCTGACTGTCGATGTCAAGCTGTTCCACGACGAAATCACCGGCATGATCAGCGAACCGCTGCGCAACAACCAATACATCGCCAGCAACAGCAACCAGTCACAGTTCTCCGGGGCTGAAACCCAGTTCGACTGGCGCATGACCGGCGCCGACCGCCTGCGCCTGACCTACGCCTACGTCGACGCCCAGGCGAGCAACCCCCTCGACGAGCAACTGACCGCCCGCAACAGCGGTTCGGCCGGCTGGCTGCGGGACTGGGGCCAGGGCTGGAACAGCGCGGTGTTCTATTACGCCGCCAACGCCCTGGACGGCTACCGCTTCGAACGGGTCGACACGCGGGTCGCCCGGCGCATTCCCCTGGGCAAGGCCAGCCTGGAATTGGCGGGCACCCTGCAACAGCGCCTGGACGACGAACCGACCACGTTCGTCGACAACCGCTACGATTCCCGCCATGTGCTGTATTTCAGCGCAGAGTTGTCCTTCTAAATGTGCCGGGCCCCTGCACGAAGGACGCCATTGCGTGGCTGCCGAAGGCTGGCGCTGGGGCTGTTGCTCATGGTCGGGCTGACGGCGATCCAGGCCCGGGCCGCCGAGATCGTGCTCACCGGCGCCGAGGACAGCCCCGGCGTGCAGTCCTTTACCCAGGCCCTGAAAGCCCTGCGTCCGGAAGACAGTGTGCGATTCACGCCGCTGGCCAGCCTGCCGACGCCCGATAAGCTGCCCGCCAATGTCCGCCTGGTCCTGCTCGACCTGCCCAGCCTGGACTGGCGCCTGCAAGACACCCGCGGGCCGGCCACGCTGGTGCTGCGCATCAGCCGCCTGCAAGCCCGCGACCGCCTGGGCGAGGCAACGCCCAATCACCTGAGCCTGCTATGGAGCGACCCGCCGGTGGCGCGGCAGTTGCGCCTGATCCGCGCGATCCTGCCGCAGTTGCGCCGGGTCGGCGTGCTGTACGACGGGCACAGCGAGTTTTTGCTCAACGACATCCGCCAGGCCGCCGCGCCGCTGGGCCTGGAAATCGTCACCGAACGCTGGGACGACACCGCTGACAGCCGCCCCCTGCAAAACCTGCTGGGCCAGAGCGACGTGCTGCTGGGCCTCGACGACCCCGACCTGTACAACCCCAAGACCGTGAAAAACCTGTTGCTCAGCAGCTACGCCCGGCAACGACCGTTGATCGGCCCCAGCGCCGCCTTCGTCAAGGCCGGCAGCCTGGCGAGCACCTACAGCGACCAGGACGACTGGCTGGCGATCCTCGACGAACTGCTCGATCGCCCCGCCACGACTTGGCCGCGCACGTTGTACCCGGCCCGTTTCAAAGTCCTGGGCAACCGCCAGGTCACCCGCTCGCTGGGGATCGAACCGATTGATGCCGAATCCGTCGCTGCAACGTTGGCCGAAGGAGAACACCGCCCATGACCTTGCGTCGCCGTTGGGACATCAACACCCGCACCCAGCTCATCGCCCTCGGCCCGGCGTTGCTGCTGACCGTCCTGTTGATCAGCTTCTTCACCTTCGTGCGGATCCAGGACTTGCGCCAGGAACTCAATCACACCGGGCAACTGATCGCCAACCAACTGGCGCCGGCCACGGAGTATGGCGTCATTTCCGGTAACAACGATGTCCTCGAAAGCTTGCTCACGGCGACCCTGGCGACGCCCCACGTGCGCTTTCTCGAAGTGCAGGACAGCACCGGCAAGGTGCTGGTGTACGTCGAACAGCCCGAGCAGGCTCGCAGCCACTCCCAGCAGATCGAGGTCTTCCAGTCCCCGGTGCGCCTGCAACGCATCACCCTGAACAATGACTTCCTGCAGGGCAACAGCACATCCGTCGAGGCGCCGGTGGAGGATTACCTGGGCCGAGTGATCGTCGGCATGTCCAGCGACGCCTTCAGCCAGCGGCAACAGGAGATCCTGTTCAAGGCGGCGATCCTGGCGCTGTTCGCCCTGCTGTTCACCTTCCTGGTGGCACGCCGCCTGGCGACCGACCTGTCGCAGCCGATCCGCGACATCGGCAACGCGGTCAAGGCCATCCAGCAAGGGGACTACAGCACCCCGCTGCCCATCGTCGACGATGCGGAGCTGGGGGCCTTGTCACGGCACATCAACAACCTGGCCGACGGCCTGGAGCAAGCCAGCCGGGAACAGCACCAGACCATCGCGCAACTGATCCAGACCCGTGAGGAAGCGGAAAAAGCCAACAGCGCCAAGTCCGAGTTCCTGGCGATGATGAGCCATGAATTGCGCACGCCCATGAACGGCGTGCTGGGCATGCTGCAACTGTTGGAAACCACCCGCCTGAGCGACGAGCAGCACGAGTACACGACCCTGGCGTCGGAGTCTACCGAGCACCTGCTCAAGGTGATCAACGACATCCTCGACTTCTCGCGCATCGAACGCTCGGCCCTGGAACTGGAACACATTGCGTTCAACCTGGCGGAACTGGTGGGCAGTTGCGCCCAGTCGTTCCAGCACAGCGCCGCACAACGCCAGCTGGGCCTGGAGTTGCTGATTCCCGAGGACATGCAGGCCTTGCAGGTCCAGGGCGATCCGACGCGCATACGCCAGATCCTGGTGAACCTGATCGGCAATGCCCTGAAGTTCACCGAGCAAGGCCAAGTGACCGTGCAATGCCAGTGGCAGGCCCTCGACCACGAGCTGCTGTGGTTCACCTGCACCGTGCGCGACAGCGGCATCGGGATTGCCGCCGAGACCCTGGAGCGCATGTTCGACGCCTTCCAGCAGGCCGACAGCTCGATTTCCCGGCGCTACGGCGGCACCGGCCTCGGTCTGCCGATCGCCCGCACCCTGGCCGAACGCATGGGCGGGACGCTGCGCGCCCAGAGCGAGGAAGGCCACGGCTCGGTGTTCACCCTGGAGATCCCGCTGGCGCTGTCGCGGCAGACGCCGCCGGTGCTGGCGGCGCAGCAGCCGGCCGACAAAGGCGACGGCGCGGGCCGCAACATCCTGCTGGTGGAAGACAACCCGGTGAACCAGACCGTCACCCAGGCCATGCTGCGCAGCCTGGGCTTCACCGTCAGTGTCGCCACCGACGGCGCCCAGGCCGTGCGCAGTGCCGAAAGCCAGGCATTCGAGGCGATTCTCATGGATTGCCGGCTGCCGATCATCGATGGCTACGAGGCCACGCGCCAGATCCGCCGGTTGCCGGGGCGCGACGCAGTACCGATCATCGCCCTGACCGCCAACGCCTTGCAGGGCGACCGCGAAGCCTGCCTGGCCGCCGGCATGAACGACTACCTGGCCAAGCCGTTCAAACGGATTGACCTGCAGCAGATTCTGCAGCGCTGGATGGGCTAGGACCATCTGCGACTGGCGTGAAAGGCGAAAGTGCGGCAGTCTTAGGCACCCGAACATGCCTCGATTGGGGCTTGAATAAAAATTTCAGTGCACAGGTGTACATTCATTTCCCGTGTGCTGTGACTTTCACTACAACGCAATAGTCTATGAGTAGGCTGTCGATTCGAGGCATGACCGCTTCGATCGACCGGGAAGATTTGCCCCACCCTGCCGCAGGGGACTATTGAGGAGCTCGCATGACCAAACAAAACGCCTTTACCCGGGAAGATCTGCTGCGCTGCAGTCGCGGTGAGCTGTTCGGCCCAGGTAACGCGCAACTGCCCGCCCCGAACATGCTGATGGTGGATCGCATCACCCATATCAGCGAAGAGGGTGGCAAGTACGGCAAAGGTGAATTGGTCGCCGAGCTGGATATCACTCCGGACCTGTGGTTCTTCGCCTGCCATTTCGAAGGCGATCCGGTGATGCCGGGCTGCCTGGGCCTCGATGCCATGTGGCAACTGGTCGGTTTCTTCCTCGGCTGGCAGGGTCTGCCGGGCCGTGGTCGCGCCCTGGGTTCGGGCGAAGTGAAGTTCTTTGGTCAGGTCCTGCCGACCGCGAAGAAAATCACCTATAACATTCATATCAAACGCGTCCTCAAGGGCAAGCTGAACATGGCCATTGCCGATGGTTCGGTGGCCGTGGACGGGCGCGAGATCTACACCGCCGAAGGCCTCCGGGTTGGCGTTTTCACCTCCACTGACAACTTCTAAGGGTTATCCGCATGCGCCGCGTCGTTATCACTGGTCTGGGCATCGTTTCGTGCCTGGGCAATGACAAAGAGACCGTCACCGCTAACCTGCGTGCAAGTCGCCCTGGCATCCGGTTCAACCCGGAATACGCCGAAATGGGTCTGCGTAGCCAGGTTTCCGGCTCCATTGACCTCAATCTCGAAGAACTGATCGATCGCAAGATCTACCGTTTCGTCGGCCACGCGGCGGCCTACGCCTACCTGGCCATGAAGGACGCCATCGCTGACTCCGGACTGACCGACGAGCAGGTTTCCAACGTGCGTACCGGCCTGATCGCCGGCTCCGGCGGTGCATCGACCCTGAACCAGATGGAAGCGCTGGACATCCTGCGCGAAAAAGGCGTCAAGCGCGTGGGCCCGTACCGCGTCACCCGCACCATGGGCAGCACCGTTTCGGCGTGCCTGGCCACCCCGTTCAAGATCAAGGGCCTGAACTACTCGATCTCCTCGGCCTGCGCCACCAGTGCCCACTGCATCGGCACCGCCATGGAGCAGATCCAGATGGGCAAGCAGGACATCGTGTTCGCCGGCGGCGGTGAAGAAGAACATTGGAGCCAGTCGTTCCTGTTCGACGCCATGGGCGCCCTGTCCAGCCAGTACAACGACACGCCGGACAAAGCCTCCCGCGCCTACGACGCCAAGCGTGACGGTTTCGTCATCGCCGGCGGTGGCGGCATGGTGGTGGTCGAGGAGCTGGAACACGCCCTGGCCCGTGGCGCGAAGATCTACGCCGAAATCGTGGGCTACGGCGCCACGTCCGACGGCTACGACATGGTCGCGCCAAGCGGTGAAGGCGCCATCCGCTGCATGCAGATGGCCATGTCCACCGTAGACACGCCAATCGACTACCTGAACACCCACGGCACCTCGACCCCGGTCGGCGACGTCGCGGAAATGAAAGGTGTGCGCGAAGTGTTCGGCGACAAGGCCCCGGCCATCAGCTCCACCAAGAGCCTGTCGGGTCACTCCCTGGGCGCCGCTGGCGTTCACGAAGCGATCTACTGCCTGCTGATGATGGAAGGCAAATTCATGGCCGGCTCGGCCAACATCGACGAACTGGATCCGGAAGTGGCCGACATGCCAATCCTGACCAAGACGCGCGAAGACGCCACCATCGACACCGTGATGAGCAACAGCTTCGGCTTCGGCGGCACCAACGCCACCCTGGTCCTCAAGCGCTGGCAGGGCAAGTAAGCCCCACTGCTACGTCACACAGAAAAACGCCCCGACTGGTTCGGGGCGTTTTTTTATGCCGGCTGAACGCAGCGCAGTCCCGCTGTGGGAAGGGTGCATTCACAGCGATTCCCTGTGGGAGCGGGCTTGCTCGCGAAAGCGGTGCATCAGCTACAGACAGGCTGGCTGACACTCCGCCTTCGCGAGCAAGCCCGCTCCCACACTCCAATAGATGAATGGGTATCAGCGCACCACGAACCGCTGCTGCGTCAACAAGCGATCCCCTTGGAACACCATGAACCGCCACTCCCCCGGCACCACCTCATGGCTTTCGGTGAACTCATAGGCCATGACATCCTGTGGCGCACCAGGCACCAGCTTCTGCACGACTTCGAATTTGTCGTGACGCACGCCATCGGGGGTGCGGATCCCCGGAGTGAAGTACAGGAGCGTCAATGGCTGGTCATCCGCGACCTTGCCCGCCAACTGGTAACGCATGCCGAACTTGGTGCCCAGCTTGGCCGGTACGCTCTCGGTCTGGCGGATCTGCTCGTTGCTGCGACGCAGGACCCGCTCCCCCGATTGCAGTTCGGCCTTGGGCCCTTCGAACACGCCGTATTCCACCGGGCCTTCGACACGGACTTCGGCCTGCGCCAGGCCGCAGGTCAACAACAGCGCGACCAGTGCGCTTGAACGGGTGAGGTGCATAGTGCGCTCCTTGATTGAGATGAGCGCGAGGGTATGACGCCGTGGTGACAGGCTGATGACAAAAAGTCATTCTCCATTGCTACAACGCTTGCTCATTTGGGGACGGAGCGCGGCAACACCGCCAGGAAATTATCCCGCGCCACCTTCCTGGCCACGTCTTCCGGCAAGGCATCCAGGAACGGGTCGAAACTGCGCAGCTCCTTGCCCACCTTGTTGAAACGGCCCACCACGTCCGACCCCACCATGAACCGCTCTGGAAAACGCTCTACCAGCTCCACCCAGGCCTGACGGGGCTTGCCTGTCTCGTCCAGCAGATACGGCGTGAGCAGGCTCCAGGACAGGTCGATGTACAGGTTCGGGTAGGATTCCAGCAGCCGGGTCAGGGTCGGCAGGAGAAAATCCAACTGCTTCTGGTGTCGATGGATTTCCTTGCTGGTGCCGGCGTGGGCCCAGATGAAGCGCGTGTGCGGGTGATTGCGCAGCGGCTCTTCGATTTCGGCCAGGTAAAGCGGATTTTTCTCACGCTTGGAGGTGATGTTCGAATGCAGCATCACCGGCAGGTCGTTCTCGGCCGCCAGATGATAGATCCGTGTCATGGCCTCGTTGTTGGCGCGCGGCGTGTCGCCCGAGGTCAATGCCGTGAGGTCGTCATGGCGGGTGAACACTTCGCCGATGCCCTGCCACAGCCCCGGGTACAGGTCGAGCATGCGTTGGATGTGGGCGTCGGAATTCTTGTCGTTGGGGTTGAAGCCCGACAGGAACGGATGGAAATGCGGGCGTTGCTCGGCGGTCAGCTTGCTCACCGCCGCGGCCACGATCACATCGGTGGCGCTGTACCAGTAGGCGTCCGCATCGTCACCGGCGTAGTAGCGCGGGCGCTTGGGCTCGTCTTCGTGCCATTTCTTGGCCACCGGAATGCCGGAGATCATCACATGTTCGATGCGATTGTCGGCCATCGCCTGGAGCAGCTTGGGCATCCCGGCGGTTTCCTGGAAAAAATCGACATAGTGCAGGTGCGCATCGCTGTAGGCGTATTCGCGGGCCAAGACGGCGTTGCTGGACACCGCCAGCAACCCGGCAACCATCAGGCGGGACAAGGACACAGGCAGACTCCAAAGGCCATGAACAGCATAGACCCCTCTCGTCCCGCTCGGGTTCAGCCGCCTGTGCCGTGGAAGGCGATGGCGGGTTATGCTGCGAGCCTCCATTGCTCAACCTGGAAGCCCCATGACCGCCCCCCTGATCGTTCGCCCCCGCGCCGAAGATGTCGAAGGCCAGCCGATCCTGCGTCCGCTGCCGTCCGCCCAATGCCGCAGCGTCGGGCCCTTCGTGTTTTTCGACCACATGCTGCAGACCCGCTACCCGGCTGGTACAGGCATGAACATTCGCCAGCATCCCCACATCGGCCTGTCCACCCTCACCTACCTGTTCGAGGGCCAGTTACAGCACAAGGACAGCCTCGGCTCCGACCAGGTGGTGAACGCCGGGGATGTCAGCTGGATGACCGCCGGCAGCGCCATCGCCCATGTCGAACGCACTCCCGCCCCGTTGCTGGCCAGTGGTTTCAGCCTCCACGGCCTGCAAGTCTGGCTGGCTTCGCCCAAGGCCCACGAACAGGGCCCCGGGCACTACAGCCATCATCCGGCGCACAGCCTGCCGGTCAGCGACAACCTGGGTGTGCGCATCCGCATGATCGCCGGCTCGGGTTTCTGCCTGGAGTCGCCAGTGCCGGTGCTGTCACCGACGCTGTATGCCGAACTGAACCTGCAAACCGCGACGACCCTGCTGATCCCCACCGAACATGAGGAGCGGGCACTGTATGTGTTGAGCGGCGAGGCGCTGCTGGACGGCGAGCCGCTGGAGCCCCATGCGCTGGTGATCCTGCCGGCCGGGCAAACAATGACCCTGTTCGCCGACAGCGACTGCCATGCCGTGCTGTTCGGCGGCACGCCGCTGGACGGGCCGCGACGGATGAACTGGAATTTCGTCTCCAGCGACCCGGCCCGCATCGATGAAGCCCGCCGGCGCTGGGCGGCCGGGGACTGGCCGACAGTGCCAGGGGAAAACGAGCGGATCGAGTTGCCCTGAATCCCATGTTGGATGTCAGGCCCTCTTCGCGAGCAAGCCCGCTCCCACAATGATCGAGCTACCCATACCGTGTGGGTAAGCACAGATCCAATGTGGGAGCGGGCTTGCTCGCGAAGGGGCCAGCCTTGACACTAAAAACGTGCCAAGCCGGGCACAACATCAGCCCTTGAACACTTCGTCCAGCAGGTTATGCATCGACCTGAACGCGCGAGCGGCAACCTTGGCGTTGTACATCATCTTACCCGGGACGTTGGCGTGAGGGTCGGTGAACGAATGCACCGCGCCGCCGTAGCTCAGCAGTTGCCAATCCACACCGGCAGCGGTCATTTCGTCTTCGAAGGCCGGCAGTTGCTCTTTCGGCACCAACGGATCGGCCGCGCCGTGCATCACCAGGACCGCGCTCTTGATATTGTGCGCATCCGCCGGGTTAGGCGTATCCAATGAGCCATGGAACGAGACGGCGGCCTTGAGCGGTGCACCGCTGCGGGCCAGTTCCAGGGCGCAGCAGCCACCGAAGCAGAAGCCGAACGCAGCCAGCCTGGACGTGTCGACCTGCGCCTCGCCCTGGCTTTGCAGTTGCTCGAACGCCGCTTGCATGCGCTTGCGCAGCAGGGCGCGATCATTCTTGAGGGGCATCATCGCCGCCCCGGCCTCGTCGGCATTGCCCGGGCGCACCGTCTGCCCATACAGGTCGGCAATCAACACCACGTAGCCATTGGCCGCCACCGACCGGGCGATCTCTTCGGCCCCTGCCCCCACGCCCATCCAATTGGGCGCCATCAACAAACCCGGACGCGAACCCTGTTGGCTGACGTCGAAGGCCAGGCGACCTTCATAGGTTTGGCCTTCGATCTGATAGACCAGCGGACGAACCGTTACCTGACTCATGATCCACTCCTTTTTAAATGGAACACCAGAAATGAAAAAACCCGCCGAAGCGGGTTTTTCCTGCACTGCTTAAGCTGACAACTCAACCAGCAGCTTGTTCAGGCGGCGCACATAGGCCGCCGGGTCCTTCAGGCTGTCGCCCGCCGCCAGGGCAGCCTGGTCGAACAGGATGTGGGAAAGGTCGCCGAAGCGCTCTTCGCTCTGTTCGTTGTCGAGCTTCTCCACCAGCGGGTGGGCCGGGTTGAATTCGAAGATCGGCTTGGAGTCCGGGACTTTCTGGCCGCTGGCTTCGAGGATCTGGCGCATCTGCAGGCCGAGGTCCTGCTCGCCGATGGCCAGGATCGCCGGGGAGTCGGTCAGGCGGTGCGAGACTCGCACTTCGCTGACGGCATCGCCCAGGGCGGTCTTGATCCGCTCGACTAGGCCCTCCTTGCTCTTGGCGACTTCCTCGGCGGCTTTCTTGTCTTCTTCCGAATCCAGGTTGCCGAGGTCCAGGTCACCCCGGGCCACGTCCACGAAGCTCTTGCCGTCGAACTCGCTGAGGTAGCTCATCAGCCATTCGTCGATGCGGTCGGTCAGCAGCAGCACTTCGATGCCTTTCTTGCGGAAAACTTCCAGGTGCGGGCTGTTCTTGACCTGTGCATAAGTCTCGCCGGTCAGGTAGTAGATCTTGTCCTGGCCTTCCTTGGCGCGAGCCAGGTAATCGGCCAGGCCCACGATCTGCTCGCCGTCGTCACCCTGGGTCGACGCAAAGCGCAGCAGGCCGGCGATTTTTTCCTTGTTGGCGAAGTCCTCGGCCGGGCCTTCCTTCATCACCTGGCCGAAGTTCTTCCAGAAGCTCTTGTACTGCTCGGGCTCGTTCTTCGCCAGCTTCTCCAGCATGTCCAGGACACGCTTGGTCAGCGCCGACTTCATCGAGTCGATGATCGGATCTTTCTGCAGGATTTCCCGCGAGACGTTCAGCGACAGGTCGTTGGAATCCACCACGCCCTTGATGAAGCGCAGGTACAGCGGCAGGAACGATTCGGCCTGGTCCATCACGAACACACGCTGCACGTACAGCTTCAGGCCGCGCGGTGCTTCGCGCTGATACAGGTCGAACGGCGCGCGGGCCGGCACGTACAGCAGCGAGTTGTATTCCAACTTGCCTTCGACCTTGTTATGGCTCCAGCTCAGCGGGTTTTCGTAGTCATGGGCAATGTGCTTGTAGAACTCCTGGTATTCCTCATCCTTCACCTCGGTGCGTGGACGGGTCCACAGGGCACTGGCGCGGTTGACGGTTTCCCACTCCACTTCAGGCTTCTCTTCGCCCTCGGCGGCGGTGACTTCCTTCGGCAGCTCGATGGGCAGCGCGATATGGTCGGAGTACTTCTTGATGATGTTGCGCAGGCGCCAGCCATCGGCGAATTCGTCTTCGCCGGACTTGAGGTGCAGCACGATGCGGGTGCCGCGATCAGCCTTGTCGACGGTGGCGACTTCGAACTCGCCCTCGCCCTTGGACGACCAGTGCACGCCTTCGCTCGCGGCGAGGCCGGCACGGCGGCTGAACACTTCCACGCGATCGGCAACGATGAACGCCGAGTAGAAACCGACGCCGAACTGGCCGATCAGGTGGGAATCCTTCTTCTGGTCGCCCGACAGGTTCTTCATGAAGTCGGCGGTGCCGGACTTGGCGATGGTGCCCAGGTGCGTGATCACCTCTTCGCGGCTCATGCCGATGCCGTTGTCTTCGAGGGTGACGGTCTTGGCGTCCTTGTCGAAGCTCACACGGATTTTCAGTTCGGCGCCACCTTCAAGCAGCTCAGGCTTGGACAGGGCTTCGAAACGTAACTTGTCGACGGCGTCAGAGGCGTTCGAGATCAGCTCGCGAAGGAAAATTTCCTTATTCGAATACAGCGAGTGAATCATCAGGTGCAGCAGTTGCTTCACCTCGGTCTGGAAGCCCAGGGTTTCCTTTTGAGTTTCCACGCTCATGGTCATCAAACTCCAAGTGGATGGTGGTGTCCGCCTCGCTGAGATTGGCGGCGGGATGTCCACAAGGTGGGGGCAACCCGGATGATTTCAAGGGCGATCGGCTTTCCCGGGCTCCTGGATCTTGAAATGCGCCCGAGCGGTGGCGATCGGTTCGGCCTCGACGTCCTGCCAGGCCGTGATCGCGACGTTGGCAACCCGGCGCCCCTGGCGCCAGACCTGGCACCGGGCGTACGTGTCGCGAAACTGGCCGGCGCGCAGGTAATCCAGGGAAAAATCGATGATCTTCGGCACGCTCGGCACGCCGGTGGCGATCAGCAGATGAACGGCCGCCGCCAGCTCCATGAAGCCGGCGATGACCCCACCATGGATCGCCGGGAGTAAAGGGTTACCAATGTTGTCCTGGTTGGCTGGCAGGCGAAACAGCAACCCGTCGCCCTCGCGCGAGCATTCGACGCCAATCAGCTGTGCGTAAGGGATCGAGGCCAGCAGCAGCGCGTAGTCGCCCTGCTCGCAGGCCTGGCGCAGGTGTTCGCGGGTGATCTCGCTCATGGCGTGCCCACCGCGACGGACGGGCTGCGCGGGGGGATGCCCCTGGCATGCTGGCCCAGGCGCATGAACGTGCCCACCACATGGGCGATGGGTTGCTCGGGATCGTCCTGGTAGGCGATTCCACGGGTGAAGATCACATCCGGCGTCACCCGATAGCATTGGGCAAAACCGTAGACGTCCTTGTGGGGTTCGGCGGCGTGCATATAGTCGATGCGCAGGTCCAGGGTCGGGCAGACCTCGAATTGCGGGAGCACGCACAGGGTCGACATGCCGCACGCGGTGTCCATCAGAGACGTCAATGCGCCACCGTGGATGATGCCGGTCAGGGGATTTCCGACGATTCGGGGGCTGAACGGCAGGATCACCGTCAAACCTTCAGGGCTGGCACTGTGCAGTTTCAAACCCAATACCTGGCAATGCCGCAGCGCCGACAAAAAACGTGTCGCACGCTCAAAAACGGGGTCTTCGGCCATGTGATTAATGCTCGGATAAGTGACGAAAGCTGATATCAGCCGTGACCGATAAAGTTCCATTGCACGGCAACGTTATATATCTGTGACAACGCTGGAACTTAATCTCCGGGGCTGTGCTCAAAAGGCCAGTAGTTATTTCCATAAGGAGAAACACCCCATGCGTAAGACTTTAGCTATTGCCTTGATGTTGGCCGCCTCCCTGGGTCTCGCTGCCTGCGATAAAAAATCCGAGGACAAAGCTCAAGATGCCAACCAACACGCTGAGCAAGCTCAGCAAGACATGAACAAAGCACAGGATAAAGTGAACGACGCCGCGAAAGAAAACGCCGAAGCTGCCAAAGATCAGGCCGAAGCGAACAAAGCCGCCGCGCAGGAACAAGCCCCCGCTACAGCGCCTAAAACCAACTGATCCGGTTTTAGCGGCAAAAGAAAACCCGCCTGGTGCGGGTTTTTCTTTGCCTGCCGTTCAGCGAACGAAACCGTTATGCCACGTCCTTGAGGACTTCCGGGGCCGGGACTTCAGTCGGCGTATAGACCATGACATCCAGTACATCGGAGTGAAACTCACGCTGATACAGCACAAACACCACGCCCGCACTCATCAACATGAATAACCAGGGGCTGACGAACCAGGCCAACATGGTCATGCCGAAATAATAAGAGCGCAGGCCGAAGTTGAACTGGTTGGCGGCCATCGAAATAACCCGCGCAGCCCGAAGGGCGAAGGCCTTGCGCTCCTGCTCCGACACATGGCGCTCGCCGATCATCGGCGCCGACCCTACCAAAACCGCCGCGAAGTTGTATTGGCGCATGCACCAGCTGAACGTGAAGAACGCATACACGAACACCAGCGCCAGGCACAGCAACTTGACTTCCGCCATGCCCTGGGACGCCTGCTGCACCATCGGCAGGTCCGCCAGCAACGACACCGCTCGGTCAGACGCCCCCAGGACAGTCAGGATGCCGGCGAGGATGATCAACGTGCTGGAGGCGAAGAAGGACGCGTTGCGCTCCAGGTTGCCGATCACGCTGGCATCGGCGATGCGGTTCTCGCGCAGCAGCATGCGGCGCATCCAGTCCTCGCGGTACAAGTGCATCACACTGGCCAGGCACGCGGTGTCGCGGGCCTTCCAGGTGGCATAGCGGGTATAGCCGGCCCAGCAGATGATGAACCAGGCGGCGGCAAGCAGATGGATCAGGTTGGCTTGGATGAATGACATTCGATTTCCTGTGTGTCCAAAAACATGACGTCTAAAGCCAGACGTATCTTGAAATGCCGACCACAAGGTTGTGTGCAAGCCTTTCGAGACACTGCTTCGACGTTAGCCCACGAAAAAAGACACCGCACACAAAAAAAATGCCCCGTATCGATTGATACGGGGCATTTCGTCATTGGCGCAAGAGCCGGGTCAGGCCAGCGCTTCGCTGCGCTTGCCCAGCAGCCGGTCGCAGACCACGGCCACCGCCAGGGTCATCACCGACGGCACCAGCCAGGCCAGGCCCTGCTCGCTCAGCGGCAGGTGGGCCAGTTGGGCCGGCATCCAGTCCGCCAGCCCGGCGCCCTTGAGGGCGTCGATCAGGCCAAACAGGAACGACACCAGCATCACCGGGCCAACGATGCGCCCTTGCTCGTGCCAGAAGTCCTTGCAGAAGCTCAGCGCCACCAGGGCGATGCACGGCGGGTAGATCGCCGTGAGCACCGGGATCGAGAATGCGATCAGCTTGGTCAGGCCCAAGTTGGACACCAGCAGCGAAAACGCCGCCAGGATCACCACCAGGGTCTTGTAGGACAGTGGCAGGACGCGGCTGAAATACTCGGCACAAGCGCAGGTCAGGCCAACCGCCGTCACCAGGCATGCCAGGGAGATCAGCACCGCGAGGAAACCGCTGCCCAGGCTGCCGAACGTATGTTGCACGTAGGCATGCAGCACCGCCGCACCGTTGGTCGCCCCCGCCGCCACCTCATGGCTGCCGGAACCCAGGCGGAACAGGCTGACGTAGACCAGCGCCAGGCCCACCCCGGCGATCAACCCGGCAATGATGGCATAGCGGGTGATCAGGGCCGGGGACTCGACGCCCCGGGAACGGATCGCGTTGACGATGACGATGCCGAACACCAGCGCACCCAGGGTATCCATGGTCAGGTAGCCATTGATGAAACCTTGGGAAAACGGCGCCGCGACGTACTCGGGAGTCGCCACGCCGATGTCGCCCGCCGGCAAGGCGAACGCGGCGATGCCCAGCACGGCCAGGGCAATGATCTTCAGCGGCGCGAGAAAGCGCCCGACGGTGTCCAGCAGGCGGCCCGGGTAAAGTGAGATGAAGAACACCAGCAGGAAATACACGGCGCTGTAGAGGAACAACGCCAATGGACTTTCGCCGGTCAGCGGCGCCAGGCCGACTTCGAACGAAACGGTGGCGGTACGCGGCGTGGCGAACAGCGGGCCGACGGCCAGGTAGCACACCGCTGCCAGCAAGCCTCCGGCGATCTTGCCGATGGGGCTGCTCAAGGCATCCATCGCGCCACCGACCTTGGCCAGGGCAACAACGGTGATGACCGGCAAGCCGACTGCCGTGATCAGAAAGCCCAGCGCCGCCATCCAGACATGAGGCCCGGACTGCAAACCGACGATAGGTGGGAAGATGATGTTGCCAGCCCCGACGAACAGGGCAAATGTCATGAAACCAAGCGCCAGGATATCCTGGCCTTTCAACACTTTCATTTAAGGAAACCACACTACTGAATCGGAATTTAGAGAGGGATTTCCCTTAGGGGTAGAGGGAAATGCTGCCGATCCGCATCAGACCGACCCGTTTAGCACGTCGCCGCCTTGTGGGCCGCGAGCGCAAAAATGGCTGCTAGCCTAACGAATTTGCCTGACAAACGCACTGTTACGGGGCGAAGTATCCGATACACGACATTTTAGTGTCGCGTTTACGTATCTATTTATCCCACACCGCCTCTCTGGAAAGCAGATGGCCTGTGGCGAGGGGATTTATCCCCGCTGGGCTGCGAAGCAGCCCCAACCAGGCAACCGCGTCCCTCCAGACAAATTGCGGTCAATTATTTTGGGGTTGCTTCTCAGCCCAACGGGGATAAATCCCCTCGACACAATAAGCCCTACAGCCACAAATACGACGGCCGAAAACGACAAAGGCCACCCGAAGGTGGCCTTTGTTGCTGGAACGAATCAGTCAGCCGAAGCTTACTTCTTCATTTCCCAGCCAGTCAGCTCGGCCAGGGCCTTGCCGATGTCTGCCAGCGAACGCACGGTTTTCACGCCTGCGTCTTGCAGTGCAGCGAATTTCTCGTCTGCAGTGCCTTTGCCGCCAGAGATGATTGCGCCAGCATGGCCCATGCGCTTGCCCGGAGGAGCAGTCACACCAGCAATGTAGGAAACAACCGGCTTGGTCACGTTTGCCTTGATGTAGGCAGCCGCTTCTTCTTCGGCCGAACCGCCGATCTCACCAATCATGACGATCGCTTCGGTCTTCGGGTCTTCCTGGAACAGCTTCAGGATGTCGATGAAGTTCGAGCCTGGGATCGGGTCACCGCCGATGCCGACGCAAGTCGACTGACCGAAACCGGCGTCAGTGGTCTGCTTGACCGCTTCGTAGGTCAGGGTGCCGGAACGGGAAACGATACCGACCTTGCCTGGCAAGTGAATGTGACCTGGCATGATGCCGATCTTGCATTCGCCTGGAGTGATCACGCCTGGGCAGTTAGGGCCGATCAGGGTGATACCCAGCTCGTCGCACTTGACCTTGGCTTCCAGCATGTCGATGGTCGGGATGCCTTCGGTGATGCAAACGATCAGCTTGATGCCGCCGAACGCTGCTTCAAGGATGGAGTCCTTGCAGAAAGGAGCTGGAACGTAGATCACGCTGGCGGTGGCGCCAGTCGCGGCTACAGCGTCTTTCACGGTGTTGAACACTGGCAGGCCCAGGTGCTCGGTGCCGCCTTTGCCTGGCGTTACGCCGCCAACCATCTTGGTGCCGTATTCGATGGCTTGCTGGGTGTGGAAACTACCTTGCGAACCGGTAATACCCTGGCAGATAACCTTGGTGTCTTTATTGATCAGGACGCTCATTATTTGCCCTCCGCAGCTTTGACAACTTGTTGAGCAGCGTCGGTCAGGCTGGTAGCAGCGATGATGTTCAAACCGCTTTCTGCCAGTACTTTAGCGCCCAGCTCAGCGTTGTTGCCTTCGAGGCGAACAACAACCGGGATTTTCACGCCCACTTCCTTCACGGCGCCGATGATGCCTTCGGCAATCATGTCGCAACGAACGATGCCGCCGAAGATGTTGACCAGTACTGCAGCGACGTTGGTGTCGGACAGGATGATCTTGAACGCTTCGGTTACGCGTTCCTTGGTAGCACCACCGCCTACGTCGAGGAAGTTGGCTGGCTTGCCGCCATGCAGGTTGACGATGTCCATGGTACCCATGGCCAGGCCGGCACCGTTGACCATGCAGCCGATGTTACCTTCCAGGGCCACGTAGTTCAGTTCGAACTTGGCAGCGTGCGCTTCGCGCGGATCGTCCTGGGACGGATCGTGGAAAGTCTTCAGCTTAGGCTGACGGTACATGGCGTTGGCGTCGATGTTGATCTTGGCATCGAGGCAATGCAGGTCGCCGTCAGCCTTGATCACCAGCGGGTTCACTTCCAGCAGCGCCAGGTCGTGGTCCTGGAACAGCTTGGCCAGGCCAACGAAGATCTTGGCGAACTGAGTGACTTGCTTGCCTTCCAGGCCCAGCTGGAAAGCCAGCTCGCGACCCTGGAATGGCTGTGCGCCAACCAGTGGATCGATGGTGGCCTTGAGGATTTTCTCAGGGGTGTCGTGCGCGATCTTCTCGATGTCCACGCCACCTTCGGTGGAGGCCATGAACACGATGCGACGGCTCGAACGGTCAACGACAGCGCCCAGGTACAGCTCTTTAGCGATATCAGTGCACGACTCGACCAGGATCTTGGTGACTGGCTGACCGTTGGCGTCAGTCTGGTAAGTCACCAGACGCTTGCCCAGCCACTGCTGTGCGAAGGCTTTGGCGTCTTCTTTGCTGCGAACCAGCTTGACGCCGCCCGCTTTACCGCGACCACCGGCGTGAACCTGGGCTTTGACAACCCATTCGCTGCCGCCGATTTTGTCGCAAGCTTCTGCTGCCGCTTCCGGGGTGTCTACCGCGTAGCCTGTGGATACTGGCAGGCCGTACTCAGCGAACAGCTGCTTACCCTGATACTCGTGAAGATTCATGCTTATTACCGTCTTCGTTAGGTACTGCGCATTCGGTGCTGCACCATTGAGTGCCGCACCACCTGTGACTGCTGCTTGCGTAGCGTTCCGGTCGCCCGGTTCGGCTACGCAAGACTGCGTCCAGCGGACATTCCGCGGTGAGTCTTGCTCGCAAGGCTCACGACGGGCCGAACCGCCGTGGTTTCTTATTGTTTATTAACGCTTCTTGCGGTTGGCCACGTGGATGGCGCCGCCATTCACGGCCAGGGCCGCTTCGTGCAAGGCTTCGGACAGGGTCGGATGGGAGAAGACCATCATGCCCAGGTCTTCAGCGCTGGTGCCGAATTCCATACCGATCGCGCCTTGCTGTACCAGCTCGGCAGCGCTTGGGCCAATGACGTGAACGCCCAATACGCGGTCCGTCTTGGCATCGGCGATGACTTTCACGAAACCGCCGGTGTCGTTGGCAGCCATGGCACGGCCACTGGCGGCGAACGGGAAGGTGCCGACGTTAACTTCAACGCCTTCGGCTTTCAAGGCCTGCTCGGTTTTACCGACCCATGCGATTTCCGGGTGGGTGTAGATAACCGACGGGATCAGGTCGTAGTTCATCTGGGCCTTGTGGCCCTTGATGCGCTCGACAACCATGATGCCTTCCTCGGACGCCTTGTGCGCCAGCATCATGCCGCGAACCACGTCACCGATGGCGTAGACGCCCGGTACGGTAGTGGCGCAGAAATCGTCAACCTGGATGAAACCACGCTCATCGATTTCAACGCCGCTATCGGCAGCCAGCAGATCGGTGGTCACCGGACGACGGCCGACCGCAACGATCAGTTTGTCGAAAGTGATGGTCTGTTCGCCATCGGCGTCGGTGTAGTTGACCACGACTTCTTCGCCGTTGACTTTCGAACCGGTCACGCGAGCGCCCAGCTTGATGTCCAGGCCTTGCTTGGTCAGGGTCTTCAGCGCTTCCTTGGAGACTGCGGTGTCGGCAGCCATCAGGAAGGTGTCGAGGGCTTCCAGCACGGTCACTTGCGCGCCCAGGCGCGACCATACCGAACCCAGCTCGAGGCCGATCACGCCGGCACCGATGACGCCCAGGCGCTTAGGCACGGACTGGAATTCCAGGGCGCCGGTGGAATCGACGATCACGTTCTGATCGACCGGGGCTGGCGGGATGTCGATCGGGCGCGAGCCCGGTGCCAGGATGACGTTCTCGGCTTCGATGACTTCAACCGAACCGTCTGGCTTGGTCACTTCGACCTTCTTGCCCAGCAGCAGCTTGCCGTGGCCCTGGATCGAGGTTACGCCGTTGGCCTTGAACAGGGTGGCAACACCGCTGGTCAGGTTCTTGACGATGCCAGCCTTGCGGCCAACCATCGCGGCGACGTCCATCTTCACTTCGCCGGTGGAGATGCCGTGGACGTTGAAGCTTTCTTTCGCTTCCTTGTATTTCCAGGAACTGTCCAGCAGCGCCTTGGAAGGAATGCAGCCGACGTTCAGGCAAGTACCGCCGAGGGCCTGTTTGCCCTCCGCGTCGGTGTATTTCTCGATGCAGGCAGTGCTAAGGCCAAGTTGTGCAGCCTTGATGGCCGCTACATAGCCGCCAGGGCCCGCACCAATCACTACCACGTCGAATTTCTGAGTCATGAGTCATTCCTTTTCGAATCAAACCGGACGGCCGCTTGTGGCGACCGTCGTGGGACGAGACCGATTGTTTCAGCAAGAGGCCGGTCGACAGACCGGCCCTCGCGGCGAGATCAGATGTCCAGCAGCAGACGAGCCGGATCTTCAAGCAGGTTCTTGATGGTTACCAGGAAAGTCACGGCTTCTTTACCGTCGATCAGGCGGTGATCGTAGGACAGCGCCAGGTACATCATCGGACGAATCACAACCTGGCCATTGACCGCCATCGGACGCTGGATGATGTTGTGCATACCCAGGATCGCCGCTTGCGGTGGGTTGACGATCGGGGTCGACATCATCGAACCGAATGTACCACCGTTGGTGATGGTGAACGTACCGCCGGTCATCTCGTCGATGGACAGCTTGCCGTCACGGGCCTTCTTGCCGAAGGTGGCGATGCCGCCTTCGATTTCGGCCAGGCTCATCAGCTCGGCGTTACGCAGCACCGGAACCACCAGGCCACGGTCGCTGGAGACCGCGACACCGATGTCGGCATAGCCGTGGTAGACGATGTCGGAACCGTCGATCGACGCGTTGACGGCCGGGAAGCGTTTCAGCGCTTCGGTGGCTGCCTTGACGAAGAACGACATGAAGCCCAGGCGCACGCCGTTGTGGGACTTCTCGAACAGGTCCTTGTACTTCGAACGCAGGGCCATGACTTCGGTCATGTCGACTTCGTTGAAGGTGGTCAGCATGGCCATGTTCGACTGGGCTTCGACCAGGCGCTTGGCCACGGTGGCGCGAACGCGGGTCATCGGTACACGCTTCTCGGTGCGGTCGCCGGCGGCAAACACAGGCGCAGCGGCGGCCGGAGCGGCAGCCTTGGCCGGAGCAGCGGCCGCTGGAGCGGCTTTCTTCGCGGCAACGGCAGCCACGACGTCTTCCTTGGTCACGCGACCGCCTTTGCCGGTGCCGGCAACGGAAGCGATGTTGATGCCGTTTTCTTCAGCGATCTTGCGGGCAGCCGGCGCAGCGACTGGATCGTCTTCGCCGTCGGCAGCCGGAGCAGCAGCCTGGGCGGCGGCCGGCGCGGCAGCAGCGGCCGGAGCAGCGGCGGCAGCGCCACCTTCAACGATCGAGCCCAGCACTTCGTCGGACAGAACGGTGTCGCCTTCGTTCTTGACGATCTCGCCCAGCACGCCGTCGGCGGTCGCCAGGACTTCCAGCACGACCTTGTCGGTCTCGATGTCGACGATCAGTTCGTCACGCTTGATGGCCTCGCCCGGTTTTTTGTGCCAGGTGGCAACGGTGCCATCGGCAACCGATTCCGGGAAAGTGGGGGCTTTGATCTCGATAGCCATTATCTGTGGTTCCTTAAATTCGGTTTCAGGTGCGCGAAGGCATTAAACAGTGAAGGCATCTTGCAGCAGTTTTTCCTGCTGCTCGGCGTGCATCGACGCATAACCACACGCAGGTGCAGCAGAAGCATCACGGCCGGCATATTCCAGGCCCAGGGCCTTGTTATGGTTGCCGATGCTGCGACGCAGGTGATGCTGGCTGCTGTACCACGCGCCCTGGTTCATCGGTTCTTCCTGGCACCACACCACGTGGGTGAGGTTGGTGTAAGGCGCGATGGCCTCCATCAGGTCTTCTTCCGGGAACGGATAGAGCTGCTCGATACGCACGATGGCGATGTCTTCGCGGCCTTCGGCACGACGTTTTTCCAGAAGGTCATAGTAGACCTTGCCGCTGCACAGGATCAGGCGAGTCACCTTGGCCGCGTCCAGCGTGTCGATTTCTGAAATAACGGTCTGGAACGAGCCTTCGGCCAGGTCCTCGAGCGTGGAGATCGCCAGTTTGTGGCGCAACAGCGACTTGGGCGTCAGTACGATCAGCGGCTTGCGCAGCGGACGGATGACCTGGCGACGCAGCAGGTGGTAGATCTGCGCCGGGGTCGTCGGTACGCACACTTGCACGTTGTGCTCGGCGCACAGTTGCAGGTAACGCTCCAGACGTGCCGAGGAGTGCTCCGGCCCCTGCCCTTCATAACCGTGTGGCAACAGCATGGTCAGGCCGCAGAGACGACCCCACTTGTGCTCGCCGCTGGTGATGAACTGGTCGACAACCACCTGGGCACCGTTGGCGAAGTCGCCGAACTGGGCTTCCCAGATCACCAGCGCATTCGGCTCGGTGGTGGAATAACCGTATTCGAACGCCAGGACGGCTTCCTCGGACAGCAGCGAATCGTACAGGTCGAAACGTGGCTGGCCCTTGTACAGGTGTTGCAGCGGAATGTAGGTGCTGGCGTCTTTCTGGTTGTGCAGCGCCGCATGGCGGTGCGAGAAAGTACCGCGGCCTACGTCCTGGCCGGTGATGCGGATCGGGTGACCTTCGAACGCCAGGGTCGCGTACGCCATGGTTTCGGCATAGCCCCAGTTGATCGGCAGGCCGCCGGCTTGCATCTTCTGACGGTCTTCGTAGATCTTGGCGACCTGGCGCTGGACCACGAAGCCTTCCGGGATTTCCAGCAGCTTGGCGGACAGTTCCTGCAAGGTCTTGAGGTCGAAACGCGTGTCGTGACGAGCGGTCCAGGCGTGGCCCAGGTAAGGACGCCAGTCCACGAACAACTCTTTGTTCGGCTCCTTGACCAGGCTTTTCACAACGTGCAGGCCGTTGTCCAGGGCGTTGCGATATTCATCGACTTTTTCCTGGACGCGCTCGGCGTTCAGCACGCCGGCCTGGGTCAGGCGCTCGGCATACAGTTCACGGGTGGTGCGCTGCTTGGCGATCTGTTGGTACATCAGCGGCTGGGTGCCACTTGGCTCGTCGGCCTCGTTGTGGCCACGACGACGGTAGCAGACCAGGTCGATCACCACGTCGCGCTTGTACTGCATGCGGTAGTCGATGGCCAGCTGGGTCACGAACAGCACGGCTTCCGGATCATCACCATTCACATGGAGGATCGGCGCCTGGATCATTTTCGCGACGTCGGTGGCGTACTCGGTGGAACGCGAGTCCAGCGGGTTGCTGATGGTGAAACCGACCTGGTTGTTGATCACGATGTGCACGGTGCCGCCGGTCTTGAAACCGCGGGTCTGCGACATCTGGAAGGTTTCCATGACCACGCCCTGACCGGCGAATGCCGCGTCACCGTGGATGGAAATCGGCAACACCTTCTCGCCGGTCGGATCGTTGCGACGATCCTGGCGGGCGCGAACCGAACCCTCGACCACCGGGGAAACGATTTCCAGGTGGGACGGGTTGAACGCCATCGCCAGGTGGACTTCGCCACCGGTGGTCATCACGTTGGACGAGAAGCCCTGGTGGTACTTCACGTCGCCGGAACCCAGCTCGACCTTCTTCTTGCCTTCGAACTCGTCGAACAGCTCGCGCGGGTTCTTGCCGAAGGTGTTGACCAGTACGTTCAGGCGACCACGGTGGGCCATGCCGATGACGACTTCCTTGGTGCCGTAGGAACCGGAACGCTGGATCAGCTCGTCAAGCATCGGGATCAGGCTTTCACCACCTTCCAGGCCGAAACGCTTGGTACCTGGGTACTTGGTGCCCAGGTATTTCTCCAGGCCTTCACCGGCCGTGACGCGCTCGAGCAGGTGGCTCTTGATGTCGGCGGAGTAGGTCGGACGGCCACGAACGCTTTCCAGACGCTGCTGGAACCACTGGCGCTGCTCGGAGTCGGTGATGTGCGTGAACTCAGCGCCGATGGTGCGGCAATATGTCTGCTGCAACGCTTCGTGAATTTCGCGTAGGCTCGCTTCCTCTTTGCCGATGAACAGGTCGCCGGCACGGAAGGTCGTATCAAGATCGGCATTGGTCAAGCCGTAATGAGTGATCGACAGGTCTGCAGGTGCAGGACGCTGCCACAGCCCCAGCGGGTCCAGCTGGGCTGCCTGGTGGCCGCGCATCCGGTAGGCCTGGATCAGTCGCAGCACTTCGACTTGCTTCTTCTCGTGCTCACTGCTCACGCTACCGGCAGATACCGGTTGGGCGCGGCGCTGGTTCTTCGCCAGCAGCACGAAATGATCGCGAATCGTCGAGTGCGAAACATCAGTGGCAGAGTTACCGTCAGCCGGCAACTTCTGAAAGTAGGTGCGCCATTCTTCTGGCACAGCGTTAGGGTCGTGCAGGTAGAGCTCGTAGAGCTCTTCCACATAGGCAGCGTTACCACCGGAGAGGTGGGCACTGTTCCACATGCGCTGCATCACGCTTTCTTGCATGCTTGGTCACCCTCGATTAGGGGAACACCACCGGCGAAAACACCGAGCAAACTTGCAGAAGTCCGAGTGCAGCGACTAAAACAAGCCACTTAGGATCACGCTGATAGTCCGGGTACCAGCCCGGATGCCCCTGCTTGTCTCATTTCTTCAAAATAAGAACCGCCGCTTTGTGAGCGGCTGTTCTGGTTATGCTACGACGCGGGTTGAAGCCCGCGCCCTAGCCTCTACGGGTACAGCGGTTCTACGGGTACAGCAGCTGAATCACACGCCGTTTTGCAGCAGCATGTTACGTACGTGACCGATGGCCTTAGTCGGGTTCAGGCCTTTCGGGCAGACGTTGACGCAGTTCATGATCCCGCGGCAGCGGAATACGCTGAACGGGTCATCCAGTGCGGCCAGACGCTCGGACGTCTTGGTGTCACGGCTGTCTGCCAGGAAGCGGTACGCTTGCAGCAGGGCGGCCGGGCCCAGGAATTTGTCCGGGTTCCACCAGAAGGATGGGCACGAGGTCGAGCAGCAGGCGCACAGGATGCACTCGTACAGACCGTCGAGCTTCTCACGCTCTTCCGGGGACTGCAGACGCTCGATGGCCGGAGCCGGCGTGTCGTTCTGCAGGAATGGCTTCACCTTCTCGTATTGCTTGTAGAAGATGCTCATATCGACGACCAGGTCACGGATCACCGGCAAACCTGGCAGCGGACGAACGATCAGCTTGTTGCCCTTCACAACGGCCGACAACGGCGTGATGCAGGCCAGGCCGTTCTTGCCGTTGATGTTCATGCCGTCGGAGCCGCAAACGCCCTCGCGGCAGGAGCGACGGTAGGAGAAGCCCTCGTCCTGTTCCTTGATCAGGGCCAGCACGTCCAGCACCATCAGGTCCTTACCACCGGTATCGACCTGGAAATCCTGCATGAACGGCGCAGCGTCCTGATCAGGGTTGTAGCGATAAACACTGACTTGCAACATAGCGGTCACCCTTAATAAGTCCGGACTTTTGGTTCGAAAGTCGGAACAGTCTTCGGCGAGAAGTTCACGGCACGCTTGGCGACGCGTTTTTCACCCGGGAAGTACAAGGTGTGGCACAGCCAGTTTTCGTCGTCTCGGTCTTCGTAGTCTTCGCGGGCGTGGGCGCCACGGGACTCTTTACGCACTTCTGCGGCGATGGCGGTGGCTTCGGCCACTTCCAGCAGGTTCTGCAACTCCAGCGCTTCGATACGGGCGGTGTTGAACGCCTGCGATTTATCGTTGATCTTCACGTTGGCGATTCGTTCACGCAATTGCGCCAGCTGGGCAATACCCTTCTGCATGTATTCGCCGGTACGGAATACACCGAAGTAGTTCTGCATGCAGCTTTGCAGCTCGCGACGCAGGGTGGCGACGTCTTCGCCATCGGTGCGCTCGTTCAGGGCGGACAGACGGGCCAGGGCCGCGTTGATGTCGGCGTCGGTGGCGTCGTCGTATTCGATACCGTCGCTCAGCGCCTTCTCCAGGTGCAGGCCGGCGGCACGACCGAAGACCACCAGGTCGAGCAGCGAGTTGCCGCCCAGGCGGTTGGCACCGTGAACCGATACGCACGCCACTTCACCGACTGCGAACAGGCCAGGGATGATCTGGTCGACGCCTTCGGCGTTCTGGGTGATTGCCTGGCCATGGATGTTGGTGGCAACACCGCCCATCATATAGTGGCAGGTTGGAACGACCGGCACCGGCGCGACGACCGGGTCGACGTGGGCGAAGGTCTTGGACAGCTCGCAGATGCCTGGCAGGCGGCTGTGCAGCACTTCCTCGCCCAGGTGATCGAGCTTGAGCATCACGTGGTCACCATTCGGGCCGCAACCGTTGCCGGCGATGATTTCCTTGACCATCGAACGGGCAACCACGTCACGACCGGCCAGGTCCTTGGCGTTCGGAGCATAACGCTCCATGAAACGCTCACCGTGCTTGTTGATCAGGTAGCCGCCTTCACCACGGCAGCCTTCGGTGACCAGTACACCGGCGCCGGCGATGCCGGTCGGGTGGAACTGCCACATTTCGATGTCTTGTACCGGCACGCCAGCACGCAGGGCCATGCCAACGCCGTCACCGGTGTTGATCAGGGCGTTGGTGGTGGAGGCGTAGATACGGCCTGCACCGCCGGTCGCCAGCACGGTGGCCTTGGAACGGATGTAGGTGGTTTCGCCGGTTTCGATGCAGATCGCGATCACGCCGACGAAGGCGCCGTCCTGGTTTTTCACCAGGTCAACGGCGTAGTACTCGTTCAGGAACGTGGTGCCGGCCTTCAGGTTGCCCTGATAAAGGGTGTGCAGCAGCGCGTGACCGGTACGGTCGGAGGCCGCGCAAGTACGGGCAGCCTGCCCGCCCTTGCCGTAGTCCTTGGACTGGCCACCGAACGGACGCTGGTAGATGCGGCCGGTTTCGGTACGGGAGAACGGCAGGCCCATGTGGTCCAGCTCGAACACCGCGGCCGGGCCTTCCTGACACATGTATTCGATAGCGTCCTGGTCACCGATGTAGTCGGAACCCTTGACGGTATCGTACATGTGCCAGCGCCAGTCATCGTTCGGGTCGGCCGAAGCGATGGCGCAGGTGATGCCGCCCTGGGCGGAAACAGTGTGCGAACGAGTCGGGAAAACCTTGGTGATCACGGCAGTCTTGTGACCGCCCTGCGCCAGTTGCAGCGCTGCGCGCATGCCGGCACCGCCGCCACCAATGATGATGGCGTCGAAAGAAATCGTAGGAATGTTAGCCATGAATCAGATACCCCAAAGAATCTGCACACCCCAGACGAAGTACGCGAACATCGCGACGCCGCATACCGCCTGGAAAAGGAAACGTATGGCAGTCGCCGACTTGCCGAACGCCATTTGCGTCAGGTAGTCGGTGGCGATGGTCCACATGCCGACCCAGGCGTGAGCGCCCAGTGCGACAAGGGCCAGCAGACTGAAGATACGCATCCAGTTGTTTGCGAACAGTTCGTGCCATTGGGCATAGCCAAGGCCAGGGTTTGCCACGACATATCCGATCAGGAAAATGAAGTAAGCCGCGAGAACGACCGCAGACACACGCTGCGCCATCCAGTCATAAAGGCCCGAACGCGAGAGGTTCGTAACGTTGGTTACCATATCCAGACTCCTGCCAGAACAATCACCACCACGGAAACGGCGATAACGATTTTCGAGCCCAGCTTGCCGCCTTCCAGCGTTTCACCGATGCCCATATCCATGATCAAGTGGCGCACACCGGCAACCAGGTGATACAGCAAGGCGGACAGGATGCCCCAAATCACTAGCTTGGCTAGCGGACTGGTCAGACACGCTTTCACCTGACCGAAGCCTTCTTCCGAGTCGAGCGACTTGTCCAATGCGTAAAGCATGATGGCCAGGCTGACGAAGAGGATGACACCGGAGATACGGTGAAGAATGGACGTGTAAGCAGTGACTGGGAGTTTGATGGTCCTTAGGTCTAGGTTTACAGGTCGTTGGCTTTTCACGGCTTTTTTTTCACACTGAAGAGCCCCTAACAATCAGGGCAAAGTTGTTGCGGCGCGCACTGGTCAGGTACTCACCACCCAGGGAGTGACGACCCCCAAGAAAGCAGGCCCAAAAGCCCCTGGCGGTCGGTGGCCGAGTATAGACAGTTAGGCTACTAATGACAACGCGTTCACCTTCCCCTAATAGCGCATTGCACATACCAGACAAAAGGCGTAAACGGCAGGTAATTTCGCGGAAAAAGTCCGGTTAAAGCCTTCTGGAGCAAGACTTTAGGCAAATTGACTTTCGGATTTATCTCACTATAGTGGTGCGGGCCCTGCGTGGGGGGTCTGTCTGATGATTCCAAGCATTAATAGGAGGCCACATGGCTGACAAAAAAGCGCAGTTGATCATCGAGGGCGCAGCCCCCGTCGAGCTGCCCATTTTAACCGGCACCGTTGGTCCCGATGTAATCGACGTACGGGGCCTGACGGCCACGGGCCGTTTCACCTTTGACCCAGGTTTCATGTCGACCGCCTCGTGCGAGTCGAAAATCACCTACATCGACGGCGACAACGGCATCCTGCTGCACCGCGGCTACCCGATCGAGCAACTGGCTGAAAAATCGGACTACCTGGAAACCTGCTACCTGCTGCTCAACGGCGAGCTGCCAACCACAGAGCAAAAGGCCCAGTTCGTCAGCACCGTGAAGAACCACACCATGGTTCACGAGCAGCTGAAGACCTTCTTCAACGGCTTCCGTCGCGATGCCCACCCGATGGCCGTCATGTGCGGCGTTGTCGGCGCCCTCTCGGCCTTCTACCACGACTCCCTGGACATCAATAACCCCCAGCATCGCGAAATCTCCGCGATCCGCCTGGTGGCCAAGATGCCGACCTTGGCGGCCATGGTCTACAAGTACTCCATGGGCCAGCCCATGATGTACCCGCGCAACGACCTGAACTATGCAGAAAACTTCCTGCACATGATGTTCAACACCCCGTGCGAGATCAAACCGATCAGCCCGGTGCTCGCCAAGGCCATGGACCGGATCTTCATCCTCCACGCCGACCACGAGCAGAACGCCTCCACGTCCACCGTACGCCTGGCCGGCTCGTCGGGTGCCAACCCGTTCGCCTGTATCGCCGCCGGTATCGCGGCACTCTGGGGCCCGGCCCACGGCGGTGCCAACGAAGCGGTACTGACCATGCTCGATGAAATCGGCGATGTCTCGAACATCGACAAGTTCATCGCCAAGGCCAAGGACAAGAACGATCCGTTCAAGCTGATGGGCTTCGGTCACCGGGTCTACAAGAACCGCGACCCGCGCGCCACCGTCATGAAGCAGACCTGCGACGAAGTGCTCAAGGAACTGGGGATCAAGAACGATCCGCAACTCGAACTGGCCATGCGCCTGGAAGAGATCGCCCTGACCGACCCGTACTTCATCGAGCGCTCGCTGTACCCGAACGTCGACTTCTACTCGGGGATCATCCTCAAGGCGATCGGCATTCCAACCAGCATGTTCACCGTGATCTTCGCCCTGGCGCGGACCGTCGGCTGGATCTCCCACTGGAAGGAAATGCTCTCCAGCCCGTACAAGATCGGCCGCCCGCGCCAGCTGTACACCGGCTACGAGTCGCGTGACATCACCAAGCTGGAAGATCGGCACTAAACCCCAGCCAGAAAAAACGGCCTCTTGAAGAGGCCGTTTTTTTTGGGCTGGGGTTTAGAGCTACGAGCTGCAAGCTGCAAGCTGCAAGCAAAAAAAATACCCCTGCCTCTCAACAGGGGTATTTTCCTACGCTGCACCGCATCTAACTTGCAGCTTGAAGCTTGAAGCTCGCAACTGCTTCTTAGTGATTTACCGCCCCACTCGCCCCCAGGCCCGTCTGCGAACGCACGAACTGCGGGAAGAACAGCGCTCGCTCGTTGGCCGCTTCAGCCGACTTGTCGGTGATGGAGAAGAACCAGATGCCCACGAAGGCAATGGCCATCGAGAACAGCGCCGGGTACTCGTACGGGTAGATCGGCTTCTCGTGACCCATGATCTGCACCCAGATGGTCGGGCCCAGGATCATCAGGCCCACGGCACTGACCAGGCCCAGCCAGCCGCCGATCATGGCGCCACGGGTGGTCAGCTTCTTCCAGTACATCGAAAGCAGCAGCACCGGGAAGTTGCAGCTCGCCGCGATGGAGAACGCCAGGCCCACCATGAACGCGATGTTCTGCTTCTCGAACAGGATGCCCAGGGCGATTGCCAGCACCGCCAGGGCGATGGTGGTGATCTTCGAGACGCGAATCTCGTCCTTTTCGTTGGCCTTGCCCTTCTTGATCACGCTGGCGTACAGGTCGTGGGACACCGCCGAAGCGCCTGCCAGGGTCAAGCCGGCCACCACCGCCAGGATGGTCGCGAAGGCGACCGCCGAGATAAAGCCGAGGAAAATACTGCCACCCACCGCGTCGGCCAGGTGCACCGCCGCCATGTTGTTGCCACCGAGCAAGGCACCTGCCGCGTCCTTGAAGGCCGGGTTGGTGCTGACCAGCAGGATCGCGCCGAAGCCGATGATGAAGGTCAGGATGTAGAAGTAGCCGATGAAGCCTGTGGCGTACAGTACGCTCTTGCGCGCTTCCTTGGCGTCACTCACGGTGAAGAAGCGCATCAGGATATGCGGCAGGCCAGCAGTACCGAACATCAGCGCCAGACCCAGGGAGAAGGCCGAAACCGGATCCTTCACCAGGCCACCCGGGCTCATGATCGCTTCACCTTTAGGGTGAACCTTGACCGCTTCGGAGAACAGCATGTTGAAGTCGAAGTTCACGTGCTTCATGACCATCAAGGCCATGAACGAAGCACCCGACAGCAACAGCACTGCCTTGATGATCTGTACCCAGGTGGTGGCCAGCATGCCGCCGAACAGCACGTAGAGGCACATCAGGATGCCCACCAGGATCACCGCGACGTGGTAGTCCAGGCCGAACAGCAGCTGGATCAGCTTGCCGGCGCCCACCATCTGCGCGATCAGGTAGAACGCCACGACCACCAGCGAGCCGCTGGCCGACAGGGTCCGGATCTGCTTCTGCCCCAGGCGATAGGACGCCACGTCGGCGAAGGTGTATTTACCCAGGTTACGCAGGCGCTCGGCGATCAGGAACAGAATGATCGGCCAGCCCACCAGGAAGCCGATCGAGTAGATCAGGCCGTCGTAGCCGGAAGCGAATACCAGGGCGGAAATCCCCAGGAAGGACGCCGCCGACATGTAGTCACCGGCAATCGCCAGGCCGTTCTGGAAACCGGTGATCCGGCCGCCAGCGGCGTAGTAGTCACTGGCCGACTTGCTGCGCTTGGACGCCCAGTAAGTGATGCACAGGGTCAGGCCGACGAAGGCCACGAACATGATGATGGCCGAGACGTTGAGCGGTTGTTTCTGCACGGCCCCGGTCAGGGCCTCAGCCGCCCAGGCACCCGGGGCGAACGCTGCAATGCTCGAGAGAGCCAGTAGACGCCGGATCATTGCTGAGCCTCCTTGAGAATCGCATTGTTCAGGTCGTCGAACTCGCCATTGGCACGTCGCACGTAGATACCGGTCAGGATGAAAGCCGAGATAATCAGGCCGACACCGATGGGAATGCCCCAGGTGATCGTCGACTCGGGCGCGATCTTGGCCCCGAGCACGTGTGGCCCGTAGGCAATCAGTAGGATGAATCCGGCGTACAGCCCTAGCATGATCGCCGAGAGAATCCAGGCGAACCTTTCCCTTTTTCTCACCAGCTCCTTGAAGCGCGGGCTGTTTTGAATCGAGAGGTAAATGCTGTCGTTCATTGTTTTTATCCTCGCAGCACAATTTAAGTTGGAACGACTCTACTCTATGCGGCCCAAGGCCAGGTTCCAGACGACCTTAGTATTAGAACGACATGACGGTTTTGCCAGTTTCCCGCAAACTTTTGCCATGGCTCTTCTGTGGGAGCGAGCTTGCTCGCGATTGCGGTCGCACATTCAATATAAATGCAAGCAGATATACCGCTATCGCGAGCAAGCTCGCTCCCACTGGAAATTGGCAAGACCGAAAGGTTGCAGACATAAAAAAACCGCATGACACGACGTCATGCGGCTTTCGGGATTACTGGATCAGGCGGATTACTTGCCAGTCCAATCCTTGACGCGGTCCGGGTGCTTGGCGACCCAGTCCTTGGCAGCGGCTTCAGGCTTGGCACCCTCCTGGATGGCCAGCATGACTTCGCCGATTTCGTCTTTCGAAGCCCACTGGAATTTCTTCAGGAAGGCAGCCACTTCCGGCGCTTTGGTGTCCAGTTCCTTGCTACCGATGCTGTTCACGGTCTCAGCCGCGCCGTAGACGCCTTTCGGGTCTTCCAGGAAGCGCAGTTTCCACTTGGCGAACATCCAGTGCGGTACCCAGCCGGTCACGGCGATGGATTCGTTCTTCTTCTCGGCACGGGTCAGCTCGGCGATCATGCCGGCGCCGGAACTGGCCTTGAGTTGGTAGCCGGTCAGGTCGTAGTCCTTGATGGCCTGTTCGGTCTTGAGCATCACGCCTGAACCGGCGTCGATGCCGACGATGCGTTTCTTGAAGGAGTCGTCGGTCTTCAGGTCCTCGAGGGACTTGGCCTTGACGTATTCAGGCACGATCAGGCCGATCTTGGCGTCCTTGAAGTTGGGACCGTAGTCGACCACCTGGTCTTTGTTCTTGGCCCAGTAGTCGCCGTGCGTCACCGGCAGCCAGGCCGAGAGCATGGCGTCGAGCTTGCCGGTAGCCACGCCTTGCCACATGATCCCGGTCGCCACCGCTTGCAGCTTCACGTCGTAGCCCAGCTTCTGCTTGATGACTTCGGCCGCGACGTGCGTGGTCGCGACGCTGTCGGACCAGCCGTCAACGTAGCCGATGCTCAGGGTTTTGGTTTCGGCACTGGCCAGTGTGGAGCTGATCGCCAGTACCAGTGCGGCACCTGCGCCCAAGAGTCGTCGCATCTTCATCGTTACTTCCCCGAAAGTGCTGCGCCCGACGGATGCCGAGCAGCGTCAACGTGTTGTTATGGTCACAGCGCCCCCATCACGCTCGCTCACCCAAACCGGTTCGAACGCCAGTGGAGTACTGACGCGTCGATCATCAACCTGCGCCGATCCGTATCCTGCTCTGTCAGCGACCTCGATAAACCGAGAAACGACATCAGAACGCCAGCTGCGACACGCAGCGCCCAACTAGCCATCACCGGGGCCGAACGTGTATCGTCCCGCTACTATTGCACCCACTGCGCGCCTGTTTCGTGCCGATCATGGCACTTGGCTTCGCTTCGGTGGTCATAGGCTGCGAACCTCATTCGGCACCTTCCTCTTAGGGATCTCGTCATGCTCCGTTCCTTGCGCTTCGCTGCCCTCTTCGGCGGCCTTATCCTGAGTGCGTCCGCGCTGGCGGCAGATATTGACGCCGCCAGTTATGGCTACCCCTTGACCAACCCGTTCGAGGCGACCATTGCCACCACCCCGCCGGACCTGCGCCCGGAGTTGCCGCTGATCGAGGACATCAATCAGTCCGACCACAGCCTGAAACTGCGCCCGGAACGCGAGTTCATCCTGCCGGACAACTTCTGGCCGGTGAAAAGCCTCACCTACCGCCTGGCCACCCAGGACAAGCCGGCACCGCTGATCTTCCTGATCGCCGGCACCGGCGCGCGCTACGACAGCAGCCTCAACGAATACCTCAAGCGCCTCTACTACAAGGCCGGCTACCACGTGGTGCAGCTGTCATCGCCCACCAGCTTCGACTTCATGAGCGCGGCTTCACGCTTCGCCACACCGGGCATTTCCAAGGAAGACGCCGAGGACATGTACCGGGTGATGCAGGCCGTGCGTGCGCAAAACCCCAAGCTGCCGGTGACCGAGTATTACCTCACCGGTTATAGCCTGGGCGCACTGGATGCGGCCTTCGTCGCGCACCTGGACGAAACCCGGCGCAGCTTCAACTTCAAGAAAGTCCTGTTGCTCAACCCGCCGGTGAACCTCTACACCTCGATCACCAACCTGGACAAGCTGGTGCAGACCCAGGTCAAGGGCATCAACAGCACCACCACCTTTTATGAGCTGGTGCTGAACAAGCTGACCCGCTACTTCCAGCAAAAAGGCTACATCGACCTCAACGACGCCCTGCTCTACGACTTCCAGCAATCCAAGCAACACCTGAGCAACGAGCAGATGGCGATGCTGATCGGCACGTCGTTCCGCTTCTCGGCGGCCGACATCGCGTTCACGTCGGACCTGATCAACCGTCGCGGCCTGATCATCCCGCCCAAGTTCCCGATCACCGAAAGCACCAGCCTGACGCCGTTCCTCAAGCGCGCACTGCAATGCGACTTCGACTGCTACCTCACCGAGCAGGTGATCCCGATGTGGCGCGCGCGCACCGACGGCGGCAGCCTGTTGCAACTGGTCGACCAGGTCAGCCTGTATGCATTGAAGGATTACCTGCAGGCCAGTTCGAAGATCGCTGTCATGCACAACGCCGACGACGTCATCCTTGGCCCGGGCGACCTGGGCTTCCTGCGCAAGACCTTTGGCGATCGCCTGACGGTTTATCCACTGGGCGGCCACTGCGGCAACCTTAACTACCGCGTCAACAGCGACGCCATGCTGGAGTTCTTCCGTGGCTAAATATCTCCTGCTTATTGCGGCGCTCCTGGGGGCGGGCATGGTGCACGCCGACGACGGCAAGACCGCTGCGCCAGCGGTGGTGGACCCGGATGGCTTCAAGGAACCACTGACCAAGCTCAAGTTCAACCCGGGGCTGGACCAGCGCGAATTCGAGCGCTCGACCCTCAACGCCCTGAACGTGTACGACCCGCTGGAATCCTGGAACCGCCGGGTCTACCACTTCAACTACCGCTTCGACCAATGGGTGTTCCTGCCCGTCGTCGATGGCTACCGCTACATCACCCCGAGCTTCGTGCGCACCGGGGTCAGCAACTTCTTCAACAACCTGGGCGACGTGCCGAACCTGATGAACAGCCTGCTGCAGTTCAAGGGCAAGCGTTCGATGGAAACCACCGCGCGGCTGCTGCTCAACACCACCGTCGGCATTGCCGGCCTGTGGGACCCGGCCACCGCCATGGGCTTGCCGCGCCAGAGCGAAGACTTCGGCCAGACCCTGGGCTTCTACGGCGTGCCGGCCGGCGCGTATTTCGTGCTGCCGATCTTCGGCCCGTCGAACCTGCGCGACACCTCGGGCTTGCTGGTGGACTACACCGCCGAATCGGCGATCAACTTCCTGAACGTCGCCGAAGTCAGCGCCAACCACCCGGAACTGCTGCTCCTGCGAGGCGTGGACAAGCGTTACCAGACCAGCTTCCGCTACGGCCAGCTGAACTCGCCGTTCGAGTATGAAAAAGTCCGCTACGTGTACACGGAGTCGCGCAAGTTGCAGATTGCCGAGTAGTTTGGGCGCCCCCAAAACCAGTGTGGGAGCGGGCTTGCTCGCGAAGGCGGTGTGTCAGGTAACCTATGTGCTAACTGACACACCGCCTTCGCGAGCAAGCTCGCTCCCACAGTTTTTGTTTTGCGTTGCCAGGTCTAGCCCTTCAACGCTTTCCAGATCTTGCCCACCGCCATCACCCCCGCCAACACCACCGCACCCGCCACGATCCCCGCCACCGCATTGAGCAACATCGGCACGATGAACCCCGCGCCGCCGGCGCTGGCCGCCACACCTTCGATCCAGTGGTGCACCACCGGCACACCGTGGGTGAGGATGCCGCCGCCCACCAGGAACATCGCCGCCGTGCCGATCACCGACAGGCTTTTCATCATGTAGGGCGCGGCGCGCAGGATGGCGCCGCCGATACGCTGGGCGGCCTGCCCCGGCTTTTGTGTCAGCCAGAGCCCCAGGTCGTCGAGCTTGACGATCCCCGCCACCAGGCCATAGACGCCGGCGGTCATGACAATGGCGATGCCGGAAAGCACGATCACCTGCTGGGTCAGCGTGGCATCGACCACCGTACCCAGGGTGATGGCGATGATTTCCGCCGAGAGGATGAAATCGGTGCGCACCGCGCCCTTGATCTTGTCCTTTTCGAAAGCCACCAGGTCGACCGCCGGGTCAGCCACTGCCTGGGCCAACTGCGCGTGTCCGGCCTGGTCCTCGGCGGGGCTGTGAAGAAACTTGTGGGCCAACTTTTCAAAGCCCTCGAAGCACAGGTAGGCACCGCCCACCATCAGCAGCGGCGTCACCAGCCAGGGCACGAAGGCACTGATCGCCAACGCCGAGGGCACCAGGATCAACTTGTTGATGAATGAGCCCCTGGCCACGGCCCAGACCACCGGCAGTTCCCGCTCGGCACGCACGCCAGAGACTTGCTGGGCGTTGAGCGCCAGGTCGTCGCCCAGCACACCGGCGGTTTTCTTGGCGGCCATCTTGGTCATCAACGCTACGTCGTCGAGCACGGTGGCGATGTCGTCGATCAGTACCAGCAAACTGCTTCCAGCCATGGAGGGGCTCCTTGAACAATAATGCCGCGCAGCATACCGCGAGCCGCGGCCCTCGGGGCATTCTTGAGCGCCGCGCGAGGCCGGTGCTACCATGCGCCACCGCCAGAACAGGCAAGGAACCCCTGGGTTTATGAGCACTATCCGCGAGCGCAACAAAGAACTGATCCTGCGTGCCGCCAGCGAGGAATTTGCCGACAAGGGCTTCGCCGCGACCAAGACCAGCGACATCGCGGCCAAGGCCGGCCTGCCCAAACCCAACGTCTACTACTACTTCAAATCCAAGGAAAACCTCTACCGCGAGGTCCTGGAAAGCATCATCGAACCGATCCTCCAGGCGTCCACCCCTTTCAATGCCGACGGCGTACCGAGTGAAGTGCTCAGCCACTACATTCGCTCCAAGATCCGCATCTCCCGCGACCTGCCCTTCGCCTCGAAGGTCTTCGCCAGCGAAATCATGCACGGCGCCCCCCACCTGAGCCCCGACCTGGTGGAACAACTCAACGCCCAGGCCCGGCACAACATCGACTGCATCCAGACCTGGATCAACCGCGGCCAGATCGCCCCCATCGACCCCAACCACCTGATGTTCAGCATCTGGGCCGCCACCCAGACCTACGCTGATTTCGACTGGCAGATCACCGCCATCACCGGCAAGGCGAAGCTGGATGAAGCCGATTACGAAGCGGCGGCGCAGACGATTACCCGGTTGGTGTTGAAAGGGTGTGAGACAGGCTGATACACCGAGTCGCTGCCTATTCGCGAGCAAGCCCGCTCCCACAGGTGCTGATGGTTGATACGAAAGATATGGACACCGCAACCCCCTGTGGGAGCGGGCTTGCTCGCGAATGGGCCGACTCGATTCAAGCTCAAACCCAGATCGCATCCCACAAAGGATAGTCGCCAAACCGTTTGACCAAACCGGCCCGCAATGGGTTGGCCACGACATACCGGGCAAGCTTGACCAGATTTTCTTCCCGTCGCAGCGCCCGGTCATGGTAGCCCTGCTGCCAGAGACTCCCCGTTCTCCCAGACTTCTCGTTGACGCCCCTGACACTTAAAGATTTCACCTGACACATCAACTGCCCTAAAGAGCCGCGATGCAGTTGGATCAACCAATGAAAATGGTCAGGCATTACGACGAAAGCCAACGAGTCTGCAATGCCACATTTCTCTATTGCCCTGAACTGGTGGATAACTATTCTGCCCAGACCGTAGTCCCTGAAAACAGGTTCGCGCTCCAACGTGTTGGCTGTCAGCAGATAGATGCGATTTGGCTCTGCCCATCGACCGATGCGCAGGCGATGCGAAGCTGAACGTGCAGGCATTCCATCGAGTCCTTTCCTGGATGAAGTCCTGAAAGGCTAGCTTTGGAATTGGAGAATCCTGGGGCCAACCTTTAGCCGGATGTGTCTGGTCGATCGCCTTCGCGAGCAAGCCCGCTCCCACAGGGGGTTTCTGGTGTTCATACATTTTGTGTCCACTAACCTGTGGGAGCGGGCTTGCTCGCGAAGGCGTTCGTCAACTCACCACCGCATCAAGCGCTCATCCCCACATCCGCTCCCAACCCCAACGCCTCGACAGCTCTCACCGCGCACTGCTCATCCACATCCGAAACATCACCACTCACACCAATCGCCCCTAACACCCTCCCGTCCTGATCCCTGATCAACACCCCACCCGGAACCGGTACCACGCTGCCCTGCCCCAGGCTGTTCAGCGCGGCAATGAAGGCCGGGCGTTGTTGGGCGTCCTGGGCCAGCAGGCGCGAGCCCTTGCCCAGGGCGATGGCGCCCCAGGCCTTGCCGATGGCGATGTGGGGACGAAGCAGGCTCGCGCCGTCTTCGCGTTGCAGGGCGATCAGGTGGCCGCCGCTGTCGAGGATGGCGACGGTCAGGGGGGCGGCACTGATTTCGCGGCCGGCGGCAAGGGTTTGGCCGGCCAGGTTGACGGCGACGTTCAAGGTTAGAGCGCTCATGGGTGCTGTCCTTTTTTTGTGATGGGAGAGCCTTTCGGGTTTCACTTCAAGCAAAACCGAACACCACAAATAGAACACAACAAAATATATTTTTGTATACAATAATTATCACAAAGCCCCTACACTGACGAAAAACACCCTTCCCCGTGGGCTTTCGACGAATAAAACAGGCGCTTGAGAAAATGGATTGACCTGCGCCGCTTAGCGTGAATACACTCGACGCACAGCCACTTGTATACAATTACAAAACGTAAGAGGCACAAAACCATGAGCAAAATGAGAGCAATCGAAGCCGCCGTCCTGGTGATGCGCCGTGAAGGCGTGGACACCGCCTTCGGCATCCCGGGTGCGGCGATCAACCCGCTGTACTCTGCCCTGCAAAAAGTGGGCGGCATCGATCACGTCCTCGCTCGCCATGTGGAAGGTGCCTCGCACATGGCCGAGGGCTACACCCGCACCAAAGCGGGCAACATCGGCGTGTGCATCGGCACCTCGGGCCCGGCCGGTACCGACATGGTCACCGGTCTCTACAGCGCCAGCGCCGACTCCATCCCGATCCTGTGCATCACCGGCCAGGCCCCCCGCGCCCGCCTGCACAAGGAAGACTTCCAGGCCGTGGACATCACCAGCATCGTCAAGCCGGTGACCAAGTGGGCGACCACCGTCCTGGAGCCTGGCCAGGTGCCCTACGCGTTCCAGAAAGCCTTCTATGAAATGCGTTCCGGTCGCCCGGGCCCGGTGCTGATCGACCTGCCCTTCGACGTGCAGATGGCCGAGATCGAATTCGACATCGACGCCTACCAACCGCTGCCCCTGGCCAAGCCTGCCGCCAACCGCGTGCAGATCGAGAAGGCGCTGAGCCTGCTGAACCAGGCCGAGCGGCCATTGCTGGTAGCGGGCGGCGGCATCATCAACGCCGATGCCAGTGAGCTGCTGGTGGAGTTCGCCGAGCTGACCGGCATCCCGGTCATCCCGACCTTGATGGGCTGGGGCACGATCCCCGACGATCACCCGCTGATGGTCGGCATGGTCGGCCTGCAGACATCCCACCGCTACGGCAACGCGACGCTGCTCAAGTCCGACGTGGTGCTGGGCGTCGGCAACCGCTGGGCCAACCGTCACACCGGCTCGGTGGATGTCTACACCGAGGGCCGCACCTTCATTCACGTGGACATCGAGCCCACGCAGATCGGCCGGGTATTCACACCTGACCTGGGCATCGTTTCCGACGCAGCCTCGGCCCTGACCTTGTTCATCGAAGTCGCCCGCCAGTGGCAAGCCGTCGGCAAGTTGAAGGACCGCAGAGCCTGGGTGCAGGACTGCCAGCAACGCAAGGCGAGCCTGCAGCGCAAGACCCACTTCGACAACGTGCCGGTCAAGCCCCAGCGCGTGTACGAGGAAATGAACCAGGTGTTCGGCAAGGACACCTGCTACGTCAGCACCATCGGCCTGTCGCAGATCGCCGGCGCGCAATTCCTGCACGTCTACAAGCCGCGCCACTGGATCAACTGCGGCCAGGCTGGCCCCTTGGGCTGGACCATTCCGGCCGCGCTCGGGGTGGTCAAGGCTGATCCGAGCCGCAAGGTCGTGGCGCTGTCGGGCGACTATGATTTCCAGTTCATGATCGAAGAGCTGGCGGTGGGCGCGCAGTTCAAGCTGCCGTACATCCATGTGGTGGTGAACAACTCTTACCTGGGCCTGATTCGCCAGGCGCAACGCGGGTTCGACATGGACTACTGCGTGCAGCTGTCCTTCGATAACCTCAACGCGCCAGAGCTCAACGGTTATGGTGTGGACCACATCGCCGTGGCCGAGGGCCTGGGGTGCAAGGCGTTGCGGGTGTTCGAGCCGTCCGGCATCCAGCCGGCGCTGCGCCAGGCCCAGGCCATGATCGAGGAGTTCAAGGTGCCAGTGATCGTCGAGGTTATCCTGGAGCGGGTGACCAACATTTCCATGGGCACCGAGATCAACGCCGTCAACGAATTCGAAGACCTGGCGCTGGTGGGCAACGATGCGCCGACGGCCATTTCGTTGCTTGACTGACACTGACGCCTCCACAGGCACTGCTGTTCATGAAGGACATCACCGGACCTGTGGCGAGGGAGCTTGCTCCCGCTGGCTGCGCAGCAGCCCATTTTGTGAGTGCTTTGCACTCAAGCGGGAGCAAGCTCCCTCGCCACAAGGGTCCCTACACCTCTACAGGAGATTGTCATGCCGCGTTTCGCCGCCAACCTGTCCATGCTGTTCACCGAGCAGAATTTCCTCGCCCGTTTCGAAGCGGCCGCCAAGGCCGGTTTCAGCGGGGTCGAGTACCTGTTCCCCTACGACTACAGCAGCGCCGAACTCAAGGCGCAGCTTGACGCCCATGGCCTGACCCAAGTGCTGTTCAACCTGCCGGCCGGCGACTGGGCCAAGGGCGAACGCGGCATTGCCTGCCTGCCGGACCGGGTCGAGGAGTTCCGCGCCGGTGTCGACCTGGCGATCGCCTATGCCCAGGTGCTGGGCAACACCCAGGTCAATTGCCTGGCCGGGATCCGCCCGCAGAACTGTGACGAGGCCCTGGTGCAGAAAACCTTCGTCGCCAACCTCAAGTACGCGGCCGAGAAGCTGCAAGCCAAGGGCATCAAACTGGTGATGGAAGCCATCAACACCCGCGACATCCCCGGCTTCTACCTGAACAACACCGCCCAGGCCCTGTCGATCCGCGAGCAGGTGGGCAGCGCCAACCTGTTCCTGCAATACGACATCTATCACATGCAGATCATGGAAGGCGACCTGGCCCGGACCCTGGCCGCGCACCTGGGCGAGATCAACCACGTGCAACTGGCGGACAACCCCGGACGCCATGAGCCGGGCACCGGCGAGATCAACTATCGCTTCCTGTTCGAACACCTGGACAGCATCGGTTATGCCGGTTGGGTCGGCTGCGAATACAAGCCCCTGACCACCACCGAAGCGGGACTGGGCTGGCTGAAAAACCATAACGCGATCTGATGCCGCGCGAGCTTTTGTGGCGAGGGAGCTTGCTCCCGCTCGGCTGCGAAGCAGACGCATGATTTTACCCGGCACGATTTCTGGGGCCGCTTCGCGACCCAGCGGGAGCAAGCTCCCTCGCCACAGAAACACCGGGCCCTAGACAACAAGAGGATTTTCCCCATGGCTAAAATCGGATTCATCGGCACCGGCATCATGGGCCACCCAATGGCATTGAACCTGCAAAAGGCTGGTCACAGCCTGTTGCTGTCCCAGCACCACGACGCGGCCCCGGCCGACCTGCTGGCCGGCGGCGCGGTGGCGCTGGCCAACCCACGGGAAGTGGCCCAGGAAGCCGAGTTCATCATCGTGATGGTCCCGGACACCCCTCAGGTCGAGGACGTGCTGTTCCGCGCCGATGGCGTGGCGGCTGGCGTCGGCGCGGGCAAGGTGGTGATCGACATGAGCTCGATCTCCCCCACCGCCACCAAGGCGTTCGCGGCGAAGATCAATGAAAAAGGCGCGCAGTACCTTGATGCGCCGGTGTCTGGCGGCGAAGTCGGCGCCAAGGCGGCCACCCTGAGCATCATGGTCGGCGGCGACAGCGCGGCGTTCGAACGCGCCTTGCCGCTGTTCCAGGCCATGGGCAAGAACATCACCCTGGTGGGCGGCAATGGCGATGGCCAGACCGCCAAGGTGGCGAACCAGATCATCGTCGCCCTGAACATCCAGGCCGTGGCCGAGGCGCTGCTGTTCGCCGCGAAGAACGGCGCGGACCCGGCCAAGGTTCGCGAGGCCCTGATGGGCGGCTTCGCCTCGTCGAAGATCCTGGAAGTGCACGGCGAACGCATGATCAAGGGCACCTTCGACCCAGGCTTCCGCATCAGCCTGCACCAGAAGGACCTGAACCTGGCCCTGCAAGGCGCCCGGGAGTTGAACATCAACCTGCCCAACACCGCCAACGCCCAGCAAGTGTTCAGCACCTGCGCGGCCCTCGGCGGCGGCAACTGGGATCACTCGGCGCTGATCAAGGGCCTGGAGCACATGGCGAATTTCTCGATCCGCGATAACTGATCCACCACAAAACCCTGTGGGAGCGAGCTTGCTCGCGAAGGTGTGTCAGCCACACATATGCCGTCTGGCACACCGCCTTCGCGAGCAAGCCCGCTCCCACAAGGGTTTCGCGCTGAATTCGAATAACAAGAACTCCGGGAGCCCGCCATGTCGGTCGATCCGCAACAATTGCTGCGCGAGCTGTTTGCCACGGCCATCGACGCGGCGCATCCGCAGCACGTCCTTGAACAATACCTGCCTCGCGACCGCAGCGGCCGGGTGATCGTCATCGGTGCCGGCAAGGCTGCCGCCGCCATGGCCCAGGTGGTCGAGCGCTGCTGGGAGGGCGAGGTCTCGGGCCTGGTGGTAACCCGCTACGGCCATGGCGCGCCCTGCGAGAAAATCGAAGTGGTGGAAGCCGCCCACCCGGTGCCCGATGCAGCCGGCCTGGCGGTTGCCCGGCGAGTGCTGGAACTGGTCAGTCACCTGACCGAGGACGACCGGGTGATTCTCCTGCTGTCCGGTGGAGGCTCGGCATTGCTGGCACTGCCCGCGGCCGGCATCACCCTGGCCGACAAGCAATCGATCAACAAGGCCCTGCTCAAGTCCGGCGCCACCATCGGCGAGATGAACTGCGTGCGCAAGCACCTCTCGGCGATCAAGGGCGGGCGCCTGGGCAAAGCCTGCTGGCCGGCAACGGTCTACACCTATGCGATTTCCGATGTGCCCGGGGACCTCGCCACGGTCATCGCCTCCGGCCCTACCGTGGCCGACCCGAGCACCTCGGCCGAGGCCTTGGCAATCCTCAAGCGTTACCACATCGAGGTCCCCGCCTCCGTGCGCGCCTGGCTGCAAAGCCCGGAATCGGAAACCGTCAAGCCTGGCGACCCGAGCCTGGCCCGCAGCCATTTCCAGCTGATCGCCCGGCCCCAGCAGTCCCTCGAAGCGGCTGCCGTGAAAGCCCGTCAGGCCGGCTTCAGCCCGTTGATCCTCGGCGACCTGGAAGGCGAATCCCGGGAGGTGGCGAAGGTCCATGCCGGCATCGCCCGGCAGATCGCCCTGCACGGCCAGCCCTTGCCGGCCCCGTGCGTGATCCTGTCCGGCGGCGAAACCACGGTCACCGTGCGCGGCCATGGCCGGGGTGGCCGCAATGCCGAATTCCTCCTGAGCCTGACCGACAGCCTCAAGGGGTATCCCGGCATCTATGCCCTGGCCGGCGACACCGACGGCATCGACGGCTCCGAGGACAACGCCGGCGTCCTCATGACCCCGGACAGCTATCGCCGCGCCGCCGAACTGGGCCTGAACGCCAGCGATGAATTGGACGACAACAACGGCTACGGCTACTTCGCCGCGCTGGACGGGCTGATCATCACCGAGCCGACCCGCACCAACGTCAACGACTTTCGCGCCATCCTGATTCTCGAGGCCCCCAAACATGACGCCTGACAAGAAGGTCAAGATCCTCGCCACACTCGGCCCCGCGACCCGTGGCATCGATGACATCCGCGATCTGGTGCAGGCCGGCGTGAACATCTTCCGCCTGAACTTCAGCCATGGCGACCACGCCGATCACGCCCAGCGCTACCGCTGGATTCGTGACGTCGAACAGCAGTTGAACTACCCGCTGGGTATCCTGATGGACCTGCAAGGCCCGAAACTGCGGGTCGGCCGGTTTGCCGACGGCAAGGTGCTGCTGCAACGCGGCCAGGCCCTGCGCCTGGACCTGGACCCGACGCCGGGCGATCAACGCCGGGTCAACCTGCCCCACCCGGAAATCATCGCGGCCCTGGAGCCCGGCATGGACCTGCTGCTGGACGACGGCAAGTTGCGCCTGCGGGTGACGGCCCGGCACAGCGACGCCATCGACACCGAGGTGCTCAACGGCGGCGAGCTGTCCGACCGCAAGGGCGTGAACGTGCCCCAGGCCGTGCTCGACCTGAGTCCGCTGACCCAAAAGGACCGGCGCGACTTGAGCTTCGGCCTGGAGCTGGGCGTGGACTGGGTGGCGCTGTCGTTCGTCCAGCGTCCCGACGACATCCGCGAGGCCCGGGCCCTGATCGGGGACAAGGCGTTCCTGATGGCGAAGATCGAGAAACCATCGGCGGTGAGCCAATTGCGCGAAATCGCTGAACTGTGCGACGCGATCATGGTTGCCCGCGGTGACCTGGGCGTCGAAGTGCCAGCCGAAAGCGTGCCGCAGATCCAGAAAAGCATCATCGGCACTTGCCGCGCCCTCGGCAAACCGGTGGTGGTCGCCACGCAGATGCTCGAGTCGATGCGGTTCTCCCCGGCGCCGACCCGCGCCGAGGTCACCGACGTGGCCAACGCCGTGGCCGAAGGGGCCGACGCGGTGATGCTCTCGGCGGAAACCGCGTCGGGCGACTACCCCCTCGAGGCGGTGCAGATGATGAGCAAGATCATCCGCCAGGTGGAAAACGGCCCCGACTACCCGGCGCAACTGGACGTCAGCCGGCCGAAAGCCGAGGCCACGGTGTCGGACGCCATCAGTTGTGCCATCCGCCGCATCAGCAGCATCCTGCCGGTGGCGGTGCTGGTGAACTACAGCGAGTCGGGTGCCTCCAGCCTCCGGGCGGCGCGGGAGCGGCCAACGGTGCCGATCCTCAACCTCACGCCGAATCTCGCCGCGGCGCGCCGCCTGACCGTGGCCTGGGGCGTGCACTCGGTGGTCAACGACCGGCTGCGGCAAGTGGACGAGGTGTGCTCCACCGCCCTGGAAATCGCCCAGGCCCAAGGCATGGCCCAGCGTGGCGACACCCTGCTGATCACCGCGGGCGTGCCGTTCGGGCAACCGGGGTCGACCAATTCGTTGCGTATCGAGACGTTGATCTAGCGCCTGTACTGGCCTCTTCGCGAGCAAGCCCGCTCCCACAAGGACGTCACCGCCCCGTGGCGAGGGAGCTTGCTCCCGCTGGAGCGCGCAGCGGTCCCAAGCTTTTTGGGGCTGCTACGCAGCCCAGCGGGAGCAAGCCCCCTCGCCACGACAAGTGATGAACCTTGAGTAAACAGCGTTACGCTCCGGCAGGGGCTTGGTGAACGCTGCGAGTTCAATGTGGAAGCGGGCTTGCTCGCGAAGGGTTCACCCTGGTTTATCAGACACACAACCATGCCCAACCCCCACTGCCCCGACTGGGCCACCGCCCTGCTCAACGGCTTCAGCCAGATTTTCCTCCAGCGCCATCCGCTGTGCGGCCTGTTGTGCCTGCTGGCGATCCTGCTTGGCGCCCCGGCCCTGTTCGCAGGAGCGTTGCTCGGCGGCGTGGCCGGGTTGCTCACGGCCCAGCGGCGGGGCTACCCCAAGGCGGATCGCCAGGCCGGGCTGTTCAGCTACAACGGCATCCTGCTGGGGTTGTTGTTGGGTCTCACCTTGCCCGGGTCCATCCTGTTGCCGCCGTTGGTCATCGCCGGCGGCGGTCTTGGCGCGATGCTGACCCAGCAGTGGCTCAAGCGAACTCGCAGCCCTCGCAGCCTGCCCGCCTACACAGCGCCGTTCGTGGGGCTGGGCTGGCTGCTGCTGGCGTTCGCCACGCCGTCAGCGTCGCCACCCCCGGCGGCCCTGTCGTTGCCCAACCTGCTGGCTGCGCCGTTGAACGGACTGGCCCAGGTCATGCTGCTCGACGGCCCATGGGCCGGGGCACTGATTGCCCTGGGCCTGTTGCTCGCCAACCGACGCGCCGCCGGCTGGGCCCTGTTCGGTTCGGTCGCCGGCCTGGGCTTCGCCCTGCTGCACCCTGATCACGCCGCCGCCCTGTCCGGCCTGGCGGGCTACAACCCGGCGCTGGTGGCTTTGGCCCTCAGCCCGCAACACCGCCGGCCGTGGCTGCCGTTGGCGGGCATCCTGCTGGCGATCCTGCTCACGCCGGGCTTCGGCGCCCTCGGCCTGGCGCCGCTGACGGCACCGTTCATCCTGGCCTGCTGGCTGGTCCAGGCCAGCCGTCGCACCTGGCACCAGGCCTGTCTCGATGCTGCGCCTTGCGCTCTGCGGGGCAATCACCCTAGGCTTCGCTGATTCCGAGATCAGGCGATGGGTATGGACAGCAACAACAATTGGCGTGAACGCCTCTACATCATGATTTTCCAGACCGACACCGTGGCCGGCCGGCGTTTCGACAGCACCTTGTTGTTGATCATCCTCGCCAGCCTGGTGATCGTGATGCTCGACAGCATCGACAGCGTGCATCAGGACTATGCGTCCGTGCTGGCCGGCATCGAATGGGGCTTTACCTTCATCTTCATCGTCGAGTACGGCTTGCGCCTGTATTGCTCGCCCAAGCCGCTGCGCTATGCCTTCAGTTTCTATGGGCTGGTGGATCTGCTGGCGATCGTGCCGGGGATCCTGGCGCTGTACTACAGCGATGCCCAGTACCTGCTGATCATTCGTATCATCCGCATGCTGCGGATCTTCCGCGTGCTCAAGCTCAGCCCCTACCTCAAGCAGGCCAACTACCTGATGGCGGCATTGCGGGGCAGCAAGCAGAAGATCATCGTGTTCCTGGTCAGCGTCTCGACCCTGGTGACGGTGTTCGGCACCTTGATGTATGTCATCGAAGGCCCCGAGCACGGCTTCACCAGCATTCCCAAGGGCATCTATTGGGCTATCGTGACACTGACCACCGTGGGCTTCGGCGACATCGTGCCCAAGACGCCGCTGGGCCAGGTGGTGTCCTCCATGGTGATGATCACGGGTTACTCGATCATCGCCGTGCCCACCGGCATTTTCACCGCCGAACTGGCCACCGCCATGCGCGGCGATCAGCTCAAGCATGACTGCCCGGTGTGCAACAAGAACAGCCATGAACAGGCGGCGGCCTTTTGTGCCCGTTGTGGCAACGCGCTGTTCAAGAAATTGGAATAAGCAAAGTACTTTTAAATGCTTGAAGACCTATGCGCTTGCGGCTAGTTTGCCCGGCACTCCCCGTCCCAATAAAAAGGAATTCGCAGTGAAGAACTTCTTTGGCGCCTCCCTTCTCGCCGCCGGCCTGGCCTTCGGCAACCTGGCCCATGCCGCCCCGACCCTGCTCAACGTTTCCTACGACGTGATGCGCGATTTCTACAAGGACTACAACGCGGCCTTCCAGAAACACTGGCAAGCCGAGCACAACGAAAACATCGCCGTGCAGATGTCCTTCGGCGGCTCCAGCAAGCAGGCGCGCTCAGTGATCGACGGGTTGCCGGCGGATGTCATCACCATGAACATGGCCACCGACATCAACGCCCTGGCGGACAACGGCAAGCTGGTCCCGGACAACTGGGTCACCCGCCTGCCGAACAACAGCGCCCCGTTCACCTCGGCCACGGTGTTCATCGTGCGCAAGGGCAACCCCAAGGCGCTGAAAGACTGGCCCGACCTGCTCAAGGACGGCGTGCAGGTGATCGTGCCCAACCCGAAAACCTCCGGCAACGGCCGCTACACCTACCTGTCGGCCTGGGGCTATGTCCTCAAGAACGGCGGTGACGAGAACAAGGCCAAGGACTTCGTCGGCAAGCTGTTCAAGCAGGCACCGGTGCTGGATACCGGCGGCCGCGCCGCCACCACCACGTTCATGACCAACCAGATCGGCGATGTACTGGTGACCTTTGAAAACGAAGCGGAAATGATCGCCCGGGAGTTCGGCCGCGACCAGTTCGAAGTGGTCTACCCCAGCGTCTCCGCCGAAGCCGAGCCACCGGTGAGCGTGGTGGACAAAGTGGTCGAGAAGAAAGGCTCCCGCGCCGCGGCCGAGGCCTACCTCAAGTACCTCTGGTCACCAGAAGGCCAGGAAATCGCCGCCGCCAACTACCTGCGCCCACGGGACCCGGCCGTGTTGGCCAAGTACACCGACCGCTTCCCGAAAGTGGATTTCCTGTCGGTGGAAAAGACCTTCGGCGACTGGCGCACCGTGCAGAAGACCCACTTCAATGACGGCGGGATTTTCGACCAGATCTACAGCGGCCAGTAAAGCACCGCAAATCCCCGTGGCGAGGGAGCTTGCTCCCGCTGGAGCGCGCAGCGGTCCCCAGCTTTTTGGGGGCCGCTACGCAGCCCAGCGGGAGCAAGCTCCCTCGCCACGACGATCATCGACACCCGATCGGTCCGCCAGACGATTATCAACACCAGGCATGTCTGTTATCAGCCTCAAAGCCTGTCCCTGGGCGCCATAACGCTTTAGCCTCTCGCCATCCCACCTGTTGACTGACGAGTTTGCCATGAGTGCCCATCCCCCCACCCTGCACGCCGGCGCCAGCCTGACGCGAGGCATGGTCCTGCTCTTTGCCTTCTGCTGTGGCGCCATCGTCGCCAACCTCTACTACGCCCAACCCATCATCGAACTGATCGCCCCCGACGTGGGCCTGAGCAGCACCATGGCCAGCCTGATCGTCTCGCTGACCCAGATCGGTTATGCCCTGGGGTTGTTTTTCCTGGTGCCATTGGGTGACTTGCTGGAAAACCGCCGCCTGATGATCGTCACCACCTTCGTATCGATTGCCAGCCTGCTGGGCGCGGCGTTCACCGATCAGCCCAACGTGTTCCTGCTGGTCTCGCTGCTGGTGGGCTTCAGCTCGGTGTCGGTGCAGGTGCTGATCCCCCTGGCGGCGCACCTGGCCCCGGAGCAAACCCGCGGGCGTGTCGTGGGCGGCATCATGGGCGGCTTGCTGCTGGGGATCCTGCTGGCGCGGCCGGTGGCGAGCGTGGTGGCCGACCACTTCGGCTGGCGCGCGATGTTCATGATCGCGGCTGCCTTGATGGCAGCCATCAGCATCGTCCTGGCGCTGACCGTGCCCAAGCGCCAGCCCGACCATCGTGCCTCCTATGGTCAGTTGCTGCGCTCGCTCGGCACCCTGCTGCGCCAGCAACCGCTGTTGCGCCAGCGTGCGCTTTACCAGGCCGGCATGTTCGCCACCTTCAGCCTGTTCTGGACCGCCGCGCCGTTGGAGCTGGCACGCAACCATGGCTTGTCCCAGTCCGAAATCGCCTTGTTCGCCCTCGTCGGTGCCCTGGGTGCCATCGCTGCGCCCATTGCCGGTCGCCTGGCGGATGCCGGCCATACCCGCGTGGCTTCGCTGCTGGCGATGCTGTTCGCCAGCCTGAGCTTCCTGCCGGCGTTCATCCATCCGCTCTACAGCGTCATCGGCCTGGCCGTCACCGGCGTGGTCCTGGATTTCTGCGTGCAAATGAACATGGTGCTGGGCCAACGCACCATCTACACCCTCGATGCCAAAAGCCGCAGCCGTCTGAATGCGCTGTACATGACCAGCATCTTCGTCGGTGGCGCGTTCGGTTCATCGATTGCCAGCGCGGTGTACGAACACGGTGGCTGGCTGTGGGTGGTGATTGTCGGCAGTGCATTCCCGCTGCTGGTGCTGCTGAGCTTCTTGAGTGCTTCGCGCAAGGCATCCCTGGCGACGGCTTGAGGATCGAGCGGCAAAAAAAATGCCCGGGCGCCATCGCGACCGGGCATTTTTCATCGAGGGTCAGACCCGTACATTGCCACGCGGCCCGGCGATCGCCCAGATGATCAGGCCCAGCACTGGCAACAGCAGGATCAGCAGCACCCACAGGACTTTCATCCCCACTTCAGCACCGCTCTTGAGCACATTGATGATCGCCCAGATATCGAGCGCCAGGATAATCAGGCCGATCAGGCCATTGAAGGTGGAACCCATGGTGTCGCTCCCTAATAGTGATAGCCACACTTAGGATAGCTGGGCCGCGCCAAGGGTTCCGTTTATTGCCTCAGACGTGGACCGCGACCTTGAGGGCTTCCAGCGCCGGCGCGGCGGCGATGCCCACTTGCGCGCACAGCTGCAGCACCCGCGGCACGTCGTCGCCGAACACCAGCACCATCTGCAACTCATCGTCCAGCAGTTGGCTGAAGTTCATCAGCACATAGCCGCCGCTTTCCTTGCTCAGGCTGCTCATCTGGATCTGGATGCGGTTGAGGGCGGTCAGCGCCTCGGTTTTCGCCAGTTGCTTGGGCTTGAGGTTGAACGCCACGCCAGGGCCGAACGAGGCGACGATCTGTTCGAACAGTTCGACGTAGGTGTCGGCCTGGAACAGCACGGTATCCGGCAGGCTGCCCACCACGACCCACTCACCCAGCGGAATCGGGAAGGTGTCGTCGTAGTTGACGTCCGGATTGGCCGCCAGGAAAGCCGCCGGATCGGCGTAGGCCTGGGCCGCTTCGTCGGCGATTCGCGCAATGTCAGCCTCGCCGAGGCAGCCAGAGCTGATTTTGCTGATGAGTTCGACGAGGGCGGCTTTCATGGGGTGGATCCTGTGGATAAGGGGATGCGAGGGCGCGCAGGATACTCCATCGCGTCCCTGGCGTCAGGCAGCTGTGGCGAGGGAGCTTGCTCCCGTTGGGCTGCGAAGCAGCCCTGGCGTCAGCGCTCGTAATCCAACAGGCGTGCCCCGTTTTTGCGTTACGACTGCTACGCAGCCGAGCGGGAGCAAGCTCCCTCGCCACACAATCAACGGCCTGCGCCCCAACCGCCAGTACCGTCCGAGGCCTCAGCCCAACAACTTCTCCAACTGCGCCGTCGTGTCCACCGCGCCCATGGTCCGGGCGGCGTCCAGGGCCGAGGCGCCGTTGGCGTCCTTGGCTCGCGGATCGGCCCCCTTGCTGATCAGGTAGTCGACGATTTCCACTCGATTGAACATCGCCGCCATCATCAACGCGGTGCGACCGTCGAAGGATGAGCCCTCCACCTGCGCGCCACCGTCCACCAGCGCCGACACCACGGCCAGGTCGCCCTTGAACGCCGCGCCGGCAATCGGGCTCTGGCCGTTGTCGTTGCGCACTTCCGGGTCGGCCTTGTGTTCCAGCAAGACTTTTACCGTTTCCACATGCCCGTGGTAGGCGGCCAGCATCAGCAAGGTGTCGCCCTTGTGGTTGCGCAGGTTGGGCGGCAGGCCCTTGCTCAGCAACGCAGCCATCATGGCGGCGTCACCCTGGCGGGCGACGTTGAACACCTGCTCGGCAAACTCCGCAGCCTCTTCCGGGGTCATCTGGCGGCTTGTATCGGACATGGGTCACTCCCTTTGGGCATTCGCAAAGCGGCTAGTTTCCCGACGGACCCGGACCCTGTCATCCCTTTTTTCTCTGTACCGCCGATAGCCAGGATCAATAGCGCCATTGCCCGCCCTGGATCTGGTCGGCCAGCGACCGGTCCACCCGCACGTAGGTCGTGGTGCCGGGCAGCCACGCATAGACCGGCTCGTCACCGGTGACGCAAGGGTCGAACGCTTCGGCCTTGAGGCGGGTCTTCTGGTACTTGAAGGTGCAGGTGGTGTCCATTTTCACCTTGATGCGCAGGAACAGTGGCACCGCGTACGCCGGCAACTTGCCGTGCAGGAATTGCAGCAGCTCACTGAAATCCAGGGTCGCCAGGGATTCGGACGGGGTAATCGCCGCCATGCCGGCCCGGCCGTTGGTGCCCTGGATCTCCACGCCATAGGCCACCGCCTCGGCCACTTGCGGATGTTGCAGCAGCACGTTTTCCACCTCCGTGGTGGAGACATTTTCGCCCTTCCAGCGGTACGTATCGCCGAGGCGATCGACGAATTGCCCATGGCCGAAGCCGATGTTGCGCAGCAGGTCGCCGGTGTTGAAGTAACGATCGCCAGGCGCGAAGACATCCCGGTAGATGATCTTCTCGGTCTTGGCCGGGTCGGTGTAGCCGTCCAGCGGTGCCTTGTCGTCGATCCGTGCCAGTAACAGGCCCGGTTGGCCCTTGGGCACTTTCTGCATGCGCCCTTGCAGGTTGCGCAAAGGCAGGCCGCTGTCGTGGTCGTATTGCACCAGCTCCCAGCCCATCAGCGAGAAGCCGACGGTGTTGTCGAAATTCAGGACATTGGTGAAGCCGATGTTGCCGTCGCTGGCCGCGTACAGCTCGCAGACGTGTTCGACACCAAAGCGCGACTTGAAGGTTGACCAGGCTCCCGGTCGCAAGCCGTTGCCGACCATTTTCTTCACCCCGTGCCGGCGGTCCTCGCTGCCGGCAGGCTGGTCGATCAGGTAACGGCACAGCTCGCCGACATAGCCCAGGGTGGTCGCCCGGTAACGACGCACATCGTTCCAGAACTGGCTGGCGCTGAACTTGCGCCGGATCGCCAGGGCCGAGGCTCCGCAGATCGCCGCGCCCCAGCACACGCACAGGCCCGTGGCGTGGTACAGCGGCAAGGTGCAATACAGGACATCGTCGGGCTGCATGTCCAGGGCAATCAAACCGAAGCTGGTGGAGGTGCGCATCCAGCGCCCATGGCGAAACACCCCGGCCTTCGGCAAGCCCGTGGTGCCCGAGGTGTAGAGATAGAAGCAAGGGTCGTTGAAGAACACCTGTCGACTGCACGCCGGGTTTTCGGCGCACGCGTCATTGCTGCCAGTCATCAGGTCGACGAACCCGGGCGCAACACCGGCGCTGTCCTCGTCCGCCACCCACCAGGTTCGAGCCTGCGGCAGCCCGACACGGCGGCGCACGTCGTCGAACGCCGCGACCCGTTCCTCGCCCACCACGATGGCGACGGGCGCAACGAGGGCCAGGCTGTGTACCAGGGCGTCTCCCACCTGGGCGGTATTGACCATGGCGCTGACTGCGCCGACCTTCGCCACCGCCAGCACGGTGATCAACAACTGGGGCCGGTTCTCGATGAACACCGCCACGCAGTCGCCCTTCCCGATGCCCTGCGCCAACAGGTAGTGGGCGATGCGATTGGCCTGCTCATTGACCTGTGCATAACTCAACACGGTATCGCCATACAGCAGCGCCGCGCCCCGGGGGTTGCGTTGGGCGGCCTGTTCGAAGCACCAGCCCAGGCCGCAAGGCTGGGTCGGGTCCTGGACGTTGGCCAACTTCATGCCCTTGACGATTCGCGGCACGACCCTGGCAATGGCGGGCAACTTGCGCAACATCATGCCCCAGGTGATGGCATCGCCGGTTGTCCGACTCATGGTGTTCTTCCCTGTCCGACCCTGTGGGCCTGTTTTTGTGTTGGCGGGGACTGCAGCTCGATTGCGCTCGAAAGTACGCCTGGGCTAGCGACGCTGTACATGCGGTTTTTGCAATGTTTTGTATCTGCAAAACAGCCGCAGGCGAAGCGGGAGCGCCGGGAGGGCAATTGGTTCCCAAAAAGTTGGTTCCACCCCGCAAAATGCAGGATGCACGATGGCTATTCATGCAAGATGCACGAAACCAAAAATCGAATATTTTTTTAAGCTGTTGTTTTTAAAGTATTTTTTAAATCAAGCGAGGCTGGCACAGACACTGCAACTACCCCTCCACGGTTTGCTAACAAGACCATGGAGCAGTCAAATATGAACATGATTCAAGAGAAGTTCGCGTCCCTGTTTTCCAACTATGAAGTGACCACCCAAGCCCGCCCGGATGGCGGCATCCTGCTGACCTTGCGCAACAGCGAAGGCAAACTGTTCAAGCGCACGATTTCCTATGCCCAGCTGCATGCCGGCGACCAGCTGTCTTGGGCCATCAGCGCAATCCGCCGCGACCTGGCCGAACAAGCCAGCGAGTTGCCACAGATTGCCATGCTGCAAAGCCAGCACCGTTTCGCCCTGCCGACCTATCACAGCGCCTGATCCTGGCCCCTCAGGAACCAGCAGAAACACCCCTTTGTGGGAGCGATCCCGCTCGCGAAGACGGAACATCAGCCAGCCTATCCGCCGACTGACCCACCGCTTTCGAGCAGGCTCGCTCCCACGGTTTTTTAGTCTTCCAGGCGCGGGAACCGGCCGGCAATGTCGTTGCCGGTGAATTGCGCATCGGCGCACTCGGCGTTCGCCAGGCGAAGCGCAATGAAATGCGGTTGCTCGCCCATGTCGAACCAGCGCGGCATTCCAGCCGGCAAGGTAATCAGGTCATTCTTTTCGCACAGCACGGCGTAGACGTAATCGTCGATGTGCAGAGCGAACAGCCCACGACCCGCGACGAAAAATCGTACTTCCTCTTCTGCCTGGCTGTGCTCGTCAAGGAACCGGGCGTGCAGCTCGGCGTCTTGCCGATCCTCACGGGTCACGCGCATGACCTGCACCGAGGCGTAGCCGCGCTCGGTCATCAGGGCATCGATCGAGTGGCTGTAGGCCGCGATGATGTCTTCCTGGCGAGCGCCGGGGGGAATGCTCGCCGCAGGCTGCCACCGATCGAAGCGAACGCCCTGTTCGGCCAGGGTCGCGACGATGTCTTCGAAGTGAGTCAGCACCTTGTTCGGCAGATCGGGGGTCGAGACGTGGTAGACGGACAGGCTGCTCATGACAATGGCTCCAGGAAAATAATGGTTCGAAGGCTCATGGCCGGTGCTCTTGCATGCGTGTCGCAATGATAACGGCAGCAGCAAGGGCAGCGAGACTGGCCAGGCTGAATGTCCAACTGGCGCCCAGGGCGTTCCAGCTGTAGCCGGAATACAAGGCACCCAATGCCCCGCCGGTGCCGGCCAACGCCGCATACAGCGCCTGGCCCTGGCCCTGCTGGCGAGGGCCGAAACTGCGTTGCACGAAATGGATGGCCGCGGCGTGGAAACTGCCGAAGGTCGCCGCGTGCAGCACCTGGGCGAACAACAGCACCCAGAGAAACTCCGCCAACGAACCCAGCAGCAACCAGCGCAACGCCGCCAACAGGAAACTGGCCAGCAGCACACGGCGCACCGAAAATCGCGCCAGGATCCGGCTCATCAGCAGGAACACCAGCACTTCCGCCACCACGCCGACCGCCCAGAGCAGGCCAATCAGCCCACGGCTGTAGCCCAACTGCTCCAGGTGCAATGTCAGGAAGGTGTAATACGGCCCATGGCTGACCTGCATCAGGCCCACGCAGATGTAGAACGCTAGCACGCCGGGGTTGCGCAATTGCCGCACGAAGCCCTCCCCCGCCACCCGCGGCCCCTGCAACGGCTGGGCGTTGGGGACCCAGAAGCTGGCGAGCACGATACCGGCCATGATCAGCACTAGCGCCACCGGGTAGATGTCCAGGCTCAGCCATTGGAACAACCGCCCCAGCAACACCACCGTGATGATGAAGCCGATGGAACCCCACAGGCGGATCTGGCTATAGCGCGAAGCCTGCCCGCTCAAGTGCGCAAGGGTGATGACTTCGAACTGCGGCAGCACCGCGTGCCAGAAGAACGCATGCAACGCCATCACCATCGCCAGCCAGGCGTAGCTTTTGTCGATGAAGATCAGCGAAAAGGCCAACAACGTGCAGAGGGCGCCAAAGCGCACGATGGCCAGGCGTCGGCCGGTGTAATCTCCCAGCCAACCCCAGATATTCGGCGCCACGCAGCGCATCAGCATGGGGATCGCCACCAGTTCACCAATGCGCGCCGCGTTGAACCCCAGGTGATCGAAGTACAGCGCCAGGAACGGCGCCGTCGAACCGAGCAACGCGAAATAGAACAGGTAGAAACTGGAGAGCCGCCAGTACGGCACTGCCGCCATGGTCGTCAGGCCACGGCGGCCGGCAGGTCAGCCATCAAAGCTGACCCAGCACCGGGGTGCTCACCCGTACATCGGCGTTCTGGCCACGATGGCGCAGCAGGTGATCCATCAGCACGATCGCCATCATGGCCTCGGCGATCGGCGTGGCACGGATGCCGACACAGGGGTCATGACGGCCCTTGGTGATGACGTCCACGGGGTTGCCCTGGGTGTCGATGGAGCGGCCCGGCGTGGTGATGCTGGACGTGGGCTTCAACGCCAGGTGCGCGACGATCGGCTGGCCCGAGGAAATGCCGCCGAGGATCCCGCCGGCGTTGTTGCTGAGGAAGCCCTGCGGGGTCAGCTCATCGCGGTGCTCCGTGCCCCGTTGGGCGACGCAGGCGAAACCGGCGCCGATCTCTACGCCTTTCACCGCGTTGATGCTCATCAGCGCGTGGGCCAACTCGGCGTCGAGGCGGTCGAAGATCGGCTCGCCGAGGCCGGGCATGACCCCTTCGGCCACCACGGTGATCTTCGCGCCCACCGAATCCTGGTCACGACGCAGTTGGTCCATGTAGGCCTCCAGTTCCGGCACCTTGTCCGGGTCGGGGCAGAAGAACGCGTTCTGCTCCACCGAGTCCCAGGTCTTGAACGGGATTTCGATCGGGCCCAACTGGCTCATGTAGCCGCGGATGACGATGCCCTGGCTGGCCAGGTATTTCTTGGCGATGGCCCCGGCCGCCACGCGCATGGCGGTTTCCCGGGCCGAACTGCGGCCGCCGCCACGGTAGTCGCGCTCACCGTACTTGTGATGGTAGGTGTAGTCGGCATGGGCCGGGCGAAACAGGTCCTTGATGGCCGAGTAGTCCTTGGACTTCTGGTCGGTGTTGCGGATCAGCAGGCCGATGGCGCAGCCGGTGGTGCGCCCTTCGAAGACGCCAGACAAGATTTCGACCTCATCGGCTTCCTGGCGCTGGGTGGTGTGGCGGCTGGTGCCGGGCTTGCGGCGGTCGAGGTCACGCTGCAGGTCCTCCAGGGCAATCTCCAGGCCCGGCGGGCAGCCGTCGACAATGGCGACCAACGCCGGGCCATGGCTTTCGCCCGCGGTGGTGACGGTGAACAGCTTGCCGTAGGTATTGCCGGACATGCAGGGTGCTCCGTGAAATCGCTGAGAAACTCAACCTTGGATTCGTAGTGGACGCCAGTATACGCAGGCTCCCCGCGTAGTTCATCCTCGAACCTTCTCGGTCGGCGCCAGTCCAACCGGCACCTTCGCAACTAATGGCGTGATGATGTTAAACCTGCTTGTCTTGAGCGTTACCCTGTTCATCGGCCTGTTTTCCGGCCTGGCCCAGGCCACGGTGCTGCAACGTCCGATCAGCCTCGATACGGGCAACGGCGAACTGTTCGGCTCGCTGCTGCTGCCCAAGTCCGACACGCCGGTGCCGGTGGTCCTGATCATTTCCGGGTCCGGCCCGACCGATCGCGACGGCAACAACCCGGAGGGCGGGCGCAACGACAGCCTCAAGCGCCTGGCCTGGCTCCTGGCCAGGCACGACATTGCCAGCGTGCGCTACGACAAGCGGGGGGTGGCCGCCAGCCTGGCCGCGACGCCGGACGAGCGTAACCTGAGCGTCGAAGCCTACGTGGCCGATGCCGTGGCCTGGAGCCGCAAGCTGGCCGCCGATCCGCGAATGGGCCCGGTGATTCTGCTGGGTCACAGCGAAGGCGCCTTGATCGCCAGCCTCGCCGCACCCCAGGCCAACGCCGCGGGCGTGATTTCGTTGTCCGGCAGCGCCCGCCCCATCGACCAGCTCCTGCGCCAACAACTGGCCAGCCGCCTGCCGGCACCTTTGATGTTGCGCAGTAACGAATTGCTCGACAGCCTCAAGGCCGGCCGGCCCGACGCGAACGTGCCGCCTGCGTTGCAAGTGATTTTCCGCCCCAGCGTGCAGCCGTACCTGATCTCGCTGTTCCGCCAGGACCCGGCCCAGGCGTTCGCGGCGCTGAAGGTGCCCGCCCTGATCATCCAGGGCAGCCATGACATCCAGGTCAGTGTCGACGATGCCCGGCAGTTGAAAGCCGCCAAGCCCGACGCCGAACTGGCGCTGGTCGAGGGCATGAATCATGTCCTGCGCATCGTGCCCAAGGACGTGAAACAACAACTGGCTTCCTACAAGGACCCCAACCGTCCCCTGGCCGCTGAACTGGGCACGCGCATCCCGGCGTTCATTCGCTCGATCGCTACCCGTTAAACGCTTTTAGCCCTCCAGTCCCGGCGAAAACGGCCGATAAACCGGTGTCGGGCAGCGCAATCGCTGCCGACCCGCCGGCCAGGACAGGATTTGCCGTTATGACTGAAACACCCACTTCACCCGATACCGAAGCCCCTACTGAAGCGACCGCCACGCCTGCGGAGCAGTTGCCTTGGGCGGACGTGCAAGCCGAGCATCACAAAATGCTCCGGCTGGCCCCGCTCAAGACCGACCGCGCCACCGGTGCGCGCCCGCTGCGCTTCGTCGAATTCAGCTATGCCGAACGCCACAGCAAGGAGCGCAGCCTGTTGCGCTTGAGCATCAAGTTGCCCGGCCAGCGCGTGCGCAAGGAACAGAATCACCTGGATGTCTGGGCCGATCACGTCGAAAAGCGCCTGACCTTTTCCCCGGACAACCTGCAGATCGAGCCGATGAACCGTGGCATCGGCCGCTTCCTCGCCGCCCAGGGCATCACCTGGGCGAAGAAACGCTGGTCGGGCTACCGGGTCGAAGGCAGCGACCTGAACAACAAGGACGCGCTGAACGAAGACACTCGCCTGCGCCGTGACCGTTTTCTCAAGGCCCAGGGTTTCGAAGTGGTCTACGCCGACGCCCAGCACCTCAAGGGCAGCGTCAAGGCGACCCACGTCGGCGACCTGGTGGGAGACTGGAATACCGAGAAGCTGCAGCTCGTGGAGATCCTCGAAGCCGCGCAGATGTTGCAACAGGCCGAGCAGAACCTGGCGGAACAGGAAGTCCGGCTCAAGCAGCAGGAAGAGAAGGTCAACAAGTTCAAGCGCGAAGACACCGGCCTGCGCTTCACCATCACCTGCCTGGTGGCATTTGCCATGTTCCAGGCGGGATTATTGATTTGGATTGCGACGCGGCATTGATGACCGGCTGGGAGGGGGCTGGCAAGCTCCCTCGCCACAAAAAGCGATCGGCAATCCAGAAGATCAAACCCGTGAAGCGAACAGCCCCTGGTGCTGGCGGCACTGCTCGGCGCTGAGCATGAACACGCCATGGCCGCCCCGCTCGAAGTCCAGCCAGGCGAAATCGACCTCAGGGTACAGCGCCTCGACGTGGACCTGGCTGTTGCCCACCTCGACGATCAGCAAGCCCTTCTCGGTCAGATGATCAGCCGCCTCGGCCAGCATCCGCCGGACCAGGTTCAAGCCATCCTCGCCACAGGCCAGGCCCAGCGCCGGCTCGTGCTGGTATTCCTGGGGCATGTCGGCGAAATCCTGCGCGTCGACGTAGGGCGGGTTCGACACGATCAGGTCAAAACGTTGCCCCGGCAGGCCGTCGAAGCCATCACCCTGGACCGTGAACACCCGCTCGTCGACGCCATGGCGCTCGATGTTCTGGTTCGCCACCTCCAGCGCTTCGAACGACAGGTCGGCCAGCACCACTTCGGCTTCCGGGAACTCGTAGGCGCAGGCAATCCCGATGCAGCCGGAACCGGTGCACAGGTCGAGGATTCGCGCAGGCGCCTGGCCCAACCAGGGCTCGAAACGTTTTTCGATCAGCTCGCCAATCGGCGAACGCGGGACGAGTACGCGCTCGTCGACAATGAACGACATCCCGCAGAACCAGGCCTCGCCCAACAGATAGGCCGCCGGGATGCGCTCGTCGATACGCCGGCGCAACAGGCGCTGCAGATGGACCAGTTCCTCGTCTTCGAGGCGGCAATCCAGGTAGCTATCGGCAATTTCCCACGGCAGGTGGAGTGCGCCCAACACTAGTTGGCGGGCTTCATCCCAGGCGTTGTCGGTGCCATGGCCGAAAAACAGATCCTCCCCATGGAAACGGCTGACGGCCCAACGGATATGGTCGCGCAGGGTGCGAAGGCGGGAAGTGATCACGGCGGCAAACTCCAGAAAAATCGACGGGCGAGTCTACCAGTCAAACACGCCCCACCCAAACACGCCTCAAAGACGAAAGAAAAACTCCGAGGCATTCGTAGGATCTATCCGTTTTTTGCGCAACCTATTGAACAAGACGAGCATCTTGACAAGGCTGTAGGCCAGCAACGGCGCCGCTTGCAATCGAAGCGATTCACAGAACCGCTCAGCCAGAGGACAATGTCGCAAAAGCCCCACCCGAAGGAGCCCCAGAATGTCCGTTCCAAAAACGATGTTTCAACTCAGCGGCCGCGGCTACGCAGCAGCCAACCTGAGTCAAGCGACCCTGATCATCATCGATGCCCAGAAGGAATACCTCGCCGGCCCCTTGGCCCTGAGCGGCATGGATGAAGCAGTCGCGAACATCAAGCAGCTACTCGGCGCGGCCCGGGCAGCCGGTCGGCCGATCGTGCATGTGCGCCACCTGGGCACCCATGGCGGGCTGTTCGATCCACAAGGCGAACGCGGCGAGTTCATTCCGGGCCTCGAGCCCCAGGACGACGAAACCATCATCGGCAAGCTGCTGCCCAGCGCCTTCCACGGCACCGAACTGAAGAAACGCCTGGAGGAGTTCGGCCCCCTGGACCTGATCGTCTGCGGCTTCATGAGCCACTCCAGCGTCAGTACCACCGTGCGCGCGGCCAAGAACCTGGGCTTTCGCTGCACCCTGGTGGAAGATGCTTGCGCCACCCGCGACCTGCCGCACAAGGGCGGCGTGCTCAGCGCCGAGCATGTGCACCAGACCGAAATGGCGATCATGGCGGACAACTTCGCCACCCTGGCCCTGACCCGGGACTTCATCTGATCGATCCTTCGATGAGCGGCCACTTTCGCCGCTCATCCGTAAAAGCCTCTCATTTGCCGCAATTGCCCTGGTGTCAGGAACAACCCGAACATCTTCCGGTCGAAGGGCCGATACCCATTGAGGAAGATCGGAATGAAGTTATCCGATGGTTTTGACGCACGTCGCTTGCGGCCCAAAGGCCCGAGCAACTGGCGATTTCGTATTGGCGCGGCGATCGCTGCGCTGCTGGCAACACTTGGTGTCCTGCTGGCCATGGCCGGTGCCGCCAGCCTGCTGGGCCGTCCGCCCGCGCTGGGCGACTTGAACGCCACCCCGCTCGGTTCGGCCATCATCCTGGCGGTCGGCCTGCTCGTCCTGTGGCTGGGCGTCTGGCTCTGGCGCCGCTGCCGCCGTCGCGCCCGTCAATCCCTGGAGCTGGCCATGGCTCCGCACCTGATGAAAAAACACGACTGAGCCGCCATCCGACGTTTTGTCGCGCCTGATCCCGCCAGAGTTGGGTAAACTGGCCGGCTTCGCGGAGGCTGACATGCAAGACGACGACTTTTCCCTGTTCAAAAGTGCGATCCAGGGCGTAAAACCGATCAAACACGACCGTGCCGAGACCGGCAAGCCCAAGGCCGATCGCGCCCAGATCGCCAAGCTGCGCCAAGCCGCCACCGTGCGCAACGATGCCACGACCGTGGACGGCCTGTCCGACCAGTTCGTGATCGACGTCGGCCCCGAAGACGAACTGATGTGGGCGCGCGACGGCGTCCAGGAAAGCCAGATGCGCAAGCTGAAGGTCGGCCAGATCCCTTTCGAGGGCAGCCTCGACCTGCACGGCATGAGCGTCGAAAAGGCCCGGGAAACCCTCTGGGCCTTCCTGGCCGAAGCCACCCGGTTCGAAATCCGCTGCGTGCGCGTCACCCACGGCAAGGCCGTGCGCCTGGACGGCAAGCGGCCGATGATCAAGAGCCACGTCAACACCTGGCTGCGCCAGCACCCTCAAGTGCTGGGTTTCACCTCCTGCCAGGCGAAACATGGCGGTGCCGGGGCGGTCTACGTGATGCTCAAGCGCACCATGATGGAAGGTCGCGACGAGTAGCCCGGAAAATATCCAGACGTCTAAATCGCTAGAAAATCTTTTCCCACGGGACGTTTCCAGCTAAATATCCAGTTGCGACTACTAGCCCGAGTAAGCAAAGCAAAACGAACCGCCAGGCAGGCATTTTGATAGCTAGCAATAAAATCGAGCGTATAACTTTGCTGATGTCCAACCCTGCACTCCTCTTGATCCTGACGGGGTTGAAACAAAACAAACCCGACACGTTTTGAGCATCCGGGATTTGCTTTATGGCCCGGCGATCCTTCGATCCTCACCGAGCTTGCGTGTCGGTTTCCCGACTATTTAATAGTCCCTGCTCAGTGCGCAGTTTCGTCCTTGATTGGTAGCCAAACCTTTTAATCAAGTTTAAAGAATCAGGTTTGGTCTTCTAAATGAGCTACCGCGCTGAAGATCCAGCCGTCCTTGGCACTGACTCCGTCCAGAGAGTTGCCCTTAAACCGCTGATTATCCAGAAGAGAAAAAACCGCCCGAAGGCGGCTGGAAATAATTTAAGAGCTCAGAACGTTGGATCTGTTTTTCGAGACTTGCCTACCCGTCGTCGCGATGGGGTAGTACTTTTCCAGACCCCTAATATCAGTCAGTTCTCGTCTCGAAACTTTTTCGCCAGTATCCCAAGCCTAGTCATCACGGCATCAACTTTCGCCTTGTCATGGGCATACGGCGCGAAGAACGCAAGGATCATGTATCGATCTTCGTATAGCTCGCCTTGTACGTAGACAAGAGCCGCGTCCAGCTGTGGCCGCTTTATGTCGCATTTTCTATAGGCCTGCCGATCAGTAGCCCTGAATGTCTGGGGTGGAA